>NZ_OZ034796.1:0-1631964 GCF_964028575.1 Wolbachia endosymbiont (group A) of Lypha dubia
CTGAGCAAGAGAAAATTAGTTATGAGCAAGAAGGAAGAAGACCACATTTTAGATTTAAGTTGGATAGAAATGAAGTTGTTAAATGGAATGATGAAGTTAAAGGTGAAATAAATATTGCAACAAGTCACATCAGCGATCCTGTGGTAAAAAGAGAAGATGGAATTTACACATACATGTTACCTTCTGTTACTGATGATGTTGACTTTAATGTAACTCATATTGTACGCGGGGAAGATCATGTAACTAATACCGCAGTGCAAATCCAAATGATTAAAGCATTAAAAGCGAAAATCCCTACATTTGCTCACCTTTCTCTGCTACATTTTGATGATAGCAAAATATCCAAGCGAACCGGCGTGCTGGACATTAAATCTATAAAAGAAGATGAAATTGAACCGATGGCACTAGTTAGTTATTTAGTGAAGCTTGGAACATCCAATCCAATTGAAGCTTGCGCCTGTATGCAATCTTTGATTGATTCATTTGACATTAAAAAATTTAGCTCAGCATGTACGCAATTTAGCTTGAGTGAAGCATACAAGCTAAATAGCAAAGTGCTGCAACAAATGCCATTTGAAATTATACAAGAACGTTTAAATCAAATTGGAGTGGACTCCTCAGAGTTTTGGTATTTTATAAAGAACAATATAGAAAGGTTTTCTGAGGTGGCCAAGTGGTGGAAAATATGCAAATCCGATATAGAGCCTGTGATTCTTGATAAGGAGCTTATAAAAATTGCGTTCAATGCATTGCCCCAAGGTGATTGTAATGAAAACACGTTGTCAGAATGGGTCAAAACTATTCGACAAACAGTGGATATAAAGGCAAAAAACCTATTTACGCAGTTGCGTTCAGCTTTAACAGGAACAGAAACAGGACCAGAGCTCGCTAAATTATTAATTTTTATCGGCAAAGAAAATATCATTGCAAGGTTAAAAGAAAAGTGAAAACTAAAGAATTATAGCTAATGCAATCCCTACGTCATACCGCGATTCATTCGCGGTATCTCTTAGCCGCTAACAAGCAGCGGGATGACGATTGTCAGGGTGTCATCCAAGTAGCCTCTTTCTTGTCATCCCAGTGTCTGGGCACTGGGATGACAAAAAAAGGAGCACTGGAATGACAGCAATCTACGTCATACCGCGATTCATTCGCGGTATCTCAGCCGCTAACAAGAGATCCCGCTAGCGGGATGACGGTTGTCGTTTAGCCATAAACATTAAGAAATTTACCAAATGAAAAAAAAGGCAAAAGAAGCCCCGTGGTTATTATCCGCTTTAAAATATTGGCGTTTTTTATGTTTTAAACGCTTGACAAGCGAGATTCAGCCGCTTTTAATTGCAACTAACTTACGCTGCAAATGTTTAAGAAATTTACTAAGCAGAAAAAAAGACAAAGAATCCCCGAGTTAGCTAGTCTTTTACTATCTCTGTCGAGTATTGGCATTTTTTGATGTCTTGTAACGCTTTATAAGCGCGTTCAGCTTATTTAGATAAAAATCTAGATGTAGATGAAGTTTTGTAAAGACATACAGTATCTATATACTGCAAAAAATTGAACATAAGACGCCGATACATTAAGTAATCCTTACCTTTTAATCTGCAGATTGGCGAAAGCAAATACAATAGCTTCACTATCATGATAAGGGAGCTGGCGGAGTTTGTCAAGTAAGTTTTTGTATTTTAATTTTAGAATTTTATAGGCTTTTGTTCTCATGAAAATTATGTTCTCATGAGTAAATTAATGTTATCCTTTTTTGTTGATCTAAAGTTTCTTATGTTCATACACTTACGTGTTCATAGTGTTTATTCGCTGCTTGAAAGCTCGGTTAAAATTGAGGAGCTGATCGGCCTTTGTTTGCGAAATAAAATGCCAGCGGTTGCAATTACTGATTCAGGTAACTTGTTTGGTTCACTTGAGTTTGCAGAATATGCAGCAAGTAGAGGAATACAGCTAATAATAGGATGCAATATTATAGTTAAACATTCAGAACAAAATTTACCTATATTATTGCTTGCAAAAAATGAGCAAGGGTACACTAATTTAGTCACTTTGGTGAGTGAGTCTTTTAGAAAGCGCAAGAATAATAGCGATATTCCTTACGTTGATTTTGATGAGCTATTAAATTTAAGTGTAGGTCTGATCGCTTTAACCGGTGGATGTTTGGCTCAACTATTGTTGGGGCAAGATAAAGAAACGGTTGAAAAACTGCTTTCAGCATTTAATGGTCATTTATATGTTGAATTGCAGCGTCATGGGCTGAATAAAGAGCTAGAGCTTGAAGAAGCTTTGATAGACTTTGCTTATCAGCGCAATATACCACTAGTTGCAACGAACGATGTGTTTTTTCCAAATAGGTCTGACTATGAGGCTTATGATATATTAACGTGTATATCGGAGGGGAGTTATGCCCTGGAGAATAACAGAAAGAAGTTAACTACCGAGCATTACTTCAAGTCTGTGGCAGAAATGGAGGAGCTGTTCAGCGACATTCCCGAAGCAATTCATAACACTTTAGTGATAGCTAAGCGGTGCTCTTACATGCCAAGAAGCAGGCAGCCTATTTTGCCTAAATTTCCTTGTCGAGAAAATAAAACTGAGAATGAAGAACTGAGGGAGCAGGCAGTTGCAGGATTAGAATTCCGTATTGCGAATGAGACAGACATAGACCTTAAACAATACTACGATCGGCTGAATTACGAACTGAGTGTGATAACTTCGATGAACTACGCTGGCTACTTTTTGATAGTTTCTGATTTCATTCGTTGGAGCAAAGCAAATGGCATTCCAGTTGGTCCAGGAAGAGGCTCTGGTGCAGGCTCAATTGTTGCTTGGGGCTTACAGATTACAGACCTTGATCCAATAAAGTTTGGCCTAATATTTGAAAGATTTTTGAATCCTGATCGTATATCGATGCCTGACTTTGATATTGATTTTTGCCAGGAAAAAAGAGACCTGGTTATTGATTATGTTCAGAAAAAGTACGGTTATGTTGCTCAAATAATCACTTTTGGAAAATTGCAGGCAAGGGCAGTATTGCGTGATGTTGGGAGGGTATTACAAATGCCTTACTCTCAAGTGGATAAAATATCTAAAATGGTTCCATTTAATCCAGTAAATCCTGTAACTTTATCGCAAGCGATAGAGTTTGATCAAAATCTGCAGAAAGAACGGGATAGTGATGAGGTAATTGCAAAGCTTCTTGATATATCTCTTAAGCTTGAAGGAATATATCGTCACGTTTCAACCCATGCTGCTGGAATTGTAATATGTGATCAAAAGTTGGAAAATTTTGTTCCTGTGTATTATGATCCAAATTCAGCTTTGCCAATCACTCAATACAGCATGAAATATGTGGAGAAAGCTGGGCTAATAAAATTTGATTTTCTTGGGCTTGGTACGCTAACGCTAATAGATCATGTGTGTCGTTTAATTAATCGTGATAGACAAAAGATCGATATTTCTTCAGTTCCTTTAGATGACCAAAAAACCTATGAGATGCTCTCAAGCGGTGATTCAATTGGAGTGTTCCAGCTTGAAAGTTCGGGAATGAGAGAAGCTTTAATTAAACTAAAACCGGACTGCATTGAGGACATCATCGCTTTAATCTCTCTTTATCGTCCAGGACCTATGGATAACATTCCAACTTATGTTGCAAGAAAACATGGACTTGAAAAGCCAGATTATATTCATCCATTACTTGAGGGAATATTAAAAGAAACGTTTGGGGTAATAATCTACCAAGAACAGGTGATGGAAATAGCGCGTATTCTCTCTGGATATAGTCTCGCAGAAGCAGATTTGCTAAGACGTGCCATGGGTAAGAAAATCAAGGAAGAGATGGATAAACAACGTGAACTTTTCATCCAAGGGGCAACGAAGAATGGCGTTGATTATGACAGGGCAAGTTATATTTTTGACCTTGTTGCAAAATTTGCTGGTTATGGGTTCAATAAATCTCATGCTGCAGCATATGCGGTTATATCTTATCAAACGGCTTACCTTAAAGCTAATTATCCATTAGAATTTTTTACAGCACTAATGAATCTGAATATTGATGATAGAGATAAACTGAATTTATTTTATCATGCAGCAAAGTTTAGTGGCGTTACCGTTCTTTCACCTGATATAAACAAGTCTCAAGCTGAATTCTCAATAGAGGATGAACGCATACGTTATGGTATTGCTGCCTTGAGGAATGTTGGTTTTTCTATAGCGGAAGGAATAGTGAACGTACGTTCAAGCGCTTGTAAGGACATATGGGAATTCATTCAAAATTCAGGTCATATAATAAATAAGAGAGCGCTAGAAAGCCTGATTAAATCCGGAGCATTCGATAGCGTGCATAAGAACAGAAAGCAGCTATATGAGTCAATGGACATGCTGATTTACTTTGCAAATAAAAACAAACAGGATAGAGAATCAAGTCAAGCTGCTTTGTTTGGTAGTCTTGATGTCCTCAAACCGAAACTTGAGAATGTGGAAGATTTTGATGAGGAGGAAAAATTAGAACATGAGTTATTTTCACTAGGATTTTATTTAACTAATCATCCACTTGAAAAATTTAGAACTCTTCTGGAAAAGTTAAATATTGGGTTTATCGGAGAAAATAGAACAGCAAAAACTGCTGGGGTAATATTAAATGCACGTATGAGAACTTCAGAGCGTGGAAGGTTTGTTATCCTTACACTTTCTGATCCCCATAACGTTTCTGAAATAGCATTCTATAATAATGAAATAATAGAAGAAAAAAGAGATTTATTTTCACCAGGAACATTTGTGATAATTGATCTTGAAGCTTCGGAAAATACGACAAGATTAGCAGGCAAGGATATATCTGAGTTTACAAAAAGAGTCACTTCTATAATAAAAGAATTAGTTCTCACCACTGAGTGCACGGATTCGCAAAAAGCCGCTATGGAATTAAACACAATATTGAAAGATGAAGGCAGAACCAAAATAATGCTAAAACTTCTTCTCGAAAAACATAAAGTGAGCATCTTATTACCAGGTGCATACTCAATTGCTCCTCAAGTTATTTATGAAATATCTAACTTAAGCTGGATTAAAGGCGTAGAAATTAATACAAATAACTTGCTTATATAAAAAAGCTTTATATAATGAAATATTTAATCGGTATTAAAGGAAGATATAGTGAATCTTTATGAATTTACTTTTATAGCACAACAAGGATTGTTACAGCAAGAAGTAGAGGAGATGGTCCAAGAGCTAGCTGTTTCATTGAAAAATATTAAAGCAGATGTTATGTTCCAGCAAATCAGGGATATTCTGAAAAAAGGAAATGACAAGCTTACAACACAAGAGTTAGAAGTGCGTGCTGAAAACATTAAAGAAGGTCTAGTTGCTTACTCTGATTTCTTGGAAGATCTTACAAAAATTTTATGGGTTGAATTGGAAGAAGATCTTTCAAATTTGAAAGAAGTGAAGTCAAAAATCGATAAAGAGTTGAAAGATGACCTAAAAGATTTAGGAATAATGCAAGATTTTACAAAATTTCTAGGAGGCAGTACTAAAAGTGCGTTTATCCATAACGCAGTAAATGCTTTGAAGAGAAATATTTCAGAACATCTAATAAAGATTTTTCAAGATATTTTGAAAGATTTTAGAATAAACGGTCCAACTCAATCGAGCAAAGCGTTGGAAATGCTTTTGAAAAACATTGAAGCATCAGGATTAATCAAGTATGAACATTGGGGTCTTTTGGATTTTGCATATCACAAAAATAAAATGAAGAGCGGTCATTATTGTATAATGTGCATAAGTTCTACTGCAAGCATTCTGGATGAATTTATGCGTAGAATGAAACTTAATGAGAACGTTATTCGCCACTTTCCTGTGCAGGTTGATAAAATTTTTGAAGGTAAATCTCATATGATGAATAAACAAATTGAGGAGCAAAGCGCATAATGATGAAAAGACGAAATAGTTTTAATAATTCTTACGTATCTGTAAATAATAGGACTGGCTTTAGGCGTTCTAAAGTTTGCCCTCTTGCTGCGTCTAAAGATGAAGACATAGATTATAAGAATATAGATTTATTATCCAAGTTTACCTCTGACTATGGTAGGATATTACCTAGAAGATTAACAGGCGTATGTGCAAAAAAACAAAGGAAGTTACGCTTAGCGATTATAAGGGCACGTTTTTTAGCTCTTATTCCTTACTGTACTAAAAAAGTTTAGGTAATTTATGTTGATAATTTTAAAGGAAAATATAAGGACTTTAGGTAAGCTTGGTGAAGTTGTCAAAGTTAAACCAGGTTATGCACGTAATTTTCTTTTTCCACAAAGAAAAGCGGTGAAAGCTACCAAGGAAAATTTAACAAAGCTAGAGGAGCAACGTTTATTACTGGAAGAAGAGAATATAAAAAGATTAAATGTAGCAAAAGAGCTTGCGTTGTCACTACATGATAAGTTTGTGGTATTAATAAAGCAAGCTTCAGAGGATGGTAAAATTTTTGGTTCTGTAACAACACGTGAAATTGCGAAAATTTTACTACAAGAAGGACATGTGATAGATCACCGTAGTTTATCTTTTGGTGGAATAAGCATCAAAAACTTGGGTGAATACCAAGTAAACGTAGAATTACATAGTGAAGTAGTAGTACCAATTACTATATACGTCGTGAAATCCGAAACAGATGCAAATGAGCTAAGGCAAGTAAAATTGCAAAATCAGAAATCTGAGCAACAAGAGGCAGAGCAAGATGCGAATAAAGAAGCTGCTGATGGTGATGATAGCTGATCCCTTGTTATAGCCGAAAAGAAATGTCTGCCATGGCTAAGCTGGTGTCATCCCAGTGCTCCCCTCCTGTCATCCCAGTGCGTGACACTGGGATCCAGTTTATTTCATCATGGACATTATTTTATGCTTCTAGAATCCGTTGTCCATTGAATAATTTGCAAATACTTTTATATCTGGATTCCAGTGTCACGCACTGGAATGACACCATTATTGGAATAAATCAAAAATGATTCCCCGCTATAGCAGAAAAGAAATGTCTTCCATTTGGGAGGAAAATAATAAATTTAATATATGGCTTAAAATAGAAAAATTAGCGTGTGAAGCTCAAGCAAAGTTAGGAGTGATTCCGAATAATATTGCTGAGAACCTCTCTGGTGCTATTGAATTTGATGTTGAATGTATCAACGAAATTGAATCCATTGTAAAACATGATGTTATAGCTTTTCTGACATATGTTGCTGAAAAAGCGGGAGTTGATGTTCGTTATCTCCACTATGGAATGACAAGTTCTGATGTTTTGGATACATGCCTTGCGGTGCAACTGAAAGAGTCCTGTGATATTTTGCTCGAGAATCTAAAAAATTTACTTGCAGCATTGAAAAAAAAAGCTGAGGACTATAAAGATATTGTTTGTGTTGGACGCAGTCACGGAATGCATGCAGAACCAACAACTCTTGGAATAAAATTTGCCAGATTTTATGCTGAATTTAAACGCAATTATCAGAGATTAATTAGCGCGCAAAAAGAAATCTCAATTTGTAAAATATCAGGTGCGGTAGGCAATTTTGCAAATGTTGATCCGTTTGTTGAAGAGTATGTAGCGAAAGAAATGGGACTCATACCTGAAACCATATCATCTCAAATCATTCCTCGTGATAGACATGCCATGTTCTTTTCAGTTTTGGGAGTGATTGCAAGCTCAATGGAAAATATTGCAATTGAAATTCGTCATTTGCAAAGAACTGAAATCGGCGAAATTTCTGAGCATTTTTCCACTGGGCAAAAGGGGAGTTCTGCTATGCCGCATAAGTGTAATCCTATTTTAAGTGAAAATTTAACTGGGCTCTCACGTTTAATACGCAGCTATGTGTTTCCTGCGTTAGAAAATGTTGCATTGTGGCACGAACGTGATATATCACACTCGTCTGTGGAAAGATGCATTGCTCCTGATGCTTGTATAACAATGGATTTTGCTTTAGTGCGATTAACAGATTTGATAGATAAATTGGTGATCAATAAGGAAAACATTGAAAAGAACTTAAATTCTTCAAAAGGTTTAGTTTTCTCACAGCGTGTATTGCTTGAGTTAGTAAATAGTGGTTTGGCGAGGGAAGAGGCGTATAAAATTGTTCAGAGCAATGCAATGAAAGTGAAACAAAACAACAGTGATTTTCTGGCCGAATTGAAACAAGATAAACTCTTACTTAAGGTTATTAACTCGGAAAAACTTGAATCTTTGTTTGATTTGAAATACTATACAAAACATGTAGGTCACATGTATAGCAAGGTTTTCAATTAGGCTGAGTAGCTCAGTTGGTAGAGCAGGAGGATCATAATCTCTTGGTCGGGGGTTCGAGTCCCTCCTCAGCCACTCGCACTAAACTATGTTTAGCAAGATAGTGCTATTGGTGAAACCCAGTGTCAACTACTTGGAGTGAGTTGTGTATCCACTCAGGTGAAGAGACAATGGATAAGAAATTGTGAAAAGGGTTTAGCTTTTGGCCTATGATCTCTTTAAATGACAGAATTTCACTACAAAACTTAACTTTCTTCTATGCAGTTAGCTAAGTCAAGAAAGGTGAATCTATCTCTTGTTGTAAACGCAAGATCGACCACTTTACAATATTGTTCTTTATTCCAACTGAGGTGCTCTGGTAAGTGTGGAATTGATAGATCTTCAAATATTTTTTGCAGGTGTTTTGCAGGTAGTAAATTTTGCTTAATTAAACTGGAAATATTATGCCATTCTTTACAAATAATCTCTTGGATTTTTTGCTGCATAATTTGCTTCTGTTCAAAAGTTCTTACAAATTCGATATTATCAAAGCACTGAGTTATATGTTTTACATCTAAAGTGGTCGGTTTGATAATCGGGTTTTGTATTGATAATATCTTTTCCTGCAAATTAGCCATGGTAATCGTCGTAACAGCAATTTTTTCGCCATGTAGTAAGGAATGATCTCTTGTTACCATTTCCATTGCGTGAGCTATCATATGCTCTCCTTGGCTTGCAGAATAGCTGCCTTTTGATATTACCATTCCAAGTCCTGAAATTAGTAGAACTTCCATAAGTAATAGGACCACTTTTCTACTTCTTTTAGTAAGCGCCGTATACTCTCTTAGCAAAATTTGCTCCAAATCGCGAACAAGTGTAAAAGGTAATTCATTGTATTCTGTGCCAAGCAACAAATGAGATAGTAGCCAGTCAGCCTGAACTGTTGAACGACAAATGAAATCTGCAAATCCGCTTAATGTGAGACGCAGTGGTGCATTGGCAAGTATGTCTATATCTATATATACTGCTCTTGGAAGATGTGCTTTGAACGATTTTTTATATCCATTTACTAATATTGAAGCATTTGCAGAGGTATATCCATTCATAGAAGCGGCTGTTGGGAACGATATATAATCTTTTTTCTCGAGGTAGCTTGCATATTTGCAGATATCGTTAACAGTGCCGCTACCAAATGCAACTATTAAGTCACTGTCTTTTGCTTTGTTTCTAACTAGATTTACGGTTTCAAGAGAGGCAGCTCTGCTTGGTGTCATTTCTCCACCTGGTGTCATTCCAGCGCGTGACACTGGAATGACAGGTGGGGCTGGAATAATTAAATGAGAAATTTTATTAAATACGTTTTTGTTTAAAAGTTTTGCTGTATTTTCATCTGCAACTAGAAAGATGTCATTTCCGTGTCGTGTGCATATTTCATAGATATCATCAGCAAGGTGGTAATCTGTTATTACTTCCCTTAGAAAAGTTTGTTCGGCTTGATGTAATATTTGTTTTAAATAGTGCATAGAGTGTTTACAATATAGCAATATAAGTATTTTAAGATTGACATGAAAATTGACCCTGTAGAGCTAACTAAGAAATTGATCTCTTTTGAGAGTATAACACCAAGGGACGGCGGGGCAATAGAGTATATAGCAACAATCTTCAAGAAGAGTGGCTTTGATTGTGAAATTTTAGAGTTTGGTGATAAAGTTAAAAATCTTTATGCGAAATATATAAATGGAGTACCAAATTTGTGCTTTGCTGGGCATGTTGATGTTGTACCACCGGGTCAGTTAAAAGATTGGGCATTTGGTCCATTTAATCCAGAAGTGAGGGATGGTATATTATATGGAAGAGGGGCGGCTGATATGAAAAGCGGAGTAGCTGCGTTTATTGCTGCTATGGTAAATTTGATTGCAGAGAAGTTTCAATTTAATGGTTCGATAAGTGCATTGATTACCAGTGCTGAAGAAAGCACGGAAGAATATGGAACAAAGGCAGTTTTGGAATGGATGAAAAGTAAGCAAAAAAAGGTGGATTTCTGTGTGGTTGCTGAACCAACCAGTAGTGAGAAATTAGGTGATACCATAAAAATAGGCAGAAGAGGTTCTGTAACATTTGAATTAATTTGCCATGGAAAACAAGGGCACGTTGCCTATCCAGACCTAGCAGATAATCCAATATATAAGGTAATATCGATATTGAGTAAGGTAAAAAATACTACTTTTGATCATGGTAATAAATATTTTCAGCCTTCACATTGCGAAGTTACTACTATCGATGTTGGAAATAATACTAGCAATCTAATACCTGGTTCAGCAACTACACGTTTTAACATTCGATATAACAATGAACAAACACCGGGTGGCTTATATAAGCTGATTGATGAAATATGCTCCAGTGTAACTAACGATTATAAACTTTCTGTGCATAGCAGCAGGGACGTTTTCCTCTCTACTCCCGATAGAAATACTGATATTATGCTTGATGCGATAAATAAAGTTACCAGTATTGATGCTGCGCTGAGCACAAGTGGTGGCACATCTGACGCTGCGTTTATCAAAGATGTTTGTCCAGTGATTGAATTTGGTATAATCAACAAAACCGCACATCAGATAAACGAATGCGTATTAGTAAACGATATACACAAGTTAACAGCTATATATAAGGAATTTATAGAAAATTATTTCAATCCCACTAATAAAATATTAAATCAGGTCAACGTGATTAGTAATATATCTAGTGGTCCATTGTTAGCTTAGATGTAATCAGATCTCTTGCATAACTGTTGTTTGAATAATAACTTATATCTTGTAAAAAGCATCTAGTGTTTTAAGCTTAAGCATTAGGTGGAGAAGGGAAGAACTCTGAATCGTAACTTAGATATAAAATCTGTTTACAAGATAAGAGCCCCCTTCTCAAAAGTTTAGGCTGGACGGTATCATAGAAAGACCTCAATGGTTCTAATTCTGTATTCATAAGGTAACCCTTACTTTTCATTTTAAATAGTAACGTATGGAGTTATATATGATCAACAACTTTCTTGGTATAGATGTTTCAAAAGAACGCTTTGATGTTTTTCTTTCGTTTATAAGTAAAAAAGGAAAACGTGAAGCTAGGAAAAGGAAATTTAAAAATGATGATACTGGATTTCAAGGTCTGCTGGACTTTCTACAAAAACATAACGTAGAAAAAGTAAAAGCTTGCATGGAATCCACCGGTTGTTATAGTGAAGCTTTAGCTGAATTCCTTTACAAGGCTGGATATTTTGTTAGTGTTGTAAACCCAGCTCGCATAAATTTTTATGCAAAAAGTAAGCTCGCACGGCAAAAGAATGACCAGTCTGATGCAGAGATTATTGCTGATTATTGTCAAAGACAAGAACCTACTCGTTGGACACCACCTTCTCCTGAAATGAAAAAATTAAAACATCTTTATCGTTGCTCGGTTGCGTTAAAAGACGAGTTAACATTAGTAAATAACCACTTAGAAAAAAAAGAGAGACTGCCTGAAGAAGTTGCAAATGCTTGGGAAGACCTTGCAATGAATATAACTCAAAAAATAGAAACAATAAAAAACTCCGTACGTGAACTATTAAATCAACACAAAGAATTGTTGGAAAATTTTCAACTTCTATTGACTATTCCAGGCATAGGAGAAGAATCAGCAATAGCTATTTTAGCTGAAGTTTCTGACATAGAGGCTTTTAGAGATGCCAGGCAATTGGCGGCGTATGCAGGTGTTATACCACGAAATATGACGTCAGGTTCCTCTGTATATGCCAAGCCTAAGCTAAGTAAGTCAGGTTCACGGACATTGCGTAAGGCTCTTTGACTATGCATGTTGATACTCCTATAAAAAATTTATATTGTTGAATTTGCCATTTTTAAAATCCATCAGAATTTTAATAGTTTCTGGTTTATCCTCAAATAAGTATTTGCCCTTGGCTTTACTATCATCTTTTCGTATTTTAATTTGACCACTATTGATTTTATGGTAAAGCCAATTCCTAGAAACTTTGAGGATCTTTGCAACTTGTGTAACAGTAAGGTAGCCAGGTGCAAGGAGACGTGGTTGATGTCTTTTTCGAAAAATATCATTTTTTAATCGAATACTTTCGACTGTACTTCTTAAAACAACATTTTTCTTTGGAGAGCGATATCCTTGTTTTTCTAAGTACTTGGCGATTTCTATATCTGATTTACCCTCCTTACTTAACTTTATTATAAGCTGTTCCATTTCTGTTGCTGTGGTTAATTCATAAAAGGATTTTACTGGAATAGGGACATGAAAAGTAGTAGTTTCTCCACCATGCCATACAATACGTATTTGTAAGCAATCGCGTTTGATCCGGTGTGCTACTACCTTATCAATTATGCAACGAAGAAAGGATTTTTGCTGCTGACTTGACAGAACTGACTTATGCCAAATTTCAGGTAATTTCCTACCCACATCTAAAAATACTGTTTTCAGCTCTTCAGATAATTGAAGATTAGGTTTCTTTGGATGTTGACGTTCGAATGTAATTTCTGCTTGCTTGAGTTCGTTCAATGCTTGTTCCCAACGTTTTTCAAGTTCTGCAGCTACAAGACGATTATCAGGATCAACTTGATTAAATTGTCGTTCTGCCAACTTAGCTTGATATCTCAGACGTTCTAATTGTTGCAAATGTACTTTATTAAGGGCTTGTTCAGATTGTGACTGTGAATCAATAGCATTAGTATAAGCATCTAGTTCAATTTGACTAAGTGCTGCAAAAAATTTAGAAACCACTGCACAATCGATAATATCAGTTAGTAAACGCTGACATACAGGTTCATGATACTTTCGTTGCAGGTAATTACACATATAATAGTTTCTTTCTTTATATCGCATTGTCATTTTGTATCCACATTCTCCACAATAGATTATTCCCTGCAATAATGCTTCTCCTGATCTAGCTATGCCACGCGTGCTATTGTATTCATACTTTGCATAATTGTCTTTTAGTGTCATCTGAATTTTTATAAAGCTTTCCCAATCTATATAAGCTGGATATTTATCTTTTATTAAAATTTTCCATTCTTCCATTGGCATGCTTTTTGTTGTTTTTTCAGCAGAGGATATTTTATGACTTCTAGTACGACCATAAACAAATGCTCCAGCATAAGCTGGATTTTTAAGTATCGAGAGAATTTTTCCACGTGTCGGTTTTTTCCATTGCAACTCTTTAAACTTATCATACCTAGGAATAGTAAGTTGATGGTCATTAAAATGCTTTAGAACTTTTGATGCTGCTCGTTTCTCTAGAAAAGTTTCAAAAATAAGCTTAATACGATGCTGAACTTCAAGATTATGATCCTTATGTACTGAACCATCGGTATGACGAATAAGACCAACTGGAAGAGATAAGGCTAAATCACCTCGTGCTGCTTTATTCAATAATCCAGCATTTAGTCTAGCTCTTATAGTAGATAACTCCATTTCAGCAAGTTGCCCTTTTAGACCCAGTAATAATCGACCATTAATGGTACCAGGATCATAGATACCATCACGATCAGCTATTAAACACTGTTTATAGCCACATATATCTAGTAACGGATACCAGTCAGAACAATTGCGTGATAAACGGGTTACATCATAGGAAAGTATGATCCCTACCTTCGCTAAAGTGACTTTAGTAACAAGTTCTTTAAATCCTTCACGCTTTTCAGCACTAGCACCAGTTATACCAAGATCAGTGTCAATTATAATAATACTATCAGCTTTCCAGCCAAGATCAATTGCCTTTTGTTTCAGCGCATACTGCAACTCTAGACTTTCTTGATTGCTTAATATTTGATGATGTGTTGATTGTCTGATGTAAATTATCGCTTCGCGTGCTAAATGTTGTGCTGTGATTAGCTCTGATGTACTCATGGATAACCTCTTTGGATACTAATAATATATTTTCTAAAACTTCTGACTTAAAACGTTGTGGCATTTTCTGCCACACTTGACATGATTTACATGGCATAATTTATACTCCTTTGCTAGAGAAACAAACTCGTATAATGAAGTCCATGTTAACTTGCTGGTGAGAAAATCTTGCTTACTAGCTAAGTTAGTAGAAAAAAATGGAATATGTAGAGTGATGTCATCACGATAAATAACAGATACATTACCACCTTTGTAGGCTGTTGAACTGAAAGATGATACGGGAAAAGTTCTGCCAAATAGTGGATGTGTTGGATCTGTAACTGTAATTTCTTTGGCTACTTGATTGTTGAAGGGGGTATTAAGGTGACTGATCGTTTATTTTCCTGCTATAGTAGCTAAAAATCACAACTCTATTATTAAGACTTACTGCGAAAGATTAAAGGAAAAAGGCAAGCATAATATGGCCGTTGTGGGAGCTGCAATGCGTAAATTACTCCATATAGTTTTTGGTGTTTTAAGTTCAAGGAAGGCTTTTAATCCAGATCATATCAAGAACTATAGAGTTAGGAGGTTTACTGAAGCTTAAAAGGAAACGTTCAAAAATGCGAGTTCTAGATTAAAAGGTTAAAGTTTATGATACTACTGTACAGAATTTATCTATTGCTTTTTGATTACATTCAATCATCGTTTGTGCTTCTTTTTTTAAACACTTGATATTTTCGTATGTTGTATTGTCCATCTCCGTTGATGCTACTTTTAGCTGCGATTGAATTCTGATATAGCTATTGTTAATAATCTGGTCTAACTGATAATTTACACAATCTAGTCCAGAGGCAAACATTACGTTTATCAATGGCTTAATCCAGGATATTTTGCCAAATCTTTTCGATCTGAGGTATTTAATGGAATGAGACGATCTGCCAGTACCGATGGAAAGAAGTACTACATCATCGTTAGGAAATAGCTTTCTGCTGCTTGCATAGCTACATGCTGCTGGATTATTGGCAAAAACTCCTCCATCTATTAATACCATTTCCTTTTGGTTGACTTTTAAATATTTAGGTGCAAAGTAAGTAGGTGCTGCAGTTGCTGCTCTCAATACATCCCTTAATTTAATAAAATTTCTATCCTCTTTCCAGCTTTTGAAGAAAAATGGGCAGTTATTGTGAATATCGTAACTCGTAATCAACACATTACTTAAAGTGTTTTTAAGGATATCATCGCCAAAATATTTATGAAGTACATACTCAATATTTTTACTGGGGTATTGTGCACCGTTAATCCAAGAAAATATTGATCTTCTTAGAAATGAAGACTTAAAAATATAAGGTCCGTACTCCTGATAAAGATTAACCAAGTCATCAGCTGAATATTGTAGCTTTCCTTTGCTATCTTTTTTACATAGTCCTGCTACAATAGTAGCACCAGTTGAAGTACCCACCAATAAATCAAAAATTTGAGAAATAGGTTTACCCGTTTTTTGCTCTATTCTGGATAATATCATTGCTGGAATAATTCCTCTTATTCCACCACCATCAATTGAGAGAATATATTTTGTCATTTGTACTAAACTTTAGATGTTTTTGAGTATCTTTATTACCTGGTTACTCAAAATTGCTGCTTGTTTTATAAGAGATAGATTCGCTGAACGTATAACTGATGCACTGCCTCTCACATTGACTTTAACAGAGTTGCTTAGTAACTTTGTAAAACAATTCTCATAAAATAAGAAGGCACAGTAAAAAATTGGTGTAACTGTGTATAAGTACGCCACACAAACTGAAAGTACTTATACACAGTTACACTAATTTATAGAAGGTATCAGCCTAAATTAAAACTTTTTGTTATTTTTTATTCTTTTTAGCTAAATAATTTGTTGACAATAAAAACGGTATCTTGTATCATTCCAGCAAAATGTGTCAAGTAAGTTTTTTCGTTTCTATAGCTACTTGGATGACAAAAGAAGAAATACTAGACTTTATACCTTTTGCACTCAAATTCACATAAATCATGAATTATGCACGTTTCACACGAAGGTTTCTGTGCTTTGCAAACATATCTACCATGCAAAACTAGCCAATGATGAGCATAAAGCAGGTATTTTTTGGGAACCACATTTAAAAGAGATTGCTCTGTTTTAAACACATCTTTTTCTTTCACAAGCCCAATTCTATTGCTCACTCTAAAAACGTGAGTATCAACTGCCAATGTTGGAATGCCAAGCCCTGAATTTAAGAACACATTAGCGCTCTTTCTCCCCACTCCAGGCAAAGACACCAAATCATCAAAATTAGTAGGTACTTTGCTGTTGTATCGTTCTACCAATATTTTACTAAGCCCGATTATATTTTTTGCTTTGGAATTATATAAACCAATACTGCTTATGCATTTTTTCAGCTCACTCTGCCCAAAGCTCAGCATTTTTTCTGGCGTATCAGCGATATTAAATAGTTCTCTTGTAATTTTATTAACGCTTACATCAGTTGTCCGCGCTGATAAAACTATCGCAACCAGTAACGTAAAATGATTGGTATAATTTAGCTCTATTTTTGGCGCAGGATTTGATTGTTGAAACTTTTCAAATATTAGTTCTACTTTTTTTGAGTCCATGCATAGAGCTAAAAGTTTATACTATACCGTAATATTCTACTATGCAAATTCAACCGCTTGAGGTCTAGGTGGCTGTTCAGTGTTAACATCAGACATATTAGTGTTCACTTCATCGAAATTCCTCTCAGCAAATTCGCTTGCCACCTCTGTAAAACACTTTCTAACAAGAGGCATAATTATTGGCATTAATAGCCTTCGTGGATCATACCGTCCTAACAGATCAGTTTCCTTTTGCACTCTATCTCTTAGATCTTCCTCAAGTAAATCTTTCATGTGTTTTTCAGTGTATATTTCACAAGCCTTTGAAAATGTAGGACTAAATATCTCAGTAGCTAGCAGTACTAACAATGACAAAGTACCAAATATTGTCACATCAACATAAAAACTGCCAGAGATAAAACCCTCTATCATTAAAGAAGTAAAAAAGACAGGCAAAGGGTAAAAAACAAAAAGCTTATAGCATAAGTAAATACAATTTATTCTATTTACATATTGATCAGTAGAAATTTCAGAGTTTTTGTATTTTTTTTCGTAATGTTGTGTTAAAGCAGATAAAATCTCTGTCATAATAAGATTTAATGCTACTAGTGGCAAGCATAAACACATCAAGGTATCACTGGCAATTAACCAAGTAGGCAAGAAACAATAGCAATAAATTGCTTCAGCAAAAGCTAAAAAAAGTAAATACTTTACTTTTTTCTTTAAAGTACTAGATAGCAAATCGTCTCTACGCTTTATAAACTTTTGCATTAGCGCTTGTTTGTCTTCCCTTATTAAACTTCCATTCTTTGTTAAAGGGGCGATATAACTAAATAATTGTATGTTAGGTTTAAGCAAGTGTTCGTCAAGCTCATTTCTCAGCTCTTTGACTTTATCATCGAAAAGTGAGCTATATCTTGGCCAAGAATTTATATAATGGATTAATTTATTTTGGTGTTGCAGATCCTGTATTAGCGAGCTGCTTTTTTTTTCAAGTATAGAAGCAAGCTCAGCAAAATTCCTTCCTCTAACTTCCTCTTCAGTGATATTCAATTTTTCAAATAATTTCTTCCTATAATGGAATTCACGCGCTGTTAAATGCCCATCACTTTCAGCATCAACGCTAATTTTAACACAAGGGTCCCCTGACTTTAAAGGTTCAATATATGCATTTAATTCTTTATAAGCTTTGTCAAGATTTTTAAATCTTTCTTCATTTCCACCTTTATCAGGGTGGTGTACAAGAATCAATTTTCTATATTGTTTTTTTAAAACGCTACTAAGCTCTTGATGATCCTTACCTATAACTTGCTTAGCTTCTATTTCCAATACGTTGAACAGATCAGCATTATCACAAAACTCCTGACCAGTTAACTTAAAATGTTGACCCATTACTACATCTCACATAAATAAATTATATCTCTAGTATAATCTATTTAAATGTTTTATGCAATCATAAGAATGTCAAACGATCATTAAGAGAAAAACCCCTCTTTCCCATCATACAAATACAATTTGTCCATTCTCACCACGTCAAAATTGTGTTCTTCGAGTTTGATTAGCAAGTTATTTACATCACTATTTGTAATAGCTTGCTTTTCATTATTTGCGATAAACCTATAGGTTATTTGGTCACTTGAAGGTTTTGAGTTTCCTGGCCAAATCGCAAGTCCTTTTGAGTATATTGCTATCATTTGCAGATTACTTGATTCAAATAATCCTACTATTTGATCAACATTACTGGATTTGTCCCAAGCGAGAGTTATATCACTACCCACTAGCTTTTTAACTTTGTAATCTTGTTCGTAATTGTCTTGTACTTTATTTATTTTACTATCCAAATTTATTTTACTATCCGAACCACTGCCAATTATAAGCTCAGCAGGTTTCTTTCCTAAATTATCTATAACAGCTTCTGCAAATTCTTTGGTACCAACTTTCTGTTTACTTCTTTTCTCCTTATATAAATCGGCAGTGTGTATTCCATCCTCCAAAGTCTTGAGCCATGCATCGTAGATTAGTTTTGCAGTACCCACTTGACCTATGTAAATTAGCATATGCACTGCAGCATTTAAAAGACCAGAAGGATTGGCTATGTTTTTTCCTGCAATATCAGGGGCAGAACCGTGCACTGCTTCAAACATTGCGTATTCATTCCCGATGTTGCTACTTCCGGCAAGCCCCACAGATCCAGAGGTTTGTGCGACTATATCTGATAATATGTCGCCATATAAGTTCTCGGTTACTATAACATCAAAATTCTCCGGTTCTGTTGCAACACGCGCCATTCCAATATCAACTATATAATGTTCTGCCTTTATATCTGGGTATTCCTTTGCAATGCGATCAAACGCGGCATGGAAAGTTCCGTCAGTCATTTTCATGATGTTATCTTTAGTCAGGCAAGTTACTTTTTTTCTGTTGTGTTTTTTTGCATATTCAAAAGCGTACCTGCATATCTTCTCTGAGCCAGATCTAGTAATAATTTTAGTGCATTGGTAAGAGTCACCAGTGAGCCTATGCTCTATTCCGGTGTAAACGTCCTCTTCATTTTCACGTATCACTACGATATCAAACTTATCGAATTTATTTTCTATAACAGGATGATATGAAATGCATGGTCTGATATTTGCATACAACCCTAGATTTTTTCTGAGTGCAACGTTTAAGCTTTTGTGCCCTTTACCTTGAGGAGTTGTTGTCGGAGATTTTAATAATATTTTTGTCCTTTCAATTGATTCCCAACCACTTGGAGAAATTCCGTGAGACCATTCTTTACTGTAAACACGCTCCCCTATTTCAATAATATCTATTGAGATTTCCGCTTCTGCTTCGCGCAATATCGACAGCACCGCTTCCATGATTTCTGGTCCGATACCGTCGCCATATGCAACTGTGATTAGTGTTGACATAACTTCCCTAGTTATAAATGATTTAATATTAATTTAAATAATAGAGTGGCACAAGTAGCTAATATTACCCAAGTTAGTATATTTACGGTTATTTAATAACGTATTTTTATATCATATGATGATATTATGAAATATAGGTGGGGTTATGAATACTGAAATAAATGTTAAAGTAAATTATGTAGGATTTACAAGGCGTATTGTAGCAGAAATACTTGACCTCATCATATTTTCCCCTCATTTTATCTTCGGTTTTATCTATGGTGTATTCATCGTATCATTACAAGATCAAGATAAAGATAAAGACTCTTTTCAGGAACTTGCACAACTAGCAACAGAAATACCATTTATAGTTTCTACAGTGGTCGCAACATTAGTACTAACAATATCCAAAATATTAATGGTAACAAAACTTGGTGGTACCCCAGGAAAACTATTGTGTGGTATGCATATTAAAGATGCTAATACATTTACAAATGTTACCCTTATGCAAGCAACAATAAGATGTATTTCTAAGGGAAGCATCTGGATTATTTTTCGCTTTTTGCTTCATCTGCATTATCATGGTTATACTTTTCTATATCTTTTAATTGTGCTAATTTTATTTTTGTTTGCAGTATTTGATCAACGCAAACAGACTTTTTACGATAAAATTGCAAAAACAGTAGTGATAGACTATAAATCTAGTTGATATTTTTCTTTATAGGTAGTACATGGATAAAAAAGTAAACTACTCAACGATGACAAGACGTACTCTAGCATTTATAGTTGATTGTATTTTATTTATCGCAATACCATTTGGTTTAATGGCGGTGGGTTTCTCACTTACACACGCAATACAAGGGATCATGGGTGCAATAATTGTAATCACCACGATTGTATTTTCTTTATTTTTAATGATACCATGTATATTTCATATATTCATGCTAGTAAAATTTGGCGGCACTCCAGGACACTTGTTATTTAGCATGCGTGTAAAAGACAAAGATACATTTGAGTCAATCACTATAGTATTTTCTAAAATGAATGATAAATTTCCATTATGGTATTACCAACCAAAAGTTGTAAGTCTGTATATTTATGCATTAAAGGTCTGAGGCGGCTTTTGATGGTATTCCAACAATGCTCTATAGGGTTCAAATCTGGTGAATATGTTGGTAGATAGAGCAAACGGCATCTAGCATTATCTATTAACTCCTTTGTTTTGGGAGTTTTATGGAATGTGGCATTGTCCATAACTATTGTAGTACCATGTGGCAATTTAGGTAATAACATCTTCTCTAACCATGTATTGAATACCTCTTTGTCACACCCACCTTTGAAAGTCATTGGTGCAATAAATCTCTTTCCAATCCACCCGCCTATTATACTGATTCTCTCTCGTTTTCTTCCTGGAATATCTGCATAAATTTTCTTTCCTATTGGAGCACGTCCATACTCTCGGTATAACCTATTATCAACTCCTGCTTCATCTATATATAAGATGCTGGAATGGTCTATTTTTGAGATTTTATCGGTAAATCGCTGCCTATCTTCTTGATTGCGCTCTTGATATAGTGTAACTTTTTTTTAAAGTAATTCTTAGCTGTTTCAGCCTATACCAAATTGAATTTATTCCAAATCCAAGATTTTGTTTCATCTCTGCCAGCGTATGATCTGGATTCTTTTTAACATATTCTTCGAGTATTTTTGGGTCTATTTTTCGAATAAAGCTGCCGTTTTTCGATGGCCTTAGGCTTTCACCAGCGGCTTTCTTTCTTAACCAGCGGTACAGAGTTGCTATTCCTATCTCCAAAAGCTCTGCCACCTCAACCTTTGACTTCCCTTTTTCTATCATCGATACTGCCCTTTCCCTTAAATCCACACTATACGCCATTATAACTCAAATAGCTTATTATACCTTTATCATTTACTTTGGGAAGTACTATACAATGCAAGCAATGAAAAGGACTATAGCTCTTTTTATAATTTATTGCATATCACTTTGTAATCCCATTTTATTCTTAGCTATACTAATCTTAGTTTTAGTATGTGCAGTAGGTGATGAACATAAACAAGCTTTTCACGACAAAATTGCAAACACGGTAGTGATAGATTATAAACCTAGTTGATATTTTCCTTTAGCTGTCTGCCACCAAGGGTGTCATTCCAGTGTCACGCGCTAACTTAAGGTAAATTGCCAACTTAACTATAAATATATTTTGGTAAATCCAAATTATTTTAGCTATAAGAGCGTTTTACTTTTTGCTCAGCATATCCATCATAACTGGCTTACTTTTAGTGATTCATGGAGTTAAAAAAGTCAGCATTGCTCTTTGTTAAAAGTAGTTTGTCACGTAAAAATTCCATTGCTTCAACGGGTCCCATAGGATTGAGTATCCTACGCACCACCCATATTTTATTTAGTATAGCCTTATCAACTAATAGCTCTTCCTTCCTTGTTCCGGATTTTGTAATATCAATAGCTGGAAATATACGTTTATCAGAAAGTTTTCTATCAAGTATGATCTCAGCATTTCCTGTACCTTTAAACTCTTCAAAAATAACTTCATCCATTTTTGAACCAGTCTCTATAAGAGCTGTGGCGATTATAGTTAAAGAACCCCCATTCTCAATATTACGAGCTGCTCCAAAAAAGCGTTTTGGTCTCTGCAGTGCGTTTGAATCTACACCACCAGTTAGAACTTTCCCAGACGAAGGAATAACCGCATTATAAGCACGTGCAAGTCTAGTAATATTGTCAAGTAGAATTACCACATCTTTTTTATGCTCAACCATTCTTTTAGCTTTTTCTATTACTATTTCAGCAAGCTGTACGTGACGGTAAGCAGGCTCATCGAATGTAGAACTTACTACCTCACCTTTTACAGAACGTATCATATCTGTTACTTCTTCAGGTCTTTCATCTATAAGTAACACTATTAATTCTACTTCAGGGTGATTTATAGCTATAGAGTTAGCCATTTGCTGAAGCAATACTGTTTTTCCTGTGCGAGGTGGAGCAACTACTAACGCTCTTTGACCTTTTCCAAGAGGAGCTACTATATCTATAGCACGCATGCTTAAGCCTTTTTTATCATCACCATTATTACACTCAAGTACTATGCTTTCCTCAGGATAAAGAGGAAGCAAATTATCAAAATGGACGTACTTTCTTAATTCACTTACTTCAGTAGAGTTTATACTTTGAACCTTAGTTAAAGTAAAATATCTCTCTTTATCACCAGGTGGCCTTATTTCTCCATATGCCATATCTCCTGTACGTAAATTAAACTTCTTTATTTGCCCGTTAGAAATATAAACATCATCGGTACTTGGGGCATAATTTGCACTTGCTGAACGTAAGAAACCAAAACCATCAGGCAATATTTCCACTATTCCACTCCCTGTGGTTATGCCTCCTTCTTCACTCATTTTTTTCATTAAGCTGAATATTATTTCCTGCTTTAGCATTCTACCATTGCTTTTACCGTTAGTTGAAATTTTTCTTTCTTCAGCTAACTCTAACAATTCTTCTGCTGTTTTCTCTTTTAATTCGCTCAGATCTAATGTTTTTCTGTTTTTCTCAGTACCTTCATTGACCATCTGTTTTACTGTATCGTTATTGTAAATTTGCTCACTTTTTTCAGGTTGAGCTGTAACCTTTCCTTTTGCCAAAACATCTTCATTGATTGTTGTCATAATCCTCCAAAAATTTTAATTGATGCTTACTAACCTAAAATGTGACTATAAGATAATAAATTAGGCTGAGTTAGTTTCAGTGCGTATTAAGCTTAATTATCATTAAACCCCGTACTTTACTTACATTATACTAATAAACACTAGCAAGTCAAGTTAATTTAATGTTAACAAAACACAAAAATTTGAGGATTTTCAATAGCTATTCTTTATATTTTTTTAACCTTTCTTGCTTCTCCTCTTCTACTTTTGCTTTTTCCACTTCTGCTTCTAAATTTTCTTGACTACATAAGCCGAGTAGTACAGGATCTTGGGGTTTTATATTTTGCATGTTATGATGAGATCCATCTCTTACCTGCTCAACTGTGTAATTTGTTGTACTAATTAATTTAGCTATAACGTTATTGTCCAAGATAGGAAATTTTTTTACTAAATAATAAATCGCATCAGGTTTATCTCTACGTCTTGCCGTAGAGGCAAAGCCAAGAATGCTACCAATCGCTTTACTCCTTTTTTTTATATTTTTTATAATCAAATTTGGTACACGATTTGGATTTTTTTTGCAATCATCGATTTCTTTTTCAGTAATTATTCCAGAAATAATAGGGTTATATTTTTCTACTTCTATTTCCTCATCAGCTATGTCTTGTACTTCTTCAAGGGCCAATCTGCAACATTGTGCTATTTGATTAAAAGTTAAACCAGTGTTGTCTACTAACCAAGCAGCTATTTGCACTAGAAACTGTTTATTTCTATCGTTATTGCCCTTAGAAGATTCCATTGACATCAAAAAAGCATCTCCCATTTAAAGTATCCCTTACTGTTATACAGAGCTAAAATATAAACTATTAAAACTAAAAAAGCATTAATTTTGTCATTCAATAACTTTTTGTTTGTCACTTCCCACCTCTTAAGTTAATTAAATGCGCTTACCTTTAAGCATATTTCAAACAAAATATTTCCCCTTCCTAAGGTATAGTATAACTCAGTTAAACATATGTTCCTATTTAAGATTAGAGAGTTAAATTTTAAGTTAATATATTATATATATTATCTAATAAAGCAACAGGTTTACAAGTATTAAATTATCACTATTCTATAATTAACCATTAATTAACTGAGTTTAAAATGAATGTTAAAAATTTTTTCACTAAAATAACCGTTGTCCTTTTAGCTTGCTTGTTAATCTTTGTGGGAGTTGGCAACCTTTTATCAGGTGATGATGAAAAAGAAGAGGTAGCTAGGGTTGGAAAAGAAGTTATAACGTCAGATGAGTATAAGTCGCTATATCAAAATTATGGAAAACAAATTTCTGGATCTGATGCGAGTAGAGAACAAGTAAAAAAGCTGAAATATGATTTGCTTAACGCACTTATAGAGCAAAAACTATTGTTTAACCTAACTAGTGAGCTGGGGTTGACAGTTGGAGAAGAATCTATAAAAAACCATATTAAAAACACCAAATACTTTCAAAATGATAAAGGTGAATTTGACAAAAATAAATTCTATGAAACGCTAAATGACCTGCATATGACAGAGAAAGAGTATATAGCAAAGCTAGAGAAAGTCCTGCCTGCAATGATGTTCATGACTTCATTATTTAAAGATAATTATCCAGTAACTTTTGGCGAGAAAATTGATGAGCAGATATACAAAAGTCGCTACCAAACTAGAGTAGTTGATATTGTTAAAATAACTGAAGATGCAGTTACAAACATTCCTGAACCAGATGATCAAGCCTTACTTGATTTGTACGAAAGAAATAAATCCCATTTTTATTATCCTGAGTATCGAACTGCGCAATATATTTCCCTAGGCCAAAAGTATTTTGAAGATCAAATCAAGATCTCAGATGAAGAAGTTGATGGTATAATAGAACAACAAGAACTTAAAAATCAAAGAGATATATTCAATGCAATATTTTCTACCAAAGAAGAAGCTGAGACAGCAAGAAGAGCATTTGAGGAGGGTAAAACAAGCTTTGAACAGATAGTAGAAGAGTTTGGCAAAGCAAAACTTGAGGAAACTAGAGTAAATAATATAACTAAGGATTTTTTACCAGAAGACGTGAGAGAGAAGGTATTTGCTCTTAAAGTAGGTGAAGTAAGTGAAGTTTTAGCAAGCAGTTTTGGTTGGCACATAGTAAAAGTGGAAAGTGCGCATCAAATCTCTGATGAAGACTTAGTTGATTTAAAAAAAGACATAAAGTCAGTTCTAACTAACCAAAAGTCTTTTGAAAGAGTCAATGATTTCATAAACCAAGTGAACTATAAGATATACAATGGTTCAGAAATTGAAGAAATATTGAGTGAATATAATTTACCTATACAAACTATTGGTCCAGTAGATGCGAGTGGAAAAGATCAAAGCGGTAATAACGTAGGAGATTCTGGTGATTTGATTTCTTTCATTTTTTCGCGAGAAAAGGATCAGAAAGGTTATTTTAAGGGCGTTGGGGACGCTGTTGTTAGTGTAAAAATCATCGATATCGTTCCACCTAAATCACAAAGTTTTGAAGAAGGCAGGGCATTAGCGGTAGAGCTTTGGCGTAGTGAGTTTATAAAAGAAAGAATGTTTAAATTCGGGCAAGAGGTTGCAGTTCAACTAAGAGAAAAAACAGATTTGGAAGAAATTCAAGGTGTGGAATTAGTTAAAGGTCAGCAGATGCACCGCAATAAAGTGGATCAACAAAACTACCCCTTTTCTTTTGTAGAAGAGATTTTCAATATGAAAACAACTGGTTCAGTGACAGATCCTATTCAATACAATAATGAAATTATAATAGGTGTTCTAAAAGAAATGCATTCATCAAATGGCAAATTAAACATGCTTGACACTGGAAAACGTGTGATGATATCGCTAAAAGAGCAATTAATTAGCTATCTGGAATCAAAGTATAAAGTCGAAGTTAATCACGCTATACTTGATGATATATAGTCAAAAATCTTATAAGTTGCTTCAAACGCATCCAGTGCCCAGACACACAACTGTACGAACATTTCGATTTGAGAGCAATCTTCACTAGAAAGGATGTCATCCCAGTGCCCAGACACTGGGATCCAGGAATTTTATTAAGTTGGTAAGCATAAAAGTAGCCGTTTTATGTTAAAATACAACGTTTTAATGATTAAAAAAAGGCTGGATTCCAGTGTCAAGCACTGGAATGACACCATTTGCTGTGCAATTTACCTTCAAAAATGAATGTTCGTATAGCTGTGCGCCCGGCACTGCCCTACATTATTGGTAATTATATTATAAGGTGCAAAAGTTGTATAATTCATTTGACTTAAAACGGCTCATTGTATAAAATTGTGGCTAATATATGAATAAAGGTTAACATGGCAGTTAAAATAAGGTTGGCGAGGTTTGGCGCAAAGAAACGCCCTTTTTATAGGATAGTTGTAGCTGATTCACGAGCACCAAGAGATGGGCGTTTTATTGAGAAAATAGGACAATATGATCCAATGTTACCAAAAGACAATAAAAATCGTGTTGTGGTGAAAGCTGATAGATTAAAACATTGGCTAAGTGTAGGCGCGCAGGCAACTGAAAGAGTACTGTGGTTTATCAAAAAAGGCATAGTAACTTTAGAAACAGAACCAAAGAAAACAGAAAAGAAGAAAGTAGAGAACGAGAAAGCACAAGGGCAAGAGGCATAAGTCTCTTAAAATGCTAAATACTGATTTAACAAACAGCGATAAATTAGACGATATTGTATCTTCTGATTTGTCAGCTATGAATGACTTTGTCTTCAAAAATGTCAATGATGAAGATGCTAAGCTTGCTACTGATATTATATCTCATCTTGTTAGGTCAGGTGGAAAAAAAATAAGGCCTAAACTAGTTTTTATTATATGTAAAATGCTAAACTATTCTGGGGAGAATAGGATCAACGTTGCTGCATCGGTAGAGTTTATACACAATGCTACTTTACTTCATGATGATGTGCTCGATGAAAGTGAGGCACGCCATGGAGTTAAAACAGCGAATAAGATTTGGGGAAATAAATCAAGCATTTTAGTTGGTGATCTATTGTTGACTCTAGCATTTAGATGGCTTATAGAGTGTGGAAATTTAAATATTCTCTCTATTTTATCTAAAGCATCGCATTTACTTGTGAAGGGTGAAATAAAGCAGATGACAGCACGCTTTGACCCCCACACAGTCAGGGAAAATTATTTTGATATCATTGGAGAAAAGACAGCATCTTTATTTTCTGCATGCTGTGAAGCTGCATCAACAGTATCTGGTGCAACAAATGACGAAACAGAGAGGCTAAAGAATTTTGGTTTTAATTTTGGTATGGCATTTCAAATAGTTGATGATATGCTCGATTATACTGCTAATCAAGGCACTTCTGGAAAGCAAGTCGGAAAAGACTTTTTCGAAGGTAAAGTCACCTTACCTGCTATTATAGCATACGAAAAGGGCAGTCCAGCAGAGCAAAAATTCTGGGAAAAATGCTTTTCTTCAGCTAGACACAATTTTGACCAAGCATTACACTATATTAATCACCATAATGCCATTCAGCTTTCTATGGAAAAAGCTAGACACTACATTAATATGGCACAAAATGATATTAGTACTTTTTCTGATTCTTTTTATAAAACTACTTTAATTAACTTTTTAAATGCGAGCATAGAAAGACGAATGTAGCTGGCGCTTGATATTTTCAGATTAATTGTTATATATTTATTAGATTCTTAAGGGTAATGATATGTCAGATAGCAGTAAGGAGAAAAAGAAGAAGTTTGCTGATATGGTAAGTAGGCAGAAAGGTGACGACCAACAAAGTGATAACCATAAGCAAACTGATGATTTAAATGAAGATCTCAATACATTAAGAGAACGTGCAGCTCAGCTTGAAGATCATTTACGCCGTGCTGTTGCAGATAATGAAAACGTCAAACGTATAATGCAAAAGCAAATTAGCGATGCAAGTGACTACGCAGTCACAAAACTTGCACGTGATATGATCGACTCGTGCGACAATTTAAAAAGAGTAATGGAAATTTTGAAAGACGGTGATCCTGTTCATGAGGGGATTAAAGTAGCTTATCAAAAAATTATAAATGATCTAAAAAAACATGGAATAGAGGAAGTAGATCCACTTGGTGAGCTTTTTGATAGTAATTTACACCAAGCTGTTGTGGAAAGAGAAGACAATGAAAAAAAGCCTGGCACCATTGTAGAAGTACTACAAACTGGTTATACTATCAAAAATAGGTTGCTCCGTCCTGCAATGGTTATTCTTTCTAAGAAATCTGCTGATTGTGGAAGCGATTAGCATGAGGTAAATGTATAATGACAAGTATTGTCTTTTCAGGTATCCAGCCAAGTGGCGTACTACATTTAGGTAATTATCTTGGTGCAATCAAACAGTGGATAGACTTACAGGATAAATACAAATCTCTTTTTTGTATTGTCGACCTACACGCAATCACAGCAAATAAGCTTCCCGCAAGTGAATTAAAAAGTAATATTTTCAAAACAGCAGCAGCTTATATTGCATGCGGAATAGATACAGAAAAGTCCATTATTTTTAGTCAGTCCACAGTTAGTGGTCATGCAGAACTGGGCTGGCTGCTTGGATGCTATACACCAATTGGTTGGCTTAATCGCATGACTCAATTTAAAGATAAAGCTGGCAGCGATAAACAAAAAGCCTCTCTTGGATTATATAGTTATCCAGTACTTATGGCTGCAGATATATTGTTGTATCAAACTAAATACGTTCCTGTTGGTGATGATCAAAAACAGCATTTGGAGCTTGCACGTGATATTGCATCAGCTTTTAACAATCATTATAAGCTGGATTATTTCATCGTACCTGAAATCTTAACTTTGGATTGCACATCAAGGATAATGAGCTTAAGGGATGGCACAAGCAAGATGAGTAAATCTGATCCTTCAGAACATTCGTGCATTCACCTTGATGATACGGATGACTTAATTGTCAAAAAAATAGAAAAAGCAAAAACAGATTCAATTCTAGGCTTTGCTACTTTAAAGTGCCGACCAGAAATAAGCAATTTGATAAACATTTATTCAGTGCTTAGTAATGTAAATGCAGAAAAAGTATGTGAAGAAGTGAACAAACATGACATGAAGCACTTCAAAAAAGAGTTAGCTGATTTAATTATCAGTGTTATATCACCCATACGTGAGAAAATGAATGATCTTTTAAAAGACCAATTCCATTTACATGAAATATTAAAAAAAGGCACAAAGAAAGCAGCAGAAATTGCAACCCATAATATAAAAGAAATCAAGGATATTATTGGATTTGCTCAATATCTGTAAGGTTCCAAAGTGTGATGGTGCGAACCGTCATACCGCCGCGGTATCTCAGCCGCTAACACGTAGCGGGATGACGGTTTTTCAAATTGTCGGTAAATCTAAGTCAGTTTAGCTATAGGCAGCAATTTTCTGTATTTATTTTAAGTTGAAGAAAGCTCAAATGAAAAATCGTGTTTTGCTAAAAATCACAGAATGCAGTCTGGTTACAAAATTCTCTAATGGTCTTAAATAAAACTTCCAGTGAATGATTGTCAGACATATTGTGCTCTGCTGATTTTATTAAGTGTACTTCAACATCGGTTGACTTAATTTTTTCAGCTAAATTCAATGAAGTTTGATAAGGAACATCTTTATCATTAATGCTATGCAGCAAGCGCACAGGACAGTTTATATCTATTGTCTTTTTGTTTAAAAGAAGGTTCTTTCTGCCATCTTCGATCAAATTTTTAGTTATTTTGTATGTACAATGCTCTGAAGTAAAATCTATTACACCTTTAGAATCTAGTTCTTCTTTTTGCTTGCCTGACAATTGCTTGAATATCAAATCTTCAGTAAAATCGGGAGCAGACGATATACCAATTAGTGCTGCAATTTTTTCTGGAAATTGAAGGGCAGTGAGCAACATCAGCCATCCTCCCATACTTGAACCTATAATTATTTGTTTATCGCTAGTTAATTCACTCATTACTTTAGCACAATTTTTTTGCCAATCACTTATCGTGTAATCAATAAAATTACCACTTGAATGACCGTGACCAAAATAATCAAATAGCACAAGTGCTACGTCATTTTCTTGGCAAAATTTGTAAATAGCAGTTGCTTTAGTTCCATCCATATTGGATGCAAATCCACCGAAAAAAACTACAGAAGCTTTCTTTCCTTGTAGCTTTCGATATGCTATGTGACCATTATTTCCATCAAACAATTTACAATAATCCATACTACTTTGGCAAAGCAACCGGGCTATCACTCAATTGATGCAAATAACTAACTAGATCTGCAATTTCTTGTGGATTGGAAATACCTGCAAATGCCATACGTGTACCTTTTATATAGGCTTTTGGGTTCTTTAAAAAGGCAAATAGCTCCTCATACCCCCATTTTCCACCTCTTTCAAGCACTGCTTTTGAGTAATTGAATGAGTTACCAAGATGGGCCTTTTTATTTCCAACTATGTTCCATAAGTTTGGTCCTACTTTATTCATTCCACCTTTCTCAAAACTATGGCAGGCTATACATTTTTTTGCTGCTGATTTACCTTTCTCAAAGCTAGCATTCTGCATGAGCGCTCCAATATCAAGCGCCACTTGCTCGATTTTTTGCTGGAACTCATTGCTGCCAGCAGCTACTATCGTTTGGTGTTCAATCTTATATTCTTCTGGACTGTAAAGCATATCAACTACATTACTAACTATCATAATGATTAGCCCAGAAAGTAAAATCGATGCTGCAATCTTATTAAGCTCCATAGTTAATTTTTATTAAGTAATGTTACTTAAATTATGCGAATATTTTCGCAAATAGCAACCAATTACCTTGAAGCTCGCTAAAGATGAGAGTCTCTATAGCTGACCCAAGAAAGGTTTTCCTACGTCCATACCGCCGCGAACCGTCATACCGCGATTCATTCGCGGTATCTCAGCCGCTAACAAGAGATCCCGCTAACAAGTAGCGGGATGACGAGGTTCACTGCCATTAAGTTAAGGAAAGAATGGTTAAAAACTGAACTAAAAAGTCAGAAATAATTAAGGATTTATGACAAATGCTGAAACAGAATAGAGTAAACTTTAAAGCAGATAAACTCTGAAGTGTAAATTACTTAAGAAACAGTTTGTTTAGAAGTCATTTTACAGGAGCTATGGCAATAAGCTACCCAGTTATTATCAGAAGATATGAATACTACCTCTAGTCAAAATATGTGTTTTCTAACCCTTTTTTGGTAATTGAACGAACGAAGATAAGGTACCTTATGACGATCAACTTTCCTTCCCTTTCTTACCGCCAAAGTGTTCATCAAAAATAGCTTTGATAATTGATCCATAATGCAGTCAGTATCTGATTCCGTAGCAAAAATGTCGAAAGCCAAGTTTTTGATCGCGTTAAATGAGACAGATTTGTTAATGCTCCTCTTAAGCTTATCATCGGTTAAGTCCATATTCAACGCTTCTTCTACATCTTCTGTCATAACACTTTCTAGGTTGCTAATAATGATAGCTGACCAAAAATCCTGTTTAACAGACTCAACACTTTTTCCTGTAAAATTTTCTAGACTTAGTCTTCCTTTGAGTTTTGCAAAAAATGTCTCAACTCCCCAGCGTAAAAAATATAACTCCTTAAATCCTCCAGTTTGAAACTTTTGTTCATCCATTAATGATGTAGCTAACACTTCAATTTCACCAGATGGCAGTACCACTTTGAAGCGTTATTCCACTATTTTCTTGTTTTATCTTACGCTGAGCACATATGGTAACCTCAACACTAGATGGGCTTTTTTCTTCAAACATAGCATTCACTTCATTAAAAGATGATCTGGGACATCGAATGACATAAGCAATTTTTCTTTTTGTAAGGCTAGAAAGAAATTTATAAGATAAATATACAAATCAGTAAGTCATTAGTATTTACAACTTTAAGCATTTCATCTGCTAAGTTAATTTCATGAGTGTTACCTCTATCTAACACTGACCTTATGGCAACATTATTTAGCACATCTTAACAAACCGCAAAGGTTGCACTTGCATAATCACCTAAATCTTTTGGTTTTTGGTTACGTATTTTTCTTGAGCCAAATTCATTTTTTATTTCAACGCTTGTTGGTAAAATGATTTTGGAGGCATCAAGAGCTCACACTCTAAAGCCAAAACAAGTTTTAAATTTTTGGTCTTGGTAGTACAAGGAAACCACACCTTCGTTAATTTCTGAAAATGCACTGTGTTTCATTTTTTTTCTTGCTTGACTAAAAGCACTAGCAGTAACGGTATAGTCTTTTTTCCTATATAAAATAAATTCGTTTAGTATTACTTGCAGCGACTTTACACTTTTTCTTAAAATTAAGATAAATATGTCAATAAAAGATAACTTCCTCTTTCTCATAAAATCTTTTGAAGATGATTTATGGGATTCTATAAATTCTAGACTTGCCAATTCATTTTGAATAAATTTTATTACTGCCTTTTTTACTCATACTACCTTTAAACTTATTGGTATACATCATTATCCCATAAAATCTATCTTTTTTCCTTAACTTAATGGCAGTGAGACGAGGTTATCGTCATGCCGCCACGAACCGTCATACCGCGATTCATTCGCGGTATCTCTTAGCCGCTAACAAGTAGCTGGATGACGATTGTCAGGGTGTAATCCCAGTGTCCCTATGATGTCATCCCAGTGCCCAGACACTGGGATCCAGGAAAGTTTGCTTGTAAGCAAGCAAACTAGCACAGAAAGTGGTTACAACATTTTCGATGAGATTATATGGAAAACTGGATCCCAGTGTCAAGCACTGGGATGACAAAAAAAGGAGCACTGGAATGGCACCATTTGTTATGTTTAACAAAGTTCGTACTTAGCTTCATGTTAGCCATAAATATTTAAGAAATTTACCAAATGGAAAAAAAGGCAAAAGAAGCCCCATGGTTAACTAGTTCTGACACTGGTTTCCATCCAAGACGGCAGTAGCCCCTTCGGTGTCATTCCAGTGTCAAGCACTGGAATGACACCATTTTGGATGGAAACCAGTGTCAAGCACTGGAATGACAAAGGAGAGCAGTGTCAGCTACTTGGATGACACCTTTTTTCTACTTAGTGTGGGTTATACAAGAAGTCTATTGTATGGCTATTGCTGGTCGTATATTACTTATAGCTTATCTATTCAAATTGCAACTTTGTTTTTCATAATTAATTATTGACAGAAATTATTAATTGGGTTATTATTAAATTATCGTTAACAAGTGAGGCAAAGAAATGATGATATCCAATAATTCTTCATTGCTAAAAGATAGTCAGGAGCTTACTAAAACTAAGCAGACTATATGGAAACCTTTAATTGCTGTTTCATTATTATCTATATTTAGTTTCATATCTGGTCAATATCTTCCTTATGTTATTATAGCAGTTTCTGGTTCTGGTCCTATTGCAGCAGTTCCTTTAGCAATTTTTGCTGTTTCTACGGTTGTTGCACTTATTTCAGTGACATATCTTGTTAAACTGGCTATTTCTAGAGATGATAATAAGAAAGAAGTAGGTCTTAATGGACAGAAATTCGGCCATACTCCATCTCAAGAACCACAAAAATTTGTGTGTAAAAATTGTACTAATCTGGAGAATAAATCAAATGTACCTACTCCTCAATCACCTCCAGTAACATTGGGTACACAACCAAATCCAAGTGTCAGTGTACCACCGCCACCACCTCCTCCATTGCCACAAGATGCTGCACTACCACCTCCGCCTCCGCATTTTTTTACAGCTTCCAAGCGTACGGAGCAACCTAAGAATGATGCACCGAAGAAGGCTGGTGAACCTGAGAATAATAATCATTCTACTCTGTTTGAACAGATAAGAGGAGGTACTACGTTAAAAAGAGTGGGCAGCAACAAAATTTTACAAATGAATTGAAAGCAAAATTAGAAAGTAGTGGGGGCACTGACAAAAAAGAAACACCAGAAGAGTTTGCTGCAAGAATAGATAGGGAGCAAGCAGAGAGAAAGAAGTCGGATGATAATGATTCAGATTGGACAAAGAGACTTAAGGAGAGAGCAGCAGTCATGCAACTCTCAGATAGTGAAAGTGAGCATTCTGATTCTATTAGCGATTCAGATTGGACTACAGATGAAAGCAAAGACACACAGAAAGAGATAGAGCAGGAAAAAGAGGAGCAGACAAAACACACAAATTCCCCATCAAGCAAGGAAGAAGGAAGCGGGGGTCTTGACAGTGGTATAGGATCTAGAGCCACATCTCCGATACATCCTGAACAAGAAACAGAGGAGTCACCGGTACCGCCAAGTTCGTGTGTTGATTCACCACAAGTAAATAATGTTGACTCAGTGGATAATGAGGTGCAAGATTCACCTCCTCTTTCTGTTGAGGATCGCATAGCACAGTTTGGTGGAAAAGCGTTGCGATGCCAAAAGGAAAATGTTGTACAAGGACTATGATAACTATGAAATGGTCAGCCATGCACTTCCCTTCCTTTTCAAAATAAGTTTACCTACAGGTCTGATTGTATTAAGATTACTTAATACAATCAGATCTATTATATGCGCTTATCCAAATATTACCTGCCAACTCTAAAGGAAAAGCCTGCCCATGCTAAAATTATCTCCCATCAATATTCTTTGCGTGCAGGTTTAATAAAGCAGATAGCATCTGGCATCTATACGTGGTTACCACTTGGTCTCTTAGTGCTTAAGAATATTGAAGATATTATCAGAGATGAAATGAACAAATCCGGTGCTATTGAAGCATTAATGCCTTGTGTGCAACCAGCAAGTCTTTGGCGAGAATCAGGGCGTTACGATGATTACGGTAAGGAAATGCTACGCATAAAGGATAGGCATGAGGAAGATATGCTTTTTGGTCCAACGCATGAGGAGATAGCAACTGATTTAATTAGAGATGTGGTAAAAAGTTACAAAGATTTGCCACTTTGTTTATACCAAATTCAATGGAAATTCCGTGATGAGGTAAGACCACGTTATGGTGTTATGAGGGGCAGGGAATTTTTGATGAAGGATGCATACAGTTTTGATGTAGATTACGAAGGTGCACTGAATTCATATAATTTGATGTACAAAACTTACATAAAAATCTTCAAACGCATGGGATTTACTCCAATTGGAGTTCGAGCTGATACGGGGCCAATTGGAGGAAATTTGAGCCACGAGTTTCATATATTGGCAAACACTGGTGAGAGCACTTTATATTATGACAATAAATTTTCTGAACTACTAGAGAGTGAAGATATTGAAAGTTTAAAGAGTATATACGCAGTTGCAGATGATATGCATGATCCTGAGACTTGCCCTATATCACAAGAGCAGTTAAATGTTAGTAAAGGTATTGAAATAGGGCATATTTTTTATTTTGGCGACAAATATTCAAAGCCTATGAAGGCAAGTGTTACTTCTCAAGATGGAAAAAATGTCAATATACATATGGGTTCGTATGGCATTGGGGTTTCAAGGCTTGTTGGTGCAATAATAGAAGCTTTTCATGATGATAAAGGAATTATCTGGCCAGAATCGGTGGCTCCTTTCAGAATTGGTTTAATCAATTTACAAACGAAAGTAACGGAGGCTGCAGATAAAATATACAAAGCTTTGAAAAGCGATGAAGTGCTTTACGATGATACGGAAGGGAGTGTAGGAGTAAAATTTTCTAGAATGGATCTGATAGGCTTGCCGTGGCAAATAATTGTCGGAAAGAAAGCAGTAAGTGAAAATATAGTTGAAGTAAAAAATAGAGCAACTGGAGAGGTAAAGGAAATGCAGATTGAGGAAGCAATAAATCACTTTAGCGCAAAATGATACACGGTATCGGCACTGACATAGTATATATACCAAGAATATTGAGAATATTACAAAAATACGGGGAAAAATTTCTCAATAGAATCTACACTGAAAAGGAAATAGAGCTAAGTAGAAAGTATAATAGTCAAGAAATGCGAGCAAGGTATTTTGCTAAACGCTTTGCAGCAAAAGAAGCTTTTGTTAAAGCACGAGGTAGTGGTCAGGGTATTACAATGAAAGATATAGAAATATACAATGATGTAAGAGGCAAGCCATATCTTACCGTTAGCAAGGATTTTATCTCCAAAATTCATCTTTCTTTAAGTGACGATGGAGATTACGCTACTGCATTTGTTGTAATTTGCGTCTAGCAGATATTTTCAATTTATGCAGTTGACTTTGTGCTATCTATATAGCTAAACTGACTTACGACAATTTGAAAAACCGTCATTCCGCTACTAGTTAGCGGAATCTATGCTGAGATACCGCGGCGGTATGACGGTTCGCGGTGGCATGACGATAAGCTCGTCATCCCGCTACTAGTTAGCGGATGAGATACCGCGAATGAATCGCGGTATGACGGTTCGTGGTGGTATGACGTAGATTGCTGTCATTCCAGTGCTTGGCACTGGAATCCAGCCTTTATTATGCAGCCACTTAGTTGAAATTAAGTTTTCTGGATCCAAGTAGTCAGGGCACTGGGATGACATCTTTGTTGTGTTTAACAAAAACAAATGTTCGTACAGTTGTGGAATGAATCGCAGTATAGCTATAGCATACACAAACGACTAGTTTGCCAAAAAAACATAGCGGTTTTTCTATGATTTTAGTATAATTCTAGCTTTACCTAAACAAAAAGATGAATTATTTAATGGACTGTGTTTTAACGTCTCTTTCCTTACCATTTTCAATTACTGAGAATTATTTATTAATTACTGCGTTGATTCCACTTTTAAGTGCGTTAGTTATTTTTTTTACTGGTAAATGGCCCGGAGTGAACAATAGTATTACTGTCACTTCTTCTGTACTTCTGTTTACGTATACGTGTCTGTGCACTTTATATTGGGTATATGGTGATCATTCTCAATTTATTCTCATGGATTTTGGTAATAATTTGCACATTAGTTTAAAGCTAGAGTCTACCGGAGTAATATTCAGTTTATTAATATCGTTTTTATGGGTGCTGACCAGTATATATGCAATATGTTATATGCAGAATAACTATGCTGATAGCAATCACTCAAGTTTTCTATGCTTTTTTTCAATATCGATTGGCTGTGCAATGTTTATTGCTTTTTCTGGAGACTTGCTCACTACATTTGTCTTTTATGAGCTTCTAACTATTAGTACATACCCTCTGGTTACTTACAACTCAACAAATGAATCAATGATTGCAGGACGCTATTACTTTGGCGTGCTATTTTTCTCTTCTTTGGTATTATTTTTTCCTGCAATAGGCCTTTTATATCATGAATTTCATACTTTAGACTTTGTAAGCGGTGGAATATTCAAATTTGATACTTCACTCATCACTTTCATTGCAGTGTGTTTTGCTATGCTGATTTACGGAATAGGAAAAGCTGCATTAATGCCAATGCATTTTTGGTTACCAAAAGCAATGGTTGCACCAACTCCTGTGAGTGCACTACTGCACGCTGTTGCTGTTGTGAAATCCGGAGTTTTCATCATCATAAAAGTTATATTATACACTTTCGGCGTCGATAACATGCAACGTTTTGTGCAGCAAAATTGGTTTGCTGGAGGGTGGCTTCCGTACGCTGCTGGATTTACTATTATTACTGCATCATTGATTGCACTAAAGCAAAAAGAATTAAAGAAGTTGCTTGCTTACTCTACCATCTCTCAATTGTCGTATATTATATTATTCGCTTCAATTTTTAGTGATCTCAGCATGAGGGTTGCAATTTTTCAATTAGTTTGCCACGCATTTGCAAAAATCACTTTGTTTTTCGTTGCCGGAGCAATAATAACGAGAGCAGGTGAGAAATATATAGATAAGATTTACGGTATAGGACGCAGTATGCCAATTAGCATGACAGCATTTGCTATAGGTGCATTGTCTATGATAGGGGTGCCGCCTGCTCCGACTTTTTGGGGTAAATTTCTCATTTTTCAAGCTGTTTTCAACTCTGGCAATGTAATACTTTCTGTGTTTGTAACTCTAGTGTTAATTGTTAGTACTATACTCAACGCTCTGTACTTTTTACCGATAATTTACAATGCCTTTTTCTTAAAACCTTCTCAGAATTACTTTATTAAAAAAACACCAATTCTTCTAGTTTTACCTCCAGTTATTACTGCTATGTGCACTTTGGTTATTTTTTTTAGCTACCAAGTAATATTTTAAAATCTGTATTTATAACCATTAACAATAAATTTAAATGGTATTATACCAGCCAGAGTTGCTTTTATATTCGACAAAGTGAAGCTAATCTCCACAGTATCCTCCTTATTTTGCTCGGTTGTAAAAACTACAGTAGCATTTCCAGCAAATGTAACTAAGTCCTTGGTCGATCGATCAATAGATAATGTTATTACATTTATGTTGGCGATTTTTCTTTTAGATAAAGACAAATTACCAGCTTCATTATTCGTTTTTTCCTGAAAGCCTTGATAGATTTTATGTATAGAATTGTTTCTTATAAAATTTTCTTGGTACTTCGGTTCAACGATCTTAATGGACTCGTATATTTCAATGTATTTACTTATTAAGTACCTCGCTGTGGAAGTGTATTCATCTTCCTTTTTACTGAAACTAAGCTTATGCATTGCAGAGAACTCATCTTCTGTGTGGTTCATATACTTCACAAAATTTAAATCTTTTTTAATAGGAAATAACAGGTATATGTTTAATGTTAATAAACATAAGCATACTAGGAGAAGCGATACTATTAATGCCATCCAAGATCTTTCTGCTACACAAAACAGATACCTATGGCAGTACCATTCGACTGCTTTACTGAAATAACTTTTGTTTTTTACTGATTCAAGCAATTTATCTTCCATAACACAATACTACCAGACCTAATCGGATCATTATAATAACAATAAGCTTAGATACTCTAAAAAAAACTTTAAAATATGTCTAAATTTTCCCAAATAGGATGAATGATTATATCACCTTGTTCTGCAATGAGGTAGAATTTATCGATTTTGCTCACATCTATATTTATCATTTTTACACTGAAATTTTCAGGATCATAAGTATTACTTTCTACACTTTTGTGATAATTATAATAAGAGGTTGTCCGGAAACAAGTAAAAGGCTATAATATCTGAAATTTTAGTACGGGGTAAAGATGAGAAAAAAGTATCCAACAGATCTAAGCGAAAGGGAATGGGCAAGAATAGAAAAACACTTCAGAGTATCATACAAGAAAGGAGGAAGGCCGCCAAAGTATAGCAAAAGAGAAATATTAGAAGCAATTTTCTATGTATTGCGTACAGGGTGTCAATGGCGGTATTTACCAAATGATTTTCCGCTATGGAAGACTGTGTATGAGCAGTTCAGGCAATGGAAGAAGCAGGGAATTTTTGAGAAAATGAATTATGAAATTACAAAATATAGTAGAAGAAAAATAGGAAGGAATGAGCAGCCGAGTGCCTGTATAGTAGATAGTCAATCTGTAAAGACTACAGAAAAGGGGGGATCAAAGGCTATGATGGAAGTAAAAAAGTAAAGGGTAGAAAAAGGCATATAATTACAGACACTCAGGGTTTTATACTAGGTTGTTACGTAGGCGCTGCTAACGAAAATGATAGAGATGGTATTAAAATAGCATTAAACAATATGAGAACAAAATATACTAAAGTTAAAAAAATGTGGGCTGACATGGGATACCAAGGAAGAAATTTAAAGAATCACATAAAGGAAGAATATGACATAGATATTGAAATTGTTAAAAGGCCTCCATGTAGATTTTGGGTGCACAAAGATACGCCACCTGAGCTACTACCAACAAGAGAACAAGGGTTTAAAGTACAGCCAAGAAGATGGGTTGTAGAAAGGACTTTTGCTTGGGTTAATAGGAATAGAAGGCTATCGAAGGAGTATGATTTACTCACAACATCCACTGAGAATTTCATATACCTAGCTATGAGTAGGGTTATGTTAAAGAGGGAATATGCTTGAATTTACTAGTTTCCGGACAACCTCTAATGTAATTTATTTTGATCATCAAAATAACCAAATTCATCAGCAAAGGTTCCCACTTTTCTACCTTTACCACTTTTGACTAGCTCAAATAGATCAATTACATGGTTTTGGGATCCAGGCTCAATAGGCCCTTCTGCAGCAAAAAATTTAGGTGCATGACCAATGTATTCCTTAAATTTTAGATTATGAGTCTTTTTTACACTACCAAAATCCACAAATTTATATTCATCTGAAATACCAGAATATTGTGGATCATACTTTTTATATTCAAAAAACTCATTACCTAAAAAATTACAAAACGTTAATTTATAATTATCATGATCGGATTTTACGACTTTAAGGTAATGAAAATCTCCAGGAATCTTTACTTCCTCTTCCGTAATATGATTACGTACAACAAGCTCACCATTTAGCATATGATAGCCAATTTTTGGCAAAGTAGCTATATTGATTGTCTTGTTTAGCTTAAAATTTGCTTCATAAATGCCACTTAACAACTCCTTTCCTTTTTCTAGGGTTATGTCTTGATCTGAAGCTATATTCTTAATTAAGCTTAATTTTTTCTGCATGTTCAATATGGCTTTCGTCAAAACTTCTATTGATTGCCATACAGTTAATTTATTATCAGTCAAATTATATACTTCGAGTATTAAATTAACAGAATTTTATCATGAATTTATGTTAAAAGTATTATACTTTGTAAACTTATGTCATGATATTAACTACATTAGCTAAAACATGCTTTTTATCTAAGTGGAGTTGCTTTGCGGCAACGAAAAGTTCATCTATTTTTTTCCACTGACTTAGCAGAATTTCAACACCATTTACCTCTCTCTTTATGCTTTCTAAAATGAAGGCCTGAATTATATATGATGCTAGTTCTAGTTCGATTTCGCTATTAATTACTTTATTAATCATATTGGGATTCTTTAAATCATGAAGAAATTTATAAAAGCATTTGTATGCTTCATAAGCATCACTACTTATTGTATTTATTATCATTCCTGGCATTCCAGGAAATAAAGTAATCATTTCGTCAAACGTTTGATTATCAAATTTACATTGAGATGAAGCAACTTGCTTTGTTTCATCATAAGTTAATGGGAGTAAATTTAGCTGAAAGCACCTACACAAGATAGTGGTTTGTATATCATATGGCTTATGGCTAATTATAAATATCTTAGAATTTTTTGGCGGCTCTTCTAATATTTTCAATATTGCGTTTTTAGCGTGATTAGTCATTGCCTCTAAGCTATCTATTATAGCTATTTTGTGTTCTGATTGAATGGGACTTAAGTGTAGAAAGTTTTTCATTTCTCTGACTTTTTCTATTCCGATAGTATCACCTTCAACAATGTGTAAGTCCAATGCTACTTCATTATAGTTTTTTATGAGTAACCAATTGGAGAAGGATTTTGCAAGTGTTGCTTTTCCTATACCTCTTTTACCACAGATCAGCCAAGACTGAACAGATAAGTTGTTCATTATTTTTTTTTTGGCTTGGTTGTGGCCTATTACTTTTTTCATTCTTTCTCCTATAGATTTTAGTTTGAAAATGCGTTGTTTACTGTTTGTAATGAAATTGCACCTTCCCTTAAAACCTTAATCTTATCTTCGGTTAAGTCAATAATAGTAGATTCTATACCAGAAACTAGTTCGTCATCTTCAATCACTACAGATAAATGTTGCTTAATGGATTGTGGTATATCGTTTGCCTTACATACACTTTCTTTTCCTGAAATATTTGTACTAGTTGCAACTATTGGAACTTTCAGTTTGTTTAGTATTGAAATTGCAATAGGATGCTCAGGAATTCTGATACCTATACTATCTTTAAAGAATTCGTTTGGCAATATGTTGTTGTTTTTAAGTGGTAAAATATAGGTAATTGGTCCAGGAGAAAAGTGGTTTATTAAATCAATATATCTTTCCTTTACCTTTGCTATTTTTGTCAAATTGTAAATATCACTAACAAATATAGACAGTGGTTTATTTTGAGAGCGTTTCTTTATCTGATATATTTTTCCTATAGATTCATTATCTAGTGCATTACAAGCAAGAGCATACACTGTTTCTGTTGGAAAACACACTAATAAATTGTTCTGTATTGCATTTATTATTTTAGATACCATATAGCTAAAAACTTATTCATAACAACTAGATCAGTTTTGTTGCACTGTATCTTATATAGTAACTGCTAGTTTTTGTAAACGTAATGCAACGCAGCTTACCATTTGTTATGCAGATTTGCTACAACCCAAACTCTTCATTGACTTTATCAATTATTGCCTGTGGTGGATCCTCTCCCCATCCTGAATACAAAATCTCTCCATAGTCTGCAACATCTATAGAGCCAGTTCTGCTTTTTGCTAGAAACATTTCTCTTTTCTCTTTATCAACTAATACATAATGCCACGCTGATTTTCCACGATCTTTACCACGGACTAAGTATATAAGATCTGACCTACTTCTTTTTGTTGCATCAGCAAAAGATCTTTCATTGACAGTTCTGCTTTTACTTTTTATGCCGCCACTTTCAGAAAAAGCTTCCTTGGATTCGGTTTTTTTGCCTGCTAATTCAGAAATTTTTCCTTTTTCCCCTAATGCCCGTTCTTTGGTGTTTTGAGACGAATACTTACTGGAAAAACCTTCCCCTGTACCGCCAGGAGTCCTGTTTGTGAAACGCTTAGTAAATGAATTATTGTCGTTGTTTTCTGCCATAAAAATCTCCAAACTTTAGATTGTAGAATCCAAACTTTTACTACACTTTATCATATGTTAATTAAATTAATATAAATGAAAAATAATATAGTAATTATTACAGGAATTACGGCCTCAGGTAAATCAGAATTATGCGATAACCTGATAGAAAAATATGGAAATATTAGTATAATAAATTGTGATTCAAAGCAGGTATATGAAGAAATTCCCATAATTACTGCTCAACCGCCAAAGCAAGAAGAATTTTATAAACTATATGGTTATGTTTCAGCAAAAGAAAATTATTCCGTGGGTCTATGGTTAGAAGATTTAGAAAAAGAAGTTAATCACGCATTAGAAAATGCTCAAATACCTATCATCACTGGAGGAAGCGGGCTTTACATCAGCAGTTTAATCAAAGGCTTATCATCAATGCCACAAATAAGTCAGGAAGTGAGGAAAAATGTAAGCGAATTAAGGAAAAATTTAAGTAAAGAGGAGTTTTACAAATTAGCGCTAAGCAAAGATCCAAGGATTCAAGGTAAAGTGTTCATGAATGACTCGCACCGCCTTTCAAGGGCACTTGAAGTTATCACTGAAACTGGCAAGTCAATTTTTGTATGGCAAGAGAATAGACAGCCTCCTTTATTCAATAATTTTAAGATATATACAATTCTGCCTAAACGTGAAGATGTATACCGAAAAATAAATTCTCGTTTCATTACAATGATTGAAAATGGAGCAATTGATGAAGTAAAAAAGCTACTTAGCATGAACCTAGCCCCACATTTGCCAGCTATGAAAGCACACGGAGTGCCAGAAATTATAAAGTACTTGAAAGGTGAGATTACTTTAGACGAAGCGATACAAATTGCTCAAACAAACACAAGACACTACGCGAAACGTCAGTATACCTGGTTTAAAAAACAATTTCTAAATGCTGAAGTGATTGATTGTGCAAACAAGCTCAAGATATTTTAATTCAGGCCGTGCTCATTACTACGAATAGGGGGTTCCATATTTTCCAGATGGTCGCTTACTTCTAGTGGATCGCCTAAACCATGCTCTATTTTTATTTTAAAAAATCCAAGCCTCTCGCAAAATTTCTGAAAACACTCTTTTATAACGTCAAACAAGTTTTTATCACCTATATTATAGTCCTTCAGTCTCTTAGGAACAGTAAGTGACAATTTACCATCTTCATATGTTACATTTTTATCACCTTGAGACTTAAGTGTGAATTCTAGCGAGCTATCCAATTTGTTTGGTAGAAGTCATAGTTTTAAATCCTCCTGATTAAGTTTTATCGCTATGACTCCCCCACCAGAACCGTGCTTGCAGCTTTCCCGCACACGGCTCCACAATGTAGTATTCACAGCATTTCCTATTTTGTATATAATGAGTAGCATATTCTTGGTTTTGGTAATGGATTAACTTGTAGATAGTGTATAAATTGCTTTGAATTCATACTCTTCTTCTGACTACGTCGGTTTATCCATTTATACGCTAGCTTGATTACCCGCCAGAAGAATTTATTCAACCACCGGTAATTTCCGCTAACTCCGAAGTAGTTATAGTGTCCTGTTAGTTTTGCTTTAAGTATTGACCACCAATCTTTAAGGTGAACTTTATTTCGGATCTTTTTCACCCATTCTTTGATTTCTTTAAGTTTTCTAGATAGATTTTCTTTCGAGGTTTTATGACCTACCATTACTCTACCTTTACGACTCCTTGTACCATAATGGGTGAATCCTAGAAAGTTGAAACTTTCCGTTTTTCGTTTCTCCCTTATTCCTTGTTGCCACTCCTTTTTGCCAAACTTTACTATTCTTGTTTTGTCTTCAGATATTTCCAGTCCAAATTTTCCTAGCCTTTGTTTCAGTGACTCTAAGAGTTCTCTAGCATCTTTTTCTCTTTCGCAGCAAATCAGGTGATCATCTGCATACCTAACTAGCTCCATATAACCTTTAGATCTTAGCTTGAATTTCTTTTCAAACCACAAATCCAGCACATAATGCAAGTATATATTAGCTAGTATAGGACTTACTATTCCCCCCTGAGGTGTGCCTAGTTCAGTTGCTTCATAATGTCCTGCTTCGACTACTCCTGCCTTAAGAAATCGTTTTACTAACCACAGTATGTTTGGGTCTGTTATCCGTTCTCTCAAGCATCTCATTAGCCATTTGTGCTGGACATTATCAAAGAATTTCTTGATATCAACTTCTACTACATAGTTAGTTGGTCTGTACATAACTGCTTTATTTAGTGCATTTACCGCTTGATGACAGCTTCTACCAGGACGAAAACCATATGAGTTATCCAGAAAGTTAGCTTCATAAATATTTTCTAATATCTTCTTCAGCATTATCTGGACTAACTTATCTTCTGTAGACGGTACTCCAAGCCCGCGTTTCTCTTTGCTTCCAGCTTTTGGTATATATACTCTTTTCACTGGTTGCGGTTGATATCGCTTTCTTTTCATACTATCCACCAGAGTGTTGAGCTTCTCTTCAAGATTTTCTCCATAAGCTTCTACTGTCACCTGGTCTATACCGCATGCTTTGTTATGCTTTAGCTCTTTATAACATTCAGCAAGATTCTCTGCGTTTATCAGATGAATTAACGATGTAAATTTCAATCGTTTATCTTGCCTGGCTCTTACTGCTATCTGATTTAGTTTTCTTTGCACGTTATTCCAACCTCCGTTGTATTGGCATAGCAATTCCTAAACCAGTCACTATATTGCTGACCGCTTCCCCTTGTATGTGGCTTTCCCACACTCTGAGTACTATCAATCAGTCCGACTTCCTTTATATCTTCCGTCAGTACTCGCCTTTGTTGACTTGTTCCAACGTACCTTAATAGGAATACAAAGGATCTCCCAAGTTTACGTAAACTCCATCTCAACACGTGATACGGCCTCAGATCCCGATAGAGTGAGTGATAACTTGCCCTATTGTTACCCTTCTTGCTGTCTTCCACTATATGCAACGTGTCGACCTCTATGACATCGAGAATTTCGGGACTCAATACCTTCACTTTCGTTGTACCCTGTGTTGTCCATTCCACTAGCTTTACTACGCTCGTTACCTTACGCAGCATAGTGGTTTGTTCCAGCCTGCTGGCTAGGCTTTGCCTGGGTTGGATTTTCACCAACTGGACTTTACGCACTTTGCTTGGCGCACACATAATTCTTCTTCCAGTTCTGCAAAAGTGCGAACTGCAATTTTTTCTTCAATTCTGATTGCCGCATGACTTGGATCACTACAATTAATATGTGTTACATGATTAGACTGAAACAATAACCCATATGTTTCAGCTAAATGAAGGATAGGTCCTCCTTTACCATACAATGCACCCACATAAGCAGCCTGGTTACAATTAGTGATTAGTTCTTCTAGAATAGAATCATTTGGAACTTCTGCTTCAGCATATTCAAATAGCTCTGTAAAAACTTGTTTTACAAATTGGCGGTACTTATTTTTGTCATTTGAAATGAGGTTGGTATGTTTATTATATAATTCATCAACAAGCTCTTTTGTTATAACTTTGTTCTGAATAACAAGTTTCATTCTTGGAAGATCTACGTACATAGTTGCACCAGAATTCGCTTCAGCACTATCTTTACCAGCCCTCAACCTGCTAAAACCAAACTTTTCTGCTTGAGCTCTTAGTGTAACTATTGGATTTTCCTTTTCTTTTGGTGTAGAGCTGTTCATCATTAATACCTTGATATAGACTGCTAATGGTATAATAACACATAAAAATGATTAATAAGTTAATAAAATACCTACTATAAGCCCTATGATAGCAAATATAGTTAGGGGTAACTTAGGCTTACCGACGATTTTAAAAACAACAAATTCGTCATTCCGTTACGTGTTAGCGGCTGAGATACCGCGAATGAATCGCGGTATGACGTTAGAGAGCTGTGCTAGCTATAGTGCATACCTGACCATAAGGTGACAAGATTTTAAAAAGGCTCTATAACAGTTTTACACATGTATGAATCTCAATGAGCAATCAGATTTTTCTAAATAGCAGGCTGGAGAATATACCTAAGTTTCATTCCGCAATATTACCTAAACTTTGTGGTGGGGACAAGGTGGTGGATCTGCTGTTTTATAAGCCACTTAGTTATGTGGATAGAAGCAAGTTACTATCTGATGCTCGAGTTGGAGAATTTACAACTTTCATTGCAAAAGTTTATGAACATCAGTCGCCCACTTTTAGAGGTAGACCATATAAAATAGTCGTTGAAAGTGAGAGTCAGTATATATTCATAGTCTTTTTTAATTACTCAGTTAAGTATTTATATAAACTATTTCCAATTGGAGCGAATGTGATCATCAGTGGCAAACTCGAAAAATTTGCTGAACATTGGCAAATTACTCATCCAGATTACGTGTCGCTTGACATCAACCAATTTAAAGAAATAGCTTGCATAGAGCCAGTTTACCAATTATGCCGTGGCATTACCAATAAGCGCATTGGGAACATAATAAGCTCTAATCTAAAAGAATTGCCTGATTTACCAGAGTGGATAGATGATACATTAATCAAGCAAAAAAAATGGTTAAGTTGGAGGGAAAGCATCATAAAGTTGCACAGACCAAGCTCATTGGTGGAAGCTGAGGTTTGTAGAAAAAGGCTTGCTTATGATGAATTGTTTGCGTATCAGCTAGCGCTGAAACTTGCAAGAAAAAATCATGTGAAAGAAAGGGGAAGAGAATTTATAATATTGAGTAAATATAAAGAGCAAGTTTTAAATGAATTGTCGTTTCAATTAACAAATGATCAAACTCGTGCAATAGATGAGATCTCAGAGAGACAAAAATCCAAGTATCGCATGATAAGCTTGCTGCAAGGTGATGTTGGTAGTGGCAAAACCGTAGTTGCACTTTTTGCAATGATAAATGTGGTAGAAAACAACATGCAGGCAGCTCTAATGGCACCGACTACTATCTTGGCGGAGCAACATTATAATTGGATTGAGGAAGTTTTATCCTGTACCGATATAAAAGTTGCGCTGCTTACTGGTAAAACTTCGCGCAAGGAAAGAAAGATTATCATGAACGAACTTGCAAGTGGTGTTTTAAATATAGTGATTGGCACTCATGCACTATTTCAAGCTAACGTTACATTTAAAAATTTAGGGCTTGCAGTCATAGACGAGCAACAGCGATTTGGAGTGATGCAGAGAAATCGCTTGGTAGGAAAAGGAGAAAATGCCGATATACTTTTCGTTACTGCAACTCCCATTCCAAGAACTTTGCAGCAAGCTATGTATGGTGACGTTGAATGTTCAATTTTGAAAGAAAAACCAAAATCCAGATTGCCAATAAAAACTGTAACTATGAACATTAGTAGGGTGCCAGATGTTATTGAAAAGCTAAAAGGTGCTATAAACAGGGGCGAAAAAGCATATTGGATTTGTCCATATATAGAAGAAAACGAAGAGACCAATATTGCTGCAGCAGAGATGCGTTTTCAGGAATTACAAAAAACATTTCTTGATAAAGTCGGGATAATACACGGAAAATTGACTCAGGAGCAGAAAGATCAAGTTATGTTTTCCTTCAAAAGGAATGAATTTTCTCTGCTTGTTGCAACCACTGTGATAGAAGTTGGTATAGATGTGCCAGATGCAACCATCATGATTATAGAAAATGCAGAGCAATTTGGGTTATCACAATTGCATCAGTTAAGAGGCAGAGTAGGGCGAGGAAACAAGCCATCTTTTTGTGTATTATTATACGATAATTTAAGTAAAAGCTCATCTTCAAAGTTAAAGATCATGTGTGAGTCACAAGATGGATTTTACATTGCTGAAAGGGATATGATGCTAAGAGGCAGTGGAGATATTTTAGGCACAAAACAATCAGGATGTATGGAATTTAAATTTGCTGATTTATATCAGGACAAAGAGCTGCTCAATCTCGCGTATAATAACGCAAAAGGCGCAATGGCTGATTTTGAATTACTGCTTGATATATTTGAATATAGGAGTAGATTACATTTTTCAAAATTTCAGTAGGAAAACCAGGTAGCCCGCAGAAACGAAAAAACTTCCTTGACAAACCTCGCCAGCCCCCTTATCATGAAACTGAAGCTATTGTATTTGCTTTCGCCAATCTGCAGATTAAAAGGTAAGGATTACTTAATGTATCGGCGTCTTATGTTCAATTTTTTGCAGTATATAGATACTGTATGTCTTTACAAAACTTCATCTACATCTAGATTTTTATCTAAATAAGCTGAACGCGCTTATAAAGCGTTACAAGACATCAAAAAATGCCAATACTCGACAGAGATAGTAAAAGACTAGCTAACTCGGGGATTCTTTGTCTTTTTTTCTGCTTAGTAAATTTCTTAAACATTTGCAGCGTAAGTTAGTTGCAATTAAAAGCGGCTGAATCTCGCTTGTCAAGCGTTTAAAACATAAAAAACGCCAATATTTTAAAGCGGATAATAACCACGGGGCTTCTTTTGCCTTTTTTTTCATTTGGTAAATTTCTTAATGTTTATGGCTAAACGACAACCGTCATCCCGCTGCTTGTTAGCGGGATCTCTTGTTAGCGGCTGAGATACCGCGAATGAATCGCGGTATGACGTAGATTGCTGTCATTCCAGTGCTCCTTTTTTTGTCATCCAAGCAGCCTCCTATGGTGTCATCCCAGTGCCCAGACACTGGGATCCAGCATTTCATGCAATCCCATCAAGAACGTTGTATTTTACATAACACTTTTATGCTTACCAACCCAGTGTCCAATCAAAATTCCTGGATCCCAGTGTCTGGGCACTGGGATGACATCATAGGGACACTGGGATGACACCATAGGGGCACTGCCGTCATAAAGGAACCAGTGTCAGCTACTTGAATGACATCATGGGGGCGCTGGCCTGACAACCGTCATCCCGCTGCTTGTTAGCGCCGCGGCGGTATGACGGTCCGCTGCTTGTTAGCGAGATACCGCGAATGAATCGCGGTATGACGGTGTAATGACGGTCAAGTAATTCGTTATCCCGCTGCTTGTTAGCGGAATCTGCTGTGGCGACATAAACTCAAATCATTTCAAATTTCAATCCAAAGAGGTATCATTATGTCAAACAACTTCAATTTTAAAGAATTTTTTAACCACTATGAAACAAATAGTACGTCAGATGATATACAAAGGTATTATTTGCTGTGGAAATCAGTAATAGCGCAGGCAATGATTGATGCAGCAAGTAACTGTAAAAAAACAGAAAGCTTGGTAGAAAAACGTAAGGCAATTTCTTGGTTGTCAGACTTTAGTCAAGATTTTGTGCACACATGTATATTGGCTGATTGTGATCCGATATACGTAAAAAATAAAATACAGCCAACCTTAAAAAGCCTTACTAGATAAAGCCTTTTTATATACTTAATGAGGTTTACTCCTTTTACCGAAAAAAATATAATTCAATCTCCTATCTATAGTTGCCTCTATATCTTTGATTAATAGCTGCTTTATCATGTTTACTTTTCGCTTTGCATCTTGAGCTTGACGCTCATTGTTACCACTGTTATTGCTGTAATTATTCTTATCACTATAACTACTGCCACTTGTGTTACTGAACTCACTACCCTTTTTTCTTCTTGTGTTGAGTATCTGTATTATCTTTTCCTTTAAAAAGGACTTCCAGCCTGTGCCAAGTAATAACTTATAGAGAAAATGCGGAGTAAGAAACGCCACTAATATTCGAATAGAAATTCCGTAACCGAGATCTTCCCTATTTTCATAATACCACTTGCAATATTGAAACAAACGGTAAAACGCATTTTTGAAAGAGCAAAATTCTACAGCATACCAAAAACCATTGCTGAGAAACATGAGCACAATGCTGAATGTGTAAAGATACATTGTGAAGAGAAACAGTTTCACAATTATATCTTTTAGACTACCTAATATATAATTCAATAATCTTAATTTATAGAAAAGTGATATCATTTCACACCCACTTCAATATGGCTGGGGTGGAAGGATTCGAACCTTCGCGTGGCGGTATCAAAAACCGCTGCCTTACCACTTGGCTACACCCCAATACTACTTACATCAATAACACTATTAGCCCAATTAGTAAAAGATTTATTTGCTTTTTCTATGGGCATCACAGCAATAGCTGGCTGATCATAAGAATGCATTGCTTCGATTTTTTCTACAATTTTATCAACTTGATCATTCCTGCTCTTCATAATTGCCACTACTTCACAACCACTGTTAATTTCACCCTTCCATAAATACAGAGAATTTACTTCAGTTACACATACAATTAACTTCTCGTTTAACAATTCTTCAGAAATAGTTTTAGCCTCATTTAAATTTGAAAAAGTTGAAAACTAAATTATTCATTAGAATCTATATAAACGCATTGCTACTATACTCCACTCAGGTTTATTCATCAAGAGAAAATAACGCCAGCGCGTACTGTATGAACATTTGTTTGCAAAGGTAGTATGTTAAGTGTTATAGCTAGTTTGCCTCAAACGTAAAGGTGTCATCCCAGTGCCCCTGTGATGTCATTCCAGTGCTTGACACTGGAATCCAGTTTTCCATATAATCTCATCGAAAACGTTGTAACCACTTTCTATGCTAGTTTGCTTGTAAACAAGCAAACTTTCCTGGATCCCAGTGTCAGCTACTCGGATGACACCTTTCCTAGCAGAGAAATCACAATGTTCATACGGTTGTACGCATACCGCTGGGATCTAGGATTTTTCTATAGTTTAAAAACAAAAAAAGGACGTTACTCATTGAGTAACATCCTTTTGGAGAAGGTAGAAGTTTTACTTATTACACTGTTCCTGGAGTTGCTGTAGCTCTTGAGTTGACAGGTTCTGCACTAGGTTGATCTAGAGATGCGCGTCGTTTTGCCAACTTTTCTTCGAGTTCTCTGTCAAATTCTTCTTTTAAAGGAAGAACTTGTTTTCTTGTTAGCGTAGAAGAACCAGAACCCATTCCACTATCAGTAGAATTACTGTGAGTGAGAGTTCTGTTACTCAAACTATCCAGGTTTTGCTCCACAATAGGATCACTGAGAACATCTTCACTGAAAGAACTTTGTCCATTTAAGTTAGTCAATGAGGCGCTTCTAGGTAGTTCTGGTGGAGCAACTGGAGTAAGCTTAGGAGTTAAGCTACTAGATGAATTGCTTCTACGGACTGTTGCAAAGTTCTGAGAATCTGAATCAGAGACAGTAGCAGTACTTTCAGTTCCTATAGAATTTAGTGAATTGCTTTTTGACAAGCTGTTAGATTGTTCAGAGCCTTTTCTTCCCAGTGAAGAGAATGATGATGACACAGACCTAGTTAAACTTTTGACAGAAGGCCTGTTAGCTTTTTTCTCTGCTCTGTCAAACATATTGCTTACGCTTGAGTACAAATGATTTTCTCTACATTCTTTAATAACCTTCTTAATTTCATCGTAATGTTCAGAGAAAACACTGTCGATGAAATAACTACCTTTAGGTAATGACCTTTGTGTTAACAAGTTATGCAAGCTTTTTTCATTTAAATTATTAATGAATTCTTTCTGTACTTGCCATCCAGAAGTATGTTCAATCTCCCCTGATTTTGCCTTCTCTGCCATTTTTAAATCAATTTCTGACGATATTCCAGAAAGTACATTTTTCACTAACCCAGAATTATTTCCTTTATCAGCAAAAATTGCTTTCATATCATTTCTTATTTCGTCAGATTTCTTAATTGCATCTGGAGTAAACCTTTTTACCTTATCTAAATAGTCCGTCTCACCAGATGCCTTATGGAACTTATTTGCCACTCCTTCGCCTACAAAACTAGCGCCTTTTTTCAGTGAATCTACTGAATGTTCATAACCTTCTTTCACCTTATCTTTAACATGCACAGCACCATCTCTAACTTTTCCGGCAGCGTATGTTGATGCGTCCTTAACTTTCCCAGCAGTATATTTCACCCCATCAACTGTTTTTTCTGCTGACCACTTGAGCCCTTTATATCCAGATTGAACTGTTTTTACAGCGACTTTTACAGCGAAATATAAAGCAAGACCAACTATAGCACCTGGTATAGCAAGTGTTGCACCAACTGCCAAAAGTGGTAGTACTGCCGTAAATAATCCACTTGCTGCACTTACTACAAGAATCTTATCTCCTTGTTTCATCTTAGAGAATTCTGTATCCCCTTTTAACAGGTCAGTAATTCTTTCTTTTAGCTTCTTGGGATCATTAGCAATATCTGAATTTGGTAGATTTTGCATCGTTTTATTCAAATCAAAACTATCTTCTGGTTGGTTTTGTTGAGTTCCAACAGAATTTGAATTTTTTTCATTATGTAACATTTTAAACCTCACTATTAATTAAATATATTATAATTGTATTCCTTGATTCTTAAGTTAGTGTTAAATTGATTGCCAGTATTTATTTGTCTTCAAATAATTTCGCTTGACGTGTTTTGTGGTAACGTAGAAAATTAGGTCAAGAAGCTGCAGCATTTATGAAGTATAGAAAAAGAACACTCATCTTTTTGGCTGTTATAACTTTAATAATAATAGCTTTACTATTTAGGTATAATTCCCATTTTCACAAAGACGTAGTGCACTTAAAGAGTGACAACAAAGAATTCAAAAAAAAGCCAGAAAATTCCATAGAGTCAACCATACTACATAGAGAAAAGGAAGTGTACGATCATGTTTTCCATCCTGATGATTAATTTGTAAATAAAATAGCAATTTATGTTTGCATTTTCTTATTAAAGAAGTAATATTAGCGTATTAATTATAGAATCAATCATTATGTTTGATGATAATAATCCTTGGAATCTGGGGAAGAAACCGGTAGGGAACAAAACTCCTAATAATGAAGATATTTTAAGTAAAGCTGTATCTGATATAAGGTTCTTTCTTAATGGATTAACCAGAAACAGGGGCAAAAAACCTTATTTCATCATTTTCATTATTTTGCTGTTCTATGCTTGCACTGGCTTTTATATTGTCCATCCTAGTGAAGAAAGTATAGAACTTACCTTTGGTAAATATTCTAATACAGAAACACCTGGTTTGCGTTATCACTTCCCCTACCCTATTGGCAAGGTTTTTAAAGTGAACGTTAAGGAAGTAAATCGTGAAGAAATTGGGGTAAGTAGTTCTTATGGGCGAGATACAGATCGCGGTGAAGGCGTGATGCTAACTGGAGATGAAAATATAGTCAACGTTAACTTCGAGGTTCAATGGCGCGTTAGAGATGCTAAGGACTATTTATTCAAAGTGCGGGATTACAAACCCGGTTTCAGTGTTAAAAATGCTGCTGAAAGTGCCATGAGAGAAATAATAGGTAAAAATACGATCTCTTTTGCACTTGGTCAAGGCAGACCAGAAATTTCTAGAGATACTAGAATTCTATTGCAGCAGATTCTTGATGGATACCAAATGGGTATAGAGATTTTATCTGTTCAAATGAAAAAAATTGATCCACCAGAAAAAGTCATTAGCTCATTTAGAGATGTACAAAGTGCTCGTGCAGACAAAGAGCGTACTATAAACGAAGCATATGCTTATAATAATGATATTATACCTCGAGCAAAGGGTGAAGCGATAAAGATAAAATTAGATGCACAAGCATATGAAAATGAAATAATAAATGAAGCAAAAGGTAATGCAAATCGCTTTTTATCTCTTTATGAGGAATATAGACAGAATCCTTCTCTCGTTAAGAATCGTATTTATCTTGAAACTATGGAAAATATTTTCAGTAAGGTAGACAAAGTTGTTGTAACTGATGATCTGAAAGGTATGTTTTCTTATTTACCTCTTACAAATTTAGGAAAATAACCATGAGTAGTAATATTAAAATTGTTTTTGTTTCTGTATTTGTTGTTTTATTGATTGCTTTATCTAATTCAATATTTGTTGTGCAAGAAACAAAGCAAGCAATAGTTATACAACTGGGTAAAGTTGTAAGGGATGTTAGGGAAAGTGGCTTATATTTTAAGTTGCCATTCATAAATAGTGTAGAGTTTCTTGATAAAAGAGTTTTAGATTTAAGTCCTGATAAGATCCCAAGGGAAGTGATAACAGCGGATCAAAAACGTATTATAGTAGATGCGTATGCAAAATATAAAATAACAAATCCTGTTACTTTTTACCAGGCTGTGAGGAATGAATCAGGTCTGGTTAGAAGATTATATCCGGTTATAGAAGCTCACATAAGAGAAAATATAGGCAGATTTTCGTTGATTAGCTTGTTGAATGAAAAAAGATCAGAGGTTATGCAATTGATTCAGCGTGGAGTTTATTCTGAAGCTGAAAAATTTGGCATAGAAATAATAGATGTAAGAATTAAGAGAGCAGATTTACCAGAAGAAAATAGTTCTGCAATATTTCGCCGTATGCAAACTGAAAGGGAAAAAGAAGCAAAAGAAATTAGAGCAGAAGGAGAGCAAGCTGGGCAGGAAGTTAGATCAAAAGCTGATAAATTAAAAAGGGAAATTATCTCCAGTGCAGTAAAAGAATCGTACGAAATAAGGGGCCGTGGTTATGCTGAAGCAACTAGAATTTATAATGAGGCATTTAAGGTTGATGAAGAGTTCTTTAACTTTTATCGCTCTATGAGCGCTTACAGTAAATCATTTGCCGAAAATAATACTAAATTTGTACTTTCACCAAACAATAACTTTTTAGATATTTTAAATAAAGGATGGAAATAATTTATGAAAAGTAAGGCATTTATTTTATCTATATTTGCATATTTTCTAATTGCGTTTTCTTCGTATGCTAATATGTTTGATTGGAATGCAAAAAAGGTCGTTGATGCTAGCACTACTGCATGCAACTGTAATCAAGGACTTGCCGATTTAGTGGAAGAACTCATTCCTGCGGTTGTAAATATTTCAAGCGAACAAATCATCAAACAAGAAAATAACAGTAGAACTAGAGTTCCATCTATGCCAGGAAATAATTTTTTTGATGATTTTAGAGAGTTTTTTGAGCATTTTGATCAGTTTTTTATGGATAGGGGCCCTAGTGTTAACAAAGAGGTGGTGTTGCTTGGTTCTGGGTTTATTATAGATAAAGGTGGAACTATAGTAACCAATTATCACGTTATTAAAAACGCCAAAGATATCACAGTTACTATGAACGATAATACTTATTTCAAAGCAGAAGTTTTAGGCTATGATGCAAGAACTGATCTTGCTGTGCTTAAGATTAATTCTGATAAAGATCTTTCTTCTGTTGCATTTGGTGATTCTGATAAAGCAAGGGTTGGTGATACGGTTATGGCAATAGGTAACCCATTTGGTTTGGGTGGCTCTGTAAGCACAGGAATTATATCTGCAAGGTCCAGGGACATTAGTATTGGCACTATGAATGAATTTATTCAAACTGATGCTGCAATTAATAGGGGTAACTCTGGAGGACCGTTATTTGATTTAAATGGAAAAGTTATAGGTATTAATACTGCTATCTATTCTCCATCTGAGTCTGGCGGCAACGTGGGTATAGGTTTTGCCATACCATCTAATTTAGCTATGTCAATTATTGACACATTAAAAAGTGGCAAAAAAATAAAACATGGTTGGCTTGGTGTGCAAGTTCAGCCTATAACGAAAGAATTTGCTGAGTCCTTGGGTTTAAAAGATATAAAAGGCGCATTGGTTGCAAGTATAGTAAAGGATAGTCCTGCAGAAAAAGGTGGGATTAAAGTAGGTGATATATTATTAGAATTTGACGGTAAAAAAATCGATAGAATGACACAATTACCTCAAATGGTTTCAAGAGCTGGACCTGAGAAAAAAGTGCAAGTTAAGTTACTTAGAAAGAGCAAAGAGGTTAATATTAAAGTTGTGATCGGAGAATCTACAAATGATGGCCAAGATAACAATCAAGAAGAAAATAAATCAACATCTGATTATGTAACCGGTTTAACTGTCTCAAATCTGCCAAAAGAATCAAAAGAAAGTAATCCTACAAAAGGTGTGATAGTTACCAATGTAGATAGTAACAGTAATGCCACGCTGCGTGGTATTAAAAAAGGAGACATTATTATCCAATTAGATGGAACCGATATAGAAAATACTAATGATTTTCAAAAACAAGTTGATTCAGCAGTAAAGAAAAACGGTAAAGATTCAATAATGTTGCTCATTTACCGCAATGGAAATCAATTCTTTACTTCGATAAAGTTGAAGAAATAGCACTCGTAGGTTATTTACTAAATTAGCAGCATTGTAAGCCTGTCATTATAACACCTCAATCTTACAAGACAAATCAAAACTATTAAAGTCTACATTCCATTCACTAAAATACACATATGGATAATATAAATTTTCTAAAATTCATTGAACTGTGCTTTCAAACAGTGGTGCCGGGATGTGAGTATAATGATTATCAGTACATAAAAGTCATAGCAGACAGGCTGGAAGCAGCGAATGCTGGCGAAGTAAGGCGCATAATATTCAATATGCCTCCGCGTTCAATGAAGTCCATATGTATGAGTGTTGCGTGGCCCGCATGGATACTGGGCAACTGCAAGAATAATAGTTGCAAGTTATTCTAAGTTGCTTAGTGAAAAACATTCGCTTGATACGAGGTGCATAATGCAATCTGATTGGTATAAAGAACTATTTCCAGAGGTAGAACTATCCAAAGACCAGAACACTAAATATAAATTCCAAACAGTGCAGAGAGGATACAGAATCGCAACATCAGTTGGAGGAACATTAACCGGTGAAGGTGGTGACTTTATTATTGTGGATGATCCGCTTAACCCTGCTCAAGCTTTGAGTGAAACATTTAGAAAACGTGCCACAAACTGGTTCGATCAGACTTTAGTAACGAGACTCAACGATAGAAAAAAAGGAGTAATTGTGCTTGTGATGCATAGGCTCCACCTGGAAGACTTAACTGGGCACCTCTTATCTAAGCCAAAAAACATATGGCATCACATTTGTTTGCCAATGATTTCTGAAAATAAGGAGGTTATTTATTCAATTAATAACCATACTGGTGTCATTCCAACCCCCCCTCCTGTCATCCCAGTGCCCAGACACTGGGATCCAGAAAATTCAACCGCAAAAGACTGGATTCCAGCATCAAGTGCTGGAATGACACTACCTGCAAGAGTATTATACTCAAGAGAAGAGAATGAGTTATTATATCCCCTGGAGGGAGGAAGAGAAGAAGTTGAGATGATAAAAGTTGAACTCGGGAGTTACGCTTTTGCTGCTCAATACCAACAAAACCCCCTGCCGCTTTCAAGTGGTATAATAAAACAAGAGTGGTTAAAGCGCTATAAAAATTTCCCTGATAATCCCTCACATGTAACTCAAAGCTGGGACACTGCAGTTTCAACAAACGATTCCAGCGACTTTAGCATCTGCACCACCTGGGCAAAAATAGATAATAAATTCTATTTACTTGATGTATATCGAGCAAAGCTTGAGTACCCAAAGCTTAAAGAGCAAGTTCTGTCACTATAGTACTTCCCAAAGTAAATGATAAAGGTATAATAAGCTATTTGAGTTATAATGGCGTATAGTGTGGATTTAAGGGAAAGGGCAGTATCGATGATAGAAAAAGGGAAGTCAAAGGTTGAGGTGGCAGAGCTTTTGGAGATAGGAATAGCAACTCTGTACCGCTGGTTAAGAAAGAAAGCCGCTGGTGAAAGCCTAAGGCCATCGAAAAACGGCAGCTTTATTCGAAAAATAGACCCAAAAATACTCGAAGAATATGTTAAAAAGAATCCAGATCATACGCTGGCAGAGATGAAACAAAATCTTGGATTTGGAATAAATTCAATTTGGTATAGGCTGAAACAGCTAAGAATTACTTTAAAAAAAAGTTACACTATATCAAGAGCGCAATCAAGAAGATAGGCAGCGATTTACCGATAAAATCTCAAAAATAGACCATTCCAGCATCTTATATATAGATGAAGCAGGAGTTGATAATAGGTTATACCGAGAGTATGGACGTGCTCCAATAGGAAAGAAAATTTATGCAGATATTCCAGGAAGAAAACGAGAGAGAATCAGTATAATAGGCGGGTGGATTGGAAAGAGATTTATTGCACCAATGACTTTCAAAGGTGGGTGTGACAAAGAGGTATTCAATACATGGTTAGAGAAGATGTTATTACCTAAATTGCCACATGGTACTACAATAGTTATGGACAATGCCACATTCCATAAAACTCCCAAAACAAAGGAGTTAATAGATAATGCTAGATGCCGTTTGCTCTATCTACCAACATATTCACCAGATTTGAACCCTATAGAGCATTGTTGGAATACCATCAAAAGCCGCCTCAGACCTTTAATGCATAAATATACAGACTTACAACTTTTGGTTGGTAATACCATAATGGAAATTTATCATTCATTTTAGAAAATACTATAGCTGCAAGATGGACGCCACACGCAATTTTGATCGAAGCAAAAACGAGTGGTCAACAATTAACACAAGAGCTAAAGGCAAATAGCGATCTACCGATTATCGAAATAATTCCACACAATGACAAACTCACTCAAAATTGTTCCGGTGATAGAGTCTGGTAGGGTTTTTTTGCCACAGCAAGCAGTATGGCTCAGCGATTTCGAGTACGAAATTTTAATGTTCCCAGAAGCTCGCCATGATGATCAAGTGGATAGTACCGCGCAATATCTGCAATGGATGAGAAAAACTAACACCAGTGCTTTCAGGGTCAGGGATTTTGGCTCCAACCCTAATAAAACACTTGGGTGGATATCTAAAAACCTAAATTTATTTTCTCAAAGCCTCTGATACAGGCTCTACCTCACACTCTTTAACCTCTGAAGGGACACTTCCCTTATGTTGCACAGCAGGAGAACCCATAGAACAAAAACCACTATCTCTATCAACTTTTTTAGAACTAGAGTTATCAGGTGACGATAATTGTGCTTCTGCAAGTCGCCGTAACTGTGATTCTTCACTCTCACATAGAAATCTGCTTAGCTCCCTTTTCCCCGAAAGAGTACGCGTCAAATATAAATGCCACTCCTCCCCAGGGGAGAAATAGTTGGAGTTTAGCTTCTTTCGCTCCTCAGGAGAAAGAAATGGGCGTAGTTCCTCTCTCTGATCAGGATTAAGACGTTGTTGCCACTCTGGTACACCTTCATGCGTAGGAGAAGTCACCGCTGAGGGTGGATTACTTTTTGCTTTTATTCTGCCTGGGAATGAAGAAGATGATTCAGAAACAGGTAGTTTTTCAGGTACAGAACCCCCAGGAGCACTTACACTTGAAGATATCGAATACACCGAACCACGTCCTTTGTTATTTCGCTTAAGAGAAGGTAGCACATTGCCTTTTAGTTTTGACCACATACTACCTATAGACGAATTACTACACAAAAGACCATCCCCATGTTTCTTCTCCGGAGATTTACTATCTTGTGGCTTTGCTTTAGAACACTCATCACTACTTTTTCGATCACTTTCATCAGTAACTTGCTGTTTTTCAGGTTCCTCATTACAAATGTTCTCCGTATCTTTTAGAGAATCTTCAGAATTTAAGAATGTTGAACTATCCCATGCTCTAAAAGAAGGAATCGATGATGATCTTTTCTGATCCGGAATATTAGCCTCTGTTAGCGTACCTTCACCAGCACTTAGATCTCTAGATATCCCTGGAACACCACAACTAGTTGTAGCATAACTCAGATCTGTCAATGGCCTATCACTCGTTCTAACTGAATTTACATAATTGAGCAACCGCAGTCCTTCTTCTTTTTCTGATCCTTGCCTGGGAGAATCCTTTACTCCACCCTGACTACACGTGGGAGACTCCAATTTCATACCTGACAGTTCAGTCGATGGTGATCGTGACAATGCTCGAAAACGAAGCTCAGGGTCAATGGACAGTTCATGGTCTTTGTTGATTACAGAGTTTTTTATTATTTTGGTTATCACACAGTGAGAAATTTCTTTATTAGAAAAGTCTATGCCATATATTCCACTGTCTCCACATATTGGTAATTCTGCTTGAACTTTACTATAAAGATTATTAAATACAGCATAATTGAATGCATAACTTAGTTTAAGAGCTTCTTCACTTGCTAATATCCTAGGCTCTCCATTATCTAATACAACAGGTATAAGAATTTTGGCTGTTTTTTCATTTAAAGGGAAATTACGAATAAAGCCAGCCACTGTCACTCTTGTCGCTTGACCAATAGATTCTATTATCATATCTTTAAATAACTTCACTTTATAATTAGCACTACTTTCAACTCCAAGATACATACCTACAAGCCATGCCTTATACCGTGTTACACTATCAATAAAACGAGCGTCATCAAAAACATCTTTGATATATACACTATTGTCTTTAACCTTTAAAGGCTTCTTAGGAACATTTTCATATCTTTCTCTCATCCTTGATAAAAACTTACTCTTAAATTGCTGACTTAATTCTTTATTATCAAATTTAGAACAACACAAATATTTTCCCTTATTAAATGGTACAGTTGTGCTGCTAATTTGCATATCTTCTCGAATATCTTTTGCAAGTGAAGAAGCCAAATGAGACTTTAGATTGAAAATTACGCCATCATCTACAGATGTTACAAACTTAATACTACCTTGTTTATCTACGAACCAATCTCCTTTATAGTTCTTAAGTGGAAAAGATTCAACATCTTTATAGTTTTCAAACGGAAAAGAATTAACATCAAAAATTAGCTTAGCTGTATCCAATATTTCTGCTTTATTACCTTTTTCAATGCCGTAGAATTCACGTATTATCTTCCTTTTTATACTGTCCAGATATCTTCTACACTGATACGTACCCATACTCTTATCAAATGAGACTACAATATAGTCCTCCTTGCCCCTGCTTTGCAGCGTAAAATTAGTTTTAACTGTATTACGAGCATAATTATGTACATTAAAAGCACTAACCAATGCTCTTACTGTTTCTCTATTAGGCATACCAACCTCCCCATTTTTAAATTACAACAACTATTCTTTATTACTACCTTTTGTTACCGCTACCAACTCCACTAGAGCTTGACCCGCTCATAGAACTGCTAGGCTGCTCAGACTGACGTTTCCTTTCTTCTATTTTCCTAGCTGTATCACGATGATCATCAAACCTTTCTTTTTCCACCGAAAGTAATTTTCCACCACCTGGTGCTGTATTCTCACGCTTCCACTTTTCAGCATCAAAACCTTTTTTATCATTACCGCTATGTTTGGTAGAAGTCATAGTTTTAAATCCTCCTGATTAAGTTTTATCGCTATGACTCCCCCACCAGAACCGTGCTTGCAGCTTTCCCGCACACGGCTCCACAATGTAGTATTCACAGCATTTCCTATTTTGTATATAATGAGTAGCATATTCTTGGTTTTGGTAATGGATTAACTTGTAGATAGTGTATAAATTGCTTTGAATTCATACTCTTCTTCTGACTACGTCGGTTTATCCATTTATACGCTAGCTTGATTACCCGCCAGAAGAATTTATTCAACCACCGGTAATTTCCGCTAACTCCGAAGTAGTTATAGTGTCCTGTTAGTTTTGCTTTAAGTATTGACCACCAATCTTTAAGGTGAACTTTATTTCGGATCTTTTTCACCCATTCTTTGATTTCTTTAAGTTTTCTAGATAGATTTTCTTTCGAGGTTTTATGACCTACCATTACTCTACCTTTACGACTCCTTGTACCATAATGGGTGAATCCTAGAAAGTTGAAACTTTCCGTTTTTCGTTTCTCCCTTATTCCTTGTTGCCACTCCTTTTTGCCAAACTTTACTATTCTTGTTTTGTCTTCAGATATTTCCAGTCCAAATTTTCCTAGCCTTTGTTTCAGTGACTCTAAGAGTTCTCTAGCATCTTTTTCTCTTTCGCAGCAAATCAGGTGATCATCTGCATACCTAACTAGCTCCATATAACCTTTAGATCTTAGCTTGAATTTCTTTTCAAACCACAAATCCAGCACATAATGCAAGTATATATTAGCTAGTATAGGACTTACTATTCCCCCCTGAGGTGTGCCTAGTTCAGTTGCTTCATAATGTCCTGCTTCGACTACTCCTGCCTTAAGAAATCGTTTTACTAACCACAGTATGTTTGGGTCTGTTATCCGTTCTCTCAAGCATCTCATTAGCCATTTGTGCTGGACATTATCAAAGAATTTCTTGATATCAACTTCTACTACATAGTTAGTTGGTCTGTACATAACTGCTTTATTTAGTGCATTTACCGCTTGATGACAGCTTCTACCAGGACGAAAACCATATGAGTTATCCAGAAAGTTAGCTTCATAAATATTTTCTAATATCTTCTTCAGCATTATCTGGACTAACTTATCTTCTGTAGACGGTACTCCAAGCCCGCGTTTCTCTTTGCTTCCAGCTTTTGGTATATATACTCTTTTCACTGGTTGCGGTTGATATCGCTTTCTTTTCATACTATCCACCAGAGTGTTGAGCTTCTCTTCAAGATTTTCTCCATAAGCTTCTACTGTCACCTGGTCTATACCGCATGCTTTGTTATGCTTTAGCTCTTTATAACATTCAGCAAGATTCTCTGCGTTTATCAGATGAATTAACGATGTAAATTTCAATCGTTTATCTTGCCTGGCTCTTACTGCTATCTGATTTAGTTTTCTTTGCACGTTATTCCAACCTCCGTTGTATTGGCATAGCAATTCCTAAACCAGTCACTATATTGCTGACCGCTTCCCCTTGTATGTGGCTTTCCCACACTCTGAGTACTATCAATCAGTCCGACTTCCTTTATATCTTCCGTCAGTACTCGCCTTTGTTGACTTGTTCCAACGTACCTTAATAGGAATACAAAGGATCTCCCAAGTTTACGTAAACTCCATCTCAACACGTGATACGGCCTCAGATCCCGATAGAGTGAGTGATAACTTGCCCTATTGTTACCCTTCTTGCTGTCTTCCACTATATGCAACGTGTCGACCTCTATGACATCGAGAATTTCGGGACTCAATACCTTCACTTTCGTTGTACCCTGTGTTGTCCATTCCACTAGCTTTACTACGCTCGTTACCTTACGCAGCATAGTGGTTTGTTCCAGCCTGCTGGCTAGGCTTTGCCTGGGTTGGATTTTCACCAACTGGACTTTACGCACTTTGCTTGGCGCACGCATATTGCCTCCTAAGTAAAAATATTATGTAACTAATATACTAAAAATAAAATTAAGTGCAAGCATTTTTTTATATTTTTTTTAAAAAAACTTTATTCACTCTTTTTCATAAAACTCAACTTTCAAGATTCCAGCGTCACGCGCTGGAATGACAAGTCATTGGCAACCCTAAGTTCCCTACGTCATACCGCGATTCATTCGCGGTATCTCAAGCATAGATTCCGCTAACACGTAGCGGAATGACGAACTGTCGACATCTATCTATATGCCCCTGGATTCCAGTACTGGAATGACACCCTTTTTTGTCATCTAAGTATTAGCTATCCCCACTATGGTGTCTTTCCTACTGACTGACCTTCTGCACATTTCTCAACTTTTACATCATTAGTCAATTCTTTTGGTGGTTGAGCATTATTCACAGAACTTTCATTCTCAGGACCATTCCAAAAACCAACTGTAAAATCAAGTCTCTCAACAGGTTGCTTTTTAGCCTCTATGTTAGAAGCAGATTTTCCTGGAGTACTTCCACTAGCTTTGTCAGGTTGCCTTGGATCAGGAACAGGACTCTTAGCAGATTGATTCGAAGCTTTTTTGTCAGAAACAAAGCTTTGAGCAGATTGGCTTGAAGCTTGATAGGTATTATTGTTATCTTGCTCTATCATTTTTCTCCAATCACTATTGCATCCATAAACCTCTTTTCTCCCCTGCCCCGTCCCCGTCGTATTCGTTGCAGTCTTTGGAGCAGGTGGACACACCTCTTTCTCCGGCTTCGCTTTTTTATCTTCTTTATTTACTTCTTGTTTTGGCAAATTCTCAATATCCTCCTTACCTCTATCATGTGTTTGCACAAAAGGTACTCGATCTTTCAGAGAATTTGACAAAAGATCAAGTTCTGGTTTGCTCAGAACAACTGGCCTTACAAATCCTGGTGAAATTTCAAAAAGGAAAACTGGCACTTTAGGTTTTTCTCTTTCGTCTAACTTGATTTCTACGTTTTCGCAAACTTCTTTATTTTCTTCCTTTAATGATGTTTTTTCTGCTTTTTTATCTTCTTTTTCTGTAGATGCCTCTACCGCAGCCGCCAACTCAACTCCAAACATCTCTGCGAACATTGTAACAATCCATCCGACAACGGCCATTTGTAACCTGAGTTTCAGGAACCCTAGGACAATGTTGCACATTTTGATTTTGCCCACTCTGAGCAACAAATTCCTTTATTCGAAATACTATAGTGACATCATCAACGTTAACCTCTATCCTCTTAACTAATTTCCTTATTACACTACGCTTTTCTAACCAATCATATTGATCAATCTCTGACTCGATTCCGGAAGAAAACTTCTTTATGCTGCTTATGATCATTGCAAACTCTTGCTGTGTCTCTTTCTGATCTTTCATTCTTTCTTTTTCCTCTTCCACTTCTTTTAAGTGTACTTTCATTTCTGTGATTCTTGACTCAAATTCCTCTTGATTTATGTACTCGTTAGTATAACTATCAATCAGCCTTGAAATGCCTCGTTTTAATTTGCTTTCTTGCCTCTCAAGATCTTGCTCCAATGGTGACTCTCTCCTTCCCTCCAGTCTTTGTTGGTATTCATTCATCATCCCTTCCGGCTCATTCAATATGCTTCTTACTTTTTCCCATATAGCCATCTCTAATACATCTGCATGGACCGGTTTACTGTTACATATTCCCCTAACACTACTGCTAAAAGCATATATGGTGCTACAACGATAATAGTAGTTAATCCCTCCTTTTTTTTTACTCCCACCACGCACACCGCAATAAGCATATCTACAGTGTTGACACACAATTAAACCTTGTAGCAGGTACGCTGCTTTCCTTTTCTGTATTCTCGCTCTTTCTCTATTTTCAGCCAGTTGTTCTTCCACTGCATTAAATAATGCCTCATCTACTATCCTTGGTATTGGAATGTAAATCCAATTCTCTTTGCTTGGATAAGTAAGAGAACGCTTTTGCTGGCTGCCAGCATTTCTTTGTGGTCTTATTCTTGGTTTTGCTGGATTTGACTTTGTTTTACCAAATGCTGCTTGCCCTTTATACGCAGGATTTTTTAATATCTGCTGGATGGTGCTTCGGTTCCACATCTCTCTTCCTTTTTGTGTCCTTACCGACCTTTCTTTTAGCCTACGTATTGTTTCATTAATGCTTACTCTTTCTTCACCTATCCACATGAACAGTTTTTTTACTATTCTCGCCTCTTCTTCATTAATTTCAAATCTCCTTTCTTCACCTGTTGTGCCACTCTTTATATATCGATAACCATAAGGCGCTATAGCCATTACACTTATACAGCCTTTTCTTGCCGCATGCAGTCTTCCTCGGCGATTCCTCTCCATAATCTTTGCTCGTTCATACTCTGCTATTGCTCCTTGCATTTGTAGTAGTAAATTAGATTCTGGACTATTACCAACCTGATGGTTTAAAAAGATCACCTCTGCTCCTGCTTTTTGAAATTCTTCCAGCAATATCATCTGATGTACGTAATTACGTGATAACCTATCTGGTGAGTGAATATACACTTTATCAATTTTCCCTTCTGCTACTTTATCTCTTAATTCATCTAAACCAGGTCGCTCTAATTTTGATCCACTATACCCATTATCTATGAATTTTTGCTCATTTAGTAGCTCTTGCTTATCCTCATTAATTCTACGCTCCAACTCAGCTACTTGACTTTCTATTGTTCCTTCTTGTACTTGCCTCTTCGATGAAACTCTTGCATATAAGCTCACTACTTTCATTTCCACCTTTCTTTCCTCCTTTAACTTCTCACACTAAACTCATAACAGCTTTTTACAGTTTGTTGTTCTTACAGTTAGTAGCTCTTCTGTGCAAAACTACCTACTCTCATTCTGTCTTACAATTTTTCCTACAAATTCACCTTTTGTTTTCCCCGTCTACTATATCAATTCTTTTTTATTGACCTCGCCTATTTCTATCATAAATTGCTGCACCTTACTCGCTTTCTGGTCGTGCAATTCTTTCTCTGATAGCTTGTATATCTTGATTTTGTTTATTTTTGGTAACAAATTCTTTTATTCGAAATACTATAGTTATATTATCAACGTTAATCTCTATTCTCTCAATTAACTTCCTTATTACACTACGTTTATCTAACCAATCCAATTGATCTAGCTCTAATTTTATCCCAGAATAAAACTCCTTTATGTTACCTATTATATTAGTCAACTCTTCCTGTACCTCTTTCTTATCTTTTATCCTTTTCTTTTCCTCTTCCTTTTCTTTTAATCGCTGTTTCATTCCTTTGATTCTTAACTCGAATTCCTCTTGATTTATATACCCACTTGCATAACTATCAATCAGCCCAGAAATACCTCGTTTTAATTTGCTTTCTTCCCTCTCAAGACCTTCCTCCAATAGCAACTCTTTACTTCCTAGCAGGTGCCGTTGATATTCATTTATCAACCTTTCTGGTTTCTTCAATATACCTTTTACTTTTTTCCATATAGTTGTTTCTAATGCATCTGCTTGCACCGGTCTGTTGCCGCATGCTTCCTTATAACTTGGAGCAATACAACAATAATAAGAATGATAGTAGGTTCCCCTCCTATTTATAGTAGATGCACCGCAATAAGCATATCTACAGCGTTGACACACAGTTAAACCTTGTAGCAGGTACGCTACTTTCCTTTTCTGTCTTTTCACTCTTTCTCTATTTTCAGCCAGTTGCTCTTGTACTGTATTAAACAATTCTTCATCAACTATTCTTGGTACTGCAATATAAATCCAATTCTCTTTATCTTGGGAGTACCTAGAACAACTTTTCTGCCTACCAGCATTCCGTTGTGGCCTTATTTCTGGTTTTACTTGGCCTGCCTTAGTCCTGCCATACACTGCTTGCCCTTTGTATACAGGATTTTTTAATATCTGACTGATGGTGCTTCTGTTCCACCTCTCTTCTCCTGTTTGTGTCCTTATTGACCTTTCTTTTAGTCTACATATTACCTCTATAGTTCTTATTCTTTCTTTCCCTACCCACATGAACAATTCTCTCACTACTTTTGCTTCCTCTTCATTAATTTCAAGTTTCCCTTCTTCACCTGTTGTGCCCTTCTTTATGTATCGATAACCATAAGATGCTTTGCCTATTACACTGACACTGCCTCTTCTTGCCGCATGGAGTTTTCCCCGCCGATACCGTTCCATCATCTTCGCTCGTTCATACTCCGCTACTGCTCCCTGCATTTGCAATAGTAAGTTTGACTCCGGACTTTTATCCGTTTTATAGTTTAAAAAGATTACCTCTACTCCTGCTTTTTCAAATTCTTCGAGCAAGATCATTTGATATACAGTTTTTCGTGATAACCTATCTGGTGAATGAATATAAATTTTATCAATTTCTCCTTTTCCTACTTTATCGCGTAACCTATCTAAACCGGGACGCTCTAAATCTGATCCACTATACCCATTGTCTATGAATCTATACTCATTTAGTAGCTTGTGCTCATCTTCACTAATTCTACGCTCCAACTCCGCTATTTGACTCTCTATTGTTCCCTTCTGTGCTTGCTTTTCTGATGATACTCTCGCATATAAACTCACTACTTTCATTTATTTCTTTCTCTCTATTTTCTTTTTTTCTCTTTATTGATCTCTCTATCAGTTGCCCGTATACATCCGATAAGCGTTTATCTGCTAACTCATCAGGCTCATATCGACAGATCACAGTTAACGTTCTTTTTCTCATAGTTTCTCCTGTAAATGTTTTCATAGTTCAGGAGCCTTACTACTCCCTTTTTCCATAAATCCATTACTCTTGCGAAAAAGACGCAACTGTGTTTTGTTTTACTTTTATGCACAATTTTGGAAACACATAGCGCTATCTTTCATCTATTAAGCTCTCTTCCAAATAATTGTCCCTTTTCCCTCAACGGTTTTCTCTCTTTCCTTCCTTTTCTCACTTTTCTTCCATAACCTTCTGCTTCGCCACTAACTCTCTTATTATCTCCTTAGTCTTTGCCATATATGCCAGATCTATTGGTGTATATCCTTTATGATCTCTCGCATTTACATTACCTCCCGCTTCTAATATCGCTCTCACGTTCCCTATTTCCCTCATAAATACCGCACTATGCAATGGCGTTCTTCCTATGTAGTTCCCAGTATTAACATTTGACCCCGCTTTTATTAACTCCCTTACTGTCTTTTCACAACTCATTAAGCTCGCACTATGTAATGCCGTATATCCTCCATCGTCTATAGCATTTACATTTGCTCCTCCTTCTATCAGTACTTTTACATTTTCTACCTTTCCATAGAATGCTGCTAGGTGTAATGGTCTGTCTCCGTTATTATTTTCTATATTTATTTCTGCTCCTTTTTCTATTAGTAACTTTATTACTTTTTCATCAGAAAGGTATGCTGCTAAATGCAACACAGTGTTGCCATCTTCTCCTCTCTCATCTATTTTTCTAAATGAATTCTCCTTTAATTTTTCCAGTCTTTTATTTAAATTGAACATTTTAGTTACCCCACTATAAAAACCACAAAATTTTAGTGCTTGGTAAATTTTTTTTGTTTACCTACCACTATTCTAGCTATGCCTGTTTTACCATCAAAAGCAAGTTTTTTTTTACAAAATATACACATTTTTTTCGAATATTATATTAAAATATAAATCTATATACTTAACCTATTAAACAAAAGCAGACCTGCCTTACCTTTCATCAAGTTCTTTAATCATAGTGTTCATCTTGCCCACCACCCTGCTTATTACTTTGTTAAAATCTTCTATTATTAGCGACTTATCTCTTTTTCTTATTTCTTCTAAACTTACTACCTTCCCTTTTAACTTCGGTAAAAATTTTCTACTCCATACATCTACCATTTCTCCAACCGACTCCACTACTTCATCGCATATCTCTGGTGTATTCTTTATTTCAGCAGCATTTTTTTCCAGGAAACTTACTATCTTTGTATGCCTTTGTGCATAGTACAGCGGACTATTGCCATATCTATCTCTTGCATTAACATCTGCTCCGGCTTTTACCAGCTCTTCTACTGCTCCTTTTCCTCCTGTTAGACACGCCAAGTGTAGTGGCACTGATTTATTGTTAGATGTTGCATTTATATCTGCCCCGCTTTCTATTAGTACTTTCACATTTTCTCTACTTCGTACTAGTGCAGCTAGGTGCAATGCTGTTTCTCCTCTATTATTTTTTGCGTTAAGATCTGCTCCTCTTTCTACCAATAATCTTACTATTTTTTGGTTGGACATCTCTACTGCTCGGTGCAATATTGTTTCACCACTTTCATTTTTTTCATCAATCTCTTTAAATAAGTTATCTGATAACTTTTTTAGTTGCTTATAAAAAGCATCCCTGCTTTCCTTACTGAACTTTATTAACTTCTTCATTTTATACCCCACTATAAAAACATACATAAAATGGCCAATTTGGCTCATTCTAGCGTAAAGCAAACTTCTTATGTTTACCCACTACTATTCTAGTTATTTCTGTTTTAGTATAAAAAGGCAAGTCTTTTTTCGCGTAGTACACCTTTTTTAACTAAATACTAATATAGTATATGAAGATATAAATATATATACTTAATGCATTAAACATATTACTTGTTTTTCTTCCCAGGACCTGTTCAAATGTCGATGTTCGTGCCACGTTAGTACACCTGGGTAAAACACTAAAATGTACCTTTCTAACTCGTGTATTGCGTCCTTTTGTTTTAAATCTAAATCGCTTTCATAATAAACATAGTGTTCTGCTATACCAAATCTTATTATTTTGGGGGTAGAGAAATTCTTTACTTGATAGTGGTGAACGGCAAAAAATCTTTCTAAAATTGGCTTGTATTTTAAATTCCACAGTTCTTCAGATAGTTTGTGGTCATTCAAATAGAACTTTTCTCCACATTCTTCTACACTCGTAACCGGAAAACACGCGTTTATTTCTCCTAAGTTCCAGCTATCTGATAATACTATCTGCGCTTTAGCAAACTTAATCTCAGGTAATAAGCTCTGTGGTAGCGGATATAGCGCTTTGAAGTTATACCACACATGATTTCTTTCATAAATACCGTTGTAATTCTTTGTGTGAGGCTCGGTTTCTCCAAGGATTGCTACATCTAGGCGATATATATCATTGCTAAAAACTTGTTCATAATGATCGCGTAGATAGTTTTCTACAATCCTCACAACTGGACCACTAGACCTGAAAAAATTTACTCTTCCAAATGATAACACTGGTCCATCTTCTTCTATTTTTACACCTGAGTAATCCGATAACAAATTTCCAAAAAAACTTTCATCTAAAATAAATCTTCCAATATTATAGTGGTCGTTAAAAATCCTCATTAGTCTCGATCTTGCAGGTAATGATAGCTTTGCTAGTTCTACTACTGCATCTACGAAGAAGTCATTTGCTACATCTTTTATTCCTATCTGCAACTCAAAGAAATGTTTTCCAGGTGGTTCCTCGATAATTGTAATATCTTCTATATTTGCCCACTTTAATGCTATTTTCAGTGACGCCGGTGTTCCTTTTAGTCTTTGAAATTTTACTCCTTCTTTAATCGATTTCTTCTTATCCTTCACCCATGATAGAATTTCTTCTAGGCCATATTCTTCAACCAACCACGGTAATACTTTTTCCCCTGGGCTAAATTTAAACCCTCTGATACAACCAGGATCTACTTTGTAATCGATTGCATCAACCAGCGCTTTTTCTTGCTTTGTTGCATTTAGCATTAATTTAACTCAACATTTAAACTTTTTAAGAAAGCGCACTCATTCCCCAGTACCACAACGTCCTCTTTTGGCTCGATTAATTCTACGTTTTCTACCCCTTCTACAAACAGGTTGGCTATAATCCATGATTTCGTGACTTTCCATCCTAATCTTTTCGTTGTTTCAAATTTTTCTATAAATTTCTTCTTCACCGTTTCAATAATGTCTGGTCTTTTAATGCTAATTTTACTGTGGATAACTATTTCTATAATATTGCAACTTACCACTTCAATTGTATCTGTTAAAATCCTCACATCCTCCCTGTTTAGCTGATTTTTGACAATTTCTAGTAATTCTTCTTGGGGTATGCCAGTTGTGGATAATTCTGTTGATAAGATTGAAACTTGTACTTTTCCTGGTACAGGCGATTCTACTAATGCATCTTTAACTCTTGTATCTGCTGATAATGCATAATACCGATAATTTCCTCCTGTGCTCCATCCTATTATTTTTGCCTTGATCCTTTTTCTAAATTGTTCATCCTTTTCCCCGTTCTCCCTTTCCACTCCATAAAACTCAGCTAAATTATCAAGATCATTTCCCGTCGCAAACTTAAGTAAATTACTTTTTACCGCTTCGTTTATTCTTTCTCTCAGCAAAAGTTCTCTCCATGCTGCTACCTCTAAAATCTTTATCGCTGGATCACTTTCTACCAATGCTGTAAAACCTGCGTCTCGACTCACTAATTCTTCCTTCATCCGAGACAAAATTTCTTCGAAGTTCAATGGTTCAGGCTGCTCCATCTTTATACTACAATTCCTTCAAAATGAATATTTTTCCCATTTGGTAGATAAATACCATCTAATGAAATATTGACCTTTCCTTCTTTCACTTCTGTTATTTTTACTTTTTCTAACTTAAATCTCTTTTCCCATTTTTCCAGTGCTTCCGCTGTTGCTGCGTAAATTTCCAGCGTAAAATCACGATTTACTGGCTTATCTACTAATTCAACGATCAGTCACCTTAATACCCCCTTCAACAATCAAGTAGCCAAAGAAATTACAGTTACAGATCCAACACATCCACTATTTGGCAGAACTTTTCCCGTATCATCTTTCAGTTCAACAGCCTACAAAGGTGGTAATGTATCTGTTATTTATCGTGATGACATCACTCTACATATTCCATTTTTTTCTACTAACTTAGCTAGTAAGCAAGATTTTCTCACCAGCAAGTTAACATGGACTTCATTATACGAGTTTGTTTCTCTAGCAAAGGAGTATAAATTATGCCATGTAAATCATGTCAAGTGTGGCAGAAAATGCCACAACGTTTTAAGTCAGAAGTTTTAGAAAATATATTATTAGTATCCAAAGAGGTTATCCATGAGTACATCAGAGCTAATCACAGCACAACATTTAGCACGCGAAGCGATAATTTACATCAGACAATCAACACATCATCAAATATTAAGCAATCAAGAAAGTCTAGAGTTGCAGTATGCGCTGAAACAAAAGGCAATTGATCTTGGCTGGAAAGCTGATAGTATTATTATAATTGACACTGATCTTGGTATAACTGGTGCTAGTGCTGAAAAGCGTGAAGGATTTAAAGAACTTGTTACTAAAGTCACTTTAGCGAAGGTAGGGATCATACTTTCCTATGATGTAACCCGTTTATCACGCAATTGTTCTGACTGGTATCCGTTACTAGATATATGTGGCTATAAACAGTGTTTAATAGCTGATCGTGATGGTATCTATGATCCTGGTACCATTAATGGTCGATTATTACTGGGTCTAAAAGGGCAACTTGCTGAAATGGAGTTATCTACTATAAGAGCTAGACTAAATGCTGGATTATTGAATAAAGCAGCACGAGGTGATTTAGCCTTATCTCTTCCAGTTGGTCTTATTCGTCATACCGATGGTTCAGTACATAAGGATCATAATCTTGAAGTTCAGCATCGTATTAAGCTTATTTTTGAAACTTTTCTAGAGAAACGAGCAGCATCAAAAGTTCTAAAGCATTTTAATGACCATCAACTTACTATTCCTAGGTATGATAAGTTTAAAGAGTTGCAATGGAAAAAACCGACACGTGGAAAAATTCTCTCGATACTTAAAAATCCAGCTTATGCTGGAGCATTTGTTTATGGTCGTACTAGAAGTCATAAAATATCCTCTGCTGAAAAAACAACAAAAAGCATGCCAATGGAAGAATGGAAAATTTTAATAAAAGATAAATATCCAGCTTATATAGATTGGGAAAGCTTTATAAAAATTCAGATGACACTAAAAGACAATTATGCAAAGTATGAATACAATAGCACGCGTGGCATAGCTAGATCAGGAGAAGCATTATTGCAGGGAATAATCTATTGTGGAGAATGTGGATACAAAATGACAATGCGATATAAAGAAAGAAACTATTATATGTGTAATTACCTGCAACGAAAGTATCATGAACCTGTATGTCAGCGTTTACTAACTGATATTATCGATTGTGCAGTGGTTTCTAAATTTTTTGCAGCACTTAGTCAAATTGAACTAGATGCTTATACTAATGCTATTGATTCACAGTCACAATCTGAACAAGCCCTTAATAAAGTACATTTGCAACAATTAGAACGTCTGAGATATCAAGCTAAGTTGGCAGAACGACAATTTAATCAAGTTGATCCTGATAATCGTCTTGTAGCTGCAGAACTTGAAAAACGTTGGGAACAAGCATTGAACGAACTCAAGCAAGCAGAAATTACATTCGAACGTCAACATCCAAAGAAACCTAATCTTCAATTATCTGAAGAGCTGAAAACAGTATTTTTAGATGTGGGTAGGAAATTACCTGAAATTTGGCATAAGTCAGTTCTGTCAAGTCAGCAGCAAAAATCCTTTCTTCGTTGCATAATTGATAAGGTAGTAGCACACCGGATCAAACGCGATTGCTTACAAATACGTATTGTATGGCATGGTGGAGAAACTACTACTTTTCATGTCCCTATTCCAGTAAAATCCTTTTATGAATTAACCACAGCAACAGAAATGGAACAGCTTATAATAAAGTTAAGTAAGGAGGGTAAATCAGATATAGAAATCGCCAAGTACTTAGAAAAACAAGGATATCGCTCTCCAAAGAAAAATGTTGTTTTAAGAAGTACAGTCGAAAGTATTCGATTAAAAAATGATATTTTTCGAAAAAGACATCAACCACGTCTCCTTGCACCTGGCTACCTTACTGTTACACAAGTTGCAAAGATCCTCAAAGTTTCTAGGAATTGGCTTTACCATAAAATCAATAGTGGTCAAATTAAAATACGAAAAGATGATAGTAAAGCCAAGGGCAAATACTTATTTGAGGATAAACCAGAAACTATTAAAATTCTGATGGATTTTAAAAATGGCAAATTCAACAATATAAATTTTTTATAGGAGTATCAACATGCATAGTCAAATAATCGAGAACCATACTCTCTTCTCATAATACGTGATCCAATGGGAGTGGTTAAAATATCAGTAATTGATTGTTTTAAATGTTCTATTCCTTCCCACTAGTAGCACTCATACCACGCATCTTTTTTACCCTGCAAATACATTTTTGCTATCACCCATCACATGGAAACCACACGATACCAAGTCTCCTGTTCTCGTTACCCCAATACCATTCACAAATACGCTGTTTGATCCTTGTGTTATCGTCTCTCCCAGAGTTACAATATCACCTTTTCGACACACAGATCTTCCTTTCTCAAAAACATCGCTGCTTCCACTCATACAAACATGTGCCGGTATTCCACTGCAATAATCCCCTATACAAACGATTGCTTTACCCATATTTTAGTTTAAATCTATTCTTTTTCCTTTGAGTTTTATTCCTTTTTTTGTCATCTCTATGCTTGATTCTCCTACTTTCAACGTTATTTTATCTACTACATCTATCTCTAAATGATGTTTATCTTTATCGTACAATAACTTTGTCCCATCTTGAAATTTTACACTACTTATTTCCTTTTTATTCTCTGGAGGCGGATATTTCTCCTGATATATTGCCGGTAACACCACTCCCAAAGACAATTCTCCAAATGGCGATAATACTATTACTTGCTCATCAATATTCGGCAAAAACCAACTTCTATCTTCTCCTGCTCTTGCCGTTATCCACGGAAGCCAATCGGTTAAAAATTCTCCTACTTTTATCCTTACTCTTGCTTTTTTATAATCTATCTCTTTTACTAGACCTATACGAATAATGTTCGCTAGCCTTCTATTTAGCTCTGCAATAGCAAAATTATGGTCCAACATGCACGTTTCCTATTTCGATAGTATGTGGCATAATACCGGCTGACCATATAGATTTGCCTACATGCACCTCATGAACCCATTCTATTAACCACACAAGATACGCATCTAATTCTGGTCTAAACTCATCTACTTCCGCTGATAAGAACTCTCCTGGTGAAATATTTTCTATGCCCCAAGTGTTTTTATTTACTACTCTTGCAATTTCTGCCGCTAATGATCTCACAACTAAAGAAGCATTCTCTATTGTGCTATCAACTATCACTCTTGCCTCAAATCTTGCTCTCAGGGCTAACTCCTCTGTTCCCGGATCTTTTCCTGGTTCTAAACTTGCAAGCTCTACAAATACTGCTGGGGCCGTTATCGTTGTTCGTATTACTGGATACACTTCGCACGTTTGTATTGCTGGGATTTCTTCTTTTAGCGTTGTGCAAATTGCCTCATGTAAATTGTTCCAAAATATCATTTCATTTGCCTCAGTTGTTGCAGAAAACACATTTCAAATACCAATTCTGCATTATTGTCAACTATCTCTTTGATTGTTTTCCAAGCATGGCTGTTTTTTTTAATTTCATCTATTGGCAAAGATGTAACGTACCTTCTTCTGAATATTCCTATATGACCATTTTTCATCGTTGCTTTGAATGCTCCTTCAAACATACGGCTCCCTACTTTTGCTCCTATTGCCGTCTGCTTTATACTTCCTAGTTTTGCTACTCCTACCCACTGGGAACGATCTAGGGTTATTACTGACTTTAAACTTACCTTATTTGCTTTACGCACTCTTAGCTTTCTTCTAATGACTTTTTGTGGTATTTTCCTTTCCTCACTAACTCGTTTAACCGTTTGTGAACTTACCCACTACGCTGTTTTGTTTAATGCCCTCATCGTCGCTTTTTCCACTTTTTTCCTTTCAGCATCTATACTTTGTATTACCTTTTCAATACTACCGGTAACTTCAACGTTAATACGCATCTACACCCCCACTGCATGTATTTTCCATACCATTCCTGAATTATCCCTAAGTGGCGGTGAGTGTACTCTGTATCTACAACTACCTATGGAAAAAGTATCTCCTACCATTGGCTTTAATACATCAAACACACTTACTTCTAAAGTCAAAATTTCTCCTACAAATTGTCCTTCACCAATCTCGTATAATTTATCTGGCTGTTGCTTTAATATCTGCACCAGGTATGACTTATCCTTTGACTCATACAACGCTTGTTGTCCTAGATGTTCGAAGCAATCTTTAAATAATTTTGATATGTTTTTCACCTTCTGCTACTTTTTCAATGGACTGGAGAAACACCACTGAATACCGTATTCATCCTTTACTACACCAAATCTGTAACTCCAAGGCATATCACCTAATGGCATTTCTACTTTCATCCCTTTATTTATTGCTTTATCAAACGACTCTTCAGCATTTTCAACGTAGACACATAGCTTAGCAGTTTGTAAAACATTCCCACCAGCGATAGAATTACTTTGTACATCATCAATATATATTAATGAATCACCTATCTGTATTGCTGCATGCATTACTATATTCTTATTGTTTTCATCAAAGTGAATTTCCAATATTTTTGCATTCAAGGCTTGTTTATATAATTCAATAGCAGACGTGGCAATTAATATTGGAATTATTTTTCCTAATAGTTCTGTCATATTTTACATATAAATAAAAATATACTACTAAGGCTACAATACTTTCACAAATTTACACGGTAATTTTTACCAAAACGGCAGGACGGTGACACATCGGCAAAGGGTTGGATTGGGTATGAAGGTCAGTCCCTCTATCAAATCTTCTTGGCTCTTGTTTTGCATATAATGGCTGACCAAGCGTATTCACCGTCTCATTAAAGTCTGCTGGGGCAAAGTAAGTAGTAAATGTGCTCGCTGTACCAAGTGGAAAACAGTGTCCGGTATTTCCTTCAATAAATCTTCTTACATTTCCTTCAGGGTCGGTTGCTTGTCCTCTATACTCCTCAAATGTTATTCCACAGAACGTAAATCCTGATCTCATGTCATTCCTCAGCGCTGCCCCTTCTTGCTATCTCTCGTATGCTTCTTTTACTTTGGCATGCGAAGTTAATGCATCGAAAAACTCTGGACTTACCAGCGCATGAATTCCGGTCATATATTCACCACTTAAGTTATCCTCAACATGACGCAATACTTCCAGACACTTACGCTTTACATCGGTGGTTGCTGTTCCAAGTGCAAAATTTACTACTTTTGGCGTAATTTCAAATTCGTTGTAAAGGTTTAATAACTCTGACCCATCTGCATCAAGAATGATTCCCTTCAACGCCCCCATTCGCAAATGTTCTAACGTTATTGCATGTTTGTTTCTCATCATCTGCAAATGATCCGTTATTACATCTGCCAATGCTTTCAGCTCATTCTCTGACCCAAATGCCCTTATTCCCTGTACTTCCTCTGGTAACACTACATCATCATGCGGAATATGTGGAATGGTAAAAGTTCTTATTTTCCGTTTTCCACGTTTTCCCACTGTTGCTGGTGCTCCTGGCACTTGTGTTGGTAATAAAGTTAAAACTCCGTGGTGTTCTTCTATTGTAATATGTCGAAATCTTACCGATCTACTTGGAAATAAATTTAAATTTTCTGTTCGACCATAATTTATCGGCAATATGTTCATTGCATTTGTTAATGCTGTCATACTAAATGCTGGATTTGTAAATGGATTTTGCATGTTTTTCCCCTTTTTTCCCTATTAATTTAAGTTGAGTTGAGTTAAAGTTTAGACACCTTTGCGAATGATGATGCCACGTGCTTCAAGTTGCTTTATTGCTGCAGCTTTTTGCTCCTCAGTGATATTTGCTGGCCATACAACTGCATGATCTGCTAACATTGCTATACGTGTAATGATTACTGCTTTGGTATTTTCTTTTGCGCTTACATCACTTGTTATTACACCTATCGCTGTTTGCGTGCCGTCTGTAGCTGTTGGATTTAAGGACTTAATTAGACCGTCTTTAGTATCACAACCAACAACTGTACCAAGTTTAAGGTTTTGCCCCTTTACTACCGTTATTTGATCTCTTGAATATAGATTTGATGCCTCATACTTTAATAGGTCACCAAGGTTATTTTGTTCAGTTATACAACTCATAAATTTTTCTCCTTAATTGTTTTACCGCCGCGTATGTTAGCGCTATATACGGCGGTTATAAAACTTTATTTTACCGCGGCGTATGTTAGCATTATATACTGCGGTTAAGACCGTCAAATGCCTGATTTTGCTCGACTTTTCGCTACCTGCATCATCAAGTCTTCCGGTGTGCTTTGCGGTATTGTACTCAAAATCTCTGTCTTCTTCGTTCTCTCCGCCAGTATCGACATTAATATCTCTTGGGCTTGTTTTGCGTTTACATCCTGCTCGATAAATTCTCCTATCTTCTCTGGCATCTTTGACAAATTACATAATCTTATTACCTCTAATACTTCCTTGCGGCAGCTTTCGTACCCTAAACATCTTCCTTGCTCAATATCTATTGCTTGTTCTTTTATCTCAGTTTTAGTCATATTTCTCCTATAATTATCTATAAATTCTGAAAACGTTGTAATTCCATCAGCAAGTCCTATCTCTATTGCTCTCTCACCAAAATATAGCCCTGCTTCTGTTGATTTGATTCTTTCCGTGGACAAATTTCTGTTTCGTGCTATGAGCTGGACAAACATCTCATATAGGCGGTCTACTTCTCCTTGCAAGCTTTCCAAACTTTCTGATGTTATTGGCTCATGCGGATTTAAATCGTTTTTTCGACTTCCTGCAAATACTGTCGTATATTTTATTCCTTGTTTTTCATCAAACTCACTTTGGTCTATATGGCTTGCTATTACTCCTATGCTTCCTATACCTGAAGTCCGGCTTATATATACCTTTTCAGCACTTGACGCTATTGCATACGCTGCAGAATATGCATCATCATTTGCTATCGCTATTATCCTCTTTTTTCCACTTTCCCTGGCACTGTAGATAAAATCAGCAAGGTCGAATATACCGTTTACTTCTCCTCCAGGGCTATCTATATCCAAAATTATTGTTTCTACTTCTTTATCTATTAAAGCTTCTTCTATCTCTTCACGTATCTTCTCATATGATGTCATCCCCAACACATCATCAAAAGCTTCTGAATTCTTTGTCAAGATTCCATGTATTGGTATGACTGCTATTCCCTTTTTATTATTTCTTACTGCATGTTTTATGTTTTTAAACGTGGGATGCTTTCCTGCATGTAATGACAATAGATCAAAACTTCTTTGCTCCATCATTACCGGTCTGTTCAGCCACATTGCTTGTTGTTTCATGTCATTTCCGCAAAACTACTTTGTACATCAGAATCAAAACTTAATCCCAGTTCACTTGCACGTCTTTGATCTTCAGCAATTTCTTGGTCGACTTCTTCTACATCATAACCAAGTTCCGAAACCACTTCTGACCTGCTCTTAAACCCATTCCTTACTGCCATTTGCTGTGCTTGCTGGTCTTTCAGTGGATCTACCCAATCAAATCCTTGTGCTATCCATTTTACTTCTTCTTTTCCCCCTTTTTTTTCACCTATGTCCAATTCTCCAGATAGTATTGCTAACTCTAACCACCTATCCCATACCGGACGGCAAAATTGAAATACCATTATGTTATGCTGTAACATTCCGCACCTCCGCCGAAACTCTATTAACCCTGCTCGGATTGATGAATAATTGACACCCGTTAAATCCCCTGTTAGCTGCTCATACGTTATCCCCATACCTACTGCTATTGCTCTGAGCTGCTGTTTCATGAATGCTTCATAACTTCCTCCAACATCTGATGGTTCCGAGAACTTGATATCTTCTCCGGGATCAAGTAATTGCATAGTCCCAGGTTCTAAACCTGACAGCGCTACTCCATGTTCATTACTCTCTCCTTCTCCCATGATGTTTGCTTCTGGATCGAGTCTCGTAATAAACCCTGCAAACATTGCAGCAGTCTTTTTTCGTACTAATTCTGCATCATCGTATTGATCAAGTTCATAGAGCTTTAACAGTACTGTAGAAAGCCATGGTACTCCCCGAATCTGCCCAGGTCTTAGTGGTCTGTAAATATGTAAAACATCATTTGCTGGCACTCTAACTGATTCTCCAAATGAGCCTTCACCAGGGTGCTCTCGAAAAAGGTAATACGCTTCTCTCTGCCCAAGTCTATTGAACTCAATCCCGTTTCTAATTACATTACCATTTGCAAGGGTTTGATTGCTCTTATTGTCTAAATGCTCCGACTCAAGTACTTGTAATTGCAACGGCACACAAAGACCATCTTCTCGTTTTCTCGTTCTCAGCCGTACAAAACATTCCCCTCCTTCTATCATGCTCCTACAGACCAATGCCTGCAACCCGTAAAAATCACTCATTCCGCTACTGTCTGCTTCATCTGTCCATCTCAGCCATAATTCTTGGACTTTTTTCCGAAACTCTGCATCTTTGGCTTTTGACTGCGGTTTTATTCCTGTTCCAACAGAGTTACTTACTATCGTATCGATGATGTTTGCTGCATAGGAGTTCTTTCTTACCATATCACGTGAACGACTACGCAGGTGCTCAAGGCTTTGAGACAGCAAATTGTTTATACTTCCTGACTCTGGTTGAAAGTGCAATAATCTTCTTCCTGAACCTGATGCATCCCACGCTGAGCTCTTGATTTTTGGTTTACGGAATAATTGTTTGAATGATTTTAGTAGCATTACTTTTCCTTGTCTGAAACTTTTGATAATTCAGCTTCTAATTCTTCTATTGTTGGCAGAGCTGTTTTTACCTCTTCTGGTAGATTTTCAGTGATTTGATACTCTGCTAACCCTATTGGCTTGTTCATGTCACGTAATGCATACTCGGCTACAACACCAACTTTAGAGCGATAGAGGATAAGACCAATAGATTGATTATCACCTGGCTGTCTTAATAAATCATCAACTGCTGAAAGGTAAAAATTCATCTTTCCAGTGTATTCTGGCTTGAATTTCCCTGCTTTTAGTTCAATTACAATATAGCAACGAAGCTTAACGTGGTAAAAGAGCAAATCCAAATAGAAATCTCTATCTTCAACCTGTAAATGGTACTGCCTTCCTAAAAATGCAAACCCTTCACCAAGTTCTAAAAGGAAACGTTCTATGTGAGCTACAAGAGCTTTTTCTACTTCCCTTTCATGCGCTTTTTTACCAAGACTCAAAAAATCAAATACGTAAGGATTTTTAAGCGTTTGCTGTGCTAAATCTGATTGAGGCGATGTAAGCTTATTCCTAAAGTTTGTTATTGCTTTACCTTCACGTTTATACAAATTTGTTTCAATTTGCATCGACAAGATATTGCGAGACCAGCCGTGTTCACGCGACTTTTTAGCATACCAAAATCTTTCTTCTTTGTTTTTAATTTCGTACATTATTACGATATTGTGACCCCAAGGTAATTGGTCAACAGCTTGTTGACGAATTTCGTTTTCGCTATATTCTTCCGCAAACCTTCTCATATACTTTAGATTTTGAATGCTAAACCCCTTCATATCAGGAAAAGCATCTCGCAAATCTTTACTTAGTTGTTCAATAACTTTCGCTCCCCAGCCATATTCTTTTTGCCGTTTTAAGATTTCTGTACCAGTATAATGATAAAGCAAAATAAGCTTACTATTAACCGCAAGTGCTGCTTTGTAACGATTAGTAGCAATATAACCTTTCAACTGCTCTAAAAATTCTGTATATTCTTTTCCTATAATTTTTGTCATAGTGTTCCTTTCAACGATTTTTATCATTATATGATCCCTTTATTCGTTGAAATCACAATCTTTCTCTTCACACCTGCAACTTTTAGCTCAGCTTTAATTCGTTGTCTTAAATCCAATAGATCTTTTATCTGAATTTCTGCGTACCTAACCACATGATCACCATATGCAATCGATACTACTCTCTCTCCGCTCTGTAGCTTCCTTATCGCTTCTTCAACTTGGGCTAAATATTCTTGGCTATACATCATCATTCAACCATTGACTTCTTCTCACTCTTTTTGACTTTTTAGCTTTTTCACCTTCCCATTTACTCTCTGACCAACGATCAATCCCCAGGGCAATAGACGCTGCTCTTGCGTAAATTCGGCAATCTAGTACTTCATTTCGATCTCTTATCTTTTGCCACTCTTGTTTGGTATATCCTTTTACTACCTTGGTAATTAATTGCTCTGCAGTTAGTTGCTTAAAATATTCAGGTGGATACTCTGGAAAATGACAATACCCTGGCGCCCCTTCTGTTAAAACATTAAGTAATTGAAAAAGCTCGGACTTTAATATCGATACTCCAACTGGCCACAGCTTCATTCCTCTCTTTAGCTTTTGTCCGCTAACTGTTACATCTACTCTACTTGGGCTGCTCAGTGGCACTAGCGCTTTATTTGCCCCTTTTACTGCCATTACTCTTCCAGAGCCTTGATGACTTCTTACCCAGTTGTATACCTCTTGTGTTGCATACCCGGCATCAATTGCCATCATGCTTATCATGTATTCAAGCCCATTTTCACCGATAAAATGATGATTTAATAATTCCGAAAGTTTTCCCCATACTTCTTCTCCTCCAGGATCTCCTTCAAATACCTGGTAGTCTATTGACCAACTTTCTCGGTTTCTTCCCCATGCTACAATTTCTGCCTCTAAACGATCTTTTTGTACATCAACCCCTGCCGTTAACACTATTTTTCCACCTTTTGGCACCATGCCTATCGGAAAATTTTCTCGACGCTCAAATAGTTGCTTCCAATCTGGTACTTCTCCCTTATCTACCCAGGTTTCTCCCAGTGTTGTATTTATCCAAACTTTCAGTAATTGTTCATTTTCCTTTGCATGCAGATAATCTTCCACTGCTTGTTTCCAACTATACCAGCCTACTGGGCTATATAAGCTTGATATGTGAAAACCTATTACTTTATCATTATTACATTCTGTGTTTGTTGCTCTCCATTCTCCACGGGCTAGCATCTCTGTTTTCTGATGATTTTTTATTTCTCCCCTACACTCTATGCAAACGTAGTGCGCTGTTGCTGGATTCTTTTCTTCCCACTTTATTTGTGGCCATTTCAGCACCTGATAGTAATTACAATGCGGACAAGGAACAAAAAAGTAACGTTTGTCTGAACTCTCAAATTCTTTTTCTATTCTGCTTATTCCGTGAACCGTCGGTGTTGATACCAAAAAAATCTTTCGACGAGCAAAAGTATTAGTTCGGGCTATGCTGAGTAAAACTGGATCTCCTTCTCCTCCTGAATCTCCTGGATACGCATCTACTTCATCAAGAAAAAGATATTTTACTGGCATAGAGCGCAGACCCACTGGACTATTGGCACCTGTTACTACTACCGTTCCTCCCGGAAACTCTTTGCTCTGCACAGTATTCCCTGAATCTCTCGATCTTGGGTCTTTTACCTTACTTTTTAAACATGGCGTTTCTTCAATCAGTGGCGCAAATCTTCCTTTTGACCAACGTTTTCCCATTTCTACTGTTGGCTGCACTACCAGCATTGGCCCTGGTGTTTGGTCGATTACATAACCTATCCAATTATTTCCAGCTTCTGTTCCTCCTATCTGCGCTCCTTTCATGAATACCACTTTTTCAACTGGTGAGGACGGAGAAAGCGAATCCATTATTTCTCTCAGGTACGGCGTTCTTTCTGTCCTCCATTTTCCTGGTTCTGATGATGCTATCGTTGAAAGTTTACGATTCTTATCTGCCCACTCTGATACTTTAAGCGGTGGATCTGGCCTTAGCCCTGCATAAAAACTACTGCTATAGATCATAGTGTTATTTGCTGCTGAAATTTTGCTACTTTCACATCGGTCAGAATAGAACGTTTGCAGTGGACATCAGTTAGCAAAACAACTGAGAATAATGACTGCAATTATTCCTGCATACGCTGTAGAAATAGAGATAGCTATTGAGCCTATTATTATAAGGCGTCTACTAATTTTCTTTAATAATTTTAAATTATTTGAATATAAATTAACAGTAGTCATTAAAATGTATTTTTCGATAATTCTTCGAGGGCATTGGTAATCTCTTCTGTTAACGTTTTATGGATCTTCTCTGTGTCGTTCATCGATGCTATAGTATTTTCTAAAATGAATGATAAATTTCCATTATGGTATTACCAACCAAAAGTTGTAAGTCTGTATATTTATGCATTAAAGGTCTGAGGCGGCTTTTGATGGTATTCCAACAATGCTCTATAGGGTTCAAATCTGGTGAATATGTTGGTAGATAGAGCAAACGGCATCTAGCATTATCTATTAACTCCTTTGTTTTGGGAGTTTTATGGAATGTGGCATTGTCCATAACTATTGTAGTACCATGTGGCAATTTAGGTAATAACATCTTCTCTAACCATGTATTGAATACCTCTTTGTCACACCCACCTTTGAAAGTCATTGGTGCAATAAATCTCTTTCCAATCCACCCGCCTATTATACTGATTCTCTCTCGTTTTCTTCCTGGAATATCTGCATAAATTTTCTTTCCTATTGGAGCACGTCCATACTCTCGGTATAACCTATTATCAACTCCTGCTTCATCTATATATAAGATGCTGGAATGGTCTATTTTTGAGATTTTATCGGTAAATCGCTGCCTATCTTCTTGATTGCGCTCTTGATATAGTGTAACTTTTTTTTAAAGTAATTCTTAGCTGTTTCAGCCTATACCAAATTGAATTTATTCCAAATCCAAGATTTTGTTTCATCTCTGCCAGCGTATGATCTGGATTCTTTTTAACATATTCTTCGAGTATTTTTGGGTCTATTTTTCGAATAAAGCTGCCGTTTTTCGATGGCCTTAGGCTTTCACCAGCGGCTTTCTTTCTTAACCAGCGGTACAGAGTTGCTATTCCTATCTCCAAAAGCTCTGCCACCTCAACCTTTGACTTCCCTTTTTCTATCATCGATACTGCCCTTTCCCTTAAATCCACACTATACGCCATTATAACTCAAATAGCTTATTATACCTTTATCATTTACTTTGGGAAGTACTATAGTAATGCTGATACTCTGTCTGGGATATTCAAAAGATTGTTACGAACCACTCTTGCCACGTTAAATGCTTCGGTTTTTACTTCTTCTACTGAGATAAGTTCACCAATTTCAGCTTTTGCCTTTGCCTCCAGCAGTCTTCCCCGCTCCATCTCGTTTTTAATCCGAGTTTTAAGCAACATCGTGGAAAGTTCATTATTTCCTCTTTTTTCCCCTTCTTCTCCGCCTTTTCTCCTCAGTGGTTGACTTGGATCTCTAATTGCTTCTATTGCTCTATTTGCTTGTTCTCGGTCAATCAAACCATCCTCCAGCTCAACTATTCCTTTCTTTACTAAATAACAGACGTATTGCTTTGAAACTCCTAGTTCTCTTGCCCATTCCGTCTGCGTTACTTTCGACCCTCCTCTTTCCACTTTTTTTCCTCTTTTTACCTTACTGTCTTGATTCTTGAATTTGGGCAAAGGTTTTGCCAGTATCCGAAAGTATCGCTTCTCTTCCCGTATATACTCTCCAGCGCTTTATGGATATATCAACAAATTTGGGATCAAGTTCTACGGTTCTACAGATTCTTCCTGTCCTCTCACAGGCAATTAATGTACTTCCAGACCCGCTAAATGGATCAAGAACTATGTCTCCTGGTCTACTGCTGTTTACTATCGCTCTCTCCATTAACTCCACTGGTTTCATCGTTGGGTGCAGCGAGTTGTACGTTGGCTTATCGTAAAACCAGAGATCACTTTGATTACGGCCTCCATGCCACTCACGTTTATTGCCGTTTTTCCAACCATAAAGTATTGCTTCGTATTGTCTTTGATAATCAGATCTCCCTAGTGTAAAATGATTCTTTGCCCAAATGATGAATGTCGACCAACGACCACCTGCTTCTTCAAATACTTTTTGCAAGGTTGAAAGCTCAGATGATGATGCACAAATGTAAATTGCCCCTTTGGTGTATGCTAAAACGTGAGAACAAATGTCATACAGAAAAAGTTCGTATTTTTCACCTTGATCATCGTTTAATATCTTCTTGTCTTCTCTTTCCTGACTGTCACCATATGCTACGTTATACGGAGGGTCACACACGGTAATATCTGCCATTTTATCGTCTAATACCGCTTTAAATGATTCAACCAGACAACTATCACCACAGTAGATTCTATGACCACCTAAAATCCACAGATCCCCTGGTTTTGTTATTTCCACTTTTTTGTCATCACCAGCTAAATCAGAAAATTTTTCTCCCTTTTCCCCTTGTTCTTCCCTTCCATCAAGGTTATCAAGAAAGCGTTGGACTTTTTCTAGCTCAAATCCAGTCATTTTGAGGTCAAACTCCAAATCTTCTAACTCTTGAATTTCCACTTTTAAAAGCTCATCGTCCCACTTTGCCCAGTTAGCTGATTGATTTGCTAGTAACCGAAAAGCCTTGGTTTGTGCTTCACTTAAATTATCACTGAGCACTACTGGAATACTCTCCATGCCCAGTTTTCTTGCTGCTTTAAGTCTTAAATGACCATCAATCACAGTGCCATCGCTTTTTGCAACTATCGGAATACGAAAACCAAACTCCCGAATTGAAGCGCACATTCTGTTTACTACATCGTCATTCTTACGAGGGTTGCGCTCATATTCGACAAGATTTTCAATAGGATAGTAGTGTGTTGCTAAGTTCATATTAGTGTATTAAATTGCTATGTTTAAATTCTTAACAAAAAGTTAACAATTAAAATACTTCTGACGCTAGAGAGGGCCCGGGGTTTCGCTCCCAAATCAGCCTGACTGGCGGAAAGGACCCACTTCCTATGTGCTATCTAGCATGTTAAAATCTTTACTAAAATTATTAACATAGAACATCAACGCCAAAGCATCAGCTTCATTATCGTCTTGAGGGAAAAAACCTTTGCCTTTCACAGCTTCAATTACTTCACCCTTACTTGCATTGCCTTTGCCTGCTATGAAACGTTTTATCGTCTTCACCGGAACACCTTTGTATGGTATATGATGCTTTTCACACCAAGTAGCTAAAACGGCAAAGAAACCACCATAACAATGCGCAGCATCTGTTCCTAAATGTCTTCTTACTTCCTCAAAATACACTGCAGAAATATCTTTCAAAGAATTAAGCCAATTACTAAAACTTAAAAAGCACATTCCACCTCCACTAAAGCGGCTACCATGAAAGTTTTCACTCCCACTTTGAATTACTCCGTCTTTGAGAATTGCCCAGCCTGTTTGTTTGCCGAGATCGAGTGTTAGCATTTGCTATTATTTAAAACTGCAAGTAGCACTAAATATCATTTGGTTCCTTCAAAATACGCTATGAATGGGTTTTTGTTGGCCAATGACAAGAATCTTATGCTACCTACCTTAGTTAGGACTTGCTATTATATATATTCACCGATTTTACAAAAACTGTTCACTTTTTTTTAATTTTTCTTTGCAAAGCGTAAAAAACGTGCTAAACTCACTCATGAGTTTACTATACAGTAATAGAATTACTAAGAATGCCATTTATTCGAGTTCTAAGGGGCATTATATGCGTTCTTTGGTAATGGTAGTACCCTAAAGTTGCATCTAACCTTAAAACAAAGTTTTTACCTCATCTAAAAAAATACAAATTCTCAATTACGTAACTTACCAAAAGCCTAAATTTCTTTTGCTTCCTTCAATCTTTTCTACTCTGTTTATTTGCCGACTTTTGTGTTTGAAGCACATCTACACTCAATGCCCCTATACTCCGGATTTCTCACCACTTTTTCCGGGATTTTCTGAAAAAAAGTTAAAATAATTTGAATGCAGCTCAGAAATTAAAGAGAGCCTAAACTTTAAGAACCCGCTAAACGGAAGTCCGACCTCCTAGACACCTTACTATTTGAGTTGTTTCCATTTTGGAAATAACTGTTTACTGGAGCTGAGAAGAGGTCACATGAATTTTTGATAAAACAGACATTCCCCCTCTATCTAGCCCATTAATAAGTTATAATAGCCCTCTAAAGACGTTTTAAAGAATTTAGTTGCAGTAGAGACAATTAATTGGTTAAATTCCTATTGATGATCAATGGTTTGTTTGTAAGTTATAGGAGATAGATAATGGATGAGAATAAGATTGTATTTTATACTACTCCAGGTGGAAATATAGAAATTGAAGTTTTATGCAGAGATGAAAATCTTTGGCTTACGCAAAAAAGGATGGCTGAATTATTTGATGTACAACTGCCAGCTATTAGTAAGCATATCAAGAACATATTTGAATCTGGTGAATTACAGGAAAAAGAAGTTGTTTCCACTTTTGAGGTAACCGCTGCAGACGGTAAAAATTACCCAACACAACTTTACAATTTAGATACAATTATAGCTGTTGGTTATCGAGTTAATTCTAAAAAAGCAACATCTTTCAGAGTATGGGCTACAAAAGTTTTGAGGGATTTTATCATCAAAGGATTTGCATTAAATAGTGAACGATTAAAAAACGGAGAAAAATTTGGCAAAGATTACTTCAATGAATTACTTGAAAAAATCAGGGAAATACGAGCATCCGAACGTAGATTTTACCAGAAGATTACAGACATTTATGCCGAATGTTCTGTAGATTACGATCCAAATTCAGAAATAACAAAACAATTTTACGCAAAAGTACAAAACAAATTATATTGGGCAATTTATGGTTTAACTGCAGCAGAGTTGATATGTTCTCGGGTTGATCACAAAAAACCACATATGGGGCTAACTACATGGAAAGATGGTCCAGGTAAAAAAATTCACAAGAGTGATGTAAGTATTGCGAAAAATTACTTAACTGAAGAAGAACTAAGTGAACTAAACCACATTGTTTCGATGTATCTAGATTATGCAGAACTTCAAGCAAAAAAGAATCGGCTGATGAAAATGCAAGACTGGGCTGAAAAATTGGATGCATTTCTATTGTTCAATGATTATGAAGTACTTAAAGATGCCGGTAAAGTTAGTGCTGAAGTTGCAAAAGCCCTGGCTGAAGGAGAATACGAAAAGTACAGAGTTATACAGGACAAATTACATGAATCTGATTTTGATGAATTAATTAAAGCAAGTAAAGAAAGTGAGAAAATAACTATCTAACTACAACAAAAACCAGCTTGTAGTTGAGTTATCTGTGTTTGACATCTTGTTTACCACCTTTTGTTTTAATTTTAAGGGGGGTGAAAAATTGTCCCCTCCCTTCAGAAAGCCCTATATCTCTGCTTTTTTTGACTACTACAAAAGAAGCTTTTCTGTTGGAGACGTAAATAAACTTTGCTCTTTGTCTCCATTTTAAGCAGCAATCAAATTTTACGAGCTTCTGTCTCTTCTTCTATGGCAGTAACTTCAAACTTTTTTCCTTTAGCTTCATCTACAATTTGCTGATAAAGATTGTTTCATCACTGAGAGTTTTGCAATCAATTGCTCAGAGGTTTGCAATAAAAGTTGTTGTATTCTCATATAGTCTCCATTAACCCCTTCACAAGTTGTTCAATCTTTTTTGAAAAATTTTCTTTGCAACCAACAAAAAAACATGATAGACTAGCTTTAGGGTTTTTTGTAATAAATAAAAATTTGAGATAAAAAATAATTTAGAAATGCCTCATAATCGATTTTTAAGCTACCTTACATGAGCAACTTAGGTCTTGGTGGTATAATTGTACCCTGAAGTCGTAGAATCGTTTTAAAACCGCATTAGCAGACCAACGTTTATTTGAGTTTTATCAGCATAAAAAAAAGATGAGAGTAAGAGCCTTTTAAAAACGCACTAATTGTATTTTTCATTAAATGTAAATATCTTAATAATATTTTGTGGCAGCCTTTCTGGACTTCTTTCTTTTTGCTGTTTAAGTTATTGTACTTTATCTGTATTTTACTATTATTTTATATTATCTATTATTATTTATTACTATTATATATATATAATATATAAGGGTTTTAGGAACGTAGAATCCGCTATACTGGCTGACTTCAGACACATAATAACTAGGAACACTTTTAGGAATAGAGGGCAAAAGGTTAGGATTCAAGCGATCTTTAGCTTCCTAGTTTCTCATTACTTATTTAGTAACCAAGGAATCAGGAATATAATTCAACCATTTGATGTCTTATCCCTTTTTAATTGAAATCATAACTTATAATAGGGTTGTGGCTCCGAAGTTAGATTGAGTAGATGGTAGATTGAATAGAGAAAATAGGGCAACTCTAAAATATTTAAAGAGCCACCCATAAAGAAAGACTTATCCTAACATTAAATTTTGCCTATAGCTAAAATCTTCAGCTCCAAGAGTGAACTTTCCTATACCACAAGCAAATGGTCCAGTTGGAATGTCAAGCCACTTATCCTCTTTTGCACCTGTAGACATTCCTTTAACTAACTGCTTTGCTTGTAAAAGTTCCTGAACTATACGCTCTAGTCGATCTCTTCCCATGCTGTGAAAAACTTCAGGTAGTCTATGCCGTTGTTTATATACTCCTGTGCTTCCTGTGTGAGTAAATGGATGTCCTGAAGCAGCAGATCGTGTAATTGCATCAGTAAGACATATTTTAAGGTCTTTTTCACTAGCATTTTTAACTGTTAGTTGTATTGTTATATCTTCTAGTAGCCCTGTTTCCTGATTTCTTAGGTAAGTTCTTACAGTGCGATCAGCTAAACCATTGGCCTTCACAACTGCCCCATGAAACAAAGCATTCTGTCTTGGTGTTTCTCCTACTGCCTTAAAGATTTCTAGCCTAGCTGTATTTTCTATTGGCCAAAAAGCGTATGAGCATCTAACACCATTAACAAGAGCAGAGGTACCTCTAATTGCATCGCGTGCTTGTTCAGCAGTTAATATTGGTTTTTCTCCTTTTGGCTTTCTCATGTGATGAGCAGTAATTATCGAAGCTCCAGTACTACATGCTAAATCAGATAATAAGCACATTAGATAATCCCCTACAGCAGGATCAGCATTTATATCTGCATGGATAAATGAAGCAAGTGGATCAAATACTATCAATTTCAGATCTTTAATTTCCTCGAGCTGTTTCATTACGGATTCGAATTCAGAAGAAACTTCGACGATTTTACCACGAACATTTCTGAGTATTGTAAGTGATCCTCTGACGTTTGGCAGTGGTACAATAAATAATTTATCTTTATGTTTCAACCTTTCACACTTAGGGTCAAGTCGTTCTAAGCGGCGGTGTATCTCACTTGCATCATCTTCTGCTGAAAAAATCACTACTGATCCATGTTCAGTAACAAGTGAACCAAAGCCACACATCTGATCCTTATCACTTGCAACCTTAAGCGCTAGGTCAAGAAGAAGCATACCTTTGCCTGTATCTCCCATTGCTGCTATTATTGAAGTAACACCTAAAGGAAATAGACCTTCAACAAGAAACTTTTGCTCTGGTACCGGACCTACAAAGCGCTCTGCACTCCAATCTAAAATGTTAAGTGGCTGTTTTGTGGATCTTTCTAAACTTTTCATATTTGAAGTATCAGTAGCTGGAGTATCAATAGTAAGTAACGGAGTTGAAGCTAAAAACTCTTTGACATCTATACCTTCCTCTACACAATCAGCAGCATCCCATTTCTCAGGTTTACCTTGCGGAATCTCAAGAACAGCAAGTGATGCAACTCCAATTTCTAAAAGCTTATTTCCAACATTTTTAGCATATTTGGCACCTGCTTCATCATTATCTGGCCAAATAATAATATGTTTACCTTTAAGTGGTGACCAGTCTGTTTTATCAATTGGTGCGTTTGCTCCAGACATTGTTGTTGTAGCTGTGATACCTTGTTCTATCAAGCTTTCTGTTTGGTAGAAGTCATAGTTTTAAATCCTCCTGATTAAGTTTTATCGCTATGACTCCCCCACCAGAACCGTGCTTGCAGCTTTCCCGCACACGGCTCCACAATGTAGTATTCACAGCATTTCCTATTTTGTATATAATGAGTAGCATATTCTTGGTTTTGGTAATGGATTAACTTGTAGATAGTGTATAAATTGCTTTGAATTCATACTCTTCTTCTGACTACGTCGGTTTATCCATTTATACGCTAGCTTGATTACCCGCCAGAAGAATTTATTCAACCACCGGTAATTTCCGCTAACTCCGAAGTAGTTATAGTGTCCTGTTAGTTTTGCTTTAAGTATTGACCACCAATCTTTAAGGTGAACTTTATTTCGGATCTTTTTCACCCATTCTTTGATTTCTTTAAGTTTTCTAGATAGATTTTCTTTCGAGGTTTTATGACCTACCATTACTCTACCTTTACGACTCCTTGTACCATAATGGGTGAATCCTAGAAAGTTGAAACTTTCCGTTTTTCGTTTCTCCCTTATTCCTTGTTGCCACTCCTTTTTGCCAAACTTTACTATTCTTGTTTTGTCTTCAGATATTTCCAGTCCAAATTTTCCTAGCCTTTGTTTCAGTGACTCTAAGAGTTCTCTAGCATCTTTTTCTCTTTCGCAGCAAATCAGGTGATCATCTGCATACCTAACTAGCTCCATATAACCTTTAGATCTTAGCTTGAATTTCTTTTCAAACCACAAATCCAGCACATAATGCAAGTATATATTAGCTAGTATAGGACTTACTATTCCCCCCTGAGGTGTGCCTAGTTCAGTTGCTTCATAATGTCCTGCTTCGACTACTCCTGCCTTAAGAAATCGTTTTACTAACCACAGTATGTTTGGGTCTGTTATCCGTTCTCTCAAGCATCTCATTAGCCATTTGTGCTGGACATTATCAAAGAATTTCTTGATATCAACTTCTACTACATAGTTAGTTGGTCTGTACATAACTGCTTTATTTAGTGCATTTACCGCTTGATGACAGCTTCTACCAGGACGAAAACCATATGAGTTATCCAGAAAGTTAGCTTCATAAATATTTTCTAATATCTTCTTCAGCATTATCTGGACTAACTTATCTTCTGTAGACGGTACTCCAAGCCCGCGTTTCTCTTTGCTTCCAGCTTTTGGTATATATACTCTTTTCACTGGTTGCGGTTGATATCGCTTTCTTTTCATACTATCCACCAGAGTGTTGAGCTTCTCTTCAAGATTTTCTCCATAAGCTTCTACTGTCACCTGGTCTATACCGCATGCTTTGTTATGCTTTAGCTCTTTATAACATTCAGCAAGATTCTCTGCGTTTATCAGATGAATTAACGATGTAAATTTCAATCGTTTATCTTGCCTGGCTCTTACTGCTATCTGATTTAGTTTTCTTTGCACGTTATTCCAACCTCCGTTGTATTGGCATAGCAATTCCTAAACCAGTCACTATATTGCTGACCGCTTCCCCTTGTATGTGGCTTTCCCACACTCTGAGTACTATCAATCAGTCCGACTTCCTTTATATCTTCCGTCAGTACTCGCCTTTGTTGACTTGTTCCAACGTACCTTAATAGGAATACAAAGGATCTCCCAAGTTTACGTAAACTCCATCTCAACACGTGATACGGCCTCAGATCCCGATAGAGTGAGTGATAACTTGCCCTATTGTTACCCTTCTTGCTGTCTTCCACTATATGCAACGTGTCGACCTCTATGACATCGAGAATTTCGGGACTCAATACCTTCACTTTCGTTGTACCCTGTGTTGTCCATTCCACTAGCTTTACTACGCTCGTTACCTTACGCAGCATAGTGGTTTGTTCCAGCCTGCTGGCTAGGCTTTGCCTGGGTTGGATTTTCACCAACTGGACTTTACGCACTTTGCTTGGCGCACGCATATTGTCACCTTTGTTGAAAACTAGTATATTAAATGTCTATGATGTGACAAGCTAAAATGGTAAGTTTTAAAAGTTCACACCTAAAATAGGTATAATTCATGGGCTGGGCTTGTAAGCTGCTTTATAGCAGAAAGATGTACAAAAGGACCTCTAAGATGCGTAGTAGCATTCTAAAGCCATCTATGGGAGACATTAACGCATTCAAAACTTAAAAAAATAAACTAAAAATAAAAAACTTGAACATTTCTTCACAATTGTGTATAATTATTAATGCTTTCTAGGTTAATTCATCATGGCTTTTTCTAAATTTCTAGATCCTAAATTTGACCTGTCCTTCAAACGAGTGTTCGGCACTGAGAAAAATAAGAATATCCTTATTCACTTTTTAAATGATATCTTAGGCTTTACTGGTGTTAACACTATACAAGATGTTGAGTTTCTTAGCACTATCATGAATCCTGAAATTGCTTCTGATAAACAAAGCATTGTTGATGTTCTTTGTAAGGATTCATACGGAAATAGGTATATTGCGGAAATGCAACTCGCTCGTGATAAAGGCTTTGAAAAACGTGCCCAACTTTATGCTGCTAAAGCTTACTCCAGACAATCTGGCAGTTACATTGATTTTAAGAAAGTATTCTTTATTGCTATTTCTAATAGTACGTTATTTCCTCCAGAGGTTGAATACATTTCCACTCATAATATACGAGAGATAAAAACTAATGGCCATTATCTAAAGGATTTTCAATTCGTCTTTATTGAGCTGCCGAAATTTACAAAAAACAGAGTAGAGCAACTAGAGAGCACAGTAGAAAGGTGGGTTTTCTTTTTTCGGTATGCAGAAAATACTACAGATGAAGACCTAAAAGATATTGCAGAGAAAGCCCCAATAATAAAGCTAGCATATGATGAATTAGACAAATTTAGTTGGAATGAAAAGGACCTAGCGGCATACGAAGAAAGAGTATTGAGTGTACAGAAAGAAGCTGCTATTTGGGAACAACGTCTTGATGATGCTTCTGCTAAAGGTAGGGAAGAAGGCATCCAAATCGGCCATGAAAAAGGCAGAGCGGAAGGGAAAGAGGAAGGCGAACAACATGCTAAAATAGCTATAGCCAAAAACTCACTCAAGGCCGGTGTCTCTATTGATATTATAGCTGAAATCACTGGCCTTTCCCTTGATGAAATCAAAAAGTTAAGAAATTAAATTTCACGTAGTTGAAACTTGAGCCTGAGCCAAATTATGAGGAGTAGTAACATCATTAAAACTACTTCTAGGCTGAGGGTTTTCTTTAGCATATTTGAGTCGTTTAAATATTTCAGAATCTACACCTATATTCTTCTTAGCATAATCATATAAGAGCTGCAGTAACTTTCCACCAGCTTTAATAGCAATTTTAAGAGTCGTATTTTTATCATCACCATCTGGAGAGTAATTCAAACTTGGCTTAAAACCATATTTACTTTTTGGTTTTAGTAAATCCTTTATCTCTTTTAGTAATGTACCTAGCTTACCCTTACCTTCTTCTTCTGTTGCTTCTTTTACTTTTTTAAACAACTTTTCATCTTGATCTTTTTTTTGAAGAAATATTTTTTGATTTTTGCTCTTCTTAAAAGATTGAAGTTCTACACAACCAACATTAACATTCGGGCTAGCAAGTAGACATTCGGTTATTCTAGAATTGTTCGCAATTTGTAGCGCTAACTCCAAAGGAGTAAAATTTTTCTCCCCCCTAGCATTAACATCAGCTCCTTTTTGGAGAAGAAGTTCAATTACATACAAGCATTTACTTTTTTCATGTGATGATAACGCAAAGTATAAAGGAGTATTACCACCATTATCCTTAGCATTAACATCAGCTCCTTTATCCAGCAAAAGCTTAACCATATTCCCATTACCTTGTCCTGCTGCTATATGTAAAGGAGTACAACCATTATGACCCCTAACATTAACATTAATTCCTTCCTGTAACAAAAATTCAACTAAATTATAAAAACCTTTTGCTACTGCACAATGTAATGAAGAAATAGGATTTTTTTTATCTTTTTTTTGCAAAAGCGTAACAAAAGGACGAAGAGCCTTCTTATAAAAAGATAAAAGATTTTTCCTTTTATGCCCTTCTAACATTTGATTAAATAAAACTACTACATTAGATATATCCATTGTTTTAAATTGTTTTATTAAACTCATTTCATCAGAAGCCAGAGCTTTTAATGAGAACATGACCTCTCGAAAATGTTCTTCTTCCCCTTTACGTAGCAATTTTTCTGCTATATTTTTAGCTTGCTCCATGTTTTCTTTCTCTATTAAATTTAGTGCTATATTTTTAGCTTGTTCTATGTTTCCTTCATCTATTAAATTCAGTGCCATATCTCTCCATTCTTCGGGAGAAGATTCTTCTTTCTTAATATCCTCTATATTAATTATTTTCTCCCCTTCTGGTTTTATTACTTGCAATAAATTACACTTTTTTTCATCATCTATAATATAAACATTATCGATAGCACGAGTAACTCCGACATATAGAGCATTCATATAGAATTTATATTCCTCAAAAGATTTATCTTCCTTATCCTTATTTCTTGAAGTGTTAACATCCTTTTCATTATATGAACTACGAACTTCACTAATAGTATTTTCAATCTCCTTCTCATCTTTATTTGGACATGCTACACTCAATATTTTATTATAAGCTTTATCAGATGTGAACTTGTAAAGAATCACATTTTCAAACTCTAAACCTTTGGCTTCATGTATATTAAACACAAGCGGAGTACCAAATAATTTACGAGCATCTTGTTTATTCTCATCATCCAGAACTAAAATAGCCCAATTTATCGACTCAGATACTTTTTTTGCCATTTCCTGTTCTTTATCCTTAGCAAAAAAGCTAACATTACCCGTGTTTTTAGTATCGTTTGTCATGAAAAAAGCTTCTCTTTCATTCGCTGTTAATTTATCTTCTGAAGCAAAACAATAATTCTTAAGGTGTAATATACGATTGGCGAGTTCAATAACTTGCTCACTATTACGGTAGTTCTTGTCGAGAGTATAAAAAATCTCTGACTCATTGTTCTTTACATATCCATTTTGACCGAGAAAAGACTTTAACCTAGATTTAGAGAAAAAACTAGGGTGTATCACTTGATTAGCATCACCACATAATAAAAAGTTACTCTTATTCTCATCTTTTAAGCTCTTTAATATTAGATCTAACACGCTTTCAGTTAAATCCTGAACTTCATCTACAACAACCGCATCATAATTAGCCTGCACCTTTTGAATACACTCATGGGCGATGAGACTAGTATCATAATATCCAGAACTTTTTTCTATAAATTTCTTGTATTCTCAAAAAGGCTATAGATATTAGCTCTTTTCTCTTTAAGAAATATAGCTTGTCTATCTCCTAACTCTTCATACTGCTTCCTTCCTAAGCCTCCTCCCGCTATCACAGCTATAAATTCTTCGAATATTTTATCTCCGTCTTTTGCATACTTCCTGAATTTACCTTCCTCACATTTTTTGTTGAACCATAAAAAAAACTCTCTCCTATTAATTGGCTTCTTTCCTTCTACATCTTTTTTTGCTACCTTTTCAAAAAATTCATGAATGGATAAAAAATCAATTTCTTCTGGAATATAAGTCTTTAATTCATCAGTAGTTTCATCATAGCGTTCACATTCAAATAACTTTTTCGATTCATTTACAAGATTTTTAGATTTTGTAATATATAGAACTTTTCCTCCCTTGAATTTCTCTTGTATCTTTTTAAGGCTTTCCAAAGTCACTGATGTCTTTCCGCTGCCAGCAGCTCCACTAATAATTAAAGGTAGTCTACACTCTTCAGTACGTTTAATTATACCTTCCTGTGTTTCACTGAAAGTAACAAGCTTACCAAGCCAATTAGCTCGCTCAAGATCTTTAACCTCAACTATATCAGAAGATTTTTCAATTGCTTCTTCTTCTGTTTCTTTTATTTCTATGCTTTTTGTTTTGTCTGTACTTTTAAGAAAGCGTGAGTTCTCGTAATCATGATTTGGTATTACTTCTAATATAACAAAGACATCTTCGCCATTATGCTCTATACTCGTAAATAATAACCTGTCACTATCACTTAATTTAGCTCGAAGATATTTAATGCCTCCTCTACTAGATATGAGTTTTATATTCCCCTGACATGTAAGTTTATTTTCTTTTAAGTCTTTAATTGTTGTATTGAACTTTTTCCTTAAAAAACTTTCACCATTACCTAAATCATGGTCATTAAACTCTTTGTAAAAAAATATAGTGCTCATAACTTTTAGCTTCAAAATAATCTTAACAATCAGACTTCACTCTTAAGGGTATCATGATATCTCTGATTTGTCAATTTTATCAGTAATTTAACTAACTCCTTTATATTCTTAAATCTCTCTTTATAAGTCCTGACTAGCGTATAGAAAACCTTCTTATTAGTATTTAATTTCTATTATTGCAGAATACCAAAAAATATTTTTGTGTAGAATTGAAAGTAATCATATACATCAAATTAAGGAAAAGTAGCATGAGAAAAGAAGAGTGGTAAAAACTGATCTTAGCCAAAAAAGTGGTGGAAAAGTTAGGAATGTTTTTGCAAAAAGGACGATATTAATAAAAAGAATTTTATTCTATTTGAGATATAAAACTATCATAAATTTTCCTTTTATTTCCGAACAAATTACTATTAATTTAGCAAAATATATCACTAATAACTTAAATATTATAACCATGTTTAGCAACAGAAACCAGCAAGTGTGTTATCTAAGTGAGGAAAGTCACCTCTCCTCACTCGACTTCAAAACCGGACCTGATAGTTTCCCATCATCCGGCTTCTCTCTAATTTGGTGCTTGTCATACATACTTCCATGTAATTGATCGTGGCAGTGCTTATGAAGCAAGGATAGATTTTTCATGTTATTATTGCGTCTATTGCGATCTTGATGATGCACATGTGCTAAATCATCAAACCTAAACCAAAGATAACAGTAATTACATTTACCTTGCTGTAACTTCAGTAATTTTATTACTCGTGACGATCTTCCTGGCAGTTTACTTAAACGACTTCCCCAATACGGCCAATCTCCATCATATGGAGATCTATTTCCATTTACTTTGATATGTCGTTTAATAGCATGATCCCTATGTCTAATAAGATATAGCTTGTTACTTACCATATACCTCCAATTGTCGTTACCATACTTTTTAAAGTATTTTCTTTTGACCCAACACCTTCTTTTGTCATGGTGTCTATAGACAGCCCATTTCCAAAGTTTGTTATGCATAGAGTAGTCTAATAAGTTAAAGACTTTACTTGAGACTACCGAGGTGTAATATTGGCTCCAACCCCTTATTATTGGATTAAGCTCTTTTATTACAGCTTCTTGTGGTGCTGCTCGCAACTCTTTAAGCTTATGTTTAATAGATAACAAGTGTTGGCTTATAGATTTACGACTTGGTTTAATCAATAACTTGTAACCTCTCTTATTTTGACGTGTTTGATAATGCCTTATTGAAAATCCAAGAAAATCAAATCCTGGCTTTTCCCCATTTAGGGATTTTAGTGTATGTGCAATTCTTGTCTTTGATGACTTTAATTCTAATCCGACGGGTTTTAGCCATTTTTCAATTAGAACCTTTGCCTTCAGGACAAGTTCTTCGCTCTCGTGTAAAACCACAAAATCATCGGCGTACGTAATTACACTAACTGAATTTTGTGCCTGTTTGCGAGATACTCTACCATATTTCTTTTTCGCAGATTGGAAAAGTTCTTCCTTAAGTTCTTCTTTGATATTTTGTTCTAGTCCATATAGTGCTACACATGCAAGTAATGGAGAAATTGCTCCACCTTGAATTGTGCCACGTTTAGTGGGATTAAACTTTTTATCTTTCATAGTGCCTGCTTTCAACCATCCTTTTATAATTCTCTTTAGAGTTGGTGTGGTATTAAGTTTTTCAAGCAGTGCAGAATGTTTAATATTATCAAAGCATCCGGAAATATCAGCATCCAATATAAATGCTGTTTTCTGACCAAGTGCGATAAATATAGCTGCTATTGCATCATGACACGATCTACCAGATCTAAAACCGTAAGTGTTAGGCTCAAACTTTGCTTCCCATTCCGGTTCTAGTGCCATTTTGACAAGTGTTTGCTTTGCTCTATCTGCTATTGTAGGAATACCGAGCGGGCGATACTCCGATGGCCTATCAGATTTTGGGATCCTTACCCGTCTTGATGGCTTTGCCTTCTCTCTTATATTTAAAGAATTTGCTAATAGCAATCTTTCCTTTTTATTAAGATTAGACTTTCCATCAATACCTGCAGTCTTTTTCCCTCTGTTGTCCTGAGTTACCCTCCTAACAGCGAGCATTCTTGCACTTGTTGATTTTAGTAATAATCTCTGAAGTTTATGCATCTTCTTGATATCATTACATTTAGAAGCTCGGTAAATTCGTTTTTGTAGCTTAAATGAAGATTTCTCCAGCTTGCGCCAGGGGGTTTCATTCCATTCATACCTAACATTTTGTTGGCTCATAACATATTCACTACTATTCACAACTTTACCTTCCAAACTACAGTGTTTACGTCTGCATATCCCAAATATTACTTTAGGCATTAGCTTCTTAAACAATCCCTCCACATAGAAGCATTCAGTGGACCACCTTCTTAGTTATCCTTTTTAAACAAAGGATAATAAGAGCTTCTGTGTGGTTACTCCGTTCCATGAAATCGTTTCACGTTAGACTTAGGTTCTTACTATTTGCCGGGAGATTGAAAACATCTTAATTGGACGTTCTCATTCCAATTATTCATTCCTCCATACCTTTTGGTTTATGCGTATCAACTTTATTTCGCATATCACAAATAACGACAATTCTGACATAAGTTCCTTTCGTAACCATATCTAACTTTCTTAGGGGGATTTATTACAAAGTTTAATATTACCCCTTTTTAATCCATGCTTGCACCCTAAAAATTCGCCACTTTCCTAAAGTGTGGATTATGCTTTCAACCCGATGTTAGGGCGGATGGAATTTAACCATCACGATTTCACGACTTTCGGGTCGCACGAGAACTGTTCGTTTTGGAATCGCGTGGTCTAGAGTTAAGATCTTGGATATTTTTGAGCACCTTTAGTAAGTAAGCGTTTCCTCCATTTTCAAGTTTGAGGTTTAGTCACTATTTGTATTGCTCTGCCTCTGGTGCTCTCTCCTTTGATAGTAATTTTTATATCATTACACTCCAAATACAATATGTTGCACAATGTTATGCCAGAGAGTATAATAAACAAATACTTTACAAGAAAAAGTGGTAGTGGAGGCAAAAGTGAACATTAATAAGAAGGAAAGCGCATGCTAGAGCTTGAAAAAGCAGCAAGAATATTATTGAAAGGTTAAAAAGCGTATGATATAATATATATAGTGTAAAGATGTAAATAATTTTATTGACATCTTTACGTTAATACTTCTTAAATGTTTAGTACTATAGAATTAAATTATTAAGCTTTATGAGTGGAGTAAAAATGGTAGAAAGTTTTACAGGCAACAACAAAGACAATAATTTAATTGATGGGGCAAAAATAATGGAAAATTTTTCAGGTAATAACGAAAACGGTAGCTCAATCTTCCAAGGAAAAATCAGGGAGCAAGATTTCTCTGCGGAGCAGAAGCTAAACGAACTAAAAGCAGCCATAGAGGAGCTTGACAGACAAGATTTGCTCAGAAGGCTCGAGTGTGAGCGTCAGGCTTCTAGTTGTATCGATGAAATATCATCTCAAGCAGAGCTACATATCGAAGATGGTGATGAGGATTACTTCGATTGTGAAAAACCACTGGGAGATTTCTGGAATTTCTTTGAATCTCTCTTCAACCTCTTTGAAGTAGATGTAGATGATCCGAAAATCTACCAAATGCTCAAGGAGAAGAAAGAAAAGAACCTGATTGCTGCGATAATGAAGTTTTTGCGTGATAAGCTTAAGGAGTTAATCAAGAAGATCTTCACAAGTAATTTAGATTTGAGTTGGGACAAGAGGTTGGACAAAGAGATAAAAGAATTGCAGGAGAAATTGGGCAGTGGTGAGTTGTCAGAAGAAGAGTTTGCAAGGGTGTTCGAAAGGCTCAGTTTGTTGCAGGATCTTAAACTAAAGTTACAAATGGCCGTTACTGGATGGATTATTACAATGTTCGCAGAGATGTTTGGGGTTGAGCTAGCAGCTATAGTAGAGGCATCTAAAGAAGAAACAACTAAAGCAGAAGATAAAAAAGCAGAAAAAACATCATTAAAGGAAGAAGCAATTAAAGAAGTTCATAAAGATATAGAAATCAAGGTAGATGAAAGAGAAAAGCCTAAAGTGCCAGTTTCCCTTTTTGACGCTTCATCTGGATCTGTAAGGTCAACTCCTCTGAGAAAACCAGAACTAGATCTTTTACAAAAATCTATGAAAGAACTAATGCTTAAAGAGGTTATAAAGGAGGAGATCCGCGAGATAAAACCAAAAGTGGAAGAAGAGAAAAAAGCGAAGCCGGAGGTAGCTGTGTGTCCACAGAAAGTTCCGGAGAAGAAGCCCGTGGTGAGTGGAATAAAATTTGATTCTGAAGGTCTAGAAGAGAATATTGCTTTCAAAGAAAGGGATACGAATACTAGTGTTAATGGAAGAGGAATCACGCTGGTCACTAATGTACAAGGAAACAAGCTTGATAATGGGAAGAAAAACGAGTCTGCTAGTTGTGCAGAAAGTCGTCTGAATGGTAATGTTAATAGTGTTAATAAGAAAGAAGCGGATAACCTTTGCACCGAACTTGCAAAAGAACTTGCCAATTTTAAAATAGGTGTTTGGAAAGGTGCTGAGAATGAAGGTTCTGTAAGTAATGTTCAACCACCAAAAGGATTGACTAATGATGTCAAAGTTGAGAAATGTGTAGAAGGTCAGTCAGTAGGAAAGACACCATAGAGGGGATAGCTAGTACTTAGATGACAAAAAAGACTGGATCCCAGTACTGGATGACACCCATAACCTTGTCATTCCAGTGCGTGACACTGGAATCCAGGGGCATAGAGATAGGTGTCGACAGTTCGTCATTCCGCTACGTGTTAGCGGAATCTAGAAAACTTAAGTTTTATGAATAAAGAATGAATAAAATTTTATGCTAAAAAATATAAAAAAAGTGCTTGCACTACAATTTATTTTTAGTATATTAGTTACATAATATTTTTACTTAGGGGCAATATGCATAGTAATAATGATAAAAAAGATAGCGATAAAGGGTTTACTCCAAGCAGCAGGTATGAAAAGTATAGCGGTTCTAATCCAGTGATGCTTGAGGCACGTGAAAGACAGAGACGTGAAAGTAGCAAGCCTAGCTCGCAAATGGAGAGTAGTAGTTCTACTAGTGCTGGCAGTAGTAAAGGTAAAAGTAAGTAATGTTGTTTCATCACAATTTTAGTAGGGGTAGTTATGGGTAATTCTACAAAAGAGCTAGTTAACGCATTTAACTTAAATAATTATGGTATTGATAAGGTCAATACTAATTTTACTGTAGAAGGTAAAAAGATTGTTGGTTTATTTGCTAGTGGTACTAATACAAAAGAATATCTGCGAGAAATAGGAGAGGAGATAATAAAGCAACACTATGGTACTAAAGAGGTAGCAAGTAGATATTATAACTTAAACTGTTTCCCATTTGTTCTAGGTGCTAATCCTGATAAAGAGGATTTAGGTAATGGCATAGTGAAAGTGAAGCTTGCAGATTCTATGGATCCTGCAGTAATTCATAACTTGGAGATTCATTTTGCTAATGAGTTTAAAAGTTTTGTGGGAGTGAAAGTGGCTGCACGTCTACAAGAAGAAGTAAAGATAACTAAGAAAGAAGCATATGAATGGATAAGAGGAACTGTTCAAACAGGAGCAATAGGTAGTCCTTATCTATACTGTATAGCTTTTAACAACGAGTACCTCGAAAAAAGGTATTTTCCGAGGATTTTTGAGCTGTTTAAGAGTCTTTATATCAGTGAATTTAACTCAAGGTTAGAAAATTGTGGCCTTAAGAGTTCAGACTTTTATGATAATAAAGATGGTATGTTATACATTAAAAATGTGAGTGATAAAGTAATCAAGAGTGTAACAGGATATGTTAAAGGGCGAGTAGCGCTTGATTTTAGAACTCCAGGCAGCGTAGAGTTTAAAGTCGAAAATTGTAAAAATGTTCTTAGTGAACTAATTCTTGAAGCGACAGGAAAGTTTGTTGACGGGTATGATTATGATGATTTTACAGACGAAAAGAAAATAAAGAATGGGCATAGTTTTGCCCTTATACCTTTCATAGAAGAGAATGGTCAGTTGAAATCTTTAAGTTTTAATGATGCAGGGAAAATTAATAGAGTATTTAATAAAGAAATACCTAATGGTTTTATAAATAGTAATTTTATAAGTGATATTAGAGGCAAAACTGCAAATCTACAATTTGCTGATTGTAAAGAACCAGTTTATGCTTTCTCTAATAAACAGATTGCTCTTCTACTTCCTATAATCATGCAGTCTCCAATTGCATATAATCAAATAAACGGACGTTTTGAATTTGCAGTTGATCTTGAGAATTTTAAGAGACGTGGCTCGAGTCGATCCTCTTCAACAGTAAATTCTCCACTCAATTCTCCTACACATGCAGGCCCGAGTGGACTAAGAACACCGCCCAACCAAAGAAGAAGCATAGATAGTGGTATTGGTGAGTCACCTCCGAAACCTAAGGATTCTGGTTCTTCAAGTGGTGGTCCAAGTTCTGGCTTAACTGAATTGTCATCACCGACACAGGAGTTTCCCACGCGGAGTCAGGATGGAGTATTAAAGGATTCTCCCAGGCGAGAGTCGGAAAAGTTCCCTGTGTTGCTTCCGGTAAATCAGTTGGATGTTCCTGGAACGAGTAGAGAGTTCCTGCCACGGTCACATCTGAGTTCTTCTGTGACTAATCCACATTCATCGGAATGTGTAGGTGCTGCTCAAAATGTGCAAGCAGGGACTAGTGCTTGGGCTCAGCCAATGGGCGCTTGGCCATTACCGGCTTCAAGTGCAGAACCCTCGTTATGGCAACCGAGTAGACCTTCATCATGGAAAGGTGCTAGTGAAAGTGGATCAGCATGGACTAGTCAGCCAATAGGCTTTTTGTCATCACAAAGCACGTCAGGAAATCAGTGGATGCCGTCACAGCAGCTTACTGAACCAGGACCTAGTTGTTCATTTTGGCAAAAACCTTCACAGGTGAGTTCTTTTATGGTTAATGAATCTTCGTCATCTGGATGTAAAATTAGTAATGAGCTTCCACCCTCGAATAAACTTAATAATAAAGAAAAAGAGTTGATTGAAGCATTGCTTTATACATTCAACTTAACGAATTATACTTTTGGTGATGTTTATACTAACTTTTTTGCAAAAGATGGGAAAATTGTTAGTTTACTCCATGATAATGTTGATAGAGAGAAATATTTACAGAAGGTAAAAGCTTCTATAATAAAAAAGTATTATGAAACTAAGAAAGAAGCAAGAGAACTTTACGATCTGGATGAGTTTCCATTTAAACTTAATTGTGAAGAAAAACAAGGAAAAACAGTTGTTGCTAATATAAGTAGTGGTGCTTTATCTAACTTAAAAATCCTTTTTAGTCAGAAGTTTGGGAAAAACGTAGATGCTATTGACATTAGTGCCGTCAAAAAGGTAGAGAAACGTGAAAAGGACGAATGGGTAGATCGCCAGCTATTGAATAAAGATTCTCTTGAAGAAGCATGTCAGGATTGTTTTCCTGATGAAGAAGCAATGAAAATAATTCCAATTGCATTTGAAGAAGGTGAATACGTGCTTGACCGTAGTCGTGACACTTGTGAAGTAAAATTGTTGCTCAGAGAGCAATTACGACGGTTTAGAGATACATCAGTAGCTGGAAAGGGGGAGTCCGGTGATAAACCTCTTACCGAGGAAGAAGAAAAGTTGTCTAAAGCATTGCTTTATTGGTTTAACTTAAATAATTATGCTGTGGATCCTCCTCATACTAACTTTATTGTAAAAAATGGGAAGATTGCTAGTTTAATTGATGATAGTGTTGATGTAAAAGAATATTTACAGGAGGTAATAGATAAAACGAAAGAAGAGTATTGTGTCAATAAGAAAGAGGCCTATGATCTCAATGAGTTTCCATTTAAATTTCTTTCTAATTGTGAGAAAAACCAAGAAACAACAGTTGTTGCTAATATAAGTCGTGGTGCCTTACTTAACTTAAAAGAACTTTTTAGTCAGGAGCATGAGGGAAAAGTAGAAATAAAAGATATCGACATTAACATCGTCAAAAAGGCAGTGAAATCTAAAAAGGACAAATGGGTAAATTTTCAGGTGCGAGAACATGGGTTATCCCCTAAAGCAGCAATTGAAACCTGTTATCCCGATGAAAGCGCATTAGAATATATTTCAATTACAAAAGGCGAAGGTGGACACTGGATTGACCGTAATTATGATGCTTCGGAAGTAAAGTCGTTTAGGGAAGAGCGATGGCCTGCTAAAGGTACGTCAAAAGCTGAAAAGATGAAATCCGAAGATAATAAAGACAGCGGTTACTCTTCCGGGTTCGTAACTGATGCTGAAAACGTAAGCTCTAAAGCTGAGGCAACAACAAGTAGTGGTTATGAGTCTATGGATTGTGAGAATACTGGAAGAAAATCGCCAAAACGTAAGTCTCCATCGCCTGAAGATGGAGGCAATCCAAGAAAATCTCCGAAAAGAGATTCTTTACCACTTTCAAGGCTGGAGTCGTTAAGTTTGAGTAGTTCCTCTTATCAAATAGGTAAGTGTTAGGCTTATTAATTTCACTGCTCTCAGCCACCCAAGTGTTTTATTAGGGTTGGAGCCAAAGTCTCTGACCCTGAAAGCACTGGTGTTAATTTTTCTTGTCCATTGCAGATATTGCACGGTACTATCCACTTGATCGTCATAACGGGCTTCTGGGAACATTAAAATCTCATACTCAAAATCATTGAGCCATACCGCTATAACTAATTTCTTAAAATCTTACCTGAATAACTTAACCCCCTAAAGCTACTTCTCTATTCTGCTGCAAACGAACTTGCGTAAGATTAGTAGATAGATCATCCTTAATAGTCTCGGTTGTCTCTGTAGGTACATTACCATTTTTTTTTAAACCTTTAGCTTCTATAGCTTCCAGAACACTTTTTCCTCCCAAAAGACAGTTTTCTCCTAAACTTTTCTTCTCAGCTTTTAACTTGTTAAGCCTTGCTTCGCTCTTCTCATCAATTTCTACTTCTATTTTATTACCACCTTTCTTACTAGGACTCAGATAAATACTAATCTCTCCTACCTCAGTGGTAAAAGACATTTCAATGCTACCTTCTAAGATATCTTTATAATTTCTTTTTCCGCCTACGCTTTCAACTCTTACTATACTCTCCCCAATTTGAAGTATGCCGACTTTTAAATTTAAATCTTTATCTTTTAAAGCTTCAGCTTTGTTAAAGATTTTCACAGGTTCAATAATACTATCTTGTGGATATTCTATACAAAAGTGTCCGTTATCTATTTCTGCTTTAAAGTCATACTCATGAGTTTGCTTATTATTTTTGTTTACAATACTTTCATACGCTAAATTATTAAGTCTTGAAATATTTTTATCCCTTTTGCTTAAAATATCTTCATCCTTGCAAATTATATTTACAAAATCATCATGCTCGTTTTGAGTGAATTCATTTAAAGTTGCACCTCCTGATATTATATGTGACATCTTTGTCCGTTCTATGAATTCAGGAATCCGAGTAGTATCATATGACAAAAATAGTTTTCGCAATGTACTAATCATAAGGTCCACAAAGGATTCGTAGTTTTTATATGGAAAAGTGAACATTACTCCTTGATCCAGCGCTTGGCGTATAACTTCATCAAATTCTTCTTCACATTTTTTATAATAATCTTCATCTTTATCGCAAGTTTTATCTAGATCACCATGAATCTCGTATATTTTTTGCCAAATACTGTCATACTTTTCTCTTTCTACTTTATTCAGTTTTATTTTAGCTAAAGAAAAAGAATCTTTTTTTCGTATTACGTTTATGTTTCCATCATATCTTAAATGACTGTGGCGTGTACCACAACTTGTATCATAATGATCAATATTATCATAGTCCGAACTGTCTTCTGAGTCCTCACTCTCTGACGAACTACTAACTTCTAGCAACTCTGAGCTTTTCTGTTGATCTTTAAAAATCCGGTTGTCGTTGTTAGGGCTCTTTGCCGGATTCTCTTCATTTCCACGAGAATCATCTGAACCATGGCCCTGATCCTTTTTTGCATTACAATCACTCAATTCAGCAGGCTTTGCCTGACTATCATCACCAGAGCTATTTGAACAATCGTTTCTTTCACCTACCGAACTATCAGGTGTTGCCGGATTCCCTTTATTTTCATGAGAATCATCTAAACTATGGCTCGAATCCTCAATAGCTTGACGGCACTCATCTTCAGTAGCATATTCAGATGGTGGAGTCTTTCCACTTTGACCTTGCACATTTGGATTAGCACCCGCTCCTAAAAGAAGTTCTCTAGCTTGAAGGCAGTTATTTTTAGCAGCATAATGTAACGGAGTCTTTCCACTTTGATCTTGCACATTTGGATTAGCTTTTATTACTTCTAAAAGAAACCTTATACCGCTAGTATCGTTACATTCAGCAACGTAATGTAACAGAGTTTTTCCATCTTCTCGGTTTTGTACATTTGGATTAGCTCCTGCTTCTAGAAGAAGAATTATATGTCGAATATTATTTAATGGAGCTCTATTGCTTTCTAAAATGTCAGATAATTTTTCATCTAAGTAATATGACAGAGTTTTTCCATATCGGTTTTGTGTATCTCGATCAGCTCCTTCTTGTAGAAGAGACATTATACGTTGAATATCATTGAGATTATCTAATAGACCTCTATTGCTTTCTAACTGATCTAAAATGTCACCTAATTTTTCATCTTGGTTCTGTATATTTGGGTCAGCTTCTGCTCCTGAAGGAGACGTTATATCTTGAATATTGCTGTCGCTTTTTTGCTGACCTAAAATGTTAAGTGGATTTTCATTTGATCTTGCTACCTCAACCATATTTTATAACCATTACTCACTAATTCTTTAGTGGTTACCATAGTACACAGGTAAGTCAATAAAAAAATACACCTTTCCTTCTTCAGTTCTAAAACATTGTCAAAAGTCTCAAAAAGATGAGTTAAAAAGGGTTCTGCTTCCAACTTTTTTGCTGTAAATTTTTGCAAAATTTTAAAACTCACATCTACTCTATTATAGTATTCTTGGCAACTAATTTTATGTCAACATTAAAAATCTTACTATTACCCACAAATAAAGACATGGTATTGTATTTACTCAAATAATTTTATTAACTTGAAAGATTATTAGATTAAAATTATTAAATTAAGAGTTATAATTTTAGCAACTAAAAGCTGTAAGTTGCACCATATAAACAGTTATTTCAAGCAAAAGTTATACCATTAAGAGCTATGCAACAAACGTTCATATTTGTGGGTAATGTAAGTTCGTACGGGGAAGTTATAGAAATGACACTCAATCGCAAGGGCTATGACTTCTACCAACCAGACTTTTCGTATAGCTTCTAGGTTCAAGCTTTCAATTTGCCTTTGAGCGCAGAAACTCCCTAGAAATCACGCTTTTGAACTCTATATTATTTTTTGTAACATTGTCGTAGGCGTTAGATCTTGCAATGCAGTTAATCTTTCTAACGCCCTTGCAAACTCTTCTTCTGATAACTCACCACTGCCTAATTTTTCCTGCAATTCTTTTATCTCTTTGTCCAAGCTCTGATTGAAACTTAAATCGCGTGCAAAAATCTTCTTGATTAACTCCTTAAGCTTATCACGCAAAAACTTAATTATCGAAAGAAGCCAATTTTTTTCTTTCTTCTCCTTGAGCATTTGGTAGATTTTCGGATCATCTACATCTACTTCAAAAAGGTTGAGGAGAGATTCAAAGAAATTCCAGAAATCTCCGAGTACTCTTCCTTTTTCACCAGTGAAGTAATCCTCATCATCACCTTCTCCGATATGTAGCTCTGCTTGAGATGATATTTCATCGATACAACTAGAAGCCTGACGCTCACACTCGAGCCTCCTGAGCAAATCTTGTCTGGTGAGCTCCTCTACGCACTGCCTCTATTGCTCTGATATAGCTAAAGTGACTTACGATAATTTGAAAAACAAAAATTCGTCATTCCGCTACTTGTTAGCGGAATCTATACCGCGAATGAATCGCGGTATGACGTAGGACTGCTGTCATCCCAGTGCGTGACACTGGGATCTCGTTCCTTAACTTTATAGTGTAAATTATTTCAAATTGTGTCTAGCTGCAAGTATAATAATTTCCATTTATAGATAAAGTATGTTGCAAATGTTATGCCAAAGAGTATAATAAAATCTATATCAAATACTTTACAAGAAAAAGTGGTGATAGAGGCAAAAGCAAATATTAATAAGGATAATTTAAGAAAAGCGCATGCTAGAGTTTGAAAAAACAGCAAGAATAAAAAATATTATTGAAAGGTTAAATGGCGTATGATATAATATAGTGTAAAGATATAAATAATTTTATTGACATCTTTACATTAATACTTCTTAAATATTTAGTACTGTAGAATTAAATTATTAAGTTTTATGAAGGGAGTAAAAATGGTGGAAAGCTTTTCAGGTAACAACAGAGGCAGTAATTTTATTGAGGAGGCAAAAATAATGGAAAATTTTTCAGATAATAACGGAAACGGTAGCTCGATCTTCCAAGGAAAACTCAGGGAGCAAGATTTCTCTGCAGAGCAGAAGTTAAATGAACTAAAAGCAGCCATAGAGGAGCTCACCAGACAAGATTTGCTCAGAAGGCTCGAGTGTGAGCGTCAGGCTTCTAGTTGTATCGATGAAATATCATCTCAAGCAGAGCTACATATCGGAGAAGGTGATGATGAGAATTACTTCACTGGTGAAAAAGGAAGAGTACTCGGAGATTTCTGGAATTTCTTTGAATCTCTCTTCAACCTTTTTGAAGTAGATGTAGATGATCCGAAAATCTACCAAATGCTCAAGGAGAAGAAAGAAAAAAACCTGATTGCTGCGATAATGAAGTTTTTGCGTGATAAGCTTAAGGAGTTAATCAAGAAGATTTTTGCACGCGATTTAAGTTTCAATCAGAGCTTGGACAAAGAGATAAAAGAATTGCAGGAGAAATTAGGCAGTGGTGAGTTATCAGAAGAAGAGTTTGCAAGGGCGTTAGAAAGATTAACTGCATTGCAAGATCTGAAACTCAGGTTACAAATGGCCGTTGTCGGATGGATTGTTACAATGTTCGCAGAGATGTTTGGAGTTGAGTTGGCGGCTGCGGTAGAGGCATCTACAGAAAAAGAAGATAAAAAAGCAGAAAAAACATCATTAAAGGAAGAAAATAAAGAAGTTTGCGAAAACGTAGAAATGAAAGTGGATGAAAGAGAAAAACCTAAAGTGCCAGTTTTCCTTTTTGAAATTTCACCAGGATTTGTAAGACCGGTTGTTCTGAGCAAACCAGAACTTGATCTTTTACCAAAGCCTATAATGCCTTCTATATTTAAAGAGGTTATAAACAATGAGAACCGCGAGGAAATAAAACCAAAAGTAGAAGAAGAGAAAAAAGCGAAGCCGGAGGAACCGAAGAAAGAGGTGTGTCCACAGAAAGTTCCGGAGAAGCCTAGGGAGGAGGTGCCAGAAAAAGTACAGAGTGCAGGTTCTAGAACTAGTAGCAAGAAATCAAGAAAAATCAATCGGGATAGCTTTCCTGCACACAATTATCCAATTGGTGATTGGCAAGAGCAAGCTTCTAATGGAAAGTCTAATGCTAGTACTGCTCAACCACCAAAAAGATTGATTGATGATGTAAAAGTTAATAATCATGTGGATTCAATAGGAAAGGCACCAGAAAAAGCACCATCGAGGGGATAGCTAGTGTTAGCTTTAGATGACAAAAAAGACTGGATCCCAGTGTCTGGACACTGGGATGACAAGAAAAAGAGGTACTGGTATGACATTAAAGAGTAGGGATTGATGGCAAAGAGAAATACAGGTGTCATTCCAGCGCGTGACGCTGGAATCCAGGGGCATATAGATAGATGTCGACAGTTCGTCATTCCGCTACGTGTTAGCGGAATCTATGCTTGAGATACCGCGAATGAATCGCGGTATGACGTAGGGAACTTAGGGTTGCCAATGACTTGTCATTCCAGCGTGTGACGCTGGAATCTTGAAATTTGGGTTTTATGAAAAAGAGTGAATAAAATTTTTTAAAAAAAAATATAAAAAAGTGCTTGCACTTAATTTTATTTTTAGTATATTAGTTACATAATATTTTTACTGGGGGATAATATGGATAGTAATAAAGGTTCAGGTTATGAAAAACGAAAATATGGCGATAATACTGCACCAGGAGGAGGAAGAATTAGAGCGGATGCTATAGATCCAAGGAGAGTTGATGACTTTACAGAGAGAATTAAGCGTGAGGAGGAGAGAAGGAAGCAAAATCAATCTAGTGGTCAAGGTAGTGGCAGAAGTGGTAAGTAACAGTAAATTTATGGTAATTTGAATAGGGAGGGGTATTATGCCTAATATAATGAATCAAGAATTAGTAAGAGCATTTAACATTATTCTTTGTCATAATGAGGTTGCTATTACTAATCTTATCGTACAAAGCACAGATCAAACTTTTCTTAAGAAGGAAGATCGTATTGTTATCTCATTTGATAAAAATATGGATGTTGGTCAATGCATGAAGTACTTGCACAATATAAAGAAAAGCATAGTAGAAACATTTTGTGGGAGTGAAAGTGGTGCTAATATGTCTTTTAATACACAGTTTTTTCCTTTTAACCTTAATGAAAGGCAGTTAACTAAAGATAAGGAGGGATATAAGTTTTCAGTGCCAATAGACAAAGGTGTAGTTTTTAATCTAAAATGTTTGCTAGCCCATGGGCTTGCAAAAGATGCAAAAGAGGATATGGGAAACGAATTTGGTGAGAGATGTATGGAAGGGCGCGTATATGATGTACGTTTTGACAGGAAATCTTATCTATATTGTATGCGTTTCTATGATAAAAAGTTACAAGATTATTTTGTAGAGTCATTCTCGTCAAGGATAAAAAATTATAAAAATGGTCCTAAAAGCACTAATGATTTTTTGAAAATCAAGGACAATTGTGTGTATATAAAGGGGAGCATCTTTAATAAGGCTAAGTTCATTAAGGACATAGTAAAACACAAAGCATCTTTGGAATGTCGTGATTTTGAGGTTACAAGTGCTGAGGATGAAACTGTTGAGAGTCTAAAGTTTCCAGTGATTGATTTGTCTCGTACAGTAGGTATACCAATTAATTCTGTACTTCATGTTTCTTATACAGGCAGTGGTGAAAATTCAGTTCTTATACCTGCTGCTAAGGAAATTATTGATAATATTATATATTATAAAATTTTAAGCAAGGAACAAGCGGATGATATTAATAAAGTATTTGGTATGACCGTGTTAAATAATGTTGAAGATTGTATTTCACCAAAACATCTACCAGTATTTGGCAGGAGAGGAATATACGGAATAGATTTTGCTAATCAAGACATTTCTTATTGTGTGCTGAATAAAATCATGGAAAGCTCTGTAATCAACAAAGACCATGAACTGGCCATTGACCCTGAGCTTCCTCGAACGCTATTAGCTGAAGCATCACAGACACGGGGGTGTCCCAAGCGAAGTCGTGGTAAAGGGTTAGAGAGGCCTCCCAGGCAAGGATCGGAAAGAGAGGGAGGAAAAGGGGGGCTGTTTCAGTTGGTGCCGGGGAAAATAGATTCAAGTCAATCCACTGGTGATCAATCACAGCTATCTTCCGGGGAAATAGATCTAAGTCAATCCACTGGTGATCAATCACAGCTATCTTTAGGTGCTGGTGAAGGTACGCTAACAGAGGCTAATATTCAGGATCAGAAAAGATCATCATCGATTCCTTCTCTTAGAGCATGGGATAGTTCAACATTCTTAAATTCTGAAGATTCTCTAAAAGATACGGAGAACATTTGTAATGAGGAACCTGAAAAACAGCAAGTTACTGATGAAAGTGATCGAAAAAGTAGTGATGAGTGTTCTGAAGCAAAGCCACAGAGTGAATCTCCGAGTAGCCGGAAAGGGTCAGAAAGTAATTCGTTTTCAGGTAGTAGTACTTTATCAAAAAAATCTATTATGCCAGAGCTAGAGAAGTTGTTTATATTAGAGCTAGAAAAGTGGTTCCTATATTTTCAGCAAAATGGCAAAAAACTTGACTCGACGCGTTCAACTCATGAGCTTTCAAGTAAAAAAACAGCTACTTCATCAGAAAGAAAAGTAAAAAGTAATTCACCCTCAAAAGTGACTCCTGTTACTGAAGTACATACCGAAAACAAGCCTACTGAATTAAATGATAGTATTACAGAACTCCCGTCACAAGGTACCGTAGGCAAACTAAACATGCCCGGGGACCGTAGTTCTAAAATTTCTGTAGATAGTGGTTTAGGGTCGCTTGAGCGGGGACAGTCACCGTCGCTTATTGAAGAGTTTAGTGATTCACTTCAGCAGACACCGTTAATAGTTGATAAACTTGAAAATATATTTAGTAAATTATTAAGTGTTGTTCACAATCTATTAAAAAACCCGGCTTCTCCTACGCATAAAGATGTGTCGGGTGGACTAAAGTTGCAACAACATCTTGATTCTGATCAGAGAGAGAAACTATACAAAGCTCTTTCTTCTAAGATGAAGAAGAAGCTAGATTCCGAACTTTTTCTCCCTGAGTACGAGAAGTTACTATACCTACTTTATGTTGATAAGAGGGAGGTGCGTTTGCTTCTTTCTCCTCCTGGGGAAGTAGAGCAAGTGTGCTCAGTTCTTCCTTCTGAGGAGAAGGAGCAAGCACAATCAAGTTCTTCTGAGGAGGTAGTACGCTTATTTCAGGAGTTCTTTAGTAATCAAAAAGTTAGTGATAACTATCTTACAAGTTCTAAGATAGATTCTCCTGAGATCGAGACATGCTTGAAAAAAGAAATTTCTCAAGCGGTTTGTACCTAATCCACTGCTCTCAGCCACCCAAGCGTTTTATTAGCTGACCCTGAGAGCACTGGTGTTAGTTTTTCTCATCCATTGCAGATATTGCACCGTACTAAATATTTAAAAAGTATTAATATAAAGATATCAATAAAATTATTTACATTTTTATACTATGCCCATAGCATCATATATTACTTAACCTTACAATAATTTTTTTATTCTTGCTGCTTCTTCAAACTCCAAATTTTTAGCATGCTCTATCATTTGCTTTCTCAAATCATCCTTATTAGTATTTACTTTCGGTTCTGCTATTGCCCTCTCCTGTAAGGTGTTTGATATAGGTTTTATTATAGTCTTTGGGACAATATTGTGCAATATATTATGTTCTTCTTGTTTTTTTCTTCTTCTTTCGGTCTCTCTTAATGCACGGTCCAGAGAACCAGTGATTTTATCTGCATACAAAATTACTCTACCTTCAGCATTACGCGCAGCACGACCGATCGTTTGAATTAATGAAGTTTCTGATCGCAAAAATCCTTCTTTATCAGCATCCAAAATTGCAACCAACCCACACTCTGGAATATCAAGACCTTCCCTCAGCAAGTTAACACCTACTAAAACATCGATTTCTTTAGATCTCAATTTGTATATAATTTCTATTCTCTCCAGCGCAGCAATATCAGAATGCAAATAACTCACTTTCATATTCAATTCACTCATATATTCAGCTAAATTTTCAGCCATTTTTTTCGTCAATGTAGTGATTAAAACACAAAATCCCTTCCCTATTGTCACTTGTGCCTCATGAATTACATCATCAATTTGACTCTCTATTGGTTTTACAATGCAGATTGGGTCTGTAAGCCCTGTTGGACGGATAACTTGCTCTATAAATACATTATTGGTCTTTGCCAACTCATACTTTCCTGGAGTGGCTGAAATGTAAACAGTCTGCGGCCTAACTCCCTCCCACTCTTCAAATTTTAATGGACGATTATCAAAAGCGGAAGGGAGCCTGAAGCCATAGTCGATCAATTTCTTTTTACGCGCCTCATTACCACTGTACATCGCACCAACCTGAGGAACGGTGACATGACTCTCATCAACAAATAAAATTACGTCTTTGGGTAAATATTCAAACAAAGTAGGTGGTGGATCCCCAGCTTCCATTCCATAGAGATAACGCGAATAATTTTCAATACCTTTACATATTCCTGTTGTTCTCATCATTTCGATATCAAAATTAGTGCGTTGCTCGAGGCGCTTTGCTTCAACAATCTTGTTTTGCGAGTAGTAATAATCCAAGCGTTCATGCAGCTCTTTTTTGACTAGTTCAATTGCCTGCAACAAAGCCTCACGCGGGGTTATGTAATAGCTATTTGGAAAAATGGTGATTTTATTTACGCCTTTGGTAACATTGCCCGTTATAGCATCAACTTCAGAAATTTCTTCTATTTCATCGCCAAATAACGATAAACGCCAAGCTTTATTTTCATAATGGGAAGGAAATATATCAACAATATCGCCGCGCACTCTGAAATATCCTCTCTCAAACCTGGCATCAGAGCGCTTGTATTGAAGATCAGTTAAGTTGCTCAGGAAATCATTAATACGAATTTTATTTCCAACACTAAGCGGTATGATCATGCTGCGGTAGCTCTCAGGCGAACCAAGACCGTATATGCAGGAAACACTGGCAACTACGATCGTATCCCTGCGCTCCAAAAGGGAGCAGACGGTGGAATAACGCAGCCTCTCAATTCTTTCGTTAATTGCAGAATCTTTTTCGATATAAGTATCAGTTTGTGGTAAATAGGCTTCAGGTTGATAATAATCATAATAAGAAATGAAGTATTCAACAGCATTATGGGGAAACAATCCTTTCATTTCCTCATAAAGCTGTGCTGCTAAAGTTTTATTGTGTGCCATAATTAATGCAGGCCTGTTTGTCCTTGCAATAACATTTGCCATAGTAAAAGTTTTCCCAGAACCAGTAACTCCAAGCAAAACCTGATCTCTTTTATTGCTATTTAGCCCTGCAATTAAGCTATCGATTGCCTGTGGTTGATCCCCAGCCGGTTGAAAATGTGTAGCGATTTGAAATTTCATAGACTTTACTTACTATCTTTGATTCATTGTATAGTAAACACTATATTGCTTTTAAGATAAGTTGTATAGCTATCGTAAAGCCATAAAACATTAACCAACAATGTCATGCAAGTAGCTGACACTGGAATCTTGTTTCAATGTTAAACAAAATACCATAGAATTCAAGAAGACAATTCCTAAAAAATTCCTACATCCAAAAAAAGGCAAAATGCTGCTTGAATAAGCTAAATTTTTTTAGATGCAAAAACAATAAAACATAGTTGATACTAAAGTTATAGTACTCCTATGACAACGTTACAAAAATTAAGGAAATGGATAGCTCTGATCAATTGGAATAGTATTTTCAGGTACCGGTGGTCAATATGACATTTTTAAAATAAAGATTTAGAACCTGTTTAAAATCTTCTCAATAGAAGAGAAATGAAGGAAAGAACGACCATTTGTAGGCTAGTGTTAAGTTTTCGCTCGCAATTTTTCCACAATCGTCTGCATTTTTCTAACCAAGCGAAAGATCGCTCTACAACCCATCTTTGTGGCAATACAGCAAAGGAATGTAATTCACTTCGTTTTATTACTTCTACAGTTGCTCCAATAATCGTTTTTATTTTAGTTGCAAAATTTTCTCCTGTATAACCTGCATCGACCAGTATATTTTTAACTTCCGAGAGGTTTTCTTTTGCGCTTTCAACCATTCTCACAACACTGCTAACCCCAGTTGTAAATTAGAAAAAATAGAAAAGGTAAGGAAATAGGGTAAACTCCGAGGTATTTGATATTCATTCCTAAAATAGGAGGTTACCAATGAAAGAAAAAGTAACAGAAATCTTTTGTATAGTCGATGATTTTTGCAATACAGTCGATGAAAATTTTGCAGAAAAACTTCTACCAAGTGGCAAAAAACCAACCAGGACGCCAGAGATTACGCATTCAGAGATTTTTACCATAATATTGCTATATCAAGTGCGACAATTTTAAAATTTTCTATGTGCATTATTTGAAATTATTATACGAATCAGCGTTTCCAAAATTGCCATCCTATAGTAGGTTTATCAGGTTAAAATCGCGGGTTTTATGGTATTTAGCGCTCTTAATGCAATGGTTTTGCGAACAGTCAAAAGTGACAGGGATTTCGTACATAATCTATCGCTGTTTGCCATCCAAAAAGGACCTCGAGAAACAAAGTTTTCAAAGGGTTGGCAAAGATTGGAAAGACTACTTATGGGTGGTTTTTCGGTACATCTAGTAATCAACGAAACTGGCGAAATTCAAGGGGTTACGGTGACAAAAGGCAACGTTGATACCTGTGCCAAATTTAACTCAGAAATTGACTGGATTATTGTTTAGAGATAAAGGATATATCAAAAAAGATCTTTTTCACGAATTATTCGATAGAGGGTTAAAGCTTGTAACCAGTATAAAAAAGGGTATGAAAAACTCATTAATGGCGCTAAATGAGAAGATTTTGTTAAGAAAAAGATCGATTATTGAGACAGTTTTTGGCTCTCTGAAAAACAAATTTGAGATTGAGCATACTCGCCACAGATCACCGATAAATTTTTTGGTACACATTTTTTCTACGCTTGTTTCATATTCCATACAGCCGCTGCATTTCTAAGCTTTACTTCGTTGGCTAATCCGCAACTGGGGTATATAGGGTTGACACCAAGGCAATATTCTTCTGGAGAAGTTGATCGGCATGGCAGCATATCAAAGATGGGACCAGCGGAATGTAGAAGTATGTTATATGAAGCTGCACAAACAATGCTTACAGTTACCAAGAGGACATTTAAATTAAAAAACTGGGGTTGCGAAGAAAAAAGGAATGAAAAAAGCAATTGTAGCAGTAGCAAGAAAATTAGCTGTAATTATGCATAGGATGTTGGTTGATAAAACAGAATTTTATTATCAATAAACATCAAAAGAGCATAGGACAATAATTTTATTGAAAATAAAGATAGCAATGCCGATGGAAGGGACAAGCAAGAACTTAGTTAGACTTCGTGGTAAATATGTTGCCGTCCACTTCCGCCTAACAAGTATAATGCGGCTTGACAAATTTATTGTCATCTCAGACCGCGGAGAGAACCATATGCTACTTTTAACTTATGTAAAATTACCAAGGATTATGGAGAAGATATGCTGTTTTGATTTGTGTGAAAATTATTGTTGACTTATGTGCAATTAGAGAACCTAAGTCACTTTAGCTATATATAAAAGGTTTAAGTGGTTGTATTGATGTATCTTTGTATTAAAAAACACCCAATAAGCAGAGTTGTAAGTGGAATAAACCACAAAATGTAAGTGCTAGATTTTATAGGCGGTACGATTATAATTGAATTGCCGTAAGAATTTTTTAACTCTGAGATTATCTCTTCATCTGTGTATCCATCATTGATTTTTTTACGAATTGCTTCTCGCATATCATACGCGATCTGAGATCCAGATTCAGACAATGATTCGCCAGAACATATTGGACACCTTATTATTTCAAATAAACTGGTTGCTCGTTTTTCCATGCTTTTATCTCTGAGTTTATTATCCAGAGTAAAAGCGTTTACGCCTGAGTGGAATATCAATATGAAAAGTAAACTAACTACTGCTCTCATCCTTGGTTAATTGGGTTATTTTACTGAGCTGGTTCATAAAATCAGTGGTGGATAACTTTCCAATAAAGCTTGACCCTACATCATCATCGTACTTTATTGAAAATTGAATGCCATCATCAGTTGTTTTTTCTGATAAGGAAGACATTAATTTTTCAAACGCATCTGAAGTTTTTGAGTCACCAATCATAAACGAGATTAATTCTTTATAATTTGATATAGCCACGTTGATTTTGTCTTTAAATGAAGACGTAACCAAATTATAATTTCGCACTCCACCATCTGCAGCAAGAGAAAAATTATTACTTTGAATTAAAAATTTCTCTATGTTGAAATTAATTCTGGAAGCTGAGATGTGGTTTACAAATTCGTAATCAAATTTAGTGTCGATACTAAGGTAACTTTCAGGACTTGCAGTATTTTTATACCGATAAGTATAAAAATCAAATCCTAGTTTAGTATTTCCACTTGGTTCTTTATCGAGGTGAAATTGAATGTAATTGCTTTTATCATTCACTTCAGTTATAACACTTTGCTGATTTTCTAAAACATCACATTTTAATCCATAATCTTCGTAACGAAGTGTATCTATATAGTCTATCACGGTACTATTTTTGTTGAATCGCAATGAAGATGGTAAATCGTTTAGTCTAACAACAAAGTGGCTGCTATCGTTTGTGTGGCATTTTATATTCTTTTTCTCATCACCATGAACAGCAATATTGACTTCATTGCTTGGTATGTAGATATATACTGATTTATCAAACAATCTATTTTTTATCAATAAAGCATCAGATGAGATGGTTAATTGCTCATTGGAAAATTTTGGGTTTGTCACACGAAAAATTAGGTTAGAAGGAAATCCACTAAAATCATGTGAAATATCAAATTTTTCGTCGTTAATGTATAGTATTGTTTCAGCTAAAAGATTTTTTACCTTACATGCAGAAAAATACCAAAAACCACTATACGCTACAGGAATAAACAAAAGTAAAGAGATGATAATATAGATAAAAATCTTACGCATAGCTAATCACTCCCCTGTTTATCCAATGATATATTTCTTGTACCCCTTGGTATGGTTACACACAAGCCGTCGATATCTTTTGTGATTTTTATTTGGCACCCAAGTCTTGATGTCTCTGTTAAGCCGAAAGCTAGGTCTAACATATCATTTTCCTCATCAGATATGGGATTATGCGTTTCTACAGCATCATAAGATTTTGGATCAACAATCACGTGGCATGTAGAACAAGCAAGAGAGCCTTCACATGCACCTTCAAGCAGATCTGGATCACTTCTATGGGCTAAATTGAGCAGAGTTTCTCCCTCTGCAGCTTCATAACTTTTCTTACTCCCATCAGGTAAAATAAAAGTAACAGATGGCATATTATTCCTATTAAAATCCTTACTAATTTCTCTATATCCTACAGGTAATAACTAATATTTGCAAACTCTTTGCAATTCCAGTGCCTATATTTCTTGTTATCCAAGTAGCTCTTTGTTGTCATCCGAGTAGCTGACACTGGTTCCTTTATGACGGCAGTGCCCTCTTCTTGTCATCCCAGTGCCCTGATTACTTGGATCCAGAAAAAAGAATGGTGTCATGCAAGTAGCCTCCTTCTCCTGTCATCCGAGTAGCTGACACTGGGATGACACCCCACTTAACCGTCATACTGCCGCGGTATCTCTTAGCCGCTAACAAGCAGCGGGATAACGAGCTTATCGTCACGCCGTCGCGAACCGTCATACCGCCGCGAACCGTCATACCGCGATTCATTCGCGGTATCTCAGCCGCTAACAAGAGATCCCGCTAACAAGCAGCGGGATGACGATTGTCGTTTAGCCATAAATATTAAGAAATTTACCAAATGAAAAAAAGGCAAAAGAAGCCCCGTGGTTGGCTAATTACTTACATTATACTTTCAAGTATGGCGTTTTTTTATTCTAAACGTTTAATAACCGCGATTCAGTTGCTTTTAAGCCGCAACTAATCTAAATTATAAACATTAAGAAATTTACTAAACAGAAAAAAAGGCAAAAGAAACCCTAGGGTAGCTAATTATTCACTATCCATTTTTTAAGTTGGCGTTTTTTTATGTTTTAAATGCTTTATAAGCGCATTTTAGCTTATATTAGGTAAAAACCTAGAAATTTTATAAAGACATAAGGTGCACATAGTGCAAAAAATTAAACATGAGACGCCAGATACGTGAGTTTTTTTGTCATTTAATCTGTACAGAGAAGATAAATAAATAGCTTCAGTTTCATGATAAGGGGACTGGCGGAGGGTGTCAAGTAAGTTTTTTCGTTTCTATTGAATGACAGTTGTAACCTATGCAAGAAGTCTGTTGTAGTTTGTACGATATCTTTATAAAATGGTTCACATAAGTTATCTAGCAGTGCAACTAAACAAATACAAAAATCAAAACGTCGCGGTTTTTGGTCTTGGTAAAACTGGTTTATCCGCCATTAACGCTCTAACAAAGAGTGGTGCAAGAATATATGCATGGGATGATCATGAAGAGCAAATAGCAAATGCAAAAATGATGTATAAAAAATGTAATTTTATTCATCCCAAGGAATACAATTGGCATGAGATCAGTGCATTGGTTTTAAGCCCTGGAGTGCCAACAGAGCCACATTGGATAGTAAAACTTGCAAGGAGATTTGATTGCAAAATAAAATCAGACATTGAGCTATTTCTTGAAGCTAAAACTACGAACCAGAAGGTAATAGGCATCACAGGAACAAATGGTAAATCAACCACTACATCACTAATAGGGCACATATTAAAATCTGCAGGGAAAAAAGTAGCTATTGGTGGAAATTTAGGCGTTCCTGTTTTGGATCTAGAAAGAGATGCAGAAATTTATGTAATTGAATTTTCCTCTTTTCAATTGGAGTTGATGAATGAAATTAACGTGGACATTTCAGCACTGCTCAATATTACACCAGATCACATAGATAGGCATGGAAGTATGGAGAACTACATAGCAACTAAATTAAAACTGATAAACGGTAGTGAGGTTGCCGTAATAGGATGTGACAATGAGATTACTGCTGATATATTCAACAAATTCACTGGAGACAAAATTCCAATCTCAGTAACATATTCCCCGATGTCATTCCAGCGCGTGACGCTGGAATCCAGAAAAGAAAAACCATTGCCAACTACTCAGATGACAGAGGGTGGTGCAAGAGATCTAATATCATTGGCAGGTAACAATTTGCTTGATTATAGTGAACAGATTACTGGTATAGATCGAAATTATCTGGATCCCAGTGTCAGCTACTTGGATGACAAAAGGGGCACTGGGATCCAGAAGATCTCGTTAAAACTAGAGAATCATAGCTTATCAGTAAGCGACGTGAAAATAAACCTAATATCCAACGCAGAAAACATAGCAGCCACATATGCCGTATGTAAGGTACTTGGAGTAGATAGCAACACTTTTATCAATGGAATCAAGTCCTTTTCAGGACTGAGGCATAGGAATGAACTGCTTGGCAAAATAAGAAATGTGTTTTTCGTGAACGATAGCAAAGCAACTAATGCAAAATCGAGCGAAAAGGCGATCTTATCTTATGAAAACATAAATTGGATCGCTGGTGGAAGAAGCAAAAAAGGTGGAATAGAATCATTAAGCAAGCATTTTACAAGGGTTAGAAAAGCTTTTCTTATTGGAGAATCAACCGAAGCTTTTGCAAATGTTATGGAGAATAAAGTAGATTATGTTAAATGTTGCAATCTAGAAGATGCATTCAGATTGGCTTTTGAAGAGGCCTTAAATAGCGCAGAAGAAGTAACAATATTACTTTCTCCCGCGTGTGCTTCTTTTGATCAATGGAAAAATTTCGAGGAACGTGGTGAAGCATTTTGTAGAATGTTTGAAAATCTCAGGTACAATCACACATGCTGTTTAGTATGATGTTGCGTGGAACAAAAGTTAATAATAGATAAGCTAATTAGGGTTATTCCATTTGAAGGGATAAGCGATGAAACCCTATTAAAGGTGTGCACTGACCTTAATCTAGCTAATAGCTTTTGCAAATTTCAGAATGGAATATATAGCGCTTTGGAGCACATAGCAGAGGACTTAAATAGCTCAATGGAAGCTGAACTAAGGAATTCTAATTTAGAAGATATGAAAGTGCGAGAGCGAGTAAAGTTAGCCATTCAAATATACCTTTCAAACTATGCTAAGCTACCGAATTATAGAGAACTTTTAAAAAATGTTTTATCATTCTCCGTATCACCAAAAAATACATATTTTTCTAGTAAACTTTTATACAGAACTATTAGTGCGATTTGGTATGGCATTCATGACCAATCAACAGATTTTAACTACTATACAAAAAGAGCAATATTAGCTGGAGTGTACTTAAGTACGATACTTTTTTTTATCAATGATTATTCAGAAGATTTTGCGGATACTTTATCGTTTCTTGATAACCGTATCAACAATGTCATGACATTTCAAAAATTCAAAACTCGCTTAAAAGGAATCATAGGAAATTTCTTATAAGCTATTGATTGTTGGTAGAAAAGTACTTGAGCACGATCCTGAAAAGGTTTGTGAAAATAAAAATATTCATGCTGATCATAAAGAACATTTAGTTTATCGTGAGGATAATAATGGTACAACAAAATACACCAGTTACGAAGAAAAAGAAAATAAATTTATTGAAGAAGCACATGAATATTTAATAGACTCTGAATTTAATAAAAATTTTGATCTAGGGCAGTACAGAATAAGTAATTTCTCCGGAAACTTGACGAAAATAGAACTGGAACTCATCAATGAAAAGTATATGCAAGTTCAAGTTAATAGAGAAAGAAAAATTATTCTCGCTATACCGTAGGTGCGTTCCAAGATTATACTGAAGTTTTTATTGCACTCAAAATCTTCGTTTTTCCTAATCTCTAGAATTATCAATGCATCATCACTTAACCAGCCTGAGTGAGCTAGTCCATTCAACGTTGATTCAACTAGATTGCTATTGTAAGGTGGGTCTATAAAAACTATGTCACATTTTGAAATAGGTTGTGGTAAGCAGTTAGCACTGCAGCAAATTAGCGTAACATTGTCCGTAATTCCAAAATCTTTTGCTGTTTTTTTAGGCAATTGCAAATTGTAATAATCTGAATCTACCATAAATGCATGTTTAGCGCCGCGAGAAAGCGCTTCAAATGAAAAAGAACCACTACCACAGAATAAATCAAGTACATTCAAGTTATAAATAGGTTTTCTTGAGGAAAGCATATTAAATATTGCTTCTCGGACAATACTCATAGTTGGCCGTGCAGCTAAATGCTTACCTGTAGTTATTTTTCTTCCGCGATATTTGCCTGCAATGATGCGTAGCATATTAAATAAGCTCCAAAATAATTAATTATTTATACTATATGATTAATGTCAATATGGCTTTAGCAGTTTAATAGAGAGAAGCTATCGAGTCGCTTGTAAGAAAAACACAAACACAAGACTCATCAGTTATCTTTTTCTGATTTGCCTGCTGCATTAATTGCTTGACCAATCTCATCTTGTAAATCATCATGATCATTTTTTTCATCATGATTTAGCCCTTCAATTCTGCTTTCTAACTCTAACTTAATTATAGTATTGATTTTATCTATATTATCAAGAAAGCCTCTACATTCTTCTTCACTATACTCTTCACCAGATGCTTTTTTTTCAATAAATAGGTTTTTAAATCCTGCTAGATCAGAATTCTGATCGGTATTTAGTACAACATTTCTCTCTATGAAGCTAAGATCTGACAGCAGTAAGCTAACCTCTAACAGATCTTCACTTTTCACGCTTTTAAGGTCTTCAAGACTTTCTAAAATACTAAACACCTTAATCCTTTCTTGTACAATCTCTTTGTCTTCCTTATCAAATTCAGACAATAAACTATGATTATCTACAAATTTCTCACTCAAAGCTTTATTCAATTTAGCAAAATTGACATCCTTGTCAAGTGATGTGTTATCCCGCAACAAGTCTACCCTTGCCCTACGCGCATTTAAAATGTCGTCGTAGTCATTTAACTTTATGTTGCCATCTTTGTCTTGCTGCAATTTATAATAATCAAGGCCTTTGAAATTTTTATTAGTCTTCATCTTCAATCCTCTTCTCATCTCCTTTTGCATCTGGTTTCCTCATTGGTTCCGGTAATTTCCTTTTACTGTCTTCTCGATTTCTTTTTTCCTCTCTTTCAGCACGTTTTTTTATAGCTTCCTGGGTATTCATTTCAAAAAGTGCCTTAACGTACTCTTCTGGATTTTTTGGTTCTTTAAATAAAGGCTTAAGATTATAAACTTCGTCTTTTCGATCTCTTTCTTCTTTTCTTCTAGCTCTTTCAGCACGTTTTTCTACAGCTTCTGGAGTGTTCATTTCAAAAAGTGGTGAGAGGTTGTAAACTTTATCTTGATTTCTTCTGCCTTCTCTTTCAGCACGTTTTTCCATACCTTCAAAAGCAGATCCAAAATCATCAATTTCATCTGAACCTTTTGGTTCCGTGCCTAAATTTCGTGTCACTTCATTTGATTGATCAGGCTTATCTTCTTCTGTTGGCTGATCATGCTGTAGTTGATTAGGCTTGTCTTCTTGTTCTGTGCTTAGTTCTCGTACTACCTTATCTGGCTGACCTCCCCCTCGTAGTCGAAGAGGGTCGCCTTCTTCTAGTGGCTGATCATGGTTATCTCTTACTAGTTCCGTGCCTAACTCTCGTTCTACCTTATTTGATTGATCAGGATTGTCTTTTTCTGGTTCTCTCTTACGGCCTATGGTGTCATCATGAAGCTTATTCAAGAAATCTTGCCTATGCGATTTTGCTCTAAAAAGTAAGTTATTTGGATAACCATCTTTTTCTCCTGTACGGCGGCTAACTCCTATAGAATCAAGGCCATGCTCCCAAGTAAACTTCATAGCATCTTCTATTGTATAGCCCAAATGTGATCCTACGTATCCTTTATAATAATCTAAATATTTACCGATCCTTCTGTGTGTAATATCTTCCTTATCAACTCCAAATGCCCTGTAGATCTTTTCCTCAAGTTTATCAACGTCATTTTTAGGTGATGTTGCAAATTTTGTTGCTTCAATAGTAGCACCTACAAATTTACGTGGCACATCAATAGCGTATTTCAGCACTCCTCCAACTCTTGGTACTCTCCCCAGCAGATTAGCTGCACCTCCGGCTAATCTATCCGGTAAATGAGTAGCCCAACTGCCTAAAGACTCAAGTCCTCTACCAGCAAAATTTTGCCACTGCTGTTTGAATCCTTCCATTATGCCAGTCAAAGGCGATGCCTGATACATACTAGATATATTGTAAACGCTGAATCCACCACCAGCGATACTTGAGCCCATTTGTTGTACGAACGTGCGTAAGGAGAACATTAAAAATGAAAGCAAGAATAGTATAAAGATTTCCCCTGCATTGATTAAATAACCTCTCTGTATGTCTTGCACCCTTTGGTAATCACTATTTTCTTGATAGTTTCTATTTACCTTATAAAAATTCTGTGATTGGCAGCTCCCATCTTGTCTAATTATATCTTGCACTAAAGACTTTATTTCACTTTTTAAACTTGGCTGTAGAATTACTTTTTCTATGATTTCCTTGTAATTAGTACACCTGCTTTCATTTCCTGGCTGCTTACAATAGATTTCTGTCTTTTTACTTATATTATTAATCAATAATAAGATATCAGCTTTTTCTGATGCATGGGATAAACTATTTGTTAAACGCACTAAATCTTTTACACTACAGCTATTATCTACTACCATATCACTTTCTGCAATATAATGGTCTGCTGGATTCTCTTTAGTACCAGGAATTGGGTTAAAGAAAGGATAATCTATATAACGAAACCCTTTTTCAATGTAATCCGGTGGAAGAGGGATATACCCAGCACCGCCAGTAAATTTTATTGTACCACCTTCTCTGCTTATCTTTTCTATACCTTCTATGTTCTTATCTACGTTCAGCGGAGAAGCTTCTCCAAGAGTGTAAGGTACGAAAATTTGCCCTGGGGTCCAACCAAAGTACTGCTTATCAACGATACAAAAACCACCAAACACCCATTTTGGAGCACATAACCTTACCTCAAACCATTTATTGTAGCATACAGTAAAACCTAACTGCCTATAAAAGGTATTCATTATAATGGAAGCCAGTAATGACAAGAGAGCAAATATCATAATCGACTGTAAACAAAAGCTGATGCAGAATTTTATCCAACCTTCAAATAGACTTTTCAGCGGTGAAAATAAAATAGAAATTAGAAACAGTGGCATAATGGCTATAAGAAAAGCTATACCCATAAAACCAGAGAGAAATATTATGTAAGCATATAAGCACAGCAAGAAGTATAGCACAATCCCTATGAAAATTGCCGGTATCATAAGAAGGCTTGCCCACATTTGGTAATGTAAAAACGCTGCAAACTTTTTCCAAACAGAATAAGCAAAAAACTTATTGAACATGTCCTCCATGAAGCTAAACAACTTAGCTTCATCTCCTTGAGCAATACTTCCGGTGTTCATGTTGGGAGCAAAATTAGTAATTATACTTATCAATTGTTCAAGACCTTTAACGAATAAAACAAGAAAATGATCATAGAAAAATCTAAAACTTCCAGGAGATATAAGCACTATTACTAGAGTGATTTTCATCATTCTGATGAGCATATCATGCTTAGTTTCTTGTATCATGCCAAAAAGATAAAGAAGCGATGAAATCATTACAAATAGAACAAGCAAGGAAAGAACAAAATTGTGAAAGCTCGTACTTTTTTCAGCTATATTTTCGAACATAGCTTGTGCAACTGCAGGATCATTGCTATTAAAATGTTCTTTGCAATTTTCGTTAATCAATAATACACATTTTAGATAGTTATAAATGTAATCAAAAAACCCAAAACTACTTGGCTGCTGCACTCCACTTAAGAACTCAAAAGAGTAGCCACCTACATTATCTAAGTAATATCTATCTAATATTTTTACATATATTTTCCATCCCTTTTTTAACTTCAACTCATTACAATTTCTGTCTTTTAATTTAGTGCTATCTCTGTCTAAAGTAAAAAGACCGCTCCCATTTTCTGCCACGGAGTTGTAACCTAGATGTACAGTAGGATATTGAGGATCGCGCATTAACTTTAGATTTTCGTTAGGATCATCTTTCCCCGTTTGAAACAAAAGATAAGCACCATGACCATTGGTAAACCAACATGGAGCACCACGTGATACTGTATTTGCGCTATCATCTTCATTAATGCACTTGCAATTTACAGTGCAACTTGTATCAGACTTACTTGAAAATTTTTGTATGCTAGGTTTATAATCATTACAAACTAAGTGAAAATTAGGTAAACTATTATCACTTTGTTTACCTTCAAATTTAGTTGCATATTTTAACTGCTCCAAGCTTTGTAAGGTATAACTGCCTTTTTTAGATTCCTTCTTGTTATTATTACTCCAAGATGTCCATGCACCATTTACTCGCACTATTAAGCTATCTCCATTGGTTTCTAATCCAGTATCTTTCCACTTCACCACTTGGTTATGGTGAAAACCAGAATTAATTTCACCAGTGTCAGGATCAATAACGCTTTCATCTTCACCTTCTGGAATAAAAGCATCATGATCGCTTGAAAAATGAGCGCTTACTGCAATAGGTTCAGGACCAAAATAGTCAGCAGATATGCACCTTGGAAAAGGCATATCGTTCTTACTACAACCTGTGATCAGCACATAAGCTGCAAGAAGTAATACCCTAAACCAACATTTGCCTAAACGTGATTGCATATCTAAACTTTTTCCAAATACAGAATAAATTTCTAAAACTTTACTTAAAATATCTTTTTAATTAGTTACTCCATAACATCATTCATATCTTACTCCTCTCCATTTTCTTCCTTGTTTTTAGCTTTAGCACTAGGATCACTTCTTATTGTTTCATCAGAATTTTTTTGCTGATCTGATTGTTTTAATGTTTTAGGTCTATCACTCGTTGTTTTATCAGAACTTCCTTTAGAATCTTCTTTTTTGTCTGGTTGCTTTGGTGTGTTAGGTAATTTAGCCTCAATTTTTCCCCGATCTTTACTCATTTTCTGCTTGATACTCTGTATCATACTTTGGGTCTTATCATCAAGGCCAACGGTTGACAGCATAGCTTGCGATGCGCTCTTAGCAACTGTACCAACACCGCCAGTAACTCCATAACCAGAGCTAAATAGTGTTTGTACCATAGTTTCCGATATAGAAACAAAAGCTTCCATTGCACCGGCAATAATGAGGTATGTAAACGCCTGGATTAGGTCTATAGGTAATGCTGCAAAGTGTCCACCAGCCCTTTCTCCGGTACTGAGTGCAACATCAACGCTAGTGCCAGGACTGTATCCAAGAGGCAGTATTGATTTCATCAAGCACAGATCATACGATAAGAAATTTACGCTAATTAAACATTGATAGCATGCAGAAAAATTTGTGAGGTTATATAAAACTGAATACATCAACTGATTTAAAAGAGATAAAAATGAAAATAAAATGACTGGTTCTAATGAAACATGAGCCAACGTTTTTATCCAATTATCAAACAAGGGTTTAGTCTTTTGAAATAGAATAAATACGATAAATAAAGGTGTTAATGACAGTAAAAACGCTACTAGAACAGTAGATATTACATATTTCAATGTAGCACTAATAATGCATTTTAAAAACGCATAAGTAGCGCAGAGTATTGCCAAAAATGCAATAACGCCAAAAGGACCAGAAAGCATCAACGATAAAAACTTTAGCCAAGTTTCTGCTGTGAATAATACTCCTGCTGTCAAGTCTAAGAATGCAAATTTTCTCTCCCCTTCTCCTACATAGCCAGAAAAACTATCAACTAAATAAGTGCTACCATCTATAAAAAGTCTGGATAAAGTTGTACCAAAAAGTTCCCAGCTTCTATCGCTAAAGGCAAAAGCTATAAATGCTATCTTGAACATTCTTACAATGAAATCAAATTTACTTAGCTGTATTGTTCCAAGCATATAGCCAACGACAGTAAATATAACGTATAGAGTAAGCAAAGCTCTTACCCCTTGAAGAAGACCTCTTACATATCCTTTGTATGAATCTTTAACGCTGTCCCCAATTACTTCTTCTTTTATAAGTTTAAATACCCCGTTTACATTCGATGAAATAAAATCATTAATTTTTCTTTTAACAAATAAAGTTACTGTGTACTTATTATTTTCATAATATTTGCCATTTTTATCTGTAATGTCATCTCTCTCTACGTTGCTTACATTGATGCCGAAATATATCTTCTTAGATTCTTTGTTCTGAAAGTGTTCTCCGCTTATTACATCTAATATGGTGTACTCATCTTTTCCGTTTACTCTTTCTCTCACTCCTACCACTTTAAAATCATTAGTTCCCACACCATGCAAATCTTTAGGTGGCTCATCACCTAAATATACATATAATTTTTCGCCATTAATATATTCACATGATCTAGTCACTTTAACATGGTACCCTCCTCTATTATAGTAATAATGACCATAATCTGCGATAGCGAGCATCACACTACTACCGGGCGTTACCTCGTCATTTACTGGATAATCATTGTTCAATTCCAGAGAAAAATCCTCGAATTTATTGTTATCGCCAATTTGCGAACACATATTATCCCCTTTTGCACCCTCTTTCTTTGGAAGACATTGAATACCTTTAGCGGTATTTTTATCATCAGGATCACCAATTTTTGCAACAAGAGCCTCAGCCCAAGATTTATCATCTTCAGTAAAACTACCTGCTTTAACATTCCCTTCCATTTTTTCTAGATAAGAATACATATCACATTTATTTCCTTTATCGTACTTCTTATACCTTATAGAGGAGACACAGTTCCGTTCTCCTGCTTGACCTAAACCATAGTTCCATATACCCTTCTCAGTATAGCATATATTTTGATGGTAGCAGTTAAGCTCATAGGAGGAGTACTTTTTTCTCTCATCAAGACTACAGTTTTTTCCATCACATAACTCGTTCAATCCTATTTTAGCGCGGCGTAAATCAAGTAGTGAACCATATACCCATGGTTCGTTGTCTTGAATATAACCTTTATTAAAATGCACCTTATTATCATATGGGGTATACCCATTGCCAACTAGCACTTTGCTTTCCTTTGCTTTTGTTTTATCAAGAGGTAAAAATTGTATTTTATTTTTTGTACCATCTTTACCATCACAAAAAAACTCTCCCCCCTGATGTACTTCACTCACTGTAGCTTTCTTATATACAGTTTCCTTACGATCATTTTCTACAGCTTTATAACAATTGTCATCAAAATTGATGCCTTTCCCTTCTGGATTGTCGTAATCAATTGTTATTTTTCTGGGAACTAAGCTGAAGCTTAACTTGTCACCAGGATTTACTTTAATTCCAGTGTCCACATAACGTCTATTGCTGCCAAATCCTTTGCCACCACATAGTTCGTTTTTACTTTCATTAACACCATAATTGTTAGGTACACTATTAATATCCGCAGCCTTACTATAATTTGGTTCTGAGCCATCAGCACAAAAGCTAGCTGGCACAAGTACTTTCCTTGGATTTTTGTCTTCTTTAAAAGGGCAAAAATTTACTGATCCATCGAGGGTGAATTTGATTTTCTCACCCTGACTAATTACCTGACCAGAATCAACCCAATGAATTTTATCGGCTTTACGAACTGGAACATCCACATTAACGCTGGTGTTTTTGCTCTGCAACCCAGGCTCGACACAATCCATATTACAACCAGTGATTGCAAGACACAGTATCAATAATAGTGATCTTTTACTTATCATTGCTGTCTTCCTGGTTGTGGTATCTGAGGCGTTGACCTTTGAGTCCCTTGTGGTATTTGAGGTCTTGACGTACCTGACTGTTGAGAGGCATCTCCTCTTTCTCTTCTTTGAACGCTTTGTTCATCTAACCCTACTGTTCCCATTAAGCTTTGTTGATACTGTCTTCCAGGTTCGCTTGCTACATAAGCACCAAACAACGAGTCAGATATTGCCGAAGAAGCTTCAACTAAAGCTTTCATAGCGTGTCCCAAAATAACAAAAGCCATCATAGCGGTAATATTAGGTGTATATTTGGAAGCATAACCATAAAAAATACAAGGGTTAAAAATCTTTAGGTTAATATTAAGTATACATGTAGAGCAGACCTCAAAATCAAATACTGAATACACAATATAATCCATAACCTGACTTATCAGTGATATAAAAATTAAAAGGACCACTGGATGAATTGCAAATCTTGCTAAATTTTTAACCCAGTTTTGAAACATCTGCCTAGTATACGCAAATAAAAGACAAATAATAAAAATAGGTGCTAAAGAAAGTAATAACGCAACTATTGCTATAGATGTAATAAAAGAAAATAAGGCATTAAAAATAGATAAGCTCACTGTGATTAAACCCCAAATCACCAAGCAAAAAGATACAATGCCCAAAGGGCCAGAAAATATAAGAGATACTATTAACAATACTGAATGCGATGACAAGAACCTATTGAACGGCAAATCAAGAAACTCAAAAACATTTGAAGTAGTGCCTCTAAAATTTGCTATTTCTATTAGTTGTTTTGGAGTGTTAATAAATATAGAGAATGCGTTGTTATAAAAAAAGTCCCAGCTATTATCCTGCAATAGCTGAGCGATGATTCCTATCTTTACGCATATAATTAAAAACTCATATATAGAAATATGAGTTAATCCAAAAAAGTAATAAAGAGTATATAAGATTATATATAGTACTAATAGTGATATTATAGTAGATCTAATGGTATTTGTTCTGCTTGATTTTATAAAACTTTCGTAAAGAGACTTTACAGGACTAGTATCAGAGTGAATTGCGTTAGGGTCTTTATAATTAGAGCCGAAAAATGCAGTTTTCACTTTTTCATCAAAGAAATTATATATTGCACTAAAAGTTTTTGTAGGTGGCTCTTGAGTTGTTAGGTTAATGCTAAACTGACCTTCATTTTTGTAATCGCAGCCATGGTCTCTTATTCCGTAATATATGGTGCCTGTTTTGTCTTTTAATTTTCCTTTCAAGTTTTCCATGTCATGAACTTTGCTGATATCTACAGATATATCCGCTTGATTTTCACCAGGCTTATGCTCAGGGAATTTATCGGAAACACTTATATACAAGCTATTTTCCAGACTATGGTTCTTCGTTACTCTTATGTTGAACCCGCCTTTGTCATTTGTATTGTAGCAGCTCTTGTCATTTCTGCTACATAGACTAAAAGTTAAACTTGGTATTTGATGGTCATTCTCCATCTTATGATCACAACTAGTACATAAACCACCACCTGGAATGTGTTCAAGAGTTTCATTATCCATACCAACTTTTAGAAATGTAATGTCAGTTTTTACCTGTTTTCCCTTTAATACGTTACTAATAATTTCAGCAACAACAGATTCACCACTAGAATTTAAAGCATTGAATAGCTCAATTTCTATATTATTATATTCAATATACACGCAATCCTCGCCTCTACGACCAGAAGAAAATTTACATATACGTCTACAGAGTGAATTTAAAATGTGCGTATCTATCTTACTTGCACTGCTCTCTGAAAGCTTGCTGCAATCTATATTCTCTCCTTGTTTTATAGAGTTAATAATATTTTCAATTTCCTTTTTTCTTTCATCTTGATCTAACTTCGAAAACCAGTACTCTCTTCCACTCAACCATTGCGCATCGCCTATTATATATTTATTAGGACATATCCCATCCTTGCCACCTTGGCATTTCTCTTGATTTAAAACATGTGCAAAATGTTCCGTTTCTTGCTCGCTACACTTTTCGTCGATTTTCAAATACCTGATTTTTGTCTCACTCTCTTTATCTTTACACACTTTACTTCCAATCACACTAAAGCTTATCGTATCGCCTTTTTTAAGTGTAAATGGTAATGCAACGTCATTTCTCCCAGGCCCAATTGCAAAATCTGCATACTGCTTAGGACAAAAATTAACCTTACTAGGCACTATATCAATCTCTGTTACTCTTATTCTATCTGAGATATTAACACCAGAATCAACCCATTTCTGCTCTGTTGACACTATATCTAGTTTTTCACGCAAACCTGATAAATTTTCTGGCTTAATACAGTGATGTTCCCCGCAGCCTGACAGAAAAAAAAACGGTATTATCAGCAAAAATTTTAGCATAAATCCAACTCATTCAGTGCTTTTGTTAACACTCTCGGAGCTACTAGAACCAGAACCTCGAGATTTACTCTTGTCTCCACCACTCAACTTCTTAGCAGCAGCACCAGCAACTCCAGCAACACCCCCAGCAGCAGCTTTGGCAGCAGATAAAGCTTTGCCCACCATTTGTCCAGGTGTCTGACCTGAGCCAAGTGCTGCTCTATGGTTACCAGCAAGTTCAGCAGCCATGCCAGGAAGAATGTTTAAAAAGTGGTAAAAGAGGAATAATACTAAACACAATTTTAATAATTCTCCGATGAGAGAGCTGCCAAACTCCATGTATGTAAAGTCGAATAGACCAAGTATGCTGCTCTTTTTAAAGCTATAATTTTGCATCATACATGCAAGAGTAGTTTCATTTTTATCACATTCCCCATCTTTCAATTTAAACCACTGTTTTTTCTTACTATATGAGATTTCTGCTTGTTTCTTTTCATATGACTTGTCCGGTTGTTCATTTTTATATGACTCGTCCAGTTCAAAATTTAAATTTTTAAAATAGATTTTATCACATGCTATGAACATAAAGGACAAAAACGCAAAAAGGATAACCGGGTATAAGCTATAGGTAATCAACTCTTTCACCCAGCCTTCAAAATATCCTTTGGTGTGTTGGAATAAAACCATAGGAATGAACAAAGGTGATAAAATGATGATTACACTTAAAGCAACTAGAGATAAAATAAATACATAGCACAGCCACAAAATAACCATCATCATCAGAACGGCCATAAATATACAGACAAGAGCTACTAAAATTTGTCCACCAGCAAAAATAATACCGATTACCGAACCTGCAACTAATAAGACAGGAGCAGCACCAAGCAAGACTGCTAACGTTGCAACACCTCCAGTACCAATTTTGCCACCAATTCCATCTAAAGGGGCACCTAAATAAAATAAAATTCTACAATCAAGCCTATCCCAAGGTGCAAGATAACTGTAAGATACCCTCTTTCCTGCACGAGTATATTCATAATCTGTACCTGCTTTATAATTACATATGCCTTTACTTTCAGATGATGCTTTTAGCACTATCTCTGACAAACCATTTGAGAGACGAGTTAATTCTCCATAATAATGAGACATGGTACTGCCTGTTGTGAAGTAAATCACTAAAGCGAATTTTATGATCAACATATACATTTCTTGAGGCCTCTGAACTCCACCAGACATGGCTTTTATAGAGAACAGTATTAAAGCTAAAACTAAAACAGCAGTTACAGTGTTTTTCAGCCTTTTCTGTGCTACAGATATAAAACTCTCACCATTTGGTGCACCTTTACCTGCAACTAAATTATCTAACGATTCCTTAATGCATTGCACTATCATAGAAGTTACGGGAATAGGAGCTAATGATTTACTCCCTGCCTGGTTATAACAAGCTTCAGAAACATACGAGCTAAAACAGCCAGCATTATCATAACCTACAAAAATTTTCCCCCCTTGTCCGTTGAGTCTTTTTTCTTTAGATCTGATAATAGTTTTATAGTCATCATTATTACCAATAGGAACTTTTTCCTCTCCTGTACCATCTTTATTTTTGAATATCATCACAGATTTTTCACACATAGGAGCAAGTGGGTCAGGTGGCAATTCCGTGCACCCCATATCAACCCCTTGCGGCCAAGGAGTCATTTCGATACCAAGCATGCTAACACTGGCTAACTCCACACATAATCTGCCCGTTTTTCTCACTGCTTTGAATGTAGCTCCATGTATGGGTTCGCTCTGTCCTGCTTTGAGAACTCTACATTCCAGACCACCATCAACCTTCGAGGACCATGACCCATCTACGTATCCAGTGTCTTTCTCCCTGACATCAAAGTCTATGTATCCAGGTTTTCCTCTGGAATTAAAGTCTACCTTATTAAAAAGATTACCAAAAGTTAAAGGGTTTCGATGACATACTTCTATATATTCACTGTATTGCACACCATTTTTTGGCCAGTAATAACTCTCTGTACTCTCCTGAACGTTAGAATTTAAGGCTTCTTTTTCTGCTCTTTTCCCGTCATAATCTTTTTTGTTCACGTCTTCCCGAGCTTTATTTTGCAAACAAGAAAAATATTCCTCTTCTGTTTGGTAATTTTCATTGGTGCAGCCACTATAACCTGTGTCTTCTAATTTAAAATTTTTGTATTTTCCATCATGATCACGTGCAACTGGGTGTTTAACAAAACTATGTTCACAAACAACAAGCCCTCCTATCGCTTTCCAGACTCCAACAATTGCAGCTATCATTCCAACAATAACAAGAGCGGTAAACAAACCAGCAGAAGAAACGATCAAAACAATGCCAGTAAATATTGCGCCAACAGCAATCGCTATTCCAGCAAGTGCTGCAGCTGTTTTAAACGCTCCACAATCAGGATTAGAGGCACGACTAAAACTGCCAGTGGAATTAAATCTGCTAACAAATTCTGTCTTGTCAGTACCACTTACTCCATCTGCAAGCACTGGATATGAGAGTAAAAAGTCTATATTTAGTAAAAATATCGCAATTAATAGCAATGACAGCTTAGTCTTAAACATTTTTTACCTTCTGATAAAATATAGGCAACCATACTTTTGGGTTGTCCCCAACTTCATTTAATATATCGTGTAACAATAGAACACTTTCTGCACGTCCGGATAATACGTTGATTATATCATCCAGGCCTTTTAAGTCTATTCTAGCTACTACAGCATTGACTCCTTGTTTCACCAAAAAGAATCTAGTACTCGGATCTGTGTGCTTAATTAATATATATTCACGTTCAGTTAACATAAAAACATCCCGATAGACACTAGTAGCTTTCAGATTTGGTAAAAAAATCTGTGTCGCTGTTTGTTGTACAAGCGTATCGCTAATAGTACTTTTACTTGCATCCTCAACACTCTGAGTAGCAAAAATCACAAAAGCATTTAGTTTTCTCAGTACCTTCAACCAGTCTTTTATCTTGGGTGCAAAAACTGGATTATCTATTAACGCCCATGCCTCATCAAGAACGATAATAGATGGAGTGCCATCAAGAGATATACTAATCCTATGAAATAAATAAATCAAGACCGGTCCAAGAGCAACAGGATCTTTGAGCAAGCTAGCCATCTCAAAACCAAATACTCTTGCTCGTGAAAAATCTAGCAAATCTTCTTTATTGTCAAATATTGCAGCATGAGAACCATTATCATGCCACATAGATATTGCCCCAGCTAGAGTATCAGGACCTGCAAGCCCTAAAAACGGTACGAGGTTTCTCAAGAATCTGTCTTCTTTTCTTAATTTAAAATTTCCTTCAATTGCATCATTAATTCGTGCAATATCTTCTGAAGTAAATTTATCATTATATACCGAAATTAAAGACTTTATCCACTCCATTAAAAATGTTCTATTATCAGAGGTATCATCAAGTTGTAAAGGATTAAAATTTGTTTTAGTTCTTGGTTCTATTACAGTATAGATACCACTAAGTGCTCTTAAGAAAATCTCTGCACCGCGATCTTTATCAAAAAAGAATATCCTTGGAGAAAACTTCATCGCTTGGGCACACAGGAAATTCATTAAAACAGTTTTACCAGCACCAGTTGGGCCAATTATCATAGTGTGTCCAACATCCCTTATATGAAAGTTGAAAAAAAATGGAGTACCAGATGTCGTGTCAAAAACTGTAACGGCATCTCCCCAGTGGTTATTGAATTTATTACCAGTAGGATAATTATGTTGAGATGCAAATCCAGCCAAATTAAGACTACTTATTGTAGCTTTTCTCACTATATAATCGAAATTACCAGGAATTTGCGCCCAAAATGCTGGTTCAAGGTTAACTCTCTCACGTATAGGGTAAACACCGCAATTAGAAAGCTCTGATTCTACCAACGACAGAGCGTTATCCAATGATTTAGGACTTTTTTCTATACATAAAATAGTCAGGTGATGTTGACCAAACGCAATCTTACCACTCATTGCGTCATCAAGCGCTTGAGAAATTTCTGCTATTTGAGAAATAGCTTTATCTGCAGACTGTATCATTCGATTTTGCTGTATCTGCATTTTTCCAATCGCCATTTGCCTGTTTATAAATTGAAAAGATTGCGTAATTATAAACTCGTAAGGAAGTTGTAAAAACGAATCAAGCATTCCTGCAGAAGTATGATTTCCATATTCTTTGATACTAATTATTCCAGCATATTTACTCTCATTATGAGTCACAACCTGTATCATCTTACGGCCAAAGAATAACCTATGTACTGGTAAGTATCTTGATATTTCAGTTCTTAGCGGAAAAAGCGTATTTGTAACGAAGCCACAATTTACGATTCTAGATAGAAACTCCATTATTTCGCAGAACAAACCATCTGGAGTTTCTTTTACTCCAAGAATTTTAGGCGAATAATTTCTAAGGCTTGTCACTACACGATTTGTCGTTTCCTCTAAATCTTCATACGTGGCACGTATATCACTTTCCCAAGCATGTTTTGAAGTTACATGTCCGAATTTTTTTAGTAGATGTGACAAAAATTCTACTCCTTTTGTGTCCGCTCTACGGATAATCGTAATGTATAGGTCATTAATAAATGATTGCCTTGTTGCGTGTTTTTCTCTCCATTTTAGATTTACGTGATTAGCGAAAAAATTCGGCAAACCTTGACTTGCAAATTCATCAGAAAAAATATTTTTCTTACGTCTGATAGTATGAAAATACAAACTAAATGCCGGAGATGAAATGCTTCTTAGCATCTGATTCCTGATGTTGTTCTGTATGACTAAATCCTCGTCATCGGCAGTTTCAAATGCAAAACCACTTAATTTTATAACCTTAACCAACCAATTTTCTTTTGTCATCAAGGTTGTGCTATTCCAATAGCAAGAATAAGGAATAAATTCAGCAGCGTGAACTTCCCTGTTCAGAGTAGATTTATTCTTTGATTGAATAGCCCTAAACCTCAGCATCACACAACGTTAAGCAATATCATAAGAATTGGCTCCATGGTAAAAACGATTTAAACATTTCGAGCACTTTCCCAATTTTACCATAAATAATTCAATAAACAACGGTTCTTTTGCAGAAGCTATATAACCAAGTCCATGTATACCTGGTAACATTAAGAGAATCACTCTTAAATCATTTGAATTAATGAAAATTAGCATGCAAATCAGGACGTTTAATATTGCAAACATATAACTCACACCAAAGAGCATTGCAGGTCTTGTAAGACCTTTAAATAATTGATCTGTTTGTATACTACCTGTGGACATATCTTTAACCTTCTAATAATAGCTCTAACACTAATACTATATCATTATATTAAAAATCCATTGAAACTAGTAGCACTTTAAGTTAAGATACATTATTTAATCTCGATAATGACAAGTTGGCCATTTCAAGAAGCAGAAAAAATATTGCAAGAGTTTCCTAATAAAAAAGAAATAATATTTGAAACTGGTTATGGACCCTCTGGTTTACCCCACATAGGAACCTTTGGAGAGGTTTTCCGCACTACAGTTATTGTAAATGCATTAAAAAAAATAGCTCCTGGTATAAAAACCAAAATCATTGCAGTTTCAGATGATATGGATGGTTTGCGAAAAATACCAGATAATGTGCCAAATCAAGAGATGCTAAGAGAGCACTTAAATAAACCATTGACTATGATACCTGATCCATTTGGCACTCATCAGAGTTATGGTCATCATATGAATTCATTGTTGTGTAAATTTCTTGATATGTTTGAATTTGAATACGAGTTCAGGAGTGCAACAGAGTGTTATAAATCTGGCGTTTACGATGAAAAACTTTTACTCTTACTGAAAAATTATGATAAAGTAATGGACGTAATGCTTCCATCATTTCGGGAAGAAAGACAGCAGACTTATAGTCCATTCTTGCCAATATGCCCAAAAACTTCTCAAGTTTTACAAGTTCCAGTAATTGAAACAAATACAGAGAAAGGAACAATCACATATGAAGACCCAAACGGGGAAAAAATAGAAGTTCCAGTGACAAAAGGAAAATGTAAACTGCAATGGAAACCTGATTGGGGAATGAGGTGGGCCGCATTTGGAGTAAATTACGAAGCTCACGGAAAAGATTTAACTCCATCTGCTGTGCTTTCAAGTCAAATATGTGAAATACTTGGAGAAAAGCCACCACTTCTGTTTTGCTACGAGTTTTTCCTTGATAAAGAAGGAAAGAAAATATCAAAATCAAAAGGAAATGGCATTTCAATTGAAGAGTGGCTAACTTACGCACCAACAGAGAGCTTAGCATTGTACATTTTTCAGAGTCCTAAAAAAGCTAAACGTTTATATTTTGATGTGATACCAAAATCAACTGATGAATATTTAGAATTTGTAAAGCGTTATCATGAGAACAAAGAAAAGGATATAAATAATCCTGCTTGGCACATTCACCAGGGCAATGTTCCCAGTATAGAAACTTCAGGCATAAATTTCTCACTACTTTTAAACCTAGCAGCAGCTTGTAATGCTGAAAACAAAGAGATCCTATGGGGTTTTATATCCTCTTATGCACCAAACGTTACACCAGAAAATAATAAAATGCTTGATAGACTTTCAGACTTTGCAGTAAAGTATTATCACGATTTTATCAAGCCAACAAAATCATATAAAACTCCAAATGAAAAAGAAAAAGCAGCGTTACTAGATTTGAAGGACACTTTACATTCTCTATCTACAACTGCTACTGCTGAAGAAATTCAATCTCAGGTATTTTCTATTGGAAAAAAATATGATTACACCAACTTACGTGACTGGTTTCAGCTATTATATGAAACGTTACTTGGCCAAAAAACCGGTCCAAGAATGGGATCTTTCATAAAGCTTTACGGAATAGGTAATACGATTTCTCTCATAGAAAGCGCTACTAAATGTATACTTTAGAGTTTACCTCCTTTCATTTGAGCTCTTTAGTTTTAATAAGAATTCCTTGACAAACTCCGCTAGCCCCCTTATCATGAAACTGAAGCTATTGTATTTGCTTTCGCCAATCTGCAGATTAAAAGGTAAGGATTACTTAATGTATCGGCGTCTTATGTTCAATTTTTTGCAGTATATAGATACTGTATGTCTTTACAAAACTTCATCTACATCTAGATTTTTATCTAAATAAGCTGAACGCGCTTATAAAGCGTTACAAGACATCAAAAAATGCCAATACTCGACAGAGATAGTAAAAGACTAGCTAACTCGGGGATTCTTTGTCTTTTTTTCTGCTTAGTAAATTTCTTAAACGTTTGCAGCGTAAGTTAGTTGCAATTAAAAGCAGCTGAATTTCGCTTGTCAAGCGTTTAAAACATAAAAAACGCCAATATTTTAAAGCGGATAATAACCACGGGGCTTCTTTTGCCTTTTTTTTCATTTGGTAAATTTCTTAATGTTTGTGGCTGAACGACAACCGTCATCCCGCTACTTGTTAGCGGGATCTCTTGTTAGCGGCTGAGATACCGCGAATGAATCGCGGGATGACGGTTCGCGGCGGCATGACGATAAGGTTTATACCTTGTCATCCCAGTGCTTGACACTGGGATCCAGCTTTCTTTATAAATTCACCAAAAGTGCTTCATTCTATAACGCAAAACCCATACTCACCAAATCCAATGCATTACTTGCAATTAAGTTTCCTGGATCCCAGTGTCTGGGCACTGGGATGACACCATCATAAATACACTACCGACAATGTTGCAAAAAACATAAAAATAAAACTAGAGAAAACCATTTCTCGAAAACTTCTGTGTCCAGAACCAAGAGTCCGATTTACTTATAGCGCTAATAATCAATTAACCATCGGCTTTAAGGAATGATATGAACATATTATTTCAAGGAAAAGTCATGGGAAACAAGAGATTAGCTATACGAATTAGCTGTAGCTATGAACCTAACCGGTTGGCAGAACAATGCTTATCAGATGCTTATGAAAAGGTAGCATCAAAGGAAATAAGTCAAAAAAACTTAAAACATAAAAATGGGATTCAAGGAGGGTCAAATGGTAACAGTATGTTTATATGCGAGAGTTTCTTCGGGGAAACAAGTAGAAGGAAATACGATAGAAAGTCAAATTGCAGCTTTAGAGAAGCAAATTAATCTGGACGGATACAAATTGTTAAGTGAGTATAAATTTATTGATAACGGCTACAGTGGATCTCATTTAGTCCGCCCTGATTTAGAAAAATTACGTGATAAAGTAACAGAAGGTAAAATTGATAAGATTTACATTCATTCTCCTGATCGTTTATCTAGAAAATATGCATATCAAATGGTGCTGATTGAAGAATTTGAAAGAGCAGGAGCAAAAGTGGTTTTTTTAAATTATGAGATTAACGGTAACCCAGAATCTCAATTACTGTTACAAATGCAAGGTATGATAGCAGAATATGAACGTGCGAAAATTATGGAACGAAGTCGTCGTGGTAAAATCTATGCAGCTAACAAAGGCTGTGTAAATGTAATGGGAGGGGCTCCTTATGGTTATCGTTATATAGATAAACATATGGGAGGAGGACAAGCTTTATTTGAGATTAACGAAGAAGAAGCTGATGTCGTTCGCAAAGTATTTTTGTGGGTAGGCAGAGAAAGAACAAGTATTGGGGAAGTATGTCGTCGGCTAAATACTATGTCCATTAAGACACAAAAAGGAAAAGAACGCTGGAATAAAGGTACAATTTGGAGTATGTTGAAAAACCCTGCTTACAAAGGACAAGCAGCCTTTGGTAGAAGAAGGTTAGGAGTAAGATTAAAACAAGTAAGACCACAGAAAGGCTCTTGTGAGCAGCCAAAAAGTAACCATTCTGTCTATCCTGTTGAAAAAGCAAATTGGATTTATATTAAAGTGCCAAATATAGTAGATGAAGATATATTTGATATTGTTCAAGAACAATTAGCTGAAAATAGAAAAATAGCAAGGACAAGAAAAAGAGGAGCAAAGTACTTACTACAAGGTTTAGTCATATGTAAGCGTTGTAATTACGGATGTTACGGAACTTGCATGAAAAGTAGACGAGAAGAAGAAGGTGGCCATTATGCATATTACCGTTGTAGTGGTAAAGATTCTTACCGTTTTGGTGGTAATAAGATTTGTGACAATAAACTCATCCGCTCAGATGCATTAGAAACAGCTGTGTGGGAAGAGGTTAAGCAGTTATTGAAAAATCCAAACAGGGTTTTAGAAGAATACAAGCGTAGGCTTTCAGAACTAAAAAAATCATCATTGGATCAAAAAAGCGACCTGCTAGAGAAACAAGAAAATAAATTAAAACGTGGTATTGCTAGACTTATTGATGGTTATGCTCAAGAATATATCAATCAAGAGGAATTTGAACCACGAATTAAAGCAATGAAACAAAGCTTAAAAACAATTGAAGAAGAGAAGAAAAAGATATTTTATCAAAAGGAATTAGAACAGGAGGTAACTCTGGTTGTGACCAATTTAGAAGACTTTTCTTCCAATATTACGTTAAACCTTGATAACGCAGACTGGCTAACTAAACGTGATATTATCAGAACATTGGTCAAGAGAATTGAAATTAACCTTGAGGACGTAAATGTGGTATTTCGCGTAAAAGAGCTACCGAACTCTTCTGGACATAATGGAGAGGAAAATAAAAATTTGCAACATTGTCGTAGGTGTAAAGGAATCAGTGTCAGCTACTTTCATGACACCATTCTTTTTCCTGGATCCAAGTAGTCGAGCTACTTGGATGACAGCTAGCCTGACAACCGTCATCCCGCTAACAGGTAGCGGGATCTATGCTAAGAGATACCGCGAATGAATCGCGGTATGACGGTTTGCAACGGTATGACGGTTCGCGGCGGCATAGTAATTCGTCATCCCGCTGCTTGTTAGCGGGATCTCTTGTTAGCGGCTAAGAGATACCGCGAATGAATCGCGGTATGACGGTGTAGACGATGGTTAAGTATCCCGCTGCTTGTTAGCGCCGCGGCGGTATGACGGTTCGTGGTGGTATGACGTAGAGTGCTTAGAAGCTGCTATTTTGCTATAAATGGCTGTAATGGCATCATCTATTTTATTGCTATCACAGCCTGTTTGTGCAAATTCAGCATTCCCACCACAGTTCTTTTCAACTGCTATGGATATTAGTTCTTTTGCGCTAATCTTATTGATTAAGTCTTTACTTACTTTAATAATCAAGACTGTTTTATCTTTTTCTGTTGCCGTGAAAGCTATTATCGTTTTTGGTTTTTGTTGCTGCAAAACAAACTCTCTTATTACATTTGCTGGAATATCAGTGAAAGTGTGGCTTATAAAATTTATTCCATTTATTTCGGTGCTTTTTATATTCTCTGCACTCACAAGCTTTTTATATAGGTTTTTTATTTTGGTTTCGGATTTTTTGTGTTCTTGACTTAAAATACTTAATCTGCTTGTTATTTCACTCACTGGCGCTTTTACGAATTCTGCAACTTTTTTTAAGTTAATTTCATTATCACGTACATAATTGATTGCTTCCTGACCAGTTAAAGCTTCAATTCTCCTCACTCCAAAAGCAACAGAACTCTCTGTTACTATCTTAAATAAACCGATTTCTCCAGTATGTTCAACGTGTGTGCCACCACACAGTTCCCTTGAATCTCCAATCTTCACTACTCTTACTTGGTTGCCATATTTTTCACCGAATAACGCCATAGCTCCTTCGTCTATTGCCTGATTCATGCTCTGAATTTTTGTAGACGTAGAAAGGTTTTCTCTGATTAGAGAGTTTACCATATCTTCTACTAAGAATAGCTGATCCTGAGTAACTTGAGTGTTATGACTAAAGTCAAATCGTAACTTATCCGGTGCAACTAGGGAACCTTTTTGAGTGACATGATCACCCAAGATTTTTCTCAATACAAAGTGCAAAAGGTGTGTAGCTGAATGATTTCTTCTTAAGGTTTGCCTTCTTTCCTTATCTATGCTTGCTGTAACTGTGTCACCTTTACAAATTGAACCGAATTTAACTATGCATCTGTGCAAACATAGGTCATTAACCTTATTGGTATTCTCGACTATAATAATACTTCTACCAGGTTTGATCAGACTGCCAGTATCTCCCACCTGTCCACCTGACTCGCCATAAAAAGGTGTTTTATCAAGTATAATGGTTATCTTTTCTCCCTCCTTTGCAGAATCAATTACTTCATTTTTGGAGGAAACTATAGCTAGTATTTTCGCATCACTTACTTCATTGAACTCATAACCAACAAATTTTGTTTTGCCAAATTTATCAATCAAATCAAACCACACTTGCTCAACAGATTTTTCACCAGATCCAGCCCATTTAGCACGTGCTCTCTCTTTTTGTTCTTCCATTGCATCATCAAAACCCTTCTGGTCAAAATTTATTTTTTTCTCTTTTAAAATATCAAGTGTAATATCCAAAGGAAATCCGTAGGTGTCATATAGCTTAAACGCTGATTCTCCAGGCAAAGTATCGCCTGGTTTTAAATCTGCAGTGAATTTCTCCAGGAGATTGATACCTTTCATCAAAGTGTCTTTAAAGTTTTCTTCCTCTGATTTTAACGTCGTTTCTATTAAGCTTTTAGCTCTGATCAATTCAGGATAAATATCCCCCATATAAGCCGAACTCGTGCTATCTATCAGCACCGGAAAAACGCGATGGAGTAGGGAATCATTATATCCAAGCAGGTGGATATAACGCGCGGCTCTCCTAATTAATCTGCGTAATACGTAATTCCTGCCTTCATTTCCAGGGAGCACCCCCTCTGCGATGAGAAATGCAGCCGCGCGAAGATGATCTGCTACGATCTTATGCGCTATTTTATTTTCTGTTCTTCCACAATACTCTTGAGATTTATTTATCAGAGCAGAAAATAGATCAATATCATAGTTATCATGGACGTTTTGCATAACAGCCGCTATTCTTTCAAGGCCCATTCCAGTATCGATGCATTTTTTTGGCAATTTGTGTAAATTACCTTCTTCATCTTTGTTAAACTCCATGAATACCAGATTCCAGATTTCAACAATTCTATCGCCCTCTTGTAAATTAGGACTCCCATGGTCATAAAAAATTTCAGAACATGGACCGCACGGACCAGTGCTTCCCATACTCCAAAAGTTATCATCCGTTGTAATTCTTATGATTTTATCACTTGAAAAGCCACTTATCTTACGCCAAATCTCGTACGCCTCATCATCAGTATGGTAAACGGTTATGGATAGTCTGTTTTTATCAAGAGATAACTCCTTAGTGATAAATTCCCACGCAAATTCTATCGCAGTTTCCTTAAAGTAATCACCGAAGCTAAAATTTCCGAGCATTTCAAAAAATGTGTGATGCCGAGTTGTATAGCCAACATTTTCAAGATCGTTGTGTTTACCGCCTGCTCTTAGGCACTTTTGACTTGAAACAGCACGCTTCATTTCAGTTTTTTGAGCACCAGTAAAAATATTTTTAAACTGCACCATACCAGCATTTGTGAACATGAGCGTTGGGTCATGTTCTGGAATCAAAGGAGAAGAAGAAACCTGCTCGTGGTCATTACTTACAAAAAATTTTATAAATCTTTCTCTGATTTCGTTTAGCTTCATCGTTTTTATTGAGGTTATCTATAAATAATAAGTTGTAATGGAAATAAAATCAATACCACTCTCTAGATCTCAGAACTTCTAGTGACATGCACCTTGTGGTAAGAAAAAATCAATATATTCACGATAAATTTACCTCATATCTGTGTTTTATATGTGGAAATTAGAATGGAAATTTATGTAGGCAAAGAAAAAAGAATAGCAAATGTGGTGACTCAACACTGGAATGACATAAAAGGATCAGACAGAGATTGGCCAGAAAGGCATGAAATAGACACTGCAGAAATAATGGAATCATGGCAGCATTGTTTTGTCATTGAAGTCAAGGATCAAGGTTATATTTGTGAAAATGCAGGAGAAAAGGCTGTTGAATTCTATGGTTTTGAGAAAAAGACGCACATTGATAATAAGTATGCAATTGATGCACCATTTTTGCGACTATATAAAATAGATGCAGTTATTGATAAACTTGATACTGTAATAGAGAGTAAATGCCCGATCAATGAAGAGGAAGAAAGTGAAAGTGTTAAAATGAGGCAAGTATTGTTGCCACTTGGGAATAAAGAAGGTATAACACACATATTGGGCGTAATTACTTTTAAACTCCTTTAATATACAATTTTAATTTGATTCTTTAATAAAATTATTTATACTAATGCTTAATTACTATTAAAGAACTCAATAGTAGTGCTTGTAAATTTATTTGGAATATGAAGAAAATAAAATTAAAAACCAAATCTTCTGTGAAAAAGCGCTTTCACCTTACAGCTAAGGGTAAAGTTATTTCTACTCAGTCAGGCAAAAGGCATGGCATGGTAAAGAGAAGTAAATCTAATATTCGTAATCAGCGCGGTACAACGATTCTTGGTAAATCTGACTCGCGTATAGTTAAGCTTCATATGCCTTACGGTATTTAACAAAATGGAGGTAAAATAAAATGGCTCGGGTAAAACGTGGAGTCACTACTCACGCTCGTCATAAAAAAATATTGAAACTGGCAAAGGGTTATAGAGGGCGCGCAAAAAGTTGTTATAGAATTGCATTACAAAGAGTTGAAAAAGCACTGCAATATGCTTATAGAGACAGAAGAACCCGTAAACGTGATTTCCGTAGCTTATGGATAATACGTATTAATGCAGCAGCAAGAGAGCATGGGCTTACTTATGGTAGGTTTATGCATGGTCTTACACTTGCCGGCATTGATTTAAATAGAAAAATTCTTGCTGAGATGGCAGTTAATTATAAGGATGATTTTGCCAAATTAGTAGAAACTGTAAGTGGTAAATTAGCGGAGAATTCTTAAAGCAAAAACACCATGAGAATTATTTTCATGGGGTCACCAGAATTCGCTGTTAGTACGCTAAACTTACTATTGAAATCACAGAATAAAATAGTAGCAGTATACACCAAGGCTCCAAAACCTTCAGGGCGTGGACAGAAGCCAACGAAATCTCCAGTACATGTTATCGCTGAAGAAAGTAACATAGAGGTATGTACTCCTATCTCTCTAAAGTTTTCGGCAGAGCAAGGAAAATTTAGAAATTTCAAACCAGACGTTGCAGTTGTTGCCGCGTATGGATTGATACTTCCAAGAGAAATTTTGAATATTCCTAAATATGGTTGTATTAATATTCATCCTTCATTACTACCAAGGTGGCGTGGTGCAGCCCCGATACAGCACACAATTTTAGCAGGAGATCAAGAAACCGGGGTTAGCATTATGCAATTGGATGAAGGATTAGATTCCGGCCCTATTTTAAAACAGGAAAAATTTCTTATCGAAAAGAACGATAATTACAAGACATTGCATGATAAATTGTCTGAATTAGGCAGTGATTTACTGCTTGAGGTGTTAAATGAAATTGAAAAACAGGTTCCTATAGAGCAGAGCGATAATGATGCATGTTACGCTAACAAAGTGGAAGACTATAAAATTTATGCAAGTGATGCTTGTGAAGTTGCTTATAGAAAGGTTAAAGCGTTTTACCCAAAAGCATTCATTAAGATAGAAAATAAACGTATCAGGATACTTGATGCTGACTTTGAAGCTCTCGCTTCAGAACAAGGTAAGATTGTTAACGATAATATGCACATAAGTTTAAAAGGTGGCACTTTAATTCCTAAAGTTGTACAAATGGAAGGGAGAAATCCTTGCAGTATTGAAGATTTTATTCGTGGCTTGAAATCAAGCATGGTAAAAAAATTTATAGAATAGACTGCTTTAAATTAGTGTAGAAATGTAATAGCTAAATTTCCTTTTCTTAGATATAATCTTAAAAAACTTTCCATATAAAAATGAAAATAAAAAGAGCTTTAATATCAGTATACGATAAAACGAATATAATTGATCTTGCATCGTTTTTAACGCAGCAACAAATAGAAATTCTTTCAACGGGCAATACTTATAAAGTGCTATCTAGTGCAGGAATAAAAACACAAGAGGTCTCAGATTACACACAATTTCCAGAGATACTGGGTGGTAGAGTGAAAACTTTACACCCTAAAATTCATGGAGGAATACTTTATGATCGAGAAAAGCATAAAAAGGAAGTGCAAGATCTAGGTATTGAGCCAATAGACCTGCTTATAACTAACCTATACCCATTTTGGGAGACGGTGAATAGCGATTCAAGTGAGGAGCAAATTATAGAACAAATTGATATCGGCGGGGTGGCGTTAATTAGAGCCGCAGCAAAAAATTTTCATTTTACTTCAGTTATTTCTAGCATTCAAGACTATGAAGCACTGAAAGCTGAGATGATAGAAAATAACAATAAAACAACATTGGAATATAGAAAACACTTAGCAACCAAAGCATTTGCTCTCACTGCACACTACGATTCTAATATTCACAGTTGGTTTTTATCCCAGAGTAAAAATAATGAGTTACCAGAGTTTTTTGCTCTATACGGGCATAAAGTACAAGAACTCAGGTATGGTGAAAATCCCCATCAAAAAGCTGCATTTTATAGTAATCAATTTACAGAATATCCGTTGGAAAAACTACATGGAAAAGAGTTGAGTTATAATAATATAGTAGATATAGAATCCGCACTTAACATAACTTCTGAATTCGAAGAACCTGCAGCAGTGATAATCAAGCATAATAACCCATGTGGCGCTGCTATTGGTAATAATGCTTTGGAGGCATATGAAAAAGCTCTATCGTGCGATGAAGTAAGCAGTTTTGGTGGTATAGTTGCCTTAAACCGGGAGATAGATTTAAAGCTAGCAGAAAAATTAAACGAGATATTTTTGGAAGTAGTGATAGCACCATCGGTAAACAATGAGGCACTAAAAATTTTACAAAGAAAGAAAAATTTAAGAGTGATTATTCATAAATCTTTTCAACAAAATGTGAAATACCAAACTAAAAATGTTGTTGGTGGGTTTTTGGTGCAAGAAAATAATGACCACACAATAAAAGCAGAACAAGTAACAGAATGCAATGCAACAGAAAAAGAAAAGGAAGATCTTATTTTTGCCTGGAAAATATGTAAACATGTGAAATCCAACGCAATAGTTATAGCAAAAGATGGTTGTGCTATTGGCATCGGCGCAGGGCAAACAAGCAGAATAGATAGTGTGAACATTGCAGTGAAAAAAGCAGGTGAAAAATGTAAAGGTGCAGTGCTTGCTTCAGATGCATTTTTTCCATTCCCAGATAGCATAGTAGAAAGTGCAAAACATGGAATTACAGCTATAATTCAGCCCGGCGGCTCGCTGAAAGATCAAGATGTAATAGCAACCGCAAATGAAAATAAAATTGCCATGTTTTTCACTGGCGTTCGCAGTTTTTTCCATTAGGCTTTGTGTCTTATCGTCATACCGCCACAAACCGTCATACCGCGATTCATTCGCGGTATCTCTCAACATAGATCCCGCTAGCGGGATGACAAATATACCGCCGCGGCGCTAACAAGAGATCCCGCTAACAAGCAGCGGGATGACGAGCTTATCGTCACGCCGCCACGAACCGTCATACCGCCGCGGTATCTCTAGATCTCGCTAACAAGCAGCGGGATGACGGCTGTCGCTTAGCCACAAACGTTAAAAAATTTACCAAATAAAAAAAAAGGCAAAGAAGCCCCGTGGTGCGAGTTTTGACCCTCTAATACTTTAAATTGGCGCTGTAATAATGTGCTAACGCTTAAAATAAGCGCGATTTGGCTGAATGTAGAAAAAATTAAAAAGACATGCAGCCGCTATAATTTTATGTAATCCGCCAATAGATACTCCAAGTTTTTTACTGAATTTTTGTTATTGAACCCGCGCGGATCAAAAACAAGTTTTGAGTCAGAAATACCCTTAATAGTACAATAAGGGGGCTGGCGGAGTTTGTCAAGTAAGTTTTTTCGTTTCTGTGACCAGTTGGACTTAAAGTCTACACAAAAAACGTTTACAACCAACGTTCAACATGGTAAATTAAAAACGGTTTATTCCTCGGTAGCTCAGTGGTAGAGCAGTTGGCTGTTAACCAATTGGTCGCTGGTTCGAATCCGGCCCGGGGAGCGTTTCTCTGTGAAATTCTAGTGTTGATTTTATATGAACATTAAATCAGTGGTTTTATGTATACTAGATGGCTGGGGAAATGGAATAGAGAATAATAAATACAACGCTATCAGCAACGCAAATCCACCCTGTTGGCAATATATTAGCTCTAATTATCCAAAATGCAGTTTATCCGCCTGTGGAGCTGATGTGGGGTTACCTGGTGGTCAAATAGGTAATTCAGAAGTTGGCCATATGAATATTGGCAGTGGTAGAGTAGTAATGCAAAGCCTTCAGCGCATTAATCAAGAGATTGGAACAATAGAAAACAATGTAAATCTACAAAGTTTTATTAGTAATCTAAAAAGTAAGAACGGAGTATGCCATATAATGGGATTAGTGTCAGATGGCGGTGTTCATTCGCATCAAAAGCATATTTCAACTTTAGCAAATAAAATATCACAGCATGGAATAAAAGTGGTGATACATGCATTTTTAGATGGCAGAGACACATTGCCAAATTCAGGAAAAAAATGCATTCAAGAATTTACAAAGAGTATAAAGGGAAATGACACAAGAATTGCTACTGTTTCTGGGCGTTACTATGCTATGGACCGTGACAACAGGTGGAAGAGAACAATCGAAGCTTATGAGGCTATCGCATTTGCAAAGGCACCTTGTCATGATAATGCAGTATCGTTGATTGATGAAAATTATCAGAATAACATAACTGATGAGTTTATCAGGCCCGCAGTAATAGGTGACTATCAAGGTATAAAACCAGAAGATGGAGTGCTGTTGGCTAACTTTCGTGCTGATCGAATGATACAATTAGCAAGTATTTTGCTAGGCAAAACAGACTATATTGAGGTAGCAAAACTCTCTTCAATTCTAAGCATGATGAAATATAAAGAAGATCTCAAAATTCCTCATATTTTTCCTCCTACTTCTTTCGCTGATACTCTAGGACAAACAATAGCAGACAATAAATTGCAACAATTACGTATCGCCGAAACCGAGAAATACGCTCATGTGACTTTCTTTTTCAATTGTGGAAAAGAAGAACCTTTCTCTGGCGAAGAAAGAATACTCATTCCCTCACCAAAAGTTCAAACTTACGATTTGCAGCCCGAAATGTCAGCCTTCGAGCTCACAGAAAAGCTTGTAGAAAAAATTCATTCCCAAGAATTTGCACTGATAGTTGTAAATTACGCTAATCCTGACATGGTAGGGCATACAGGTAATATAAAAGCAGCCGAGAAAGCTGTGCTAGCTGTAGATGATTGTCTTGCAAAAGTGCTGAATGCTGTTAAAAAGTCAAGCAACACCGCATTAATTGTTACTGCAGACCATGGTAACGTGGAATGTATGTTCGATGAAGAAAATAATACACCTCATACAGCACACACTCTAAATAAAGTGCCATTTATTGTGTCTTGCGATAATCTAAAACTAAGAGACGGAAGGTTATCTGACATTGCCCCTACTATTTTACAGCTACTTGGAATTAAAAAACCAAACGAAATGACAGGCAGTTCGTTGATTTCTTGCATTACCCTCTGTCATTCCAGCTAAGCAGCGTTATGCACCGGAATGACATCAAATAGATGTGTTTTAACTTAATCCAACTTTTAAATTTTTTGCTGTTAGTACTAATGATTCATTAAAGAAGCTGTCAATATCACCAATACTATCTATATTTTTTGTACTGATAGATTGGTCAATTCTTTTGACCAAATTAGATAAAACTTTATTAGGGCCAATTTCAACAAATTTGTTAATGCCACGGCTTGACATATACAAAACCATTTCTCTCCATTTCACTCTGCTTACAACTTGCTTGGCGAGTAAAGTTTTTATAACTTTGGGATCACTCTCCTCTTTAGCTGTAACATTTGATATCAAAGGAACTATAGGACGGGTTATTTTAATACCCTTCAAAAACTCCAAAACTTTTTCATCAGCAGGTTTCATAAGAGATGAATGAAAAGGCCCACTAACCTGTAATTTAATTAGTTTCCTCACACTCGAGTTTTTGAATAAATCGGGTAACATCTCAAGAGCTTCTCTAGTGCCACTTATAACCACTTGTCCGCCACCGTTATCGTTTGCAATTTCACAAATTCCGTCAATTTGAACTGATTTCAATATATCTTCCACTTCATTTATCTCTGCTCCAAGCAACGCAACCATTCCGCCTTTACATTTCAGTGAAGCTTCATGCATTGCTTCGCTGCGAACTTTCAGCAGCTTGATTGCAGACTCAAGCGTTAACGCTCCTGCAGCACACAGCGCTGTATATTCGCCAACTGAATGCCCACAAACATATTTAACATTGTGATCAGTGAAAAGAGATTTGCCAAACACATGCTCCATAACACGTAGCATTGCAATTGATACTGCCATTATAGCTGGCTGAGCGTTTTCTGTAATGGTTAATTCTTCAATAGGACCGTTGAAGATTAAATGAGACAGCTTTCTATCCAATATGCTATCTACTTCATTAAATACTTGTCTTGCAACGGAAAACTCACTATATAAGCTCTTTCCCATTCCTACAAACTGAGAGCCCTGACCAGGGAAAGCGAAAATCATGATAATTATTACTTATTCCTTATTAAGTATAAGATTTTATTTATTTTTTGTCAATATTTTAGAATAATGATTGACTTAGTGAATTAAGTTCACTAGAATGTTAACTGACTAAAAGTTTATAAACAACAATGAATTATCATAAAATTATTATAGTTATGACAGACGGTCAAGAGTTTGAAACTCGTTCCACTTATGGAAAGGAGGGAGATAGGGTAAAACTTGATAGAGATCCTCTTACTCACCCTGCATGGACTGGAAGTTTGACAAGCGGGTTAGCAAGTAAAACTAGCAAATTAGCTAAGTTTAACGATAAATATGGAAGCATTTTCTAATTCTCCTCCTCTTTAAGTTTTAGAGAGTTTACTGAAGCATGCATAAATACAAAAATATAGGCTATGTTGCTTCTCCATCACCAAAATCGCAGGAAGTATCTAAACTATTAAAGAAACTTAATTTTATCAATATAACAGAAGAAAATAAGTCCGAAATCGATCTATTGATAGTTGTTGGCGGTGATGGCTTTATGCTACGCACTTTGCACAATTACGTCATAGAAAATAAAAACATGCATGTGTATGGGATAAACACTGGCAATGTTGGGTTTTTGATGAATAAATGCTTTAAAGATTTAATTGATCATATAGAGCATGCAACTTCAACTCAGTTAACTTTGCTAAAAATGGAAGCAACAGACACAAGTGGCAAGAGATATCATTACATAGCAGTAAACGAAGTATACGTTTTTAGAAAAGCGAACCAAATAGTAGAGATGAATATTACTATTAATGATAAGCTAAAAGTAGAAAAATTTAGAGGGGACGGAGTAATATTATCTACCCCCACAGGCAGCACTGCATACAACTTCTCTGCCGGTGGCCCAATCTTGCCGCTAAATTCAAATTTACTTGCACTCACTTCTATCAATAGCTATTACCCAAGGCATTGGAATGGAGCGTTAATATCAAACGATACAATCGTACAAATTGACATTAACGACACAAAAAACCGTCCAGCACTTGTAGTATCAGATTACAAGGAGTTTCATAATATATCACAGATAAAAATACAAAAAGACCACGAAAACACAATAACTTTGCTTTTTGACAAAGATTACCCTCTGAATGAAAGAATCTTTGATAGACAATTTCTATACTAATAATTATCCGTAAATTGGTATTTACTATATCTTAATAACTATAGCGTAATCAATGCAGCATAGTAATTAACTTTGGAGTGAATATGCATGGGTCAGTCGAAAAATCAACAGTAAAATTAACTTCTTACGAACAAACAGGTGACAATAGCAAGATAACACTAAAAGATCCACCATCGCCTGAAGAAGCAGGAAATGCTATCTCAAGTGTACTGAATGTAGTACCACGTGTGCAGGGAATGTCACATGAAGAATCAGATGATGAGGAAGTGGATCCTACTTATGCATCTGTAAATCGACAAAAAGATGGTGATGGAGCACCACCGATTTTGCCAAAAGCTCCAGGTTTACAAGACAAAGAAGACAAAAATTTGTTTGGTCTTAGTACTGAAGTACTACCTCCTTCCCTAGAAGAAACAAAAGGTGAGACTCATGATTGGGTATCACAAACAGCAAGTTTAGGTTTAGAAGGATTATCTGGTAATGGATCAGAAGAACATATTTATGCAGTTATAAACCCAAATACAAAATCTTCGAAAAAGAGTTTAGACAGTGAAATAGGTGGTCAAAACTCAAAAGATGATTTAGGTGCGTCTTCAAATACTTTACCATCGTATAAAAGCAAAGATGACTCTGAAGAGTCTTTGTCACTAAATTCTGATATAGGTAGCACAACAAATAAAAAAACAAACAGATTTTTGCCAAGAGCAAAATATGCCATGCAGCAGAAGGGCTTTATAATTTTTACTGCAAGTGCTATTATACTCAGCACATCTGCAGCTTTATTATATTTACAAGATAAAGCAAAATTTATTGCATTTTTTACAAACAGCCCAAAATATATCACTATACCAGTTATCGCACTTGCTGCATTGCTTACAATTGGTCCAATATTTTTTGCAACAAGGCAATTTATAGATACTGAAGAACATTCCATTCAAAAAAAAGATGCGGATAAAATTTTAGCTGAGGTGTTGGAGCACCAGCCAAAAGATAAAGCTATAAAATCTGTAAGACTGGAATATAGCAATGGCACTCATTCAAATTTTGTACTTAATGCTTGGGAAGCTAAACGAAGCTTCATTAACATTGACGAAAAAGTAGTTAGTAGAACTAATAAAATAGAATCAGTAATTAACGACAGACCAATATTTACTGCATTATTTACTGGTGTAGTTGCTGCAAATATAGCGCTTCCTCTATGGCTATATGCGGAAGGCGGTGTTAATAACGTACAAAAATTTTACCAAAACCCTTTGACTAATAACATAGGATTATCATTACTTATAGGTTCTGGTATACTTGCATTATCAATTATATGTCTTGGCGTGCATTATTATAGAAAAACAAATTGCACTAACCTTATATATTCTGAAGAAGAGATTGATCCTAAAGATGTTAATGGGAAATTTATTGAGGAAATAAAACGAGAAAGAACAAATGTTCTTGGGGAAAATCACAGTAAAGACGCTAAACGCAGCAGCTTAACGCTTGAGCAAGTTGTGGTTCAATCTCATAATTGTAAGGATATTGTTTATAGTGTCGGTTAATAAAATGCATGATATAGCTAGTGCAGCCCTACGTCATACCGCTGCAGACCGTCATACCGCGATTCATTCGCGGTATCTCTAGATCCCGCTAACACGTAGCGGGATGACGATTGTCAGGGTAGCACCTCCCTCCCCTGTCATCCAAGTAGCTGACTGACCTTACCCAGAAAAAGTGGAGAGAAAGTTTGGAATGTTTTTCACAAAGAGAATGATGAATCAAAATGCTCAGGAATGCAATAGTTAATAGTGACGTTGTTTGTTATAAAAAATTTCTATATATTCAAATATAGCAGTTTTGATATGCTGTTTAGAGTGCCGAGAGGTGTCTATTGGTAACTCCCTTTTTAGAGGACTGAAGAAGCTTTCCACAACAGAATTGTCGTAACAACAACCTTTATAACTCATCTATGTTTTTTATGGATAAGAGATATTGATAACCTTGCGAAGTATATTGTGAACCTTGATCACTATGTAATAGTAGATTTTTGGCAGGTTTACGCTTGTTAACGGCCATTAATAAAGAGTCCATAACCAATTGTTTATTTATTGAACTGCTCATTAACTATAGTACTTCCCAAAGTAAATGATAAAGGTATAATAAGCTATTTGAGTTATAATGGCGTATAGTGTGGATTTAAGGGAAAGGGCAGTATCGATGATAGAAAAAGGGAAGTCAAAGGTTGAGGTGGCAGAGCTTTTGGAGATAGGAATAGCAACTCTGTACCGCTGGTTAAGAAAGAAAGCCGCTGGTGAAAGCCTAAGGCCATCGAAAAACGGCAGCTTTATTCGAAAAATAGACCCAAAAATACTCGAAGAATATGTTAAAAAGAATCCAGATCATACGCTGGCAGAGATGAAACAAAATCTTGGATTTGGAATAAATTCAATTTGGTATAGGCTGAAACAGCTAAGAATTACTTTAAAAAAAAGTTACACTATATCAAGAGCGCAATCAAGAAGATAGGCAGCGATTTACCGATAAAATCTCAAAAATAGACCATTCCAGCATCTTATATATAGATGAAGCAGGAGTTGATAATAGGTTATACCGAGAGTATGGACGTGCTCCAATAGGAAAGAAAATTTATGCAGATATTCCAGGAAGAAAACGAGAGAGAATCAGTATAATAGGCGGGTGGATTGGAAAGAGATTTATTGCACCAATGACTTTCAAAGGTGGGTGTGACAAAGAGGTATTCAATACATGGTTAGAGAAGATGTTATTACCTAAATTGCCACATGGTACTACAATAGTTATGGACAATGCCACATTCCATAAAACTCCCAAAACAAAGGAGTTAATAGATAATGCTAGATGCCGTTTGCTCTATCTACCAACATATTCACCAGATTTGAACCCTATAGAGCATTGTTGGAATACCATCAAAAGCCGCCTCAGACCTTTAATGCATAAATATACAGACTTACAACTTTTGGTTGGTAATACCATAATGGAAATTTATCATTCACTTTAGAAAATACTATACCATGCGTGAATATAGATCGATTATTGTTGCCAAATATAGCCATCCTTCTTTGGTTTTTATATAAGTAATCCCATACTTTATTTGGTTGATCGACAATAAAGTTTTGGTCTAATATATTGGGAGCTACTGTCCGTTTGTTGTTTCTTAATTTTAAATTTTCTTCTCAATATAGCCTGAATACCATTTTTCTGCATAATACTTTGCACTGTTTTTAAGTTGCAACTTTTACCCAAAGCCTTCAATTCAGCATGAATTTTAGGAGCTCCATATCTACATTTAGAAACTTGATATATTTTTTGAATAGCTGCGAGTAGCTCTTTATTTGCTGATTCTCTACTGCTTATTTTTCTTGTGGTCCACTTATAGTAGCCACTAGCAGAAAATCCTACATAATTCCTGTACTTTATAGCAGTTACTATATAAAAAAATATTTTACTCTTTTTGACTGGCCAGGGCTTTTTTTTAAATGTCTCTTTCCCTTGTTACTCTTGCTTTGTAAATCAAACCTCTCTTTGTCGTAAGGAGCCATGTTACCTCTACCTGGAAATGCATTTGCCGCTGACTTTTTTTCGTTATATTTCTTCATCCATTTTCCTAATACACTATCCCTTATTCCTAGATCTCTTGCTACTTTTGCAACTGGTTGACCTACCTTTCTTTGTTCATTTGTCAGCTTAACAGCTTCCAATTTGAATTCTGCCGTATATTCTCTTGCCATTTCTAATCCTCCAAAATTTTATTTTACCCGAAAAAACTCCTTTCTTTCTCTCCACTTTTTCTGGGTAAGGTCAGTCTGTCCAGGTTCCAAGATCGGTGTCAAAAATTGCTCAACCCATCCATTAAAAACATCCATATTACAGTGGCCTTCAAAGGTTAACGGAACAACTATCTTTCTTCCACTTAAGGCTGCAACCATACTGATTCGTTGAGTTTTCTTTCCAGATTTTAAGGCATAAAACCGCTGTCCTTTCTGGCAATATCCGTAGGGGTAGTCTTCGGTGTTATCAATGCCAGACTCATCTATATACACTAAGTTTTTAGGTTCTTTTGTCGCTATAATTTTCAAAAATTCAGCACGTTTTTCTTCGTTTCTTTCCTTGTATCCATATGTCTTTTTTTGCGCGTAAATCCAATTTTTTTAAGGGCTCGATAGATCGTTTGGATACTAACGTTGTTCCAAAGTTTAGCCATTTCCGATAGAGTCTTTCCTCCGTGTTCTCTGGCAAATTTGGCAAAGGTATCCCAGTCGGTAATTTTGTGATTGTAACCCCCATTTCCAAGTTTTTTTGATTGAAAGTCTCCTGTTTCTTTTCTTCTTTGCTGCCACTCCCATAAAGTAGTTCGTCCAATCTTAAATCTTGCTGCCACTGTTTCTCTGCTTTCTCCTTCGTCTAGCGCTTCCATTGCTTTTTTTCTTAAATCATAACTATATGCTGCTGGCATTCAACCTCCTTATCATCATCTACCCTTATCCTATCACATCCGGACTTTTATGGAAAGAGCTATATTTTTATCAATTCTGCAATCATTTATCTTAATATTAAGTTTCTTAAACCTTCTTGATGCTTGTGAATAGCTGATAACTGCCAAATCTCTTCCTATTTGTTGCAAATACCCTTTTATAAACCCGACTGTTTGTCTTAAACCAATTCTAAAGAAACTGACGATTATATGCACCAAAATCACAACTTTATCACTATAAATATAGTTGCCGCCCTGCATTTTTGGACAATTCTCGTACCAATTTTCTATGGCGTCATTGATATAACAAAAAATGCTTCCTCTTTCTTGGAGAAATTTGTTATATTCATGGCAGTTACTGACTCTCATTTTTTGTGGCATATTTTTTCTTCAACAGTTAAATGGCTATTTATAATGAATTTTGTCAGTAACTGCCAGTTCTTTTCACTTGAGCGATGCAACAAAGCCCACTGGGATCCAGGAAACTTAACTTTACACCAGGTAATAAGAACTGGATTCCAGCGTCACGCGCTGGAATGACAGCAGTCCTACGTCATACCGCGATTCATTCGCGGTATCTCAGCCGCTAACAAGAGATCCCGCTAACAAGTAGCGGGATGACGGTTGTCGTTTAGCCATAAACATTAAGAAATTTACCAAATGAAAAAAAAGGCAAAAGAAGCCCCGTGGTTATTATCCGCTTTAAAATATTGGCGTTTTTTATGTTTTAAACGCTTGACAAGCGAAATTCAGCTGCTTTTAATTGCAACTAACTTACGCTGCAAACGTTTAAGAAATTTACTAAGCAGAAAAAAAGACAAAGAATCCCCGAGTTAGCTAGTCTTTTACTATCTCTGTCGAGTATTGGCATTTTTTGATGTCTTGTAACGCTTTATAAGCGCGTTCAGCTTATTTAGATAAAAATCTAGATGTAGATGAAGTTTTGTAAAGACATACAGTATCTATATACTGCAAAAAATTGAACATAAGACGCCGATACATTAAGTAATCCTTACCTTTTAATCTGCAGATTGGCGAAAGCAAATACAATAGCTTCACTTTCATGATAAGGGGGCTAGCGGAGTTTGTCAAGGGATTTTTGACGAAATGATTTTGAAAGCAAAGAGCGGGAGAAGGGGTTCGAACCCTCGACCTCAACCTTGGCAAGGTTGCGCTCTACCAACTGAGCTACTCCCGCAATTAAATTAACCTAAATTTACTTAATTATAGGCATATACAGCGATTTGTAAACCCCGTGTACATGAAAAATGTGAGAGCCCATAAATTTGCGTGGTTCCTTCTATGATCTTTTCGTATACTTAAGGCTCATTTTTGATTATCATAAGTTTTTAATTATTCCACAAAGCTTTATGGGAATATTTTTATATAAAGACGACTTGCCAGCTAGTTCAATACCAGATGATGTAAGGTCTATAGCTGTTGATACCGAGGCAATGGGGCTACTTCATAGCAGAGATAGATTATGCCTTGTGCAGCTCTCTTTTAATGATGGCAACGCTCACTTAGTTCAACTCAAGAACGATTATACAGCGCCAAATTTGAGAAAAATATTAGAGGATAAAAATATAACTAAAATATTTCACTTCGCGCGATTTGATGTGAGCATAATACGTTATTACTTGGAAACTTGGGCACTTCCGTGCTATTGCACAAAGATAGCTTCACGTTTAGTTCGCACTTACACAGATAATCATAGCTTAAAAGAGTTGTGCTTAGAGCTGCTTGATACCAAACTAAATAAGCAGCAGCAATCTTCTGATTGGGGAAATGAAAATTTAACAGACAAACAAAAAAGTTATGCTGCATCTGATGTTTTGTATCTCCACAGGATAAAGGAAAAGCTAGACTTAATGCTGGAACGTGAAAATAGAAAAGAATTGGCCCAAAAGTGCTTTGAATTTCTTCCTACTCGTATTGAGTTAGACTTAATGGGTTGGGAAAACGTGGATATCTTTAACCACCAGATGTAATAGAAGTTTTTTGTTTGTGCAAAACACTTTAGGGCAATTTTTCAAGCTCTGCGGTAAGAATTTAGTTGATTAACTGCTAATAGATACGCTATATTTTACAAAAATTTAGGTATTTTATGAGTGATGATATTACATCGGTAAATGATCAAAATTTCAAATCTGAAGTCACTGACTATAAAGGGTTCGTGCTGGTAGATTTTTGGGCAGAATGGTGTGGGCCATGCAAAAGTCTAATGCCACGTATAGAACAATTGGCTAAGGATAGAAAAGGCAAGATTAAGATCTGCAAATTCGACATAGATGAAGGGACTGAAGTGCCAAGTAAGTATGGAGTGCAATCTATACCCACTTTAATCATATTTCAAGATGGTAAGGAAATTGCACGCAAAATTGGTGCAACAAATGATTTGTCAAGTTGGGTTGATAGTGAAATAAGCTAATAGACAAATTTGCTTTTGTGTGTATTATAAATATTGATAAAAGGGATTGTAGCTCAGTCGGTTAGAGCAGTTCGCTCATAACGAATTGGCCGTAGGTTCGAGTCCTACCAATCCCACCATTGTATTGATCTTAGCATGATCGTAACAATGAGAAAACTATAGTATATGAACTATATATTAATGTAATGGGGGAAATGATGGAATTTACTAAGTCTCTAAATAACAAGTTAGATGAATTGCACTTACTAAATCATCCATTTTACCAGTCATGGAATACAGGAAGCTTAAGCTTGCAAGCTTTACAAACCTATGCTAAAGAATATTATCACCACGTTGCTGCGTTTCCTCGTTACATCAGTGGTATACATTTTTTGTGCCCAGATCTAAAAATGCGACAGGTTTTACTTGGTAATTTAATAGAAGAGGAACAAGGTGATGAAAATCATCCAGAATTATGGCAACGTTTTGCTGAAGGGCTTGGCGTTGCGCGATCTGATCTTCGTGAAAGTGCACAGATTAAAGAGACACAGGAGTTAGTTGATGGTTACTTTGATATTGTAAGATCAGGTTTTGCGGCAGGTCTTGGAGCCTTGTACGCTTACGAACGTCAAACTCCAGAGGTTTCCAAGTCTAAAATTGAAGGTTTAAAAAAACACTATTCAATAAGTGATGAGCGTTCTCTTCAATTTTTTACGGTCCATATGCATGCTGATGAATGGCATTCTGAGGAATGTGCAAATCTTATTGAAGATCTAGATGAAAAAGAGCAAGATAAAGTTATGCAGGGTGCTCAAAAGGGAGCAAGGCTCTTGTGGGGTTTTCTTGATGGAATGATGAATGCTAGCGTGTGTTAGTAGTTGTAAGTAGCTTAAACTCAGTGATGTTGGAATGCAATGTCTGCATGTAATCTTCTTATATCTGACTTACGGCTTTGGGTTCATTTAGGCTATAGTGCAGAAGAGAAGTATCATTCTCAATTAGTTAGTGTTAATATTGATTTTACCTTTAAATCCCCCCCTTTAGGACTTACAACTGACCGGCTTGAGGATACTATATGCTACTTGGAGGTAGTTCAGAGTATTCAATCTCTCGTTCAAAGCAAGCAATTCAACTTAATCGAGCATTTAACTCATGATATATACAGGACCATTAATAACCTTGTGATGCAAAAAAAGCTTATTATTTCTTCTATAGGCGTAACTATTCACAAAGTTGCACCACCTGTCCCCAGTGTGCATGGAGGTGTTTTCTTTACTTATCGTAATGCGTTGCAAGAATGATTTACATTTCTATTGGCTCAAATATGGGGAATCGCTTTTCCCATTTACAAAAGGCTGCTCAGTTACTGCAGGAACGCTATTTTAAAAATTTAAAATCTTCAATTATTCTGGAAACTAAGGCTATTTTACCAAATGATGCTTCACCTGGGTGGGACAGGCCATTTCTAAATATGGTTGTGTATGGAAGTTGTTCTTCTTCTCCTGAAGAGCTGTTAAAGGGCCTTAAACAAATTGAATGTGACATTGGCCGTCTGCAGGTCTATGAAAAATGGGCACCTCGCGTTATTGATTTGGATATTTTGTTATGGGATGACCTGACACTTGATACACCCTACCTTAAGATTCCTCACCCAGAATTGATAAACAGACCATTTTTGCTTCACTTGATGACAATGCTGAACCCTATGGCAGTAGTTAACAAAACGTTTGGTACTGTTAACCCTAACATTAAGGATTGCTTTTTAAGGAGTTTTACGCTTTCACCAGAGCTTGTAGGTATTGTCAATATTACTCCTGATTCATTTTCAGATGGTGGTCTTTATTATGATGCAGATCAAGCAACCAAGCAGGCACTGCGGCTGTTATCAGATGGTGCAAGCATAGTTGAACTTGGTGCTCAATCAACAAGACCTGGCTCCTCAATACAAACTCCAAAAGCAGAGTATGCACGCTTAAAACCAGTGCTTGATGACCTTAATCAATATATGAAAGTTGGTGACATTAAAGTCAGCATTGATAGCTTCTGGTCAGACGTTATTTTAAATGTTTTGGAACACTACAACATTGCCTGGGTAAACGATCAGAAGGGAGATCTAGATGATAATACCTTAAAAGCGATTGCTAGCAGTGGATGTAGTATCGTTATTATGCATTCACTCTCCATACCACCACATAGTGACAACATTATCCCAAGTGACATTGATCCAATTGATACCATAAATAATTGGGCAGAAAAGAGCATTAACAGGTTACTTGCCCTAGGTTTTGATCAAAGCTCGATCATTATTGATCCTGGTATTGGTTTTGGCAAATCTATGTACCAGAATATCCAGATTTTACGCAGTATAGAAACGTTACAAAATTTTGGCTGCAAAGTTCTGGTTGGTCATTCTAGAAAGTCATTTATTTCTTCTTTTTCTACAGAACCTGTCTTTAACCGAGATTTAGAAACAATTGCTTTATCATCTGCATTGCACAACAAGGTTGATTTCCTTCGAGTGCATAATGTGCGTGATCACATGCGATTCTTTGTAGCTCAAGCTGCTTTACAGGGATGATAGTTATCGGAATTATGGCTGTTGATCCCAAGGGGGTAATTGGAATAAATAATAGATTGCCCTGGCATTATCCAAGTGAGTTAGATCATTTTCGTCAGGTGACTGACAAACAAGTTATTGTTATGGGGAGAAAGACATTTGAAACTATGCCTCAAGACATATTAGGGAATCGTATTCCTATTGTTTTTTCTCGTGACAAATTAAATTCTTGTTTTAACAGAGGAGTAAAATGCACTATTATTTCTTCTATGCAAGAGTTTTTGTCAATCCAAAGTAATTGGATTTACCCTCAAATCTTTGTGATTGGTGGAGCACAAATAGCGCATCTTTTTTTGGAGTATGATCTAATCTCAGAATTTATCATAACAGAAATTCACAAACCCTATAAAGGTGATGTATATTTCAACTTAACACTTCTTAGTGGATGGAATAAAACTATTCTCACCAAAACAAAAGATTATACTATATGCAAGCTAACACGTTAATATGCATATTGAAGCAATTTATACCCACCGCATTGAATATGGAGAAGTATTAGAGCAGGTTCTTGATCGCTATGTTTCAGAGCTGCTAAGAGAGGAAGTTGTTCTTGCTATCACATCAAAAATCATTTCAATTTGTCAAAAACAAGTGGTTTGCAAAACTGCTTGTTCTAAAGAAGAGCTAATCAAAAGGGAAGCTGATGCAATTGTTGATGTGGCTCACAGTATCTGTTTAACGATTAAAGATAATATCTTAATTCCATCTGCTGGTATTGATGAATCAAATGGTAATGAGGTGTATATTCTATATCCAAAAGATGTTCAGAAAACAGCTCTGTCAATATGGAACTATCTCAAGACAAAACACTGCATAAAACATCTTGGTATTTTGATTACAGATAGTAACATAACACCTATGCGCCTTGGGGTTACGGGCGTTGCTCTTGGTTGGTGTGGATTTGAACCATTTTATTCCTATATAGGCAAGCCAGATCTTTATGATCAACCACTGCAAGTAACACAAGTCAATCTTCTTGATGCGTTGGCAACGTCTGCTGTTTTAGTTATGGGAGAAGGGGCGGAGCAAACACCAATGGCAATAATTAGTGGCGCACCAAAGATTCACTTTCTTACTCGTCCGCCAACTACAGAAGAAGAAAAAAGTGTGAAGATATCTATGGAAGAGGACCTTTACTCTCCTCTCCTCATGCGAGCCCGCTGGTTAAAGAGTTAAAGAGGAACTTAAAAATTTGCTATTAGACTTCTTATACCAATTCCCGCTACACAAGTAACGGATAGACAATAATAGAAAAAAAGCCATACTGAAGTAAGTAAAGTAGCGAGGTTTAAATGGCATTAAGATCAAAATTATTGGATGAAAAAGTGGTGGAATCAGCAAAAGAAATGCTGAAGAAAGTAAGAAATAACGCATATGTTGCAAAAAAACTAAATGCTGTAATTGCAGCAAAAAAGCACAGTATAACAGCCGTAGCAAAGATATGCTGCATTTCAAGAAAGGCACTTACTGCATGACCTAAAATTTGGCAGAGAAGAAAAATTATTTGCTCCGCCTCAACGCCGTAGAAAAACTATATTGAATCAAAGTCAACGTGAACAAGTTGAGGTGTGGATAGAGGAAAACCCCAATATTACTATAAAAGAAATGAAAATAAGAATTCAAGAAAAGTTTGGTTTGAATATCAGCAAATCTACAGTACACCGTAATATGCAAAGAATGAAATTCTCATATATCACACCAAGACCAGTGCATAACGGACAAGATAAAAGTAAACAAGAGGAATTTAAAAAAAAATCTTAATGAAACTATAGTATTTTCTAAAATGAATGATAAATTTCCATTATGGTATTACCAACCAAAAGTTGTAAGTCTGTATATTTATGCATTAAAGGTCTGAGGCGGCTTTTGATGGTATTCCAACAATGCTCTATAGGGTTCAAATCTGGTGAATATGTTGGTAGATAGAGCAAACGGCATCTAGCATTATCTATTAACTCCTTTGTTTTGGGAGTTTTATGGAATGTGGCATTGTCCATAACTATTGTAGTACCATGTGGCAATTTAGGTAATAACATCTTCTCTAACCATGTATTGAATACCTCTTTGTCACACCCACCTTTGAAAGTCATTGGTGCAATAAATCTCTTTCCAATCCACCCGCCTATTATACTGATTCTCTCTCGTTTTCTTCCTGGAATATCTGCATAAATTTTCTTTCCTATTGGAGCACGTCCATACTCTCGGTATAACCTATTATCAACTCCTGCTTCATCTATATATAAGATGCTGGAATGGTCTATTTTTGAGATTTTATCGGTAAATCGCTGCCTATCTTCTTGATTGCGCTCTTGATATAGTGTAACTTTTTTTTAAAGTAATTCTTAGCTGTTTCAGCCTATACCAAATTGAATTTATTCCAAATCCAAGATTTTGTTTCATCTCTGCCAGCGTATGATCTGGATTCTTTTTAACATATTCTTCGAGTATTTTTGGGTCTATTTTTCGAATAAAGCTGCCGTTTTTCGATGGCCTTAGGCTTTCACCAGCGGCTTTCTTTCTTAACCAGCGGTACAGAGTTGCTATTCCTATCTCCAAAAGCTCTGCCACCTCAACCTTTGACTTCCCTTTTTCTATCATCGATACTGCCCTTTCCCTTAAATCCACACTATACGCCATTATAACTCAAATAGCTTATTATACCTTTATCATTTACTTTGGGAAGTACTATATTGTCATGTATCCTGAAAAAGAGCTATTTTTCTTCGATGAATCGCGGTTTGGCACACATTCAAAGATTGGACACGGGTGGTTTAAAAAAGGCATTAGGACACAGGTTAAGGTAAAACTAGGTAGGCAAAATTTTTATCTCTATAGTGCAGTTAATCCCAGAAATGGAGAAAGTTCTAGCTCAAACGTCAATACTGATTGTATGAATAGACTTCTTTCAAAATTGTTAGAGGGAGTGTAAGATGAAGTATTTGAAAGCATGAAATATAAGGAAATAGAAAAGTTAGAAGGAGAAAAGTTTCGACGTTTAACAGGGGTAAAAAAAGCAACATTTGAGCAAATGGTAGAAATTCTAGAAGTGGAGGATAAAAGAAAAAAAGCTAGAAGTGGAAGAAAAAGTAAACTTTGCATAGAAGAAAGGCTACTTATGGCACTGGAATATATAAGAGAATATCGTACATATTTTCATATTGGGCAAAGCTATGGCATGAGTGAAAGTAACAGTTTTAAAATAATAAGATGGGTAGAAGACATATTAATAAAACATCCAGATTTTGCATTACCAGGAAAAAAAGAGCTATTAAAGAGTGATGTAGAATATGAAGTTTTAGTAATAGATGGAACTGAAACGCCAGTAGAGAGACCAAAAAAAAGCAAAAGCCCTTCTACTCTGGAAAGAAAAAAAGGCATACTATAAAAACACAAATAGTAACAGAGAGGAAGAGTAAAAAAGTCATATGCACATCTTTCTCGAATGGTAGAAAACACGATTTTCGGATGTTTAGAGAATCAAAGGTAGCAGTATTGCCGCAAACTAAAATCTTAGCTGATGCCGGCTACAGGGGAATGCAGAAGATACACAAAAATGTTGTATTACCGCACATGAAAACGAAAAAGAATCCGTTAAGCAAAGAACAAAAAAAAGAGAACAGAGCACTTATGAGCCAAAGGGCAATTGTTGAAAACGTAATTGGCTTATTGAAAAGGTTTAAAATCATCTCGGACAGGTATAGAAACCGACGAAAACGTTTTGGTTTAAGGTTTAATTTGATTGCTGCAATTCACAATTTTGAGCTCCCTACATGAATTTTGAAAGAAGTCTAATATATTCCTTGAGCAGATGTCACAATATTTAGGAACAAGGGAGGCATTTCTTATCATGGATTGTGCTAGTTGGCATAAGTCAAAAAATTTAAAAGTACCTAAAAATATCGACATTATATACCTACCACCATACTCACCTGACCTCAATCCTGTTGAGAGGTTTTGGTTATATATAAAACAGAACATTTTGCGTAACAAAATCTACGACACAATTGCTTTGCTTGAGAGCGCTTTGTGCAAATTTATTACCTCTCTTTCTCACTCCACAATTAAAAAACTCTGCAATGCCGCTTATTTGATTCACTAGTAATGAGAATTGGTATTACATAACCATATAACATTGGGAATAGAAACAAAAAACTTACTTGACAAACTCCGCCAGCGCCCTTATCATGAAACTGAAGCTATTGTATTTGCTTTCGCCAATCTGCAGATTAAAAGGTAAGGATTACTTAATGTATCGGCGTCTTATGTTCAATTTTTTGCAGTATATAGATACTGTATGTCTTTACAAAACTTCATCTACATCTAGATTTTTATCTAAATAAGCTGAACGCGCTTATAAAGCGTTACAAGACATCAAAAAATGCCAATACTCGACAGAGATAGTAAAAGACTAGCTAACTCGGGGATTCTTTGTCTTTTTTTCTGCTTAGTAAACTTCTTAAACATTTGCAGCGTAAGTTAGTTGCAATTAAAAGCAGCTTAATCTTGCTTGTCAAGCGTTTAAAACATAAAAAACGCCAATATTTTAAAGCGGATAATAACCCCAGGGCTTCTTTTGCCTTTTTTTTCATTTGGTAAATTTCTTAACGTTTGTAGCTAAACGACAACCGTCATCCCGCTACGTGTTAGCGGCTAAGAGATATCGCGGCGGTATGACGGTTTGCGGCGGCATGACCTCGTCATTCCCCTACGTGTTAGCGGGATCTAGAGATACCGTGACGGTATGACGGTTCGCGCGGTGGCATGACCTCGTCATCCCGCTACGTGTTAGCGGGATCTATGCTTTGAGATACCGCGAATGAATCGCGGTATGACGGTTCGCGGCGGCGTGACGATAAGCTCGTCATCCCGCTACTTGTTAGCGGTATCTAGAGATACCGCGAATGAATCGCGGTATGACATAGGGAACCCTTTCTTGGGTTAGCTATAGATTTACTTCGCATATTCAGCTAATTTTTATTACAATTACAACAAGATAATTTTGGCTTTGATGAAAACTGTATATGTATGTCAATCCTGTGGTCACAGCACTGGTAGGTGGGTAGGGAAGTGCATCGCATGTGACAATTGGGATACAATTGTTGAGGAAATAGCAGTAAAAACGGGCAAAAGAAGTATATCTGCACCAATTTTAATAAAGACGTTATCGGGTAGCGAAATTATCACTCCAAGTCGTTTTTTAACAGGAATAGAAGAATTAGATAGAGTTTTTGGTGGGGGTATCGTTCAAGGTGCTAGCATTTTAATTGGTGGCGAACCTGGAATTGGGAAATCCACCCTTTTGCTTAGAATTGCAGCTAATGTTGTGCAACTTTCCTCTTTTGAATGTCTTTATGTATCTGGCGAGGAATCTTTAGAGCAAGTGAGTCTCAGAGCAAAGCGTCTTAAGATAAATGAACCTAAAATTAAGCTTTTGTCTACAGTGTCTTTAACTGATGTAGTAGCAACAATAAAGGAAAACAAAAGTATTAAATTCTTAGTAATTGACTCTATACAAACAATGTATGATAGCAGAATTACATCAGCACCAGGAACTGTAACTCAGGTCCGCACTTGCGCTCATGAATTAACCATTCTTGCGAAACAATATGGTATTTCTCTCTTAATAGTTGGTCATATAACTAAGGATGGACAAATAGCTGGACCTAAAACTTTGGAGCATATGGTGGATACGGTATTATATTTTGAAGGTGAAAATAGCAATCAATACCGCATTTTACGCACTATTAAAAATAGATTTGGCCCTGCAAATGAAATTGGTGTTTTTGAGATGTCTGAAGCAGGACTTGTGCCTGTTGATAACCCATCATCATTGTTTCTGATGGCCCATGACAGAGAAGTAGTTGGCAGCGCCGTATTTGCAGGAATTGAAGGTTCAAGACCAATTTTAATGGAAGTGCAAGCATTAATAGCAGGGACTAATATGGCAACCCCAAGAAGGGCAGTAGTTGGGTGGGATATTAATAGATTGGCTATGATCATCGCAGTGCTAAATGCTCGTTGCAAAATGTTTTTGCATGATAAAGAGGTATACCTAAACATTGCAGGGGGACTCAAAATACAGGAACCATCTGCTGATCTTGCTGTTGCTGCTTCCCTTATTTCAAGTGTAGTAAATTTACCGCTGCCAACTTCTTCAATAATCTGCGGTGAAGTTGCACTTTCAGGAGAAATTAGGAATGTCTCGCATGCTGATCTCAGACTAAAAGAAGCACAAAAGTTAGGATTCAAAAAAGCAATTATGCCTAAAAATGGTAATTACTCTTCTCACGATATTGAGATAATTAAGCTTGGTCACGTAAGGGAATTAAGAGAAATTTTTAATTACAATTAAATAACGCTTCAGCAAATTCTTTGCTAGTAAACTCCCTTAAGTCCTCTATATTTTCGCCAATTCCTATAGCATGTAACTTTATCTTATAAGCTTCTGCAAGTCCAATTACCACTCCGCCCTTAGCAGTGCCATCTAACTTTGTTACGATTAGCCCGGTAACATTAACCATTTTGCTAAATGCTTCTAATTGGCTATAAGCATTTTGGCCGGTAGTTGCATCAAGAACTAAAATAACGTCATGAGGGGCAGTATCATCCAATTTCTTTATCGTTCTATATATTTTTGATAACTCCTCCATAAGGTTCACATTATTTTGCAGCCTTCCTGCTGTGTCAATTAGAACAACATCAACGTTATCCTTTATAGCTTGACTTACAGCTCTATATGCCACACTTGCAGAGTCGCTACCGTACTCTCCAGTAACAATCAAGCAATCAGAACGTTCTGCCCAAATGTTTAATTGCTCACTAGCAGCAGCTCTAAATGTGTCGCATGCAACAAGCATAACGGATTTTCCCATTTCCTTATATTTATATGCAAGCTTACCTATAGTTGTGGTTTTACCGTTACCGTTTACTCCGCATACCATTATTATATGTGGTTTTTTATTTAAAATTAACGGCTGTACAACTGGGCTCAATATAGCTTCTATTTCGTTCATTAACTGCTGCGAGATAATATTATGTTCAACTTCCTTGTCAAACTTGATGCTTGTGAGCCTATCGATAATCAACTTAGAAGTTTTATGACCAATGTCCATGCTAATTAGCAATTCTTCTAGCTCGTCTAAAAGCGACTGGTCTAATTTTTTTTTGCCAGAGAAAATACTTTTCACTCCTTCGCTAAAGCGAGAAGAAGTTTTTAACAGGCCTTTATAAAGATTACCAAATAAACTCAAGGGAATGCTCCTTTTAAAATTACAATATAAAGAATGACATGCACTGCGTGTATTTGTAAAGTTAAATACACTCACTTTTGTGTTATTCTGTGAGTAAAATATACCGTTTGCTAGTGTATTTTACTTTAGTTTTTAACCTAAATATGTTATAATGTAGAATAGCGGTTCACAGGTAATTTTATGAGTTATAATGAGAAAATTTTAGATCATTACGAAAATCCAAGGAATGTTGGCTCTCTGGATAAAAATGATCCAAGTGTTGGCACTGGTCTAGTTGGTGCACCATCGTGCGGTGATGTAATGAAATTGCAGATAAAGGTCAATGACAAAGGTGTTATTGAAGATGCAAAATTTAAAACTTTTGGTTGTGGTTCTGCCATTGCTTCAAGTTCCTTGTTAACAGAGATGATAAAGGGAAGAACCATCAGTGACGTTACACAGATAAAGAATACTCAAATAGTGGAAGAGTTGTCTTTACCTCCAGTGAAGATACACTGTTCGGTACTTGCTGAAGATGCTATAAAGGCTGCTATTCATGACTATCAAAGTAAACAAAAGAATTAAGAAGCTACGAACATGGGTGAATATCAAGAAGTAGGCGGAGGTGAAACTGTAAAAAAGAATAAAAAACTTATCACTATAACTGCGGAAGCAGTAGAAAGGATAAGGTATTTATTAAATCAAAAAAAGCATGCTAACCTTGAGAAATCAGAAGAAGCAATAGGAATAAGAGTGCTAATTAAGCAAAAAGGATGTTCTGGTTTAAAATATGATATTGAATATGCATATGATACTCGTCCTTTAGAGTCGGTAATTGAAGAAAACTGTAGTGATGGCCAAAAAGTTAAAGTGTTGATCGACCCAAAATCCGTCATGTTTATTCTTGGCTCTGAAATGGATTATGTAGAAGAAAAATTTTCATCGGGTTTTGTTTTCAAAAATCCTAATGAGAAAGGAAAATGTGGTTGTGGAGAGAGTTTTCATGTCTAGCAACTATTTTGCATTGTTTGAAATTGAACCAGCTTTCAATATCAGCTTTGATGAGTTAGAGAAAAAATATATCGAGCTAAGCAGGACTGATATAAATGAAAGACAGTCCCAAAACATGGAAAATATTAACAGAGCTTATCAGATACTAAAGTCACCGCTAAAACGTGCTGAGCATTTGCTGGATTTTTTTGATGTGAAAAGCCAAAAGGACCACTTAAATTCTGAAATATTAAGTGAATCAATGGAAATAAGAGAGTATTTGCTGGACTGCGACGATCTACAATTTGCAAGCAGGATGGTTGATGAAAAAATAAAAGATTGCGTTAAAAACCTAATTAACACTTTTGCTGTAAAGAATTTTGATGGAGCTGCTACACAAGTCTTAAGATTGAAATATTTATATAAGTCATTTGAGGAGGTGAAAAAGAATGCAACCAATTCAAATTTCTGAACCAAATTCAAGTGAAGTAGTTTTTGGTATAGACCTTGGCACTACCAATTCTTTGATTGCTATGGTAAATAAAGCTGGTAACGTGGAGATATTTAAAGATGAACAAGGAAGAGAACTGCTGCCTTCTGCTCTTTCATATGAAAATAATACATTGAAAACTGGCTACGATGTCGGTCAAAATGCAATCTACTCAATAAAGCGTTTAATGGGTAAAAGTGTTGAAGAATTAAATAAAGAAGGCCTCAATTTTGAAATAGATCATGAAAGCGAAAAAGTTATTAGAATAAAATGCGCAGAGGAAAAGTATCTGACTCCTGTTGAGATTTCTGCTGAGATATTAAAAGCTTTATGTGAGAGGGTAAAAAAGTCTAAGGGACTGGAAGTAAAAAAAGCAGTGATTACTGTGCCAGCTTACTTTGACGATTCAGCACGTAACGCAACTAAATATGCGGCAAAATTAGCTGGAATAGAAGTTCTTCGCCTCGTTAACGAGCCAACCGCTGCAGCGCTTTCTTACTCCATTGAAAAGAACAATAGCAGTGGAATATATGCAGTTTATGACCTTGGTGGTGGAACATTTGATATTTCGATATTGAAATTGCATCAAGGAGTGTTTCAAGTCCTTGCGGTTGGTGGTGACACCAAACTCGGCGGTGATGATTTTGATCATTTGCTGAGTTCAATTGTGATTGATAAGTATAGAGAAAAGACGGCTAAGCAACTAAATTCCTTACTTATCGAATCACGCTCTGTGAAAGAGTACCTAAGCAATCACACTATAGGTATCTTTGAATTTAATGTTAACGGCAAGCCATTTGAGTGCGAAATTACCAGAGAAGAATTCGAGCAGGCAATCAGTTCTTTGGTCAATAAGACTATCAATATAGTCACTCGTACTATAAGCAACATAGATCTTAAAATTGATAATATAAAAGGAGTAATTTTAGTTGGTGGTGCAACTAGAACACCATTGGTTCAAAATTCACTAGTCAAACTCTTTGGAAATAAAGTACTAAATGACGTGGATCCAGATAAAGCAGTTGCCATTGGGGCAGCTCTGCAGGCTCATGATTTAACTTCGAGCTCAAAAGATAGGAATATTCTCCTGGATGTTCTACCTTTATCACTTGGCATAGAAACTATGGGAGGTATAGTTGAAAAAATCATACCAAGAAATACGCCACTACCAGTTTCAGAGATAAAAGAGTTTACAACTTATGTTGATGGGCAAACAGCAATGAAAATTCACGTTTGTCAGGGAGAACGTGAAATGATAGAGGATAACAAATCTCTAGCGCAGTTTGAACTGAAAGGTATACCGCTACTGCCTGCAGGTTCTGCAAGAGTTGAAATAGAATTTACAGTTAACGTTGACGGAATATTGACTGTTACTGCAAGAGAAAAAACCACCAGAATCGAGCAGACAGTTGAAGTAAATTCAAGTTTTGGCTTAAGTGAAGCCGATATTCAAAATATGGTTAACCAGTCAATAAACAGCTTTGATGAAGATATGAAGGCTCGTTCCCTTGCAGGCGCTAAAATTAATGGAAATAAACTCATACACTTGGTTGAAAACAATAATAACTTTTCCACTGATCAAAAGTTGAAAAACCTATTACAAAATGCAAAAAAAGCTTTACAAGGCAATGACTTGAATGAAATTAACAACACTATCGCCGAGTTAGAAAATTCTTCTTTAGAGTTGTGTGAATTAACAAATAGGTAGAAAAAGCTTACACAACCTTGTGCAATACCCTATTTAATCTCAAAGCAACAGGTAACCTGAAATTAAATGGTAACCAATCGACCTTTTCTAATTTAAATGATAAACCAACTATGCTTACACGCCCAATGATATTTTCCATTGGTACAAAACCAACTTCAGGAAACCTGCTATCTAAAGAATTATTTCTATTGTCTCCCATAACGAAAAATTGATCGTTAGGTACATAATAAACCGGAGTGTTATATGATAGCTTATTAGAAATGTCATCTACCAAAATCTCATGTTCCTTGCCACTTAAAAGCGTTTCTATATATCTTGGTATGTTACGATTTGACTCATAATCAAAAAAACTTTCAATTTGCCTTCGCTCTACTTTCTGATCATTTAGGTATAATTCTCCCTCTATCATTTGCACTTTGTCACCTGGTGTTCCTATTACTCGCTTAACAAACCTGATGCTGTCATTTCTTGTGGGTTTGAAAACTACTATGTCGCCACGCTTTGGAGGGGTATAAAAAATCCTGCCGCTAAAAATGTTTGGAGAAAATGGAAATGAGTGTTTACTGTAACCGTATGAATATTTACTAGTAAAAATGTAATCCCCTTCAAGTAGGGTGCTTTTCATTGAACCAGAAGGTATATGAAATGGCTCGAATAAAAAACTACGTATTGACAGCGCAATCAACAGTAAAAAAAACAATGAAGATAAAAATCTTCCCGTTCTTATCACCCAGTTTTTGCTTAGTTCTTCCAACTTTTCCAACTTTGTTTTTCTTATAGATTAAGCTTATTATAATACATAAATTAAAAAATGGTAATATGAAATTTTACTTGTGAATGTTATTCCTCTATTCAAAACAATTTTGAAAAGGCGGTTCATTTCTTTCAACGGTGTCATCCAAGTAGCTGACACATAACTGTACGAACATTGCAATTTGCAGGTGGCAGATGAAAGTAGCTGATGCACATCTGTACGAACATTTGCTTTTGTTAAGGTAATATGGTGTTATGAAAGTAGCTGACACTGGAATGGCTTTGTTGCATCGCTACTTATGAAAGGCTAACTATAGTTAGGATTATAAGCAACCTATTGAAAATCTTGTTTTTTTGCAATCAATCTGATCAAATTTAAGAATAGTAATTTGTTATTTATATTAATAAATTTAATTCTATTGAAAATAGCTAAAGCATTGAAATTCTTGAATTTTAGCCGGATTGGTAAATGGTAGTGAAATTTCTTTTACTCAAATTTAGGTATTCATTGACCGTTCTTGTTATAAATACCAGAATAATAAGCTACTGATATTCCCTATCTTTTTTATCTTTAATCCATCATAGCTAGCGATGCAACAAAGCCCACTGGAATCCAGGTTGTAACCGTTCACGGATTGTGAGAATGAATAAAGAACTAAGCAGTCGTAACTTTTGGAAGGGATTTTGGCCATTGAGACGTGATGTCAAAAATATCGACAACATTCTTTCCACAAATCTTTCTCCATGTTCCGACCAGGTGAAAAAGCTGTTTTTACGATAGCCGTCTAATTTGCCGTTCTGCAAGGTTGTTGATTGACTTCAGGCTTTCGTAAAAACTTCCACACCATATCCTCGGCCTTAACATCTTAATGGCCATTCTCAAACCATTTACAAGCCTTGTCATTTCATGCCCCCCCTTTTTGCATTAGTTGTGTAGCATCTTTTAATATTAGCAAGGCCTATAATAGTGCAACACTGCCTTACGTATTGCCAATCCAAATTCTACTTGCTGTAAAATAACACAATCTGCTACATCGCTGCTAATCTCAATCCCTCTGTTTATTGGACCTGGGTGCATAACAATCGCATCTGGTTTTGCGTATGATAGCTTTTGTGAATCAAGTCCATACAAATAAAAATATTCTTTCTCTGAAGAACTATTATTCATGCGCTCTTTCTGCAATCTCAAAAGCATAATTACGTCAGCATCCTTTATACCTTCAATTAATGAATAATGGACTGAATCTACTTCAGGAAAATGCTTACAAATCAAAGTTGGTGGTGCGACCAAGTTTATCTCTGCTCCAAACATTTTTAGCAATCTTATATTTGATCTTGCAACTCTACTGTGCAGAATATCTCCACATATCACAACTTTGAGGTCCTTTATTTGCTTTTTGTGATTGCTGATTACAAGATAGTCTGCAAGAGCTTGAGTTGGATGTTCACTACTTCCATCGCCTGCATTGATTAGCGAGCAGTTAACATACCTTGCCAGTGTATTAATGATACCACTACTTTTATGCCTGATTATTATGTAATCAGGATTCATTGCATTTAATGTTTTGATCATGTCTTTTAGATCTTCTCCCTTGTTAATAGAAGAAGATCTTATTGGCAAAGTTACAACATTTGCTCCAAGGCTTTTTGCTGCTATTTCAAAAGACGCAAGTGTACGCGTTGAATCTTCAAAGAATAAATTTATTACTGTCTTATTTTCCAAGATATGACTATTTGCAACTTCTTTTTTAAGGTACTGGTTGGCCAACTTAGTTATATTTTCTACATCATCGACTGTAAGGTCTGAGATGTTTAACAAATTCCTTCTCTTGTTCATAGTTTCCTTTTCAACTACTTGAACCTATTCTACTTTCTTATTACCTTTTTTCAATAGACTTCTTGTGCAGCAATTGTTTTGGTGAAAGAACGGAAAAAGATAGTAAAGTCAAAATTAAGTTAGAAGGAAGAAAAAGTTCAGCGAGTCAAGAGTAAGGTATATTAGCATAAATCTTTCATCCCAATGTTTAGTGGCGCTGGGGATTACTTCCACTTACACTCATCCGCTATCATAACAGCCTCAAAAAGATGCTTCTCAAGTTCACTTAGAGGCAAATCACTTTGTGAATAATTTCCCCAAGATTTTAGTATATCGGAAGTTTCAACGCCTTCAATAATAGGATATTCTTGGTTTTTTTTAGCGTATAACTCTTGAGCCTGCTTGCTTACTAAAAATTCCAATAAGACTATAGCATTTTCCCTGTTTTTTGCGTTTTTTGTTACTGCTGCACCACTGATGTTTACCATTACACCGTGATCGTTGCGATTAGGAAAAAAAGCCCCTAGCTTGTCTGCAACATTCTTTTTATTTTCTGATAAAAGAATTCTCGCAAAGTAGTAGCTGTTTACTATTGCAACATCTCCCTCACCCGCTGCTACGGCGTAAATTTGATCAGTATCACCACCACTTGGTTTTCTTGCCATATTGCTCACAATTCCGCTTACCCATTCTTTCGTCTTTTCAAAACCATTATTTGCAATCATAAAAGCAATTAACGATCTGTTATATGGACTTGTAGAAGAACGCACTAATATTTTTCCTTTCCATTTTTCATTTGCTAAATCTTCATAAGTACTTAAGTCCTTAGGGTCTACTGACTCTTTATTGTAAACCAATATCCTAGCTCTTTTTGTAAGACCAAACCAATAATCTTCACTGTCTCTAAATCTTGCAGGTATAACACTTTTTAAAACCTCTGAATCTACTTGAGATAAAAGTCCTCTTTTTTTTGCTAGAATTAAGTTGATTGCATCAGCAGTCAAAAATAAGTCAGCTTCACCACCGTTTTCCATTCGTGAAAGTAGCTGAGAATAATCATCAATGATGTAACGTACTTTAATACCTGTATTTTTCGTGAATTCATCAAACAAAGTACGTACTAATTCTTCTTTGCGCGATGAATAAACATTTACCACTTGTGAGTCATTAGTTCCGTCGTTTCTGTATAAATAAGTAATAACTATCAATATAATTGCTATTAAGGATGTGAATATAAAGGCTTTTTTCATATTGGATAAAAAATAACTTCTTTCAGTTAAAGTTACCAAGATGGTACAACTTTAGCAAGTGTAAAGTTCGTTAGATAAATCATAAAAACTTGCTTGACAAGCCTTGCCAGTCCCCTTATCATGAAACTGAAGCTATTTATTTATCTTCTCTGTACAGATTAAATGACAAAAAAACTCACGTATCTGGCGTCCCATGTTTAATTTTTTGCACTATGTGCACCTTATGTCTTTATAAAATTTCTAGGTTTTTACCTAATATAAGCTGAAATACGCTTATAAAGCATTTAAAACATCAAAAAACGCCAACTTAAAAAATGGATAGTGAATAATTAGCTACCCTAGGGTTTCTTTTGCCTTTTTTTCTGTTTAGTAAATTTCTTAAACATTTATGACTAAAGGTTAGTTGCATTAAAAAGCAGCTAAATCGCGGTTATTAAGCGTTTAGAATAAAAAAACGCCATACTTGAAAGTATAATGTAAGTAATTAGCCAACCACGGGGCTTCTTTTGCCTTTTTTTTATTTGGTAAATTTCTTAATATTTATAGCTAAACAACAACCGTCATCCCGCTACTTATTAGCGGCTGAGATACCGCAGCAGTATGACGGTTCGCGGCGGCATAGTAATTCGTCATCCCGCTGCTTGTTAGCGGGATCTATGTTAAGGTATAGTAGGGGATCTATGTTAAGAGATACCGCGAATGAATCGCGGTATGACGGTGTAGATGATGGTTAAGTAATTCGTCATCCCGCTGCTTGTTAGCGGGATCTAGAGATACCGCAACGTCTCACCTATAGCCTTCAGTGCTCCTTTTTTTGTCATCCCAGCGTCACGCGTTGGTTTCAACATTATATCATGAACTTTCTAAAATTCATTGAACTGTGCTTTCAAACGGTGGTGCCGGGGTGTGAGTATAATGATTATCAGTATATAAAAGTCATAGCAGACAGACTTGAAGCGGCAAATGTTGGCAAAATGAGGCGAATAATATTCAATATGCCTCCGCGTTCAATGAAGTCCCTGTGCGCTAGTGTTGCGTGGCCCGCATGGATACTGGGAAATCAGCCAACTGCAAGAATAATAGTTGCAAGCTACTCTCGGCTGCTTAGCGAAAAGCACTCGCTCGATACAAGATGCATAATGCAGTCTAGTTGGTATAGAGAGCTGTTTCCAGAGGTAGAACTATCCAAAGATCAGAATACCAAATACAAATTTCAAACAGTGCAGAGAGGATACAGAATCGCAACGTCAGTTGGAGGGACGTTAACAGGTGAAGGTGGTGATTTCATCATCGTGGATGATCCACTGAGTCCCGCCCAAGCTTTGAGTGAAACGTTTAGAAAGCGTGCTACAAATTGGTTTGACCAGACTTTAGTAGCCAGGCTCAACAATAGAAAAAAAGGAGTAATTGTTCTTGTGATGCACAGGCTACATCAAGAAGATTTAACCGGGCACCTTCTCTCCAAACCGAAAAACATATGGAACCATACTTGTTTACCGATGATATCTGAAAATAAGGAGATTATCTATTCAATCAAAAAGCCAGCGCCTCCTTTTCTTGTTCCTGTCACCCGAGTAACTACAAATGAGTACAAAAGCTGGATTACAGCATCAAGTGCTAGAATGACACCACCCGTAATATTATACTCAAGAGAAGAAGGTCAGTTGCTATATCCCCTCGATGGAGGAAAAGAAGAAGTTGAGATGATAAAGGTTGAACTTGGAAGTTACGCTTTTGCTGCACAATATCAACAAAACCCTCTGCCACTTTCAAGTGGTATAATTAAACGAGAGTGGCTGAAGCGCTATAGAAATTTTCCTGACAATCTCTCGCATGTAACTCAAAGCTGGGACACTGCAGTTTCAACAAGCAACATGAGCAACTTTAGCGTCTGCACCACCTGGACAAAAGTGGGCAATAAATTCTATTTACTCGATGTATATCGCGCAAAGCTTGAGTATCCAAAGCTTAAAGAGCAAGTTCTGTCACTAGCTGCAAGATGGACACCGCACGCAATTTTAATCGAAGCAAAAACAAGTGGTCAGCAATTGGTGCAAGAGCTAAAGACAAACAGTGATTTACCAATTATCGAAATAGTACCACATGATGACAAACTCACTCGATTTTATCAAATTGTTCCGATTATAGAGTCTGGCAAGGTTTTTCTGCCGCACCAAGCAGTATGGCTGAACGATTTTGAGTATGAGACTTTAATGTTTCCTGAAACTCGACACGATGATCAAGTGGATAGTACCGTGCAATATTTGCAGTGGGTGAGAGATAGTAGCTCTAGGGTCGCAGCTTTACGGGCATTGTGATTTGAGTCTACCAGATCCAAGTAGTCAGCTACTTGCATGACACCCTGACAACCGTCATCCCGCTACGTGTTAGCGGGATCTAGAGATACCGCGAATGAATCGCGGTATGACGGTTCGTGGTGGTATGACGGTTAAGCAATTCGTCATCCCGCTACATGTTAGCGGGATCTCTTGTTAGCGGATGAGATACCGCGAATGAATCGCGGTATGACGGTTAAGTACGTGTTAGCGGCTAAGAGATACCGCGGCGGAATGACGGTTAAGCAATTCGTCATCCCGCTACATGTTAGCGGGATCTCTTGTTAGCGGATGAGATACCGCGAATGAATCGCGGTATGACGGTTAAGTACCTGTTAGCGGCTAAGAGATACTGCGGCGGTATGACGTAGAGCTCGCGTTAGCTATAAGATTAGCTAACATTCTGCACGTCCATAAAAAACAAACCTTCTTTTTCGTCTTGAACGCTAATAATAGCGTGAGTGTTAAAAGGTAAAGGATCATTTGTATGTCCATGGCCTACCCCTTTCATTGTAAATACAGGAAAGTTAACACTTTTTGCAAACCTTTCTTTTACAACTTCAACAAGGTTATCGTTATAGCAGTTAACGAAATCCCCAAAGATTACTGCATGTACTCCATCAAAGATGTGAGCTTGTTTTAGGTGATCTAAACTGCGCTCTATTGCGTATGGGTAGACTCTTATGTCCTCTAAAAATAGAATTTTACCTTTCGCATTTATTTGCCAAACAGTTCCTATACTGTTTTCAACTAAAGTCATATTACCACCGATGATTTTAGACTTTAATTTGCCATCTTTTAGTCTAATGCCATTATTTATCGTCTTTAGGTTATCAAATCTGATAGAATCCCGCTTGTTAAGAATTAACTCTTTCAATTTTTCAACAGAGCTTTCAGAAACGGAGTTATTTACTATCATTTCCAACATGGTGCCGTGAAGAGTTTGCCAATCATATTTAGCTTGTAGATGGATGTGCAAGGCAGTTATATCGCTATAGCCTATGAGGATCTTTTTGTTTTGAGCAATCCTTTCTTTTTTATCATTGGGTAACTTTTCTAGATAGGGAATTAACCGAGAAGCCCCTTCTCCTCCTCTGATACACCAGATTATTTTACTATCATTAGTTAGTGCACTAATCAAATCATTTGCTCTGAATTCATCAGAGTTGGAATAAAATGGATTATCATTACTATATATTTTCTCCGAAATATGGGGATTAAAATCCAAAGCTTCTACATATTCTTTTATAGTAGTCAGATCTAATTCTTTTCCCTTCGAAGAAGGAGCAATAATATCAACTTGGTCGATTGCATGAATACCTGTGTTAGCACATAAAGTGAGAATGAAATATAAAAGGTAAACAATCATTAAAATATCTTATAAAACTCTTTTTTTAGTATATCATCCAATTCAGAGAGTGGAACTTTCACTCCTAGTTCTTCCATTGACGTGACGCCATAATCTTGCAGTCCACAAGGAATAATGCCCTTATAGTGAGAGAGGTTGGGGGAGACATTAAGCGCTATGCCATGATAAGTTACCCATTTTCTTAAACGGATACCAAAAGCTGCAATTTTTTTTTCTACTCCATTGTTATTCACCCAAACACCTATTCTATCCTCTTTAAATTCTCCAAGTATATTAAATTGCTTTAAAACATTTATTATCCACTTACTTAGGTCTCTAATATATAGCTTTATGTCGCATTTATTTCTTTTTTTAAGGTTTAACATTAAATATATGATGCGCTGTCCTGGACCATGATATGTGTATTTGCCACCCCTGCCTGTTTTATATATAGGAAATAATTTTTCAACAACGTCGTCATCTGTTGCACTGATTCCTGCAGTATAAAGTGGAGGGTGCTGGAGTAGCCATACTAATTCGTCTGCTGAATTATTGTAAATTTGTTGAATTTTTTCTTCCATAGATTTTACGGCACAGTTATAATCAATAAGCTGATTAGATATTAGCCATTCTATCATATTCTATTTCTTTTTTTTTAGTATAGCAGTTCGTTTTTTCCTGTTATTCCAGTGTGTGACACTGAGCGCAGCCTTTCTTATTCCTAATATACTTAATACTAACTTCTGTGCTATTTCTCCTTAACAAACATAGTACATGACAAATGTTTAATTATTTGTCAACACAGGTCCTCTTTACGTATAGGCAACTTTTTTTATTGAAAAATTCAGAAAAATGTTATATAATTATTAGTAGATTTTAGGTAAAATATATGGCAAACTCAAAATTTAGCATAACTTTCAACAACGAAATTTCAGAGTGTCTTGCTGGACTGGCTAAAATAAGAAATAAGTCCATTAAAGAACTAACAGAGAAGCTAATACAAGAAGCAATTGAAAATGAGGAAGATAAAATACTAATTGAGCGTGCTGCTAAACGTAATGTTTCAGGTGTAAAGAAAATTAGAAGTGAGGATGTAGACTGGAATACAATATTATCTTCATAGAAAGCGTTCTTGAGAAAGACCTTCCAGCTCTTCCAAAAACAATAAGATTAAGGATCATAAATGCGATAAATAAGCGCCTTACAGTTGATCCCATTAACCTTGGTGAGCCATTATATTACAGATTTAAAGGACAAAGAAGATTAAGGGTAGGTGATTATCGCGTTATCTATTCCGTAAATATTATAAAATATGAAGTGGTTATCACAGAGATAGGACACAGAAAAGATATTTATAAGTAAGTACATCATATAAATATTAAATATATTTTTACTCCTTCCTGATTCATTTTCTACCTTAGGTGGCTTCGCTCAGCTCAAAAAAAAAGCTCATTCTTTTTGCTACCCCTTATTGTGCCTGCCATTTAACTATTGTGTAGAGATTGCTCTCAAACATAATGTTCGTACGTTAGTATATCCTTCCTGTGACACCAATTGATATAATTCTACCACAAATTCAATTTTTTAGGAGGCATATATGAATCTCAATATTTTTCAAAGAAAAAAAAGCGCAGTATTTACTAAATATTCTGCTTTGCAGCTAATGATGGAGCCAAGTTGGAGTAAGCGTGATTATGTAAGTTTTGCTGAGGAAGGTTACATAAAAAATGTTATTGCCTTTCGAGCAATTAATATGATTGCAAGTGCTGCATCTTCGGTACCTTTTACTCTCTGCCAGCTTACTGAACAGGGAAAATCGCAATTAAAAGCCCATCCATTACTGAAATTACTTTATTCTCCTAATCCAATGACATCAAAATCGGAATTTATTGAGGGGATTGTAACTTATCGGTTAGTTAACGGCAATTCTTATATATTGATGATTGAGTCACAGAATAGTAGAAAACCACCAACAGAGCTTTATCTTCTGCGCCCCGATAGGGTTGAAATTGTTCCAGGGAGAAATAACGTTCCTTATAACTATCGTTATGCCATAAATAACAACAGTTATGACTTTAAAGTTGATAAACTAACCGGACGTTCAGCAGTGTTGCACCTAAAGACCTTTAACCCTTTAAATGATTGGTATGGGTTATCACCAATTGAGGCGGCTGCATATAGTATAGATCAGCATAATCAGGCTGGTGGTTGGAATCAAGCAATGTTGCAAAACGGAGCAAGACCAAGTGGTGCAATAGTTGTAAAATCAGCAAAAGATGGAAGTGGTGGAAGTTTAAGTCAAGAGCAGTACCAACGCTTAAAAGCGCAGATAAATGATCATTATTCAGGTTCTATAAACGCTGGAAGACCGATATTGCTTGAAGGAGGCTTGGAGTGGAAAGAAATGAGCTTATCGCCAAGGGATATGGATTTTATTGAGTCCAAACACAGCTCAGCTCGTGATATTGCGCTAGCTTTTGGCGTTCCACCGCAATTGCTTGGCATACCGGGTGATAACACTTATAGCAATTTAGTCGAAGCACGCTTATCCCTCTGGGAGCAGACGGTTTTACCAACGCTAGAAAATATTATCTGTCACCTGAATTCTTGGCTAACACCAAAATTTGGTGAAGATCTGTGCTTGTCGTATGACAAAGATGCAATAGAAATTCTCATGGAAAAGAGACAAAAGTTGTGGAAATACGTAGAAAACGCAAGCTTCATGACGCTCAACGAAAAGAGAGAAGCATTTGGCTTGCCACCACTGCCAGGTGGTGATGAGTTAGGTTAAGTTTGTATCCGTTCAGATGAGTTTATTGTCCCCTAAACCGTACACCTAAGTAAATTAACTATTTTTTTTGCCAACCAGAGCGGTGAAGATTTGGTCTACATCAAAACTCATCTTAGGACGCCAAATAGAGCCATCCAAATGCATATCGATATAGATTGGATTACTATAGTTTGGTGGTATGAAAAAGAACCTGAATATAGAAGCTAAAGCGAAGTTAGATAAGGTTAAATTAGAAGAGATCGACCCTGATGCTTGATCAATCCCGAACTGTAAACTAGTTGAACATATACCACTCTTAATACTTGCTTTTCCGCTAATATTTTCAAAAAATGTTTTACCATTATATATATCAATATAAGCAAGTGTGGAAATTTCAGACTTATTCTTACTGCTTAACAAATTAGTGATAAATGAATTGAAATCTACATTAGTAACTTCTATTCCTTGCGCTTGTAAGTTTACATCTCCTGATAAGTTACTAGCCCAATCATGAAAACTTTTTCCTTGAGTTTTGATTTCACCATTTAAGCTTACCTGACCATTTACATTGTCAATTCCTATAACCTTACCAATCTTTTTAGTGTCCAAATTTACAATAGAAAACCTTGTATTTATTGAGTCTGATCTTAAATAACCCTGAAAAAACACTTGCCCGCGTTCTAATACGTAACTTGCCTGCCTGATAGTGATAGTGTTGTTTCTCATTACCGCATCCAAATTAAAATCTTTCAAAACATTATGCTCGGTTTTAAATTCTGCAGTATTGATTTGCACATTTGCATCAAAGCCTTCTTTGTCATCCAAAAAATCAAGCTGCTTTGTTGACCATTGAATTTGATCTATCTCATTTCTTGAATTTCTTTTCGTCTCTACTAAATTTGGTAATGTAATAATTTTTCCATTAAATTTACTGCCCGTAAGGTTAACATCTAATAAAGGTTTGGCGTATTTTTGATCTGCTAATATTTTTGCATTACCGGTAATATCGAAATCTTCTCCAGATAGTTTTATTTTATCTGCAACTAGCTTACCTTTTTCCATTTTCAGCAAAAAATCCAAATTTTTAATTTTCGTATCATTCAATGTAAGGTTATTAACACGGGCCTTTATATTTGCATCATACTGAAAATTTTTCAGCCATTGCATTTTAGGTAAACTGCTAAATAATGAATGATCATATTTATCTGCATCAAGATTATGCATGCTAAATTCACCATTGACCACATTGTGTTTTTTTGTATGGCTTACTCTAATTGACCCTTGCAAGGATTCCTTATTATTTAGCAGTCTAATGTCTGAGATAGATAATATTCTTGGTGCAAGGTGCAGTTTAGAACTTAGTGTAAATTGATTTTTCTGGTTTTCTTTCATCTTTATAGAAGGGAAAAAACATGAAATGAATGACTCAAAATCATTTCCTTCGACTAATAAATCACCGTTGAATTCAGATAGGACATTATTGTTTGAGATCTCTCCTGATAAGTAAGATATATTATTGATTCCAGGAAATTTAAGAAGCGTATTAACTTTTACTTTGCCATCAGTGGATTTTAGTACAGCACGGAAATTGTCCAATATTTTGTTTTGATATTGAATGTTAGAAGCTTCCATATTAAAATTTAAGCTCAAGTTCTTTGGCACAACTGCTCTAAAACATTCCAGAAGATCCTTCATATTCATTGTTCTTTGTGAATCATTTTGTATGGAATCTAAATCAACTTTACTGAAGCTAATATTGAAATTAGTGTGATTGCCTTTTCTATCATTTTGTATTGTACCACTGGCTTGCATGCTTTTGGAATCAATTTTTAGGTCAGTTGCCGTAAACTCACTTTCATTAAGACTTATATTGGATGATATCTTGATATTTTCGCTAGGAATAACACAAGAGAGAAAGCTAAGATTAATGATTTTTGCTAAATCACTCGCAAAACCAGAACTATTATTGATCGTTAGTGTTAAATTACCCTGGAGTTCTTCTTGATTTCTATTACCTGTAAATAGCAAATTTACAAAATTTGATTCAACACTAATGTGTACATTCTTTTTTGTGATATCAACCTTTCCTGAAAAATCGTAATTATTATCACCTACCTTTACTTTACCAAAAAACTGCTTATTTTTTTTTACAGCAACTTCCTTTATGTTAACAATATCAGCGAAATCATTCTTGAAACTTACTTGGCTGTCTTTTATTACTATATTGACTGTGTTACCACTGGCGTTTGTATTTATAATATTAAGTAAATTTTCTTTGTTGCTTTTCATGCCAAACAATGTGATTGACTTTGGTTGCAACGAAAATAAAAACAACGATAGGAACGATGGCCTTATTTCAATTTTTCTTACACTAATTAAATCTGACAACTTTTGCTCTTTATTTTCGTTGTATTGTACGTATACATTATAAATAGTGAGCTTTGGGGTAATCAACGAAACTTTAATTTTTCCCCCAATATGCACTTTAGCATCATACGTCTTCTCTAACTCTTTTATGATATATTTCCTGTAGCCACTCCAATCCTTAAAAGTTGCAGCAACATGCATGAGAATTAATAGCAGTGAGATTGATAATATAGCATATAAAGAAAGTCTCATAATTTACACATGCTTAAAGTTTCCCTTAAATATTAAATAGAGAATACCAAAATAAACAATAACACTCAAAGCTATTAAAGTCGTTAAATAAACAATACGAGCCAACATTTTATCAAAAAATAATCCTGCCAACAAAGAATTAAAAATATAAAGGGCTATTGACATGACTGCCGTTGCTACAAAAATTTTCATGACATTTAACAATAACGCTTGGCTAACCTTATACATTTTATTTATTGTTAAATAACTAATTAATAGAATAGAGTTTATCCAAGTGGAAACGGAAGTAGCAATAGCAATCCCCGTATGCTGATACTCGTTCATTAACAAAAGGTTTAGCACTACATTAATTCCAAGACACATTAGCGAAAATATGGTTGGTATTTTCAGATTGCCTTTAGCAAAAAATGTAGGTAGCAATACTTTATTTATAATAAATGCAGGTAAAGAAAGAGAAAATGCTATTAAAGTGGGAACAGTTTGCTGCACTGCATAATGATCAAACCGGCCGTAAGAAAAAAGCGTAAGTAAAATTATGTCGGGAATAATGATAAAGGCAGCAGTTGTTGGCATAATTAACATTAATCCTATGTTGAGAGCCTTGTTCTGTATTTTGACTATATTTTCAGTATTATCCACCTGTTTTGAAATTAAAGGAAGAAGCACTGTACCAATTGCAGTACCGATTATTCCCTGCGGTAGTTGATTTAGTCTATCGGCATAATATATATAGGACACCGCATTTGGTATAAAACTCGCCATGATTGTATCAATCCATAAGCTTATTTGAGTTACACAATTGTTGATAATTGCAGGTATCACACGCTTAAAAAATAACCTTACTTCATTGCTTAATTCAAGGCTAAAAGAAAAAGCTGCCTTTAACTTGTATGCACTAAATAGTATCAAAAGTAGCTGGAAAATTCCTCCTATAAGGACAGCTATAGAAAGGTTGTGCGCTGGAGTTTTTACGTAAGGCACAAACAAACTGATGATTAAACAGAGATTCAAAACGATTGGTGCAATAGCTGTTGAAGCAAAATGCTGCTTTACTTGCAGCATTCCACCAATAAGTGATGCAATTGAAACAAAGATTATGTAGGGCATCATAATTCTTGATAAAGTAACAGTAAGGGTAAACTTACTTTGGTCAAATCCAGGAGCAAAAATTTGAATCATATAAGGGGAGAAAGTTTGCATGATAAGGCAAAAAATTACTAAGATAATAAACGTAATGGATATTACACTACTTGCAAAATTAAATGCCTTCTTATTATCATATGATTCTGTCGAGTATAACGGTATGAATGAGGTAGTGAACGCTCCTTCTGCAAAAAATGCTCGAAATAGATTGGCAAAGCGAAACGAAGAAAAAAATATGTCTGCAAGAGAGTTTGCACCAATAACTGTAGCAATCAATACATCTCTTATTAACCCTGAGATCCTTGAAATAGCCGTAAAAAAACTAAATGTGAAAATACTTTTAAACATACCACTACTTCATTAGTGTCAATACAATTAACTATAATGGTAAAAGTATCAATGAAAATATTTATTGGCTAAACTTAAAACCCTCTGCAAAAGGAGAGTTAAATAATCAATTGACTATTTGCGCTCTTATGTTAGAAATTTTATATCTTGGCGGGCGTAGCTCAGTTGGTAGAGCGTCAGTTTGTGGTACTGAATGTCGCCAGTTCGATCCTGGTCGCTCGCCCCACTAAAATTTTCTGCTTGACGGAGATATGAACAAATGGTAATATATCAATTAATTAGGGAGGTTATATGGATGACGGCACTAAAAGTCTTTTAATATTTTGTGGCGCAGCATCGGTAATAGGTGCATTTACAGGTCTGGGATTGAGTTTTACAGCTTTATCACCTTTGGTTATAGGTGGTGCCGCCATTCCTGTAATATTATTAACTGCATATTCTATATGCAATAGTGTAAAAGAAGGAAAATTCTCCAAAAAAGGTCTTTTCGGGGTGGCTTGTTTTTGCGTTACAAGTGCTGCAATTGGAGTTGGCCTTGCTGCAGCCGCAACTGCTATTTTTCCTGGTGCAATGCTTGGAATGGGCTCTGCAGCTTTAGCAGGTGCAACAATAGGAGTGATAGCACTGATAGCAGGGTTATTTGCAACCAAGGCTATAATATTTGCTGCTGAAAAAGTGAATGAATATATTATATCACCTATAGTTGAGTGTTTTTCTTCAAAAGAGAAGGGGTACAAACCAGTTTAAGCTAACCAAGTAAGCTTTTCTGTTATTCCAGTGTGCAACATTGGAATAACAAGATTTGACATTAACCGCTGATAATCGGAATATTAGTAGGGTACGAATTACTTAAAAAGCATGCATAAATATGACGTAGTGGTAGTAGGTGGTGGTCATGCAGGATGCGAAGCGGCTGCTGCGGCAGCTCGCCTTGGTACAAACACGCTGCTTATAACTCATAAAATTTCAACTATAGGGGAAATGTCCTGCAATCCAGCAATCGGAGGAGTTGCAAAGGGTGTTGTAGTCAGGGAAGTTGACGCTCTTGATGGAATAATGGGAAGAGCAATCGACCGAGCAAGCATACACTCAGTCATTTTAAATAGCAGCAGAGGTGCGGCAGTGTGGGGACCACGTGCACAGGCAGACCGAAAATTATACAAGCAAGCAATACAGGAAATTATTCTAAATTATAACAATTTGACGGTAAAAGAAGAGTCAGTTGACGATTTCCTTATAGAGAGTAATAACAATGGAGAATTGTGCATTAAAGCTGTAATAACAAGCTCAGGGGAACATATACTAACAGGTAAAGTCGTTTTAACCACAGGAACTTTTCTGCAAGGTGTAATTCATATAGGAGAACAAACAACCCCTTCAGGGAGAATGGGAGATAAGCCTGCAGTAGAACTTGCAAATACGTTGAAGAAATATGATTTTAGATTAGGTAGACTGCGTACCGGAACTCCACCAAGGCTTGATCGTGGCACTATAAATTGGTCAATATTGCAAGAACAAGTGGGTGATAATCCACCTGTGCCGTTTTCTTATCTCACAGAAAAAATTAACCAACCTCAGGTATCATGCTTTATTACCCATACTAATGAAAATACGCATAAAATAATTAGAGAAAATCTTCATAGGTCAGCTTCTTCGTATCTAAGTGACGTTGTTGCGCCAAGATACTGCCCATCCATTGAAGTTAAAGTTAATAAATTTGCAGAAAAAAGTAGTCATCAAATATTTTTAGAACCAGAGGGCTTGAATGATGATACTATATACCCGAACGGAATTTCAAATTCATTGCCTATTGAAGTGCAGTGTGAAATGATAAAGAGTGTCAAGGGACTTGAAAATGCAGAAATACTAAGGCCTGGATATGCAGTTGAGTATGACTATATTGATCCACGAGAACTAAGCCATACTCTTGAAACTAAGAAAATTAAAGGCCTATATTTTGCTGGCCAAATTAATGGCACCACTGGATATGAAGAAGCAGCAGGGCAAGGAATTATTGCCGGGATCAATGCAGCACTTTCTGCATTTGAAAAAAAAGAAAGCTTTGTTCTCCATCGTACAGATTCGTATATCGGTGTAATGATAGATGATCTAGTCACCAAAGGGGTGATCGAACCTTATAGATTATTTACCTCACGTGCAGAATATAGGCTAGCTATCAGGTCAGACAATGCAGATAGAAGATTAACACAAAAAGGTTATGATATTTCCCTTGTGTCGCATGAGAGATACTCTGTTTTACAGAATAAACTTAAATCTATTAAGCAACTTGAAGAAAAACTAGAGAGTTTGACGATTACTCCTGAGCAGCTTAGGTCTTATGGTATCAAAATATCTTATGATGGGATAAGAAAAACGGCTCTAGATCTACTTAGCTATCCAAATATCGACTGGAATAAATTACAAGAAATATGGCCGGAGTTAAGCAGCGTCACGCGCTGGGATGACACCGCAGTGGGTAGCATAACTAAGAATGAAATATGCGAAGCGGTTGAAATTGAAGCAAAATACAAACCTTATCTAATAAGACAAGAAGCAGATATGAAGTTTTTACGAGAGGAAATCAATACTCAAATTCCAATCAACTTCAACTATTCACAAGTTAAAGGCCTGTCAAGTGAAGTAATAGAAAAGTTGCAGACGATAAAACCAGCGACGATTGGCATTGCAAAGCAAATACAAGGCATCACTCCTGCAGCGATAGTGAGCATATTAGTGTATTTGAGAAACAGGAAAACGAAAGTGGCTGCTAATTTTGTATGAGGTGTTCTATGTCAAAAATCGAAGAATTTCGTTCTTTTATGCACGAGATAAACGTTGATGCATTTATGTTGCATACTAAAGATGAATATTTAAATGAGTATTCAGAGGAGCTAACAAAGCTGTGTGGCTTTACAGGAACAAATGGGCTACTTATCGTTACAAAAGACAACAAGTGCCCATTTTTTACGGATGGACGCTATATTACACAAGCTCGCAATCAGCTCGATCGGGGCAATTTTCAAGTATATAATATACAAGAAGAGGATCCACGCGAATGGATAAAAGCAAACTTAACATCGACTGCCTCACTAGGTTATTATTTGCAATATTTTACCATCGAAGATATAAGAAAGTATGAGAATATCTGTAAATTAATACCCTGTTTAGCTGGAAAAAAAAGTGACTATCGAAAACAAGCAGTGGTTTTACATTCTATTAAATATGCTGGTAAAAGTAGTAAGGACAAATGTGAAAAAATAGCTAGAAGCGTAGATAAAGGAGCTGAAGCAGTGCTTTTAACTGATCCAAATTCAATTTCATGGTTATTAAATTTAAGAAACGAAAATGCTAAATATACTCCATGTATATTGGGTCGTGCTATATTGTATAAAAGCGGTAATGTTGATTTGTTTATTCAAGATAAAGAACATTCAACTATAGAAGCAAATTTAGGCAATCATGTAAATATTTTTGATATTAGTGAGCTAGAAAATTCGCTGCACAAGCTAAATTCAATAGTTATAGATCCAAACACAACTCCAATGAGTATCATGGCTGTAATAAAAGATAAACAGGTAGCTGAGAGAGAAGATCCTTGTCTAATTTATAAAGCAGCAAAAAACCAAACTGAAATAGCTGGGGCTATAAATGCGCATATCAGAGATGGAGTGGCAGTTACAAATTTTCTATCTTGGCTTGAAAATAATGTTGGTACAGAACTTGAAGCTGAAGAAAAGATTTTAGAATACAGAAAAGAGCAGAATTTGTTTAAACAATTGAGCTTTCCAACAATTTCCGCATTTAATGAAAATGGTGCAATAATTCACTATCGTGCAAGCAGTAAGACGAATAAGGTAATTCAGAAAAATGGACTATATTTGATTGACTCTGGTGGCCAGTACCTTGACGGCACAACTGATGTGACAAGAACTGTAGTAGTTGGTAATCCAACTGATGAACAAATAACCCACTATACAATAGTACTCAAAGCTCACATTGCTATAGCAAGTGTCGTCTTTCCCCCCGGCACTACTGGTGGAGAATTGGATATATTGGCACGTACGCATTTATGGAAATTTGGAATGGACTATATGCATGGTACAGGGCATGGAGTAGGAAGTTACCTATCAGTACACGAAGGACCACAAGCAATATCAAAGGGAAATAAAGTGAAACTCACGCCAGGCATGATACTATCCAACGAACCTGGCTATTACATTCCGGGAGAGTATGGAATAAGGATTGAAAATCTGATGTATGTTGATAAACATGAAAATGGTTTCTTGGGGTTTAAACAACTAACCTCTATTCCGTATGATAGAAGGCTAATAGATGTGCAAATGCTTACTAAAGATGAAATTGAATGGATAAATAGCTATCATCAATTTGTCTATAAAAACTTAGAAAATAGCGTCAAAGATAAAGGGTGGTTAAAGAAAGTATGTGACCCTTTATAAGCAAAGGAGCATTTTTTATTATTTAAAAAGTATTAATGCAATTGTAACAGGTATCTTGTATTGTTTTTAATTTTAAAACAATATATAATAGAAAACACGTATTTTTAGGTAGGTTATAATTATGACAGACAAAGGGCAAGAAGATGAATTTATGAAGCAGTATATGGATACTTGCAAAGAGCAAATAGAAAAATTAGCCAAGGATCCTGAATTGCTTAATCAGGCTTTAAAACCATTTATGCAAATGTCTCAGCAGCTTATGGCTGGCGGTATGTTAGAAGGCGCTATGCCTAACATGATACCTGATTTGGGTGGTATGGATATCAACAAGATGATTGCTCAGATGAAGGAAATGATTGACTACATAAGAGGTAACTATAAGGAACTAATGAAAGAGCGCAGCTCGCAAATTCAAGAGCTTGATGAATCCAGTAAAAAGCTAAGAGGCTTAGTTAAAAAATTGATAGAAAAGATCGAAAGTAAGTAAATAACATCTGGATTTCTGTCATTCTATATACAACTTTCTAGTTGGACGGTAAGTCGAGGTCAATTATTGATGCCATGCAAGTAGTGTAGCTACTTGCATAGCATTTATACCAGTTTTCGTAAATAAATAAGGTACGTTGCTTAAGGCTGCAGTTATAGTGAGGTATTTTTTCTAGTTTGTTTTCTTATTTCTGAGGTTTATAGCTAAGGTTTTCCCTACGTCATACCGCGATTCATTCGCGGTATCTCAGCCGCTAACGAGTAGCGGAATGACGGTTTTTCAAATCGTCGATGAACCTAAGTTACTTTATCTGTAGTATCGGGAACGTAATTGCACATTGGTTTTACAAATTTGAAAATTAGTGTTAAATAAAAATATAAACGCAAAAGGAAAAGAAATGATTGAACTTAAAGGCCCAGAAATTTGTGCAGGCGGAAATAAGAAAAATTTGATTATTTTTTTACATGGTTGGGGCTCAAGTGGCGATAATTTCATTCACCTTGCTAAAGTTATGAGCAAGTTTTTACTGGGTTCATATTTTGCAGTACCCAATGCTCCGTTTGAAAGAGAAATAGGTGATGGTTATCAGTGGTTCAGCTTGGAAGATCGTAGTGAGGAAGCGCTATATAATGGAGTAAAAAATGCTACATCAATTGTAAATCATTTCATTGATACAAAATTAAAGGAGCTTAATTTAAAAGATACGCAACTTTCTTTAGTTGGATTTTCTCAAGGAGCAATGCTTGCAATACATACAGCTCTCACCCGCTCTCAATCCTGTGCATCAGTTGTTGCATACTCTGGTAGATTTCTTTCACCTTCAAAAACTGCACCAGAGATCAAGTCAAAACCTAACATATGTGTTATCCATGGTGATGCTGACGACGTGGTACCTTTTTCGTCCCTCGACTTAGCGGTTAAAGCTCTGAAAGAAAATGGAGTAAATGTTGAAGGACACCCAATTCATGCATTAGGGCATATTATCAATGAAGAGGGAATAAAATTAGGAGTAGAATTTATCAAGAAGAATTTTAAAAATTAATTTTCATGCACTTGTTTTGCTTTGGTTATGGATATGTAGCTAAATTTTTATCGAAAAAATTACTGAACTTAGGTTGGAAAGTCAGTGGCACATCAAGAAGTAAAGATATACAAAATGTAATCCTCTTTAATTATGAGAAGGTTAGCCAAGATCTGCTTAAAAGCGCAACGCACGTTTTAATTTCTATTCCTCCAGATGGTGATGATGTTGTGGAGAGATACGGTGATTGCCTGCAAAATGTAAAATGGCTTGGTTATTTGTCTGCAACTAGCGTCTATGGTGATCACTCTGGTAATTGGGTGAATGAGGAATCTGAAACAAAACCTATAGAAATCAGAGGAGAAAAACGCCTTAAATCTGAAAGGAAGTGGCTAAATAGCAAACTGCCTGTACATATTTTTCGTTTAGCTGGAATATACGGTCCTGGTAGGAACGTGTTAATTGACTTGCAGCTTGGCAAAGCAAGAAATGTGAAAAAAGAAGGGCATTTTTTTTCTCGTATTCACGTTGAAGATATATCGAATATTCTATTTTCTTCCATGCAAAACATAAAACCTGGTGAAATATACAATTGTGCAGACGATTTACCCACTACACAATCTGAAGTGGTAATATATGCGACCAAACTTCTCAATGTTAGCCCTCCAGAACCAATTGAGGCTTCTCCCCTACCAGATTATGCACAGAGTTTTTATTTAGGATCAAAAAAAGTAAGTAATGTTAAAATTAAAAAAGATCTTAATGTCTCTCTAATTTACCCTAACTACAAGGTGGGATTAGAAAGTTTGCATGTAAAAAAAACTGAAATCACATCAGAATGATAGATAGGCTTATTGTCACTGCCATTAAGTTAAGGAAAGAATGGTTAAAAACTGAACTAAAAAGTCAGAAATAATTAAGGATTTATGACAAATGCTGAAACAGAATAGAGTAAACTTTAAAGCAGATAAACTCTGAAGTGTAAATTACTTAAGAAATAGTGACCTTACCCAGAAAAAGTGGAGAGAAAGAAAAGAGTTTTTTTGGGTAAAATAAAATTTTGGAGGATTAGAAATGGTAAGAGAATATACAGCAGAATTCAAATTGGAAGCTGTTAAACTGGCAAATGAACAAAGAAAGGTAGGTCAACCAGTTGCAAAAGTAGCAAGAGATCTAGGAATAAGGGATAGTGTATTAGGAAAATGGATGAAGAAATATAACGAAAAAAAGTCAGCGGCAAATGCATTTCCAGATGTAGCACCTTATGACAAAAAGAGATTTGATTTACAGAAAGAGTTAGCAAAAGTAACAAGAGAAAGAGACATTTTAAAAAAAGCCCTGGCCAGTCAAAAAGAGTAAAATATTTTTTTATATAGTAACTGCTATAAAGTACAGGAATTATGTAGGATTTTCTGCTAGTGGCTACTATAAGTGGACCACAAGAAAAATAAGCAGTAGAGAATCAGCAAATAAAGAGCTACTCGAAGCTATTCAAAAAATATATCAAGTTTCTAAATGTAGATATGGAGCTCCTAAAATTCATGCTGAATTGAAGGCTTTGGGTAAAAGTTGCAATTTGAAAACGGTGCAAAGTATTATGCAGAAAAATGACATCAGGGCTATACTGAGAAGAAAGTTTAAAATTAAAAAACAACAAACAGATAATAGAGCTGTAGCTCCCAATATACTAGATCAAAACTTTATTGTTGATCAACCAAATAAAGTATGGGATTACTTACATCAAAACCAAGGAGGGATGGCTATATTTGGCAGCAATAATTCTCACGTATGGTAGTTAATGAGTAGTGCAATAAATAAACAATTGGTTATGAACTCTTTATTAATGGCCATTAATAGGCGTAAACCTGTTAAAAATCTACTATTACATAGTGATCAAGGTTCACAATATACTTTGCAAGGTTATCAATATCTCTTATCCATAAAAAACATAGATGAATCATAAAGGTTGTTGTTACGACAATTCTGTTGTGGAAAGCTTCTTCAGTTCTCTAAAAAGGGAGTTACCAATAGACACCTCTCGGCACTCTAAACAGCATATCAAAACTGCTATATTTGAATATATAGAAATTTTTTATAACAAACAACGTCACTATTAACTATTGCATTCCAGAACAATTTGATGCATCATTCTTTTTGTAAAAAACATTCCAAACTTTCTCTCCACTTTTTCTGGGTAAGGTCATATGTGTACATCCCCATCATGAATGCTATTTTCGGTAAAATCTCTTACAACGCTCAAAAGCAGAAAAACAAAAACTTGATTTTCTCAGCTAAATAGTGGACCATCAAAAGCACGCATAAATATCTACAATGAAAGAAAAAACTTTCACAATCATCGATGGCTATGGTTTTCTTTTCAGAGCTTACTATGTACTACCTCACTTAATTACCACAACAGGAATGCCAATAGGTGGTGTATATGGCTTTCTGAATATGGTTCTTAAGTACATTGCCCATTCGGACTACTTAACTATAGCACTTGATGCAGGGAAAAAGAATTTTAGGCACAATTTATATCCTGAGTACAAAGCGAACAGAGTAACGCCTCCTGAGGATCTAACTCCACAGTTCACCATACTGAGGGAAGCGGTAGAAGCTTTTAACCTCCGCTATGAAGAGATTGAAGGTTATGAAGCAGATGATATAATTGCAACACTAGCTGCAAAATACGCCAACCACCAAGACTTTAAAGTGGTAGTCGTTTCATCAGATAAAGACTTATTTCAACTCTTGAACCACAATATTTTAATATTCGACCCCATTAAAAATATATATATAGATGAAAAACGAGTAGTAGAAAAATTTGGTGTAAACTCACACAAGCTTCTTGATTTATTTTCTCTAACTGGTGATGCATCTGATAACATTCCAGGCGTTCCAGGAATAGGCCCAAAAACTGCCACTAAATTATTAGATGAATTTGATTCATTGAATAATATTATAGAGAACATTGATAACATCGAGCAAACGAGGATTCGTAATATTCTTACCGAACATAAGGAAAAAGCACTAATTTCAAGAGAACTTTTATCACTATGCGAAAAAGTAGACCTTCAACATGATATTGCAAAATATGAAGTCCATTCTCCAAACATGGAGAAATTGTTATCCTTTTTAAAGAAGTATGAATTCAATTCCTTGATAGGGAAAGTGGAAAAGCTTTTTTCCTATAATGGGTCTAGCACAAAAGAGAAAATAGAATATAGTAGTGAAGAGTTAGAGAAATTTTTGGAGCATTGTAGATATGAAGGCAGAATTGCAATTCATTGCCACTTTGAAGACAACTTATTAAATAAAATTTCCTTATCTTATAGCGAAAGTAATATTTTTTATATAGAGCAAGACAGCATACAAGATGCACTCATTATAATTAACTCAACTCTACTCTCAAATGGAGTGCTTAAAATAATACATAACATTAAAGAGATCAGGAAAATCTTCCCTGCAATAGAGAAGATGTTAGATTCAGTTGATGATTTGATGATAATGTCGTATAGCTTGGATACAGGAAAACATGATCACAGTATTCCAAACATAATTGCACATAATTTGAGTGGAGATGTAGAAATTTTCTCGGCAAAAACTTTAATAGCAATTCATGAAAAGCTAAAGCAAAGGTTATTTCAGGAAAAATTGTTCACAATTTACGAGCGCTTCGATAAGCCACTTATGAAAGTAATATTTGATATGGAGAAAAATGGGATATTACTGAACATACAAAAATTACAGGAGCTGTCCGATAAATTTCAGCAGGTAATTGCCGTGCTTGAAGATGAGATATATAATTTGGCAGGAGAAAGATTTAATATTGCTTCGCCAAAACAATTAAGTGATGTTTTGTTTAACAAAATGGGGCTTAATAAAAAGAAAAAGTCAAAAAAATCTGGATCGTATAGCACCAATTATGAAGTTCTAGAGGCACTCGAAGAAGAAGGGGTAGAAATCGCAAGTAAAATTCTAAATTGGCGACATTTAAGTAAATTAAAAGGCACCTACACTGATGCGCTAATAAAGCAAGTTGATTCCATTGATGGTAGAATACACACAAGCTTTTCAACGACTGCAACTGCAACTGGAAGGCTGAGCTCCAGCAATCCTAATTTACAGAATATTCCTATCAGAAGCGAAGAGGGAAATCTCATCAGACAAGCATTTATTGCGCCAAAAGGGCATAAGATAATTTCTGCTGACTATTCACAAATAGAGTTAAGACTCCTGGCACACGTTGCAAACGTTGCAGCATTTAAAGAAGCTTTTGCAAACGGACAAGATATTCATGAGATCACCGCTAGGCAAGTTTTTGGAGTGCAAGAAATAGATGAGCAATTAAGACGCAAAGCAAAATCCATCAATTTTGGAATTATATATGGCATTAGCCCATTTGGTCTTGCAAAGCGGCTTGGAATTACCATTGCGGAAGCTGCTGAATACATTAATTACTATTTTTCCTGTTACCCAGAAATAAAGGCCTATATGGAAAAAGCAGTGTCTATCGCAAGATTGCATGGTTATGTAGAAACTTTGTTTGGCAGGAGATGCTTTGTAAGAGACATAAACAATACAATTCCTTATATAAGACAATTTGCAGAAAGGGCAGCAATAAACGCACCACTGCAAGGAACCGCTGCTGATATAATAAAACGTGCGACAATTCAGCTTTTTGACCAATTGAAAGTAGGTAAAATAATCCTCCAGGTTCACGATGAACTACTGGTTGAAGTAGAGGACGAAAAGGTACAAGAAACAGCAAAACTTATGAAAGATATAATGGAAAATGCAATAGAAATTTCTGTACCACTTGAAGTAGAAATAAAAGTTGGCGACAACTGGGGTCTAAATTCCCTTAATTATGACTTAAACATCGTGAATTCTAGGAGTATAAATCATTTGAACTAATACGAAAAATATGTTAGAATAGAACATAGCAAATGCAAATAGGTCAGCCATGATAGGCCCACAAGTAAAAAGTTCAAAACCTCCAAAGTTACCTACTCAGGTAACTAACAAAGATGAGAAAGTTTTTAAATTTGAAAAAGAGAAACATCAGTTAATCTATCGTACTTTCCTAGATATTTTTAAAAATCCAGAAAAACTAGAAGAGCAAACGAAACAGGAAATAGAAAAGAAGGAACAGGAAATAGAAAAGAAGAAACAGGAAATAGAAAAGAAGAAACAGAAATTGAAAGAAAAACAAAAATTACAGAGTGATCTGAAGTCATTAAAGGAACGGTTACCTCGATTACAGGATGAAAATGAAAAGAAAATTTTTACTTTTGTATTTGAGAATAGTGGAAAGATATTCAACAATGTCAATCCAGAAGATATAAAATCACTCAGTGAAGAGAATTTTTCTCAGTTTTTACTTTCCGTATTTGAGAAAATTAGAGAGAAAAAATTAGCTAATGAGGAGAATCTCAAGAATGGTAAAATAAAAGAAGTAGTAGATGACTGTGTAGCTGATATACGCGGTACAGAAGCTAAAGATTCATCCATAAAGTTTGTATTGGAAATGCTGCTGCTGCTAATTGGAGGGATCAAAATAGACCCGAAAAATATTTCTGGCTCCTTTATGGATGGGATGAAAGAAAAAATACCATTCTTAGGTAAAGACAAGAAAGAAGAGGATGAACCACCACTTAGTGATGAAGAGATGGTAAAAACGTTCTTACGTAAATCTTTATTTCCTATTACTCTTTTTGCTTTTTCAGCATTAATATTTGGCACTGGCCCAATTGCATTAGCAATTAGTGGTGGTCTCCTTGTATGGACTGAAGTAAGTACAATCAAAAGTCTTTTTTCAAATAACAAAAAAGGTACTTTGTATGACCCTAGCTCACAAGATAAAGATGATACAGAAAAGAGAGCAAAATTGAATAAAAAAATTTGCGATGGTATCAATAAAATTTTAGGAACCCCAGTCGAGAAGGCTAAAGGGAGTGAGCAACCCATTTCTGTTTCTGAACAAATTTCCCAAGGAAAAGAAAAGAGTGAACAACAACCTGTTCCTGAGCAAATTTCCCAGGAAAACAACAGGGAAAACGAAGAAAGCAAACAGCAAGATCAACCTTGGACAAGAAAGGAAAACGAACGAAAGGAAGAAAACACAAGCAACAAACAAGCAGGGATTACCCAGGTTTGCCAAAAGTGAGTTGTGTAAGAGGTCTACTATTATTCTATAGCACATACAACAGGAGTATGGTCAGACGGATTTTCTAGCTTACGCAATCTATCATCTATGTAGCATGTTTCCAATTTATCTACAGCTTGTGGTGATAACAGCATATAATCTATGCGCATTCCTTGATTATTTCTGAGTGAATTGCCTTGATAATGCCACCAAGTGAATTGTTGCAAATTTGGGTGAGATATTCTAAACGCATCTTTAAACCCAAGATTCAAGATTGCTCTTAACTTCTCACGTTCTTTTATATGAAAGCACACTTGGCCATTCAATAAATTTGAATCAAAAACATCAATTTCATCCGGTGCAATATTATAATCGCCAGCTATAATAGTTAACTCTTCATTCTTTAACAAAGTGCTCATCCTTTCATATAGATTATCAAAAAACTTGAGTTTATATTCAAATGCTTGAGAGTCCGGGCTTTGACCGTTTGGAACGTATACACTTCCCACCCTTACCTTCTGATTATTGTGCTTTATTATGCACTCTATATAACGCGCTTCTTGATAACCTTCTACAATGTCAATTTTAAACTTTTCCAGTATTGGATATTTAGATAAAACACAAACGCCATTTCTTGCAACTTGTCCATAGATAGCATATTCATATCCTAACTTTTCTATCTCCGCATAAGGAAATTGCTCTTCCGTACATTTTATCTCTTGCAGCAAAACTATATCTATCTGACTATCAACTATAAAACTACAAAGTTGGTTAACTCTTTTACGTATGGAGTTTACATTCCAAGTTGCAATCTTTAGCATCAGCAATCCTTATTAATTATATCAATTAAACTCTCCCCAGTAGGCAACCTCGATGTTATAATTTTTTTCCACTTGATTAACTTTAAACTATCAGCAATGTTTTTACTCATGGTATATGCAACTGTATTATTCATCACATGAGATAGCCCACTTTTTAGAACTAATGAACAAAATACCCTTGCTGTCTGTGAGGAAAAAAAAGCAACACTACCAATTTTACCATCCAACAGTAAATTTTTACACCTATTAGTTAGACTCCTTTTAATGATTGTTTTATAGAGTACAACTTCTCTTACGTTAAAATCTTCTTCAGATAATCTCTTTTTTAGGTCACATGATACTTCTTGTCCTCTTATATATAAGAACTTTATTGCACTTGAATAGTGAGCTTTTATGAATGATATCAGACCATCAACGTTGCTGTCTGCTGAGATTATATCAGAAAATCCCAAATTTTTTGCAGCCTGCATGGTTGAATTACCAACTGTAATAATCGGAAAGTCATCCTCTTTGCATATTTGACTAAAAGCCTTTACACTGTTTTTACTTGTAGATATCACAACGTCAAATTCGTACGCAGATATATCAGGATTTAAGTACTTTATTGTGAATACTGGTTCTATATAAACTTTGTATCCATACTTTCTCAATATATTTCTTGTATTGAACGAATCCAATAAAGGCCTCGTTAATAAAATAGACTTCATTCTGATTTATTTTACTACCAGTAAAATAGTACCCTTTATACACAAATTACTGAATAAAAACTTTTATTTTGATAGCTTGAGCAATTATTCAAGTAATTGATGTGGAAGTAGGAGTACTAAGCGCTCCTACCCCAATAAGCCCACAATTTCTGCTTACACTTTTTTGACGCTAATTACATCGAACTCTTTTGAATGGCTCTCTTCAGTGGAATTATATAGCTAATATTCCTGTATAAGTTAATACTTAAGCTGCTTTTGCAGTTAGGGAGTGGTCATCAGTAGGTTTTTTTGCCTGTGGTTCGCTAATCCTAGTCCGAACGATATTAGTTGCCATAAAGGCACAGCCTAGAATAAAAAAGGCAGTGGAAACAAAAGGAATGATAGGAGATTCAAAGGGCAATATAGGTGTAATTCCTCCTATTAAAAACAAAACGTTAGATGTAATATCAAGACAGATCTTCGTTAGTTTTTCTTGTCCAGGAGTGTTTTCTACACCAAGCTGCTTATTAAGATCACGCTGCCTAAAATGATCAGCTAATGACCATATGTTTAAGGTAGATGAAAGTACACTTAATATAGTGCAGGCAATACTAAAATACAGACTTAAGACAGGAATATTCAAGACCAATGCCGCTGTGTATCCAATGAAAGAGATAGTAGATAGTGTAGTAACTAAGCGTTTCGAGTAAGTTCGTACCTTCTTTCTGCAGGCTAACTTATTTTTTTCACTATACATAGCATGAATATTACCTAATATGTTATATTATAACATTAATTAATTCAATAAGCAATATGGAAGCTAAGAGTGCCCGAGAGAAGACTTGAACTTCCACAACTTAAAAAGTTACTAGCACCTGAAGCTAGCGCGTCTACCAATTCCGCCACCCGGGCTTTTTATAGTTTACTATGTTAAAGTTAAATAATATACTTAAACAATTTTTAGTTCAAAGGTAATGCCAAATCTAGATCAAATATTTTTTGCTCAAAACAATGTTAATATTAATAACGTATATAAAATAGTCAATAACGCTTTGAGCAATAGCGATGGTGGTGAGCTGTTTCTAGAATTTTGCCAGTCGGAGTCCCTGGTTTTTGAGGATAACATATTAAAACACATGGACTTGAATACTAGAAGGGGATTTGGTTTAAGGTCTTTTTGTGAAGATAGTACATCTTTCGTTTGTTCTTCTGAGATCAGCGAAAAAGAAATTAGTAATGCTGCTTCTATGGTAAAAAGCTCAGTGTCTTTAAACAAGACAAATTCAATAAATTTAAACGAAGAGACAAAAAGCCTATATTCGAGGATTAACCCTATAAATGAAATGGATCTGAATTCAAAGATTAAGCTACTCAATGAGGTTAATGAGTATGTAAGGTCCAAAAATAACTGCGTGAAGCAAGTAAAAATAACTCTAAGTGGAGAATGGCAAGTTGTACAAATAATAAAGGGTAATCACAGATTAAGCGATATCAGGCCTCTGGTACGTTTTAATGTGCTAGTCATTGTAGAAAAAGATGGCCGTACCGAAAGAGGTTCTGCAGGGCATGGTGGAAGGGACTCTTATAGTAAGTTTATTTCTGAGAAAAAGTGGAAAGAAGTTGCAAACCAAGCGTTAGAACAAGCACTGGTAAATCTTGAAGCAATTCCAACTCCAGCCGGAGAAATGACAGTCGTTTTAGGTCCAGGCTGGCCAGGAATATTGTTACACGAAGCCGTGGGTCATGGACTTGAGGGCGACTTCAATCGCAAAAAAGTCTCAGCATTTTCAAATTCTGTGGGTAAACAAGTAGCAGCTAGTGACATCACAGTAGTTGATGACGGAACTCTGCCCAATTTGCGCGGCTCTATCAGCGTAGACGATGAAGGCACTCCACCCAGTTATAATATATTGATAGAGGATGGGATCCTAAAAGGATACATGCAGGATCATATGAACGCTAAACTCATGGGTGTAAGCCCAACTGGTAATGGTAGAAGAGAAAGTTATAAAGAAGTTATTATGCCGCGCATGACAAACACCTATATGTTGCCCGGAAAGTATACACCGAAGGAAATAATATCTAGCGTAAAGAAAGGTCTATATGCAGTAAATTTCGGTGGTGGGCAGGTTGATATAACGTCAGGAAAATTTGTTTTTTCATCTTCGGAAGCTTACCTAATAGAAAATGGCAAAATTACACAGCCAGTAAAAGGAGCAACACTAATTGGTGACGGTCCAACAGTGTTGAAAAAAGTATCTATGGTTGGTAATGACTTAAAGTTAGATCCTGGTGTTGGCACATGCTCGAAAGATGGACAAAATGTGCCCGTTGGAGTTGGTCAGCCGACACTCAAAGTCGACGCAATAACTGTTGGTGGAACTGAGATATAGATAAGGGCTAAAACGGATTCCAGCGCACGGCGCACAGCTGTACAAACATTATGATTTGGAAGCAATTGCCACCAATAGGGTGTCATCCCAGTGTCTGGGCACTGCCTTTGTGTTTGAGGCAAAACTGGCTATAACATTTAACACACTGCTTTCGCAAATAAATGTTCGTACAGTTATGTGTCAGCTACTTGGATGACACTTTTGTACTTGATGCAAGATTATATCTTGAAAAAATTAAGTTTTAATGCTATAAAATAATTGTAAATTTTGTCTCCGTGGTAGCTTTATGAATGTTGAAAGTAAAAAAATACACGATGCTAAAATAAAATTACCAATATTTCTTGATTATCAATCTACTACTAAAGTAGATCCCCGTGTTTTAGAGGTGATGATACCTTACTTTGGTGAGTTCAGCAATGCACACTCTCGCAGCCATTCATTTGGTTGGACTGCTGAAGAAGCAGTGGAAAAAGCAAGGAAACACATCGCTGATCTGGTGAACGCAGATAGCAAAGAAATTATCTTTACCTCAGGTGCAACTGAGTCAAATAATACAGCAATCAAGGGCGTTGCTCACTTTTATAAAAATAAAGGAAATCATATAATCACTGTCTGCACGGAGCATAAGTGTGTTCTGGATTCTTGTCGGCATCTGGAAAATGAAGGCTTTAAAGTTACATATTTGCCTGTTAAGCAAAACGGAATTATAGATTTATCAAAGCTTGAGGAAGCAATTACTGATCAAACAATCCTGGTTTCAGTGATGATGGTAAATAATGAAATCGGAGTAATTCAGCCTGTCAAAGAAATTGGTGTAATATGTAGAAAGCATAATATATTTTTCCACACAGATGCAGCTCAAAGCTTTGGAAAAGTTCCAATTGATGTTAATGAGATGTGCATTGATCTTATGAGTCTCTCTAGCCACAAAATTTATGGACCTATGGGAATAGGCGCATTATATGTACGTAGAAAGAATCCTCGTGTTAGGCTGATACCACTAATTAGTGGTGGTGGACAGGAAAGAGGCATGCGTTCTGGAACAGTTCCAACACCTCTTGCAGTTGGTTTTGGTGAAGCGGCACGTATTGCTAGAGAAGAAATGAAAAAAGAAACAACTAGAGTGGAAGAATTAAGGGATATTTTGTATAACAAGATAAAAGAAGCGTTTCCTGATATCGTTTTAAATGGTGATTATGAAAATAGAATTCCTGGCAACCTAAACTTGAGCTTTCCTTATGTTGAGGGTGAGTCTCTCATCATGGCAATCAAGGATTTAGCAGTAAGTTCTGGTTCTGCGTGCACGTCTGCGTCTCTTGAGCCTTCCTATGTCGTACGGTCGCTAAATAATGGCCATGACCTTGAGCATTCATCAATTAGATTTGGCCTAGGCCGATTTACAACTAAAGAAGAAGTTTTGTATGCAGCAGATCTTGTTGCTAAAAATGTTGGCCGACTGAGAGAAATGAGCCCACTTTGGGAGATGGTACAAGAAGGAGTAGATTTGAACACCGTGAAATGGGACTCTCATTAAATGTATCCGTTCCAACTGCAAATGCACTTTGAAATTACTCTGTACCGTTCACACTTAATTCTTCAATCTCACTAATAGAAAGGCCAGTAAACTTGACAATAGTGTTGACATCAACATTATTAGCCAGCATTGCTTTTGCGACTTCAATTTTCCCTTCCTCTTTACCGATTTTGATGCCTCTTTCTTCGCCAATTTGGATGCCTTTTTCAGTAGCAAGGTCAAGTCTGTATTCAAGAATGGCTTCTTCTTTGCGTAGATCCATTATTCTTTCTTCATAAGCTACTAAATCTTTTTCATTCCAGCTAAACCTGTCTAATTCATCGTAGGCTAACTTTATTATTGGTGCTTTTTCTGCTATTTTCCTTAAGTCTTCTTCCGTAGTTTCATCTGCATATTTGAAGAAAAATAACCAACGATCCACTATGCTTTCTAGCTGTTCTTCCTTATTCTTAGGAAATTTAGGTAGTTCAATAAATACAAATTGAAAATCTTTTAAGTCATGCTCATTGGTTTTCTCATCTCTTATAGTGTGGCTGGATATATAATCAAGCTTATCAGGAAATAAATTACAATTAGAGATAGCAATAAAGAAAACCTTCTTTAAATCAATGTACTTACCAGATTTATCAGCTTGCCTTGAGTAAGCCTTAGCAGCATATAATTGAGCTCGTTTTTCGAAGCCTTTATCGCGAGTAAGCTGCATTTCAATCACATACCTGGCCCCACTAGAATCCCTGCAAAGAACATCAACTATACTTTGTTTATCAGATGCAATTTCAGGATCCATTATAGTACTGAGGAATTCCACTTCTTGTATAGTATTTATCTCGGTAAACCCTAAAATATCATTCAAAAAATGTATGAGAATATTCTTATTTTTTTCAGTGCCAAATATTTTTTTGAAGGTCAAATCCAGCTTAGGGTCGAGAAACTTAGATAAAGCCATAGCCAAAGTGCTTAAAAATATTAATAATTATACACTATTATTAACAATTATTCAACCATATTTTTGAAGATAGCTATGCCGCCGCGGCGCTAACAGGTAGCGGAATGACGAATTACTTAACCGTCATACCGCGATTCATTCGCGGTATCTCGGCATAGATTCCGCTAACTAGTAGCGGAATGACGATTGTGTATCGTGCTTTGCTAAAAAAAAAATCACAGAATGCAGTCTGGTTACATTACTCTAGCTATACGCAACAACTTTACTTTCAACAACTTTATTAGCAATAATACGACTTTCATAATCAATATTTATTATATCAGATAGTGAATTAATATCAGTATAACTACCAAAACTTTCCATTGTTGATTCCACTACCTCTACTATTTTTAAAAAGCCGATTCGTGACTTCAAAAATTCATTAACAGCTATTTCATTTGCAGCATTGAGCACAATACTGTTTGTTTGTGGAGCAGAAGAGTTTAACACTGCCATGCTAAGCTTTAGCGCAGGAAAACGCTTATGGTCTGGTTCTTGAAAGGTCAATTTTCCTTGCTTTGTTAAATCTAATTTACGATTTAAAGCTGATCTTTCCGGCCAAGACAAAGCATATGAAATGGGAATTGCCATGTCAGTTTCTGCAAGCACAGCAAAGTTGAACCCATCCTTATAAGTTACAATTCCATGTACTATTGACTCAGGATGCACTACTGCTTCAATTTTATCCGGGCTGATGTTAAACAAGTTATGTGCTTCTATTATCTCTAGTGCCTTATTCATCATTGTTGCGCTATCAACCGAGATTTTCTTTCCCATATTCCAAGTGGGGTGACTAAGCGCCTTATCTACCATAACATTTTTTAATTGCTCAAGGCTATAATTTAAGAATGGTCCACCAGAAGCAGTAAGTATGATCTTTTCTACGCATTTGTCGTCATTTTGCAAAATTTGAAAAATTGCATTGTGCTCAGAGTCAATAGGGATTATTTGTACATTTTTTTCTTTAGCTTTTTTGAGTAATAACTTTCCACCACAAACAATGCTTTCTTTGTTTGCCAATGCAATGACTTTGGTACCGCTTTCTATAACTTCCATAACTGGCCCAAGGCCTGCAATGCCAACTATTGCAACAACTGAGAGATCAACAGGTATGGTAGCAATATTTGTAGTACCAATTGCTATTTTTACATCTGTACCAAGTAGATTTTCTTTTAAATCTTTGTAAAACCTTTCATCGGAGATAGCAACGTATTTTGCATTCAGCAGTTTTGCTTGGTGTGCCAGTAGAGCAAAGTTCGAATGGGCACTTAGTGCTTCCACTTGGTATTCTTCTCTTCTCTTTGAGAGCAAATCTACAGTCTTTTGTCCAATGCTTCCTGTTGACCCTAAAACTGAAACCTTTTTCACTAAGACAAACTCATAACAACAGCAACTTTTCTTATTAGGCCTTCTTCCAACTATTCAATAGTTTTTAAGCGTTTAACCAAGTTCATGCCCGTGGTCATCGCCAACAGATGGTGAAGGACCAGGTGAAAAAGATTGACCATGGTGATCACCTGCATCATGCATGTCTTGCAAACCATCAGCATTATGAGCTATCTCGTTATTGGCATGAGGGTAATCATCTGAGTGATGTCCCTCATCACCATGAGCCATATCCATTCCTTCTGATGGCATATCTTCCCCACCTCCACCTGAAAAATATTCTGCAAGGCCTTCAAGAAGTTTTATGCCAAACATATTACCTGACTTTCCAAACAATGTTACTAGACTACTGCCACTCACCAAACCTTCAAACACGTTACTATAAGCAGCAATTGCTCCTTCATGAAAGTTGAACAACCATTTCATTCCATCGACAACTGTTGAAACAGAGTCACTATGACCAAGACCAAAACCACTTTTCTCACCAGCAGCCTCTTGGTGTTGCTGCTGCGCTTGCCATTCTGCAATATTTGGACCTTGAGCTTCACTCATAAATTTTTACTCTCAACCTTAAGCTATTATTTTATCACAAATATTGCAAAATATCAATAGAGCTTTTGAATATAGCTAATACAAACAATTTCTGTCATCCTATATATAGCTAAACTGACTTACGACAATTTGAAAAACGACAAATTCGTCATTCCGCTACTAGTTAGCGGAATCTATGCCGAGATACCGCGAATGAATCGCGGTATGACGTGTTAGCTATAGGATCCAGTTTGAAAAAAATCTGAATTCCAATGTCCACTACCTTTTACAAAGTTAAAACTTAAAAATATGACTGTTAGCAATAGTGTATATATCTTTAGCTATATATAACGAATGAATTTTTTTATATATTCGTTATTAGTATTTTGTATTCCCTGAACAGTTCCATGGGAAATGATCTCCCCTTCATATAATACTGCTATTTTATCAGCTATTTTAAATACGCTATGAATATCATGTGTAATCGTGATAATTGTAGGGTTAAAGTCTTTAGATAATTTTATTATTATCTCGTTTACTATATCTGACATAATTGGGTCCAATCCTGAAGTTGGTTCATCCAAAATAATGATTTCTGGGTTGTGTGCAATCGCCCTTGCAAGTGCCACTCTTTTTTTCATTCCACCTGACAACTCTATTGGAAACATATCTGCTATGCTTTCCTCCAGTCCAACATCATTTAACTTCTCGATTGCTAGCTGTTTTGCCTCTTTTTTGCTGATATTAAAGCGCTTTTTATAATTAAAAGATATATTTTCCCACACTGTAACGTAGTCAAATAAAGCGGAATTTTGAAATAAAACCCCAAATTTATTTTTGCTTTTACTATTTATTTTAACAGACCCTGAGTCTGGAGCAAGCAAGCCGATAATTGTTTTTGTTAATACAGATTTGCCGCTTCCTGAGCCACCAAGTATGACTAATGATTCCCCTTTTAATATATCAAAATTTAGATCTTTTAGTACTGTCCTATCATCAAAAGATAAGCTTAAGTTCAATATTGATATTATGGGGTTACGCATGTATCAAAGTAATCATGTAGTTTGCTAAAATGATCAGTATGGACGATAAAACAACAGTTGATGTTGTAGCAACACCTACTCCTCGTGCACCTTCTTTGCAATGGTAACCGTAATAGCAGCTTGAGACAGAAATTATGGCGCCAAATACAGTTGCTTTTATTAGCCCAGTTATAAAATCATACGTATTAAAGAACTGAGCTGTGTGTTTAATGTATATATTTAAATTGTGGTTAAATTCGAAGACTGCAGTGATACATCCTCCAAATATTCCTATTAAATCTGCACATACTGTAAGTATGGGAAATACTATGATTGACGCTAAAATCCTTGGTGCAATTAAATATTTAAAAGGGTTGATGTTCAAGGTTGTAAGTGCATCTATTTGCTCGGTGATGCGCATTGTACCAATTTCTGCTGCAACTGATGATCCAACCTTTCCTACCATTATTAAGCTGATCAAAACTGGTCCTAACTCTTTAATGATAGTGATCGTAACAAGTTTGGGTATTATCTGTTCTTGGTTAATTAATGGGTCACTCAAGCTACTTTGTAAAACTATTGCCGCTCCTATAAAAACTCCAGTGAGCCCAACAATTGGCAGAGAGAAAAAGCCTATCTCTATAATTTGTCTTGCTACGTTGCTAAAATAATATGGCGGCACAAGGCAGTGGTATAGAGATTGAATAAAAAATATGAATGCACTACCAAGCCTTAACAAAAAATTGATAAAGTACCTACCAATTATTCTAACACTATTTATATCAAAAAAGCTCACTTTGTATTCATTTTAGCTAGAGTTACTGATTTTATTAAAATTTTTATTAACTTTATCGCAAAGTATAGCTGAGATATGTTTTAAGTTCAATATACTTGATGTTTTAATTTAAAGCTTAACCCAAGAAAGGTTTCCCTACGTCATACCGCAATTCATTCGCGGTATAGATTCCGCTAACGAGTAGCGGAATGACGGTTTTTCAAATTGTAGAGCCACTTTAGCTATAGAACTCAATTACATAAGCAAACCTTACTTATTTTACTATCCCTGTTTACTTCCTGTAAAAAACATGTTACTAATGTATTGTATTTTGTAGTAGAATGGAGGAAATTTTGGCAGTTCCAAAAAGAAAAAAGTCAAAGTCAAGGCGTAATATGCATCGTTCTCATCATGCTATTGAGCCTAAGAATATTGTGGTGTGTTCAACAACTGGGGAATTCATGTTGCCTCATAACGTAGCAGTTGATGGCAGTTACAAAGGAAAACGGGTTTTCATCAAGCAACAGGCGGAGTGACTATTATGATATGTTACCTACGGTCAATAATAATATAGTTATTGCACTTGACGCTATGGGGGGCGATTTTGCGCCTCTTTCCGTAATTCAGGGTGCTGGTTTTTTTTTAGACAACCTTGTTGACCCAGGCATTAAAGTTTTTTTTCATATTTATGGAGATAAGGAAGAAGTATCTCCTTTGCTTTTGAAATATAAAAAAGTAAGTAACAATTCTGAATTTACTCATTGTTCTGACAATGTCCTTGCAAATGATAAGCCATCTTTTGCGCTGAGACATCGTAAAGACTCAAGTATGAAAGCTGCAATTGTTGCAGTGAAAGAAGGTAAAGCTTTCGGAGTGGTATCTTCAGGCAACACCGGAGCGTTGATGGCAATTTCCAGATTTATTTTAGGAACATTACCAAACATTTATCGTCCTGCTATTGCCTCTATCTGTCCAACTAAGACAAAAAGCTTCGCTTTGCTTGACCTTGGTGCAAATGTTGATTGTAATGCCGACTCATTATTTCAATTTGCGTTAATGGGTAGTATATTTGCAAAAATAGCATTAAAAATTGACAATCCTGAAGTTGCTTTGCTAAATATCGGCACAGAAGAAGTTAAAGGTAATGACTCAGTGCGCGGCGCTTTTGAGTTGCTTAAAAACGCTCCAGGCATTAATTTCAAAGGGTATATAGAGGCAAGTGAATTTTTAGAGGGTAATATAGATGTGATTGTTGCTGATGGTTTTGTTGGCAATGTAATGCTCAAAACGGCTGAGGCAACCGCTAGTACCTTTATCAATCTAATAAAGCAGGAAGTATTCAATTCGTGGATAGCGAAAATGCTTGTTGGTATATTGTTAAAATCCAAACTAAATAAAGCTTTAACGCGTTTTAATCCCAAAATTAGAAGTGGAGCTATGTTTTTAGGGCTGAATGGTATCATCATTAAAAGTCATGGAAATTCTGATGCTATTTCTTTTGCCCATGCCATGAAATTTGCAGTAAATGCAATTAGTGAAAATTTAAATCAAAAGATAATTAACGGGGTAAGTCATATTGAATAAAAGTTTCATATTAAGCACTGGATCTTACCTACCAAGAAAAATGTTGAGTAACAACGAAATTGCATCGATAGTTGAGACGAGCGATGAATGGATAAGGCAGAGAACAGGAATAGTTCAAAGGCATATAGCAGATGAAGGAGAACTAACGTCAGATCTAGCTGTAAATGCAGCAAAAAGTGCTATAGAAAAAGCTAAAATTTCAGTAGATGAAATTGACTTGATTATAGTTGCTACAACAACTCCTGATAAAACTTTTCCTAGCTGTGCAACGATTGTACAAAGTAAGTTAAAATGTAAAAACGCATTTGCTTTTGATGTACAAGCAGCATGCTCTGGTTTTATATATGCAGTTACAGTTGCTGATTCGCTCATAAAATCTAACAATAGAATTAAATATGCATTGGTTATAGGTGCTGAAATAATGTCTAGGATTGTTGATTGGGAAGATAGATCAACTTGTATACTCTTTGGTGATGGTGCTGGTGCAGTGGTGATGAAATCAGAAATGGGTAGAAGCGGCATCATATCAACAAACTTACACTCTGACGGCAATGTGGACATACTATGTACGAACGGAGGGGTATCCTCTACTGGTGATTCTGGAAAAATATGCATGAATGGAAGAGAAGTGTTTAAACATGCAGTGGATAAGTTAACAGCCTCAGTAGAGGAAACTCTGAAATGCAATAATTTGAAAATCACTGATATTGACTGGTTAATTCCCCATCAAGCAAACATTCGTATTATTGAAGCAGTAGTAAAGAAATTAGATTTTCCTATAGAGAAAGTGATTAATACCGTTGATAAGCATGCAAACACCTCAGCGGCATCAATTCCACTGGCCTTAGACTATGCAATACAAGAATCAAAAATAAAATCAGGAAATCTGGTACTGCTGATTTCAATAGGTGCAGGCCTGACCTGGGGTTCCGTGTTGCTGCACTATTAGACTTCCTGCATTACCTCCTGTCATCCAAGTACCCTCTTTGTCATTCCAGTGCCTCTTTCTCCTGTCATCCCAGTAGCCCCTTCGGTGTCATTCCAGTCTGGAATCCAGTTCTTATTGTACATTCACCTGGTGTAAAGTTAAGTTTCCTGGATCCCAGTGTCAGCTACTCGGATGACAAAAAAAGGAGCACTGGAATGACAGCAGTCCTACGTCATACCGCGATTCATTCGCGGTATCTCTAGATCCCGCTAACAAGCAGCGGGATGACGGTTGTTGTTTAGCTATAAATATTAAGAAATTTACCAAACGAAAAAAAAGGCAAAAGAAGCCCTGGGGTTATTATCCGCTTTAAAATATTGGCGTTTTTTATGTTTTAAACGCTTGACAAGCGAGATTAAGCTGCTTTTAATTGCAACTAACTTACGCTGCAAACGTTTAAGAAATTTACTAAGCAGAAAAAAAGACAAAGAATCCCCGAGTTAGCTAGTCTTTTACTATCTCTGTCGAGTATTGGCATTTTTTGATGTCTTGTAACGCTTTGTAAGCGCGTTCAGCTTATTTAGATAAAAATCTAGATGTAGATGAAGTTTTGTAAAGACATACAGTATCTATATACTGCAAAAAATTGAACATAAGACGCCGATACATTAAGTAATCCTTACCTTTTAATCTGCAGATTGGCGAAAGCAAATACAATAGCTTCAGTTTCATGATAAGGGAGCTGGCGAGGTTTGTCAAGGAAGTTTTTCTTTCCCGTGAATTCCCTTTGAAGTTGAATATTGAAAATTGACTGGAGAGTTGTGGATTACTTTGTATATGTCATAACAAGCCATGGCGCTCTCGGCAAAACCACTTAATATTAACTTTAGTTTGCCTGAATAAGTAGCTATATCTCCGATTGCATATATTCTATCCCTACTGGTTTTTAAGGTAGTCGGATCAACAACTATGCGGCTATGTTCTAACTGTATACCCCAATTGTTTATTGGACCAAGATTCATTGACAATCCAAAAAATGGCAGCAAAAAATCAGCGGATATTTCTTTTTCTTCCTTAGAGGCAATGTTTTTTACTATCACTGCGCTCAACTGCCCATTACCTCCTGCTAGTTCGTGTAATTGATATGGCACTACCAGTTCTATTTTTCCATCAATTTCAAGTGATTCTAATTTATTTCTAGTTTCAGGAGTGCAGCGAAATTCCTTTCTCCTATGTATCACATAAATTTTCTTCGCAACTTTAGAAAGTTCTACAGTCCAATCAGCGGCAGAATCACCCCCCCCTGCAATGACTATAGTTTTATCCTGAAAATCAGAAATTTTATTTACACTGTAAAATACAGATTTATTTTCATATTCTAATATACCACTTAAGGGTGGACGGTTAGGTTCAAACATTCCATTACCTGCAGCAACAATAACAGCCTTACATTTTACCTCTGTACCTATGCTCGTTATGATAGTAAAGTTTTCACCTTCGTTATTTGAAATCTTTTCTACTTTTTGACTTAAATGGTAAATAGGCTTAAATGGCGAAGCTTGCTCTATTAGCTGCTCAATTAATTTTTGGGCAGTAATTACAGGATAACCAGGTATATCGTATATTGGCTTTTCTGGGTAAAGAGCTGTGCATTGTCCTCCTGCTTGATCCAAAACATCTATTATATGACATCTCATATCAAGCATTCCCGCTTGAAAAGCAGTGAATATTCCAACAGGTCCTGCACCTATTATTACTATATCGGTTTTCATATTCAGATGGTGATCTATTTATAGATATTAGCTTTCTTTGCTAACAAGGTCAATTTACAAAGGGATGTATTTTTAAAAGATGTGGCTAGATTAGACAAGATTTCCAGCGTTATGAACCACATAGTCCAAATAAGCTCTAAAAATCAGCTAGCATAGCGAGATGCTGTGCGGACGGAATGGGATTCGAACCCATGGTACGCTCATCACGTACGTCAGTTTTCAAGACTGGTGCCTTAAACCGCTCGGCCATCCGTCCATTTCTTTTCTATCACAACATTTGATTTTAAGCAATCTATAAAAGCTTTACTTGCCCACGCAAAAGTTGCTAAATATACTGTCCAATATTTCCTCAACATCAATAATTCCTATCACCGCACCAAGTTCAAATGCAGCAAGCCTCAAATCTTCAGATATCAACTCAATTGGATTATCGATATTAAAACGTTGTAAATGTTCCAGTGCTTTCTTCATGTGATTCCTATGTCTTTGCCGAGTGATTACAGGAGTGTCTCTATCATGCCCAAATTTTTCCTCTGCCTTCTCTTTTATGAGAGAGATCAATTTGTTTGTACCTATTCCCTTTAAAATAGAAATAGGTAGAAAATCTATGCCATTAATTTTTATATTGTGATTATTGATAACATCGTCAGCTTTGCTCAATACATAAATAGTATCGCTATTTACAACGTTGCAATTGATATTATGACGCTGTTCAAAAGGAAATAGTTCTATTCTTAAATCAGCTTCAAAAGACCTCTTTTTCGCTCGACTTATACCTTCTGATTCTATTGGATCTGAACTCTCACGAATTCCAGCAGTATCAGAGAGAATGATTGGGTATTCGCCAATGTCAATATGAGCTTCAAGTATATCTCTTGTTGTGCCTGCATATTCAGAAACAATAGCAATATCACGCTTGGCTAAGAAATTAAACAGAGTTGATTTACCGACATTTGGTTCACCAGTTATTACAATATGTAAACCCTCACGCAACCTTTCGCCCCGTCTATTATCATTTAAATGCTCTTGTATCAATCGCACGAGAGATTGCACTTCATTATTAATTTTTTCCAACTCACTTTTTTCTGCCCAAATGTCCTCTGGAAAGTCTATATATGCTTCGATTTTGGATTGTATCGTTATCAATCTTTGCCTCCAATTGCTGTATAGTCTCTCCAATTCTCCTGATATCTGCTTAATCGCTTGTTTAGCTTGCATTTTCGTCTCAGCGTCAATTAAGTCTGCAATTCCTTCTATTTGAGTTAAGTCAAATTTACCATTTAGAAAAGCCCTAAGTGAGAATTCTCCAGGCCTGGCCATAACGAAAATTTTTGATAATTCCTCCAAGATGATTTTTATGACTGCCTTACTTCCATGCACTTGTAACTCTATAACATTCTCGCCAGTGAAACTGTTTGGAGCAGGGAAATAGATGATTATTCCATTATCTATCAATTGATTGAAATCATCATATAGATCAACTAAAGTAGCAAATCTTGGTTTAATTTCTTTCTTAATATGAAAATGATTTAAAGCTTTAAGCGCATAGTTGCCTGAAATTCTAATTACTGCAACTCCTGACTTACCAAATACGGTCGATAAAGCGAAAATAGTTTCATTTGTGTTTGTCATTATTTATATAAACTACTTAGCAATATTACACTTAAGAAACCAAAATACCTAAAAAGTCACCCAGGTGAAAATATTTATTTTGAAAACTGATAATATGATTTATAATGACTGACACAAGTTTTAAATATTTTATGCTCAAGAAATTAGCTTGGTACTGGTCTTTTGTAGAGTTAATTAAAGGGTTTGTTATTACATTAAAATATATGTTTAAGCCAAAGGTTACTTTGAGGTATCCTATGGAGAAGGGCCCTTTAAGTCCAAGGTTTCGTGGTGAGCATGCGTTGCGTAGGTATCCAAACGGTGAAGAACGATGCATAGCTTGTAAATTATGCGAAGTTATCTGCCCTGCTCAAGCAATAGTTATTGAAGCAGAGGAAAGAGAAGACGGTAGTCGCCGCACTACGCGCTATGATATTGATATGACAAAATGCATATACTGCGGACTTTGCCAAGAGGCATGTCCAGTTGATGCAATTGTGGAGGGTCCTAACTTTGAATTTGCTACTGAAACGAGAGAGGAGCTAATGTACAATAAAGAAAAGTTATTGCGTAATGGTGAAGTTTGGGAAGACGCAATTGCACTCAGGTTAAAAAAGAATAGGCCTTATTATTAATGTTCAGAGCTTATAACCCTGTTATCCATTATGATTTAGGGGCAGTGCCCACTAGGGGTGGTGTCATCCCAGTAGCTGATACACAACTGTACGAACATTTGTTTGCGAGGGCAGTATGTTAAATGTTATAGCCTGTTTTGCCTCAAACACAAAGGTGTCATCCCAGTGCTTGACACTGGGGTCCAGGTATAAAAATATTTGCAAATTGTGCAATGGACAACAGATTTTAGGAGCATACGTTAAACTAATTTCCATTATAAAAATAAGATGGATCCCAGTGTCACGCACTGGGATGACAAAGAGAGGGTTAGACAAAAGGGTCGATAAATGATTAGGATTACTTTTTCAGCCGAACAAAAAGTAAAAGAATACAGTGGTAAAGTTACTGGCTTTGATATATTACAACCGGATGTTTTGAAAGAAGCAATTGCCTTTAAGGTAAATGGTGAGTTGCATGATCTCTCACGTGAAATTGAAGCTGATGCAGAGATAGAGGTGATACAACTGAGTGACGAAGCGGGTTTAGATATAATAAGGCATGATGCTGCTCACATAATGGCACAGGCAGTGAAAGAGCTATTTCCTAATACTCAGATTACTATCGGCCCAACAATTCAGGACGGTTTTTACTATGATTTTGCTACAGGTCGTACCTTCACTACGGACGATCTTACCGCAATAGAAAAGAAAATGAAAGAGATTGTAAAAAGTAACCACAGATTTGTTCGAGAAGTTTGGACTCGCAAGCAGGCAATTGATTTCTTTAGTGATATAGGCGAAAAATATAAGGTTGATATTATCTCATCCATACCAGAGGGTAAAAACCTAACTGTTTATAGACAAGGCGATTTTGTAGACCTATGCCGTGGTCCGCACTCACCATCAACCGGCAGAGTTAAAGCGTTTAAACTTATGAAAGTAGCGGGTGCATACTGGCGAGGTGATGCAAAGGGCCCAATGTTGCAGCGAATATATGGCACAGCATGGAGAAATAAGGATGAATTAAACGCTTATCTTGAGTGTCTCAAAGAAGCAGAGAAACGTGATCACCGCAAAATTGCCAAGGATATGGATTTATTTCACATCCAAGAGGAAGCTGTCGGGCAGGTTTTTTGGCATGAACAAGGATATATTCTATATAATGTTCTTGAGTCTTACATCAGAAAGAAGCTAATAAATAATGGCTATTTTGAGGTAAAAACTCCTATTTTAGTAAGTAAAGAGCTGTGGGAAAGATCTGGACATTGGGATAAGTTTCGTGAAAATATGTTTATTGTTGACGAATCTGAGAATAAAAAGTTAGCAATAAAACCCATGAATTGTCCTTGTCATGTGCAGATTTTTAATTCTCACACCAGGAGCTACCGTGATTTACCAATACGTATGGCAGAGTTTGGCACATGCCATAGAAATGAAAGCTCAGGCTCATTGCACGGACTGATGCGAGTGCGTGGTTTTACGCAAGACGATGCACACATTTTTTGTATGGAAGAACAAGTGAATTCTGAGACTATAAAGTTTTGTGACCTTTTAAAAGAAGTATATTCAGAGCTTGGATTTAATGAAATTTCTGTGAAATTTTCAGACCGTCCAGATATTAGAGCAGGTAATGATGAAGTGTGGGATAGAGCTGAAAAAGCGCTGCTTGAAGCCGTTAAAGAAGCGGGCTTGAGTTATAAACTTAACCCTGGTGAAGGTGCATTTTATGGTCCAAAGTTAGAGTTCGTTTTGAAAGACGCAATAGGCAGAAATTGGCAATGTGGAACATTACAAGTTGATTTCATTTTACCAGAACGTCTGGGAGCTTTTTATATAGGGGCAGATGGGCACAAGCATCACCCTGTCATGTTACATAGGGCAATTCTTGGGACTTTTGAGCGTTTTATCGGAATTTTGATAGAAAATTATGCAGGAAAATTTCCAGTTTGGCTTGCTCCAACGCAACTTGCTATTCTGACCATTACAAATGAAGCTGACAGTTACGCCACAGAAATTAGCAATATTTTAAAAGAACAAGGTGTGAGAGTCAAGACTGATTTGACCAATGAAAAAATTAGTTATAAGATACGTTTGCATAGTTCAAACAAGGTTCCTATATTGTGGATTGTAGGCAAAAATGAAGTTACAAGTAAAACTGTGTCAGTAAGAAATTTAGGATCGGAAAGACAGGAGTCTTTTTCTTTGGAAAAGGCTAATGAATCGCTGTTAAAAAGTATTAATTTGAATTAAGGGAGTTAAAGTTTGCAAGTTAAAAAGAACAATAAAAACAGAATTAATGGATTTATCACAGCTAAGGAGGTACGCTTAGTTGATCATAGTGGTGAAATGGTCGGAATCGTGCCAATAGAACGAGCTTTGGAATTTGCACAGGGTGTTGGTTTAGACTTGGTGGAAATTGCACCTGATTCAACCCCTCCAGTATGTAAAATTCTGGATTATAGCAAGCAAAAGTATGATATAAAAAAGAAAGCAAGTGAAGCAAAAAAGAAACAAAAAACATTAACTATAAAAGAAATTAAACTGGGTCCCAATATTGGTGATCACGATTACGGAACAAAATTGCGTCAAGCAAGAGACTTACTTGCCCACGGACATAAAATTAAAGTCACAATGAGATTTAGAGGGAGAGAGCTTATAAACACTGAAGTTGGACTGGAAAAATTAGAACGGCTAATTCGAGACACTGAAGATATCGCAAAGGTAGAATTGGCACCTAAAAGAGAAGGGAATCAATATTTTTTAGCTCTGGTTGCTAAGTAGCAAAACGGCTTAAGAAGTATAAGTAAAGTTAAATTATCGCTCTCTCTTTGATAACATGGCGAAAATGTCTTATTAATCCTTGAATCGGCCAAGCTGCAGCATCGCCAAGTGCGCAAATTGTATGTCCTTCTATTTGAGTTGTAAGGTCAAGCAGCTTATCTATTTCATCAGGCTTAATATCTCCTGCCACCATCCTCTTCATAATCCTCCACATCCATCCAGTACCTTCACGGCATGGTGTGCATTGTCCACAGGACTCATGCATATAAAAGTGTGATAACCTCTCTATTGCAGCTATTATATCAGTTGATTTATTCATCACTATTACAGCAGCAGTACCAAGCCCTGATTGTGCAGTTCTTAATGAATCAAAATCCATTTCAATAGTATCACATATAGATTTTGGAATTAATGGCACTGAAGACCCACCAGGTATTACAGCAAGTAAATTATCCCAACCTCCTCGCACTCCACCTGCGTATTTTTCAATTAATTCACGTAATGGAATTCCGAGCTCTTCTTCAACATTACACGGGTTGTTTACGTGCCCTGAAATACAAAAGACCTTGGTACCAGTATTATTTGGTTTACCAAGAGATGCAAACCATTCTCCTCCGCGATTCAGAATATCTGGAACCATGGCTATAGTTTCAACGTTGTTTATTGTAGTTGGGCAGCCAAAAAGTCCAACACCTGCAGGAAATGGAGGTTTCATGCGAGGAAAGCCCTTTTTTCCTTCAATTGATTCAAGTTGAGCTGTTTCTTCTCCACATATGTAAGCTCCTGCACCCCTATGGATAAACACATCAAGATCATAACCTGATTTGCAGGCATTTTTTCCAATTAAGTTTTCTTTATAGGCTTCCTCAAGTGCCTTTTTTAGAACTAAATATTCATTATAAAATTCACCCCTGATATAAATATATGCAACTGATGCGCTGATCGCTCTGCTGGCCAGGAGAATTCCCTCAAGTAACTTATGTGGCTCATATCGCAATATATCTCTATCTTTACATGTACCAGGTTCTGACTCATCTGCATTGACTACTAAATATGCTTTTGGGAGATTTTTGGGCATAAAGCTCCACTTAAGGCCGGTGGAAAATCCTGCACCCCCTCGACCTCTCAAACCAGATTTCTTTACTTCATCAATGATTTTTTCTGATCCTAAATCCAGTAATTCCTTTGTTTTTTGCCAGCTACCACGTTTTTTTGCACCCTCAAGTAGTGGAGTTTCTTTACCATTTAGGTTGGTGAATATTTTGTCTTGTTCTTTTAGCATGTTTTTCAAAATTTGTGAGTGATCCCGACGCGATTCGAACGCGTGACCCACTGATTAAAAGTCAGTTGCTCTACCGGCTGAGCTACGGGATCATTTCATTTTTCAGCTATACTCAATAGTAATATAGTTTTTATCCGTTTTAATCAAACTAAAATTTTCATGTGTGGTTAAATAAATTATATAATATACTGTGTTAGTGATAATTTAGTTAAAAAATTTTTAAAGGAAAACTTCTTGTTAATTTTTAGTTCACAGATTTATTTGGATGGTGTGACGTATAACGCTAAGGAGACAAAAAAATAGAGAAGTGTGTACACCCTGCAGAATTTGTACACTATTTAGCAATAGCCTAATAGATAAATATTTCTTGCATTTCAGCCTGAGTGATTTATGCTTTAAGCAAGAATTACCTGGGGGTATAGCTCAGCTGGTAGAGCATCTGTTTTGCACGCAGAAGGTCAGCGGTTCGATCCCGCTTGCCTCCACCAGTCTATACAGCTCTAGCCGCCACAAAACCTGTCAAAGCAGCTTATTTTAATCTATGAGGATTTTATACTATTTCCCTGAAAATCTCTATTTCTTTTCGTAACTTTTCTCTACACAAGTAATGTTGGTTATTACAATTGTAATATATACTAACTTAACAATAAATTAATCAATAAATGTTAGAATACTAACAATTAATTTATTGGTAACGCCTATGAGTGGAAAAAAGCATGTTTTTAAGATGATACCTGGAAAAGAGGTGTTTAGAAAAACCCCGACTACAAGGATAAAGTGGCCTGAAGGTAATGATCCTACAATGCCTATTAAAAAAGTTGAGCTTGTATCGCTGGATGATAAAAACGATGTAGTACTAGGCTTATTGACTATAAAACTTTGCAGCAGTTCTTGCCTAGACAGTTACATATGTCTGGAGGAAGAAAATGAAGGAAATCTGGTAGCCAAAGATTATAAAAGTGATTCTAACTTAGATTATGTAAAAAGTAACCATACATTTGTATATTACGGTAATGAGTTGGCTAAGTTATCATATACAAGAGAGCTTGTGCAGCCTTTCAAAACTATGTGTAGCAGTTCTATTAAATCAAAAAAATTGGAATACAAATATGTAACATGGGAAGATTCAGATACTGGCAACAATAAATATTATTTTTCAGACGAGGCAGGAAATATAATCGATTCACCTGACAATGAGGTATTACAAGACATTATGTTATACTACGGTGAGAGACATATAAGAGATGTGCTACTGTTGCTATCAAACGCGTTTACTAAAGTTTTTATTCAGGGCCTAACAGACGATCAACTAAAAACTCTTACCAATACTCTTAGTAACGAGCAACTGCAAAAAATAATTCCTGAACTGAGCTCAAGCCAACTACAGACCTTAGCAGAGAACTTAACAGATGAACAACTCCAAGCTTTAGTAGATCATCTAACCAATCACCAATTACAAACTCTTGCTCAGGAACTAAATCCAGAAAAATTACAAATAATTGTTCCTATTTTAAATGATGCTCAGCTTGAAGCTCTAGTGAGAGGCTTAAATCCAGAACAAGTAAAAGAAATTTTACCTCACTTAAAAGTGGATCAGTTCAAAGCACTTATTAAAACTTTAAATGACGAGCAATTTACAGTGCTTGCAAAAGACTTGGCTGAGCACCACTTGACAATACTCTCCAAAGAATTAGAAGGTGATCAGTTGAAAGCTTTAGTAAATAGTCTGCAAGAAGACCAACTGAAAGACTTAGTTAATAAGCTTGATCCTGAGAAACTCGAAGCAATTGCTCAGGATTTAACTGATTCTAATAGGATCCAGATTATCATTAAGTCTTTAGTTGATAATCCAGAAAAACTTCAAGCTTTTGCTCGCAATATGTCTAATGAGCAGTTTAAAGAACTTTTGGATAACATAGGCGCAGAAGAGCTTAAAGATATTATTCACAAGCTGCCTTATGAAAAGGTGACAGCTGTGATTGGTGATCTTGGCAGTAAAGATCAATCTAAAGCTATTATTGATGCATTAAAAGGGGAACTTGACGAGCAGAGTAAACAGAACAAGGAAATGATTGAGATGCTCAAGCAAATCAAGGACGATATGCCAGAAATCGGACAGGCCTCAGACTTCACAATAGTAGACATTAATAATGACTCACTGTTATTTGTATAGTAGTGATTTATAAAGATAAGTAGTTTTTTATAGGAGGTAACTATTATGAGTAAAAATACAGAATTATATTCTAGTGAAGAAGTTGAATCAAATAATACATTACAACTTCCGAAGCCGGCGTTTAATAAACCAAATTTTGCAATACCAGAAATAAAGAAGATTACTACTAAAAGCGCACCGGATGGAATTGATATAACTAAGGTTATGGAAGAAAAAGAGATTAATGCTATACCGACAATCACGGTAAGCGTTAAGAATCTTAAAAATTTTTATGATGGTCTGATGAAAAGTATTAATAAATATAACGATGATGTAAGTGATGTGATGACAAGCGGCATAGTAGAACCACTGTCATCAACTATAGAAAACATAGGCACAAAGACAAGCGAGATAGACGTTAAACTTAAAGATCTTCAGGCTAGACTTGATGATATACCAGAGATTGGAGAAGCTCCTTCATTACTCCATATTACTGGCGGAGAGAACGGATTGCTTTAATAAAAAAGGTAATAGCTTGCTAGCAGGCTGTTGCTTTCTTTCACATACCATTTCAAGGTAACTAGTTAGTTTCAAAGTTCTAATTTTTTATAGGAGTTAGCATGAATAATAGTAAACAAGAAAGCAAAAACGAACTTAAAGTAATAAGCAAAATAGAAGTTAACGCCAAACCTAAAGGTTATGATGAAACAGTTGCGCGAAATCCAGCGCAGCTTGGTTATGTCCACAAAGCTTTAGATAAATTAATCGCAGAGCTGAACACGAAATTCGTTCCTGAATTGGATGATGTATTGCATAACAATAGCAACTCTATCAGTCAATTAAATGACATGCTATAGTATTTTCTAAAATGAATGATAAATTTCCATTATGGTATTACCAACCAAAAGTTGTAAGTCTGTATATTTATGCATTAAAGGTCTGAGGCGGCTTTTGATGGTATTCCAACAATGCTCTATAGGGTTCAAATCTGGTGAATATGTTGGTAGATAGAGCAAACGGCATCTAGCATTATCTATTAACTCCTTTGTTTTGGGAGTTTTATGGAATGTGGCATTGTCCATAACTATTGTAGTACCATGTGGCAATTTAGGTAATAACATCTTCTCTAACCATGTATTGAATACCTCTTTGTCACACCCACCTTTGAAAGTCATTGGTGCAATAAATCTCTTTCCAATCCACCCGCCTATTATACTGATTCTCTCTCGTTTTCTTCCTGGAATATCTGCATAAATTTTCTTTCCTATTGGAGCACGTCCATACTCTCGGTATAACCTATTATCAACTCCTGCTTCATCTATATATAAGATGCTGGAATGGTCTATTTTTGAGATTTTATCGGTAAATCGCTGCCTATCTTCTTGATTGCGCTCTTGATATAGTGTAACTTTTTTTTAAAGTAATTCTTAGCTGTTTCAGCCTATACCAAATTGAATTTATTCCAAATCCAAGATTTTGTTTCATCTCTGCCAGCGTATGATCTGGATTCTTTTTAACATATTCTTCGAGTATTTTTGGGTCTATTTTTCGAATAAAGCTGCCGTTTTTCGATGGCCTTAGGCTTTCACCAGCGGCTTTCTTTCTTAACCAGCGGTACAGAGTTGCTATTCCTATCTCCAAAAGCTCTGCCACCTCAACCTTTGACTTCCCTTTTTCTATCATCGATACTGCCCTTTCCCTTAAATCCACACTATACGCCATTATAACTCAAATAGCTTATTATACCTTTATCATTTACTTTGGGAAGTACTATAACAGAAGAAAGGAGTAAGCTTGACGAGCTAATTACAAAGGTTGGTGATAAAGATTCAGGTTTAATTGAGAAAATAGATAAATTGAGAGAGGAAGTAGATTCATTCACGGATTCTGACATAATAAATCCCAACACCTTTTTTTCTCCAGAGTTAAATCCACTAGGATAGAAAATAGCTAATAATTAGCAAAAATAAGAAAAAGTAATAGCCCAGTGGGCTATTACTTTTTTCACATACTATTTAGGTACAGTTGGGGTTAGGGAATCTATTTTAAAACTTTCGGCATATAGTTCTCATCATGTTTTGCAAACACTGTATCTGCAAGAAAAGTACTATTATCAAACATTTTACCTTGCACAACAACACCACTTTTTTCTGAAAACATTGGTGGAAGTATTCCCTGGTATTTTACCACAACGCTTTTGTTAAAATCTGTCATTTGAAAAATTACTTCGCTTTCGCTCTGTATCACGCTATTTTCAACAACCATTCCACCAACACGGATTGGCTTTTGATTATTTGGTAAAACTATTGCCTCACTTACTGTATAGAAAAATGAGATATTTTCTTTGAGCGTTGTTAAAATAAAAAAAACTATGCAGCTTAAAAAGCAGAAAATTCCTGAAGTTATAAGTAATCGCTTATGTTTCTTCTTCATTATTATCTTTCAGGCTTTCTAGAATTTTTTTACTTTTAGTATAGCAAGAAATGGTAAAAATCAGTTCTCCGGTAATCAACGTAAAACTAATAAGGTAAGCAAAAATTACATATGTATTCATAATGCATTATCAATAAATAACTCACCTGCATCAAAATAAATTAAGCTTCCATCCTTTTGCTGCAACACCAATTTACCACTTTTATCTATATCAGCAAAAATTCCTTCATACAATTTGTCAGCTAACTTTACACTGATTTGCTCATTCATTTTGAATGCTTTTTTTAACCACATTTCTCTTATAGCATAAAACCCATCAAATAGCCATTGCTTTCTTAGCTTATTAAAATTTATTATTAATTCCTTTAACAGATCCATGTTAGACACAGATTCACCGTAATTGCTAATGCACGTTGTTCCTGGAAGTGGTGCATGATTGACATTAATTCCAATTCCTATAATGAGCCAATTCGAATTAGATCTTTTTTCAAGCAATATTCCGCTTATTTTCTTGCCATCAATAAGGACATCATTTGGCCACTTATACTGGAGATTTAGACCATTTATAAATGACAGTATAGTATTTCCAACAGCAAAAGCAGTAACAAAAGTCAATTCTGTTAATTTGCTAACATCCGCAATTTTATTCACCAAACCCTTCTCTGTCATCCCAGTGCTTGACACTGGGATCCATGCTTCTTGATTCCTAGATTCCAGCGTCACGCGCTGGAATGACACCGAAAGCTGGCTTTCATTCAGATAATCGTTAAAGAGGTTTATTACCAAACTTGCATAAAAATTACCCTCTGGAGAAATCCAGTTTTTTCCAATGCGCCCTCTACCCTCTGTTTGTTTATCAGCAACAATAACGGTTTCATTTGATATTCCTTTATCAATTAAATCCAACGCTTCTTTATTAGTGCTTGAAACTTCTTTGTAATGATGAATATGAAAGCCCTCAGGGATCACCTTGTCAGCCCTTTAGTTCAATAAGTGAGTAAAGACTTCTACATACAAGAAAAGAACGAGGTTGATCAGTGAAGCCACTGAAGTGATAATGAATAGACCCTTAGAATAAGCAACCTTATTACCACTAGCTTTATCAAAATACATAGCTTTTATGATATTTAGATAATAGTAACACGATACAACACTTGCTATTACAAGGATCAAGGACAGGCTGATAAAGCCAGAATTTATTAAACTTTTGAATATAAAAAATTTAGCGATAAAACCTGCAAGTGGAGGTATTCCCGACATCGAGAGTAACAGCACAGAAAGATGAAATGCTACAATTGGGCGCTTCTTCCCTATACCAGATAAATTTGCAATATCACAATCGTCATCGTCAATTTGTACGAGATATGAGAATAGCCCTATGCTTGTGATGATATATATCACCAGATACATTAAGGCACTATCTGTTCCTGCTTGTGTAAAAATAGAAAGTGAAGCAAATATAAAACCAATGTGACCAATTGAACTGTAAGCAAGCAGCCTTTTTAAGTTTTGCTGACGTAAGGCCCCAAAAGCTGAGATAAGCACAGACAATGCTGAAACGTATAAGAAAATAGGCTGAACATAACTTTTTACATTTACTAACTCTTCATTCATCAATCGAATTAAAAATGTTACAAGTGCAGCTTTTGGAGCTGTAGAAAAAAACGCAGTTACTATGGTAGGTGCACCTTGATAAACATCTGGAGCCCACATATGAAAAGGAGCAATAGCAAGCTTGAAACACAAACCAATTAGGATAAAGACTAATCCAAAAACTATTCCATAAGTTATCTGATGGCTTTGCAAGAATGAACCGAGCTCAGAGAAATTGACTTGTCCTGTATATCCATAAAGCAGCGACATTCCATATAGCATAATGCAGGAAGATAGTGCACTAAGTGTAAAATATTTCACTCCTGCTTCACATGAATAAGCTGAATCTTTATTAAAGCTCGCAAGAACATACAAAGATATACTCATCAACTCAAAAGCTAAATAAAAAGAAATCAGACTATTTGCTGAAACCAAAGTTATCATGCCAAATAGCGCAAAAAGAATCAGTATTGAAAATTCATATTTATAGTCATATTTTGATAAATTCAGCATCAAAAGTATTAAAATTCCTGTGCTGAGAATTAACCCTTGGGCTGACCTGATGTATAAATTGAGTTTTAACAACGAATTAAAGAGAAAAATTTCATTGTTTTCTGCCGAAATAATTAAAATAATCAAAGTTACCACTGTGCAGCCAAGTGCTAATAAGTTGATAGTTCGGCGGTTAAATATAATTCCAAGCAGTAGCAACACTAACGAGGAGATAATAGAGAACGTTTCCGGCAATATCTGTATATAATTCATAGCGCATTATATTTGACTAACAAATTTGCCATACATGGCTTCAAATAATTCAGTGCAAGGGTTGGGTAGAATCCAAGCAAAATAACAAACACTGCAAGCAGAATTAAGACAGAAAATTCTATGCTATCCAAGCGGTTATTTAATAATTTAGAATAGCTAACCCCCCATATTATTTGCTTACATAAATTCAGCATATAAACTGCGCTTAAAATAGTGCCAAGTGCGATAAATCCTGTAAAAAACCCTATGCTCTTAAACATTCCAACCATAGCCAAAAACTCACCTATGAATCCAGATGTTCCAGGTAGCCCTATTGAAGCCATTGAAAATAAAATGAATATAAAACCAAATTTTGGCATTGTGTTTACTATGCCAAAATATTTTGCAATCTCCAAAGTTCCAGTTCGAGTATATAGCATTCCAACACACAAAAATAAAGCAGCAGAAATAAGGCCATGACTAATCATTTGAAATATGCTACCCAGTACTCCTTCCTCACAAAATGAAAAGAGGCCAGCAGTAACGATCCCCATATGTGCTATTGAAGAATAAGCTATTAACTTCTTTATATCATCTTGAGCAAACGCAACTAGCGAAGCATATATCACCGCAATAATGCTCAGCACAACAACGAAATTTGAAAAATATAAACTTGCCTGAGGAAGCATTGGAATAGAAAACCTTAAAAATCCATATCCTCCCATTTTAATAAGCAAGCCAGCTAAAATCACAGATCCAGAAGTTGGTGATTGTACATGCGCATCAGGAAGCCAAGTGTGAAATGGAAACATCGGTACTTTTATTGCAAAAGAAATAAAAAATGCAATCCACAGCAATGACTGCACTTCAAGATCAAGGCTTGGCACTAATGTAGCTAATTTTTGTATATTAAACGTTCCAAAAATGTTATAGATGTAAACCAATCCAAGTAGAAATAATAATGAGCCAGTTAATGTATAAAGAAACAACTTAAACGTTGCATATACCCTGTGTTTTCCTCCCCAGATGCCAATAATAAAGAACATTGGTATTAAAACAGCTTCAAAAAACACATAAAAGCTTATAGCATTCAGTGAAACGAAAAAACCGACTACAAAACTCTCAAGCAGTAGAAATGATGCCATATATGGCCTAAGGGTTGTATAACTCATTTTGCAGTTGTAGAGTATACAAATTACAAACAAGAAAGTTGTAAGCAGAAGGAAAAGCAACGATATACCATCTATCCCTATTCCAACATTTCTAATTGGGTAGCTGACAAACTGAAAGTCCGCATCGTTATAATCAAATTCTATACAAGCTACAATGCTAAGCAAAAATGGAAGTACAGCAAAAAATAGAGCAAGGAATCTTAAGTGTATAGATTGATGATTAATCCTGATTAAGGATAAAATCAACGCTCCTATCAGTGGAAGCAAAAATATACTAAGTAACAACACCTTCTATTTAATTCCAATAATATATAAAGCACCGATTATTAAAGTAACAAACATAATAAATGCATAATCAAATATATAACCAGTTTGTAACTTTATAGAACTTTTTGAACATTCATTAACCAACCTTACAACACCATTTGGTCCAAATGAATCAATAGCCTTAACATCAAACTTCCATAGAAGCCTAGATATAAACCTTATCGGTGCAATTATAACAAACTCATACACCTCATCAAAGTACCATTTATTCTGCAAAAACTTAAGTAAAAATTTACTCTTAATTTGCCTAATTACTTGATATTGGTAAATTAGGTACGCAAGTGCTATTCCACTTAGGCTTGTTAAGGTTGGCAGTAGTTTTATAAAGAAATTATGAACTCCATGCTCATCAATCATCACTAAACTTGATTTCCAAAACGCATTACTAGTTATGTTCAAAATATTTGCTCCCCATATTCCAGAAAATACTGATCCAAAAGCGAGTATCAGTAATGGTATAAGCATAATCTTTGGTGCCTCATATATATTAATTTTACTTTGTTTTTGGCTGTGGAACACAAGAAGCAATAACCTCCAAGAGTAAAACGCTGTGAAGAATGCAACAACTAAGCTTATTACAAAAGCAAAGCTATCCGTGCTATAAGCATGTTCAATTATCAAATCCTTTGAATAAAAACCTGCAAATGGGAATATCCCAGAAAGCGCAAGAGATCCAATCCACATGAGAGCGTAAGTGCAAGGGATTTTCTTCCAGCAATTTCCCATTTTCTGAATGTTTTGCTCATGATGCATTGCATGAATCACATTGCCAGCACCAAGAAATAGTAGAGCTTTAAAAAAAGCGTGTGTCATTAAATGAAAAATAGCAACATTGTAAGCAGAAAGCCCACATGCCATGAACATATAACCAAGTTGACTGCAGGTTGAATAAGCAATTATTTTCTTTATATCGTTCTGAGTAATTGCAACGGTGGCTGCAAAAAAAGCAGTGAGTGCTCCAACGATAACTATTAATTCTCGTGCCACATTTGATAACTCAAACAATGGAGAACACTTTGCTACTAAAAATATACCTGCTGTTACCATCGTTGCTGCGTGAATAAGTGCAGAAACAGGAGTTGGCCCTTCCATTGCATCTGGCAACCAAACATGTAAACCAAGCTGTGCAGATTTACCCATACAGCCAATAAAAAGTAATATGCATATTATATGAGTTACTTTGAATTCACAGCAGAATGCCCTAATGTTCTGCGTGCCAAGAAGATCAGTTGTGTCAAAAACTTCAGTAAAATTCAAAGAGTGAAATGTATAATAAATAAGAAAGATTCCAATCAATAGTGCAAAGTCTCCTACCCTATTCACAACAAATGCTTTAATTGCTGCATTATTTGCAGAATATTTTTGGAACCAAAATCCTATGAGTAAATAAGAACATAGGCCAACCCCTTCCCAGCCAAAAAAAAGCTGCACGAAATTATCGCTTACAACCAGCACAATCATGCAAAACGTAAATAGCGATAGGTAAGAAAAAAACCTCGACTTCCCCTTATCACGCTCCATATAACCGATAGAGTAGAGATGTACTACCAGTGAAACGGTGGTAATAACAATAAGCATTAAGGATGAGAGAGCATCCACACTAATTGCCCAATTTACTTTTAAGATGCTCAATGAAAACAAAGGAAATAAACTCAAGTGATAATTTTCAGAGAAGGTGAGAAAAACATACCAAGATAAAACTGCAGATATTCCAATCCCTGCCGTTGTAACTAACTGACTTTTTCTAAAAAGTGCTGCAAATAGCGAACCAAAAAGTGGCAAAAATACTATTAATTTCAGTATATCCATCATACTTTCATTCTTTCATTAAATTTGCTTGTTCAACATCTATATTGCCACGGCTTCTATAATATACAACCAATATTGCAAGCCCAACTCCTGACTCTGCTGCCGCAACAGTCAACACAAACATCACAAAAATTTGCCCAACTATATCATTCATAAAGGCAGAAAAAGCAACTAAGTTGATATTAATTGCCAGCAATAATATTTCTATTGATAACAATATATTGATTATGCTCTTACGGTTGATGAAAATACCGCACACTCCAATAGTGAACAAAACAGCAGCAACTATCAAAAAGTGATTTAATCCTATTTCCATTCTACTCCTTTTCCAAATTTAGCCTTAATCAATTTTACAGATGAAGATTGTGTCAATTGCTTTAATACATTCTGTTTTTTAACTCCTTTTTTCTTGTCCTGCAAAGTAAGAGCAATTGCACCGACAATTGCAACAAGCAGCAGAATACCAGAAAGATGAAAAGCGTACATGTAGTCGGTATACAGCAAATTACCAATAGCTTTCACATTATTGGTATTATAGTTTATAACATTGCTTATATTCGGTGCTGAGCTGCGGATTACAAAGCTGATGACTAGAAAAAACACAACACACAACATAGCACCAAGAGTGCAATGCTTTGCAAAACCCTGGCGCAACCTTATGTAGTCAATATCGAGCATCATAACTACAAAGAGGAACAACACCGCAACCGCACCGATGTATACTATCATCACCATCATAGCAATGAACTCAGCTCCAAGGAGAATGAAAAGAACTGCAGAGTTAACGAAGGTGAAAATTAAAAATAATACTGCATGCACAGGATTTCTTACACTAATTACGCATACAGCAGATAAAATGCTGAGAATTGCAAAAAAATAAAAGAAAAAAGGCATTGATACTTTAACTGCAACAATAGTTACTAATTTAAAGTGACTATTGTTGTAAAGTCAATACTAAATGCCTACCTTATGGATGAACTTGCGATTGTGATTTTAAACACTCAGGAGTAAGGACATTCTTAATCACAGTACCTATGCTCATATGGCGATCCTTTTGCCTTTCTTCACTGACCTTTTCACAAGATTTTCCAATACCATAACCCACCAGTGCACCAACAACAGTGGCTGCAATAAATACTGCAACAGCAACAATAGCAGGAGCTAAAGTGGCAGCTCCTGCAAGGTATGCTATAGCTGCTCCAATAATTGCACCACCACTTAAAGCACAACAAGTTCTACAAGCGTTTGGCTTGCTTTTAGGATTTGAAATCTCTTCTATTATTTTAAGTTTTTCTGCTACTAAATCACTACCTTGTTGTTTTTCTTCATCATTTAACTTACCAAATTTATATAAAATCTTTGAAGTGCATTCTAAGTATTGTCCAACAGATTGCACATGTTCTTTTAGTGCATCTATTGTTACTCCTTCATTAAAGTGTTCTCTCAAAGTATCATGATCAAGACGATCAAGTTCCCACATAAATGAAGTATGTATCTCATTGATTTGCTTAATAAATTCCTCAAAGGGCTCCTTTATTTGTTCAACATAATAACTTATTATGTCAGTCGTTTTTTTAACTGATTCAACATTATGGATTCTTAAATTTTCCACAGATGTTAAAGACGTAATAACTATCCGTTCTTCAAGTGAAAGTTTTCTTTGCTCATCAGAATTAGTAGGTTTGGTAGAAGTCATAGTTTTAAATCCTCCTGATTAAGTTTTATCGCTATGACTCCCCCACCAGAACCGTGCTTGCAGCTTTCCCGCACACGGCTCCACAATGTAGTATTCACAGCATTTCCTATTTTGTATATAATGAGTAGCATATTCTTGGTTTTGGTAATGGATTAACTTGTAGATAGTGTATAAATTGCTTTGAATTCATACTCTTCTTCTGACTACGTCGGTTTATCCATTTATACGCTAGCTTGATTACCCGCCAGAAGAATTTATTCAACCACCGGTAATTTCCGCTAACTCCGAAGTAGTTATAGTGTCCTGTTAGTTTTGCTTTAAGTATTGACCACCAATCTTTAAGGTGAACTTTATTTCGGATCTTTTTCACCCATTCTTTGATTTCTTTAAGTTTTCTAGATAGATTTTCTTTCGAGGTTTTATGACCTACCATTACTCTACCTTTACGACTCCTTGTACCATAATGGGTGAATCCTAGAAAGTTGAAACTTTCCGTTTTTCGTTTCTCCCTTATTCCTTGTTGCCACTCCTTTTTGCCAAACTTTACTATTCTTGTTTTGTCTTCAGATATTTCCAGTCCAAATTTTCCTAGCCTTTGTTTCAGTGACTCTAAGAGTTCTCTAGCATCTTTTTCTCTTTCGCAGCAAATCAGGTGATCATCTGCATACCTAACTAGCTCCATATAACCTTTAGATCTTAGCTTGAATTTCTTTTCAAACCACAAATCCAGCACATAATGCAAGTATATATTAGCTAGTATAGGACTTACTATTCCCCCCTGAGGTGTGCCTAGTTCAGTTGCTTCATAATGTCCTGCTTCGACTACTCCTGCCTTAAGAAATCGTTTTACTAACCACAGTATGTTTGGGTCTGTTATCCGTTCTCTCAAGCATCTCATTAGCCATTTGTGCTGGACATTATCAAAGAATTTCTTGATATCAACTTCTACTACATAGTTAGTTGGTCTGTACATAACTGCTTTATTTAGTGCATTTACCGCTTGATGACAGCTTCTACCAGGACGAAAACCATATGAGTTATCCAGAAAGTTAGCTTCATAAATATTTTCTAATATCTTCTTCAGCATTATCTGGACTAACTTATCTTCTGTAGACGGTACTCCAAGCCCGCGTTTCTCTTTGCTTCCAGCTTTTGGTATATATACTCTTTTCACTGGTTGCGGTTGATATCGCTTTCTTTTCATACTATCCACCAGAGTGTTGAGCTTCTCTTCAAGATTTTCTCCATAAGCTTCTACTGTCACCTGGTCTATACCGCATGCTTTGTTATGCTTTAGCTCTTTATAACATTCAGCAAGATTCTCTGCGTTTATCAGATGAATTAACGATGTAAATTTCAATCGTTTATCTTGCCTGGCTCTTACTGCTATCTGATTTAGTTTTCTTTGCACGTTATTCCAACCTCCGTTGTATTGGCATAGCAATTCCTAAACCAGTCACTATATTGCTGACCGCTTCCCCTTGTATGTGGCTTTCCCACACTCTGAGTACTATCAATCAGTCCGACTTCCTTTATATCTTCCGTCAGTACTCGCCTTTGTTGACTTGTTCCAACGTACCTTAATAGGAATACAAAGGATCTCCCAAGTTTACGTAAACTCCATCTCAACACGTGATACGGCCTCAGATCCCGATAGAGTGAGTGATAACTTGCCCTATTGTTACCCTTCTTGCTGTCTTCCACTATATGCAACGTGTCGACCTCTATGACATCGAGAATTTCGGGACTCAATACCTTCACTTTCGTTGTACCCTGTGTTGTCCATTCCACTAGCTTTACTACGCTCGTTACCTTACGCAGCATAGTGGTTTGTTCCAGCCTGCTGGCTAGGCTTTGCCTGGGTTGGATTTTCACCAACTGGACTTTACGCACTTTGCTTGGCGCACGCATATTTTCTCCTATTTACTATACTTAACATACAATAATTTTAACTAATATTTTCACAATTGTCAAATTTAGGCGTCCATTTTTCTCAAAGTTCAAAGTACACAACAAAAACTTTACAGAGTGCAAGTAGTAAAATTCTTGACAACTTTAATTTATTAATGCATAATATATGTATATTAATAATCAGCGGTAGCTCAAAATGTACAACATATTTGGTTATTTCAAAAGCAACAATAGTTCTAATACCAATTCCCGCTACACAAGTAACGGATAGACAATAATAGAAAAAAAGCCATACTGAAGTAAGTAAAGTAGCGAGGTTTAAATGGCATTAAGATCAAAATTATTGGATGAAAAAGTGGTGGAATCAGCAAAAGAAATGCTGAAGAAAGTAAGAAATAACGCATATGTTGCAAAAAAACTAAATGCTGTAATTGCAGCAAAAAAGCACAGTATAACAGCCGTAGCAAAGATATGCTGCATTTCAAGAAAGGCACTTACTGCATGACCTAAAATTTGGCAGAGAAGAAAAATTATTTGCTCCGCCTCAACGCCGTAGAAAAACTATATTGAATCAAAGTCAACGTGAACAAGTTGAGGTGTGGATAGAGGAAAACCCCAATATTACTATAAAAGAAATGAAAATAAGAATTCAAGAAAAGTTTGGTTTGAATATCAGCAAATCTACAGTACACCGTAATATGCAAAGAATGAAATTCTCATATATCACACCAAGACCAGTGCATAACGGACAAGATAAAAGTAAACAAGAGGAATTTAAAAAAAAATCTTAATGAAACTATTGTCATGTATCCTGAAAAAGAGCTATTTTTCTTCGATGAATCGCGGTTTGGCACACATTCAAAGATTGGACACGGGTGGTTTAAAAAAGGCATTAGGACACAGGTTAAGGTAAAACTAGGTAGGCAAAATTTTTATCTCTATAGTGCAGTTAATCCCAGAAATGGAGAAAGTTCTAGCTCAAACGTCAATACTGATTGTATGAATATATTCCTTGAGCAGATGTCACAATATTTAGGAACAAGGGAGGCATTTCTTATCATGGATTGTGCTAGTTGGCATAAGTCAAAAAATTTAAAAGTACCTAAAAATATCGACATTATATACCTACCACCATACTCACCTGACCTCAATCCTGTTGAGAGGTTTTGGTTATATATAAAACAGAACATTTTGCGTAACAAAATCTACGACACAATTGCTTTGCTTGAGAGCGCTTTGTGCAAATTTATTACCTCTCTTTCTCACTCCACAATTAAAAAACTCTGCAATGCCGCTTATTTGATTCACTAGTAATGAGAATTGGTATAACGCACAAAGTAGCAGACTAGATGGAGAAAGTTATCAATACACCACAAGAGACTATATGACAATTTACTTTAATAACACACTAGCAAGTTTCAGTAGATCATTAAGAGAATTTAAAGAAAAAGCGTATGGATTTATGTATGATATCGGAACTTGGTTGAAAGAAACATATGAAAATCTCACTGAACGACCTGCAACGCATAATCGCTATACCCCAAAAGAAAAACCCCTTGTTGAAGTTGAAGAAATAGAAATGAAGGAACTAAACCGTACATATAAGCCATTCCAAACTCCACTTATCCACCCAACAAGCAGAAGTTCTGGTGCCAATACCTCAAATCAAGTTGTTGTTACTCGACATACACCTGAAACTACTAAAACAAAATAGATGTAAAACCTACGTTTAAATATGTATAGTACTTCCCAAAGTAAATGATAAAGGTATAATAAGCTATTTGAGTTATAATGGCGTATAGTGTGGATTTAAGGGAAAGGGCAGTATCGATGATAGAAAAAGGGAAGTCAAAGGTTGAGGTGGCAGAGCTTTTGGAGATAGGAATAGCAACTCTGTACCGCTGGTTAAGAAAGAAAGCCGCTGGTGAAAGCCTAAGGCCATCGAAAAACGGCAGCTTTATTCGAAAAATAGACCCAAAAATACTCGAAGAATATGTTAAAAAGAATCCAGATCATACGCTGGCAGAGATGAAACAAAATCTTGGATTTGGAATAAATTCAATTTGGTATAGGCTGAAACAGCTAAGAATTACTTTAAAAAAAAGTTACACTATATCAAGAGCGCAATCAAGAAGATAGGCAGCGATTTACCGATAAAATCTCAAAAATAGACCATTCCAGCATCTTATATATAGATGAAGCAGGAGTTGATAATAGGTTATACCGAGAGTATGGACGTGCTCCAATAGGAAAGAAAATTTATGCAGATATTCCAGGAAGAAAACGAGAGAGAATCAGTATAATAGGCGGGTGGATTGGAAAGAGATTTATTGCACCAATGACTTTCAAAGGTGGGTGTGACAAAGAGGTATTCAATACATGGTTAGAGAAGATGTTATTACCTAAATTGCCACATGGTACTACAATAGTTATGGACAATGCCACATTCCATAAAACTCCCAAAACAAAGGAGTTAATAGATAATGCTAGATGCCGTTTGCTCTATCTACCAACATATTCACCAGATTTGAACCCTATAGAGCATTGTTGGAATACCATCAAAAGCCGCCTCAGACCTTTAATGCATAAATATACAGACTTACAACTTTTGGTTGGTAATACCATAATGGAAATTTATCATTCATTTTAGAAAATACTATAGTACTTGAGTGAAGCATTCTTTAACTGTTCTATTCAATAAAACCTTTACAATATTTCAATCATAGGTTTAACTTTACGAAGTTATAATCTATAGGGCTACGATGAACGATTATCTCTCACTGCTAAATCCAGAACAACAATCAGCTGTAACTAACATAGATGGACCGGTTTTAATATTGGCAGGAGCCGGAACCGGAAAAACAAGAACGATTACTTCAAGAATAGCACACATAATTAGAAATGGTCACGCTTATTCTGATGAAATATTAGCTGTTACATTCACAAATAAAGCAGCAAATGAGATGGTATCAAGGGTACTTGAGCTAACGGGCACAAACATACCATGGCTTGGCACTTTCCATGCAATTGCAGCAAAAATTTTGCGCCTGCACGCAGAAATTGTGGGCTTAAACCCCAATTTTACAATCATTGGTGTGGATGACCAATTACAGGTAATAAAAAATATTATCAATGAAATAAGCCCTGATTACCTATCAGAAAAATGTAAGACCATTATGAATATTATTCAGCAATGGAAAGAGAAGTGCTTATTGCCATCTGAAGTGGAAGATATTCAATCATTTAGGCCAGTGTACGTAACTGCACTCAAAGTCTATCACCAGTATCAGGAAAGGTTGAGATTCCTTAACTCTGTCGATTTTGGTGACTTATTGCTATATAACATACAACTCTTTAATCAAAAGACCGAAGTTCTGTCCTACTACCAAAACAAGTTTAAATATGTCATGGTAGATGAATATCAAGATACAAATGCGATACAATATCTTTGGCTAAAATACCTTGCAAAAGAGCACTCAAATATTTGCTGTGTAGGAGATGATGACCAGTCGATATATAGTTGGCGTGGTGCAGAAGTTGAAAATATTTTGAAGTTTTCTGATGATTTTAAAAATGCAAAAACCGTTAAACTAGAGTGTAACTACAGGTCAACATCCCACATACTTGCAACTGCGTCATATGTTATCAATCACAATAAGACTCGCTTAGAAAAAAAATTGTGGACAACAAACATTGAAGGGGAAAAGGTAAATCTAATAAAATTATGGGACGGAAAAGCTGAAGCAAGGTTCATAAGCGAACAGATATTAAAGCTCAATAAATACAGATTTAGTGACATTGCAGTGCTGGTAAGGGCCACTTTTCAAACTAGAGTTCTCGAAGAGTATTTTATAAAATATTCAATTCCCTACAAGATTATAAGTGGCGTAAAATTCTACGAACGTCAGGAAGTCAGGGATATAATTGCATATTTAAGACTCGTTACAAACAATAACGATGACTTAGCTTTCGAAAGGATCGTAAACCGGCCAAAAAGAAGCATAGGAGCTACAACTCTAAAGAAAATATACACGACTGCTCAGGATAACAAAATTTCTTTTTTTGAGGCAGCAAAAATATTAGTTAATAGTAATCAAGTAACCGAAAGAATTAAACTCTCACTAAATGATTTTTTAAATAAAATTAAAGCTTGGGAAGAAATAGTAAGCGTAAAACCACTGCATGAATTCGTTAAAATCGTAGCAAACCAATCAGGGTATATTGAAATGCTTGAAAATGAGGAGGTAACAGGCTTAGCACGAATAGAAAATGTCAAGGAGCTCATCTCATCTTTAAAAAATTTCGATAATGCCACAACTTTCTTGGAGCACATAAGTTTGGTGATGGAAGTGGATAATATGAATAACGATGACACCGTATATGTTATGACTCTTCATGCAGCCAAAGGACTTGAATTCCCGTGCGTGTTTCTACCTGGTTGGGAAGAGGGATTATTTCCTCATCAAAGATCTTTTGATGACAAAAGTGGTAAAGCTTTAGAAGAAGAAAGGAGACTCGCATATGTTGGCATAACCAGAGCCAAAGAAAGGTTAATCATTTCATGTGCAGATAGGAGGGAAATTAACAACCAGTGGCAACCGATGCGCACTTCTCGGTTCATTAAAGAATTGCCAAGAGAAAATGTTGAGGTAATTAAAAGCAACATTGCCTACTGTTGAAGCTATAATTGCAGATAAACATATCTTACAAATCTGAATTACTTTAACTATATGTTTCTCCTGGCAAAAATTCTGTAACCGTTCACACTTAATTCTTCAATCTCATACCAATTTCTATTACATAACAAACAAATAGACAATAGAAGTGAGAAGGTTATACTAAGGCAGTATAATGATGGAGTTTTGGAATGGCATTGGTATCAGGTTGCAATTTTAGCTTACATTGTGCCAATCTTTCTTCAATTGCTGCTCGCATAAATTCTGCCTGTCTTTTAGTTCTGCAGTGCACTATCGCATCATCCACATATCTTTCAAATGGTACTGTTGGGTGATTTTGTTTCATCCATATATCAAATGCATGGTGCATAAATATGTTTGAAATGATTGGGCTTATTGAACCTCCTTGCGGAACTCCTTTTTTCCCTAACTACCTTACTGCCATCTGCTTGCTGAATAGGGGATTTCATCCACCTTTCAACATACAGTATGACCCATTTGCAGTCTGTGTGCTTCTTGATAGCCTGCAGTGCTAAATTGTGGTCCAGATTGTCGAAAAATCCTGTAACATCAACAGCTTTCTTGGTAATCGTATCCTGTCTCCAATAAACAGCGGTTTTGCTATGTATCCTTGATCAGCAAAAACTTACGTAAAGTTGGAGCCTTGTATTTAGCTTGAGTGAAAAGATTTAGAGCACCATCACGATCTTGAACACTTGCACTATGAACATCAGCCGCAATAATTAAGCCCACTGTATCTACAACAATATGACGTTTTCTACCCTTTATTTTTTTTTCAGCATCATATCCTCTGGATCCCCTTTTTGAGTGGTTTTTACTGATTGACTGTCAATTATTCCTACTGAAGGTGTTTCATTTTTACCAAACATTTTTCTTACCTCTTTTACTAGCATATTATGTATTTTTTCCAATTTGCCATTACTACGTCACCTGAGAAAATAGTCATACACCGTCTTCCATGGAGGAAAATCTTTCGGCAGCATTCTCCATTGACAACCACCTCTCATTATATACCTTATTGCATTAATAATTGTTCTGATATTGTGCTTTCTTGGCCTCCCTATCTTTCCTTGTGCAACATGTGGCTCCAAAATTTCCCATTCCTTATCACTTATATCACTTGGATACAATTTTCCCTCCTATTTTTTACTTACACTATCATATTTTTTTCCTCATTCCTTTTCAAGACATACTCTTAGACAACTGGACGTCAAGCCTATCCTAGTGCTGCATATCAAGCTCATACTCAGTATGTAAATCTTTGACTAAAGCTACAGCGCATTCTTTTTGAACAATTATACTGATTTTGATTTCAGATGTTGTGATAGCAAGTATTTCTATCTTTTTTTCGCTTAAAACCTTGAGTGTGCGGTGCATCACTTCAGTGTTAGACATAACACCAATACCAATTATTGAAATTTTAGCTACATTATCGTTTATAGCATAATTTTCATTCTTATTCAGTAACTTTTCCATTAAATCAATATCAAATTTGGAGATAACAAAACTTGACCCATGTATCATATCAATTTTAACGTTTGCTCCTGCTATATCTCTTAAAGTACGCAAGTTATTTGCAAGGTTAGTGAAAGTTACAAGAGCTTCATTAGTGCTATAAGTTATTCCAGTAATTAAGTATCTCTCTAGTACATCCCTTTTGTGTAGCACTGTGGTGCCTTCTACTTCCTTAAAAGTGGATAGCACTTGCACTTTAATGTTATGTTTCATTGCAAGTTGTACTGAACGATTATGCAGTATTTTAGCACCAGATGACGACATTTCCAACATTTCATCGTAAGAGATAAATTTGAGCTTGCGTGCCTTTGGAACAATTCTCGGGTCTGCTGTATATATTCCATCAATATCAGTAAAAATTTCGCAAATTCTAACACCAAAGGCTACCGCGAAGGCAACTGCTGATATATCAGAGCCTCCTCTTCCAAAAGTAGTGATTCTATCATCATTTATACCCTGAAAACCAGCAATGATCGCAGCAGTATAACCCTCAGCAAAAGATCTTTTCACACGGTCAATCTTTATTGTTTTTATTTTAGACTCAGAATAAAAATCATCAGTTACAATTGGTAACTGCCAGGCAAGCCACGATTTAGCATTAACTCCGATCGATTGGAGAGTGATAGCTAATAGACCGCAAGAGATTTGTTCTCCTGCTGAAAGCATAACGTCATACTCTGATAACTCTTGTCTGCAACTTAAATTTGAGATTTGCCTAGCCTGAAAAGCCATTTGGTCAGTAAATCCTGCAACAGCAGATACAACAACGATTACATTACAACCTTTCTCAATATCGTTTTTTATCAAATTTGCAACTCGGTTTAAATCAGTTAGCGAAGTCCCACCAAATTTTTTTATGATTATTTTGTCCATAGTTACAATATAACTCTCTTCTGAAGAAAAACATAGTTTTTGTAGAGATAGCAGCTTGCAAGCCATTCAGAAAAGGGAAGATAAAACTATAAAAAACCATAGGCGCCAGTTGGTTTTTAGCTAAAGTCAAGTGTCTGGAATTTTAGGCATAGAATCCCCCATATGAACAAGATTCAGAAAAAATGCAACGCACATTGGGCAGAGATTAAGTATGTGTGTGCACCCACATACACTGAAGAAGATACGCCACATTTTTAACTGAAATTTAAATGAAAAGTCTGCAGACGGAGACAAATTTTGAGCTCGAGAAACATCTCTAATTGTCATTATAATGAGGTTTCAAGTATGCGGAAGTAATTTTTTTAGCTAAAGTCAAAATTTTCTACCATGACATGAGCCCACCACTAAGCAGCAGGAGACCTTGCATGACCTCCAAAAAATGCTTTTACTCTTTCAAGATAAGTAGGTGGTTCTGCAGGGATTTCTATATTATACATTGAATAATACACTGCTTCCTTTATACTATCATCTGTAACTAATTCCCTTAATTTTTGCTTTATGGCACCTCTTTGAATACTTTTTCCATACTCTTCGTAAAATTTTATGTAAAGCTCTTTAAAGACAAATTCTCTTATTTCTATTATTGATTGGTTAATGTTGCTCTTCACCTCATCGCTTATATTATTTTTATCCGCATAATCTTCGGAGTAAAAATCTTCAAACTTGTCTACCAAAATTTTTAATTTTTTATAATTGCAATATTCTTTTAAAAATCTTTCAGTAAATTTAGGTGTTAATACGTTCACTGCTCCATTTATTTGAACCAAGAAATTATTTTTCGCTTCAAGACAACTAAGCGAATAAATAATACGATCGAACATTCCCAGAGTACATAAACCAAGTCCATCCTTTAAATTCATTAGTAATAGTGAATTCACATCTGATTTTTGATTCTTAGCAGCAGTTGAAACTAAGTTTGCAGCTTGTGTGAGAGTTAGTCCAGTTTTTGATTCTTGCCAAGCTGCTTCATTGGAACCATTAAAGTTAAGATAAAGTTTTAATTGCTCTTTTTGCTCAGTTGTAAGCTCATCTGAATTATTTATGTAGTCTTCAAACTCTTTATTGAGTACATTTGGTTGAGTTCCAAATTTCTGTTTTAGTTCTTCAGCGCAGTTTATGACACTTTCCTCAAAACTTCTAGTATGAACACTTTGACTACCAGTGCCCACATCACTTACATTAAACAAAAAGCTTAGCTGCTTTACATTCAAACCCAAAGGTGAAAAGAGTTTTACTGATGGATATTTTATTAACTCAAGAAGTGCTACTGGAATTAGCAGTGCATAATTTAACAATAATAAACCAAAATTAAATATAAGAAACCCACGTAGAGCTGATACCTTTGATGCAATATACAAAAATGGAAGCTGTAGGTAATATATCAAGTGTATACTGAAGAATAAGATTTTGTCCTTTAATTTTATTGTTGGATCTTTATAAACCTCAAACAACATGCTATTGCTATCAATATTGTTGTTTTTAAAGGAGGTATAGTTGTTTATGATCTTCTCTTGCAAGGGAAGAAGCATTTTATTCAGGCAAATAAACGCAGCAATAACAATAAAACCTGTAGCCAAAAATGCTAGTGCAGGGCTAGAAGTGCTTGTAGATAAATAGGCATAAAGACCATCAACAATTAAGTTTTTGTATAATCTTTCAAAGGGACGAACTAGAATCGGGTCAAGGATATAGTTAACAAGAAGATTTAAATAATACACGAGAAACAAAAGTGCAATCAAAAATGCAATAATACTACAAACAACCAAAAATGCTTTTAATCTCGGATTCATAACCCCCTCTTAATAATCTGTTAATATAATCTATTTTAGGAATAAATTGAAAAAAATGCAAGTTTTTATGTTAAAAGATCAATTGAAATTTCTGAGTTTAGGGTATATTGTTAATCTATTTAGATAAGAATTATTGTGTCAAATAAAATAGGTTTTTGGGCTATTTTTGCCTTAGTGATTAGCAGCCAAATTGGCTCTGGAATTTTTATGCTTCCAATTAGCCTTGCTCCATATGGCATGTATAGCCTTATAAGCTGGATAATATCAGGGCTTGGTGCTATATCTCTTGCTTTAGTTTTTGCCTCACTCTGCGCAAAATTTCCGGAAACGGGTGGCCCTCACGTCTATGTAAAGCATGCTTTTGGCCCTGCTGCAGCTTTTTTTGTTGGTTGGACGTATTGGGTGATCTCATGGGTTAGCACAACAGCCGTAATAGTTGTGGGTGTTGGTTATCTTACACCATTTTTCCATGAAGATATTCAAAACGTACATCTGTTTTTAGAGATGTTATTACTTACAATTATTACACTAATAAATTTTAGAGGAGTAGCTACTGCTGGACGTGTTGAGTTTTTATTGACGGTGATAAAAATTTCTGTATTGCTTGTAATACCTATAGCAGCATTGTTTTTTTTTGATAGAAATAACTTCATCATAAGTGAAGAAATATCAAATCTTACAACATCGCAGATTCTTGCCCGTTCTACACTTATTACTCTATGGGGTTTTATTGGAGTTGAATTGGCAACAGCACCTGCAGGGTCAGTTGATAATCCAGCTAGAACAATACCAAGAGCTGTGGTACTTGGAACAATCTCTGTTGCTGTTGTGTATTTTATCAACAATCTTGCAATTATGGGATTAATAAATGGCAATGATTTAGCAAGTTCAAGAGCACCATATGTTGACGCAATAAAAATTATGGCCTCTGGCAATTGGCACTTGATTATTTCTATAACTGCGTTCATTTTTTGTGTTGGTACTTTAAACGCTTGGGTACTAGCTAGTGGACAAGTGGCCCTTGGCCTTGCAAAAGATAAACTGATGCCACAGTTTTTTGCTCAAAGAAACAAGCACGGTTCTCCTTTCTGGGGCATAACAACTAGCTCAGTTGGAACTGCAACTTTACTAATCCTCACTTCAAGCAACAATTTTGCTAAGCAGATCACATCAATTATCGACTTTTCTGTAGTTTCATTTTTATTTGTTTACCTTGCATGCAGTCTTGCTTTTCTCAAAGTTATTGTGCAAGAAAAGAGTTGTTACAAATTTTTAATTGGCAGTATAGCAACAACCTTTTGCTGCTGGGTAATATTTGAAACTTCTGTGAATACCTTGCTGATCGCAAGCTTATTCACTGCAAGTGGCGTACCTCTTTATTTATTTTGGTATCGCAGAGTTTCTGTATAGCAAATGTTATGTATCTGTTCAGCAGAGTGGCAAAATAAGGTAGACGAGAAAAGACAACTATAGGAAGAAATGGGTGTCATGCCAGTGCGTGACACTGGCATCCAGTTCTTTCGCGCAGTTCCATCAAAAACGTTGTAAAGGATTAATCGCTTTCGTGTTTACCAACTTAGTGCCCAATCTGGATCCCAGATACTGTCTCTGCTGTCAAACAAATTATCCAACAAAATTACAATTAAATGGTTGATTATTTTTAAGAATACCAAAAAAGACATGCATTAATTTTCGCATTAACGCAAGAACTATGACTTTTGGACATTTGCCTTTACTTGCTAGACGCTGACAAAACTTTTGAAAATGATTATTATGGTTTTTGACTACTATAGCTGGCATATAAAGAGCTTTTCGAATACGCTCAGATCCTATTTTGCATATGCAACTTCTCTTACTTACTGACGATCCCGATTGATAATGTCCTGGATTTAGACCAGCAAAAGCTGTAAATTGTTTAGCATTGTCAAAGTTATCAACTGATGGCATTTCTGCGACAACAGCAACAGCAACAGCAGTAAGATATCCTATACCTTTTATAGTCTTAAGGTTTTCCACCATATTTTTTAGATGTGGATAGTTATTTATATGCTCATTAATTTCTTTTTCGAGAACAATAATTTGCTCCTCTATTGCCAAAATTACTTTAGATATAGCTTCTTTGCAACTGGAATGCATATTTTTGTTTTCCAAGCGATTTGTCTGTTGCACCTTATCATCTTTTAGCGATTGCATGCAACGGTAAAGCTCCCTCAAATGCCTCATTTCAGGTGCAATGGGCTTCCAAAGAGCAGGTTTGTTGGCGATACAAAATCTAGCTATCATAGCTGCATCTGATTTATCTGTCTTATTTCTGAGCAGCTCACTTTTGCCAAAAGCTTTCTGGGTTTACTATACTGACATTATGTCCTAAATCGTGCATAAAAGTAGCCAAATCTTCTCCATACCAACTATAGTACTTCCCAAAGTAAATGATAAAGGTATAATAAGCTATTTGAGTTATAATGGCGTATAGTGTGGATTTAAGGGAAAGGGCAGTATCGATGATAGAAAAAGGGAAGTCAAAGGTTGAGGTGGCAGAGCTTTTGGAGATAGGAATAGCAACTCTGTACCGCTGGTTAAGAAAGAAAGCCGCTGGTGAAAGCCTAAGGCCATCGAAAAACGGCAGCTTTATTCGAAAAATAGACCCAAAAATACTCGAAGAATATGTTAAAAAGAATCCAGATCATACGCTGGCAGAGATGAAACAAAATCTTGGATTTGGAATAAATTCAATTTGGTATAGGCTGAAACAGCTAAGAATTACTTTAAAAAAAAGTTACACTATATCAAGAGCGCAATCAAGAAGATAGGCAGCGATTTACCGATAAAATCTCAAAAATAGACCATTCCAGCATCTTATATATAGATGAAGCAGGAGTTGATAATAGGTTATACCGAGAGTATGGACGTGCTCCAATAGGAAAGAAAATTTATGCAGATATTCCAGGAAGAAAACGAGAGAGAATCAGTATAATAGGCGGGTGGATTGGAAAGAGATTTATTGCACCAATGACTTTCAAAGGTGGGTGTGACAAAGAGGTATTCAATACATGGTTAGAGAAGATGTTATTACCTAAATTGCCACATGGTACTACAATAGTTATGGACAATGCCACATTCCATAAAACTCCCAAAACAAAGGAGTTAATAGATAATGCTAGATGCCGTTTGCTCTATCTACCAACATATTCACCAGATTTGAACCCTATAGAGCATTGTTGGAATACCATCAAAAGCCGCCTCAGACCTTTAATGCATAAATATACAGACTTACAACTTTTGGTTGGTAATACCATAATGGAAATTTATCATTCATTTTAGAAAATACTATAGTTGCTTCAAGACATAAATGAGTAAGATTTGCTCCATGGCCATTGCACCAAACTACAAGTTTTGCAAAACCATCTTGATTATTTTGAAAGACTTTGTGTCGTTTTTTACTGTCCACTAACAAACAAACATCAAATTTCTTTTTTGAAATATCCACACCCAAAATAGCATTTACTTGCATAAAATTGCCTCCAAGACTATAAATAAACTGAGAGTTTAGACTAACCTTGTAATACGGGATATAATTCCAAAAGATACTGTTCAGTCTTTAACTCTATGGGAGGGAAGCAAAATCTGGCTTAATGGCATTAGTGTCGCATCAGCTTCACCCTCCCTGTGAGGTATTTTAGCTCTAATGCCTCACATCATAAAGATACAAGTGTCACGCACTGGGATGACGAGAAAGGAGCACTGGAATTTTTGTTTCAATATTTGTACATGAGCCATGCATCTGAACAGATACAATGTTATAACTAGAGATAATTTTTAAATGATTGATATTTATGAACTACGACTTTTCTTGTTGTCCACTTGTTCAACATTACCCTTCTCAAGTTTACTATCTACTTCTTTTGTGTGTTCATCATCTATACTAGTTTCATCTTTTATCTTACTAGGGTAATCTTCCTGCGATTTTTTATATGCTTCCATGTTGTCATATATAGGGTTACTGATGATTTCTATTTTTTCAGGTGTGAAAATCCTTGCTAAAAATCTCCTTATTATTGGTATTGACCTTAAGAGATCTCTTAGCTTTGAAGATTCTTGTCTTTTGTTTAGAGACTGTTGGTCTATTTTAGAGGTTTTTACACCATACTTTTTGTCATCAAAATTTATTGTAGGCTTTCTTTTATTCGAAAGAACACTTTGGGCCTTTGATCCATTGGTTCCTTCAGGCCCTTGAGGTGTAGACATTGCAGGTTTAACCTTAGTTTCATCGTATTCCTTACTCATCTTTCATTTCATTATGTAATATTACTAATATTGCATAATAATAGCTAAATTACAATTAATTGCAAGGTAAAAATATTAAAACAATTGTAAATTTTGTCAGTAAAAATATAATAGAACTTTAAAATTAGAGGTTCATCTATATGAGATACAAAATTGCTGTTATTGGAGCAACCGGAAGAGTAGGGCGTGAGGTATTAAGCACGCTTGCTGAATTTCAAGATGAGGCGATAGATTGCGTTATTGCACTTGCATCGAAAAAATCAGAAGGGAAGAAGGTGAGCTTTGGTGACAAAGAGTTAACAGTTTTATGCCTTGAGGATTATGACTTCGTTGGAACTAATGTAGCCATTTTCTGTGCTGGATCTCATGTTTCTGAAGAGTATGTACCAATTGCAACACAGGCTGGATGCATCGTGATAGATAACAGTTCCCATTTTAGAATGAAAGAGGGTGTGCCACTCATTATTCCAGAGATTAATAAAGAAAAAATTATGGAATATAAAAACCACAACATAATATCCAATCCAAACTGTACTACAATACAGATGCTGCTAGTACTACATCTATTACACCAAAAAGCAAAAATAAAGAGAATCGTTGCTTCAACTTATCAATCAACTTCTGGTGCAGGCAAAGCAGCAATGGATGAGCTCTATGACCAGACAAAAAAAATCTTTATGAACGAAGCTAAAAAACCCAAGATATTCTCTAAGCAAATAGCATTCAATTGCATTCCCCATGTAGGAGAATTCATGGAAAATGGCTCTACAGAAGAGGAATGGAAAATGCAAGAGGAGACAAAAAAAATTTTAGAGGAAGATATAAAAGTTACTGCAACTTGTGTAAGGGTACCCGTCTTTATCGGTCACGCTATGGCAGTAAATGTGGAATTTGATCAACATATCACTGAAGAACAAGCTCGTGAAGTGCTAAGTGAAGCCGAAGATAGTGGAGTTTTAGTGTACAACAGGCGTGAAGATAGTGAATACATAACTCAAATTGATGTTGTACAGGAGAATGCTGTATATGTATCGCGTATTAGAAGAGACAATACTGTTGAGCACGGATTAAATATGTGGATAGTGGCTGACAACCTGCGCAAAGGCGCAGCATTAAATATAGTGCAGATTCTTGAGATTTTGATAAGAGAGCATTTGTCAATCAAGTGCATATAGAGCGCACGTACGTTGTAATTCGAAGGAAATTGTATATCACATGGCAGCGCGTGACGCTGGAATGGCTTTGTTGCATCGCTACTTATGAAAGGCTAACTATAATTAGGATTATAAGCAACTTATTGAAAATCTTGTTTTTTTGCAATCAATCTGATCAAATTTAAGAATAGTAATTTGTTATTTATATTAATAAATTTAATTCTATTGAAAATAGCTAAAGCATTGAAATTCTTGAATTTTAGCCGGATTAGTGAGTGGTAGTGAAATTTCTTTTACTCAAATTTAGGTATTCACTGACCGTTCTTGTTATAAATACCAGAATAATAAGCTACTGATATTCTCCACCTTTTTTATCTTTAATCCATCATAGCTAGCGATGCAACAAAGCCGGCTGGATTCCAGTGTCAAGCACTGGAATGACACCATTTGCTGTGCAGTTTACCTTCAAAAATGAATGTTCGTACAGCTATGGAATAAATCGCGGTATGACGGTTCGCAGCGGTATAGTAACTCGTCACCCCGCTACTTGTTAGCGGCTGAGATACCGCGGCGGTATGACGTAGAAGCTATACTTTTATACTCACCAACTCAGTATCCAATCTGGATCCAAGTAGTCAAGCTATTCGGATGACACCCTCATAAAGTGAAATGAGATCCCGCTAACACGTAGCGGGATGACGGGAAAAGAGGTACTGGGAGACATCCTTCCTGGTAGACCCAAATCACAATGTTCGCACAGTTGTGCGTCACGCGCTGCCGAACACTGTATGGTTATACAAGAAAAATTAAGGCTTAAAAGGAAACTTAAGCAGCTAATAGGGCCTAAGCCTTCTTAATAAAACATAAAAAGCCCCTTTACCACCATGTTTTTTCGTAGCTTGTTGGTAGTATAGAACCATATGCTGGATTTTAGTGTCATTTAACCATTTATTTAAGTTACTCTTTATAGTGTCTGTTTTATTTGTTGCACTGCCGTATCCCGTAATTACCAATAAACATCTATTTCCTGCTCGATAATTTTTGATAATAAAATCTATCAATTTACAGTAAGCATCCTCTATACTATAGCCGTGCAAATCGAGCTTATCGCTTATAAAATATTTACCCCTATCAACTTTTGATTTTGTGTTTTTGTCAAGACAAAATGATGAGTGACCATTATTGGTATTAAGAAAATTCCTTTGTAAGTCGGAGGTACCTTTATCAACCATAGACTTTATATTTACTTTATGATCAACTTTCAAAGTAACTTTTCCACATTCTATTGGCTTAACATTTTTTTGCCAATCTAACTCATCGTCCGACATAAACGCATTAATCGAATTGTATAATTTTACAACAATATCCAAACATAGTAAAATGTTGCTTATTCTATAAAAACCCGATTTTCGATAATACGATGAAATCGTCAAAAACTAATGAGAATTTTTGGCTGTATGGAAAGCACACCTGCATGTCAGCACTGAAGAATAAAAATAGGCGGTGTATAGAACTGTTAGTAACAGAAAATTTCTATAGAGAACATGAAAAAGAAATTAGGCAATGTGTAAATAGTAAGGGCATTAAAGTTCGATTAGTAGAAAACAAAATACTTAATGACGTTTTATCTAAAGGTGCTAACCATCAAGGAATTGCTTTAAATGTTGCCCCTATTCTTTATAACTTAAGCATCGAAGAGGTAGCTGAAAGCTCAAACGACAGCTCTACTATAGTCATTTTAGATCAAGTCACTGACACGCACAATATTGGGTCAATTTTAAGAACTTCAGCTTGTTTTAATGTCGACGCATTGGTTTTACCACATAACCATTCACCGAGTGAAAATGCATCTATTGCAAAAGCAGCAAGTGGGGCTTTAGATATTGTTCCGCTAATATACGTTACAAATATAGTAAAAACTATGCAGTATTTAAAAAAGGTCGGCTACTGGTGTTACGGGTTTGATTGCAATGCTAAAGAAAATATAGATGAAATAAAGAGTCTTGAGAAAAAAAGAGTAATTATTTTTGGTTCTGAAGAGAAAGGAATGCGGAGGTTAGTTAAAGAAAATTGTGATTATCTTTTAAAGATCCCAATATCAAACGTAATTGACAGCTTAAATGTTTCAAATGCAGCAGCAATAGGCCTATATTCTATTTATATTAAAACAAATGCCAGCGCATAGCTGTTTATAATAAAAACACTTGATAAAAATGTGGTTTTATATTATAATGTGTTAAATAATGGACAAAAGGAGTTATATTATGTCTTATATGAGAAATGAACAGGATATTCGCTCTCAAGGCGTTTACTATAGCGCTGGGCTTAGAAGTTACCTAACTAAAGTATACAATTACATGGCTTTAGCTTTGGGCGTCACAGGGCTTGTTGCATTTTTAACAGTATTTTCTGGTCTTTTTCAAGTAATTTATTCTAATCCCGTTCTATCGCTTGTGGTAATGTTATCTCCGGTTGCATTGGTGTTCTACATGTCTTATAGAATTCAACACCTAAGTGCTCAGTCTGCCGTTACTATATTTTTCTCGTTCTCAGTGTTAATGGGGCTTTCCTTATCTTATGTTTTTATAGTTTATACTGCAGAAAATATAGCAAGGGCGTTTTTCATTACATCAATCATGTTTGGCTCTATGGCTTTATATGGCAATACTACAAAAAGAGATCTTACAAGTATGGGCTCTTTCTTGATTATGGGAGTTTGGGGGTTAATCATTGCGTCTATAGTAAATTTATTTCTTGGAAGTAGTCCTCTCCACTTTGCAATATCGTTCATATCAGTAATAGTCTTTACCTTAATGACTGCGTATGATGCTCAAAGAATCAAGGACGTTTATTATAAACATAATGACGGATCAGAAGTTGCTACTACTAAATTGGCAATACTCGGTGCAACTAATCTTTATTTTGACTTTATTAATATGTTTCTCAATCTACTCAGGTTACTTAACTTGTTCAACAATAGGGATTAGATGTTTTCCTTTTTAAGGAAAGGCAGTAAGAATTCTATAGTTTTCTTTTTAGTATCTTTAGTTGTGTCGATGATATGTCTTGCATATGCATCGGTACCTCTATATAGCATTTTCTGTAAAGCTACTGGGTATGGTGGCACAATAAGAAAAGTAACTAACACAACAACAAATATAACTAACCAAAAGATCAGGGTCCATTTCAATGCTGATATAATGTCCGATCTACCTTGGGAGTTTAAATCAGAAACTAACTACGTTGACGTAAACATAGGAGAACAAAGTTTAGCGTTTTATTACGCAAAAAATCTATCTGATCAGCCTTCATTTGGAATGGCGGTGTATAACGTTACGCCTTTCAAAGCAGGTAAGTATTTCAATAAAATTGCATGCTTTTGTTTTGAAGAACAAATGTTGCTACCAAAACAAAAAGCAGCTATGCCCGTATCTTTTTATATAGATCCTGAGATAATGCTTGATAACAATACAAAAGATTTGAGCGAAATAACACTGTCATACACGTTTTTTAAGCTTAAGTAACAGAATGTTTGCAAACCATGTCATTTCAGTAATCAATAGGGTGTCATCCAAGTAGCTGACACTGGAATGACAGGAGGTAACGCAAGAAGTCTATTGATTGTGAAAACAATAACTTTGCAAAATATTAATTGTTAGATAACATAATCAAAGTTTTTGTCTTAATATTCATCATGGTTAGAGCTATACAAATTAAAAAAACTGGGGGACCAGAAGTATTAGAATTTGTAGATAAGAGCATAGGTGAGCCAAAAGGCGAGGAAGTCTTAGTGCGTCACACAACTATCGGCTTAAATCGTTATGATTTAGAGCACAGAAAAGGTACACGCAAAATTAAAAATTTACCATCAGTGCTTGGAGTGGAAGCAGTGGGAGTTATTGAAAAGCTTGGTAAAAAAATCAGTGATGGGTTGAAGGTCGGAGATAGAGTTGGATATTGCACAGCTCCTCCAGGGGCATATTGTGAAAAGCGCATTATACACCAGAAATATCTGATAAAAATTCCAGATGACATATCTGATGAAGTTGCTGCTGCAGTGCTGTTTAAAGGTATGACAGCTCACTATTTAGTTAATCAATCTTATAAAATCAGGCCTGGTGCTTTCGTGCTAGTTCATGGGGCTAATGGTGGCTTAGGACAAATAATATGCCAATGGGCAAAGGATAAAAAAGGTGTAGTGATAGGTTCTGTAAGCTCTGATGAAAAAATGAAGATAGCTTTACAAAGTGGCTGCACATACGCAATAAACTACAATGATAAAGACTTCGTTTCTAAAATTATGGAGATTACGCAAAACAGAGGAGTAGGTGCAGTATATGACCCCATAGGTTACGCTACAAGCAAGCTCTCTTTTGAATCTTTAGGCAGGTTCGGCATATACGTTTCCTATGGGCAGATATCAGGTAACGCTCCTATTAGTTTTTCTTTACTTAGTTCACGTTCGTTATTTGCAACTGGAACCTCAATATACCATTATAAGCATGATAGATTCACATTAGTGCTTACCACAATGGAAATCTTCGAGATGATAAGAAAAAAACTTTTAACTGTACGGATCAATAAAAAATATAAATTTGATGAAATAATTCAAGCACATCGTGATATGGAAAATAGAAAAGCGAGTGGGTTAAATATTATCAAAATCTCTTAAATAAATTAGTAATTTAAACTAACCATTCATTAAGTCATATCAACTAGAACTTCACATATTTAATTCTCCTTTTGGGGGAATTAAAAGCATATAGCTAAACTGACTTAGATTTACCGACAACCGTCATCCCGCTACTTGTTAGCGGAATCTATACCGCGAATAGACTTCTTGCATAACCCAAATTAAGTAGAAAAAGGTATCATCCGAGTAACTGACACTGGTTCCTTTATGACGGTAGTAGCCCTCCTTCTCCTGTCATTCCAGTGCTCTCTTCTTGTCATCCCAGTGCCCAGACACTGGGATGGCTTTGTTGCATCACACTTTATGAGATGGTGATTTATGGTAAATTCATGTAACTATCTCAAATTTAGCCATACCAATATCAGTGAATTTATTAAGCAAATAGCATTTGATTAGCAGTTCTTTTTCTCGATTTATCTCAGATTTATTCCTAAAACTAAATCCGAATATTTGCTTTAATCTTGAGAAAAACCCTTCAATATAAGATCTTTTCCCATAATTTACTTCTTTTTTCCATTCTTTCATGCCATCTTCACCGTATAATTTTATTAACCTAATAGCAGCATTCCTGTTAGACATATAATCTATTTCTGGATGTTCTGCCGCATTGTTTATTGGTGGAATTTTTGTCTTTATATCATATTCGTTACACAACTTATAAAACTTGTGCCTATCACATGCTCTATCTGCATATAGTGCTTTTATGGCATGCTGAAAATCAACTTCTTTTAGCAAATCACAAGCTCCATAGTGATCAGCCGTTACTGTATTTTACAGCTATGGCTTTTTTGTTGTTTATATTCAACATTACGTGCAATTTTCTCGTTTGCTCATAGCCACGATATTTTCTGTCAGTGCTATCAACTATGTTTTTTAAAAATTTTTTTATTTGTGTAATTTTGCAAATTATATGGGCAATAAAAACCCGTTTGTCATAGAAATAGAATTTTATATCAAACAGCTACCACAGCAATTTCTGCTTAAGCTAATGAATATGTGCTTTAAGTCTGTGTGGACGCACATATTCATTAGCCAATTTCAGTTACCGTTGTGAAGATTTTTAAGTATGCAAATTAATTGCTTCTTTAAGTCTTGTATTAGCAATTACTATAATTTTACGCATTAGGGCTGTTATAGCCACCATCTTCTTCTTACCACTTTCAACAAGCTTAGAATAAAAGGCGCCAAGTATAGATTTCGACCTTGTAGCAGCCATAGCGGCTGTAAAGAGCTTTGAACGAACGTTACTTCTACCACCTGTAATCCTTCGGTAACCAACAGCTTTACCACTTTCTTTTGGATGCGGTGCAACTCCGGCAAGACTTGCTACTTCTTTTCTGTTTAAGTAACCAAGCTCTGGCATTAAACACAAAAAATCTTGTGATAACTTTTTACCTATTCCAGGAACTGTTTTAAGAATTTTTTGGCGTTGTTGTAATTCGCGGCTTTCATCAATAATCTTTTGTATAGTATCATTGAGTTCGTTTATTTGACTATCGAAAAACTCAATGGTCTTTTGACAGCTTTCTTTTATATGATCATTTTCCGGTGCTTCAAGTCTGCATTTTTCTTGAGTTCTCATTTGCGTAATATCATCACGACGTTGACAAAGTGCAGCCAAAGTTGATTGTTCTGTAGAGGTAGGTACAAATAGAGAGATAGTTCTATGGCGTTCAAATCCATATTGAGCAAGAGCTCTTGCATCTAGACTTTGCTAAAGTTCCGTGAGATAAAATAAAGCTTTTTACTTTACGAGTATTAGCTCGATGCACGGCAATATTTTTGTCGGTAAGAAAATGTGATAAGCCAAGCTCATATTTCCCTGTATTTTCTAAAGTCACTAAAGCATTAGGTAGAATATCTGAAAACTCTTGAAATAATTGTTGCCAACCAGAAGCATTATTATCAAATTCGACAGCATTCTTCTGTTTGTGAATTGCAACGACATTTTTAAATTTTCCGATGTCAATGCCAATAAAATTTTGATAAGATGTAACCATAATAAACCTCGATAGTTTTAGTTAATTTAAGATTGTAAACGGGTGCATATATATGTCCCAAGCAACTATTCAAACGTATCGAGAGATAGGGCTAGCGTACCTTGATACCAACGGTTGTAATACCAATTTCCTTTCGGTCGCGCACGCCCGCTATTCCTAGTGAGCAGGGTTATCTTTCTCTCTTATCTCTTTTATATCACGTTTTTAACTTACAATTGCCTTAGATGGAAAATAGAGATATTACATAAAATTTTAAATTCGGTCTCAAAGTTGAAGAATGTAGGCTTGGAATAGCAGAAAGACTAATGAGATATCTAACAGTTATGAGTATTATTGCTTGGAGGATCTTCTTTATTACATCAATTGCAAGAGCTAACCCAACATTACCATGTACTACCTTATTAGCTGAAGAGGAATGGAAAGTTTTATACGTTAAAATACACAGAAAACCATGTCCAAGTGTAGTTCCCAACATAAAAGAAGCTGTTTCATGAACTTGGAGGCCATTTAGCAAGAAAAAATGACCCAGAACCAGGACCTTATGTTCTTTGGAAAGGATATAAACGTCTCTTTGATTTAGCAGAAGGATGGCGACTTGCTCACGAACCTCATATTTGTGGGTAATAGTAAGTTGTTAGCGGGATCTGGAGATACCGCGGCGGTATGACGTAGGGAATCTTACTTATTATAGCTATAGTTCTACATGAATTACAAAAGTAATATTTACTAGATCTTAATATTTTAGATCTATATTTTAATAAATAATGAGCTGTAATTAGTATGAATAATCCATTTAAAAGTGAGAACTATAAAAAAAATCTCGATTCTCTGATCAAAGCTGTAAAGCTAGGAAATGCAGAGAAACAATATAACAAAACGTTAAGGGATTTATCTCATGCATTAGAAGGTTTTACAGGTGAGGCAAAAGGTATAGCTGAGTTTGTTATATATACTGACTTGAACAATTATGTAGAACAGCCATTAGGTCTTTTTAAAACATTAATGAATAGAATTTTGGGAAAAAATTTTCCAACCAAGAACAGTAGTATAAGTAATTTTGTAAATGATGAGTTGTCAAGTTTCACTTTAGAAACAGCAGCTAAGTATACAAGAATTTTAAAAAAAATTGATCTCTTGGAACAATTAGAAAAAGATTTCAGAAAAAATAATATTTTAAAAGATTCTTTAAATTTAGAACAAAGTGAAAAGAGTCAAGGAAAAGATAGATCACACGAAGTGAGTTTGGAAGGTAGAAAGCAAAAGGAAGGTACTTTTGAGCTGCGAAAAGAAGAACAGCCGAAAGAAAAATTAGGTGGTAATCGCATGAGGCAAATAAAGCGACCAACAACAGCACCTCCGGCTGCTCCAGATTCGAGGAAGGTACGCTTTAAATCAGAAATATCCTCAGATGGAGAAAGCAAGGCAAAGTCTACATCTTCTTTACTAAAAGGAGCTAATAGTTTTAGTATGCCTGATGCTAAGGAAAATCCTTCTGAGGATTCAGGCTATGAAAGTTCATTAGATCAGGGGTCTGAATATGAAGACATATCAAATTATCAAGAGAAAAAGCAAAAGGAAAATCCTTTATATGAGCAGAGAGAAGATTCAGGCTATGGAAGTTCATTAAATGAAGAGTCTGTATACAAAGAGATATCAAATTATCAAGAGAAGAAGAGTAAAATTTTAATAGAAAATTCGCAGAGTTCAAAATCGCCCAAAGAAGAGCCAATTTATGCAACAGTTCCTAAAGAACATATAGAAGCAAAAAGAGAACGTAAGCAGAAACAACAACCTCAATCCCTCGTACCACCAAAACCACCGCAAGTGCCAAAAAAAATGTTTACTACTGGTCAAGAAGTTAGACAAGAATCGAAAGTGGTAATCAAAGATAAACCTGCAGTACCGCCAAAGCCTAAAAATCTAAGCCGTGCTAATCAAAAAGTAAGCACAGAGCCAAAAGTAGTAGGAGTAATTCTTAAAAAATCAGCTGAAAGAGTACCACTAAAATCTGAAAATCAAGACAATAGGAAATCAGCACAAAAAGCTGCTGGTAAGGCGATACCAAAAGTAGCAGCAGCTACTATGAAAGGAGGAGCTAATCGCGAGATGGGCAGTAAAGTAAAGGCATTAAAAGAAAAATTTGAGCAAAATCAAGCAAAAGGAAATGCTAATGTACAGCTTGCTGAAAGCAAAACCACTCCAGCAGCACAAGCGGATATCGGTGTGAAGAAAAAACAATCTCATTCATTTCTAACAGAGAATAAAAGATCTGCAACGAAACACGTAACAGCAAAATCTGATCCAAAATCTCATATCAGCAAAAATTCCCTTCTCACGCATGCAAATGTAAAGGAAATGGTTGCACAAATTGAGAAAGGAAAAGGAGGAAGATAGTAACATTTGGGAAAAAAACATATGTGTCAAGTCAAGAGATTGTGAGCAAATTTAGGAAATTATAGCTAAACTGACTTAGATTTACCGACAATTTGAAAAACCGTCATTCCGCTAACTATAGTATTTTCAAAAGCGAATGATAAAGGTATAATATGTTTTTTTAAAGTAGGGAAAGCGATGTTATATAGTGTAGATTTAAGGGAAAAAGCAGTGTCTTTGGTAGAAAAAGGAAAGTCAAAGGTTGAAGTTGCAGAGGTTTTTGAGATAGACACTATATAGATGGCTAAAAAAGAAAGCTACTGGCCAAGGTCTCAAAGCGGTAAAAAGTACTGGTTTTATTCGAAAAATAGATCCAGAAATACTCAAAGAATATGTCAAAAAACACCCAGATCACACACTAGCAGAAATGAAACAAAACCTTGGCTTTGGGATAAGTGCAATTTGGTATAGATTAAGACAGCTAAAAATAACCTTTAAAAAAAGTCACATTCTATCAAGAGCGCAATCAAGAAGATAGGCAGCAATTTATCGATAAAGTCTCAAAAATAGACCACTGTAGCATTTTATATATAGATGAAGCAGGAGTTGATAATAGACTATACCGAGAATATGCACGAGCTCCAAGAGGAGAAAAAATATATGCTGATGTTCCAGGAAAAAAGCGGGAAAGAGTGAGTATAATAGGTGGATGAGAAGTTTATTGCACCAATGACCTTCACAGGAGGGTGTAATAAAGATATATTTAATGTATGGTTAGAGCGAAGATTACTTCCACAATTACAGCGTGATACAACCATAGTTATGGATAATGCTACATTCCATAAAACTCCCAAAACAAAGTCATTAATAGAGTCTTTTGGCTGTCATTTGCTTTATCTTCCAACATATTCACCTGATCTAAATCCGATAGAGCATTGTTGGCACACCATCAAAAGTTGCCTCAGACCTCTAATGCATCAATGTACAGACTTACACCTTTTAGTTGGTAATACCATTTTAGACGTTTATCATTCGTTTTAGAAAATACTATAGTTGAAATAGCGCAGTTACTCACCCCATAAATTTGGTGCTCTCTTTCAATCAAAGGTGTCTTGCTGCTTGAAATGTTTTCTTTGTAAAAATTTGGCTTATCTTTATATCATCTCATTCAAACAGCATTAACATAACTTATGCCTTTTTTGGATGTAGAAATTTTCTAGGAATTGTCTTTTTGAATTCTATGGTATTTTGTTTAACATTGAAACAAGAGGCCAGTGTCACGCACTGGCATGACACCCATTTGTTCCTATAGTTGTCTTTTCTCGTCTACCTTATTTTGCCACTCTGCTGAACAGATACATAAAGAAAGTGGAAAATTGGACATTCTCAACTCGGCTCCTGCAGATTAAAAATTAATAGGAATTGTCTTTTTGAATTCTATGGTATTTTGTTTAACATTGAAACAAGAGGCCAGTGTCACGCACTGGCCTGACACCCATTTGTTCCTATAGTTGTCTTTTCTCGTCTACCTTATTTTGCCACTCTGCTGAACAGATACATAAAGAAAGTGGAAAATTGGACATTCTCAACTCGGCTCCTGCAGATTAAAAATTAAGTTGAATAAAAATTGGATTTGACGCAGTTTTTTCCCATAGTTTAAGAAATTAAAAGTTTAACGATTAGAATTATAATTACAAACCACAATAAAAAATAGACTTTTCCATTTGATTTATTTTTAATTTGGATGTTTTCTAATTTTTTATCAGCTATTAGGTTTAATTTTTCTATAAGGCTAAATATCCCTTGGATTGTTTTTACAGGATAAGAACTTCTAATTTTTTCCCTATACCCTATTTTACTTTCATGTTGACTGCTTATCCACGCTTCAACTACTTTCCACATATTGATTTCTGGGTAGATCTTTCTACATGTCCCTTCCAGTAAAATCATAGTTTTCTGCAGCAATAACAATTGTGTTTGAACTTTCATATCAAAATCACCAGTTATTTTTAATAGCTGAGCAAGTAAACTAGCAAATGAAATCTTCTGTATAGGCTGCCCAATAATGGGTTCACCTATTGCCCTGCAAGCTGTGACAAAATTTCTATGCTGTGATGAAACGTAACCAGCTTTAAAGTGCATTTTTGCAACGTGATCATAATCCCGATTTAAAAAGCCTTTGAGTATCTCTATAACGTAATAGCATGTCTCACGATCTATTCTACCCATGATTCCACAATCCAGAGCAATAATATTGTTATTACTATCAACCATTAGATTTCCAGGATGCATATCAGCATGAAAAAAACAATCCCTGTATACCTGATTACAAAACGATTCTATAAGATTGATAGCTATTTGCTTATGATTATTCAGTTTTTCAACTTCGTATATTGGCGTTGCTTCTATCCATTCTAATGTTAAAACCTTTTTCGAAGTTCTATTCCAATCTACTTCAGGTACGTAAAAACCTCTGTCATTTTTTGTGTTTTCCTTTAGTTCCGAAGAGTGAGCAGCTTCAAAACGTAGATCTAACTCTAATCGGCAAATTTCAGCAAAAGTTTTAACTAATTCAATTGGCCTCAGCCTTTTTGATTGTTCGCTAAATTTTTCTGCAATTTCTGCGAGCCAAGAAAGCATTTTTATATCCCTTGAGAATGTTTTCTCAATATTTGGCCTTAAAACCTTCACAGCAACTTCCTTACCCTCAGTTGTAACCGCTCTATGCACCTGAGAAATCGATGCTGCTGCAATTGGCTTTTCAGAAAAGCTTGAAAAAATGTCGCTCAATTTACAATTAAACTCACTTTCTATAGTTTTAACTGCTATTTTATGTGAAAACGATGGCAATCTATCACATATCAATAACAAGTTATTTGTTATATCTTCATTTAAAACATCAGTACGTGATGAGATAGACTGCCCAAACTTAATGAACACCGGACCTAATTTTTCAAGAGCACACTTTAGCTTGTGGCCTTGTATTTTATTTATTGATTTTTTTGATGGTGGAAGTAAATAAGGTAATATATTGTAACGCGTCAGCACCGTAGTTATGTGCAGAAGACGCAAAATATTTTGAATCATTTCGCTGCGTAACTGCTAAATATTTCATTTAGGGTTCTATTTTTCATAATCTCATCAGGCTTGCCTTGGCAATAGATAGTATTATTTATACAAATTATGTAATCTGAGGATGGTAGAGCAGAGTTAAGATCATGAGAAGTCATAAGAATCGATACCAATCGTTTTTTTGCTATTTTATTTATAATATCATAAAATTTAGCCCGCGCGTTAATATCCATTGCACTAACTGGTTCATCTAGAATGATCAAGTCAGGCTCTGCAATTAAACAACGTGCAAGTAGCAATAATTGTGTTTGCCCTGCAGAAATTTCTAACACTTGATTCTTCAAAATGTTACCGATACCAACCAACTCTATCGTTTCTGTAATAATGGATTGATTTTTCTTTAGTCTTTTCAAGGAGCTATTTAAAAGAAAATATTCAACTGTTATTGGCATCAAATTACTAATACTAAAATTTTGCGGCATGTAGCTAATTTTTGTGTTCTCAGCTAACACAATATTTCCAGTATAATTTTTATTTATACCAGCAATTGCTTTCACTAAAGAGGTTTTACCTCCACCATTTGGACCAAGTATTGTAATTATGTCTCCTCTTTCCATGAACATATTGATATTGTCAAGGATTCTTTTACCATCATATGCGAGAGCAAGATTTTCTATTTTTAGAACACGATTATTGACATTATTCAATTTATTGACAAAATTTAACTTCTTCTCAACGTTTATATGAGACATTTACTGACTTTTTTTCTATTACTTTCATTTACACTATACTATAATATCGCCTTTTCATCCAATTTAAAAGTTGTAGCTACAATCAAACCTATCCACTCACTTGTAGCTTCTGTTACAGAAGGGATTTTAGAACCGGAATTGCTTGGCTATGCAACATCTGCACATAATTATATATTAAAGCCATCTGATGCGAGTAATTTAGAATCAAGTGACGTTATATTTTATGTTGACGATAACTTAGAGACGTTTGTTCAAACTTTCGCCAAAAATAATAAAGAACTAGTGCAATTGTCAAAGGCAATCAACCTACTTCCTACTCGGCCACATTCATTTTCTAGAAAAATCACTCACATTCAAGATGAAAAAGATTTACACATGTGGCTGAGTCCCGAAAATGCAAAGAGCATGATACTTTCTATAAGTGCAACATTGTCTGACATAGATAAAGGAAATTCCCATCGATACAGTTCTAATGCAACAAAAGCTATAAAAAAAATAGACCAAGAAGTAAAAGAAATCATGAAAGAACTGAATGATTTTAAAAATCAAAAATACATCGTTACTCATGATGCTTATCAATATTTTGAAAAATATTTCGGTCTAAATCATCCAAGCGCTATTCTTTCCATAGAAGAGGATTCTTACATAGGTATGAAGAGTTTAATGAAGCTAAAAAAGATAATGAAGGAAGAAAACGTTAAATGTATATTTGCTCATTCACAGGAAGATAGCATAAAGCCTAACGCCTTTTCTAATGACGCAAAAATGGTAGTTCTTGATCCTATTGGATCAGACATAGAGCCTGGAAAAGATGCATATCTAGCTATAATCAATAGCATTGCACAAAATTTTAAGTCTTGTTTTGTTGAGTAATAAGTTCCCTTTTAGCTTACTGTTTTATTGTTCTACAAATCAAGAAGAAGTGAGTTTACAACAAATGGTGTCATTCCAGTCTGGAATCCAGCTTTTTCATAATCATCAAAACGTTGTATTTTAACATAAAACGGCTACTTTTATGCTTACTAACTTAATAAAATTCCTGGATCCCAGACTGGGATGACATCGTAGGGGTGCTGGCCTGATAACCGTCATCCCGCTACTTGTTAGCGGGATCTAGAGATACCGCGAATGAATCGCGGTATGACGGTTCGCGGCGGCATGACGATAAGGTTTATACCTTGTCATCCCAGTGCTTGACACCGGGGTTGATTTATCTTGTCTACCTTATTTTGCCACTCCGCTGAACGGATACCATATTATGCAGGTTTAGAATTATGCTTTATTCTTACGTTTATGTCTTGGCCCAATACAATCAATAAGTTAAGCAAGTATTCTAAGGAGAACCCTTCGATTTTTGACCTATTGATTTGAGATACTTTAGGTTGATCAATCTTTAGAGCGTTTGCTGCTTTTTTCTGTGTTGTGTACTTCTTACTTATTAATTGTGCAATGACCTTTATTAATTTCAGTTTTGTATCTTTCACATCCCCCAACTCTACTATTATAGGATAACTTAATTGTAAATTTTGCATAATAATAAAATTCCTTATAAAAAAATTACTTTAGTTTTTCTTCTTTAAATAACACATGCCTTCTGACTACTGGGTCATACTTCCTAAACTCCAGTTTTTTGGTGAGCTTTTTTGGATTACGCTTTTTTACATAAAAATAGCCAGTTGATTTTTCTTCACCAGTTTTTGTTATCTTGATTGCAGTGCTGACTAACTTAACGAGCAAAGAAGCATTTTTTTTCGCCATACTTATAATGATATAATAAATTCTATGCGAGTTTATTACGCAAAATACTAAAAGTCAATCGAATAATGCAGATTGCAAAATCCTTGACAATCAACAGTGCATTAAGTAGCATAAAGTTAACTTCAGAATAAAAAGCAAACGGTAAATAAGTGACAAATAGTGGTAAAAGGGTATTATTGATAGAAAATTCTATCTGTTCTAATGAGGTAAGGGTTGCCTTGTCAATTAATAACAAGGTTGTAGAATTTGAACAAGAATTCAAGGAAAAAAAACAATTAAGAGGTAATATATACGTTGCTTATATAAAGCGTATAGAGCCTTCTTTGCAAGCCGTATTTATTGAATATGGGAAAAATAAGCAAGGTTTTTTGTCTTTTTCCGAGATATCTCTAGATTACTTCAACATTCCAGAAAAAGAAAAGGAAACTATCTTTGAGGGCTACTCAAATGACGATTGTATAGAAGAAGCCTCAGCAAATGTTTCTTCAGATTCTGCAGCTAGTAAGAATGTCAACGGATCAGGTAGTGGTTTTGTAAGAGAGGTACCTTTATATAAAAAATACAAATTACAAGATGTTATTTCAGTAAATCAAAAAGTATTGGTCCAGCTAACTAAAGAGGAACGAGGCAATAAAGGAGCTTCATTTACAACATACATAACTTTAGTGGGTAGATACTGTGTTTTCATGCCAAATTCCATGAGTAAAGGTGGAGTGTCTCGCAGAATTGAAGATGCTAATGTCAGAAAGCAGTTAAAGGAGATACTGAGTTCAATAAACTTGCCAAAAAGATCAGGTTTAATAGTAAGAACTGTTGGTTCAGGAAAAAATAAGAAAGAAATTGAGCAGGATTACAATTACTTATCCTCATTATGGCAGAGCATTCAAAAAAATGCCTTCTCTGTAAACGTTCCATCATTAATTTACAATGAAGCAGATGTAATTATGAGATCTGTTCGTGATTTTTGTAGCGATGGTATAGAAGTTATAGTGTCTGGAAAGGAAGCTTTTGAGGCAGTTAGGCAATATGCTAACAATGCACTAAAAGGTAGTAAGTTGCGCTATAGATTGTATAGAGGTTATGCTCCGATCTTTACTTACTACGGAATCGAAGATCAAATTTCTGGGTTATATAGCAATAGAGTAGAATTGCCATCTGGTGGGTCTTTGATAATAACTTTAACTGAGGCGTTTGTTTCAATAGACGTAAATTCAGGAAAGATGACAGGAGAAGATAGCATAGAAGAAACAGCTTATAGAACCAACATGGAAGCAGTACCTGAAATATCAAGACAGGTGAATCTTAGGGGCCTATCAGGATTAATAGTAGTCGATTTTATTGATATGTTGAAATATCAGTATTGCAGAGCTGTTGAGTCTGCTATAAAGCAAGCGTTTAAAGATGATAAAGCTAAAGTTCAATTTAGCTACATAAATGACTTTGGTTTAATGGTATTTTCAAGACAAAGAATTAAACCAAACATACAAGAAATTAATACTACAGAGTGTTTACACTGCAAAGGTACTGGAAGAGTAAAATCAAACGAAGTAATTGTTTCATCAATACTAAGGGATTTACAACATATTGCTAACAAGAATCGAAATAAGTCTTTTGATTTAGTAGCACACAGTGCAGTTATAGCGCACATTTTTAATAACAAACGCAATACAGTTTCTACAATCGAAAAAGAGTTTAATATTACATTGAACGTTAGTATTGATAACAGTTTAGATGTAAATACATTTGTTTTAAAACAAGGAGATGATGTTAATTTAAACGGTTATAAGCCATTACAGAACTCTGGATACCAAATTGGGGATAGCAGCAATGAAGAAGCTGATAATTCAAATAAACTACGAGGCAATTTTTGGCTGACTAAGTGGCTTTCGCGCCTTTTAAGTTCTAATAACTAATTAGAAACCTAAATTGGGCTTGTAATTAATGAGCCCTATACTTATATATTCTTATATCAGATAATATTTACAATGGGGTACTCATTATGGGAAGAGCAATAGGCATAGATCTCGGAACAACAAATTCTTGTGTTGCAATAATGCAGGGCAAGGATACAAAGGTAATAGAAAATAAAGAAGGGGCAAGAACTACTCCATCTATAGTTGCATTGACTTCTTCAGGAGAAAGGTTGATTGGTGCTCCAGCAAAAAGGCAAGCAACCACCAATGCAAGTAATACCTTTTTTGCTACTAAGAGATTAATAGGCCGTCAATATAGTGATCCTGAGATGAAAAATCTAAGTGTACCATACAAAGTATTTGCAGCAAAAAGTGGTGATGCATGGGTTAAAACAACTGATAATAAAGAATATTCTCCTAGTCAAATTGGTGCATTTATACTACAAAACATGAAAGAGGCAGCAGAAGCTTATCTTGGAGAGGAAGTAAAAGATGCTGTGATAACAGTGCCAGCATACTTCAACGACTCTCAACGTCAAGCAACAAAAGATGCAGGAAAAATTGCCGGATTAAATGTACTCAGAATAGTAAATGAACCGACTGCTGCAGCACTTGCTTATGGTCTTGATAAGAAACATGGGCACACAATAGTAGTATATGACCTTGGTGGTGGTACATTTGACGTTTCAATACTTGAAATAGGTGATGGAGTTTTCGAAGTGAAAGCAACAAACGGTGATACCCATCTTGGAGGTGAAGACTTTGATAATGGAGTAGTGAGTTATTTACTAGATGAATTCAAGAAAAGTAATGGCATTGATTTGAAAAATGATCCAATGGCTATGCAAAGAATCAAAGAAGCTGCTGAAAAAGCGAAAATTGAATTATCAAGTGCAATGGAAACGGAAATAAATCTACCGTTTATTACAGCTGATGCAAGTGGTCCAAAACACTTAAATATGAAATTAACGAGAGCAAAACTTGAAAGCTTAGTGAATGATTTAATCGAAAGAACTATAGCTCCTTGTAAAAAAGCTCTTGAGGATGCTGGTTTGTCTGCTAGTCAAATTGGCGAAGTGGTTCTTGTTGGTGGCATGACTCGTATGCCAAAAGTCATAGAGAAAGTTAAAGAATTCTTTGGCAAAGATCCACATAGAGGAGTTAACCCTGATGAAGTTGTAGCAATTGGAGCTGCAATACAGGCGGGGATCATTCAAGGTGATGTAAGAGATGTGTTACTACTTGATGTGACCCCACTTTCTCTTGGTATTGAAACTCTAGGAGGAGTATTCACTCCACTTATTGAGCGTAATACTACAATTCCTACTAAAAAATCTCAGGTGTTTTCAACTGCAGAAGATAACCAAACAGCTGTTACAATTAAGGTGCATCAGGGTGAAAGAAAACTGGCAGTTGATAATAAGCTACTCGGTCAGTTTAGTTTGGAAGGGATACCTCCTGCTCCGCGCGGAAGGCCACAAATTGAAGTGACATTTGATATAGATGCAAATGGAATAGCACACGTTTCTGCAAAAGATAAAGCTACTGGAAAAGAGCAAAAAATACGCATTCAATCTTCAGGTGGTTTATCTGATGATGAAATAAATCGCATGGTAAAAGAAGCTGAAGAAAAAGCGCAAGAAGATGAAAAGCGCAAAAAGTTTATTGAAGTGAAGAATCAAGCGGATAGCTTAGTCCATTCTACAGAAAAGTCTCTGACAGAGTATGGTGATAAAGTTTCACCAGAAGATAGATCTGCTATTGAAAATGCAGTTAACGAATTAAAAGAAGTTAGTAAATCTGATAACATTGATGACGCTGATTCAATACAGCAGAAAGTTACTAATCTTTCTCAATTATCTATGAAACTTGGAGAAGCTATGTATCAAGCATCTCAACAAAATAGTGCTGAAAATGGCTTTTCATCAGAAGGAAATCCAAATGATAAAGAGGAAAAAGTAGTAGATTCTGATTATCAAGACATAGATAATAAAGAAGAGAATAAGTAATTGCGATTGTCATCCAAGTAGCTGATACTGGGATGACAAGAGGAGCATATTGTTGCTTAAAGAAACCATTATGGATATTATTAAAACAATAGAAGAAAAGATACGCGATTCGATAGATGTAATTGATATCAACATTATCGATGAATCAGCAAAGCATGCTGATCATTATTTTGCTTCATCTTCAACACTACCTTCACATATCAAGCTAATATTGATATCTGACAGCTTTATCGGAATGAACACTCTCAAAAGGCATAAATTGATCTATGAATTATTAAAGAGTGAGATAGAGCTAATACATGCAATTTCTCTTCACTTGTATACGCAAAACGAGTACAATTTAAAAAATAAATAATAAAAATGTGAAGGAAGAGTCTTTATTAGTTAAAGCAGGAAGAAAATTTAAGGACTATAAAGGTTCTATGAACCCGCCAGTTTATCATTCTTCTACCATATTATTCCCTACTTACAAGGACTACTTAAATGCAGCAAATGGAGAAAGTATATACGATGTAATCAACGATGATGTTGCAAGAGATTACAGCTATAGTAATGTTGGTACTCCCACTGTTCATTATTTTTCAAATGCACTGGCTGAAATTGAAGGGAGTGGACAAGCGCTTATTTTTCCTTCCGGACTATTTGCACTTACTTTTGCTATTTTGACTTTCACTAAAGCAGGCTCGCACGTTTTAATTCAAGATAATAGTTATTACCGACTTAGGAGGTTTGCAGAAAATGAGCTACCAAAAAGAGGAACAGAAGTAACTTTTTATGATCCAACACAGGATATAACTGATTTAATTCAGAGTAATACTTTATTGATAATGATCGAGACTCCTGGTTCTGTAACGTTTGAGATTTCGAATATAGAGCATATAGTAAAAGTTGCTAAGGAACATAAAATTGTGACCGTTTGTGACAATTCATGGGCCACTCCTTTGTTATTTAAGCCGCTTGATTATGGAGTTGATGTTGCACTATATGCGGTAACAAAGTATCTAGCCGGTCACTCGGATTTATTGATGGGGGCTGTTATTGCAGAAGGTGAAATTTTTAAATTGCTTTATGAGAGCTATAAAAACTATGGAGTGACCGTTCAATCGCACGACTGTTATCTTGCACATAGGGGGCTAAGAACACTGCACACACGTATGAAAAGGCACCAGAATACAGCAATGGAAGTGGCAAAATGGCTAGAAAAACATTCAAAAATCAAAAAAGTTTTGTATCCAGCACTTCCCTCCCATCCTCAACACGAATTATGGAAAAGTTACTTTAAAGGAGCAAGCGGCGTATTCAGTATAGTATTGGGTAGAGAATATTCATGTGAAGAACTAAGCTGCATGGTTGATCACATGAAAATTTTTGGTATCGGTGCTTCTTGGGGAGGGTGCGACAGTTTGATATTACCAATAGATCGTAGAGCTATGTCAAGATCTGTAATGAATTCAGATTATGGTGGAAGTTTCGTGCGAATATTTTGTGGACTGGAAGATCCTGAAGATTTAATCTCTGATTTAAATGCTGCACTAGCAAGGTTGCCATGTTCGGACATTAAAACTGACGAAGTAGAACGTGAAACTGAGAGAATTACTGCATAGTATCATTGATGTTAACTTTGATATTGAAATCAAAGGCGTCACATGTAATCCCAAGAAAATCAAGGAAGGTTATCTTTTTGTTTGTGTGTCAGAAAGGGATAGGATTTACATAGATCAGATATTATCTTGTGGAGCTAAAGCGATAATTGCAAGTGATTGCATAACAGAAGCTTCAAGCCTTGGTATCATTCCAACGCGTGATGCTGGAATCTGTATCTTCCACCCAAACCCTCAAGAAATATACAGCGAAATAGTCAGCAGGTTTTATCAATTCAAACAGCCAAAATATGTTGCTGCTGTAACAGGCACAAATGGCAAGACTTCAGTAGTAGAATTTTGCCGCCAGATCTGGCAAAACTCTGGCTACAATGCTGCGTCTATTGGAACACTTGGAACATGCATCAATAATGGTAGAAAAGGTAATAGCAACAGTCTTACCACTCCAGGTGCAGAAGACCTTTACGCAACATTGCGTGGTATAAGTGTAGAACACTTAGTGTTGGAATCATCAAGTCATGGGATTGATCAATACAGAATCCATGGATTAAAGTTGAGTGCTGCAGCTTTTACTAATTTCTCGCAAGATCATTTAGATTACCATAAAAGTCTTGGTGGATATTTAGAAACTAAAAAAAGGTTATTTTACGAAGTATTACCAGAAGGAAAAACAGCGATTTTAAATGCGGATATAGATGAATACGGCGCATTGCTTAAAATAGCTGAAAAACGCAGTAATAAAGTTGTGACTTATGGAAAAAAAGGCTCTGATATTACTTTATTAGAGCAAACATCAACCCCTAATGGTCAACATCTTACAGTAAAAATTGATAACCAAATTTACAATACATTTTTCCCAGTTTTAGGAAAATTTCAAGCATATAATCTGCTATGTGCAATTGGTATATCTGGATTAAATTACAGAGAAATATGCGTAGAAAAACTCGTTTCTCCACCAGGAAGAATGGAAAAAGTGAAACCTTTTGCATTCGTGGATTACGCTCATACTCCAAGTGCGCTTAAACAAGCCCTATTGTCTTTAAAATGGCATATCAACAAAAAAATAATTCTAGTTTTTGGATGCGGTGGAAATCGCGATCAGACGAAACGTTCAGAAATGGGCAAAATAGCACAAATGTATGCAGATAAAGTAATAATTACAGATGATAATTCGCGTGATGAAGATCCGGCAAAAATTCGCCACGATATTTTGCTACATTGCCCTGATGCACTGGAGATAGGAGGTAGGAGAGAAGCTATAGAGAAAGGCGTAGATATTGCCTATAACGAGGGTATGATTCTGCTAGTTGCAGGAAAGGGAAATGAGAAATTTCAAATTATAGGCAACCAAACTTTTGAATTTAGCGATGTTGAGGTTATTAAAAATCATGCCTTAACATACTGATTTTCGCAATGGGCTTACCTCCGCTAATGTGCGAATATTGAAGCAAAAGTGATGTCATCCCAGTGCTTGACACTGGGATGGCTTTGTTGCATAGCAACTGAAAAAATCTGGTGGCTACTGACAAAATTCATTATAAAATAGCCATTTAACCTTGAAAGAAAAAATATGCCACAAAAAATGAGGGTCAGTAACCATAGCGAATATAACAAATTTCTAGAAAAAAGAGGAAATATTTTTCATTATATCAACGAAGCCATAGAAAAGTGGTACGAGAATGGTCCAAAAATACCAGGTGGCAACAATATTTATAGCGATAAAGTTGTAATTTTGGTGCACATAATAACTTGTTTATTTAGAATAGGCCTGAGGCAAACAGTTGGGTTTATAGCAGGATACCTTGAGCAAATTGGGAAAAATTTGCAAGTTATCAGCTATTCACAATCATCAAGAAGGTTTAAGAAACTCAATATTAAGATCAATGATTGCAGAAAATAATATGGAAGATATCGAAATTGCTATAGACAGTACAGGAATTAGTATATACAACAACACTCCTGGTCATAGCAAAGAAAATAGCGAAGATAGAAAGTATCGCAGCTATGAACAGACAAGAAAATTGCATGTAATGTTGAATACAAACAGCAAAAAAGCCATAGCTGTAAAATACAGTAACGGCTGATCACTATGGAGCTTGTGATTTGCTAAAAGAAGTCGATTTTCAGTATGTCATAAAAGTACTATATGCAGATAGGGCATATGACAGAGAAAAGCTCTATAAGCTGTGTAATCAATATGGTATAAAAACGAAAATTCCTCCGAAAAACAACGCAGCAGAGCATCCAAAGTTAGACTATATGGCTGAGAGAAATTCTGCAGTCAAGCTCATAAAGTCATATGATGAAGATGGTATAAAGAAGTGGAAAAAAGAGATGAGTTATGGAAAAAGATCTTATATAGAAGGTTTTTTCTCGCGACTGAAACAAACATTCGGGTTTAGTTTTAGGAATAAATCTGAGACAAATAGAGAGAAGGAACTATAGTACTTCCCAAAGTAAATGATAAAGGTATAATAAGCTATTTGAGTTATAATGGCGTATAGTGTGGATTTAAGGGAAAGGGCAGTATCGATGATAGAAAAAGGGAAGTCAAAGGTTGAGGTGGCAGAGCTTTTGGAGATAGGAATAGCAACTCTGTACCGCTGGTTAAGAAAGAAAGCCGCTGGTGAAAGCCTAAGGCCATCGAAAAACGGCAGCTTTATTCGAAAAATAGACCCAAAAATACTCGAAGAATATGTTAAAAAGAATCCAGATCATACGCTGGCAGAGATGAAACAAAATCTTGGATTTGGAATAAATTCAATTTGGTATAGGCTGAAACAGCTAAGAATTACTTTAAAAAAAAGTTACACTATATCAAGAGCGCAATCAAGAAGATAGGCAGCGATTTACCGATAAAATCTCAAAAATAGACCATTCCAGCATCTTATATATAGATGAAGCAGGAGTTGATAATAGGTTATACCGAGAGTATGGACGTGCTCCAATAGGAAAGAAAATTTATGCAGATATTCCAGGAAGAAAACGAGAGAGAATCAGTATAATAGGCGGGTGGATTGGAAAGAGATTTATTGCACCAATGACTTTCAAAGGTGGGTGTGACAAAGAGGTATTCAATACATGGTTAGAGAAGATGTTATTACCTAAATTGCCACATGGTACTACAATAGTTATGGACAATGCCACATTCCATAAAACTCCCAAAACAAAGGAGTTAATAGATAATGCTAGATGCCGTTTGCTCTATCTACCAACATATTCACCAGATTTGAACCCTATAGAGCATTGTTGGAATACCATCAAAAGCCGCCTCAGACCTTTAATGCATAAATATACAGACTTACAACTTTTGGTTGGTAATACCATAATGGAAATTTATCACTCATTTTAGAAAATACTATACTTGTTAAATGCTATTTGCTCAATAAGTTCACTGATATTGGTATGGCTAAATTTGAGATAGCTTCATAAATTTATTGTGCGTTACCTACTATCCGAAGAGCGATGCAACAAAGCCATCCCAGTGTCAGCTACTTGGATGACAGAGGGGGGTGGGATGACAGAAGATGATGGAGTGACAGGGAGTAATACAAAAAGTTTCGTCATCCCCATTGAATCGGCTTTAAAATCGATGTTCAAAGTTGAAATTTCCCTAGAAGATGCGGGGAAAATCAGAAAAGGTCAGGAAGTTGTATTAAATAACTTGCGTAATTTAAAGAATCATGATATTTGTTGTACGGTGGTGGGTAGTGTACCTATTGCAATCTGCAGTTTTATTTATGGTTGTGTGAAACCTATTCGTGTTTTTAATATTTAAAATGAGGTTTAGATGTCGATAACATCCGAAAAGAAAAAGAGTTTGATAAATATATACGCAATTAAAGAAGATGATACAGGCTCATCTTTTGTACAATGTGCAATTTTGACCGAGAGGATCAGTAACTTAACTGAGCATTTTAAAGTGCACAAGCATGACCATCACTCTAAGCGTGGTTTACTTATATTGATAGGTAGAAGACGCAAGCACTTAAATTATATAAAGCGTAAATTTGGTAATGAAGCCTATCAGGAATTAATAGAGAAGTTAGGCATTAGAAAATAATCGAGGAATTTAATATGTTTAAAATTATAAAAAAATCTATAGAGTGGGGTGGTCGTGCCTTATCTTTAGAAACAGGAAAAATAGCACGCCAAGCTCATGGTTCAGTAGTTGTAAATTACGGTGATACTTCTGTTTTAGTAACTGTTGTACGTAAAAAGAAGGAAGAAAGCGTTGATTTCCTACCTTTAAATGTGCAGTTTATCGCAAAAAGCTATGCCATGGGTAAGATCCCTGGCGGGTTTTTTAAAAGAGAAGGCAAGCCATCTGATAGAGAAACTTTAATCTCAAGAGTAATAGATAGAAGTATAAGACCACTATTCCCAGAAGGATTTCATGATGAAATTAGTGTGGTGTGCAATCTATTAACTTATGATACAGTCAATCCTCCTGAAGTGCCAGCATTGATTGGTGCTGTTGCAGCTCTTGCAATTTCTGGTGTTCCCTTTCACTTTACTATAGCTGGAGTGATGGTTGGTTGTGATGAAAATAATAACTATATACTCAACCCTTCTGTTCAAGAGATGAAAGCAAGCAGCTTGGATCTGTTTTTGTCTGGTGATGAAAATTCAATTTTAATGGTTGAATCAGAAGTGAAAGAGCTCTCTGAAGAAAATGTTTTTAATGCAATAAAATTTGGCCATGAACACCTTAAGCCTGTCATTAAGCTCATAAAAGAGTTTGCTGATACAATTGGCAATAAACCTGAGAGCTTTGCCCCTATTGATGCATCAGATATAACACAAGAGCTCGAAAAATACGGTAAAGATTTTGAAAAAGCATATTCGCAAACAGTAAAACAAGAGCGAGTTCAAGCTCTAGAAGCGATCAGAGAGAATATATTGAATACTCTTAAAGAAACTGGAAAAGACGAAAAGTTAATTACGTATGCAGTAAAAAACTTTGAAAGATCTTTAGTACGTGAAATAATTAGGAAGAAAAGTGTAAGGATAGACAGTCGTAAGCATGATGAGATACGTCAGATAGAAGTTGAAGTTGATATTCTGTCCAAAACTCACGGTTCTGCACTATTTACAAGAGGCAATACTCAGGCACTGGTTGTTACTGCTCTTGGCACCACTCAAGATGAGCAAATTGTGGATGATATTGAAGGGGATAGACGTGAGCATTTCATGTTGCATTATAACTTTCCCTCATTTGCTGTTGGAGAAACTTCTGCTGCGCGTGCACCAGGAAGAAGAGAAATCGGTCATGGCAAACTTGCTTGGAAAGCAATTCATCCTGTTTTACCCGATAAGTCTGAATTTCCTTATACAATAAGAGTAGTGTCCGAAATTTTGGAGTCTGATGGTTCTTCTTCTATGGCAACAGTTTGTGGGACTTCTCTTGCTTTAATGGATACGGGTGTGCCAATAAAGGCCCCTGTTGCTGGAATTGCTATGGGTCTCATCAAAGATAAAGACGAGTATGTAATACTTTCCGATATACTTGGTGATGAAGATTATCTTGGTGATATGGACTTTAAAGTAGCAGGAACTAGTGAAGGGGTTACGGCGCTACAAATGGACATGAAAATTTCTGGTATAAGCTTTGAAATTGTTGAAAAATCTTTAGAACAGGCAAAAGCTGGAAGATTACATATTTTAGAAAAAATGAATGCAGTGATTTCAGAACACAGTGATGATGTCAAAGACCATGCACCAAGGATGTTATCATTTTACATAGATAAAGACAAAATTTCTGCTGCTATAGGTTCTAAGGGGAAAAATATACGCAGTGTGTGTGAAAGAAGTAATGCAAAAATTGAAATAGGAGATGATGGTAAAGTTTCTGTTTTTGCTACGAGTGGCACTGAAGCTGAAATTGCAAAGAGTATGATGATTGATTCAATAACAGAACTAGAACAAGGTTCTATAGTTGATGTCAAGGTTGTAAGAATAGAGAAGTCTATTGTAGAGCTTGAATTTCTTAATGGCAGAAAAGGAAAAATGCACATAAGTGAAGTAGCTAATGAACATATAGATTCTATAGAGAGCGTACTTAAACAAGATGATACTTTCAAAGCACTAGTAATTGACTTCGAAAAAGGTGGGTGTCCAAAGTTGTCAAGACGTCGGGTTGACCAAGAGACGGGAGAGTTTTTTGAAGGTGAGCTTTACAACGAGGAAAGGAAAGATGGTCCAAATGACAGGGATAATTATTACAATAATTCATTTAGTAGAAAACCTGGAGGAAGTCACCATAAGAGGCCTCCTCGTCCTCGTTCTGGTTTCAGCAACAGAAATAGGCCGAAATTTGGTAATAATGATTCATCATCAGGTTTTTATTAAGAGTAAACTTCTTGCGTTACCTCTCGTCATTCCAGTGCTTAACACTGGAATGACACCCTTTCTGGTGAAGGTTGTTCTCAAATCACAATGTTAGTACAATTGTGGTGTTAGCTATAGCTAACCCAAGGTATCCGTTCAGCGGAGTGGTAGAATAAGGTAGACAAAGTGATCTAAAAAGATAATCATAGAGCAAAAGTGAGGTAATGTGGTAAACCTTTTAGAACTTTGCAAAAATTTACAGCAAAAAATAGAAAAACTGAAAGCAGAGATAGAAAACTTAAAAGCAGAAAATAAAGCTTTAAAGATAGAGAACGCTGAATTAAAGGAAAGGCTTGGTTTAAACTCGAAAAATTCATCTCTACCGAGCTCTAAAGAATTGTACAAAACAAAAAAGGATAAGCCAAAAAGCGAAAGGAATGTTGGCGATCAGGTTGGGCATAAAGGAAATTTTCATGCTACAATGGAAGCGGATAAAGTAGTAAAAATAGAGTTGCCTAATATTTGCGAATGCGGAGGAGAGCTTGTAATATGCGAAAAACCTTATGTTCACCAAAAAGTTGATCTTCCGGAAATTAGGCCTTATGTAGTATAGCATTTCTCATAATAGTCCGAACAGGTCATAGGAAGGCAGAATCAACAGCACGACGAAAGGATTCGAATAGAGGAATGTTTTTCCTGGCTCTGTTTTTTATAGCAAACCAATGATGCTCAATTTTGTTGAAATCTGGAGAATAAGGCGGCAGATACAAAATTTCTGCACCAACCCCTTTAGCAAGCTCGATAATCTTATCAGACTTATGAAAAGTAGCATTGTCAAGAATGACAGTCTGTCCAGGTTCCAAGATCGGTGTCAAAAATTGCTCAACCCATCCATTAAAAACATCCATATTACAGTGGCCTTCAAAGGTTAACGGAACAACTATCTTTCTTCCACTTAAGGCTGCAACCATACTGATTCGTTGAGTTTTCTTTCCAGATTTTAAGGCATAAAACCGCTGTCCTTTCTGGCAATATCCGTAGGGGTAGTCTTCGGTGTTATCAATGCCAGACTCATCTATATACACTAAGTTTTTAGGTTCTTTTGTCGCTATAATTTTCAAAAATTCAGCACGTTTTTCTTCGTTTCTTTCCTTGTATCCATATGTCTTTTTTTGCGCGTAAATCCAATTTTTTTAAGGGCTCGATAGATCGTTTGGATACTAACGTTGTTCCAAAGTTTAGCCATTTCCGATAGAGTCTTTCCTCCGTGTTCTCTGGCAAATTTGGCAAAGGTATCCCAGTCGGTAATTTTGTGATTGTAACCCCCATTTCCAAGTTTTTTTGATTGAAAGTCTCCTGTTTCTTTTCTTCTTTGCTGCCACTCCCATAAAGTAGTTCGTCCAATCTTAAATCTTGCTGCCACTGTTTCTCTGCTTTCTCCTTCGTCTAGCGCTTCCATTGCTTTTTTTCTTAAATCATAACTATATGCTGCTGGCATTCAACCTCCTTATCATCATCTACCCTTATCCTATCACATCCGGACTTTTATGGAAAGAGCTATAAGAGGTTGTCCGGAAACTAGTAAATTCAAGCATATTCCCTCTTTAACATAACCCTACTCATAGCTAGGTATATGAAATTCTCAGTGGATGTTGTGAGTAAATCATACTCCTTCGATAGCCTTCTATTCCTATTAACCCAAGCAAAAGTCCTTTCTACAACCCATCTTCTTGGCTGTACTTTAAACCCTTGTTCTCTTGTTGGTAGTAGCTCAGGTGGCGTATCTTTGTGCACCCAAAATCTACATGGAGGCCTTTTAACAATTTCAATATCTATGTCATATTCTTCCTTTATGTGATTCTTTAAATTTCTTCCTTGGTATCCCATGTCAGCCCACATTTTTTTAACTTTAGTATATTTTGTTCTCATATTGTTTAATGCTATTTTAATACCATCTCTATCATTTTCGTTAGCAGCGCCTACGTAACAACCTAGTATAAAACCCTGAGTGTCTGTAATTATATGCCTTTTTCTACCCTTTACTTTTTTACTTCCATCATAGCCTTTGATCCCCCCTTTTCTGTAGTCTTTACAGATTGACTATCTACTATACAGGCACTCGGCTGCTCATTCCTTCCTATTTTTCTTCTACTATATTTTGTAATTTCATAATTCATTTTCTCAAAAATTCCCTGCTTCTTCCATTGCCTGAACTGCTCATACACAGTCTTCCATAGCGGAAAATCATTTGGTAAATACCGCCATTGACACCCTGTACGCAATACATAGAAAATTGCTTCTAATATTTCTCTTTTGCTATACTTTGGCGGCCTTCCTCCTTTCTTGTATGATACTCTGAAGTGTTTTTCTATTCTTGCCCATTCCCTTTCGCTTAGATCTGTTGGATACTTTTTTCTCATCTTTACCCCGTACTAAAATTTCAGATATTATAGCCTTTTACTTGTTTCCGGACAACCTCTAATATGGAAGATATCGAAATTGCTATAGACAGTACAGGAATTAGTATATACAACAACACACAGCAAGGAAAATAGCACTGACAGAAAATATCGTGGCTATGAGCAAACGAGAAAATTGCACGTAATGTTGAATATAAACAACAAAAAAGCCATAGCTGTAAAATACAGTAACGGCTGATCACTATGGAGCTTGTGATTTGCTAAAAGAAGTTGATTTTCAGCATGCCATAAAAGCACTATATGCAGATAGAGCATGTGATAGGCACAAGTTTTATAAGTTGTGTAACGAATATGATATAAAGACAAAAATTCCACCAATAAACAATGCGGCAGAACATCCAGAAATAGATTATATGTCTAACAGGAATGCTGCTATTAGGTTAATAAAATTATACGGTGAAGATGGCATGAAAGAATGGAAAAAAGAAGTAAATTATGGGAAAAGATCTTATATTGAAGGGTTTTTCTCAAGATTAAAGCAAATATTCGGATTTAGTTTTAGGAATAAATCTGAGATAAATCGAGAAAAAGAACTGCTAATCAAATGCTATTTGCTTAATAAATTCACTGATATTGGTATGGCTAAATTTGAGATAGTTACATGAATTTACCATAAATCACCATCTCATAAAGTGTGATGCAACAAAGCCATCCCAGTGTCAAGCACTGGGATGACACCCTTTTGGATGGAAACCAGTGTCAGGTACTCGGATGACACCATTTACAACCACTCTCCTACCCTTTCTAGCTGTTTATAGCTGTTAAATCTCAGGAATTTATCAAAATATGGAGAGGCAATAAAGGGTGTGGAATTACTTAAATAGTTAGATAAAAAACCAGGCAGATCATTTTTTAATTCTTGCATTTTGTATCTATAATTTTGTATAGAAATAACTTTTATTTTATCATAATCAAGTTTCCAATAAGCAAGTTCTGAGACTTCTCTTTTTGTTATATGTTCTACCGCTAAGGCTTGTAAAATTAATTGCGGAAAAAATCCCGACATTACTTCTTCATTGGAAGGTGGTGTACCAAGCTTATAGTCTATAATTGCCACTTGCCCACTTGGTAGATACTCAACTCTATCACATCTTGCTATCAGTGAAATTTCTTGTGGCTTATTTGTCATCCAAGCAGTTTCATACTGATCACAAGAACCAGTGTCACGCGCTGGAATATGAAATATCGGACAGGAAAAGTTCTTTTCCAACTCAACATAATTGCTTCGAGTTTCATCAAATTCGACAAAAGATTGAATTATCTTTTGTAGTCTTACCCACCACATATTTGAAAAATTAAACTGACTAGTCGAAAATGCTTCTCGTGCAATGCTCATTGGAGATTTTTTGTTGCGTAAATATCTTGCAAGAATGTTGTGTACCATAGTGCCAAATTCCAATATCGATGGCTTAAAATTCAAGTCTCTTAATTGTTTAAGACCCAGTATATATTCAACGTAAAATGAATAAGGATTACGAATTAGCTTTTCTATTGCACTGCAAGACATCACCTGCATTTTTTCTTTTCTAACTTCGGTTTGAGGTTTTGGCATAGGCTGAGTACATGGAACAATACATTCAGGCGTATTTAATATCCTTAGCCAATCACGATACGGCTGCTTCCCCTCCTTGAGCAGAATTTCCAAACGCTGCAATAGAATTGGCTTTCTATGGCTTAGCGATCTTGTAATATAAACCTTACTTGCACAAAACAAATTGTGTAAAGTATAAAAAAAATACCCCTGCTCTTCTTGCACGGCAGGAAGATTAAATTTTTCTCTCGTAAATGCATTCAAAAGCGGATTTTGAAAGCTTGGCGCTTCATTAAATCCAGCAAGTATTACAACTTTGTTGTGATATAAGCTGAATTTATTCAAGTCACTTGCTACAGAGAAAAACTCTTTCTCTAAAAATAAGGTCAGAATTTGGCTATATAACTCTAAGGAGCACTTAATTTCTACACCCTCACATGCATTCAAGAAATTACAGGTGAAATTACCTATTTCACTATTTAGCTCTGAAAAATTTATACCAGATAATATATTAATACACTGCAAATGAGTTGCTACCACATCAGAAATAGAGTAATTTATAGAATTAAGCAAAGGATTAAATATAGCCTCTAACTTATTGATAATAAGTAATATATCTTCTTTATGTTTTAGCTTTTTATGGGCATTGATAGCATTTATAATATCGCTCAGGCCATTTGTACTAAAGTTGCGTAATATCTCTATTTCAAATTCAGATAAAATCCGAGTGTACTCTTCTTGAGTGTAACCAAAAGTCACTAGCCTATGTTTAAGGAGCGAAAGTAATGACACACTGCTCCAATTTGAGGTCAAAACTTCGATACTATAAAGCAGAAGCGTTATATAAGGGTAATTTTCCGGTATGGCACTGTGTTGCCTTGATAAACATGCTATACGAGCTGCAAGTAATTTATCAAAGACGACCAAAGAAATGTTTTCATAACCTTCATTTTCTATAATTAATGATGTCACTTGTGCTTCTTCCTCTCTGGAATCACAAGTGATGACTTCAATATTGCCAACATGTCCACTACTAACTTTGCTTAGATCGGCAGTTGTATCAAAGACGTAATCTAGATATTCCTCAGGACTTCCTGTTATCCCCGCCCTTTCTTCTGTCATCCCAGTGCTTGACACTGGGATCCAGTTTTCATTATACAGCCACCTGGTGCGCTCATTTAAAGTTAAGTTTTCTGGATCCCAGTGTCTGGGCACTGGAGAACACGCTTCTGGCAGAAAACTTACATCCTCTCTGCCTATACTTAAATAACCTAGCAGATCTTTCAGACAATATTGATAGTGTTTTTTATCAAGCAATTTCCAGTCTTTCTCTTTAATTTTCAAATTCAGGTTAGGCAAAATTATTTCTCCAAACGGCAGGTCATATATAGCCTTAATTAACGACTTATCCTTTCCAATTCCAACAAAGATTATATGTTGGTCTTTTTGTAAAGAGATTATCATATTGTTTATGTAATCACTCTTATGTTTTAATATATCTACTACTTCTAAATCTTTTAAAGTTTTACTCCAAGTCTCAGTGAGTAAGCTTATGAAATTCTCTATTTTTTTTGAATGTTCATCAAATTGATAACAATCCGTTGTTTGGGTAGATTGAATTTTATCAAGCAGTGATGGCAGGCTATAAGCTAAATCAATTGGAAAATTATCATTATTTTTTCTATTCCACTCCAATATGAATTGAATGAGTAGCAGTGTCCTTTTTGTTGGCTTGATAACTTTAACCCTATCAAGATTTAATATTAAATCTTCCTCATCAATATTCTCTAGCGAAACTATCTCTGGCAAAATTATGCATTTTTTAGCGTTATGATTCTTGAATGCACTCAGCAGCGCTATCACATCCCTCTTGCAAGGAAGTATGATTTTTACTTCAGGAATTTTTTCTCTTTCATATTCAGAAAATATGTGCTGAACCAGCACATCAAAAAGAGATTCATCCACATTAACGGTAAAAACTCTTCCCACTAACAGTAACAATTAATACAATATTTTATTGTATAGAAATTATTCAAAATATAAACGTGCTTGTATGCTATTATATATTAAAATTTTTTATAACATTACATGGCAAACATTAGAATAGAAGTTTTAAATAAATGCGAGCAAATTGGCCGCAGATGGTTAGTCAACGTTTACTCGATTTACATACGCAAAGGATTACCATCCAAATTATATGAAGAAATTTGCGGGCTATTTTATAATAAAGTCATACAAGACTGCCGTTATTATTCCTACAATGAAAACCTTGAAGAAGTTCCGTATGATTTCATAGAACCACAAGCAAAGTGGGGCTTGGAAATAAGCTTCTTACCTGGCATGACCGATAATGTAGGCAACACAGTGAAACAAATTGTTAGAGAATATTTAATAAACAAGGACTACATTGATGAAAATGTTTGTATAAAAGCAAGAAGTTCAAAATTGATTCTAAGTCAAGCAACTGAAGATGATATAAAACAAGAATTTAATCCTATCACTGAGTATTGCATTCTTGTTTATAAAGAAAACGGCAATTGCTATTGGAGGCATTACGGTAAATTAAAAGGTGTCATCCCAGTGCCCAGACACTGGGATCCAGAAAACTTCAAGCAATTGTATAATGAAAACTGGATTCCAGTGTCAAGCACTGGAATGACAGAGGGGGAAACAGGAATGACAGAAGGGAGAGCTGGAGATACCCACTCCGGTGTCATTCCAGCGCGTGACCAGGAAAAAAAAGAATGGATCCCAGTGTCAAGCACTGGGATGACAGAAGAGAGCACTGGGATGACATCAAGTAGTAATGGGGCTAAGTCTGTTGACCTCAATGTAAGTGACCAAGAGCTTGAAAAAATTAGTAGAGATGGAATCGATGGCAATGGCACTTTAGGTCTCTCCCTTGCAGCAATGAAGGATATAAAGGATTACTTCAATAAACTTGGCAGAAATCCATATGATATCGAACTTGAGTCTCTGGCACAGACTTGGTCTGAACATTGTAAACACAATATTTTTTGCTCCCCTATTGATGAAATAAAAGACGGTCTATATGCTCACTATATTAAGCGTGCAACGCGTGAGATAAATTCTGACATATGTGTGTCAGTTTTCTCTGACAACGCAGGAGGAATAATTTTTGATGACGATTACTTGATTGTAGATAAAGTTGAAACCCACAATAGCCCTTCAGCTCTTGATCCATTTGGTGGAGCAATGACTGGGGTACTTGGAGTAAATCGTGATATAGTTGGTTTCGGGAAAGGCGCGGAGCCTATAATGAATACCTATTACTTTTGCTTTGCCAAAGAAGCAAAAGGCAAATTTTATAGGGATAAAGAGCGCACTGATGAGATCTTACCGCCAAAATATATAATGAAAAAAGTGATCCATGGTGTTAATGTTGCTGGTAATTGCTCTGGTATTCCAACACAACTTGGATCGGTATATTTTGACGATAGATTTTGTGGCAAGCCGCTGGTTTTTGTTGGCAGTGTCGGAATTATTCCGCGCAACATAAATAACGCACCTTCTCACATTAAAGGACCAAAAAATGGCGATAAAATCGTAATTATTGGTGGAAGAGTTGGAAGGGACGGAATTCACGGCGCAACGTTTTCCTCAGAGGCTTTGTCGGGAAACAGCCCTTCAACGATTGTGCAAATTGGTGACCCTATAACACAAAAAAAACTATCCAATGCCGTCATAAAAGCAAGAGATCTTGGTCTTTATAATGCAATAACGGACAATGGAGCAGGTGGGCTGTCGTCGTCTATTGGTGAAATGGGAAAAGACGGATTTGAAGTTGATTTGAGCAAGGTTCTCCTTAAAAACGATGGTATGGCTCCGTGGGAAATATGGATATCAGAATCACAAGAGAGAATGACCTTAGCAGTGCCAGAAGAAAATCTCCCTATGTTTAAGCAAATCATGAAAAAACATGATGTGGAGGTTTGTGTGATTGGAGAGTTTAATGAGAGTGGTAAAGCCGTTGTTAAATGTCCTAAAGGGACAGTAATAATGGATATCGGAACTGAATTTCTGCATGATGGTAATCCTAAAATGCATTTACAGACAAAGCCGTGGTCTAAGGGGCTTCCAGCGCCACGCGCTGGAATGACAACAAGTTCGCCTTCTTTAGAAATTGAATTAAAAGAAATGTTAAGCAGACCAAACATTTGCAGTAAAGAGTTCATAGTGGTGCAATATGATCATGAGGTTCAAGGATCGTCAGTGTTAAAACCACTGCAAGGCAAGGGAAGAATGTGCAGCGAAGCTATTGTCTCAAGGCCTGTTCTTTCTTCAAATAAAGGTGTTGTAAAATCGCAAGGATTTGGCTCAAGTTATGGAGAAATTGACACCTACCACATGGCAGCATGTGCAATTGACACCGCGATACGCAACTATGTAGCCGCAGGAGGAAATATAAATCATCTAGCGTTGCTCGACAATTTTTGCTGGTGTGATGCTTATAATCCAGAAAGGTTGTGGCAACTAAAGAAAGCTGCAGAGGCTTGTTACGACTTCGCAACTGCATTTAAAACACCATTCATATCCGGAAAAGACAGTATGTTCAATGACTTCAAGGGATATGATGAAAATGGCGAGAAAGTGATAATCTCTGCACCACCTTCATTACTCATCTCAGCAATTGGAATTATAGAAAATATTGAAAATGCGGTATCGCTTGATGTAAAAATGCCAGGGGACTTGATATATGTGCTTGGAGAAACACTTGATGAACTTGGTAGATCTGAATATCAGTTATATAGTGGAATAGGTAATAACAACGTACCAAAAGTTGATGCAAAGAGCGCTAGGAAGTTGTATGAGCGTTACAACCAGGCAATAAAAGATGGCATAATTGCCTCTGCAATTGCACCAAACTTAGGCGGATTAGTTATTGCTCTGGCAAAATCGCTAATTGCAGGAGACCTTGGTGCTGAAATCGATCTTTCACTAGTGCCAATAGGAAAAATACAAAATACAGACATAATAAACAAGATAATAATGTTTTCTGAATCGCAAAGTAGAATTTTGGTTACTATTGCACCACAAAATCAGAAGAGGTTTGAAGAATTGTTTGAAGGTGCAGTTTATTCATGTATTGGCAAAGTAACAGAGAAAAAGGTGCTAAACATAAAGGATGTTTTAAAAGTAGATCTGAAAGATGTGGCATGCTAATATAAAATATTTTTCTTATTATGCTAAATAACTCTTTTACTATATGTAATGTTTATTTAGAATGAATGTATGTTATTAATTTTGGGTAGGTAATTATGTCTATTTTATCGATACTCCTGTTTATCAGTCTTTCTTTACTCAACACTGCAAATAAATTGATGATATGTGCTGCCTTATTTGTGGGAGCTGCTTTAGTTGTAAATTCAATGGTTGAATTTTATGGCAGAAGCAAAGCTACGTACAGCTTAATGGTGTGTACAACGCTATGTTGTGTTTTTAAATTGCAAAGTTTTAATTTGATGATATTGATTTCATATACTGCAATTTTAGTATCTCTTCTCTCAAGCATAATTATTTTTGAAAAATTGAAGTCCAAGTTGAATTTTCATATGGCAAATTTCATTACTTTAATTATAGCATCAGTGGTTGATAGTGCCGTTGTATGTGTTGGATTACTATACAAATTTTCTGCAGGTAAATGCTTATCAATATACATTAGAGATTTAATTTTTAAGTTTTCTTATGTGTCAGTATTGAGCATCTGCTTGTTTGTAGGAATGTATTTATTTTGCTTGGCGAACAAGAAGTATTTTAAGATTTCCACATAACCTGTTTTCTGATATAGCTAAACTGACTTTGGGTCCTGGGGGTGTATTTGGTGGTCCTAATACGTAACAACAGTTTAGAATTTATAGGTAGCCTAAACCCACAACTGTACAAACACTATGATTTGAGCCTATCAGGGGGGTGTCATTCCAGTGCCCAGACACTGGAATCCAGAAAAAAGAATGGTGTCATCCCAGTGCTTGACACATAGCTGTACGAACATTCATTTTTGAAGGTAAATTGCACAGCAAATGGTGTCATTCCAGTCTGGAATCCAGAAATTTTGCTTATAACTGAGCTGATGAGCTAAAGGTAGTTGTCTTACGCTAAAACAAACGTTTTTAATTAAGTTGCATAGAACCAGTGTCTGGGCACTGGCCCACTGGTGGGAATTGCTCCTAAACTACAACGTTCGTACAGCTATGTGCTTGACACTGGGATGACATCATAGGGGCACTGGCCTACTTAACCGTCATACCGTCGCGGTATCTCAGCCGCTAACAAGTAGCGGAATGACGATTTATCAAACGCTGCTTAATTTTCCGTAACAGTTGAAAAAATCAATAGAAAATCAATATATCACTATAAATTCACGTATTTTGAGGCTATAATGGTTAATACGCTATATGGTATAATATGGACGATTTTATCAGAGTTAAGGGCGCAAGGGAACATAATCTGCAAGGTGTAGACGTCAATATACCGAAAAATAAGCTAGTTGTTATAACTGGGCTAAGTGGTTCTGGCAAGTCTAGCCTTGCATTTGATACGATTTATGCAGAAGGCCAACGCCGGTACGTTGAAAGCCTGTCAGCTTACGCGCGTCAATTTCTCAACATTCAGGATAAACCAGATGTTGAGTCGATTACAGGTCTCTCTCCTGCAATATCTATCAACCAGAAATCGATCTCAAAAAATCCAAGGTCAACAGTTGGAACTGTTACCGAAATTTACGATTACTTGCGCTTAGTATATGCACGAATAGGAGTTCCTTATTCACCTGCAACTGGATTACCAATAACAAAACAAACGGTGTCTCAAATTGTAGATACTATAATTGCGTTACCTTTAGAAACTAAGATATATATACTTGCCCCTGTTGTGCGTGGTAGAAAGGGAGAACATCTTAAAGAGATATTGGAAATTAAAAGACAAGGTTACGTAAGGTTCAAAATAGATGGTGAAGTGTACAATGTAGATGACTTGCCTAAACTCGATAAGAACAAGAAACACGACATTTTTGTGGTTGCAGATAGAATATCAATATTGGGCGATATAGGAAATCGACTGCCAAGTAGTATAGAATCCGCACTAAAACTTGGTAATGGTCTAATGTATGTAGAAATAGTAAACCTACCTGACAACCATAATTCCGAGTATAAAAATGGTCAAATTCTGACTTTTTCAGAGAATTTTGCATGCCCCGAGTCTGGTTTCACTCTTGAGGAAATAGAACCAAGATTATTTTCTTTTAACAGCCCTTACGGTGCATGTGGTTCGTGTAATGGGCTTGGTAAAAAGCTGGCTATTGATGTGAAGCTGATAGTGCCAGATGAAACTCTTTCAATATCTGAAAGCGCTTTAAAGCCAGTGGGATCAATGTTCCGTCAAGTGCACACAGGTTATGGATTTTTAAAAAGTGCAATTCTATCACTGGCTGAAAATTGTAAATTTAGCCTTGATGTTCCGTGGAAGAACATAGATCAAGAAGTAAAAGATATGATACTCTTTGGCTTCGGTAAATTTCAAGGTTTGGTCAGTATCTTAGAAAACCAGATGGATTATGATGAAACGCTTGTTGAGCGATATTGCTCTGTTACTCACTGCAGAGAATGCACTGGCTATAGATTGAGAAAAGAAGCGCTTACAGTAAAAATTGATAGCAAACATATAGGTGAAATATCAGGGCTCAGCATCGATGAATCCCTTAAATGGTTTGAAAATTTGCCAGACAAGCTCACAGAACAACAGAAGCAAATCTCAAGTAAAATATTAAATGAAATAATCAAGAGGCTAGCATTTTTAAAGAATGTAGGGTTGAATTACCTAACGCTTGATCGAGAATCTAGCACTCTCTCTGGCGGTGAGAGTCAGAGGATCAGACTTGCTTCACAAATTGGCTCTGGTTTAACAGGAGTGCTGTACGTGCTTGATGAACCCTCGATAGGCCTTCATCAATGTGATAATGATCGGTTAATTGCCACACTAAAAAACTTAAGAGACATGGGTAACACTGTAATCGTTGTTGAGCATGATGAAGATACAATAATGGCTGCTGATTATGCGATTGATATTGGTCCTGGAGCTGGCGTAAATGGTGGAAAAGTTGTTGCAGAAGGAACACCAGACCAGGTGCAAAGAAATTCGGGGAGCATAACAGGGCAATATTTGAGTGGAGAGAAAAAAATTTTAATTCCAAGGAGAAGAAAGCAAGCAACTCAGTTCATAAAAGTAATAAATGCATGTGAAAATAACTTAAAAAATGTGAACGTTAAATTTCCTATAGGGAATCTTATTTGTGTTACTGGAATATCAGGAGGGGGAAAATCAAGTTTAGTCATAGAAACGTTATATAAATATTCAGCACATAAGATACATCATTCGTCTGCAAGGTATGGTCAGTGTGATAGAATAGAAGGCCTTGAATATATAGATAAAGTTATAGAAGTTGATCAGTCGCCAATTGGTAGAACTCCTGCGTCAAATCCAGCAACATATGTTGGTATGTTCACTCATATAAGAAATTGGTTTGCAGGTCTTTCGGAGTCAAAAGCAAGGGGATATAATATAGGCCGGTTTTCATTTAATACCAGAGGGGGAAGGTGTGAGGCTTGTAAAGGTGATGGGCACTTAAAGATAGAGATGCATTTTCTACCGGACGTTTATGTGAAGTGTGAGCAATGTAAAGGGCGAAGGTATAATCGGGAAACATTGGAAGTTACTTATAAAGAAAAATCAATCTCTGATGTCCTTGATATGACGATAGATCAAGCTTGTGATTTTTTTGAAAACCTTCCAATGGTAAAAGAAAAGTTGATTTCTTTGCAGGAAGTGGGGCTTGGCTATATAAAACTCGGACAGTCGTCAACAACGTTGTCTGGGGGTGAAGCACAACGAATAAAGCTGTCCAAGGAGCTATCAAAACGATTTACCGGAAGAACATTGTATATTCTTGATGAGCCAACAACTGGATTACACTTTGAAGATATAAATAACTTACTAAAAATACTCCATAGATTAGTCGATCTGGGAAACACTGTTATAGTTATCGAGCACAATTTGCACGTTATAAAAACTGCAGATTATATAATAGACATCGGACCAGAGGGCGGAATAAAAGGCGGAGAAGTGATTGCTACTGGAACTCCAGAAGAAGTGGTAAAAATTCCAGAAAGTGTTACAGGCAGGTATCTTAAAACGTATTTATTATAAACTATTTCTTAATTATATTAGGCTAGGTTGCATATTTATGATTTGGAGATAAGAATGTCAGTATATCGATACTTTAGAAGGTACGTTGAATATGGAGTTGTACCTGCTAAGAAAGCAGAAGATAACACACTATAGTATTTTCTAAAATGAATGATAAATTTCCATTATGGTATTACCAACCAAAAGTTGTAAGTCTGTATATTTATGCATTAAAGGTCTGAGGCGGCTTTTGATGGTATTCCAACAATGCTCTATAGGGTTCAAATCTGGTGAATATGTTGGTAGATAGAGCAAACGGCATCTAGCATTATCTATTAACTCCTTTGTTTTGGGAGTTTTATGGAATGTGGCATTGTCCATAACTATTGTAGTACCATGTGGCAATTTAGGTAATAACATCTTCTCTAACCATGTATTGAATACCTCTTTGTCACACCCACCTTTGAAAGTCATTGGTGCAATAAATCTCTTTCCAATCCACCCGCCTATTATACTGATTCTCTCTCGTTTTCTTCCTGGAATATCTGCATAAATTTTCTTTCCTATTGGAGCACGTCCATACTCTCGGTATAACCTATTATCAACTCCTGCTTCATCTATATATAAGATGCTGGAATGGTCTATTTTTGAGATTTTATCGGTAAATCGCTGCCTATCTTCTTGATTGCGCTCTTGATATAGTGTAACTTTTTTTTAAAGTAATTCTTAGCTGTTTCAGCCTATACCAAATTGAATTTATTCCAAATCCAAGATTTTGTTTCATCTCTGCCAGCGTATGATCTGGATTCTTTTTAACATATTCTTCGAGTATTTTTGGGTCTATTTTTCGAATAAAGCTGCCGTTTTTCGATGGCCTTAGGCTTTCACCAGCGGCTTTCTTTCTTAACCAGCGGTACAGAGTTGCTATTCCTATCTCCAAAAGCTCTGCCACCTCAACCTTTGACTTCCCTTTTTCTATCATCGATACTGCCCTTTCCCTTAAATCCACACTATACGCCATTATAACTCAAATAGCTTATTATACCTTTATCATTTACTTTGGGAAGTACTATAGTTCCAGAAAATAGTTTCTATAAATCTGTACGTTACGTTGATAATGTGCTAGGACCTGTGAAAGATGTAATTTGTGGAGTTGAGAGTAAAGACAATTATAACAAGTATTATCAAGATAATGATAAATGTGAATACGTGGGCCACAGAGCAGAGGGAGTGTATTCATTGTGTACACTGGGTGCTGTTTTAGCAGCCAACATAATATTGCAACCTTTATTTTTGATAGTGGCATGTTTGTCATACTTTCCAGTCAAGTTATTGTCAAAAATAACAGGGGACTATTGTTTTAAAACGGATACAAAATCATTCGTTAATTATTCAAACATATTTTTAGAAATGGGGCAAGATTGTGCTAATGCAGTAGCTAGAGTATTTAACAAGATTGTAAGTTATGCTTGCGCTGCTATCATTTGGGCTGCCGCGTCAATCATAACGCCACTTGTGTGGGCTTGTGACAAAGTGCAAAGTAAGTTGAGTGAAGTACAGAAGCCAGAAAAACATCAATTTTTATCTAAGGATAATTCAAAGACTACTTCAGTCAATGGTATACCACAAACTGAGTTATAAGTTCTGCTTTTCAGCAGCATGAACTATATTGAAATGGAATAAAAAGTGAAAGAGTGTAAGCTTAAGTTACTTTAGCTATACTATATAAATTATTTTATAATATATTTAATGAGTTGTGAACCTTCTCTTACTAAAAAAAGCTACAAATCTCATATTTCCAAGCGTATGCGTAAGTTGCGAATGTATCATTGATGAAAATCTTAATCTGTGTAGTGAATGCAACAAAAAAATCAATTTTCTAACTAAGCATTACTGCAATGTTTGTGGCGTAGTAATCTCAGACAATATTTATACGTGTGGTAAGTGCATCATCAATCCTCCACCGTTTAAAGTATTAAGATCAGTTTTTGCTTATGATCAACATAGTAGAAACATGATTATAAATTTCAAATTTTTTGATAATTTGAATTACGTAAAAATCTATGCAAAGTGGATACACCAAGCTAATCAGGATACATTTCAGAACGCAGAGATCATAATTCCTATACCGTTACATAAAATGCGCTTGTTTAAACGTAAATATAATCAAGCAGCACTGCTTGCAAAAGAATTGAGTAAGTTGTCCAATTTATCCTATACGCCATTTGCAATAAAACGCCTTCGCCATACTGCGCCTCAAGCTGGTCTTTCACTTAAACAGCGTGAAAAAAATTTAAAGAAGGCTTTTAAAACAAGCAACAAGAAAATTATCGAAAATAAAATCGTGATATTAGTTGATGATGTGGTAACAACCGGAGCAACTGTAAGATCTTGCTCTCAGGAAATTTTAAACTCCGGTGCAAAAGAAGTGAGAGTGCTATCACTTGCAAGAACGGTGAATGATTGGACCTCTTGCATAAAAAATTAGCAGTCAGTATCATCCAAGTAGCTTGACTACTTGGATCTATTTTTTTCTAGATTCCAGCGCCAGCGTCACGCACATAGCTGTACGAACATTGTTTGCCAAGGAGGGTGTCATCCCAGTGCTTGACACTGGGATGGCTTTGTTGCATCGCTCTTCGGATAGTAGGTAACGCACAATAAATTTATGAAGCTATCTCAAATTTAGCCATGCCTATTTCAGTAAATTTGTTAAGCAAATAACATTTGAGTAGCAGTTCCCTCTCACGATTCATTTCAGATTTGTTCCTAAAACTAAATCCAAATGTCTTTTTTAATCGCGAGAAAAAACCTTCTATATAAGATCTTTTTCCATAACTCATCTCTTTTTTCCACTTCTTTATACCATCTTCATCATATGACTTTATGAGCTTGACTGCAGAATTTCTCTCAGCCATATAGTCTAACTTTGGATGCTCTGCTGCGTTGTTTTTCGGAGGAATTTTCGTTTTTATACCATATTGATTACACAGCTTATAGAGCTTTTCTCTGTCATATGCCCTATCTGCATATAGTACTTTTATGACATACTGAAAATCGACTTCTTTTAGCAAATCACAAGCTCCATAGTGATCAGCCGTTACTGTATTTTACAGCTATGGCTTTTTTGCTGTTTGTATTCAACATTACATGCAATTTTCTTGTCTGTTCATAGCTGCGATACTTTCTATCTTCGCTATTTTCTTTGCTATGACCAGGAGTGTTGTTGTATATACTAATTCCTGTACTGTCTATAGCAATTTCGATATCTTCCATATTATTTTCTGCAATCATTGATCTTAATATTGAGTTTCTTAAACCTTCTTGATGATTGTGAATAGCTGATAACTTGCAAATTTTTCCCAATTTGCTCAAGGTATCCTGCTATAAACCCAACTGTTTGCCTCAGGCCTATTCTAAATAAACAAGTTATTATGTGCACCAAAATTACAACTTTATCGCTATAAATATTGTTGCCACCTGGTATTTTTGGACCATTCTCGTACCACTTTTCTATGGCTTCGTTGATATAATGAAAAATATTTCCTCTTTTTTCTAGAAATTTGTTATATTCGCTATGGTTACTGACCCTCATTTTTTGTGGCATATTTTTTCTTCAACAGTTAAATCGCTATTTATAATGAATTTTGTCAGTAATCACTAATTTTTCTGCTGCTATGCAACAAAGCCCACTGGGATCCAGGAAAGTTTGCTTGTGAGCAAGCAAACTAGTATAGAAAGTGGTTACAACATTTTCGATGAGATTATATGGAAAACTGGATCCCAGTGTCAGCTACTCGGATGACAGGAGAGGGGACTGGGATAGCAAGAGAAGAATTCTGGAACGACAAACCTCAAAAAAAACTTATGTAAAATCTAGCATTAACGAAAATTATACTTTTTTCATGCATGCTATGGTTTTTATAATTAACGGAGAGTGTGATATGGCGTTAGGTGATCAATTGAATGCTAAGACAGAACAAGAGCTCATAGACGACGGTGCTTTTATAAATGCTTTAGTAGAAAAGCTCGCAGCAGGTGTTGGTAATAGTGGTGTTTATACTAAAACTGCTGCAAATACTGCATTTGTTAAAACTGATGGTTCCAATATTTCAACTCAAGCAGATAAAGGAAAAGCTTTAGCAGATGCAATACTTGCTGTACAAGATAACAATAAAAAATCAGCTCTAGTGGATAAATTAGGAGGATTTCTTGATGCTGCCGATGCAGTGTATGGTGCTAGTAGCAATCAAGCAGCAAAAGCTTTCTTAGCTGATAAATATCCTTTTGTTAAAACTGCAGATCTTGGAGCAAAAGTTGCAGAAAAAGCTGTCGTGGATGTTCTAGTTCCTGCTCTTGCAACAGTTGGTACTGATGATACTAAGAAGGTTTATACTAAATCAGTAGCAGATACTGCGTTTGCTAAAATCGATGCTTCCAACCTTACAGAGGCAGCAAACAAAAAAGCTTTCGCGGAAGCTATACTTCCTGCAGAAGATAACAAAAAATCAATTTTAGTAAATAAACTTGGGGAAGCTTTGGACAGGGTTAAAAATGATGCTAACGATAAAGTGTATGGTACAGACCTTGCTAATTTAAAGATAGCAAAAGATTTCTTAGCTGATAAATATCCTTTTGTTAAAACTGCAGATCTTGGAACAAAAGTTGCAGAAAAAGCTGTCGTGGATGTTCTAGTTCCTGCTCTTGCAACAGTTGGTACTGATGATACTAAGAAGGTTTATACTAAATCAGTAGCAGATACTGCGTTTGCTAAAATCGATGCTTCCAACCTTACAGATGCAGCAAACAAGAAAGCTTTCGCGGAAGCTATACTTCCTGCACAAGACGGCGACAAATCAATTTTAGTGGATAAATTGGGGGACGCCATAGCTAGCACAGATAAAGCAGAGTATAATGTTGGAACTGAACAAACAGCAAAACAGTTCTTAAACAGTAGAGGGCTAATTCCATCAGAGGATGCAATATTTACTAGACTCACAAGCAATGACAATTTCAAAACAAGCGTTGCAATGAATGTCAATGCTAGTGATACAGGATTTCAAAATGCTGTAAGGGAAGTAATGTCACAACCGCGATTTGAGATTCCAGGCGAAGCAGATGTTCCAATTTCTGCGGATTGGTAATTCAGCGCTAGATCCAAGTAGTCACGCTACTTGGATGACGTCATACGGTCCTCGGATGACGAAAAAAAGGACTCGGATAACACCCTACAATGTCATTCCAGCGCGTGACGCTGGAATCCAGGTCTTTTTAGCTATCATAGGATGACAGAAGCAGACCCTCCACTTTGTCATTCCAGTACCCTCTTCTTGTCATGAAAGTAGCTGACACTGGTCTCCATCCAAGAGGGTGTCATCCGAGTAGCTGACACTGGTTTACTTTATGATGATGTCATGCAAGTAGCTTTCCATCCAAAAGGGTGTCATCCCAGTGCCTTGACTACTTGGATCCAGAAAAAAGAATGGTGTCATGAAAGTAGCCTCCTTCTCCTGTCATCCCAGTGCCTATTTCTTTGTCATCCCAGTGCCTTGACTACTTGGATCCAGGAAAGTTTGCTTGTGAGCAAGCAAACTAGCATAGAAAGTGGTTACAACATTTTCGATGAGATTATATGGAAAACTGGATCCCAGTGTCAAGCACTGGGATGATATCATCCTTCTACGTCATACCGCGATTCATTCGCGGTATCTCTAGATCCCGCTAACACGTAGCGGGATGACGGTTGTCAGGGTGTCATGCAAGTAGCTGACTACTTGGATCTGGTAGACTCAAATCACAATGCCCGTAAAGCTGCGACCCTAGAGCTACTATCTCTCACCCACTGCAAATATTGCACGGTACTATCCACTTGATCATCGTGTCGAGTTTCAGGAAACATTAAAGTCTCATACTCAAAATCGTTCAGCCATACTGCTTGGTGCGGCAGAAAAACCTTGCCAGACTCTATAATCGGAACAATTTGATAAAATCGAGTGAGTTTGTCATCATGTGGTACTATTTCGATAATTGGTAAATCACTGTTTGTCTTTAGCTCTTGCACCAATTGCTGACCACTTGTTTTTGCTTCGATTAAAATTGCGTGCGGTGTCCATCTTGCAGCTAGTGACAGAACTTGCTCTTTAAGCTTTGGATACTCAAGCTTTGCGCGATATACATCGAGTAAATAGAATTTATTGCCCACTTTTGTCCAGGTGGTGCAGACGCTAAAGTTGCTCATGTTGCTTGTTGAAACTGCAGTGTCCCAGCTTTGAGTTACATGCGAGAGATTGTCAGGAAAATTTCTATAGCGCTTCAGCCACTCTCGTTTAATTATACCACTTGAAAGTGGCAGAGGGTTTTGTTGATATTGTGCAGCAAAAGCGTAACTTCCAAGTTCAACCTTTATCATCTCAACTTCTTCTTTTCCTCCATCGAGGGGATATAGCAACTGACCTTCTTCTCTTGAGTATAATATTACGGGTGGTGTCATTCTAGCACTTGATGCTGTAATCCAGCTTTTGTACTCATTTGTAGTTACTCGGGTGACAGGAACAAGAAAAGGAGGCGCTGGCTTTTTGATTGAATAGATAATCTCCTTATTTTCAGATATCATCGGTAAACAAGTATGGTTCCATATGTTTTTCGGTTTGGAGAGAAGGTGCCCGGTTAAATCTTCTTGATGTAGCCTGTGCATCACAAGAACAATTACTCCTTTTTTTCTATTGTTGAGCCTGGCTACTAAAGTCTGGTCAAACCAATTTGTAGCACGCTTTCTAAACGTTTCACTCAAAGCTTGGGCGGGACTCAGTGGATCATCCACGATGATGAAATCACCACCTTCACCTGTTAACGTCCCTCCAACTGACGTTGCGATTCTGTATCCTCTCTGCACTGTTTGAAATTTGTATTTGGTATTCTGATCTTTGGATAGTTCTACCTCTGGAAACAGCTCTCTATACCAACTAGACTGCATTATGCATCTTGTATCGAGCGAGTGCTTTTCGCTAAGCAGCCGAGAGTAGCTTGCAACTATTATTCTTGCAGTTGGCTGATTTCCCAGTATCCATGCGGGCCACGCAACACTAGCGCACAGGGACTTCATTGAACGCGGAGGCATATTGAATATTATTCGCCTCATTTTGCCAACATTTGCCGCTTCAAGTCTGTCTGCTATGACTTTTATATACTGATAATCATTATACTCACACCCCGGCACCACCGTTTGAAAGCACAGTTCAATGAATTTTAGAAAGTTCATGATATAATGTTGAAACCAACGCGTGACGCTGGGATGACAAAAAAAGGAGCACTGAAGGCTATAGGTGAGACGTTGCGGTATCTCTAGATCCCGCTAACAAGCAGCGGGATGACGAATTACTTAACCATCATCTACACCGTCATACCGCGATTCATTCGCGGTATCTCTTAACATAGATCCCCTACTATACCTTAACATAGATCCCGCTAACAAGCAGCGGGATGACGAATTACTATGCCGCCGCGAACCGTCATACTGCTGCGGTATCTCAGCCGCTAATAAGTAGCGGGATGACGGTTGTTGTTTAGCTATAAATATTAAGAAATTTACCAAATAAAAAAAAGGCAAAAGAAGCCCCGTGGTTGGCTAATTACTTACATTATACTTTCAAGTATGGCGTTTTTTTATTCTAAACGCTTAATAACCGCGATTTAGCTGCTTTTTAATGCAACTAACCTTTAGTCATAAATGTTTAAGAAATTTACTAAACAGAAAAAAAGGCAAAAGAAACCCTAGGGTAGCTAATTATTCACTATCCATTTTTTAAGTTGGCGTTTTTTGATGTTTTAAATGCTTTATAAGCGTATTTCAGCTTATATTAGGTAAAAACCTAGAAATTTTATAAAGACATAAGGTGCACATAGTGCAAAAAATTAAACATGGGACGCCAGATACGTGAGTTTTTTTGTCATTTAATCTGTACAGAGAAGATAAATAAATAGCTTCAGTTTCATGATAAGGGGACTGGCAAGGCTTGTCAAGCAAGTTTTTTGCAATATCAGGGGATAATTTCGACCATAAATCCCTATCAATAAATTTTAACAAAAATACTTCAGTGCATTTTCAAATATAAGCATTCCATCGCCATATTTTGGCACAGCAACACCTAAACGCTTGCTCTTTTCTTTTTCAAGGGGCCAATTATCTTGCTGGGTAAAAAATATTCCCCTTTCTGGATGGGGCATTAAAGCTAGCACTCTTCCACTTTTATCTGATAAAGCTGCTAGGTCGTATGTAGATCCATTCGGATTGTAAGGAAATTGTAGGTTAGCATAGTTGCCATTTTTATCAATGTAACGTAATGCGGTGGAATTGCTCTCAATCAATTGGTTCAAAATATCTTGATCCATAAAAAATTTGCCTTCCCCATGAGCAATAGGGAGATATAGTTCACTCAGACCCCGTAGCCAAACAGAATTACTCTTTGAATTAACTCTCACTCTAATCCAACGGCATTGATAATTGCCTATATCATTATGGATTAAAGCTAAATTAGAGAATTCTGGAATTAACTTTACTAATATCTGACAACCATTACATATTCCTATAATCAGCTTGTCCTGAGATAAAAACTCTTGAAACTCATCCAACAAGTTGTTTTTAATACGTAAAGCAAACGCATTACCAGCACCAGTGTCATCACCATAGGAAAAACCCCCTGGAATTGCAAGTATATTGCTTAATTTCAGTTCACCTGGATTATTTATGATATCGTTAATGTGAACGATTTTTACTTCAACATTACCAATACCAAGTTTTCTGCTGCATTCCATAAATGCAAATGCAGTTTCTTTTTCGCAATTTAAGCCATAACCAGATAGGACTGTGATTTTCATGAATTGCTAAAAATTAAAAAATTCGAATTTCCTTTTTACAAAATTTGCTACTAAATTTAACGCAAATAACACCAATAATAAAGCTATAATTGCGATAGCAGCAAGTTCAACAAATGCAATTTCAGGATTGCTTGACCATATGTATATTTGCACAGGTAGAACAGTCGCCGGATCGAAAAAGGACGTAGGTGTATCAGCAATAAATGCCACCATACCCATCATAAGTAAAGGAGAAGATTCACCTAAAATCCTTGCAATTGCAAGCACAGTACCATGTATTATTCTTGGTAACGCAATCGGTAAAGAGTGATCTAATATCACCTTGATGTGAGGTGCACCGAGCGCAAACGCTGCATCTTTTATCGTAATAGGAACATTCGCAAAGGCATTTTTTGTTGCAATTATAATATTAGGTAACATCATAAATGAAAGAGTCATTCCACCAACAAGTGGTGAAGAGCGTGGTAGCCCAAATATGCCAAGATAGAGAGTTAAGCCTACTACACCAAATATTATTGAAGGCACTGCAGCAAGATTATTTATGCTAATTTCTACAATATTAGTCATTAGCCTATTTTTAGGCATAAATTCGTAAAGACAGATGCCCGACATAATTCCTATTGGTAATGCTAATGCTAGGCACACTATAATTGTCATTAATGAACCGATAAACGCTCCTAAAATCCCTGCATTTTCAGGTTCACGAGAGTCAGATTTAAGGAATAAAGACTTATTAAAAAATTTTTTCACTCTCCTCTTTTCTTTTAGCCAATCAAGTAATTTAGCATAACGATCATTCAAATATTTATCTTTATTTATTGAATTAATTATACTTGACGCGGTAAACCAGATCTCATATTCACCACTATCTTTTACTTTCTTACGAAAAAATTTCTCTAGTTCTTTGTAAGAATTACGACTTAAAATTTCGTCACCGTCTTTAAAATCAGTTCCTCCAAACACCTTACGTAAAGAATCGTTGAGTAAGCCAATGGACTTATACCGCAAATCACTAGGATTACTCGCCAAAGCAAGATCAGCATTTATTTCAACTGGCAATAAAATTTTCGTTACTGTTAAGGCACTGTAAGAGTTAACTAATATACTCAACAATATACACACAGGACAGCCAAGTGAGATAACTAGTGCCGTGAAAGAACAAAAGCGTAGCGCTCTGTTCTTTTTATTTTTCCTTTTTATACGAGCATGTACACGCCTTGACTGAAGTAATTTAAGGAATTTTTTCTTTATACTCATTTACTTTTCTTTACACGAGGATTTGAAAAAACTTTCCCCTTTTTTGTCATGCAAGTAGCTGACACTGGGATCCAGCAGGCTTTGCCTGCAAATAATTTTTACATTTTCCATGAAAGCACAAACCAAAAGGAGAATAATGAATGCTGGATCCCAGTGTCGGAGCACTGGGATGACACCACAGCGGGAGGCAAACACAATGTTCGTACAGTTGTGTGTCACGCACTGGGATGACAAGAGAGAGTTCTGAGATGACACAATTGACATCACTCCCTATTGTATCTACTTAGATTTCTTTTTAACATAAGTAGTACGCTCTTTGATCCTTGCAGCTTTTCCAAATAGTTTGCACAGATAATACAGTTTTGCTCTACGAACCTTTCCTTTTCTTGTCACTTGCACTGAAACCAGTGCAGGAGAATAAACAAAAAACTGAGACACTATACTTTCTCCATGGCTCACTTTTCTGACTGCAAAAGAAGAATGTAACCCGCGGTTCCTTTTTGATATACATACACCTTCAAATATCTGTATACGTTCACTTGTACCGTCAACTACTTTAAAAGTGACCTTCAAATCATCGCCAGGACGAAATTCTGGTATTTCTTTAGCTAACACTTGCATTTGCTGTTCGTTAAATTTTTTAAGTAAATTTGTCATTTATCTCTCCACTCAATAATTCAGGCCTACGCTTTTTTGTTATAACATGAGACTGCTTCTGCCTCCAATCACTTATTTTTTTGTGATTGCCAGATAACAAAACCTCAGGTACTTTATATCCCTTCCACTGCTCAGGTCTAGTATATTGAGGATATTCAAGTACACCACCACCATAATTAAAACTTTCTTCAGTAATACTATCGGTATTATTTACTACACCTGGAAGAAGTCTAATGCATGCATCAAGAACCACCATTGCAGCTGGCTCACCTCCTGAAAGTATATAATCTCCAATACTTAACTCATAAGGAGTATACGCATCAATTATCCTTTGGTCAATACCTTCAAATCGACCACACAATATTGTTATATGAGGAAACTCTAATAATTCTCTGGCAATATTCTGATTAAACTTAGTTCCAGATGGAGTCATGTAAATAAACTTAGTGTTTTTATGAACAGAGAGCATACTATCTACTGCATCACCAACTACATCAGAACGCATAACCATTCCTGCTCCACCTCCATATGGAACATCATCCACAGTTGAATGTTTATCTTTCGCAAAAGAACGAATATTTATTACTTCAAGGTTCCATATTTTTTTTTCTAACGCTTTTCCGGCAAGAGAATAGTTCAAAAACCCCGGGAACATTTCTGGGAATATGGTTAATATTGTAACATTGAATGCCATTAAGGTTTATTTTAAGTTATTTGGGGCTATACTCTAAGAATAGTAAATTGATATAATATATAGTTAAATTAAACATGTCACTGAATAAAACGATATACGAAGGTAAAGCGAAAGCCATTATTGAAACTGAAGACTTATCAATTGTCATACAGCACTTTAAAGATGATATTACAGCATTCAATAAGGAAAAATATGAAATAATCGATGGTAAAGGAATAATTAATAATCATATTAGTGCTTTTATCATGGAAAAGCTTGAGAAAGCAGAAATTAGCACACACTTTATAAAAACTCTAAACGAAAGAGAACAGCTAGTCAAAAAACTCAAGATAATACCTCTTGAGGTAGTAGTTAGAAATGTCGCAGCTGGCAGCTTTTGCAAACGTTTTAATATCAAAGAAGGTGAGAGGCTTGCATCTCCTATAATCGATTTTTTTTACAAAAATGATGACCTAGCCGACCCAATGGTAAGTGAAAATCACATACTGTATTTTGATTGGCTATCTAGCAAAGAAATGGATGAAGTTAAAACTACAACTTTAAAAATCAACGAAATATTAGTTCACCTATTTTCAAATGCAAGTATATATTTAGTTGATCTCAAGTTAGAATTTGGCAGATTAATAAATGACAGTACTAAAATCGTTTTAGCTGATGAAATTAGCCCTGATAACTGCAGATTATGGGATAAAAATACTTATAAAAAGCTAGACAAAGATGTCTTTCGTTTGAATTTAGGAGATTTAAAGGAAGCATACCTAGAAGTTGCAAAAAGACTGTCAGTAAAGTTAGGTTAACTAAATACTACTCTATCAAGTGGAGGGTTACATGCCTCATCAAGTTTTCCAATAATTTCAATTTTTTCTCCACGTTTTTGGAAATGATTTTTCACGTTTTGCATATTCTCAGAACTTACGATCAATACCATACCAATACCACAATTAAATGTTTTTAGCATTTCTTTCTTCTCTATTTTACCCTCCTTTGTTAGCCATAAAAATATATCTGGCCATTTCCAGGAATTAATGTCTATGTTTGCAAATAAGTTTTTTGGAAGAATTCGCGGAATATTGTCTACCAAACCACCACCCGTGATGTGCGCAATACCTTTTACTTGTGACATGATAGGCAGCAAAGAATCAACATATATTTTTGTTGGTTCAAGTAGTATTTCACTCCAAGATTTATTATTCCATAGAGATGTATCGTTATAATTTATACCTAAGCTTTTGAAAACATGGCGCACTAAAGAAAACCCATTTGAGTGAATTCCACTTGACTCTAAGCCAACTATATAATCACCTGCTTTCATCATACTACAGTTTGGAAGAATTTGCTTTCGATCAACTACACCAACCACAAACCCTGCAAGGTCATAGTGATTATTACCATACATTCCAGGCATTTCTGCAGTTTCCCCACCAACCAATGCTATTTTAGCTTGCTTGCACCCCTCTGCAATGCCCTTAACCACAGATAATAAAACATCTTTGGTTAAAACGCCTGTTGCAAAGTAATCAAGGAAAAACAAAGGCGTTGCTCCTTGTGCAAGTAAGTCATTTACACACATTGCAACTAAATCTATACCTATAGTATCATGTTTATTCACTTCTTGAGCTATCAACAGTTTCGTACCTACTCCATCAGTTGAGGAAACGAGTACTGGATGGTCATACTTCTTACTTAGTGCAGCAAAATCAAATAACGCAGAAAATGAACCTATTTCGCTGATTACTTCTTCTCTAGTAGTTTCTTGAGCAATAGGCTTGACTTCTTTTATTAACTTATTATATAGTTCAATATCTATTCCTGATCTGGTATAAGTATTCATAATCCTTTTATAAATTTTAAAATTGTTAATACTATATTAATGCCTTGATATAAAAAGTGCAACGAAACTTTCTCTTAATTGACTATTATATACTTACCAATATAGGGTAACTTAAATCATTTATAATTATCCAATGAACGAAAATACCAAAAACATACTGTTAATAACGGAACTGCTATCAGGACGGCTGCTTCATGACTTTGCTAACTCTATGAATGGAATAACGTTTGGCGTAGAAGAGCTTGAAGTAATAGATAAGAATGATGCTGATGCGCAGAAGGAAGCGTTGTTGTTTCTTAAAGAAAGCTCCGATGATTTAATATATAAACATAAAGTTATGAAGCAGGCATATTCTTCTTCAATGGATAATTATAGCTTTGATAAGACCAAATCTAATATCGAAAATTATTTATTAAAAAAAAAGTAAAGCTTACGTGGAAAATAGACGCATACTCTGCAAAAAATAAGGAAGATTTAATTGAAAAGATAAATAAGATAATTTCTAATATGGTGCTAACTATAGCCAGTGCAGTGGCGGAAGTTGAACTAGTATCTGTTTTACTGAGTCAAACAGAAGATAAAATGCTATTAACTATAAAAATTCTAAATGAACACAAACCAATAAGCAAATCATTAGTAGACAAATTAATCAAAAAAAATGACACTAATTTAAATACAAAAGATATTAATATCTATATGACCTCTTTATTATTAGAGTACTATAACACTGAAATGCATTATACTTGCGAAAATAATTTGCTGGAAATAGGTTTAACTATAACTTGAGTTGCATATTTGGTTATTACAACTTTTTCTTCGTGTCAAGGCATTCCCCGACAAGGGGTACCAAATCTAATTTTTGTAATCACTTAAGTCTAGTACTATTTTATTAATGTAGCGCTCATTTGCATCTTTGATGATAAACTTCATACCATTTTTATATTTAATGACTTCATCTACAGAAGGTACTTTACCAGCAATCGAAAGAATCAAACCACCAAGTGTAACATAGTCTTCTTCAGGGTCACGTAATTCTATTTTTAGATCCTCTTCTATATCTTTTATAAGAGCCCTTGCTGATACTTCAAACTTATTTTGAGACAATTCAGTAATGGTATATTCTGAATTTATTTCGTTTTCACTATCAATGTTTGGTATTAGTTCCTCTATAAGATCAGTCATTGAAATTAAACCATCAGTTCCACCATATTCATCCAATACGATAGCTAAGCATGATTTAGAAGAGTTCATCCTAACAAAAAGATTAGTTGTCTTCATCGAGGGTGGAACAAATATTACGCTTTGTATAATATGTTTCAGATTAAAATTTTTATCCCTATTAAAAATAACATCTTTTACATAAAAAAAGCCTATTACGTTATCAAAGTTATTTTTATAAATTGGTATTTTAGTGTGGCAAGTGTTTTTTATCTTCTTTATTATTTCACGCTCGCTTGACTCAATGTCTACTGCGCATATCTCTGTACGTGGAGTCATTATATCCATTATACCACAATCGCGGAATTTTAATAGACCATTAAATATATCAAGGTCTGGCAGATCTTTCATTAATGCCTCAGTCGCACACTTTTTCAACACAGAAGCTTTTTTGAAAAGGAAGAGAAAAATTCTATATGCTATTTTTTCTACTAAGGTTCTTTTTTTACTCAATTTATTCCCTGTAATGGCAAAAACGTTTTCAGATTAGATTTATCAAGAAAACTGTTATTAAATGTTTAATAAGCATGTGAATAATGTCAAATTAATTTGTGAATTATTTGTTGATATAAAATACCAACAATTGATCAACAACTTTTTCAACAACATATACATAGTTGTGTAACAATGCATGATGGTAAAGTATTTTCCATAAAAGAAAATTACTAACACTCTAAACACCTTACTTATACACATAAATCATAACAGAAAATCAATAATATACGAAAGTTACTCACATATTTATCCACAAGTTGAACAACGCCAATTTTTACTGAATTTTAAGTTAGTAACAAGTTATTGATAGAACTATTATTATTACTATACTTTAATATACAAAAGAATAAATAGAATAGATTGGAAAGCGGCAAAACAACAATAGCGAAAATTATTAAGAGAAATAAGCCGGGTGGAAGAGTGCCTATCTGGCTAATGCGTCAGGCTGGCAGGTCTCTTCCTGAGTACCGCAAAGCAGTAGAAAATATGAATAATTTTATGGAGATATGCTGCAACACAGATTTAGTGACAGAATTGACGTTACAGCCGGTGACAAGATTTGACATGGATGCGGCGATAATTTTTTCAGACATTTTAATAATAGCTGATGTTTTGGGTTGTGACGTGAATTTCGTACGCGGTGTAGGTCCAATAATAAAACCCGTGGAAAGTCCTAAGGAATTGAAGGGTCCACAAGAAATTGAAACTAAAACCTTACCAATTCTAAACGCTATAAAAAAAGTCAGAAGCCAATTACCAAAAGAAAAATCTCTCATAGGATTTGCTGGTGGACCATGGACAGTAGCCTCATACATCATAGAAGGTGGGAGCAGCAAAACTTTTTCCAAAGTATTAAATTTTTATCCTTCGTGTTTGAAGGAAATAATTGAACGAATAACGGAAGTAACGATTATTTATCTAATTAAACAGATAGAATTTGGAGCAGATGTTATTCAGCTATTTGACAGTAATGCTGGTGCGTTATCGGAACCATTGTTTAAAGAATATGTTATCGAACCAACAAAGAGAATTATCTTGGCAATAAAGGATAGATTTTCTGATTTTCCAATAATAGGTTTTCCAAGGTCTGCTGGAAATCTTTATAAAGATTACTGCGAACAAACAGGTGTATCTGCAGTAAGTATAGATTATAATGTTCCAATAAAATGGGCGAAAGCGAATCTAAACATCCCTCTACAAGGAAACCTTGATCCTAATCTTTTAGCCTATAATAAAACGGAAGCAATCAAAGAAGCAAAACGTATAATAGATTGCTTTAGAGATTTACCCTTCATATTTAATCTCGGACATGGAGTACTCCCTGATACTCCAGTTGAAAATATTGCTGCGTTGGTAAACCTGGTAAAAAGCTACTAATACAATACACAAAATTCTAGCTTTTTTGTTGTACGGGGTTTATCATTTGAATTTAGCTTCAGTAAGATATGTCAGACCTTGCAAAAAGAATGTCCCTAATAAAACCATCACCTACGATTGCTGTAACTGATAAGGCAAATAAGTTGAAAAATGAAGGAAAAAAGATCTGTGTTTTAGCTGCAGGAGAACCGGATTTTGATACTCCAGATCATATAAAAAAAGCAGCTATTCAAGCAATAAGTGAAGGTAAGACTAAATATACTGCTGTTGATGGAACGCGTGAGCTGAAAGAAGCAATAATTAATAAGTTAAGAAAGGATAATAACCTCGAGTACACGCTTAACCAAATCTGTGTTGGTACAGGTGCTAAGCAGGTGTTATTCAATTTGTTCATGGCAACAATTAACTCTGGAGATGAAGTTATTATTCCAGCTCCTTATTGGGTTTCATATGTTGATATGGTAAGTCTTTTTGGCGGCTTGCCAGTTGTAGTAGAATGCAAACAAAATTTTAAACTGACAGCGGAATTATTGAAAAGCAGGATAACTAAAAAAACTAAATGGTTAATTCTTAACTCACCGAACAACCCTGCAGGAGCTGTGTACACATGTGATGAATTGAAAGACATAGCACAAATATTGCTTGAATATCCACATATGAATGTCGTTACAGATGATATTTATGAGCATATAATATACGACGAAAAGTTTTTTACTATCGCTCAGGTTGAGCCGAAGCTTTATGATAGAGTTTTTGTAGTCAATGGAGTATCAAAAGCCTATGCAATGACAGGCTGGAGAATAGGGTATATTGCAGGTAGAAGTGATGTGGTAAAAGCTATCTCTACGCTGCAGTCTCAAAGCACTTCTAATCCAAATTCGATAGCACAAGCAGCAGCAGCAGCAGCATTAAACGGTGATCATAGTTTTTTGAAAGAAAGAACAAGGATTTTTAAGAGTCGTAGAGATTTTATGGTGAAAGAGCTAAATTCTGCCCCGGGATTATCAGCGTCTGTTCCACAAGGTGCGTTTTATTTATTTGTCTCATGTGAAGGATTGCTCAGTAAAAGCACAAAAAGTGATAAGATAATAAATAATGATTTAGATTTTACTGAATACTTACTGGGAGATCATTTGGTTGCTGTGGTTCCAGGAATTGCATTTGGTCTAGAAAATTTTATCAGAATTTCTTATGCAACCTCTCAGGAACAATTAGAAATTGGATGTGATAGTATTACTAAAGCGTGCCAGGAGTTAAAATGAAATAGACTATCCATAAGTTGTATATTTTGCCATACTTCGCCAAGGTTATTTTGAATGTTCTAACTTGTGTTTTTCTATGGAAGGCATTTTTATTGATTGAGCAAGTGTCTTTCTAATATTGAATTCCTCATTTTTTTCATTTTGTTGCAGTAAGTTAATGTTATTTATTTTATTTACTAAATCTTTCCCCTTTTCCAGAGTCTTTAAATCACTTTCGTTAATGTGATGTTCATTGTAAAATTCTGCAACAATTTCTTTTCTTTTCGGATAAGTATTTAAAAATTCCGACACCTGATGTTTAGTAACAGCTTGAATAAATTTCTTATTAAATCTTGAATCGTTATATAGATCTTCTAAATTTTCATCGTAGTGTTTTGCTTCATTTACAGCAAGCTTTATTATCTCTTCTATACCACTTAGAAGTTTCCTATACAATTTGTCGTATCTATTGCCTAGCACGTGTGTAGCGAATGTTTGTTCAATGTATTTTGTTATGTAATTTTGCAGCGTATTATCTATCGTGCTTATATTCATCAGCCTGCTTTAATATTATATTAACTATTTTACACATAAAAAGGTTAATATTGAATTAATAGAATACTTCTGAAGTCAAATTTTACTGAAAATTATGGTATTTAAGATATAATTGTCAGCATGAAATAAAAACATAAATAAAATGGATCTTGTAACAAAAGTGAAGCTCAAGATAAAGATGAATAAGGGTAAAATCATAAATATACTTATCATTTGTGGTGTAATTTTTTTCATATACCTTATTCATGAGCCAGTTGTAGATATGGTAGAAAAAATTATAAGTAAAATAAAAGGTCTCTTTTAAAAATAGAAAAAGTGAACTTTTTCCATCATCCAAACTTGAACCTGGAAAATTTAGTTAATGCATAAACTACTTATGTTGGCTATGAGTTCAACTGTATAAAATTCCGGTAAATTAAAATAAGTATTCATAAAAATATTGTTTTCTATAAACAGAGTATCTATAGTATTTTCTAAAATGAATGATAAATTTCCATTATGGTATTACCAACCAAAAGTTGTAAGTCTGTATATTTATGCATTAAAGGTCTGAGGCGGCTTTTGATGGTATTCCAACAATGCTCTATAGGGTTCAAATCTGGTGAATATGTTGGTAGATAGAGCAAACGGCATCTAGCATTATCTATTAACTCCTTTGTTTTGGGAGTTTTATGGAATGTGGCATTGTCCATAACTATTGTAGTACCATGTGGCAATTTAGGTAATAACATCTTCTCTAACCATGTATTGAATACCTCTTTGTCACACCCACCTTTGAAAGTCATTGGTGCAATAAATCTCTTTCCAATCCACCCGCCTATTATACTGATTCTCTCTCGTTTTCTTCCTGGAATATCTGCATAAATTTTCTTTCCTATTGGAGCACGTCCATACTCTCGGTATAACCTATTATCAACTCCTGCTTCATCTATATATAAGATGCTGGAATGGTCTATTTTTGAGATTTTATCGGTAAATCGCTGCCTATCTTCTTGATTGCGCTCTTGATATAGTGTAACTTTTTTTTAAAGTAATTCTTAGCTGTTTCAGCCTATACCAAATTGAATTTATTCCAAATCCAAGATTTTGTTTCATCTCTGCCAGCGTATGATCTGGATTCTTTTTAACATATTCTTCGAGTATTTTTGGGTCTATTTTTCGAATAAAGCTGCCGTTTTTCGATGGCCTTAGGCTTTCACCAGCGGCTTTCTTTCTTAACCAGCGGTACAGAGTTGCTATTCCTATCTCCAAAAGCTCTGCCACCTCAACCTTTGACTTCCCTTTTTCTATCATCGATACTGCCCTTTCCCTTAAATCCACACTATACGCCATTATAACTCAAATAGCTTATTATACCTTTATCATTTACTTTGGGAAGTACTATATAATGCTAGCTTTGGGGTAAAGTATTGCAGAGGAATTTTTTAATCTGGTTGTTGGCGTCACTGTTTTATGCATACCAATATATATTACGCGTAATTCCAAATATTATAATTCCTGAATTGGTAGTAAGGTTTAATATAGGAACAACAGAAATAGGACAATTTTGTGGACTGTATTATGTAGGTTATGTGTTAGCACATATTCCTGTAGGTATTCTTTTAGATAGATTTGGTTCTAAAGTTGTTATACCGATTTGTATTGCATTAACATCTTTAGGTGCTTTACCTTTAGTCAGTTCTAATGATTGGAGTTATTCTATTATTGGAAGAATAATTACTGGTATTGGATCCTCTGCTTCAGTACTTGGACTCTTTAAAATAATAAGAATCTATTACCATAGAGAAAAATTTGCCATGATGTTCAGCATATCGGTTATTATTGGCATTTCAGGTGGTGTATTTGCCACCAAACCATTACATGTCTTACTTGATAAGTTTGGGTGGGATTATTTATTTACTGTGTGTATAATGCTTGGATTATTGCTTGCTTTAACTACCTTTATATCTATACCTAAAGTTGGCACCTCAGACGAAGAATTAAATATTAAATATTAAAAATTTAAGCAAAGTTATATTTAATAAAGATATTTTATTGATAGGTTTGTTTGGCGGTTTTATGGTTGGACCATTAGAAGGCTTTGCAGATGCGTGGTCCGCAACATTCTTGCATGAGATGTACGCTATAGATAGACACATTGCATATAGCATTTCAAAATGGATACTAATAGGCTTTGGCTTTGGGCATTTATTACTTCCTTACATATTAGCAAAAAATCCAACCAAGCACTATGAAATAATAATTTCTTGTGCTATGGCCATGATAATTGTGTTCTTATTACTTTTTATATGCAATATTAGTGAACTCCTGGCATGTATATTACTATTCATTATTGGTCTTGCTTCTGCATACCAAATTGTTTTTACTGCTAAAGTTGTAAGTTGTGTAAAAAACGAAGCAGTAGCAAGTGCAGGATCTGTAGGTAATTCCATAGTTATGAGTTTTGGTTATTTTTTTCACGTCATTATTGCAAATATAATGAATTTTTATTGGAACGGTGAAATTATCGATGGAAAGCCATTTTATGGAACTGATGTAATGGTTAAGTCTATGTTAATAATACCTATATGCCTACTAATAGGAATGATAGGCTTTTGGTTACTTAAAGTTATAAGCTGTAAAAAGAGCTAAGCAGATTTAGATGATTAATATAGTATTGTTTTTTATAACTAAAGTATCTATAATCCTAAATTTTAGCTGAGATTCATGTTGCAGAGGAATTTTTTAATCTGGTTGTTGACGTCACTGTTTTATGCATACCAATATATATTACGCGTAATTCCAAACATAATTGCGCCTGAATTAATAACAAAATTTAACATAAGTATTGCAGATGTTGGCCAGTTTGGTGGGTTATACTATGTAGGCTATACGCTAGCTCATATACCTATTGGTCTTTTCCTTGATAGATTTGGACCAAAGTTTGTTTTACCTGCTTGTACCGTTTTGACATTTACCGGAACACTACCGCTTATATGCTTTGATGAGTGGAGTTATTCAATAATTGGAAGAATAATTGTGGGAATTGGGTCATCCGCTTCGGCAATTGGAATCTTTAAAGTTGCAAGCATGTATTTTGCGCAAGAAAAATCAGCAAGAATGGCCAGCTTATCTATAATTATAGGAATTTTGGGAGGGATATGTGGCGGGTTACCTTTAGACTTCTTACTCGATAAATTTGGCTGGAATTATGTTATCTATACATTCTCAGCATTTGGGTGTTTACTTGCTCTGTTGCTGTTCTTAGTAACGCCTGAAAGCAATGCTCAACAGGAAAAAGTTAGCATTAGAGACTTAAAAAACATACTTTTCAACAAGCATATTATTCTAATTAGCTTTTTTGGTGGACTCATGGTCGGTCCAATGCAAGGTTTTGCCGATGGTTGGGTGAAAGCATTCTTTTTTGAAGTATATAAAATGAATGAAGACTTGGCATCTTCTCTCTCTTCCGTAATATTGATAGGAATGTTAACAGGATCATTCTCTTTGGCTTATTTATTGGAAAAATATAAAAATAAGCATTATGAAGTAATAATTGCATGCTCATTTGCAATGATCGCTAGTTTTCTTTTGCTTTTTACTCAGATTGGTGGCTTGTATGTTGTATTACCTACGCTTTTTATTATTGGCTTCACATCTGGATATCAGGTGGTTACCATTTACAAAGCGATAAGTTATGTAAATAATAACTTAGTAGGCCTGGCTACAGCTGTGTCAAACATGATAGTTATGGTTTTTGGCTATTTTTTTCACACTGGGATCGCAAAAATAGTAGATTTGTGTTGGGATAGAACAATAATACAAGGAAATCCTGTGTATGGTGCTGAATTGCTGATAAAAGCAACATCAGTTATTCCTGTATGTTTGCTGGTGGCTGTTTTTGGGCTCTTATGGTTAAAAAATAAAGATTTTAGAGAAGTTGATTGTAATAAGTAGATAATTTATCGAAGGCTCGTATGATAAAATCGTTAGATGTACTAATTTAAGGCTCTTGTTATTATGAAATATAATACTTTATTTTACTTTGATATTTTTGTTTTAATTGTAATAGGGTTTTATTAGGTGGTAGGTATGTCGAAAAGTAATTTTTTTGTATGGTTGATAGTATCTCTTTTCTATGCATACCAGTATGTGTTACGTGTCATGCCAAACATAATTGCGCCTGTATTAATAACAAAATTTAATATAAGCATTGCAGATTTAGGGCAATTTAATGGTCTCTACTATGTGGGATTTACACTAGTTCATATCCCTGTTGGTCTTTGTTTTGATAGATTCGGTCCAAAAATTGTTTTACCTATTTGTGCTGTCTTGGTATCTATTGGAACATTACCTCTTGTGTGCTTTGATGAGTGGTATTATTCAGTATTAGGTAGAATAATTGTTGGGATTGGCTCGTCTGCGTCAGTAATAGGAGTATTTAAAGTTGCCAGTATGTATTTTCCGCGAGAAAAATCAGCAAAAATGGCAAGCATATCTGTTATTATAGGGCTATTAGGGGCAATATATGGTGGTCTACCAATAGAACTTTTGCTTGATGAGTTTGGTTGGAATTACGTAATTTATATTCTTTCAGGGTTTGGTTTCTTACTCGCTTTATCTTTATTTTTAGTTATTCCTTACAATGCTTACGACTTTCGAAAAGAAAAAATTAGCATGAAGGATCTAAAAACTGTGCTTTTCAATAAATATATCATTCTAATTAGTTTTTTTGGTGGCTTAATGGTAGGTCCACTAGAAGGTTTTGCTGATGCTTGGACAAAAGCTTTTTTATGTGAGGTATATCAAATGGCCGGTGATCTAGCGTCTTCAATTTCTTCTGTTATATATGTAGGATTTGCAGCTGGATTGCTCTCTTTTGCTCACATATTAGAAAAATATCCAAATAGACATTATGAAGTTATTATTGTCTGTTCCTTTGCAATGATTGCTAGTTTCCTTTTACTTTTTACACAGGCTGGCGGATTGTATATTGTATTGCCTGCACTTCTTGTTATAGGTTTCGCTTCTGGATATCAAATAGTAACACTGTACAAAGCATTAAGTTATGTAAATAATAACTTAATAGGATTAACTACAGCTGTGTCAAATATGATAGTCATGGTTTTTGGCTATTTTTTTCACACTGGGATCGCAAAAATAATAGATTTGTGTTGGGATAGGACAGTGATACAAGGAAATCCTGTGTATGGTGCTGAATTGCTGATAAAAGCAACATCTATTATTCCTGTATGTTTGCTAATAGCTGTTTTTGGGCTCTTATGGTTAAAAAAGCAGGATAAGCAGTCTTAAAATTGCTTGTGCATCTTAAAATTAAAGCGAGGTTTGATCTATGATGAGTGTTTTAAAAAAAATCTGTGGCTCTAAAAATAGTTTAAAGTCTTTTGATAACGAGGTTTATCAGTCTATAGAAAAAGAATTGCAACGCCAAAGATCACAACTGCAACTAATTGCATCAGAAAATTTTGCAAGCAAAGCGGTAATGGAGGCACAAGGCTCTTTTCTGACTAATAAATACGCAGAAGGTTATCCAGGCAGAAGATATTACTGTGGTTGTGAGCATGTGGACAAAATTGAAAGTCTGGCTATAGAAAGACTTTGTAAGTTGTTTGGTGTTAAATTTGCAAACGTTCAACCTCATTCTGGTTCTCAGGCAAACCAGGCGGTATTTGCTTCACTGCTTACTCCAGGTGATACGATACTTGGATTGTCACTGAATTGCGGTGGGCATCTAACTCATGGTGCGGCACCAAGCCTTTCTGGTAAATGGTTTAAGTCGATTCAATATACAGTAAATAAAGACACTTATCTGCTCAATATGGATGAGATAGAAAAGCTGGCGCTGGAGCATAAACCGAAATTGATCATAGCTGGTGCTTCTGCTTATCCAAGAAAAATGGACTTCAAACGCTTTCGCGAGATTGCAGATAAAGTTGGTGCTTATTTGCTTGCAGACATTGCTCACTATGCAGGGCTTATTGCAGCGGGCGAATATCCATCCCCTGCTGAATATGCACATGTTATGACTTCCACAACTCACAAAACTTTGCGTGGTCCTCGTGGTGGAATAGTGATGACCAATGATGAAGCATTACACAAAAAAATTCAATCTGCAGTTTTTCCAGGATTGCAGGGCGGGCCACTTATGCATGTGATAGCTGCAAAAGCTGTTGCATTTAAAGAAGCGTTAGCGCCAGAGTTTAAAACTTATAGCAAGAAAGTCGTGGAAAATGCGAAAGTACTAGCTCAAGAATTGCAAAAGCATGGACTCGACATTATAACCGGTGGCACTGACTCTCATATAGTGCTAGTTGACTTAAGATCGCAGAAATTAACTGGAAAAGACGTTGTAGATAGCCTTGAGAGAGCCGGTATTACCTGCAATAAAAACTCTGTACCATTTGACACAGAAAAGCCAACCATCACCTCAGGGCTCCGTTTTGGCACCGCTGCTGAGACAACACGCGGGCTTGAGGCAGAAAATTTTAAAGAAATAGCCGGCCTAATAAATGAAGTAATTCAAGGATTAATCAGCGGAAATAGCCCTGATATTGAAAGAACGGTGAAAACTAAAGTTGAAAAGATTTGTAGTAATTTTCCTATTTATTAATTTATGTGGTGTCATCCAAGTAGCTGGTAGAAACGAAAAAACTTACTTGACACCCTTCGCCAGCCCACTTATCATGATAGTGAAGCTATTGTATTTGCTTTCGCCAATCTGCAGATTAAAAGGTAAGGATTACTTAATGTATCGGCGTCTTATGTTCAATTTTTTGCAGTATATAGATACTGTATGTCTTTACAAAACTTCATCTACATCTAGATTTTTATCTAAATAAGCTGAACGCGCTTATAAAGCGTTACAAGACATCAAAAAATGCCAATACTCGACAGAGATAGTAAAAGACTAGCTAACTCGGGGATTCTTTGTCTTTTTTTCTGCTTAGTAAATTTCTTAAACATTTGCAGCGTAAGTTAGTTGCAATTAAAAGCAGCTGAATTTCGCTTGTCAAGCGTTTAAAACATAAAAAACGCCAATATTTTAAAGCGGATAATAACCCCAGGGCTTCTTTTGCCTTTTTTTTCATTTGGTAAATTTCTTAATGTTTGTGGCTAAACGACAATCGTCATCCCAGTGCTCCTTTTTTTGTCATCCGAGTAGCTGACACTGGGATCTATTTTGCATGTAACTCCAATTGTGTTTTGGCATAAAACGCGACGCGTATTAGACTTATTTGCAAGCAAAGCTTGCTAGATCCCAGTGTCAGCTACTTGGATGACACCATTCTTTTTCCTGGATCCAAGTAGTCTGGGCACTGGGATGACAAGAAGAAGGCACTGGGATGACAGGAGAAGGAGGCACTGGAATGACAAAGTGGAGTGTCTGCTTCTGTCATCCTATGATAGCTAAAAAGACCTGGTCACGCGCTGGAATGACGTAGCGGAATGTTATCCCAGTTTCCCTATCCTGTTATCCAAGTAGCGTGACTACTTGGATCTAGCGCTGGATTACCAAGTCCAATTAAGTGCAGCATCATCACTTGTTGGAGGCTCAAAATACGGTTGTGACATTTCCTCTTGCACAGCTCTTTTAAATTCTGGACTTTCTATGCTTATCTTTGTTACATGCTCTTGTAAGGCTTTCTCAGCAGCTATTTCATCAGCTGATGGACTTGTTCCATCTGCTCCTTTAAGACCAGTATCCCCTTTCTCTCCTTTTAGCCCGGTGTCTCCTTTATCTCCTTTTGGGCCTTGAGCTCCATCTGCTCCTTTAAGACCAGTATCCCCTTTCTCTCCTTTTGGCCCGGTGTTTCCTTGATCTCCCTTTAGCCCTTTACCTCCTAAGAACACCTTTGCTGTTTGATCACTTTTGGCACCATACTTATTGTCAGTAGAGTTATCAAGGAATTCTCCTAATTTATCCACTAGAATTGATTTGTCGCCGTCTTTTGCAGGAAGTATAGCTTTCGCGAAAGCTTTTTTGTTTACTGCCTCTATAAGGTTGGAAGCATTGATTTTAGCAAAAGCAGTATCAGCAGCAGTTTTAGTGTAAACATCTGCAGTATTAGCTTTCTTTCCTAGCTCAGTATCGACGTAATTCTTGTCAGCTTTGTTAGCTAGAGCGGCTGTGTCAGCTTTTTTTGCCAACTCATCATCTACATTTTTTTTAGTGTAAACGTCTGCAGTGTTAGCTTTAGCTGCTAAATCAGCTGAATTAGCTTTCTTTCCTAGCTCAGTATCGACGTAATTCTTGTCAGCTTTGTTAGCTAGAGCGGCTGTGTCAGCTTTTTTTGCCAACTCATCATCTACATTTTTTTTAGTGTAAACGTCTGCAGTGTTAGCTTTAGCTGCTAAATCAGCTGAATTAGCTTTCTTTCCTAGCTCAGTATCGACGTAATTCTTGTCAGTTTTGTCAGCTAGAGCGGCTGTGTCAGCTTTTTTTGCCAACTCATCATCTACATTTTTTTTAGTGTAAACATCTGCAGTATTAGCTTTGTTGGCTAGATCAGCTGCACCAGCTTTCTTTCCTAGCTCAGTATCGACGTAATTCTTGTCAGCTTTGTTAGCTAGAGCGGCTGTGTCAGCTTTTTTTGCCAACTCATCATCTACATTTTTTTTAGTGTAAACGTCTGCAGTGTTAGCTTTAGCTGCTAAATCAGCTGAATTAGCTTTCTTTCCTAGCTCAGTATCGACGTAATTCTTGTCAGTTTTGTCAGCTAGAGCGGCTGTATCAGCTTTTTTTGCCAACTCATCATCTACATTTTTTTTAGTGTAAACATCTGCAGTATTAGCTTTGTTGGCTAGATCAGCTGCACCAGCTTTCTTTCCTAGCTCAGTATCGACGTAATTCTTGTCAGCTTTGTTAGCTAGAGCGGCTGTGTCAGCTTTTTTTGCCAACTCATCATCTACATTTTTTTTAGTGTAAACGTCTGCAGTGTTAGCTTTAGCTGCTAAATCAGCTGAATTAGCTTTCTTTCCTAGCTCAGTATCGACGTAATTCTTGTCAGCTTTGTTAGCTAGAGCGGCTGTGTCAGCTTTCTTTTTCAACTCATCATCCACACCTTTTTTAGTATAAACACCATTATCATCAGCCCCTGCTTTGAGCTTTGCTAATAGAGCATTTACAAAATCATTATTGTTTATGAGTGATTCTTCTAAAGGTTCATCTAACGTCATATCACACTCTCCATTGATTATAAAAACCATAGAGTGCATAAAAATAATATAATTTCCGTAAATGCTAGATTTTGCATAAGACTTCCCTGAAACTTGTTGTTTCAGAATTCTCCTCTTGTAATCCAAGTGTGTAGCAGATGATGTCATGCAAGTAGCTGACACTGGTTTGATCGAAAATGTTGTATAGTGCACAATCAATTTTTCTGGATCCCAGTGGGCTTTGTTGCATCGCTAGCTATGATGGATTAAAGATAAAAAAGATAGGGAATATCAGTAGCTTATTATTCTGGTATTTATAACAAGAACGGTCAATGAATACCTAAATTTGAGTAAAAGAAATTTCACTACCATTTACCAATCCGGCTAAAATTCAAGAATTTCAATGCTTTAGCTATTTTCAATAGAATTAAATTTATTAATATAAATAACAAATTACTATTCTTAAATTTGATCAGATTGATTGCAAAAAAACAAGATTTTCAATAGGTTGCTTATAATCCTAACTATAGTTAGCCTTTCATAAGTAGCGATGCAACAAAGCCATCCCAGTGTCAAGCACTGGGATGACACCGAAGGGGCTACTCGGATGACAAACCCTGTCATTCCAGGGCGTGACGCTGGTTTCCATCCAAGACGGCAGTGCTTGACACTGGAATGACAAGAAGAGGGCACTGCCCTCCTTGTATGTATTAGATATAGGCCGAGTTGTGGTCGTGATAAATGTGATCGCTTGCGCAATCGAACATTTTCACAAAACCATTCTCTAGATAAAGATTATATTCGTGATGTTGATCTGATAATACAATATTATCTTGCTCCCCTGAATTGAAATGACTTGAATCTGACAGCAATTCGTAATTTGGATTATCTATTTTACTAATGCTGTTTATTACTTTGCCATTACCACTTGATATAGCTAAACTATAACTATCACCATCCTTCATTATCTTGATGGACACCTTATCTTCAGGTAACACTATAAGCTTCTTTGTGCCACTATCGTGGATTACGAATTTGCCTTTTTCAAAATAGTATTTGTCTTCCGGCAAAGCACCAACCTTATAATCTGATGTGTGCAGTTTGTTCCAAAAATCTAACACAGATTGCTTTTCTGCTCCTTCCGCTCTATCATACAAGGCTTTCACATCATTATAATTTATCGTTACATTTGCCTTATGCTTCCCTTCTGAGTCCTGCTCGTAGCTCTTTTCTATTTTGAGAATTGTGTCTTTTAATACTACCTGTTCTTGCTCTTTCTCCTCCACTGAAGCTGACCTTTTTGCCCTTGTTGGAATTTGTGGCTGATCAGACTGCATTTCACTATTGTCGTTTGATGCAGTTTTCTCTTCAGCAGCTTGTGCAACAACATTAGTAGTACTATGAACTTCTGTCTTAGTTTCACTTACTTGCCCTTTTGGACTTTCGGTTTGTTTCTCTTTTGTAAATATTCTCTGATAGTCCGTGTAGCCTCTATTAGTATCACCGATATCGCCACTGCCTTGATCAAAAGTTATTTTTTTACTTCCATTTCCCATATCTTCAATTTCAACTTGAGGAGAAACAGATGCTAGGAAATCGTTATAACTGTAGTTGTAGTCAGCAGAAAAGAATATTTTCCCTTTGAAATTGTGAAAGTTATTAGACAACATTCCAATTTCTTCATCACCATCAAACAATTTTACTTTAGTGAAATATGTTTGATCTTTTATTCTAACTATTTCACCGCTGGAGTTTCTTTGTATGTGATAATCATTTGGGTCGTACTTTATAGCAAAAAGTTTGCCAGAGCCATATTTCTCTAAGTTTATAAGGCCCACATTTACATGTTTATGGGAATAATCTCTCTTTTCATATTCATGTGCAAATATTGGATCTATGTATCTATATTCATCTGATATATTTGGCATACCTATTGGATGTTCATTTCCATCTTTCGTCACCGGAACAAGCTTATATGTTCCGTCTTTTTCCACTAATTTTAGATGAGTAATACTTTGTGGTAGTTGAAACCTTACATTTGCTCCATGGTCATGAATAAATAGATCACCTTTTTCGGTAATATAAAAGCCCATATTTTTGAATGTATGTAAATTTTCGCCTCCTTGTTTTACAACCGCTTCGTGTACATCGTCGTCTGTCCTATCTGTTCCCTTATTATCCAGTAGTTTTCCTTTTTCTACGATTACTCCATTTGCCTTTTGCTCATCAGAATATTGGGCATGCTCTGAATCCTGATGATTCAAAATTTTGGTACCTCTAAGGAGCAGAGAATCTAAATCTTTTTGGATGTGTCCAGTGCTAGGATGCAACAATTCATTTTCATGTAAATGCGCCTCATCAAAGTATTCATCACGTTCAACTGTTCTGCCATCTATTAGGGAAGCTTTATAATGACCGTTTTCTTTTGTAACTGCCATGTAAGCACCACCATCATATTGGGTATTTAAGTTGTGCAATATATCCTCAAAAATGAAAGTTTCTTTAGTTTGGCCTTCAACTTGCTTAAAAAATCCTGATTCGCTCAATAATTCTCCAAGCTTTGTATTTCCGTCATATATAGACAGTGCACCCATATCTCCTTGACCATGAGCTTGCATAGAAAAAATCTTACCTTCTTGTGGATCAATATGAGTACCTCTGATTAAGTTTGGATCGATATTGACCAGCCCATCTAATATTTTTGCTGCTTGGGAATTATTTTCAATCTTATCAACAGCTTTGTTTTTTAGTTGATCAAACTTTAAAAATGCTGGTCTGTATTTTGTATTTTCCTCATTACGTAACTCTTCAATAGTAATCTCTCCTTTATGATATTTTTGATACATTTCACCACGTTCTTTATTCAAATTATCAAATTCATCTACCTGATTCTTAATTTCTGTATCATATTTTGATAATATCCTTAAAGCCTGATTTTTATACTCTTGACTGTTTCGATATTCATTACCTTGTTGGTCAGAGTAAGTTAGTTTATCCTGTCCATCGGAAGTTTTTACTACCTTGAGGAAATGATATTCCTTTGATATATCAAGTGTATCATTTGTTGCCCTATTTATAGCACGAGCAACATCATAAAATGCAACGTGTTCTACAGGAGAAAAACTTCCAACGTTTTCTCCATCCATTTTTTCTATATTTGCTTTATAGTAGGATACGTTTTTAATTTCTCCACCCACTATTTCTTGACCAATTGCTATGAAATCTCCTTTTGTAACTTGCAAAGCGTTGAGATGTTCCATTGCAGTTTCTGTATCATTCTCAGCAAGCCAACTTTTGAAGTCAGTATCGTGTCCTTTTATGTCTTTCAAGAAACTTTTTGACTCATCTGAGTTACCTTGACGTAAAGCATCTAGGTAGTCTCTTAATAAACTAGGATCTTTTTCCTGTAAGTACATTATCAACGCATGACCTGTTTTATAAACCAAGCTATTTGCTTCGCTGTCCTTTGAGTATTCTAAACTTAAAATTTTATCTAAATCCAAATTTGCAGCTTCAGTTTTGTCGATACTTGATCCTTGAGAATTGAATTTATGATCTGAATGATGCTCAAAGTAGTCTGCAATTCCTTCCATTAATACTGTAGGTAAAGATTTGCCTCCTGTAGCCAAGTAAGTTAAACCATGTGCAAATTCATGCTGAAGGTTATGAATGCCACCTTGCTGGTAGACGTACATTTCAGCAAAAACGTCAGCTTTCCCTTTGTAGTAACATTTACCACCTTCGTCTCCAAGGTAAGAACCGAAACGCTCGCTTCCGCCAAGGTGAGTGTAATCATCCTTGTCATCAAACATGTAAATTTTAAATGTTTGTTCTGAACTGCCGCGTTCTAACTCGAATGCGTTTTTAAAATTAGTAGCTGTTTCTCTTATCTCACTTTCAATGTTAGCAACTTTACTTGCTCTTAAATTGTGAGAATAAACCTCTACTTTAATATTTAAATCTTCAACTTCTATAACATGTGGCGAATTAAACCCTTTGCCGTTATTGTTGAAATATTCTGCTTTAATTATATTTTTATTTACTTGTTGACTAATTGTCATAATTTTAACCTCTAATTTGCTGATCTTTCAATATCAAGCATAAAGTAATTTCCCTAAAAAAAACGTAAATCCCTGTATTAATATAATTTATATCTTAATAAATAAAGTATAGATAGTTAACTTAATATGTAAAATTTAGAATATGGCTGAAATTCTATACAGCTATATTCCGGAATCACATTGGACAAGGACAAAAGCAAAGTGGTTTATTGACTTTCATTCCACCAAAGCACTATACTAAAACCACGATGGGTAATTAGCTCAGTTGGTAGAGCACTTGCTTGACGTGCAAGCGGTCGCTGGTTCGAACCCAGTGTTACCCACGTTTTTGTTTATGAAAAGATTTTATATGACAGCAGTGCATAACGGTAAACACTCAGCAGCGCAGTCCAAGCGCTTAATCTATTCCATAATAATAGTTGCGATAACAATGTTTATGGAAATAGTAGGTGGAATAATTTCACATTCGCTTGCTCTATTATCAGATGCAGGGCATATGCTCACTGACCTCTTTGCCTTGGTTTTAAGCTGGTTAGCACATAGGTTTTCAGCTAAGAAATCCGATTTGCAGAGATCATACGGATATCATCGGTTGCAGATAATTGCAGCATTTGTTAATGGTTTAACTCTATTCCTCATTGCAGTAATCATTATAATTGAGTCAATAAAGAGGTTTATTTTTCCAGTCAATGTTGAGTGGAAAGTAATGTTAATAATTGCTACACTCGGTCTTGTCTCTAACATAATAGTCTTTTTTATATTACATAGTAAATGCGAGAGCAATATAAACATAAAAAGTGCTGTACTACACGTTATAGGAGATATTTTAGGTTCTGTAGCTGCTATACTTGCATCTATAATTATCATGCTTACTGGATGGCAAATAGTAGATCCAATCTTATCAGTATTTGTTAGTGTGATAATTCTAAATAGCGGCTATAAAATTCTCAAAAATTCTTGCCATATACTCCTTGAAGGTACGCCTGAGGGTATATCTGCTGAAGAGATAAAAAGTAAGATCACATCAGAATTACCTGAAGTGATAGATGTGCACCACATACATACATGGTCGCTGTCTGATAATTATTTTATAATTACCATGCATGCTAAAATAAAGCAAAATGTGCAGCACACCAATGTTTTATATGAAATAAAAAAAATATTGCTAGATAAGTTCGAGATAGCACACTCTACAGTCGAGATCGAATACGATGAGTGTGCGGATAATAAGATACTTAAACATTGACGTTTTAAATTATTATGCTATTACTAGAGTGTAATGATGTTGAAGGTAAGCTATGATAGGTATTTCTCAAATACAATTTCCTTCAAAGGATTCTAGTAAGCTAAAATTTGTTAGCTACTTTGGAGCTTTTGTCTCGTTAAGCATTATCACTAATCCTGTTAATGTTCTTTTTTCTCTTGGTACTATGTTCTTCAGGTCTGAAATTAAAACTCTTTATATCTACAAAGAAATAAAAACGGCAAAACAGCAAAAAATGAGCAAAAGGGAATATTGGGAAATATTTTTTAAAAACAATACAATCAAGGTAGCAGCCTTCCTCTTGTTTTCTGCTTTCATAACATATCTAACTTTCACTACCACTTTCTTGCTTATTTCGTTACTGGGAACTATACCACTTACAATGCTATTAATTTTATTGCAGAGTGAACTAAGGCCAAAAGATTTTAACCCATTTACGCTGCTTAAAGCTTCTATAAATTTCTTTTTGGAAGGTATAAAAGAGAATTTACGTGGTATGGTTAATAGTTTTGATGTTAAGCTTGAACATTTACTGCCCCATCAATTAAATGATGATATCATTAAAAATATTGATAAATTAAAAGGTAAGTATAGTGAACAAGTACCTGAAGACGTAATCAAAAATGATGAATATATTCAATTCATTGGATATATAAACAATTCATATGAGTTTAGTGATGAGGATAAAGGAAGAGTAATTGCATTTTTAGATGACTTTTGCAAAGATGATCAAAAGCATAGCTCCGGCTTTACAGGTGGGCAGGTTCTGCTTTTAGTTTTAAGGGCTTGCAATGATGGAGACGGAGAAGCCGTTAAGAGTAAAAAGGATGCATTGATTTCTAATTTAATTGATAGCCAAACTTTCTCTAGAAAAGAGCGAATTCCTAACACTTGCTTCACCGGTATTATCTATAGAATGTTAAGCACGCTAGAGGGTATTCATCCTGATCCAGAAATTAGATTTACTCCCCCAAGGGAAATGTTGCTCTCAGAAGCACAAAATAAAGCACGTGAGTTTATGTTAGACAGGTTAAAAAACAAGAAAAACAATAAAGAAATTCTTAAGGCTTGGTATGACGTTCAAAATGGTTATGAAGACGATGAAAGTCAAAAAATAGTTGATGATTTTATTTCAGAAGTAAGTATTCCTTTAATGAGAAAATTATTGAGTATTACTTCTCAATATAGTGAACAAATTGTGCTGACGTTAATGAAAAATATTAGCTCTATAAAGTTAAATAAATTACAATGTTGTGAGCTGGTTCAGCACATGAGAAATAAACTGCAGGAGCATGATTTAGATGACCAAGAAAGTTTACTCGAAAACATCGGAAAAAAAGTATTCTTAGAGCTATTAAATCGAGATCTACTCGAGACAGATTTTTCTCTCAAGGATTCATCTTTGGATGGAGCTAAGAGAATAGCTAATAAGATAATAGAAGAAGAAGTAGCAGAATTTAAGTTAAAGGCTGAGAAGACTATTGAAGGTCAGATAATTAGCATGTTAGATGGGTTAAGAATGCTCCCAAGAGAAAAAAGATGTTATAGGGTATATGTAGAACTCAGTAAAAATAACGAAAATGATAAGGAAAAAATAAAGAAAATTTTGCAAGAAAGGTTAAAAGTAACAAAAGCAGCAATGGATGAAATGTTAAAAAAAGGAGCTTCACATAAGCTAGAGTTAGAAATTGAAAGTGTATATGAAGGAAATAAAGATCACGTTACTCAACTTTATGAAAAAATAAGAGAAACAAAAAAGGAATTCATTGAAGATGGTCTTTTAACACCTCAAGAAGTAGAGAATATAACAAAAGCAAAAATCATAGACTTAAACAAAGAGGACAAAATCATACCGTCAAGCAATTTGTCTCGTAGTTTAAGTGTCAATAATTTGGCAGTACATTATCTATAAAATTTATACTCTTTACCTTGCAGAAGATTCACAATATTTCTGTGGTGTTTTAGGAAGACCAGTGCTCCTATAATTAGTAATGTTACGAACAAATTCCTCTGAAAAAAAAAGGACCATGCTACAGCCGTTGAAGTAGCACTGAGTGAAGCAAGGGAAGAGTATCTAAAGGCAAGAAAGACTATTATCCAAATTATTACGAATACTAAAGTAATATCGATGTTAAATGCTATCAGTATCCCTAGAGTGGTTGCAACGCCCTTTCCTCCACTGAATTTTAGCCAAATAGGAAACATGTGTCCTAAAACTGCTAAAATTGCAGATACATATATATAAAAATCGTTATTATCACAAAATTGTTGTGCTATATAAACGGCAATAAATCCCTTAAAGGAATCCAGAAATAATGCCAAAGCAGCAAGAAATTTATTTCCCGTCCTTGCAACGTTTGTAGCACCAATGTTTCCTGAACCTACTTCTCTTAAGTTTATCCCTTTTATTCTTGTAATGATTAAGCTAAACGGTATTGAACCGAGTATGTAGGACAGCATAAGGACTACATACTTTTCCATTATACCAAGAACCTAATTAATTTTATTATTCCTCAGCCTTTTTAGGTAGCACTGAACTTCATCGTTAATCTGATTACTAAACAGTATAAGCGCTGTCATGTTGATGAGAGCTAAACAAGAGAATAAAGTTCCACCGATATTGGCAATAGCCATTATATCTTTAGAAAGACCAGAGAAAAACGCCACAATTATTACCGCTATGCGGTATATCACTATACTTTTTGCACCGAATAAATATAGCCACCCCATTTCACAACAATATACAAACGAAATTACTGAAGAAAATGCAAACAAAGGAGCAGCTACTGTTAGAAGGATAGGAAACCATGGAGAAACTGTCTCAAATGCTTTGTGAGTAATTAATATTCCCTCACCAACACCTGTTTGGTATGCACCTGTTATTACTATTGTTATTCCTGTTAAACAGCAAATTAACATTGTGTCAAAGCATGGTTCTATCATAGCGACTAGTCCAGTTCTTACTGGTTCTTCATCTTTAGTTGTTGCATGAGTAATTGAAGCAGAACCAACACCTGCTTCGCTGGCAAAGATTGCCCTTTGAATTCCAGCAACAAATGCTCCTACCATCCCTCCGCCAACAGCATTGAAATCTATCATAGTGGAAAATAATATTTTCAACGTATAACCAAGGTTATGAATATTAAATGCAATAATAATAATACAACTAAAGATATATATAAGTGACATAATAGGCACTAGTGCAGAAGATACTCTAGCTATCCTTTTAATTCCGCCAATAATCACTAGAGCAAGCAGCGCAGAAATTATGGAAGAAAGAAACCAAGAGTGACCATCTACCCAACTTGAATAGCCAGATAATATTGAAACCATTTGGTTGGTTTGAAACGCTACACTTCCACCAAGACCTGATAATACAAAGAATACTGCATACATGGCAGCCAGCACAATACCAAGTTTTTTAAATCCAAATTCCTCCAGACCATTCCTTATATACTGAAAGGGACCACTAAACAATTGGTCCTGATCTTCTGTTCTATGTCTAAACGCCAACGTTACCTCAGCAAATTTTGCTGACATACCAAAAAAACCTGTAATCATCATCCAAGGCACCGCTCCTGGTCCACCCATTGAAACTGCAATTGCGACTCCAGCAACAGTTCCAAGGCCTACTGTGCTTGAAAGTGCAGTCATAAATGCCTGAAAATGCGTAATATGACCATCATGGTGATTCGTGTCATATTTTCCACATAAAATAGCAAACGCATGCTTAAACATTCTTATGTTGAGAAATCCAAAACGTAATGTTAGAAACACATAACCAAAAACTAGTAGAAGGATTATAAATGGCACGTAAAGGATCTTGAAAAACAGTACTTCATTCATGAAGTTATTTATTCCATTCAACACAGCGTCATAACTTTCGTAAAAACCTGAAGCAGCGTACACATCATTAAACAATAGGCAAAATAACACCATACAAAGCAATCTATAAATCATGTTAATACCCTTTAGAATTGTAATAAGAATCTATTGTATTCAAAACTTCCCTTCTTAGTAGATATATTGCAACAGCATTTGGAATCATAAGGCACATAAACAAACTGTCACCTAGATAAGATATAAATTCTATATTCTTTGACATACAGCTGATATACACTGAAACCACTATAAGAATTTGGAACGGTATCAGTATTTTTTTACTACCAAATAAATACAGCAAAGCAACTTCACAGTAGTAACAATAAGCTATTATTGTGGAAAATGCAAAGGAAAACATCATTAGCGGAAAAACTAACTTGCTGAACAAGGGCAAAGCTGTTGAAAATATCGAACTAATTAGTGTAATATCACCCACGTTATCAGTGCTATGCATACCAGTGATAATTATCACAATACCAGTCAAAAATGAGATTAATATTGTGTCTATAAGTGGTGCAATCATTGCAACGCACCCAACTTTAATTGGATCTTCTTCTTTTACAGCTGAATGTGCTATAGCTGCTGTTCCGGTACCTGCTTCGTTAGCAAACACTGATCTTCTCACTCCGGCTATTAATCCGCTCAATACTCCGCTTCCTATAGCTGATTTATTGAAGATATCTTGGAATATTATGGATAGAGCATTCAGCAAATTACTTCCGTTTACATAAATTAAATATATACACATACCCACATATAGCACTATCATAACTGGTGTTAAGCTCGTTGAAACGAAAGCAATGCGCTTTATTCCTCCCAATATTACAATAAAGACAAGCAGGGATATAATAATGGATGCGTTGTATTCTAGGAGGTTATTTGATAGTGCTGCTATTTGATTTGCTTGAAATGGTATACCGCCCAAAATCATTGCAATAAGTAGCATAATCGCATAAGTGAAGGCAAGAAATCTACCAGTTTTTGCAAATCCAATTTTTGCAAGCCCGTACTTCATGTAATAAAAAGCCCCGCCAGTTGTATTTTCAGAGCGATAAGTAAATGCAAGCACCACCTCGGCAAACTTTATCGACATACCAAGTATTCCGGTAATTACCATCCAAAAAACTGCACTTGGGCCCCCTATTGTGATAGCTATTGCAACTCCTGATATTGTTCCAAGACCAACTGTTCCTGAAATTACTGTTGCAAACGCTTGAATATGAGTGATTATGCCATTGTTGCTGTTATTACACTTTAGATTGAATAGCGTCTGTATTCCATATTTAAGTAACCTAAAGTTAATGAATTTGAACTGGGCAGTACAAAAGATTCCAGTTGCAATTACCCAAATAATTATAAATGGAATGTTGAATATCTTTATATACAGAAATGAATTTAATAGTTCACTTATCTTCAAAATCATGCAGTTTTCTATTTTTTGTTAGCTAACGAGTTTTATATGTAAAATATATGTAAAACCCGATGCTTATTGGAATAGTAAGTGTATACACTATACCTAAAATTGGTAGAGTCATCCAGGGCTTACTGATGAAAAATACAATAAGTACTCCAAAAAATGACACAAATATATAGGATAGGCTTTTGGGAATATAAATATATTTTGCAGAGAAAGTTGGAATGTGACTTATCGAAAAAAATGAAATGGCCAGAAAGTAACAAGCTACGTTTCTTGTGTTAAAAAATCGCTCTATGAGAAGTAAGTATTCACTCTCATGAGATTGAAAGGTAATAATTATTGGTAACAAAGAAAGTAAAGCACACACTGGAGCTGGAACACCAGAAAAGAAAAATTTTTCCCAGTATGGTTGTTCTGAGTGTAGCGAAACATTAAATCTTGCAAGTCTTATTGATATGCAGATTACGTATATCATTACTAAAATCCAACCTATGACTTTGATTTCGTTTAGCTTCCAAAAATACAAAAGAAATGCAGGCGCTGCACCAAAATTTAGAAAATCTGCAAAAGAATCAAGTTGGGCTCCAAAATCGCTAGTTGATTTTAGAATTCTAGCTATTCTGCCATCCATTCCATCTATTATTGCTGCAATGATGATAAAAATTACTGAGAATTCCCATTGTTCATTAAATGTAAATTTAAGTGAAGTGAGACCAGAACATAAACCCAATAAAGTTATAAAGTTTGGGAATAATTTAGTAATAGGTAAGAATCTACTGTTACTTCCATCGTTATTCATATAACGTCAAAAGTAAGCTTCTCTTGAACGTTTTCCTTATTTAAGTTTGCTATAATTGTTTCACCACCAATAACAGTTTGCCCTTCTGAAACTCTGACTTCTGTATCAGCAGGAACATAGATATTCACTCTACTGCCAAACCTTATAATTCCAAACCTTTCACCTGCTTTTACGTTCTGGGATATTCCTAAATTACAAACGATACGACGTGCAATTAATCCAGCTATTTGCTCCACAATAATTTCTTTCCCCTTTTCGTATTCAATTACAATAACCTGCTTTTCATTTTCATTACTAGACCTATTGCTCATTGCGGATACAAACTTGCCTTTTTTATAACTCATTTCCTTTATCGTACCAGATATTGGTATACGGTTCACATGGACGTTCAAAACACTTAAAAATATGCTAACAAGCGTAAACTTCTTCTCCTCTCCGTTTTCTGCTGATAAAGGATAATTAACTTCTTCAATTTTTGAAATCACACCATCAGCAGGACTTAATATAAGATTCTTATTGTTTGGCACAGCTCTTGTTGGATCACGAAAGAAATAAGTACACAATAATGTCGGAAACAAGCACGTAACGCCAAACCCCCAAGATATAGAGAATGCTATACACGTTACTATAAAGGAAACTACTATAAATGAATAACCTTCCCTGTTTATATTAGGTAAACCAAAACACATAATCTTATTAACAATAACCTATTGTTAACAATTTATCATTTATAATTTCTCATGAAAAGCTTTTTTTAACTGCTTCAGCAAAGTCTTTTTGATACAAGGTAACATTACAGATTGTTATATTAGCACATAGAATTACCGTCATACTGTAACAACCCGTCCAACACAAAATCTAATGCCTAAGTTTAGATCAGAAAACTGATTCTTCTAAAAGTTGCTCACTATCCTCGTCTATTATGATAGAATTATCATGATTTCTGAGTAAATCTCTGATTTTCGTTTCTATTTCATTTGCGACTTCTTTGTTTGTTTTTAGGTAAGTTTTTACATTCTCTCTTCCTTGCCCAAGACGTGTGTTGTTATATGAATAGTAAGCGCCTGCTTTTTCAAGCACACCAAGCTTTGCTCCCATATCTATTATTTCTCCGAGTTTTGATATACCTTCATTGTACATTATATCAAATTTCGCTTCTCTAAATGGAGGAGCAACTTTATTTTTTACAACTTTAACTCTTGTTTCATTACCTGTAATATTTTCTTTGTCTTTTATTACACCAACTTTTCTTATATCAAGCCTTACAGAAGTATAGAATTTTAATGCATTTCCACCCGTGGTAGTTTCAGGATTTCCATACACTACTCCTATTTTCATACGAATTTGATTAATAAATATCAATATACAGTTCGCTTTTGAAACGGCAGAGGTTAGTTTCCGTAGCCCATGACTTAGAAGCCTTGCTTGCAGCCCCATATGTTGATCACCCATATCACCTTCAATTTCAGCTCTTGGAGTTAATGCTGCGACAGAGTCAATAACTATCACATCAACCGCACCAGAACACACTAAATACTCAACAATATGCAACGCCTGCTCTCCAGTGTCTGGTTGTGAAATCACTAAATCATCAGTGCTTACCCCAAGTTTACGAGCATATAAGACATCCAATGCATGTTCTGCATCGATAAATGCGCATGATCCTCCTTTTTTTTGTGCTTCAGCAATCACGTGCAAGGCAAGAGTGGTTTTACCAGAACTCTCGGGGCCAAATATTTCAATTATACGCCCTTTTGGCAGACCTCCAACACCTAGAGCCGAATCAAGCGCAATTGATCCTGTGGATATTGTGTCTATTTTTTCTACAGGGTTTTGCTTCAACTTCATTATTGCACCTTTACCGAATGCTTTTTCAATCTGGCTTATTGCGTTATCTAGCGCTTTTTGTTTATCACTATTTCTTTCTTCTGGGTTACTTGCCATAGATCATTTATTAATTTATATAATTCTCTATGATAATCAAACGCGAATAACCTGCCAAGGTTTTTCTAGTATTTATGTATTATTTCAATGAAAAATATTAACGTTTTCATAAAGCAGATATTTGTTTGCCTTCGTTAGTAACACACTATACTTTAGTGTACGAACGTTGCAATTTGCAGCATAGCAGGTGGTGTCATCCAAGTAGCCAACACTGAAATGACTAAATTCGAAATGGCTACATGAATTTATTGTAAATTACTACCGTATAAGGTGCGATGCAACAAAGCCATTCCAGTGTCAGCTACTTGAATGACACCTCTTAGATGGGTCAGCTACTCAGATCTGCCATGAAAACTGCAACCCTAAATGTTGGAGCACTGTCGTACACTAAGCGCTGTAATGACAATTTTAGTCGCTTCATACACTTATCATGCTAGTCATAACAGAAATAATTTTTACCAAAGATATTTATGAAATAATTGACATAGTTTGGAAATATGTATATTATAGAACATTAATAGTTAGTTAATTTGTAGGTGTAATGTGGCTAGAAATGTTTTGAATGAAAATGAGTACCACGCTTTAAAGCAGTTGTTTTTAACATTTAATATTCAAAAGGAGGATGTGGTAAATTCTGACATTAAGAATATTAAGAAAAAGCTTAGTCAACAATACCGTAAATTATCGTTAAAATATCACTCAGATAAAAACCCAAACAATAAAGAAGCGGAGGAGAAATTTAAGGTTATTGCATTAAATAAGCCATTTTTTGAAGAATTTATAATAGAGCCATTGGAGAAAGGTCTCAATAAAAGAAATAATTTAATAAAAGAATTACGCGGTAAGTTGTGGAGTCGCAGTTATGAAGAATTGCAAAAATACTTAGATGATAAGTGCAGAAATAAACTCTATAATAAGCAGCAGTCAATTAACAATAATGTAACTGCTTATGTAAAATATTCTTCTTATTCAAATCTCTTAGGAGTTCTTTTAGTATCCTTCACATCAATTGCATTTTTAATAATTAATGGTATCAACTATGTTTTTTAAAAATTTTTTTATTTGTGTAATTTTGCAAATTATATGGGCAATAAAAACCCGTTTGTCATAGAAATAGAATTTTATATCAAACAGCTACCACAGCAATTTCTGCTTAAGCTAATGAATATGTGCTTTAAGTCTGTGTGGACGCACATATTCATTAGCCAATTTCAGTTACCGTTGTGAAGATTTTTAAGTATGCAAATTAATTGCTTCTTTAAGTCTTGTATTAGCAATTACTATAATTTTACGCATTAGGGCTGTTATAGCCACCATCTTCTTCTTACCACTTTCAACAAGCTTAGAATAAAAGGCGCCAAGTATAGATTTCGACCTTGTAGCAGCCATAGCGGCTGTAAAGAGCTTTGAACGAACGTTACTTCTACCACCTGTAATCCTTCGGTAACCAACAGCTTTACCACTTTCTTTTGGATGCGGTGCAACTCCGGCAAGACTTGCTACTTCTTTTCTGTTTAAGTAACCAAGCTCTGGCATTAAACACAAAAAATCTTGTGATAACTTTTTACCTATTCCAGGAACTGTTTTAAGAATTTTTTGGCGTTGTTGTAATTCGCGGCTTTCATCAATAATCTTTTGTATAGTATCATTGAGTTCGTTTATTTGACTATCGAAAAACTCAATGGTCTTTTGACAGCTTTCTTTTATATGATCATTTTCCGGTGCTTCAAGTCTGCATTTTTCTTGAGTTCTCATTTGCGTAATATCATCACGACGTTGACAAAGTGCAGCCAAAGTTGATTGTTCTGTAGAGGTAGGTACAAATAGAGAGATAGTTCTATGGCGTTCAAATCCATATTGAGCAAGAGCTCTTGCATCTAGACTTTGCTAAAGTTCCGTGAGATAAAATAAAGCTTTTTACTTTACGAGTATTAGCTCGATGCACGGCAATATTTTTGTCGGTAAGAAAATGTGATAAGCCAAGCTCATATTTCCCTGTATTTTCTAAAGTCACTAAAGCATTAGGTAGAATATCTGAAAACTCTTGAAATAATTGTTGCCAACCAGAAGCATTATTATCAAATTCGACAGCATTCTTCTGTTTGTGAATTGCAACGACATTTTTAAATTTTCCGATGTCAATGCCAATAAAATTTTGATAAGATGTAACCATAATAAACCTCGATAGTTTTAGTTAATTTAAGATTGTAAACGGGTGCATATATATGTTCCAAGCAACTATTCAAACGTATCGAGAGATAGGGCTAGCGTACCTTGATACCAACGGTTGTAATACCAATTTCCTTTCGGTCGCGCACGCCCGCTATTCCTAGTGAGCAGGGTTATCTTTCTCTCTTATCTCTTTTATATCACGTTTTTAACTTACAATTTCTTCTAATGTACCAATAGCAGTAGGTTTTCTTGCTCCCTTGTTAGCAGGATCTATTTTGAGTCTAGCTGTTAAGAGCATTTATACTAGAAATGGGAAAGAGTTTAATCATCAGACTAATATTTTATTATTGTTTAACTTTGACCAAGAATGCGAAAATTTTTCAAAGAGTGATAGGACTAAATTAAAGTGGCTAAAAAATTCAGTTATTTTGAGCAACACAATCTGTACATCTTTAATGTTTTTCGGTGTGGGATTAGATTTAGTTGCCAACGGCTTTGGTATAACTAACTCTATGATGTTATCCGGCTTATTACTTTCATTACCATTCACGCTTTTAATTGTTACTTCACCTATTTTAAATGCTGCAAGTAATTATATTCTCAAAAAGACAGCTATAAATTCAATTGAGGAGCAATTTAAAGGTGATGATCAGTTTATAGAAGTCGATAACGAAAAGCCAAGCAGTACTATGAGCAATCAAAGTTATTTCCCCATCGGTCAGTTAATATCATCAAAGTTAGCTATTCTCCATAGCGAAGTCTCTAGCTAGGAACAATGAGCCACAGATTAGTATGGTTTTGACGTTTTGGGTAGAGGCTTTTAATATGTGATTTGATATTGCATCGCCAATTGATTCACATTCAACTGCTTTTATTCCTATGTTATTGGCTTTTTCCCTAATCAAATTTGTATTTGTTGCTTTAGGTTCAGACTTAACACAAACCGCACATAGTAGCTTGATATATGGCTTTAAGTGCTCTAAGAACTCTTCCACATTTCTGTTACTAGTAACACCAAAAACCATATAAATACCTTCAGCAAAATTATCTTTTACCCACTGAGATAGTACTCTAGCACCATCATTATTGTGTGCACCATCTAAAAATAATTGCCAATCTTTCGGTAGTAGGAAAATTAAATTACCTTCTTTTATAGACTCTAGCCGTGCAGGCCAATAAGTGCACTGTAAACCTGAAGTGATATCCTCTTCTCCAATATCAAATTCATACTTTCCACTTAAAATACTACATGCTGCAATAGCATTGCCTGCATTAATCACCTGATGATCACCCTTTAAAGATGGCAAAGGAAATTCTATTGATTGAATAGCTGATTGAAAAACCATTTTGTTGTTCTTTTTTTTGCAATTCCATTCAAGACCTCCTCTATACAAGGGAGATTTCTTATTTATTGCGTGGTGTTCTAGCGTGTTCACTATAGATTTTTCTTGCGGTGCTATTACGCAAGGAACATTAGGTTTCATTATTCCAGCCTTTTCACCTGCTATAATTTCTACAGTAGGGCCAAGATATTCCGTATGATCAAGTGCAATGGAAGTAATTATTGTTAAAATCGGATTATCTATAACATTTGTTGCATCAAGCCTTCCACCCATACCCACTTCAACTAAAGTTATATCGGCTTTATGACGAGAAAAAGCTAAAAAAGCTGCAATAGTTGCAGCTTCAAACAGAGTGATAGGTTGTTCTGCAATTACTGCACGACATTCTTCTAATAAGCTATATAATTCATTATCGTCGATATAGCTGCCGGCTATCACTATCCTCTCATTAAAACTCACTAAATGTGGAGAAGTGTATGCGTGTACCTTATACCCTGCTGCTTGCATTATATATCTTATAAATGCTAGTGTTGAGCCTTTCCCATTAGTTCCAGCTATATGAATTACGGGAGGCACTTTTTTCTCGGGGTTATCTAGTTTGCTAAGAAAGCCTTTTATGCGATCAAGAGAAAAATCATTCGGCCTGCTACCAAGTGGCTTAGGCCAATGAGGCATATATATCATGGATTGTTATTGCATTTTAATTCAGCTATAACGCTTGCTATGCCATGCGTGTCGATTTTTTCACTAAATTGATAACGTTGATTAATAGCAATACTTATTCCACTCATTACAACATCACTTATCAAGAAAGAACTGTTATTTTTAGTAACTTTAAAATCAATATTTGTAAATTCTTCATCACCGTAAGAAAATCTTGTACCAATTAAGCAAGTTTCATCGTCAACTGCTTTTGTACTCATTATGATCATTTCACTATCATGCATGTATTTATATAAAATTTTAACGCACAAACGCGTAAGATACACTTCATACTCTCTTAAAAAATCTTCTTTTTCTTTTTGTTTAACTAAAGCCCAATGTTTTCCTATGACGAATTGCGATATTCCTTTGAGGTTAACATTGTTTTGAATGACCTCCTGAAGCTTTTTTTGCACACATTCCCGGTTTTTTTTATTCTCCTTTGTAGATATACCATCCACTTGTTGCTTCATAGTATGCACAAAAATTTTGTGATCTGTACAATTAGTGTAAGCACTTGAAGAAATTACAATAAAAACAATGATAGTTAAAACTTTAGTAATGTTCATAAGATATATTTATTAGCTATGATACTTAGAATGCAAAGTTTAATAAAGATTAAATAATAATCGCTAGCTTTAATATATCTATAGACACACCTTGTATAAATCATCTACAATTAATTAAGGGTCTGTTCTATGCGTTATGAGTTAAGTTAAATTTCCCGAGCGATAATTTCTAGTCAAGGGAATTGCCTCTGTTAATTTCGTTGAAATTGATACGCGATGCCCACCTTAACTTTAGTCTCAGGAATCTACTAAGGCTGACGGTAGATACGGATCCTATTTTGATTGGTTTAACATTTATGCTTCATCAATACAAAGAACAGGGTGTTTTCCTATGTTTGCCTAATGAAGTATTCCAAATTGTAATTGATGTTGAAAGGTATCCTGATTTTGTTCCTTGGTGCAAAGCCGTTTATATAAAAGAAAAAATTAACAACCAAATGGTTGTGGATCTCCTCGCAGCTTTTCATGGAATTAAAGGTAGATATACATCAGAAGTTACTTCTCTTTCTCCAAGTGGAACAAATGAAGGTTGGATAAAAGCTGTATCATCAAATGGAATATTTAAACATCTATACAATGAATGGCAATTCATTCCCATAGATGAAAATAAAACTATGGTAAAGTTTTATATAGAGTTTAAGTTTAAGTCCAACTCATTTTCCACTTTATTAAACTCAGTATATAAGTATACACAAAGTAAAATAATTGCTGCATTTAAAGATAGGGCTGAAAGCCTTGCTAAACAAAAGTTATCTTGACATTATTAATATAAATGTATAATTTTTTTTAGTAAGTTAAGTGTTTATATTGTAATGATTTTTAGACTATTGTTTTTATTAATTTTCATAAGTGTTAATTCTTATGCAGTTGTTAAGCAAGATTTATCCGATAACCAATACATTCAAAAAAAACCCAATGAAATAACATCAAATGAGCTATTATCGCCATTACCTAATGATAAATTATTAGGAGATCCAAAAGCACCAATTCTAATGATAGAATATGCTTCATTAACTTGTTATCACTGCTCTCTTTTTCATAGGAATGTTTTTCCTAAAATTAAAGAGAAATATATAGACACAGGTAAGATGTTATATATATTTCGTCATTTTCCTTTGGATTACAGAGGGCTAAAGGCTGCAATGCTAAGTCATTGCTACGAAAAACAAGAAGACTACTTTAATTTTAACAAAGCTGTTTTTAACTCAATAGATTCGTGGAATTACTACAATTTAAGTGATTTGACTTTACTACAAAGAATTGCTGCACTAAGCAACTTAAAGCAAGATGCATTTAACCAATGCATTAATGATAAGAAAATAATGGATAAAATCGTAAATGATAAATCACTGGCAATTAATAAACTTGGTATCACAGCCACTCCAATATTTTTCATCAAGCTTAACGATGATAAATCATATATAGAGCATAATAAAGTTAAACATGGAGGGTATAAAGAGCTGAAATATTTCACTAATGTGATAGATAAATTATATGGAAAAGCTATAGTGAAGTAATACCACTGTAGCTTACCATATAAAAGACTCTATGCTGAGTCATTGTTTTTCACTACTGTTTGTTGTTTTTTACGCTCAAACTCTCTTTTTTTACTGTGCCAAGTGTAGTAATACATAGCGATTTTATTCTCTATTAATACTATTGTCCCATCATAAAACTGAACCATATCCATAACTTTTCTCTGAGCTTCATCAAAACGTTCTTTATACTTTTCACGATAAGCTGGATTATGTAGTAACATAACCCCTTCATTCTTGTTAGATTTTTTGTTTAACGTTTCAACTTCACCAGCAATAGTATAAGACATATAACCCCCTCTAATTGATTATAAAAATTATATTTTAAAAAGAGAAATGCGCATAAACAATCCCTTTAATTCTAGCATAATAATCGACTGTTTATTATACTAGTTAACTATAGTACGATATATAATAATTTTTGTCACTTAAAATTTTATACTATGAAATAATAACTTAAAATAAATGTTTTTATTATTTTAAACTATATTATTATATTTATAAATTGTGTATGAATTAAGTCTCCCTAATTTATAATATATGCGTAATAATTTTAGTATAAAATTGTCATACATAAGAAATCTATTTGCAAAAGAATATAAAAAAATAGAAGAATATTGTATTCTTGAAAAAAAGCAACATATTCAAATTGGCCCTGAAGAAGGAAAGCTATTAAGTTTATTTATAAAAATCCAAAAAATCAAAAGTATTGTTGAGATTGGCACGTTATACGGTTACTCGTCGATTTGCATGGCAAAAGCTCTACTAAAAGACGGTCATATATATACAATAGAAAATAATCCTCAACACTCAAGAATAGCAAAAAAAAATTTTAGTGCTTTTAATCTAAGTGATAAAATTACTCTAATAGAAGGCGATGCACTGGAAAAAATTAATGAATTATCAGCAAAAGCACCATTTGACATGATATTTATTGATGCTGACAAAAGTAGTTATCCTAAGTATTTAGATTGGGCAGAGTCATACATTAAACAAGATGGGCTAATCGTTGCAGATAACACTCTACTGTTTAACACAGTATTTTTAGAATCGCCTCCAAAAGAAGTATCAGAAAAATCATGGCATGCCATGAGGGAGTTTAATAATAGATTATCAGATGAAAAAAAATATTTCTCTATATTGATTCCAACTGATGAAGGAATGACTGTAGCTTTAAAGCTAACATAAGTTAAAAATCAAGGTCAGCATAATGTTTAGGAGGGATTAAACCAGAAATCCTCTCTAATAATATCTCACGAAAACAAGGCTTTGATTTAACAATGGAGTACCATTCTTTTAAAATTTTACTTTTTTCCCATGGAAAACTACTTACATAATCCATTACGGAAATATGCGATGCTAAAGTAATATCAGCTAAAGTGAACTTATCAGTTGCAAGCCAAACGTTCTTGTTAATTAAGTGTTCGATGTATTCCATATGGCAAGGCAGGTTATGCTGAGCTGCATGAAGAAATCTAGAGTCAGGGCTGCGGTTAGTAATTACTTTTTCATTCATAATATACTTAGTAACTTCATTGTAAAATTTGTTATCGAACCAATTGATTAGAGCGCGTATTTTAGACTTAATAATAGTGGATGAACCAAGTAATTTGACGTCGCTATTGTAAGTCTCTTCTATATATTCACAAATGGCATTACTATCCGCTATTACAAAGTTATTATCTATTAACACTGGTACTTGCCCGGTTGGATTGATCTCCATAAATTCATTCCGCTTTTCCCACGGATTTTCATACACTAGATCACAGCCTAATTTTTTTTCTTTTAGAAAAGCTCTAACTTTTCGTGAAAATGGACAAAGAGGAAAATGATATAAAATCATAATGTTCCTCTTTTGTTATACCAATATCCTTTTTTTGTTACTCTATGGCTTGACCTACAACTGTACGAACTTTCTTTGTAGTCCACAGAAGTTTGCGTAGCAGGTAGTGTCATGCAAGTAGCTGACACTGGAATCCAGTTCTTGTTATACAATTGCCTAGTGCGCTCATTTACAGTTAAGTTTTCTGGATCCAAGTAGTCAAGCACTGGGATGACATCCTTTTCGGTAAAAATTGCTCTTATATCACAACATTCATACAGCTGTATGCCTAGGCACTGGGATGACATAAATAAGCGCTGAAATGACATAAATAAACATTGGAGTGACAATCTTGTAGTGACTTGCATGACAACTAACTTTTTATTTACTTCAAAATAGCACTGTAAAAAATTTAACATATCAAATTATAGAGCTAATATAGGATATACCTTGCTAAATAAAAAAAAAAGTATAATATTTTATAAGGTATGCAGGCAAAAACTCTGTAATTTGGTCAGATCAGAAATGAAGCAGCCATATCAGAACCTTTTTGGGTTGCATACCTATTTCATTATTTGTTTTATCCGAGGCTATGAATATAGCATTAAAACATCGTCCTAGTAGCTTCAAAGATCTAGTAGGTCAAGATATATTAGTGCGTGTATTAGAAAATGCTTTTATTTTAAACAAAATCCCACAATCTATACTGCTCTCTGGTAGTAGTGGAGTTGGTAAAACCACCACTGCAAGGATAATAGCTTTATGTTTGAATTGTTCCCTGGGGCCAATTTTTGAACCTTGCGGATCATGTGAAAATTGTCTAGCAATAAAAAATTCAAGCCATCCAGATGTAATTGAAATCGATGCAGCAAGTCACACTAGCATTGACGATATTAAAGTAATCCTGGGAGATATTTGCTATTCACCTATAAGCTCTAAATTCAAAGTCTACATTATAGATGAAGTACACATGCTATCTAGCAGTGCATTTAACGCATTACTTAAAACCCTAGAAGAGCCACCATCTAGTGTAAAGTTCATTTTAGCAACTACGGAAATAAAAAAGATACCAATAACTATTATTGCACGTTGTCAAAGATTTGATTTACACAACATTCCTGTAGCTAAAATAGTGGAACGTTTAAATGATGTTGCACAAAAAGAGAGTTATTCCATTGAAAAGGGAGCATTAGAATTAATTGCACGACACTCTGGAAATTCAATGCGTAACGCCTTGTTTTTGATGAATCAAGCAGTGCTATATAGCAAAGATGGTGCAATATCCACTAAAAATGTGACAGACATACTTGGCCTAGTGGATAAAGATATTATATTCGATCTATTAGGGGCAATATTAGAAGGTGATTTACAGAAAGCTCTATCAGTGTTTGACAAGGCGGTAAAAACAGCAAACCCACTTAGTATTTTTGAAGGTCTATTGCAAACAATTCAGTTAGTATGCCGTTTTTTGATTACAAAAGAGATTGATAATGCAGTTACAGAGCATGAAAAGAATAGGATAAAAGATTTAAGTATAAAGAGATCTTTAATATTTTTTTCGAGATTGTGGAAGATGTTGCTTAAAGGTATTCAAGATATAAAAACTTCAACATGCAACGATGTTGCTGCTGAAATGATGTTAATTAGCCTCTGTTATCTTTCTGATCTGCCTTCTCCGGAACAGGTGATCAAAAAAGTTCTTTCACAGAATGTAGAGCAAGGAAATAGACAGGGCAGACCTGTTGCACCTTCCCCCTCTGTCATCCAAGTAGCTGACTACTCGGATCCAAAAAAATATGTGGAAAGTAAACAACAACCCCACTCTGTCATCCCAGTGCGTGACACTGGGATCCATGTGGAAAATAAACAACAAAATTACGATTTTGATAAGATTTTGCAACTATTAAGGCGAAGTAACCAAATTTATCTTTACAAACAACTGTGTAATAATCTACAATTAATAGATTGTAAACCTGGATATTTAAAATTAAAAGCTGTATCTAAGTTGGATAGTAATTTTTGCAATGATTTAAAAAATTACTTAAACCAGGTGACTCAGCAAGAGTGGGTTATTGCAGTTGATACAGGTTATATAAACAGGGAAGTGAGTAATTTAAATTATGCACCTGCAGTTAAGGATATCCTTGACACGTTTAAAGGTGCAAAAGTAGTTAATATAGAAAATAAGGAGTAAGTTGTGGATTTTAGTCAAATAATGAAACAAGCGCAAGAGATGCAAAAAAAGCTTGCAGAAGCTCAAGAAAAATATGTTGGAAAAGAGTTTCAAGGTATTTCTGGTGGTGGCAAAGTTTCTGTATTAGTGGAAGTCATAAAAATAGGTAGCTATAAAGCTAAAAAGGTGAACATAGACTTAGAACTTATGAGAAATGAGGAAAAAGATATAGTAGAGGATTTAGTAACAGCAGCGTTTAATGATGCCGTTAAAAAAGCAGAAGAAGATATGGCGAATGCAACTTCTGATCTTGCAGGTATGATGGGTTTACCATCTGGGTTTAAACTTCCTTTTTGAATTTACTACTGAAGTTTCTTTTAGTGTAAGTATTTTTTTTCTAATATTCCCAACGCTAGTACTTCTTCATATAATGTACCTATACTAGCATAGCCCTACGTCATACCGTGATTCATTCCACAACTGTACAAACATTGCAATATGGCACATAGTAAACGATGTCATTCCAGTCTGGAATCCAGCCTTGCCGTAATCTCATCAAGAACATTGTGTTTTAACATAAAACGGCTACTTTTATGCTTACCAACTTAATAAAATTCCTGGATCCCAGACTGGGATGACAAGAAGATGGTACTTGGATAAGAGGCATTGCCCTCCTGGTAGGCCCAAATTGCAATGTTCGTACAGTTGTGGATTTCTCATCCGCTAACAAGCAGCGAGATGACGAGGTCTTTCGATAGTAAATCTTACCTGTGTTAGCTATACCAAAAAATCAAAAGTCGTATTTATTCATTAATAAAATCTTTGTCTTCTCCTAAAAATTAGTTAAAATGTAGAATATTTTGTGTTATTAAGTTAGCACTTGACTTAACTTTAGTTGTTACTTAGACTGCTAAAGTGGAATTTTAATTTTTTTACGAGGACAATTATGCATTATAAAAAGTTTTTTTCAGCAGCCGCTTTAGCAACGTTGCTAAGTTTATCAAACTCTGCTTTTTCAGATCCTGTTGGTCCAATAAGTGATGAAGAAACTAGTTACTATATTCGTTTGCAATACAACGGTGAAATTTTACCTCTTTTCACAAAAGTTGATGGTATTACCTATACGAAAGACAATAGTGATTACAGTCCATTAAAAGCGTCTTTTCTAGCTGGTGGTGGTGCGTTTGGTTACAAAATGGACGACATCAGGGTTGATGTTGAAGGAGTTTATTCATACCTAAACAAAAATAATGTTACAGATGCAAGATTTATGCCAGATACTATTGCAGACAGTGTAACAGCAATTTCAGGACTAGTTAACGTTTATTACGATATAGCAATTGAAGATATGCCTATCACTCCATATATTGGTGTTGGTGTTGGTGCAGCGTATATTAGCACTCCTTTGAAAGACGCTGTGAATGATCAAAAAAGTAAATTTGGTTTTGCTGGTCAAGTAAAAGCTGGTGTTAGTTATGATGTAACTCCGGAAGTCAAACTTTATGCTGGAGCTCGTTATTTCGGTTCTTTTGGTGCTCATTTTGATAAAGATGCTGCTGCAGGCAAAGACAAAGGGGAACTCAAAGTTCTTTACAGCACTGTTGGTGCAGAAGCTGGAGTAGCGTTTAATTTCTAGTCTATCTCAGTCTTGTTATCCCAGTGGGGTTTTTCTTGTCATCCAAGTAGCATGATACTGGGATCTAGAAAAAAGAAATGTGGATTCCAGTGTCAAGGCACTGGAATAACACTATTTGCTATGTGTTTAAGCTGTAACGTTTACCATTGTACTGGTAGAATATCATCTAAAGTTACATAATGTTATCCAATTAGCTAACACTGCGGCCTACTGTCTCCAAGAAATTAGATGAAAAATTTGTACTTTTTTCAAATCAAAGCTTGAATTTTTGCTGGAAAATCAATATATTATATGCATGAAGTTTTAATTTAAGTTGTTATGTTGACCCCAATGGCAAGCTTATGTGTCGATAGCAGAACCAATCTCATGCAATATATTGCTAGGGTGCAAAAATTTCCTATGCTGTCTCAAGAGGAAGAGGTACGATTAGCAAAAAATTGGAACCAATATAATGATGTTTCTTCTGCTCATAAATTGATTACCAGCCATTTGAATTTGGTAGTGAAAATTGCAATGAAATTCAAAAATTATGGACTATTGTTGATGGACCTGGTCATGGAAGGAAATATGGGTTTAATGCATGCAGTGAAAAAGTTTAATCCTGATTTAGGGTTTCGTTTTTCAACTTATGCGGTGTGGTGGATTGAAGCTTCAATAAAAGACTTTATATTGAAATCTTGGTCGTTTGTGAAAATAGGCACAACGCAAGCACAAAGAAGATTGTTTTTTAGTTTACGTAAAATAAAAAAAAGAATTTTACAGTATACAAACAGGGAAACCTTAAATAATGAAGAAATAAAAGCAATATCTAATGAGCTTTCTGTATCCGAAGGAGACGTTCTGCAGATGAATTACCGTATGGCTTGTAAGGATCAGTCGCTAAACGATTGCATAAAAATAGGTGATGACTCTAAAAGGGAGCTACAAGATATGATCCCATGTAACTTGGTTAGTCAAGAAGTAACCTATCAGAATCATGAAGAAAAAGAATTAAAAGAAACAATTTTAAACAATGCACTAGCGAGCCTCAACGAAAGGGCAAGAGACATTTTTATCAGTAGATATTTGTCTGAAAACATTCAAACTCTGGATGAACTTAGTAAAAAATATTGTGTTTCAAGAGAAAGAATAAGGCAGTTGGCTGAGCAGGCGATGGCTAAGGTAAAACAATATATACAATCTGAAAGTTTGAAATTTGGTTTGCATGCGTAGTTTTTTTATATTTCTAATATTTTTTTCGATAGGCGCTTTTGCATCGGTTAGTGATGTACAATTGAAGGAAAAATATAAAGATTGGCTCGTGTATACTGCATTGGAAGATGGAGAGAAAGTATGTTATATTGTATCCTATCCTAAAAAAAAAAGCGAATATTATACAACCAATCGCAAGCCGTATGTAATGGTTAGTTATGTTGATAAAAAAGCAGATGAGGTAAGCGTTACCTCTGGTTTTCAGTATGATAAGGAGCCTGTAGCTCTCAATATCGACAAAAAAATTAAATATACACTGCCCATAATACAGGGAAGTTTTGCGTGGGCAGAGCATACAAAAATAGATCAAGATCTCATTCTAAAAATGAAGCAGGGATTATCAATGGTAGTTAATGGAAAAACAAAAACAGTGACCATTGATGATACTTATTCCCTACTTGGTTTTCAAAAAGCGTATCAAAAAATGCATGATTTATGCCATACAAAGTAAATTATTGTAACAGAATAGGTAATTTTCCAGTTGTAGTATAAAACAGACTGCCCTTTCGATAAATAGCACTTTACTTTATATGGGATGTGGATATCATTTAAAATATATTTTTGAGAGTTAGCAATGTCAGAGGTTGCAGGTGTAGATACAGAAATCAAAAAGCAAAATTCTGTGTGCGAGCAGATGCGTTTTAGCGTGAGCCGCACAAGTCTTTTAAATACATTATCCAGAGTAAGTGGAGTGGTTGAAAGGCGTAATGCAATAGATGTTTTGGCGTGTATAAATATCAAAGCACAACACGGCAGCATAAAATTAATGGCAACTGATCTTGACATTTCAATGTTTGCCTCACTTGCTGCAACCGTATTAACAGAAGGAGAAGTAAAAATTTCAGCGCATACTTTACATGACATAGTGAAGAAGTTACCCGCTGATTTGGATGTCAATTTTGAAGTAAATAACCAAGGAAAATTATTGATGTCTTGCGGAAATGCAAACTTTTCTTTACCGAATGTAGTTTCAAGCAGCTTTCCTGCTCTTGAAGAAGACAATTATAAACATGATTTTACTCTACTAAATACAGACCTGATAGACTTATTAACTAAAACAAAATTTGCTGTATCACTAGATGATACAAGGTATAATTTAAATGGAATATATCTACATACAGATGAGCAATTTCTGTACTGCGTTGCAACTGATGGCCATCGTTTATCATGTATAAAGAGGCCAAAGCCTGGGAACATCAATGGCGAATTTGGTGTGATCATTCCACGTAAAACTGTTATGGAGCTGTTAAAAATATTGGACGATTGTAATGAAATTAAAGTAAAACTCTCAGACAGAAAAATCAAGTTTACATGCGGTGAATATATTCTAATATCAAAATTAATAGATGGAACTTTTCCAAATTATAAAGCAGTTATTCCAGCATCTCAAGATAAGCATATGATTATTGAAAGTAAAAAACTTTCAGATGTTATAGATCGAGTTTCCGTTGTTGTATCTGATAAAGTAAAATCCATTAAATTCTCACTACAAGAAAAGCTACTAACTCTGCATTCAAACTCCCAAGAGTGCAGTGATGCAACTGAATCCATAGAAGTGGACTACAATGAAGCCCCTATAGAAATAGGGTTCAACTCGCGTTATTTACTTGATGTTCTATCCTGCATAAAAAATAAATGTAAGTTTAGCTTGGCCGATGGTAATAGTGCTACAATTATCACTGATGAAGACGATTCAAGTGCATTATATGTAGTAATGCCAATGAGAACTTAAACTCGTCATCTCGCTGCTTGTTAGCGGAATCTGGAGATACCGTGGCGGTATGGCACTTATTTCACTAGCTTTTATTAAATTAGTAATCTATCTTTACCAAATATAAGCCAAAAGGTGGTGCAGTAACTCCAGCGGCATTTCTTTTGCATTGGTTTAATATATTTAGCATTTCTTGCGGATTGGTTCTATTTTTTCCAAATTCAACTAAAGTACCCACAATAATTCTCACTTGGTTATGTAAAAAGGAAATAGCAGATATTTTGATGTGTATATGATTCCCGTTTTGTATTATATCGATATCATCAATTGTTCTTATCGGATTTGCGGCGTGACAATCTTTTGAACGGAAACTTGAAAGGTCATGTTTTCCAAGTAGATGTTTAGCAGCTTCACGCATAATATTTACATCAAGTGGGCTAAACACTTGCCATACATAACCCGTCTCCAGAGCGGCAGGAGCATAGCGATTAACTATTCTGTATTCGTAATATCTTTTTTTTGCTGAAAACCGTGCGTGAAACGCATCATCTACAACTTCTACATTGAGCACAACTATAGGAATTGATTTTAAATGATAATTTATTGCGTTTCTTATTCTATAAAGCTCAAATTCCTTTTCGATATCAAAATGAGCAACTTGTCCTAAAGCATGAACCCCTGCATCAGTTCTACCACCACAGTACAAAGTAACTTTCTCACCACTAAAATTAAATATAGCATTTTCTATCTTCTCCTGGATTGAGTTAGCAGAGTGTTGCTGTTTTTGCCAACCAGAGAAACTACTACCATTATATTCTACCGTTATTTTGTATCGCACTGCATTACATCAAGCTCTATCTAAAATAGTCATTTTCTATCTTAACATAATTTATGGTCAAGCCTACAGTGCTGCCACTCCCATAAAGTAGTTCGTCCAATCTTAAATCTTGCTGCCACTGCTTCTCTGCTTTCTCCTTCGTCTAGCGCCTCCATTGCTTTTTTTCTTAAATCATAACTATATGCTGCTGGCATTCAACCTCCTTATCATTATCTATCCTTATCACATCCGGACTTCTATGAAAAGAGCTATAAATCGTGAAAAAGAACTGCTCATTAAGTGCTGTTTGCTTAATAAATTTACTGACATTGGTATGGCTAAATTCGAAATGGCTACATGAATTTATCGTAAATTATTACCGTATAAGGTACGATGCGACAAAGCCATCCCAGTGTCAGCTACTCGGATGACACCGTCATAAATACACTACCGACAATGTTGCAAAAAACATAAAAATAAAACTAGAGAAAACCATTTCTCGAAAACTTCTGTGTCCAGAACCAAGAGTCCGATTTACTTATAGCGCTAATAATCAATTAACCATCGGCTTTAAGGAATGATATGAACATATTATTTCAAGGAAAAGTCATGGGAAACAAGAGATTAGCTATACGAATTAGCTGTAGCTATGAACCTAACCGGTTGGCAGAACAATGCTTATCAGATGCTTATGAAAAGGTAGCATCAAAGGAAATAAGTCAAAAAAACTTAAAACATAAAAATGGGATTCAAGGAGGGTCAAATGGTAACAGTATGTTTATATGCGAGAGTTTCTTCGGGGAAACAAGTAGAAGGAAATACGATAGAAAGTCAAATTGCAGCTTTAGAGAAGCAAATTAATCTGGACGGATACAAATTGTTAAGTGAGTATAAATTTATTGATAACGGCTACAGTGGATCTCATTTAGTCCGCCCTGATTTAGAAAAATTACGTGATAAAGTAACAGAAGGTAAAATTGATAAGATTTACATTCATTCTCCTGATCGTTTATCTAGAAAATATGCATATCAAATGGTGCTGATTGAAGAATTTGAAAGAGCAGGAGCAAAAGTGGTTTTTTTAAATTATGAGATTAACGGTAACCCAGAATCTCAATTACTGTTACAAATGCAAGGTATGATAGCAGAATATGAACGTGCGAAAATTATGGAACGAAGTCGTCGTGGTAAAATCTATGCAGCTAACAAAGGCTGTGTAAATGTAATGGGAGGGGCTCCTTATGGTTATCGTTATATAGATAAACATATGGGAGGAGGACAAGCTTTATTTGAGATTAACGAAGAAGAAGCTGATGTCGTTCGCAAAGTATTTTTGTGGGTAGGCAGAGAAAGAACAAGTATTGGGGAAGTATGTCGTCGGCTAAATACTATGTCCATTAAGACACAAAAAGGAAAAGAACGCTGGAATAAAGGTACAATTTGGAGTATGTTGAAAAACCCTGCTTACAAAGGACAAGCAGCCTTTGGTAGAAGAAGGTTAGGAGTAAGATTAAAACAAGTAAGACCACAGAAAGGCTCTTGTGAGCAGCCAAAAAGTAACCATTCTGTCTATCCTGTTGAAAAAGCAAATTGGATTTATATTAAAGTGCCAAATATAGTAGATGAAGATATATTTGATATTGTTCAAGAACAATTAGCTGAAAATAGAAAAATAGCAAGGACAAGAAAAAGAGGAGCAAAGTACTTACTACAAGGTTTAGTCATATGTAAGCGTTGTAATTACGGATGTTACGGAACTTGCATGAAAAGTAGACGAGAAGAAGAAGGTGGCCATTATGCATATTACCGTTGTAGTAGTAAAGATTCTTACCGTTTTGGTGGTAATAAGATTTGTGACAATAAACTCATCCGCTCAGATGCATTAGAAACAGCTGTGTGGGAAGAGGTTAAGCAGTTATTGAAAAATCCAAACAGGGTTTTAGAAGAATACAAGCGTAGGCTTTCAGAACTAAAAAAATCATCATTGGATCAAAAAAGCGACCTGCTAGAGAAACAAGAAAATAAATTAAAACGTGGTATTGCTAGACTTATTGATGGTTATGCTCAAGAATATATCAATCAAGAGGAATTTGAACCACGAATTAAAGCAATGAAACAAAGCTTAAAAACAATTGAAGAAGAGAAGAAAAAGATATTTTATCAAAAGGAATTAGAACAGGAGGTAACTCTGGTTGTGACCAATTTAGAAGACTTTTCTTCCAATATTACGTTAAACCTTGATAACGCAGACTGGCTAACTAAACGTGATATTATCAGAACATTGGTCAAGAGAATTGAAATTAACCTTGAGGACGTAAATGTGGTATTTCGCGTAAAAGAGCTACCGAACTCTTCTGGACATAATGGAGAGGAAAATAAAAATTTGCAACATTGTCGTAGGTGTAAAGGAACCAGTGTTAGCTACTTGGATGACAACCATTGTGCTTGAGGCAAAATTGACTATCACTTCTTTTTATAGAGCTTGCTCCAAACTTTGTTGTTAGTTAATACAAAAAACACTGTTAAAATTATAAAATACGCCACTACTTTTAATCCAAGTTTATGCCGGCGCTCTAATTCTGGCTCTGCTGCCCATTGTAAAAAATTTATCACATCATACGCCATATTTTCAACTGTGGCTTGCCTTGCACCATCATATTCCACCATTCCTTCAGAAAGTGGTGGCGCCATAGCTAATCTGCCTGTTGGAAAATACGAATTAAAATATAAATCATTTTCATCGTGTTCGCCGTTTTGATAGCCTGTTAACAATGAATAGACATAATTTGCACCATCATGCCTTGCTTTAATAATTAATGATAAGTCTGGTGGGACTGCACCATTGTTGCTTGCTGCAGCTGCTTCTTTTGTATCAAAAGGCGCAATAAAATAATCCGAAGGTACTCCAGGTCTGTCAAACATTTCACCCAAATCATTCGGACCATCTTTAACTTGATAAGAAGCTGCTATTTGTTTTACATCTTCTTCAGAAAAACCGACATCTTGCAAATTACGAAATGCTACCCTATTCATTGAATGACAAGCAGCACAGACTTCTTTATACACTTTATAGCCACGCTGAATTGACTCTCTATCGAAAGATCCGACAATTCCATCAAATTTCCAGTCTATTTTCTTATTTGGTGATGATTTAAATTCTTCTGCAGATATAAGACTAGATAGAAATAACATGCAGAAGATTGCAAATACATTAGATCCCATGCATAACCACTGTTTTAGTAAATTTCGAATTGATGTCATGCAAGTAGCTGACACTGGAATCCAGCTTATTTCATCACTGACATTATGGTTATCATGCACTCCTAGAATCTGTTGTCCATTGCATGATTTGTAAGTATTTTTATACCTGGATCCCAGTGTCAAGCACTGGGATGACAACGGAAGATAGTGGAATGACACTGTGTGTTGTATACAACGTTCATACAATTGTGTACATGATGCTGGAATCCATTTATTTTTTTTCTGGATCCCAGTGTCAAGCACTGGGATGACAAAAGAGGGCTCTGGGATGACAGAAGAGAGCTCTGGGATGACAGAGAATTTTGTAAGAGATCTGCTTTGAATTGACATCACCTCATCTCCGGCACAGAATCACTTAAGGTTTTTGGTGGTTCTTTTGGCTTTTCATACTTACTAAGCAGTGGTAAAACTATCACAAAGTATGCAAAGTAATAAAGAGTAGATAGCCTACTCATAGTGATGTAAGGCTCTTTTACCTCTTGTCCTCCAAGCCAGGCAAGAAGTACAAAATTTATTGCAAAAACCCAAAAAAATTTCTTAAACACCGGGCGATAAGCACCACTTTTAACTTTTGATTTATCAAGCCAAGGTAACAAAAACCACACTAAAATAGACGCAAACATGGTAAGCACACCAGTAAGTTTATCTGGAATTGAACGTAGCATTGCATAAAAAGGTAAAAAATACCACTCTGGCACTATATGTACCGGAGTGACCATAGAATCAGCTTCTATATAATTGTCTGGATGCCCAAGATAATTGGGAGCATAGAAAACAAATGCGAACAAAACTACAAAAAACAGACCAAAAGTTATGCAATCCTTGACTATATAATAAGGATAGAGAGGGATGGTATCCTTATCTGATTTTACCTCCACTCCACTTGGGTTACCAGAGCCAAACCTATGCAGAGCTATCACATGAAGCATAGCTAAAGCAATAATAACAAAAGGCAGAAGATAATGCAGAGCGAAAAAACGGTTAAGTGTTGGGTTATCCACTGAAAAACCACCCCATAACCATATAACTATTTTATTGCCAATTAAAGGTATAGCAGAAAATAAGTTGGTTATAACTGTTGCACCCCAGAAACTCATTTGTCCCCAAGGCAATACATATCCCATAAAGGCAGTTGCCATCATTGCAAAAAATATAAATATTCCAATAAACCACACCATCTCTCTCGGTCTTTTATAAGATCCGTAATATAATCCACGCATTATATGAACATAGACTACCATAAAGAAGAGCGATGCTCCAACAGCGTGAGTGTAGCGTATTAACCACCCGTAATTCACATCTCGCATTATGCGCTCTACACTATTAAACGCATAATCAACATGCGGAGTGTAGTGCATAGCAAGAAATATACCTGTTATTATTTGTAAAATCAGCGCTATACCAGCCAAAGAGCCAAAGTTCCAAGCATAATTTAAGTTTTTTGGCACTTGGTAAGAAGCAGTGTGTCTTAGAAAAGAAAATATAGGCAATCTATATTCTATCCATCCTAATATGCCTTTTTCTTCTTTTATTGTTTCTTTTTTGTTATCTTCCTGCATAACTTAAACCTTTCTGAACACATGTCCATTGCTACTTTTATCTTATTTTTTTATTGTAGCAACTTATCCTTTACGCACAAATAAAAACTTTAAAGCAATATTAATTACCTCTTCAGCAACCTGTCACGTGCTGCGTTTAATTTTTGTGCAAAATATTCCGAGCCTCCTTTATCTGGGTGAACTAATTTCATTAAATTTTGATATGCTTTATTGATTTCATTTTGGTTCGCTCCAGAATCTATTCCTAGCACTTTAAATGCTCCATCTCTGAACATGTTACTACTACCAGACTAGTATGATTTTGTCTTGTAAATTTATTCAACAACCCTATTCTAACTATATAATGAAAAATTATCTACAAAGTGTTTATGAAGATGGTATGAAAATCCAACTATCTAAAGTCAACAAATATTTATTAGTTTTACTGATTACTGTCTCAGCATTTCTCATATCTGGGCAAGTATCCAGTTCAAGCAATATCGAGAATGATTTTCAAGATTTACAAGAAAAATTACCATTATTGAAAGATCAGGATTTGTTATTTTTAGATCCAGCTTCAGCTTTAAATTATGGTGATAGGGCAGGTAAAAAAGTGTTAATGGTTATAGTTCACCATACTGAAACATCAACACTAAAAGGTACAAAAGATACGCTGAATGCTAGAGGATTGTCAGTTCATTTTATTGTCGATAGGGATGGCAGCATCACCTTAATGGTTCCATTAGAGAAAGAAGCATGGCATGCTGGTATTAGTTATGCAAGAGTTAAGGTAGATAGTAAGCTTGAAGAGTTACGGAAGCTTAACAACTATTCTGTAGGTATTGAAATTGTAAACACAGGACTTGAGCCTTTTCCGGAAGAGCAAATGAGATCTGTTAAAGAGCTGATTTTATACCTTATGGAGCGTTTTAAAATTAAAAGGGATATGATATTTAGTCATTCTGAAATAGGAACTATAGTGTATGATCCAGAGCTTGGCTATACAATGCGTAAACCAGATCCACACAAATTGTTTGATTGGGAGTTATTAGAGAAAAATGAAATTGGATTGCACATAAGTGACAGAATAAACCCTAAAGATGCTAAACACAAAATGGGCAAAACATTGTATAAAGCAGGTGATAGAAATGAAGGTATTTTGAAATTAAAACAAAGGCTGAACAGATTTTTCTATAAGATAGAACCTTGGAATGATAAGAAAGGTAATGTAATTTTTCCTGATAATAATGCTGATTACTCAGATGAGTTTGATGAGAATTTTGTATGGGTTATTTATCAGTTTTCAATACATAATTTACCAAGAGAAATTAGAAAAGATCTACCTCTTAAACTAGAACAAGCAGATATATTTCCTGAATTCTTTAGTGAATATAGTCATGGCATTTCTTCTAGTTATCTAACCTTTAGTGAAAAAATTAAATCGACTCTACAACCATGTTTAAGCAAAGTAGATTATGAGAATTTATTATCTTCTCTTGCACAATATGAGAATAACATTTCTCCTGATGCATCTACCACTTTAATGTACAAAATTAAGTTATACTATGATTCTTATTTAAGATATCGCATATGGTCTTCACTCTATAAACCATTTAAGCTTAATGTATTGGAAGAGTTAGAGATTTTAAAGAGTGGAGTGTTATCTTTAAAATCACTAGATAGCTCTAAAGCTGCAGAAGTTTCCAGTTTAATTGATAGCTTTAAAGTAGATATTTCTTTAGAATTTCAGGGTTTTGAAAAACAGTGGTTTCAGGAGTTTAAGAATGCTTGGAGACAAGAATTTATACCTTCCCTGGAAGAACAGATAACATGGACTGCACTACATGAAGCAATATTGGAGTATTTAGAAAAAGCAAAGGAAGAAATTCGTTAAACGAAAACTTTTTTTAAGATCACTTTTTTAACAATTTATCACGTGCCGCATTTAGCTTTTGCGCAAAATATTCCGAGCCTCCCTTATCTGGGTGAACTAATTTCATTAAATTTTGATATGCTTTATTGATTTCATTTTGACTTGCCTCAGGATTCAGCCCCAGTATCTTTAATGCTTCATCCTTGGACATGTTATCACCAGTGTAATTTTCAGTATAACTTCTACTGCTACTAAATTCGTTCAAAAACTTACTCAATATAGAGTTCATCATGAAACTTATGTTATTTTTTTTTGTCAGGAAAAGAAAAAATACAACAACGCTAGGCAAGACAAATGTAACTACTATGAATATCAAAAAAAGGAAAAAGATGAATGACATGTATATTTTTTTATCATTTTATGATTAAATAGTAACAATTATAATCGTCATGGTAAATAACATGTTCATTCAGATTGAAGAAACACCTAATCCAAACACACTGAAATTTCTCCCTGGATTTGCAATTCTAAACGAAGGAGAAACGGCTGATTTTTCAAATGCAAATGAGATAAAAAATTCTAAACTAGCAGCAAATCTTTTTCAAATAGAACATGTGGTAAGAGTGTTTTTTGGTCATGATTTTATTTCAGTAACAAAATTGGGTGGAATTAATTGGGATACATTAAAAGTAGAAATTTTAACTACAATCATGGATCACTTTACTTCAGGTGGAAAAGCACTAGATAAAGAAGGAGTAAATGATAATAATATACCGGATGAAGAATTTTTTGATAAAAATGATATAGAAATTGTAAATAGAATAAAAGAATTAATGGAAAGTTATATCAAACCTGCAGTTGCTCAAGATGGTGGCGATATCAAATTTCGTGGCTATAAAGACGGGATAGTTTATGTTGAGTTACAAGGAGCTTGCTCTGGATGCCCAAGTGCTGCAATTACTTTAAAGCAAGGAGTGCAAAATATGCTGAGCTACCACATACCAGAGATTGCAGGTATAGAGACCACACTATGACTAATCAAACGGTTAGAGGAACAAAAGATCTCCTGTTTGATGAATGGTACAAGTTTAAACACATAGAGCAAACAGCAAGCAGAATCTCAAATCTATATGGCTTTTTGCCTGCTCAAACTCCGATATTTGAATACACGGAGGTTTTTACAAAAACCTTAGGTGATAGCTCAGATATCATCACTAAAGAGATGTATAGCTTCAATGATAAAGGGGGAAAGAGCATAACTTTACGTCCTGAGTTCACTGCAGCGATTGTCAGGCTACTCATTGAAAAAAAACTGCAAACACCGATAAAATTATTCTCAACAGGACCTGCATTTCGCTATGAAAGACCGCAAAAGGGAAGACAAAGGCAATTTCATCAGATAAATTTTGAGGTTTTTGGCATAGAAGATCCAAAAGCTGATATTGAATTGATATCACTCGCTCAGCACTTACTAACTGAATTTGGCATCAATAAAAATGTAAAGCTGGAAATCAACTCTTTAGGTGATGGTGAAACAATAACTAAATATAGAGAAGCTTTGATCTTATACTTTACAAAGTATCAAAATGATCTATCAGAAGATAGCAAAAATAGGTTGATCAAAAACCCACTCAGAATACTGGATTCCAAGGACGAGAAAGATAAATCAATAATTTCTGATGCGCCCAAAATCAGCAATTATTATACGAAAGAGTCCTCAGATTTCTTTGAACAAATACTAAATGGATTAACAATTCTTGATATACCTTATACCGTAAACAATAAACTAGTTCGAGGTTTGGATTATTATTGCCACACAGTGTTTGAGTTTGTTACAGAGGATTTAGGTGCACAAGGGGCAGTTTTTGCCGGTGGAAGATACGATAATTTAGTATCTTCAGTAGGTGGAAAACACACTCCAGCAATAGGATTTGCAGGGGGTATTGAGCGCATAATGGAGTTAATCAATTATTCTCCGAAAGAAGAGCGACCTATTTACCTAATTCCAATCGGTAGAGAGGTTGAAGAATATACCCTAACACTTGCGAATGAATTGCGCAGAAATGGTTTATATGTAATCTATGAATATAGCGGAACGCTCAGAACCCGAATGAAAAAAGCAAATCAAGCAAATGCTAAAGCTGCTTTAATCTTTGGCGATGAAGAATTGAGTAGTAAAACTTTAAAGATTAAAAACATGGATACAGGTGAAGAAAAAATAATTGCTCGCGATAACACAATAGAAAATATCTATTAGGAGCAATGCAAATGTTTTTCTCAGTCAGCTATAGAAGAAAATTCGTCTGCACAAGAATTTTTCATAGTATTCAATGTATCATAATCTGTAAAATCTAATTTTACCGGTGTAATAGTAATAAATCCTTCTTTTATTTTATTTATACTACCACTGCCTGAGTGCTCTCGAGACCAATTTAAGCTAAAAGAGCCATTCGAATTTTCAGTAAAAGTTAAATCCCCATCAATGTTATATTCACCTTGTTCAGCAAATTCTACTCCTTTTACTTTTTCCGTAGCAGGAAAATTTACACTCATCACTATGTTTTTAGGCCAACCAACCTTAACTAGCTTGGCAATAACCTTTGGTGCAAAAACCTTTGTATTGTGCCAGTCTATTTTATCATGATAAACTTGGCTTAGCGCAATAGAAGGTATAGACCTTGCAGCACCTTCCATTACAGCACCAATTGTTCCTGAATAACAAATATCGTCCCCGACATTTGATCCAATATTTACTCCGGACAATATTAAGTCTGGTTTTTTATTCATAACTTTATTTAGCGCAATAATGACACAATCTGCAGGAGTACCAGACACACTAAATTCCCTTTCACTATGTTGTTTTATTCCAATAGATTGTTTCACTGGATAATCAAGAGATCTTGCAGCTCCGCTTCTATCAGTATCTGGTGCCACTATCCATATTTCTGACGCAAAATTCCGTGCAACCTCTTTGAGTAATTTTATTCCTTCACTTCCAAAACCATCATCGTTTGTTATTAATATTATCATATACAATGTTCAGCTATACAGCTCCAAATTATGTAAACCACTGGCTGTAAATAAACTCATGAGGCTTTAAGTTTCTTTGCATAACTACGAACTGTAACAAAGAACCTGCTGTAAATCAATAGATTTCTTGCACAGGCCATAACTGTCATTACAATAGAAACGAAAAAACTTACTTGACAAACTCCGCCAGCCCCCTTATCATAAAACTGAAGCTATTGTATTTGCTTTCGCCAATCTGCAGATTAAAAGGTAAGGATTACTTAATGTATCGGCGTCTTATGTTTAATTTTTTGCAGTACATAGATACTGTATGTCTTTACAAAACTTCATCTACATCTAGATTTTTATCTAAATAAGCTGAACGCGCTTATAAAGCGTTACAAGACATCAAAAAATGCCAATACTCGACAGAGATAGTAAAAGACTAGCTAACTCGGGGATTCTTTGTCTTTTTTTCTGCTTAGTAAACTTCTTAAACATTTGCAGCGTAAGTTAGTTGCAATTAAAAGCAGCTTAATCTTGCTTGTCAAGCGTTTAAAACATAAAAAACGCCAATATTTTAAAGCGGATAATAACCCCAGGGCTTCTTTTGCCTTTTTTTTCATTTGGTAAATTTCTTAACGTTTGTAGCTAAACGACAACCGTCATCCCGCTACGTGTTAGCGGCTAAGAGATACCGCGGCGGTATGACGGTTTGCGGCGGCATGACCTCGTCATTCCCCTACGTGTTAGCGGGATCTAGAGATACCGTGACGGTATGACGGTTCGCGCGGTGGCATGACCTCGTCATCCCGCTACGTGTTAGCGGGATCTATGCTTTGAGATACCGCGAATGAATCGCGGTATGACGGTGTAGATGATGGTTAAGTATCCCGCTACGTGTTAGCGGCTAAGAGATACCGCGGCGGTATGACGGTTTGCGCGGTGGCATGACCTCGTCATCCCGCTACGTGTTAGCGGGATCTATGCTTTGAGATACCGCGAATGAATCGCGGTATAACGGTGTAGATGATGGTTAAGTATCCCGCTGCTTGTTAGCGGGATCTAGAGATACCGCGAATGAATCGCGGTATGACGGTTCGCGGCGGTATGACGGTTTGCAGTGGCATGACGATAAGCTCGTCATCCCGCTGCTTGTTAGCGGGATCTCTTGTTAGCGGATGAGATACCGCGAATGAATCGCGGGATGACGTGTTGAAACAATCCGATAAGGTAAGCCTCGTCATCCAGCTACGTGTTAGCGGGATCTAGAGATACCGCGGCGGTATGACGTGTTGCTTGGGTCAGCTATAGTATTTCTTAAAATTAATAATAAATTTCTTGGCTAGCAAGAAGCTGTAAATTTTTTTGCGAGACCTAAGCCGCTTTTGATATAGCTAAAGGTTTACTGATGATTTGTCTCATTCCACTACCTGCTGACTTACTTTCTGCTTAGCATATCCATCAAATCAGATTCTTTGAGTTTACTATGGTCAACTTTACTGAACTTATTTACCATAGAGCTCATTTGATTATACTGCTTAATTAGAAGATTAATGTCAGTTAAAGTTGTTCCGGACCCCTTAGAAATTCTAAGTCTTCTTTTGCCATTTAAAATATCTGGATTTTGCCTTTCTTTTTCAGTCATTGAGTTTATGATGGCTATATATTTTTTCACTTTATTGTCATCTGGCACACTGCTACTTAGCTTTTTTGTAAATGAACTAGGAATGAATTTCATTATGTTGCTAATGCCATCCATTTTACTCAGAGTTTTTAACATTCCCACTAGGTCGTTTAGGTCGAATTTACCTTTTTTCACTTTCTTTTGTAACTTATCAATTTCTTCCTGACCAACAATCTCAGCAGCTTTTTCAACCAATGAGACAACATCACCCATGCTAAGTATTCTTTTTGCAATTCTATCTGGATAAAAATCATCGAGGTCACTTAATTTTTCACCACAAGCAATAAATTTAATTGGACAATCGGCGATCATTTTCATAGAAAGAGCAGCACCACCACGTGCATCACCATCAACACGGGTAAGAATAATGCCGGTTACACCTATTACCTCATTGAATGATTTGGCAATGTTGACCGCATCCTGGCCTATCATTGCGTCGGCTACTAAAATAACTTCTGCAGGTGAAGCTATTTCCTTTACGGCTTTCAACTCATTCATCATATTATTGTCAATATGAAGCCTGCCTGCAGTGTCTAGTATTAATACATCATAATTATCGTTCTTTGCTGCTGCCAGTGCCCTTTTTGTAATTGTAATGGGCTTCTCATCTATTACTACAGGTAAAGTTTGCACATCTATTTGTTTACCTAGCACTTCAAGTTGTTTCTGGGCAGCAGGCCTATAAATGTCTAAAGAGGCAAGCATCACTTTTTTCTTTTGCTTTTTTAGTTTTAAAGCAAGCTTTCCTGAGGTAGTTGTTTTACCTGCACCTTGTAAGCCCACCATCATAATCACAGCAGGGGGTTTAACTGCTAGATTTAAGTCACTTTTCTCTGATCCGAGAACTGCAACTAAATTATCCTGTACAATTTTAATTATCATTTGTGCTGGAGAAACACTTTTTATGACTTTTTCCCCAATCACTTTATCTTTAATGTCGTTGATGAATTTTTTTGCAACTTCAAGTGAAACGTCAGCTTCAATTAAGGCTATGCGTATTTCACGCATGGCAAGATTAAAATCATCTTCAGAAATGATTGACTTTCCTCTCAGTTTACTAAATACAGAATTTAAACTTTCAGTTAACGATTTAAACATAATAGCATTAGTAGAATACTCATTAAAAAGAGAGAAGAAGCTGAAACAAAACTCACTGAGTTATAACCCAGCACTTCTTTAAGTTTAGTAATATTATTAAAGTATAAACCAGTAAGTGGATTAGTCAAGTTTTGCACTACGCTGGCAAACATTTCTCTAGTTTTAGAGACTAACTGATTGAACAACAAGACAATATAGGATATGAAAGTTCTAAAAATCCAATCAACATCCATTTTAAAATTTACTCTCGGGTAAAATAACTTGCGTAAAGGAATAAACAATAAAGTGGTACATAGTAACAAATTAAATTGCGACAAAATATTTTTTGTGTTGTACACAAAATCGAAAATCGAAGGTTTATTGTAAATAGGTAAGTAAGGATTGCCAGCGATTACGCATATAAATGCTAAAATAATCATAGTCATTTTGCCTCCTCTCTCTGCTAAAGGTTTTGACTTACTTTTTGCAATAAATAAGTAATAAAGAAACTTTAGCCCCACGCTTAAATGAAGCAGCAAATTTAGAAGCTTATATAAATTTTTATACCCTTTTAAGGCAACAGTGTTCATTTCAATTTCAGCTGTGATATATGATTTACTGATAAATCCAACGGTTCCAGGAAATGCAGCCATTGTAAGTATTGCGATTATAGCACACATGCCTTCCACTGACATCAGTTTACCCACTCCATTAAAACTAATTGTTTTTGTTTGTGAAATAATCGAATTACTGACCACAAACAATAATGATTGATAAACAAGAGAGAAGATTATATGCAGTATCAAAATTGGTATTGCTTTTTCCGAAGGACTGAGCAAACTTCCTGCAATAATCAGCAAGCCCATTTGTCCTACAACGTTATAGCATAAAAATCTGCGAATATTTTGCTCAAGAGAAGCAAATATAATGCTGTAAATTGCAGTGATGGCGCCTACAAGCGCTAATATTTCAGTACAATCTTGCCATAGGTTATAAGTGTGTAAAAGCATCACTAAAAAAGAGACTTTAGTGGTAAATAAAGAGAGATATGTGGTGCCATGTAGCGATGCAGCAGGATATGCATCAACAACCCAAAATGAAAAAGGAAAACAAGCGCAGTTTATCAATAAACCCAAAATTATCAGGTTAGTGCTTTGAAGTGCCAATCCTGCTATTAATATAACTCCAACGAAAAAGTGTACACAAGCGTACCTTATTGCAGGTCCACTATCTCTACAGCTAGCTGCGATAATAAAAAATGCACTGATGGTCATTAATTCACAGAATATTATAACCAATATCATATGTTCAGATAAAACTGCATAAAGTGAACTAATAGTGTAAGCAGCAAAAGATAGCATCTCTGAAAAAGTCAAATTTTGTGCTGGTAGAACAGCTAAAAATGCAACTGATAAAAAAGATATTAGTATGGTACGAAAAGATAAATCAAAATCTAGAATTGGGAGAGACCAATTTACTGCAATGCTCAAATTTTCAGGTAATTTTAGGACTATAACTATTAATACAGTCAGTAGAAGTAACAGTGACGATTTATAAAGTTGCACAATAATTAAAACCAATATGGTTTATGCTATCTCAATATATGAATAAAATCAATTTGCATATTAACCACTAATTAAACTAATTATCATATAATTATATCAGAGTTTAGAGGGTTATAGAGAAACCGGTCAGATTAGGTTTTTAATCTAATCTGACCGATAGCTTTAATAGTGAGGTAAGCTTTAATATAGCACTCCTAATTCATAACGCTACACTCGTGCATAATTTATTTTTAATTTGTGCACGAGCGTTAGTAAATTATTTACTTTTTGAAATAAAATTTGGCATCACTTTAATATTGAGACTTAGTAAACCTCAGTAGGTCTGCCAGTTGGGCCCATAAGAATTATTTGCTCGCCTTCTCTTAAGTGTCTGCATAAATTAGTGGAGCCGCCGATTTCCAGCACAATAGTGGAAATAATTCCTTTTTTTTTGTCTACTTCAGTGCCAGTCACAGCTATACCTTCCATAGCAAGGTTAGTTTTTCTGCTATTGGTTTCAAAATTTTGCAACCTAAAAAATTGTCCAGGTTTAAAATTCTTTGCCGCAAGAGGTGCTTTAATCACTATTTCTATCACTTTATCTGTTAAATATTGAACTTTTATGACTTTTGCAGTGAATTGCTCTTTGATTCTATTAAATAATTCTTTATTAGCCAGGTCTTCAACACTTGACCACGCATTTTTTTTCTGGCCCACAACATCACACACTGGAATGACAGAAACGAAGCTATTAACTCCACTCAAAAGCTGAGAAATAATAGGGTAGCCGTTCTTAGCACTTGCCATAGCTTTCACGACGCTGCCGCTATACGAAGGATGAAGGTCACCAAAAAAGCTAATTGTTTTATTGCCTTGCTTGTATACTAATATTCTGTCTTTATTTTGCATTTTAGGAGAAAATATTGGGTCTATTTCTTTTCCCAATGAATTCAATTGAGTAAAATACCCATTACTTAATTTAAAATGCTTTTCATCTTCTGTTGCAATAACCGTATTTGGCTCAGTACCTGCTGCTATAAAAATAGAACGTGCTTTTATACGTTTGATTTCGCCGGATTTTGTGTCTATCAGTTTTATTGATTCAGCATGGTTATATTTATCCGTCACAACTTCAACTGGCTCTAAGTTTTCAATAAAGTAAATTCCTTCTGACAGTGCATTTTGCACCTCTTCGCTATTTAATCGATAACTTGGTGAATCTTTTAGCTCTTTTCTATATATAACTTTCACTCCCCCGAGGCTCTGCATCAACTCTAATATTTTTATTTCTCTATTCTCTTTTTTTGCTAACTCTTGCTCTGCTTGGATCAACTTTGCGTGCGATATGAGCTCATTTGCAATTTTGTGTTCTTCTTCTGTCCAATCTTTTTCAACACAGTCCTTTCCATACTTATCAACTAATATCTCATAACGAAGAAGAAATTTTTCTACTTGAATTGAATAATACGCTAAAGCTTCAGTGGCAGTGTCAATCGCAGTAAGCCCCGCACCTATGACAACTATCGGCATACGAACTTGCAGATTTGCTATAGAATCAAATTTAAGAGCACCAGTCAGTTGTAACGACATAAGAAAGTCAGATGCCATACGCACTCCACGAGCTAGTATATTCTTTATTTTGATCATTCGTGGCTTGCCAGAGCCAAGTGCTAGGGCAATGTGATCAAAACCCAAGTTGAACGCGTCATCAACATTAATCGTGCCACCAAAACGAATGCCTCCATAAAGTGCGAAATTCTCACGTCTTTCCAGCAGTAATCTAATAATCTTTAAGTAATTCTTATCCCACCGAGAAGTAATACCATATTCTGCCACTCCACCAAATCCTCCTGCCACGCGTTCACTCAATTTTTCGTGTTTGAAATCTTTAATTAGCTGGAAATTATCGATCAAAGGTTCAATCTTTAGTCCATCAATGGCGATAACGTTATGCCCATCATTCAACAAATGATGAGCTAAATTAAAACCAGCAGGACCAAGGCCTACAACTAGAACATTTTTTCCAGTGTTTCCTCTTGGCAATGGACGCTGAAAATTTAAAGGATTCCAACGGCTGAGCAGAGAATATATTTCAAATCCGTACGGTAAACTGAGCACATCATCCAGAATCCTTGTTTCAATTGCTGGCACATTTACGGGTTCTTGTTTTTGATATATGCACGAATTCATGCAGTCATTGCATATTCTGTGTCCAGTAGCTGCACATAACGGGTTATCTATCATCACAATTGCAAGACTTGCTATGCTGTACCCTTCGCTTTTCACCAGATTCATTTCTGATATTTTCTGTTCTAGTGGGCAGCCATGCAGCTCAACTCTAAGTGGAGACTTTTTGAAAGTGTTGTCATCATTGATTAGCCCCTTTGAGCAGCTGTCCTTACTTTGCTTATGACAAAATATGCAGTAGTGAGCATTATCTAGTGCTTTATTCAAACTCACCTTTTTGCTTGTTAGATCAAAACCATATCGTCTTTTTACTTCATTTGAATACAGCACTTCAACTTTGTCTACTTCTTTTTTAGAAAATAGTATGAGGTTTTCGTGGTCGATTTTTTTATGAATACTGAATAATATACTCTGTTTATTTTTTACTCTCCACACTGCATATTGTGCCGCAAGTTCTATTTCCTCTTTGTGATTTTCTTTATCTTCAAACCAATGCATCACCTGCTCAGCGAAATTTTTTTCTGTTGTTGGCAAAGTGAGAAAATGACTTAGTTTGTTAGTAATATCTATATTCGCCACATTAGTGTATTTCTTCAATGCATAGCGTTGGACAAATAACCTTTTGCATTTATATATTACAGCAAAGTCGTTGTGCTTTTTCTTTAGCTCTTCTATTCCTTTTTCAATATTGAAAAGTTTTGCAATAAATCCATCAAGTAAGTACGAAAGGTCTATTATTAACTGACTATCTGTCATCCAAGTAGCTGACCGTCCTTCTTGTTTTCTAGATCCCAGTGTCAAGCACTGGGATGACGGAGGGTGACACTGGGATGATGGGAGGTGACACTGGGATGACATCGAAGAAGAAGCTGCTTTTTCTCTTGCTTCAATTAATGAACAAAACAAGCTCTCATCACATGATTTAATATAATTCAAAAATGTCTCATCTAATTTTGTTAATCCATCACGAGTATATAGATTCGAAAATGAGATTTTGAAATTCAGCTTCATTGCTATACTATACAGTGTACATGCTGTTTCTTACAGATGAAGATTTTATTTATTTTGCAGTACTGCTGAGATTGTTGCTTCTGCAACTTTTTCTTCGCTAACAGATGCAATACACCTAAATTTGTGTACACCTAAACACACACTTTGAATGTTAGCTTGAAGAATCAATGTGTCCCCTGGAGTAACTGGCTTTCTGAATTTTGCATTTTCAATGGATCTCAAGTAAACAACTTTATTTTCTATTGTTTCTTTACCAAGAACACATATGGCAGATGCCTGAGCTAGAGATTCAATTATCAAGACTCCGGGCATTATTGGATGACCAGGGAAATGGCCAATAAAAAATGGCTCATTGAAAGTCATATTTTTGATTGCTTTTATACTTTTACCAGGATCACACTCTATAACCCTATCAACCAAGAGGAACGGATAAGAATGTGGCAATATTTTTATAATATCACTGATATTAAATTGCATAATCCTACTCAATGCTTTGTAAAGCAAATTCAGGTATTTCCTTGTTTATATTGTTCAATACCACATCTGATAAATCAACTTCATCCATGGAGTATAAAACTTGGTTCTTTTTTGAAATAAATAGTACCAAATCTATGTTGTTTTTTTCTGCCGTTTTTTTAGCGACTTCTTTTATCTTGTTAAAAACACTCTCTACTGCGTCTCTATAGCTTTCTTCTAAATGTAACATTTTTTTAGCGTAATTATCTCTAGTATTTACAGTGTGCTTATTAAATTGTCCTGTCTTTTCCTTTTTTGCTTCTTCTGACAAAAGGTCAAATTCTTCTTTTGATGGCTTAAGTTTTTCTAACTCATTTTCAAATTCTTGTTGTAATCTAGAATTCTGCTCCTTTATTTGTTGTTGTATATTTTGCAGAGCAAGAGATTCATTGATGACTTTGTCACTATCGATAATTGCAGCCTTTGTGTTCTGAGGTTGATATCCTACAAACTTATACCCCACAAATAAGGAAATAATTAAGGCAATAACTGATATAAATAACTGTATATATTTCATTCAAATCCCCGCTTCAATAGAAAATTTAACATTTGGTGATGGTATTATATCATAAGATTCCTTTACTAAAGGAAACCCGAAATCCAATCTAAGTCTACCAAAAAGAGAAAGCATTGAAAAGCCAAAACCTGGTGACACTCTCACAAGCTTGCTATCGTAGTATTTCCCTTCATACTTCTTATTTTTATCATCTAAGCCAAAAAGTGTTGCATAGTCAACAAATAGTGAGCCTTTGATACCAGCATAGTCATATAGTTTTGGTAGAGGAAAATCCACTTGCTGTGTTAGATTAAAATAAGTTTTGCCTCCTAATGAGCTTTTATTTTTGTCTTCTGCTCTTGGTCCAATACCGGAAAGGTCAAACCCTCTAATCTCATTACCCCCTTTAAAAAAGTGCTGGCCAATGTTTAGATTTTCATCAGTATAAGAAAAAATATGACCTGCCGCCATCTTAAAGCGTAGCGTTATATCATCGTCAATTTTGCTTAATATAGGGTGCGTATAAAAAGATAAGAATTCAGATTTTAGGAAATTCACGTTTCCTCCCAATCCTGAAATATCCTGACTTAAGCGCAGTAAATACCCTTCTTTTGGAGCATATAGATTATCCAGTTTATTATATGCCAACGTGTATCCCACTGATGAAATCTGATGTTTACCTTTTCGGTCCAGTATTATTTCAGAGATATCGGTGTCTTGTCCACCCTTATTATCCATGTGTATATGATTATACTTATAAGAATAGCGAAGGGAATTAGTTAAGTTCTCTGTGACTTTATATGATAACTTTGTAAAAAATCCCATATCGCAACTATCAAAAGTAGTGTTTGGTTTATCTTGTTTTTCATAAAATACACCCATGCCTAGTGACGTATCAGAATCGTTAAAATTATTTTCAACAAACTCTAAATCAGTAGAAAATACGTATTGACTTTTTTCAAGAGCAAAAGAGAGCTCTTTTCCAGTACCAAATAAATTACGGTCTTTGAGGTCAATTTTAATCAATGCTCCACCAGGAAGAGACACACCTCCTCCCAAATACAACGAAGTAGTGTTTTTTTCTTTAACACTTAAGTCAAGATTTACTGCATTATCATTAACTGCATAACTATTTACTTTCACTGTTTCAAAAAAATCACTACTCATTAGTTTTTTACGTGACTTTTGAATCTCAGATATATTGTACGCATCACCTTCTGCTACACTTAGCTTACTTCTGATCACTTTATCTAAAGTGCGATCGTTACCATCAATTGTAATTTGATTTATATAAATCTTTTTACCCGGCAGCACTCTGTAGGTTACATCTACAACATTGTCACGTTGTGCATACTCTGGATTAACTTTTGCAAATATATATCCTTTCTCATTTAAATATTTGTTTATTTTTTCTACTGTATTATTAATTTTAACTCTATTAAATATCTTATCGTTTTCCTCTGTTATAAAATCCAATATTTCTTCTTTTAGGCTCAAATCCTGAATTTCAGTTTCAATATTAACCTCATTATTTCCAAATAAATACTGCTGTCCTTCGTCAATCAAAAAAGTTAACTCTGTTTGATTGTTATTATCAACCTCAACAATTGGTTGAATATTATTTTGAATATATCCTTTAGATGAATAAAAATGATCGAGCAATTCTGTGTTAATCAATAGATATTGCGGTGAATAATGATTTCCGCCTTTAAAAATAGCTCTAAATAACTTACTAAATATGTCATTACTATGTCTTTTGATAACTTGCTCTAGCTCATTTTCAGAAAAGTTTTTATTGCCTATAAATCTTATATCCTTAATTTTAGAGGTTTTGCCTTCTTTTATTTTAAAAATTAGATTGACCCTATTGCCATCAAGCTTATTCAGGTCATATTCAATTTTAACACCAATCTTACCGTTATTTCTATAAGTAGTGACTAAATTCACTAAATCGTTTTGCAATTTTGTTTCAGTTAAAATAGTTAGCGACTTTGATTGAATCACATTACTTAGCAGCTCTTTGCTGTTAAATAACTTATTGCCTTTTAACACTACCTTGTTAATCAGTGGATTTTCTTGAATTTTTATTACTAAATTTTTTTTATCATCTATGTAAGCATTAACACTAGCAAATAACTTTGTTTTATATAGATCTTTTATAATTGAGTCTATATCATCGTCGTTTATATAATCACCAGATTTTAGTTTTATATAGAACCCTATTGTCTGGTTGCTTACCCTCTCATTACCAATACATTTGACATCTTTCACCTGCACTTTTTCCGCAGTTCCTAAAGCAACAAGCAGGGCAGGAAAAGAAATAAAAACCACTACCAGTATATAAAATAGCTTTTTCATATTTTATTTCAAAAAAGATCCCTAATATCATTTGACATTCCAGTTGCCATAAGCAAAAACAACACTAAAGCACCAAAAATAGCTGCATATTTTTGACATTTCAAGCTTAAATCCCTACGTATAACCGCTTCTATGATATAATGAAATAAATGCCCACCATCTAGCAGTGGTATTGGCAGCAAGTTAATTGCAGCTAAATTAGCTGAAATAATTGCCATGAAATACACAACCATAACGAACCCCTTTTTAGCTGATTGCCCTGAATACTTTGCGATTTTTATTGGCCCACCTATTTCATTGATACTCCTTTTACCAACAATAATGTGAAAGAGAGCTTTGATCGTTAAGCACATAGTGTGGTAAGTTTCACTTACTGATAAGCTCACAGCCCCAAGAAAAGACGACTGCTTTAATGTATTGACTGAAATAATCCCTATAGTTTCTCTTTCTATTGTGTTGCCAAAAACGTCTTTGTCCTTGATTATTAATGGAGTTAAACTGGTCCTGTGCTTCTCATTATTTCTGCTATACTCAATCTCCATTCTTATTTTAGGATTCGACATTATCACACGTGAAATATCTTCAAAGTATTTTATTTTATGCTCATTGATTTGTGTAATAGTGTCACCTGGCAACAAACCAGCTTGCTTAGCTGCACTACCTTCGATTACATTTTCAATCATCGGTGGAGTGCGATAATAACCTGCTATGCTAAAAAATATTGTAAAAGCTATAACAGCAAATACCATGTTTGCAAAAGGCCCTGCAAAAACTACTGCTGCTTTTTTATGACGCGGTTTTGTATGAAATGAATACAATTTTTCTTCTTCCGTTAATTCTTGTTGATCAGCTGGGACACTCGCTGCATTAGTATCTCCTAGCATTTTAACATAACCACCCAATGGAACAGCGCTTAATTTCCATCTAGTTCCAGACTTATCGTTAAAACCAAAAATTTCAGGACCAAAACCTATGGAAAAAGATTCAACTTTAACTTTGCATGCTTTGGCAACAACATAATGCCCATATTCATGCACGAATACTATGACAGAAATTATTAAAGAAAATGATAAAAAATAATATATTCCATCGCTAAATTGATGGATAAGATTAGAAATTAATTCCACCTGTATATTTAGATCTTAACAAAATGTTAAGTATATTAAAATGCGCCTCGCTTGACAAGTATTTAGTTTAACTTTTAAATTAAAAAAAGTTTAATTGTAATGACAGATACCTCACTACTCAGAAGAAAATTAATATATAGAAGCTGGCATAGGGGTTGCAAAGAAACCGATATACTTTTAGGGCATTTCGCATTGAAATATCTTGATAAATTTTCCTTAAGCGAACTAATCGAATACGAAAAAATAGTTGATCTTGATGATTACGAATTATATTGTTACATAACTCGTAAGACAAACCTCCCTCCTGGCTTGAATAGTCAGATAGTCAATTTAATTGCTTGCTTTATTGAAGCTAATCCTTTATGCACTCAAGATTAGTGATAATCTTATTTACCTTATCTAGTACCTCAGTATATTCTATTCTTTTCTCGTTTCTATACTTTTCGCGCTCTTGATTTATTTCATCTAATCGCTTTGTTAATTCTAAAATTTTATCCTCAAGAATTAGTGCTGCAAGTAAGAAATTTAATGCATCCGAACCCTTACCTCCAGTTTTTTGAGATACAGAACTAACTAACTTGTCAAAACTATTAGCAAGGCGTAATAAATGATTCCCCTTCCCACTTTCGCAAGATATTTTATATGTGTTATTACGTATAACTATTTCTACTACTTGCATATGGTGCTAAAAATTTCTATCGTACAGTATAAACTCAAACCCCTACTTTCATCTTATTTATGGTATAAATTTTTATTCATTTATCAAATCAGATAATTTTTTACTGCTACGAAAATATGTTTTAAAGTATTGATTCTTTGTAAACTTCTGTAACATTAAATGGCTTGTTTCTTTCAAGTTATAACTTCTAACTGAAAAAGAACCAAACCCCCTAATTTCAACTCTATTATGATGTTTCAATGTGGTTGAAAGTATCCCAAAAAATCTATCAACTATAGCTGCTATAACAATCTTATCTAAAAAAGGATGTCTTTTTGCTACCCTCGCTATTATATCAGACTTTGTTGCCATTTATATGAAGCCAAAATAAGTAAACCTTATCACTTAGCAGATAATGCTATGTTATATTCTTCAACACCCAATACTTCAACTTCTATTTTTTCTGATATAGAGAATTTTTTATTCTCTGGTAAATGCTCTTGATCTATTAGAAGGGTTACATCGTTCTCAACTTCAACGACTAGTCCATTATCTTCTCTCTTACCTACAATAACCTGTATTTTATCACCTACCTTAACTTTCTTTATCAGTTCTTCAAGAGGATCATACTCTATTTGTTTTATTCCAAGATAAATTCTTGCCCGATTCACGTTAGCCCTTATTACTTTTGCTTCTATTTTATCACCTACATTATACTTCTTTATCTCATCTGAACCATTTTTAGACCAACTAAAATCTTTCACATATATTGTCCCTTCTACGTTCTCATCTATTTCAGAATCACCGAAAGCAACAGATACATATGAGCCGGTATTATTCTTCACTTCACCAGAAACAATAGAACCAGGAGGATATTTATTGATAAATACTTGCCAAGGGTTGTCTACACACCTTTTCATGCTTAAACTCATCCTACTCTTAGCAATGTCAATACTGAGAATTTTTACATATACTTCTTGTCCCCTTGTTACGAGACTACTAACTGGTAAATTACTCTTAACCCAAGTTATTTCTGACGAGTGCACTAAACCTTCAATTCCAGGTCTAAGCTCAACAAATAATCCATAATCTTCTATGCTTGTTACATAACCCTTATGCACACTATCAACTGGATATTTTGACTCTGCATCTTGCCAAGGGCTATCTTCTAGCTGCTTCACACCCAAGGAAATTTTAGCATTTTCCTTATCTATTTTTATAATTTTAACTTTTATAGTCTGACCACAAGTAAAAACTGCAGACGGATGACTTACCCTACTCCAAGAGATATCTGTAATATGTAACAATCCATCTATAACTCCCACTACATCTGATTCATGAATACCGACAAATACACCGTAATGAGTGATACTTTTTATTTTCCCTTCTATTATATCGCCTTCATTTAAAGATTCTAAAAATTTAATTTTTTCACCAGCGTGCAATTTTTCTAACACCAGCTTTCTTGATACTACAATATTGCCCTGCTTCTTATCCATTTTAAGCACGATGAACTTTTGTTCAGTTTCAATAAGGTGCTTCGCATCTTTTACTTGCTTCAAATCCACATGACTCAGCGGTAAAAAAGCGCTTATTCCGTCACCAAGATCAACAATAAAGCCACATTTAATTGAGCGTTTAATAACTCCGCTTACTTCAGCCCTTGTAACTGTATCTTCTTCCAACTTATTCCATTTTTCGTCCCTAATTGCTTTTTCACGACTAAGAACAACATTACCATGATAATCTTCAATTCTTTCCACATAAACTCTGATTTTCGAGCCAATAATGACCTCATCATTACAACCGAGTTCCTTGATCAGAATTCTCCCGTCAGATTTTAAACCAATATCAACCACAACGTCGTTAGGGTTTATTCTTGTAATTACACCTTCTACCACATCTCCTTCTTTAATTTTGTTAACAAAAGAATCTTCAAACAAGGTATTATCTTGATCCTCAAATTGGCCTTGACATATCTCTTCTATAAATTTGTTTGATGATAGCTTTCTGATAGTAACCGGTAGATTTACGACTGGATTATTATTATTCATACCTTTAACTTAAACTTTATTAGAACTCATATATTATATAATATTAACAATTATTGACAAGTAATTTTTCATTAACTCATTTCGAGAATTGTTTAAGCTATATAAAATATAGTGAGAAAATTATATATGTATCAAGAATATGCTATTTAAGAATAGCAAGTGGATTAGATCGTTCTCCAGAAGGTCCAGGCTAAAACCTGATGTTGATGAAATATTGGAAAAATATTCTATTCAAAACAGCAAGGAATCTATAGAGAAAATTGTAAATTCACAAAAAAGAATATGGGTAGAAATAGGCTTTGGCAACGGTGAAAATATGCTTTACCAGGTGCTCAATGAACCTGATCTATTATTTATAGGATGTGAGCCCTACTTAAAGGGGGTTTCTCGCTTGCTAACAAACATAGAAATACAGAACATAAAAAATATTTTAATGTGGACAGAAGATGCAAGAGAATTGATTGCAAATTTTCCTGATAACAGTGTTGAAAGATTCTTTATTCTCTTTCCAGATCCATGGCCAAAAAGAAGTCACAATAAAAGACGATTAATTAATACGGAATTTTTAAATTTATTAGCAAAAAAAATACTTATAACAGGGGAAATATTCATTGCAACCGATCATCAGGACTATGCAGAGTGGATAGCATCACATATAAAGCAGTGTAACTCTTTAATCTATAGGGAAGACGATTTCACAAGTTATACTCTTACAAAATACCACAGAAGAGCGCTCAAAGATCAGCGTAAAGTGAGGTTCTTTAAAGTAAGTGTTATTAATAATTTGCAGACTATGGATCAATAGAGTTTTTGCATATCTCTTTTACGTTAACTATAGATTAAAAATAATAAAAAAAGAGGGAGAAATAGAGTAAATTCCTTTAACTACTTCTCCTTATGAAGGAATAGACTTCTTGCATAACCCAAACTAAGTAGGAAAAAGGTATCATCCAAGTAGCCCCTTTCTCGTCATGCCGCCGCGGCGCTAACACGTAGCGGGATGATGAGGCTTATCGTCATGCCACCGCGAACCGTCATACTGTCACGGTATCTCTTAGCCGCTAACAAGTAGCGGGATGACGGTTGTCAGGTTAGCTGTTATCCCAGTTTTTGACACTGGGATGACAACGAAGGGCTACTTGGATGACAGGGAAGGATGCTGGAATGAAGGTTTTTCAAATTGTCGATAAACCTAAATCTATAATAACTATTTGCCTTTTTTCTAGGTTATGCAAGAAGTCTACTGAATAACAGTAAGATTTTTCAATCCTGTTCCACAGCAAATTTTAGTGCCATGTGAGTAGTTATGGTGCTGTTAACAATCAAAATAACAAAAACTAAGATGGTGATTAGTAGTGTATAAATATTCAAGGATAAATTTTCAAATTGAGTTAGCATTTTAAAATACACAAAGGTTGGCATTATCATTGGCAAAACAAGAACTTGCGATACTCCTGATGCTAAGTTGTTTCGACCAATCATCAATGCATTTCCAGTAGCTGAAATATTAATGATTATCAGCGTATTAAATAATAAAGACACTCCAACTGCTATTGAGTGTTCAATACTATTGCCTAGAATTGCAAAGCTGAATATGGAAGAAATTACTGAAATCGGTAACCCAAATAATAACCAGTGAGCGAAAATTTTATAAGCAACTATAAGCCTAGAAGAGAGTGGCTGTACAAAGATTTGCTCTAATATTCCATCATGATAATCAGATGTAAACAAATTATTTGTAGAAATCTGCAAAACAAATGTAGCACATATCCATGTTAATGTTAACATAACTTCTTGTTTATTGTTGTTTTTAAGTGTAAATGAAGATAAACTTAACATTATGATAAAAATACATACTATATAGGTAAAGTTCTTATCATCTATTACTAATTTTTTTACTGAGTCGATCATACTAGGCTTTTAAATGTTTATTATAAATTATAGTGTTTACTTTGAGGTAGTATAATTTTTTGTTCATAAATTATATAGGTTTTATTATTTTTTTGATAATGCAATTATGGAAAAGTTACCAAAAATAAAGTCACCAGAAGATTACACTCCTTCAGAAGATGAAGAATATATGAGCGTAAAACAACTGGAATACTTCAGCTTAAAGTTACAATCAATACTCGCTGAGTTAGAGAAACAAGAACTAGAAGATAATAGTATTGATACATACTATTCTGATGAAGATAGTGGAAACGAGGAATTAATCAAGCGTCGAAAAGATAGAAAAGAAAAAATTAAGGAGGCGTTAGAAAAAATAAAATTAGGCACTTATGGTTACTGCGATGGAACAGGAGAAGAAATAGGAGTCGAAAGACTTAAAGCTAATCCGCTTGCTATATATTGTATTGAAGAGCAAGAGAGAGTAGAAAAAGAAAAGAACGTGTACAACATTAACGATTAATTTACACATAAGTGGTGAGCCCATTGGACTTCAAGAGGAGCAAGAGGCGCTGAAGTATGTTATGCTATAAAGAAAGTGGAAAATTGGACATTCTCAACTTGACTCCTGCAGATTAAAAATTAAGTTGTATCCGTTCAGGCAATGGCGTCAACTTAAGGAAAAATATCAGCGATAGTGTATAAAATTTCTCTCTAAATTTTTTATCATTAAATTATCCAAAGAGTGCAAGGGACAGCACTTTTGTTTCTGTTTTATTTCAACAAAGAAGTCTAAAATGTGTCCTTTTTAGGTGAAATATGCGTGCGCCAAGCAAAGTGCGTAAAGTCCAGTTGGTGAAAATCCAACCCAGGCAAAGCCTAGCCAGCAGGCTGGAACAAACCACTATGCTGCGTAAGGTAACGAGCGTAGTAAAGCTAGTGGAATGGACAACACAGGGTACAACGAAAGTGAAGGTATTGAGTCCCGAAATTCTCGATGTCATAGAGGTCGACACGTTGCATATAGTGGAAGACAGCAAGAAGGGTAACAATAGGGCAAGTTATCACTCACTCTATCGGGATCTGAGGCCGTATCACGTGTTGAGATGGAGTTTACGTAAACTTGGGAGATCCTTTGTATTCCTATTAAGGTACGTTGGAACAAGTCAACAAAGGCGAGTACTGACGGAAGATATAAAGGAAGTCGGACTGATTGATAGTACTCAGAGTGTGGGAAAGCCACATACAAGGGGAAGCGGTCAGCAATATAGTGACTGGTTTAGGAATTGCTATGCCAATACAACGGAGGTTGGAATAACGTGCAAAGAAAACTAAATCAGATAGCAGTAAGAGCCAGGCAAGATAAACGATTGAAATTTACATCGTTAATTCATCTGATAAACGCAGAGAATCTTGCTGAATGTTATAAAGAGCTAAAGCATAACAAAGCATGCGGTATAGACCAGGTGACAGTAGAAGCTTATGGAGAAAATCTTGAAGAGAAGCTCAACACTCTGGTGGATAGTATGAAAAGAAAGCGATATCAACCGCAACCAGTGAAAAGAGTATATATACCAAAAGCTGGAAGCAAAGAGAAACGCGGGCTTGGAGTACCGTCTACAGAAGATAAGTTAGTCCAGATAATGCTGAAGAAGATATTAGAAAATATTTATGAAGCTAACTTTCTGGATAACTCATATGGTTTTCGTCCTGGTAGAAGCTGTCATCAAGCGGTAAATGCACTAAATAAAGCAGTTATGTACAGACCAACTAACTATGTAGTAGAAGTTGATATCAAGAAATTCTTTGATAATGTCCAGCACAAATGGCTAATGAGATGCTTGAGAGAACGGATAACAGACCCAAACATACTGTGGTTAGTAAAACGATTTCTTAAGGCAGGAGTAGTCGAAGCAGGACATTATGAAGCAACTGAACTAGGCACACCTCAGGGGGGAATAGTAAGTCCTATACTAGCTAATATATACTTGCATTATGTGCTGGATTTGTGGTTTGAAAAGAAATTCAAGCTAAGATCTAAAGGTTATATGGAGCTAGTTAGGTATGCAGATGATCACCTGATTTGCTGCGAAAGAGAAAAAGATGCTAGAGAACTCTTAGAGTCACTGAAACAAAGGCTAGGAAAATTTGGACTGGAAATATCTGAAGACAAAACAAGAATAGTAAAGTTTGGCAAAAAGGAGTGGCAACAAGGAATAAGGGAGAAACGAAAAACGGAAAGTTTCAACTTTCTAGGATTCACCCATTATGGTACAAGGAGTCGTAAAGGTAGAGTAATGGTAGGTCATAAAACCTCGAAAGAAAATCTATCTAGAAAACTTAAAGAAATCAAAGAATGGGTGAAAAAGATCCGAAATAAAGTTCACCTTAAAGATTGGTGGTCAATACTTAAAGCAAAACTAACAGGACACTATAACTACTTCGGAGTTAGCGGAAATTACCGGTGGTTGAATAAATTCTTCTGGCGGGTAATCAAGCTAGCGTATAAATGGATAAACCGACGTAGTCAGAAGAAGAGTATGAATTCAAAGCAATTTATACACTATCTACAAGTTAATCCATTACCAAAACCAAGAATATGCTACTCATTATATACAAAATAGGAAATGCTGTGAATACTACATTGTGGAGCCGTGTGCGGGAAAGCTGCAAGCACGGTTCTGGTGGGGGAGTCATAGCGATAAAACTTAATCAGGAGGATTTAAAACTATGACTTCTACCAAACAAAAAGGAAAAAACCTTATTCTACAAATTAAAAATATAATATACTCGAAAACTTTTCAGAAAATCCATTGTGTTGAGTTTTACACGAACAAGCTTTTTCGACAGTATTTTCTATGATTTTAAAGTTAGTTAAAAAAAGTTTGGGAATAGAATGTGAACTTATGGAGCCATTGACATGTACCCTCAAAGCAAGCTTTTTCTAAAGCAAGATATAAGATTTGCCATACAGGCTTTCAAGAATTTAAGCATCCAAACAGCCTATCAGGATGAACCTGAGTTGGAGAGGCTATAGACTTATTGCAGCAGATGGTTCTGGTATGAGATTACCCAGCTCTGGGGAAATTGTATCCGAGTTTGAACCAAATGGAACAACAGGCACCATTGGCAATTTGTTTGTTGATTTGTGTACTTCGCTGATTTGTAGTGCTCGTCTTGCAGCTTGGAATATAGGTGAACAAACGTTGGCGGCAGAGCAATTACCCGAAGTTATCACTCAAATGCGTTTATTAAATCAAGAGAAATTATTATTTATCTATGATCGTCTTCAGTAAAATTCATTCAGCAGCATTATGATTTGGAAGTAGATTTTATTTTTCGCTTGCAAAAAAGAAATTATAGTAAGCTATGGGAACGCTGGCGAATTAGATTTTGATTTTATATTAGAAAATGAAAAGCTAAAAAATAAAATGAAAGGACAGAAAGTAAGAGTTATAGTGCTGACATTAGCCAACTGAGAAACAGAGTTTTTGACCGAGACTTTGGAGCAAAGCTTATGTGTTAAGGTGGCACATAGAGGGGTGCTATAAACGACTCAAAGTAGGAGCAGAGTTAGAGAATTTTTCTGGAGAGGCTGTATTACAAGAATTTTGGGCAAACTTGGTCATGTGCAATATATTATCGCTTCATATATGTGATGCACAAGGGCCTTGGAACCCAGATCAAATTACTGAGTATCGTTTAAATTTTTCAGTTTTATTTAGTGTAATGAGACAGAAACTCTATCAGGTACTTATTGCGCCAAAAAACTTTCAAGCCCTTTTTAAGTATACGCGCTAAAGTTAAAATCCGACCGGGACAGCCGCAATAAAGTAGATAAGCCTAAACGCCATCATGTCTTTAGGAGAGTTTGCTAATGAAAGTTCTTAAGTTGACGTCATTGACTGTTCCGATTCGTTATATGACATAAGAGCATCATATATTTCATGCAATGTATTTGAGATGTTTTTTTCCATATGTTGATTAATATGCCCATATATTGTCGTCTCTTCCGAACACTCTGTATCTTTATGTATATGATTTTGTTGCTTTAATCCTTCTCTATCTACACTCTCTATTTGCTCTGACACTAGCATAACTACCTCATATTTTACATAACGAAATAAAAAAATTCTAACTGTAGTATGCTTATATAATCTACGAAGTCAATAGTTAAATTGAAAAGTTTCGGTTATAATTTACTTCATATAGAACATGCCCTTGAATTATGCTAAAAATCGCCATAGTAGGCCTACCAAATGCTGGAAAATCGACCCTATTCAACAGATTAGTAGGAAGAAAAGCAGCAGTAGTGAGTAACATTCCAGGAGTGACAAGGGATAGGCGAGAGGGAATGGGGAGAATTAGCGATTTGGAGTTTAAAGTTATAGATACAGGAGGATGGAACGACCAAACTAGTTTTTCACTGCAAGTTATTGAGCAAATAGAGTTTTCTTTATCCAGTTCAAACATAATTTTCTTTCTTGTTGACGCAAAAGTGCAAAATGAGCGAAATAAAGAGTTTGCAAAGTGGCTGAAGAGAAAAATAAATAAACCTGTGATACTGATAGCAAATAAATGCGAGAGTCATAAATCCGAAAATGTTGATTATTTGCAGTTTTTTGATTTTCTTGGCCCGGTGTATATCTCTGCCGAGCATAATCTTGGCATGGTTGATCTTTATGATGCATTAGCTGGTGTTATTGAAAATTTTAACGAGAACACTGAGTTACCTAACAATGAACTGAGTAGGCTGAGGATCGCGATCATCGGCCGTCCGAATGTTGGAAAATCAACTTTTTTAAATGGTTTACTTGCAGAAAACAGACTAATAACAAGTTCAGAGCCAGGTACCACACGTGATTCTGTGGATATTACATATGATCATGATGGAGAGTTAATTACTCTAATTGACACTGCCGGAATCCGCAGAAAGGCGAATGTTGTAGATGGCTTAGAATCAAGATTTGTTGAGAAAAGCATGGAATCAATCAAGCGCTCTCATGTGGTAGTTTTAATGCTAGACTCCCTAGTTGGTATTGAGCAGCAGGATTTATCAATTGGTGAAGCTGCAATTAAGGGAGGGAAAGGGATTATTGTTGTTTTAAATAAGTGGGATTTAATAGGTAAGGATGACAGAAGCAGGTTAATAAAATTTGTCAAACAACAGGAAGTAACTAGGTTATTCTTGGAAGTGCCAACTATAACAATTTCTGCGTTAAAAGGCATGCGCTGCGGTGATGTGATAGATAAGTGTCTTGAAGTGAGTGAATCCTTGAACAAGAAGATCAGCACTGCAAAACTGAATAAGTGGCTCATAGATGCTGTAGGAAAACATTCTCACCCTCTTGTAAAAGGCAAAGCAGTTAAAATGAAGTATATCGCTCAAATTGGTACTAAACCTCCAGCTTTTTCTTTGATATGTAACATACCTGAAAGTGTTGATGAAAGTTACAAACGCTATTTAATTAACGATCTCAGAAAAAATTTCTTTGCAGACGGTGTGCCAGTTAGATTGCTTTTGAAAAAAAATAAAAATCCCTATGTAAAATGAATACTCTGCTTTATACTTTCAGGGATAATTTACTTAAAGTTATGTGTAATAATTCCAGAATTCCTGCAATCTTTCTGCTGTCGAGTGCCGCTGCTCTAATTTTTGCATATGTGCTAGAATATTTTTTCAACATGCTGCCATGCAAGTTATGTACATACGAGCGAATAGTTTACTATATCGCCGGATTACTTGCAGTAGCGTGCATGCTTAAAGACAACAAAATTCTAATCTATGCAATGTTTTGCAGCTACCTCATAGGTGCAGTAATATCTTTTTATCATATAGGTCTTGAACTCCACTTATTTCATGATGTTTTAGGTTGTACAGAGCAAGCAAGTGGTAACGTTAGTATAGAAGAGCTCAGAAATAATCTACTAAATCCTAATTACTCTCCATCTTGTGACAGACCTCATTACGTTCTAGGTGTTTCCTTAGCAACATGGAATCTAATTTATCTCATAGTAGCTCTGTTCGTATCAGGTAAGGTGTATTGTGGAGAAAGAAAGAAATCTAAATAATTTAAGGTACAGCAACAATCAGTTCTTGCAACAGGCAATTAGAGTAGATCACGCTGGAGAATATGGAGCTATTTGCATTTATTCTGGTCAAAAATTTATTCTTAAGAAATCTTCTATAATCAATGAAATAATTGAAATGGAAGAGCAGGAAAAAAAGCATTTTCACTATTTTAATGAGAAAATCAAAGAGCAAAAAGTTCGTCCTACTGTTTTGTTGCCTGTTTGGCGTGTTTTAGGAGTGTCGCTTGGCGTTGCAACTGCCATTATGGGCAAAAAAGCTGCTATGGCTTGCACTGCTGCAGTTGAAGAAGTTATCGGGGAGCACTACAAAGAGCAAGTTTCACATTTAGAAGATGGGGAATTAAGAGAAACTATAAGTAAATTTCGCGACGAGGAGTTAGAGCACAAAGATATTGCAATTCAGCACAATGCTGAAAGCGCATTTGGCTACAACATTTTATCATCATTCATAAAAACAGGCTGCAAAACTGCTATTTACTTGTCTAAGTTAATTTAACTAAGCAACTTTCTTAAAGTGTTTTAAATGTTCTGATAACAACAGAAACCAGGAAGGAATTCAAGTGTAACAATTATTTTATAACTATATTTACATATCACCATTATTAATAAATAATTAGTATTTGTAAATTAAATACATCTAAAGTATAGACTGCAAAGGAGGCAAAAGTGCGTTTTAATTTAGAAGAGGGAAATGCTCTTATGTAATACCTGCCACAGGTTCACAACTGTACGAACATTCATTTTTGAAGGTAAATTGCACAGCAAATGGTGTCATTCCAGTCTGGAATCCAGAAATTTTGCTTATAACTGAGCTGATAAGCTAAAGGTAATTGTCTTACACTAAAACAAACGTTTTTAATTAAGTTGCATAGAACCAGTGTCTGGGCACTGGGATGACACCCCACTGGTGGTCCAAACTACAACGTTCGTACAGTTGTGGATTCCAGACTGGGATGACACCCTACTGATGGGCCCAAATCACAATGTTCGTACAGTTGTGGGTCAGGCTATAGGATGACAGAAGTTGACTTTATTAGCTATAGGTGGTATGACACTTAGTCAATTTAAGTAAGCAGATGATCTTAGCTACAAAAGTATTTTTTACCTCATTTGTTTTTGGGTTTATTCTTTTTCCCTATTTTATAAAGCTTCTAAAAAAAATAAGCAAAGATGGGCAACCAATTAGATCATGTGGACCAGAAAGTCATTTAATAACAAAAAAGAATGTACCACCTATGGGCGGAATAATAATACTGATTTCTTCTTTATTACCAATTTTACTCTGGGCTCAGTTAACACCAGAAATTTTGCTGCTGATATTGATAACTCTATTTTTTGCTCTACTTGGATTTATTGATGATTATTTAAAATTGAAGACAAATCACTATCGAGGTTTAAGTGCAAAAACCAAAATACTTATTCAGTTTATTGTTGCTCTGGTTGGTGTGTTTATACTTAAGCTATACTCTGCTGAATGTTTTACAAAAACGTCCCTATTTAAAGGAGTAATAATAGATTTTGGCTATCTATATGTTCCGTTTGCTGCGTTTGTAATTGTCGGCTCTTCTAATGCTGTGAATCTCACAGATGGTTTGGATGGCCTTGCTGCAACTCAAGTTATCACTTCCTTTGCTTTTTTGGGGCTAATTGCATATATAACTCAGGCAGATATGAATATTACTTTATTCTGCATTGCATTTATAGGAGCTATTCTAAGTTTCTTGTGGTTTAACACACATCCAGCAAAAATATTTATGGGTGATGTTGGTAGCTTGTCGGTAGGTGCGGCTTTAGGGTTAACTAGTGTCCTAATTAAAAGAGAAATGCTTTTTGCCATTATTGGAATAATCTTTGTAATAGAGACTCTATCTGTTATTATTCAGATATCATATTTTAAATATACAAAGTTTAAATATGGAGAAGGAAAAAGAGTTTTTCTTATGGCACCAATACATCATCACTTTGAGAAGAAGGGATGGTCAGAAAATACAATCGTTATGAAATTTTGGATAATTTCTATTATCTGTTCAGTTTTTACTATAACTTTCTTATTATAAAAACCTATGAAATACCCAGACTTTACATTAGAAAATAAATTATCAGGAGTGATAGCAGGAGTGGATGAAGTTGGAAGAGGTCCGCTAGCTGGTCCAGTAATATCCGCAGCCGTAGTGTTTATTGATAGAAATACAATTATTGATGGAATCAACGACTCGAAAAAGTTGACTCCTCAATGTAGGCAAGTCCTATATGAAAAAATAATATCCGTTGCAAAATTTGGTATAGGAATGGCAAGCGTAGAAGAAATAAATTCATACAATATCTTGCAAGCAACAAAACTTTCAATGAAACGTGCGTTGATAGACTTGGACCTAGAATTAGATTATGTGCTAGTTGATGGTAATCAACCACCTGAAGTGAAATGGCAAGTGAAATCCATAGTAAATGGTGATAATTTGAGTACATCAATTGCAGCAGCTTCAATCGTTGCAAAAGTTACGAGAGATCGGCTTATGCAAGAATTGCACAATAAGCATCCTGAATATAATTGGTATAAAAATAAAGGATATGGGACAAAAGAGCACCTTAACGCTATTGGCCTTTATGGAATTACAGAACATCATAGAAAAAATTTTGCACCCATATCTCGGGCATTATAGCCTTTACCCTTTTTTGAAAGGTATGGTTTCATTAAATAGGCAAACTGTACTCGATCCATTCCTTAAGGTAAACACTGAACTTACCCTTTCGATTATCAGGTAGTTATCAACTGTACGGAAATTTACTAAAGACTCATATCCTGCAGAATCAACCATAAAAACTGCCGGAAAATCAGAGTTTATTTTATTGAATTGTAGATATGTAAATTTTCCGTCATCAAAAACCTTAATTGGTATTATTGACTGACTACCTTTGACGTGCGAGATGGAATAATTAAAATTTAATCCCTTCTTTACAACTTCAATATCATTGATATCAGGAATAATGGTATGACTAGCTTGTTCGAAGATATCACCGTTATTTGTTGTGTAAATCTCATCACTGCTAAATAGTGGATAAAGAAACCTTACTTCATATGCTAATCTTGGATCATCTAGTCCAGTTGCTTCTTCAGCATGAAGTTCAAAGTAATAAACTCTTTTATTGGTAATTATAGTTGCATTAGTATCGGCAATATCATCTATAGGCTTAATAAACAATCTATTACCTTGAGGAAGGAGTTGCCAACCAGTTGAATCACCCATTGAAAGGTTTTGTATTACCTCCCCTGGTTCAAACAATATACTGGACTGATAACCATAAAAACCCGTATACTTATGTATAGCTTGTGGGTTATAATTTATCACCTTTATGTGATTATCTCCAGCTATTGAACGTGGCTCCTGTTTTGCAAGTGCATCACTACCACAGAGGAACAACAGTACGGCAAACAGTAAACCAATCATAATATCAAAATAAATTAATTTTCATTTTATCATTGATAGACATGCACTGCAACTATTAAGGCACTTTCTATACTATAAACCCCAAAGCAAGCGGTAGAAAAGGCAAGAAATAAGGCAAACTCCTTAAATACTTTAGAACTACAGGAGGCTTTACCTGAACGGATATACTTGGAATCCTGCCATTTTCACTTTGTAAACATACCAAGAATTCTGTCCATTATTCCACCCATATTTGCTTCAGCTTGAGTATACTCTATTTTACCACCATGCAAGATTAGTTTAATATCTGATCCAGGTGATATATTAACAAATTTACTGCCAACAACTCCACTGCTAGTGATCAGAGCTGAACTATCAATTGGCAATTTTATGTCTTTGCTTATACACATATCGATTCGTGCTACGTAGGTAGCTTTGTCAAGTGATACACCAGTTATGCTTCCAACATCTACACCAGAGATCTTGACACTATCACCAACTCCTATACCGTTAGCGTTAGCAAAAAGACCATATATTTTATAGCAATCCTTATAGTTTTTCTTTATGTAAGATAGCTTATCAATAGCAAAGAAAATCAGAAAAATAGTAAAAATTAATACAAATAATCCAGCGGTTATTTCAAGTATATTTGACCTTCGCATCTTTAGTTATCAGGACTCCAGCTTTTATAGTAATTTTTCACTTTTTGGTTTGGATAGTATGCATCTTTTGTACCCGTTAAATTAGGAGTATGTTTTACTTTTCTTTTTTTATTATTAACTGGTACTACATTATCAGTATAGTGAAGCCATATATGCCATTCCGGAGGCACTGTTGTAGGCTCAGAGACACTGCTATACATAACCCACCTTTTTCCTTTACTTGATTCATAGTAAGAATTTCCATTTTCATCTCTTCCTACAAATTTATCTTCTCTTCGTAATAGGCGTTTTATTGCGTTACAAATTTTAGATAACATAAGGGTATTAAAACAAAAAGTATTATATATACTAATACTTTAACGATATATTAACAACAATTTAATGCAATTACCAATTTTACAAGTTATTATCCCAATAATTGCATCAATGTTTTGCTTTCTTGCCAAGAAACACAAGGTATCTTGGTTTATTTCTTTTATTGCAACAACAATCACTCTTATCATTTCATCAATACTACTCATTAAAACATATAAAGGCGAAATTATAACTTATCACCTTGGGGATTGGGCTCCCCCGTACGGCATAGAGTTAAGAATCGACGTGTTGAACTCCTTGATTCTAACTTTGGTGAATTTTATAGCGCTGATTAGCGTGCTTTATAGCTTTTATATTAACGAAAAAGAAATTAGCAAAAACAAAATCACTGGTTTTTACTCTCTATTTCTACTGTGCTTAAGCGGACTGTTCGGGATTCTAGTAACAAACGACATATTTAACCTTTACGTTTTCTTGGAAATTTCATCTCTTTCTTCTTATGTATTAGTTTCAATGGGAAGGGATAAAAAAGCCTTGGTTGCAGCATTTGAATATCTAATTAGTGGAACAATAGGTGCAACATTTTATTTATTTGGCATCGGGCTCTTGTATTCAATGACTGGAACGCTCAATATGTCTGACATGGCTGAAAGAATAGTTCCATTATACGATAACAACATCATAAAACTTGGCACGTTGTTCATTTTTGTTGGTCTCTCAATCAAAATGGCACTGTTTCCATTAAGCAGGTGGCTGGTTAATGCATATAGTGAGGCGCCAAGTTTCATTAGCATATTCTTTTCAGGCACAGTGACAAAAGTGATGATATATGTTTTCATCAGAATCTTTTATACTGTTTTTCATCAAAATTTTTTCTTGTTTAAGCCGCTACTGGACAATGTGATAATTATCCTCGCACTTTGCGCTATTGTATTTGGGTCGATATTTGCAATAACCGCAAAAGACATAAAAAGACTGCTTGCTCACTCTAGTATTAGCCAAATTGGTTATATAATTTTAGCACTGAGTTTTAACTCAAAAACAGGTGTATTTGCAGCAATTCTTCACATAGTAAACCACAGCATAATAAAAACATCTTTATTTATGGCTGCAGGATGTATTTCTTACAAATTTGATACAACAAAAATAGAGAATTTATCGGGACTCAAGAAATCAATGCCTTATACAGCACTTGCGTTCACTCTACTCAGTTTAGCATTAATCGGTGTGCCTTTAACAAATGGCTTTGTAAGCAAGTGGTATATAATGAAAGCAATTATCGAATCTCGCGCGTGGATTTCCCTGATAGCTTTTGCTGCCGGTTCTTTTCTTGCACTAATATACATGTGGAAGATGGTAGAGAAAATGTATTTTGAAAATGATGCAACGTCACGCACTAGAATGACACTAGGCAAAATTAATGATGTGCCATTTCCTATGCTTTTCTGTCTATTGTTTATGGCAGCTTTAACAGTAGTAACTGGAATATATAGCACTCCAATTCGGTTAGTAGTTGAGAAGTTGGTTTTTTGATTTTTATCTTTGTTTCATATTTTACTATACTTTAAGGTTATAAGGTCTTTATTGTGGGTAGGCTGAAGAAGATTCATTGGTTATTAGTCATTAACGTGATAGCGCTGTTTTGCGTTGGCATTGTTGTTCAATACTCTTCTGCTGGAGGAAAGTGGGTGCCATTTGCGATTCACCAACTGGTCATATTTTCCTTCTTTTTCCTACTCGCTATAGCTATGTCATTCATAGAGCTAGATTTTTATTTGAAGTACGCCTACTTTTTTTATATAGCAGCAGCGATTTCACTATTAGCAGTAAATTTTTTTGGCTCACACATAATGGGTGCAACAAGGTGGATAAGAATTGGATCAATTAGTTTGCAACCATCAGAATTTGCAAAAGTAGGCTTAATACTTGCGCTTGCTCGCTATTTTGATAAGCAGAGTATGTATAAAATGATGGAATTTAAAAGATTGCTTAAGGCACTTATAATTATTTTCTTACCCGTGTTCTTGGTGTTAAAGCAACCTAATTTAGGCACAGCTATGATAATGTTATTTATAGGGATATCAATTATATTCACAACAATAATAAAAAGATCTCATTCAGTAATATGTGGAACTCTTGGCATTTTTGCAGTACCGGCTATTTGGCCTTTTTTACGTCCTTATCACAAGCAAAGGATATTGTCATTTTTGGATTCATCAGTGGATCCACTTGGAATAGGTTATAATGCGCAGCAATCTCAAATAGCTATTGGTTCAGGAGGTTTGCTTGGTAAGGGCTTTGTTAACGGAAGTCAAACTCAACTTGGATTTTTGCCGGAGAAACGTACAGATTTTGCTTTTGCAGTGCTGAGTGAGGAATGGGGATTTTTAGGTAGCATGACTTTAATTTTACTCTATACTACATTGCTTGCTATAATGCTCTCTATTGCTTATAGGTCAAAAAATTATTTTTCTAAGTCGTTATCTATCGGCATTTTTGCCTTTTTTAGTGCTCATTTCTTTATAAACATCGGAATGACAATGGGCCTCTTACCTGTAATAGGCGACCCATTGCCATTTCTGTCCTATGGAGGAAGTACAACTGCTGCAAGCTTAATATGTATAGGACTATTGCTAGCAATAAAAGCAGATGAACAACAAAATACTTGTATTTTACCTATGCTAAAGTAAAATTTAACTTTACTTAATAGTTTTTATGCTAGATGAAATGCGTGAGGAGTGTGGGGTATTTGGCATAAGTTGCAACCAAAGTGCTGCTTTTAACTCTATACTTGCTCTCCACGCTTTGCAGCATAGAGGTCAAGAGTCTTTTGGTGTAGTAACCAGTAACAACGATAAGCTGCACTCTTATCACTTTCAAGGTCAAGTGAGCAGCGTATTTGATGATGTAGATGAAATAAAGAAATCCTTACCTGGAGACTGTGCAATAGGTCATGTTCGATACTCAACAAGTGGTAGTAAATTTGGAGTGCAGCCCATGTTTGGCAAAAGTGGCAAATTTGGGGATTTCGCCATAGCACATAATGGTAATTTAATTAATATTTCTCCAATACGCGAACAATTAATTAAACAAGAGTGCGTTTTTCAGTCAGATATTGATACAGAAGTAGTAGTGCATCTGACAGCAAGCGGTGAAAAAGATAGCTTTTTAGAGAGTTTTATATATGCATTAAAGCAAATACAAGGTGCTTATTCTTTTGTGGCAATCAATCAAGAAGTAGTTATTGGAGTACGTGATCCATCTGGAATCAGGCCTCTTGTTTTAGGGAAGTTAAACGGTTCTTATGTTCTTGCATCTGAAACTTGTGCTCTTGATATAGTAAATGCAGAGTTTGTTAGAGAAATAAAACCAGGTGAGTTAGTCACCATTGATCGAAATGGTAATCTAGCTTCAGCATTTCCTTTCCCACAGCAAAAATCAAGTTTTTGTATTTTTGAATACGTTTATTTTTCAAGACCAGACAGCATAATGGAGAATAGGTCCATATATGATATAAGAAAAGAAATAGGAAGAATACTTGCAGAAGAGAGCCCACCAAAAAACAATATGGATATGGTTGTACCAATACCTGATTCTGGAATACCTGCAGCTATTGGATATGCAAAGCATTCAGGATTACCTATGGAACTGGGAATAATTCGTAATCATTACATAGGAAGAACTTTTATACAACCAACCGCTGAAGTACGTAAAGTTAGAATAAAATTAAAATTCAATGCTAATAAGCACACTTTGAAAGGTAAAAACATAATTTTAATAGATGATAGTATAGTGCGTGGTAGTACGTTAACAAATATAATAGTTATGTTAAAGGATGCAGGAGTAAAAGAGATTCACCTCAAAATTTCAAGCCCACCAATTAAGCATTCTTGTTTTTATGGAATAGATACGCCAGAGTGCAAAGATTTAATTGCTGCAAATAAATCTGTAGAGGAAATTAAGGAAGTTATAGGAGTAGATAGCCTAGCCTTCTTGAGTATTGATGGACTATATCAGGCTGTTAAAGCAGAAAAGCGTAACAATGCTACACCACAATATTGTGATGCTTGTTTCACTGGTGATTATCCGATTGGCAAATAGTCTACGCAAGGTCTTAAGTTTAGAAAATCTTAAACCGCCAAAATTTCTCTTGGCCTTTACTAATTCCGATTCTCGGAGTGCAAATATAATCTGGTTTGAGGTGGGATTCATAAACACAAAATTCGTGGCTTATAGTAAGGTCCTGTTTGTTATGTTCTTTTGTAATATTTAATCTTTTGCACAATATTCCTGGTCCACCTAAATTTGCTTCAAGTGGTTCAATAAGCTTTAATCCCCGTATTAACACTGCTGCTGGGAACCCTTCTGTTTCTGTTACAATATTTAAACAGTAATACATTCCATATATAAAATACACGTATGAAAACCCCGGCATACCAAACATTACTGAGGTTCGGTTAGTATAGCCTCTTGCCGCGTGACAAGCTGGGTCATTCATTCCTATATAGGCTTCAACTTCGGTTATTATTCCACTAAAGTTAGAAAATTTGAGGACTTTTCCCAATAACTCTCCAGCTACAGTTAAGGTCGGCCGCTCGTAGAAATTTCTTGGCAGTATTGTGCTACCCATTTTTTATTTTTGTTCTGAGGTTCTATATAGAGTTCAGTTTAAGAATTTCTGGATCCCAGTGTCAAGCACTGGGATGACAAGAAGGGGAGCTACTTGAATGACAAGAAAATGGTACTGGCATAATAAGAAAGAAACATTGAGATGGTGAAAGAGAGAATATATGCAAGCAGTCACCCATAGGGTAGCGCGTGACGCTGGAATCCAGTTTTCTCCTATTACCCAAACCATAGCTTAATTAGTTAGAATAGCATAACTAGCGAGTACGAAATGGAGAAGTTTTAATTTGAACTACAGTTTCAGTGCTATTTAACACATATGCCTTCATACAAAAAGATGCCAGTATATGATATTATGCCAATCAATATATATATAATTGAATTATGGTAGAAAAGCTCTCTAATATTAAAGGCTCAAATACTCCTTTGCTTGATCGGTTAGAACGCGCCCTCTTGGTGTGCGCTTTACAAAACTAATTTTGATTAAATAAGGTTCTACTGTTTCTTCAATATTGCCAACATCCTCAGATAGTGCAATAGATATAGTGTCAATTCCAACAGGTCCTGAGGTGTTGAATAAAAATCTTAGATAATTCATATCAAGTTTATTGAGTCCCATTTTATCTACACCCAATTTTAGTAATACAGAATCAGCGACTTCATAAGTGATTTTTTTATCATCTTTCACTTCAACAAAATCCCTTATTCTCCTCAGTAACCTCAGAGCAATTCTTGGAGTGCCGCGCGCACGGTAGGCAATTTCCCGCGCAGCACCCTCTTCAATTTCAGCAGAAAGAACTCTTGCGCCTCTTTTTATAATATTAACCAGTTCTTCAAAAGAATAAAACTCAAGATGCAAAGGAATGCCAAAACGATCTCTGAGTGGCGCAGAAAGTAATCCAAGCCGCGTTGTTGCTCCAATTAGCGTAAATGGTGGTAGATCTATCCTTAAAGTGCGAGTAGATGGACCTTCACCTACTAATATGTCCAGGCAAAAATCTTCCATAGCAGTATATAAAACTTCTTCGATGCTGCGATTTAATCTATGAATTTCGTCGATAAATAGAACATCTTTTGCATTTAAAGTGGTAAGCACTGCGGCCAAATCTCCAGCTTTACTAAGTAAAGGACCAGAAGTTGCGCGAAAGCTAACTCTTAATTCTTTAGAAACAATTTGTGCTAAAGTTGTTTTGCCAAGCCCTGGAGGACCATATAATAAAACGTGATCTAAGGCTTCAGTTCTCGTCTGTGCAGCGTTTATAAACACTTTTAAATTTTGTATTAAGTCTTTTTGCCCGACAAAATCGTCAAGTTGTTCAGGTCTGATGTTGATATTGCGCACATCTTCAGTATATTCTTTACCGCACGATATTGATTTCATAATGTTGAGAGCTCCTTAAGCGCTATGCGAATAATATCCTTAGTGTCCAGATTTGGCCTGTATTTTTTTATCGTATCATAAGCTTTCATTTTTTCATATCCAAGATTGATCAATGCTGAAAGGGCATCTTCATTAATTGGATTAAAGTTATTGTTATTTATTTCTAGTTTACTCACTTTGCCACTCAATTCAGTGATGATTCGATTTATGAGTTTCAGGCCAAGTCCGCTCATCTTGAGTGCTACTTTATCTTCATTCATAATTGCCAAAAATAGCTGTTCTGGAGTTAATTTGCCCAAAATTGACATTGCAGTTTTATAGCTAACGCCGCTTACTTTAACTAGCAACCTCAAGCACTGCTGTTCTTCTTCGCTTATAAAACCATATAGCTGAGTAGTGTTTTCTCTGTTATTTGCATAGGTTTCGATAAGTAATTTGACTCTGCTTCCGGTGGAACATGCATTTAAAGTTTTGGCAGAAAGGTGCACCATATAGCCAACATCATTCACATTCAGGATTATGTGATCACTGCGCACTTCATCAACTATTCCGCTTAGATTTCCTATCATTTTTAACACTATATAGAGTTCAGTTTAAATACTCCCGGATCTTAGGTCAAGCAAACGAACATTATAACAGGGAAACGTGGCTAAAAAACCACTTGACAAACTCCGCCAGCGCCCTTATCATGAGACTGAAGCTATTTATTTATCTTCTCTGTACAGATTAAATGACAAAAAAACTCAACGTATCTGGCGTCTCATGTTTAATTTTTTGCACTATGTGCACTCTATGTCTTTATCAAATTTCTGGGTTTTTACCTACACAAGCTGAAATACGCTTATAAAGCATTTAAAACATTAAAAAACGCCAACTTAAAAAATGGATAGTGAATAACTAGCTACCCTAGGGTTTCTTTTGCCTTTTTTTCTGTTTAGTAAATTTCTTAACGTTTATAATTTAGATTAGTTGCGGCTTAAAAGCAACTGAATCGCGGTTATTAAATGTTTAGAATAAAAAAACGCCATACTTGAAAGTATAATGTAAGTAACTAGCCAACCACGGGGCTTCTTTTGCCTTTTTTTCATTTGGTAAATTTCTTAATGTTTGTAGCTAAACGACAACCGTTATCCCGCTGCTTGTTAGCGGGATCTATGCTAAGAGATACCGCGGATGAATCGCGCGGTATGACGGTTCGTGGTGGCATCTCGTCATCCCGCTACGTGTTAGCGGCTAAGAGATACCGCGGCGGTATGACGTCTTAGCCATAGATTACCTGATCTCACCATCTTTCCGGTTGTTTTATACATAATTCTCGGATTTTGAAAGTTCACTTTGAATAAATTGCTCATATTCTTTATCCTCTAGTTCTTCAAAAATCTCAGGATAATGTTTACTGGAACGAGTAATTATTGAAATTAGCTCTTGCTTTGTTTTTCTTAGTAAAACCTTTCAAAGAGAGTCTGTTCATCTGGGCGCGCAGACGATCGATACTCCTTTCTATCAAGTGCAACCAAAGCAAAACCTGTTGCAGCCATATGCTTACATGGACCATAATACACAAATGCAGGACAGGAACATGTTCCACTCAAAAGAGGACCATCGTGCTTTAGTGTTACTCGATATACATTTGATCCAACTACCTTTGATTTAGCTTGAGATTCATTAACAGATATAATCTGTACCTTTCTTTTGTCAAAATAATCCCTTCCTCTGGAGCGGTAGGGTTCTTTGATAAGACCTGTGATATCTTTATAATACAGTCTCATTTTTACCTCCTTTAAAACCCTCAATTTTCTAATATATCCTTTCTTCCATAAAAATTTATTAACTCACCACGACTTTTATATGGCCCTGCGGACAATTTTATAGTGCTATAGCTAACTCAAGAAAGGTTTCCCTACGTCATACCGCGATTCATTCCATAACTGTATGAACATTCATTTTTGAAGGTAAATTGCACAGCAAATGGTGTCATGAAAGTAGCTGACACTGGAATCCAGCCTTGCCGTAATCTCATCAAGAACGTTGTGTTTTAACATAAAACGGCTACTTTTATACTTACCAACTTAATAAAATTCCTGGATCCCAGTGGGCTTTGTTGCATCGCTACTTATGAAAGGCTAACTATAATTAGGATTATAAGCAACCTATTGAAAATCTTGTTTTTTTGCAATCAATCTGATCAAATTTAAGAATAGTAATTTATTATTTATATTAATAAATTTAATTCTATTGAAAATAGCTAAAGCATTGAAATTCTTGAATTTTAGCCGGATTAGTGAGTGGTAGTGAAATTTCTTTTACTCAAATTTAGGTATTCACTGACCGTTCTTGTTATAAATACCAGAATAATAAGCTACTGATATTCTCCACCTTTTTTATCTTTAATCCATCATAGCTAGCGATGCAACAAAGCCATCCCAGTGTCGGCTACTTGGATGACAAGAAGAGGGTACTTGGATAAGAGGCATTGCCCTCCTGGTAGGCCCAAATTGCAATGTCCGTACAGTTATGGATTCATTCGCGGTATAGATTCCGCTAATGAGTAGCGGAATGACGAATTTGTTGTTTTTCAAATTGTAGGTAAACCTAAGCCACTTTAGCTATATATAATAGAATTTCGCTTTCTACTATCTTTCCAGTTGTTTTATACATAATTCTCGAATTTTGAAAATTTGCTCCATATCTAATTTCTCACTTGTATAAAATTTGTTTTCTTACTTCGAGACCTAATCTACCACAACTTTTATATGGCGTTTCTTTCCTGCAGATAATTTTATAAATGGCTGATCTTTAAAGCTTTCGAAATTTATTACATGATCAATATTGTTTACAACATTATCATTAATCTTGCATCCGTTGCCCTGTATTAAACGCTTTGCAGCGCCTTTTGAAAGTTCAAAACCGGTGTCATGTAGTAGGTCTACTAAGGATATGCCGCTTGCAACTTGTTCTTTTTTTATGATGTAATCAGGAAGTAGTGAGCTATCTTCATTCTCAAAAGCAGAAATTGCAGCAAATTGTGCAAGTTCCGCTTCTTTGTCACCATGACATATTTTTGTCACTTCTGTTGCCAAGACCTTTTTTGCTTCATTTATTTCTTGATCCTTTAAAGACTCTAATTTTCTAATCTCATCAATTGGCACATCAGTGAGCAATCTTAAAAAACGTCCAACATCTTGATCATCAACGTTGCGAAAATATTGCCAGTAGTCGTAAGGCTTTAGCATATTATCATCAAGCCACACTGCTCCACTTTCAGTTTTGCCCATTTTTTTTCCTTGTGCATTTAATAAAAGAGGCATGGTAAGGCCAAATAGCTCAGGTAAATTCAACTTTTTTCCAAGTTCAATTCCGTTTACTATATTTCCCCACTGGTCTGACCCTCCAATCTGCAGACGACAATCATATTTTTTGTTTAATTCAATAAAGTCGTAAGCTTGCAATAGCATGTAATTAAATTCCAGAAAGCTTAAGGTTTGCTCTCTATCCAGCCTGGTTTTCACACTATCAAAACTTAGCATACGATTTACAGAAAAATAAGCTCCTATATCACGCAAAAAATCTATGTATTTTATGTTATCCAACCAATCTGCGTTATTTACTATCATTGCACCAGTCTTGCTGTCATTAAAAGACACCATTTTCTCTAATATTCTCCTTATACTGGATGTATTTTGATTGATGTTCTCTACAGGCAAGATGCTTCTTGCTTTATCTTTGAAGGATGGGTCACCAATTTTTGTTGTGCCACCTCCAAGTAAGACTATCGGCTTATAACCAAATTTTTGTAGGTGACAGAGCATCATAATCTGAATTAGGTGACCAGCATGAAGACTTGGTGCTGTGCAATCAAACCCAATGTATGCAACTATATAATTGCTCTGCAATAATAATTGATCTAGTCCTTCAATGTTTGTGCATTGGTATAGGTACCCTCTTTCTTGGATGAAATTTAAAAATTCAGATGCGTGTTTCATTTTATAAACCCCAGTCTATCCTGTCATTAATGCCGAAGGTAACCCTAATAGAGAAGCCAGTGCCCAGACACTGGAACTTAATTATAAACAAGCACACTATGCAACGTTTTCGATGAAATTGCATGAAAAACTGGATTCCAGTGTCAGCTACTTTCATGACACCACTACCTGTGCAGGAGTTGCCTTCAAAATTACAACGTTTGTGCAGTTGTGCACCAGCTATCCAGTCAATCAGTTCCATAACTCTTCTATTTTATAATACTCCCTTACTTCCGGCCTGAATATGTGAACCATTATGCCTTGAAAATTCAAAACCACCCAATTGCCTTCATCCATACCTTCTACATCTATTTTATCATGTGGCTTGAGGCTTTTTATTACGTGCTCAGCTAAAGCTTTAACGTGACGGCTTGAATCACCAGATGCAATAATCATATATTTTGCAATAACGGTTTTATTCTGCACATCAAAAGTTACTATATCATGACCTTTATTTTGATCTATTATCTCTTCAATTGTACTTCTTATCGATTCCATATCGCTAAGCATTGTTTACAGGTTATATGATTCATTTATAATTATATACTCAAAATTTCTAAATATGAACTATTTTCAACGCAACTACTTGTTAAAGGTATTACCTGCATCTATTTTATCATCATGTTTTTAGCATGTACAATGTATATACTTTTTATATAATTGAAAATAGCTTTTTACTAGTATTCATTATGGGCAAGACTCTCATCTACTTAATCGGCTTTCCAGGCAGTGGTAAGTTTACTACTGCAAAGGAACTGTGTAAAATCATTGGTGCAGTAATAGTAAGCAATAATCTATTCAATAATATTATATTTGATATTGTTAAATTACAAAACGCTGAAGTTCCAGATGACCTATGGGAAAAAATTTTTGCAGTTAGGGAAAATGTATTAGCAATACTGGAAAAACACTACGTAAAATCAAAACATTATATATTTACAAATGAATTGATAGAGGGTGATCCCTATGACCAAAGATTATATAACTCAGTGGTAAATTTAAGTAAAAAAATGGACATGGAAATTTTTTCTGTAGTATTACATTGTAATAATGAAAAACTAGTAAGACGTGTCCAATCAGAAGAGAGATATCAGGAAAATAAAATTACTGATCCGGATTTTGCTATAAAGAAAATTGAAGGGAAAAGGCTATTTATACCTGAGGGTTCGCTTGAAATTGATAACTCGAACTTGAGTGCAAAGGAAGTTGCAAAGAAAATTGTTGAAGAGATGAAGAAAGAAAAAAATGGAAAATTAATTAAAACTTCTGTAACAAATCATTTAAAAACAGAGCGTACTCGTGGTTGAGCAGAAAGATAAGTACCGTCCTTGTGTTGGCATAATGCTATTTAACAGACAAGGACATGCCTTTATTGGAAAACGCTTTGATAGCGATTCTTACTGGCAGATGCCACAAGGAGGTGTTGATGATGGTGAGGAACTGGAACAAGCAGCGTTACGTGAGTTGCTAGAGGAGGTTGGTACTAATAAAGTAAAGGTTATAACTAAAAGCAAGGATTGGATATACTACAACTTGCCTGAAGAAGTTATACCAATATGCTGGAATGGAAAATATTCTGGTCAAAAGCAAAGGTGGTTCTTAATGAAGTTTTGCGGAGAGGATGAGGACATTGATATTAATTATACTGGTCATCCAGAGTTCAAAGAGTGGCGTTGGCAAGGTATAGATAGTTTAGTAGCCAGTGCTATATCATTTAAAAAAGAAGTTTATAAAACAGTGATAGAAGAGTTTTCTTCTATAATAAAAGCCTCAACAATAAGCTCATGATAGTAGATTCTCATTGCCACTTGATTTATTTTTCTGACGATGAAATACCAAAAGTAATTTCAAGGGCAGAGCAAAATGGTGTAAAGGTTTTGCATAACATATGCGTAAGCATTGACGATGTTCCTAAGTTATTAAAAATTTCTTCATCCTATGATCAGGTCTACTCCTCTGTTGGTATACATCCGCTTGATGCTGCTATAGAAAACGGTGAGTGTATACATGTTGATGAATTAGTTGAATTTACCAAGAACCAAAAGGTAATTAGTATCGGTGAAACCGGGTTAGATTTTTATAAATCTGACAACAAAGACAATCAGAAAAAAAGTTTTGCATTACATATAGAAGCGTCAAGAATAACTGGACTACCTTTAGTTATTCACACAAGAAGCGCTGATAATGAGATGATCGATATGTTAAGGTCAGAAATGAAAGCCGGTGCTTTTAGTGGAGTAATGCACTGCTTTGCTTCCTCTAAAGAACTTGCTTATCAATCTATAGATTTGGGGTTATATATTTCATTTTCTGGAATTATTACTTTTAAAAATGCGAGCTTACTCAGAGAAATTGCACAAAATGTACCACGCGAGCGTGTTTTAGTCGAAACTGATGCACCATATCTATCACCTGAGCCTTATAGGGGAAAAAAGAATGAACCAGCAATGGTGAAATACGTTGTTGATTGTTTGGCAGAGTTGTGGAATGAGTCACCAGAACAAGTAGCGAAGGTAACCACAAGCAACTTTTTTAGGCTGTTTGAGCTATAAAGAAGCTCTATAAAACCATTAATTTGCTTATGAACCTAAAGATTTCACCAGCTCTCTCACCGAGTTTACAGACTTATTAAACATTTCTTGTTCACTATCATTCATTTTAACTTCTAGGATCTTTTCAATTCCGTTTTTTCCAATAATTACAGGAACACCAATAAACAACTCTTCTACACCATATTCACCATTAAGGTAAGCAGCACATGGTAATATGCGCCTCTTATCTTTTAAATATGATTCTAACATGCATATAGCTGAAGATGCAGGAGCGTAGTATGCAGATCCAGACTTAAGCAGATCAACTATTTCTTTACCGCCATTGCGAGTGCGTTCAACTATTTCATCGACTTTTTTCTGTGTGATAAGACCCATATCGATAATTTGAGTAAGTGGAACTCCAGCAACTGAAGCACAATTGATTAGTGGTACCATAGTGTCGCCATGTCCTCCAAGCACAAAAGCAGATATATCTTCAACTGAGATATTTAACTCACTTGCAAGAAAGTAACGAAAACGGGAAGAATCAAGCACTCCTGCCATGCCAACAATCATATTAGTTGGAAGGTTTGAAAATTTATGCACCACTGAAACCATGGCATCCAAAGGGTTGGTAACCACTATTACAAACGCGTTTGGAGAATATTTTTTAATATTTTCGCCAACCTCCTTCATTACTTTAGCATTGGTTTGCAGGAGGTCATCCCTGCTCATTCCAGGTTTTCTAGCGATGCCAGCGGTTATTATAATTGCATCGGAGTTTTTTATATCTTCATACCTATTTGTGCCAGTAATATTGACATTAAATCCATCAATAGGGGATGATTCTGCTATGTCGAGTGCTTTACCTTGTGGTATTCCATCACTAATATCAAGTAAAACAACATCACCGAGTTCCCTTAGTGCAATCATATGGGTGAGAGTTCCACCGATATTTCCTGCACCGATTAAAGATATTTTTTTTCTTTGTACTGTCATTTTCTACTCCTTTGTATTTACTTTTATGGTTTTACCTTCCCAAGGCGATAAGCTATCAAACATACGAAAATCTTGCGGTAAATCTATAGGATTATACACAACCTTTTTTGTCTCTATATCATATCTTACTTCCTCATAACCAGTGAGAGGGAAATCTTTTAACATTGGATGACCTTTGAATCCATAGTCTGTTAGAATCCTACGCAAATCAGGGTGATCAGAAAACTCTATTCCATACATATCAAACACTTCACGCTCAAACCACAAAGCCGTACTAAATATCTTCGCTACACTTGGAGGCATGTCGCTTTCACATAACTGAAGCTTTATGTGTACTCTAATATTATGCACAATGCTGAGCAGATTGTATATTAGCTCGAAACGCTTCTCTCTATTTGGATAGTCAACCCCAAAAATATCAACTAATAGTTCAAACCTACACTTTTCATCATCACGTAGAAAGAATAGGTACTTTTCAATTTCATCTAAAGTTGAATATATTACAATAATGCCATCATCTTTTTGAATGCACTCGCATTTGGTCTTTTTTTGTATATACTTTGCAGTTTTATCCATTCCGAGTCCGTTTTATTTTGTTTTGTAGGCATAGCATTCCATATAGCAACGCCTCAGCGGTTGGTGGGCATCCAGGGACATACACGTCAACTGGCACAATTCTATCACAGCCTCGGACTACTGAATAAGAGTAATGGTAATAACCACCACCATTTGCACAACTTCCCATGGAAATAACATACTTCGGGTCTGCCATTTGATCATAAACCTTGCGCAATGCTGCTGCCATTTTATTAGTTAGTGTGCCAGCAACAATCATCACATCTGATTGACGTGGGCTTGCACGAAACATTATACCATATCTATCAAGATCATAACGGCTGGATGCAGTATGCATCATCTCAACTGCGCAACATGCAAGACCAAATGTCATTGGCCACAATGAACCAGACCTTGCCCAATTCATTACATAATCTGTTAAATCACCAAATTTAGCGACAAGAAACCCTTCTTTTTTATAACGACCCCAGTCATCATTAGATAGAATTTGATTTGTCATAAACTACTCCCACTCTAATGCACCTTTACACCATTCATAGATAAAACCTATAGTGAGTATTGCAAGAAATACCATCATAGACCAAAATCCACCATAGCTTATCTTAGATAAAGAAACAGCCCAAGGAAAAAGAAAAGCAATTTCTAAGTCAAATATTATAAATAATATTGAAACTAGGTAAAATTTAATGTCAAAATTTTTCCTTGCACTGGATAGTGGATTGAAGCCACACTCATATGTGGAAAGCTTTTCACCATCTGGCTTACTCACTGCAAGAAACATAGGCAATATACCTAAAGCAAAAGATACTACAATTGATACGCAGATAAAGATTACTATGGTTAAATATTCGCTCATTTAACAAAACATATAACACTATGAGTTTACATGCTTTCCTAACTTTTTACCACCTAAAATATGCACGTGAAAGTGTGGTACAACCTGCTCTCCATTTTCACCGTAGTTAGTGACTAATCTATATCCTGTTTTTTCTAGATTATATTTGTGTGCTATCTCTCTTACAGTTTTGAAGAAATCCGCTATTTCCTCTTCAGGAGCTTTTAGAATGAAATCATCATATGAAATATATTGATTTTTTGATATAACTAAAATATGAACTGGTGCGTCAGGGTACTTATCATGAAAAGCTAGTACATTTTCATTTTCATGTACCTTCTCACAAGGTAACTCACCTCTTAATATTTGAGCAAAGATGTTATCGCTACCATAAACTTCATTGCTCATATTTTAAGAGCGACCTTTCCCTCTTTCTTCGTTTTTCTCTACATTAGGTGTAGATAGTGGTTTTATCGCTTCACCAGAAGCATCTTCAAGATTTAAAGAGCTTACAAGTTCCCTTACTTTTACCATGTCCTGCTGTTCTTTCAAAAAGGGTTCTATTCCACTTACCCTTTTTCCAGTAATAACTCCTGGTTGTAAGTGATACATATCCCCAGGAACAGTTAGACTATGATGTCTTTCCTCTATTTTTTTAGCTTCACTCATAATACTCCCCTATAACTTATTTTTGCATTGCACAACTTTGCGACTTACCTGCTTTTATAGCTTCTTGCGCCCATTTTTTCTCACCTGAAGCTATAGTTTCTGAAGGCTGACCAACATCAGACTTCACAACTTTGTCTGATGACTGCTTTTGATCATCATATTCCTTATACAATTTTTCTGCAATACCATACAGCAATTTTAAGTCTGTGTGAACTTTAAATTCTCCGCCAGTAATTTTTGCTAGCTTTTTAAGGTTGCCACCAACTCCTTCAGCTCCTTCAGCAATTTTTTCAAGAGCAAGCTCTTTTATTCTTTTCTCATCAATTCCTGGATTGTTCTTTTTGATGTCTTCAATTATTTTTTTAACATCAACTTCAATTACAACTTTGTTTTCTTCTTTAAAGATAGTTACATTTGGCAGGTTTTGCTTTATTTCACCTAATCGTTCTGGCGTCAAATAGGGTATATCCCCTGTCAGAGTCCTTGATGCTAAAAAAGTTACCTTTCCTGTTCCTTTCTTTTGCTCCATTATTTGGACACCAAGATCCTCACTAGCTTGTGTGGTTTCTATAGGTGGATCATATTCTTCAAGTGGGTTGCCAATAATAGAACGTCCGCCATTTTTTATGTCGTGCCGCATTTCATCCCAGGACTTAAACCAATTCTTTGGCCATATAGGGTACACTGCACCCTTGACTAGAACTTTTACACCTCTACCCAGAAAACTTCCTACTCCCGAAGCTGCATTACCAACTTTAGCTAGTATAGAAGTAGATTTTTCATTTTTTCCTGTGAACATACATACCTCCAAGGTACTTTCTACAACTAAATACATTTTAATTATAGACGAAAAAATTTAAACTTCTATATCCATTATAAGATAGAATTATAGGGATTGCAACCATTATTTGTACATTGTCTAAAACATGTAGTATTTTCGCTACTTTTATTGTTCAATTTATTATAAAGAATACTCTAAATTATGTTTAAATGGAACACAAATAATATCATTGATGCAACTGGCGGAAGAGACGTAAATGGTTGTAATTGGATACATAGCTCAAATATTTCAACGGACACAAGAAGCATAAAAAAAGGTGATTTATTTATTGCCCTCAAGGGAAAGAATTTTGATGGCCATAATTTTTTGCATGAAGCGTTTTTAAAAGGGGCTGTCGCTGCAATAGTGAGTGAGGGTAAATATAAAAGTTTCCCTCTCATGATTGTACAAGATACCCTGAAAGCTTTGCACGATATGGCATCATACTATATTAGAAATGTTCTTGTTGACGCTAAAGTTATTGCAATTACAGGCAGTGTCGGGAAAACTACTACAAAGGATATGCTGCATACTGTTTTATCGCAATATGGAGTGTCCCATGCAAACGAAGGTAACTTAAATAATAATATAGGATTGCCTTTGACAATTCTGAAAGCTCCAAAAAACTGCCAGTACTTAATTCTTGAAATGGGAATGAATAAAGCTGGTGAAATAAAAGAATTATCAAAAATTAGTAATCCGAATATTGCAGTTATTACCAACATCGAACCTGCACATACTGAAAATTTTTCATCACTATTTGACGTTGCACAAGCGAAGTTAGAAATTCTGTATGGTATGAAAAATAACGGTACTTTGGTTTTAAGCAGAGATAATAAATATTATGATTATCTCTCATCACACGCCAATAGAAATGTAATAAGCTTCGGTAAAGATAAAAATGCTGAAGTTTGTTTACTAAACTTAATAAGAAACGATGAATCTTCTGTCATTTCAGCACTATCTTCTGTCATCCCAGTGCTTGACTACTTGGATCCAGGAAGTTCAATTGCAAATGAGCATATCAGACGGTTGTATAATAAAGACTGGATTCCAGCGTCACGCGCTGGAATGACATCAAACCGAGTTGCTAATAGATTAAGTTTAAAAATCAGGCTGAGTGATAATCAAATTATAAACTGTAATTTACGTGTACAAGGTGAGCATTTTGCTTATTCGCTACTTGCTGTTGCAGCAGTTGTGCAAAGCCTCGGACTTGATTTATCAAAATTACCACTTGCACTTAAGAATTTTAGTGTAGCGAAAGGTAGAGGCAATATTCATAAGGTCAAATGCAATAAAAAATATATACATTTAATTGATGACTCCTATAACGCCAGCCCTGCTTCGATGAAAACTGCAATAAAAACTTTGAGTACATATTCTAATCAGAGAAAAGTAGCTTTGCTTGGTGATATGTTGGAACTTGGTGATGAAAGCATAGAGTTTCATACAGATTTGGTTAAGATTATCACAGAAAATAATATAGATAAAGTTTATACAGTTGGTAAATTTATGTTAGAATTGCATGAGCTTTTGCCAGATAATATAAGAGGCACGCATTTTAATGATTCTAATCAATTGAAAAGTGATTTAGCTAACATTATTCAGAATAATGATGCAATTCTAGTTAAAGGCTCACGAGGAATGAAAATGGATCTTATTGTACGGGAATTCGTAATAAAATATTAAGCGAAATCATTGTATTAATTTACAGTAACAAATTATTAGGAACTTTAATTGTGACAAAACGTGTAATTATTTTTGGTGGAACGGGGTTTATAGGGAAACACATCGTAAGACGCTTGGCAGCAGAAGGATATTTAATAAAGATATTCACTCGTAATCAGGAAAAAGCTGCTTGTTTAAAATTGTGTGGCAATTTGGGACAAATATCAATATTTAAAGGCGATTTTTTTGATGAAAAATCAGTTCTGGATGGTATGGAAGAATGTGATGTAGCCATAAACTTAGTGGGAATATTATATGAAGCAAAAAAGCACGATTTTTACGCTGTTCACGTTAAAATAGCTGAAAGGATAGCAAAAGCGGCAAAAATGAAAAATGTACCTATGATGATACATTTTTCTGCTATGGGAATAGAAAATAGCAAGTTGTCAAAATATGCTCAAAGTAAATTGGAAGGTGAAAAAGCTGTAACTTCAGCATTTCAAAAAGCAATAATAATTAGGCCAAGCCTTGTATTTGGTAAAGAAGACAACTTCTTTAATAAATTTGCAAGATTAGCAACTATTCTTCCTTTCTTACCACTAATTGGCAATGGAACAACTAAATTTCAGCCAATATGTGTAACAGACTTAGCTGAAGTGGTATATCGTATTATCAGTTTTAATAAGCAAGACAAGAAAATTTATAACATGGGTGGACCAAAGGTTTACTCTTTCAAAAGCTTATTGAAGTTTATTCTGAATGTTACTAACAGAAAGTGTTTGTTGATCAATGTATCTTTTCCAATGGCAAAGTTAATAGCTTTCTTTTTAGAAAATAAAATTATTTCTATGCTGCTAAAACCAATAACCGGAGATACGAACCCTATGCTTACTCAAGATCAGGTGAAAGTTATGATGAATAGTTCAATCGAAAAGTCAGTTGACCTTGAAACAATGAAGGTTCGACCATTAGCAATTGAAAATGTGGTGCCAGAGTACTTGAAGATTTATAGAAAGTATTGATAAAAGAGTGTGCCCGGTGGGATTCGAACCTACGACCCACAGCTTAGAAGGCTGTTGCTCTATCCAGCTGAGCTACGGGCACACAACATATATAAAATGCTTCTTAGTACACGTGAAGTCAAGTACTTCGTGTGAATATGATGGTTGTGGTAATATCTTGCAACACCTTGTCATTGCAGTTGTGTGTCACACGCTACCGAAATTGGATGCGAGAAGTCTATTTATTTTAGAAAATATTATATAGAAAGTTGCTTGACAAACTCCGCCAGCCCCCTTATCATGATAGTGAAGCTATTGTATTTGCTTTCGCCAATCTGCAGATTAAAAGGTAAGGATTACTTAATGTATCGGCGTCTTATGTTCAATTTTTTGCAGTATATAGATACTGTATGTCTTTACAAAACTTCATCTACATCTAGATTTTTATCTAAATAAGCTGAACGCGCTTATAAAGCGTTACAAGACATCAAAAAATGCCAATACTCGACAGAGATAGTAAAAGACTAGCTAACTCGGGGATTCTTTGTCTTTTTTTCTGCTTAGTAAATTTCTTAAACATTTGCAGCGTAGGTTAGTTGCAATTAAAAGCGGCTGAATCTCGCTTGTCAAGCGTTTAAAACATAAAAAACGCCAATATTTTAAAGCGGATAATAACCACGGGGCTTCTTTTGCCTTTTTTTTTATTTGGTAAATTTCTTAATATTTATAGCTAAACAACAACCGTCATCCCGCTACGTGTTAGCGGCTAAGAGATACCGCGGCGGCATGACCTCGTCATTCCCCTACGTGTTAGCGGGATCTAGAGATACCGCGAATGAATCGCGGTATGACGGTGTAATGATGGTTAAGTATCCCGCTACGTGTTAGCGGGATCTATGTTAAGAGATACCGCGAATGAATCGCGGTATGACGGTTAAGTAGGGTGTCATTCCAGTGCTCCTTTTTTTGTCATCCCAGCGTCACGCGCTGGTTTCAACATTATATCATGAACTTTCTAAAATTCATTGAACTGTGCTTTCAAACGGTAGTGCCGGGGTGTGAGTATAACGATTATCAGTATATAAAAGTCATAGCAGATAGGCTGGAAGCGGCGAGCGCTGGTGAAGTGAAACGAATAATATTCAATATGCCTCCGCGCTCGATGAAGTCCATGTGCATAAGCGTTGCGTGGCCCGCATGGATACTGGGAAACCAACCAACTGCGAGAATAATAGTTGCAAGTTATTCTCAGCGGCTCAGCGAAAAGCACTCGCTCGACACCAGGTGCGTGATGCAGTCTAGTTGGTATAGAGCGCTATTTCCAGAGATAGAACTATCCAAAGACCAGAATACAAAATATAAATTTCAAACAGTGCAGAGAGGATACAGAATCGCAACATCAGTTGGTGGAACACTAACTGGTGAAGGTGGTGATTTTATCATTGTGGACGATCCGCTCAGTTCTGCTCAAGCTTTGAGTGAAACGCTTAGAAAGCGTGCCACAAACTGGTTTGATCAGACTTTAGTAACCAGGCTGAACGATAGAAAAAAAGGAGTCATCGTTCTTGTAATGCACAGGCTACACCAGGAGGACTTAACTGGACACCTTCTCTCCAAGCCAAAAAACATATGGCATCATATTTGTTTGCCAATGATTTCTGAAAATAAGCAGGTTATTTATTCAATCAAAAAGCCAATACCTCCCGTTCCTATCATCCGAGTAGCTCAGCACTGTGCGACCAGGCGATTATATAATAAACCAGCGTCACCTGTAAGGATATTATATTCAAGAGAAGAAGGTCAGTTGTTATATCCCCTCGATGGAGGAAAAGAAGAAGTTGAGATAATAAAAGCTGAACTTGGGAGTTACGCTTTTGCTGCTCAATATCAACAAAACCCTCTGCCGCTTTCAAGTGGTATAGTCAAACGAGAGTGGCTAAAGCGCTATAAAAATGTTCCTGATAATCTCTCGCATGTAACACAAAGTTGGGATACTGCGGTTTCAACAAGTAACATGAGCAACTTTAGTGTCTGCACCACCTGGGCAAAAATAGATAATAAATTCTATTTACTCGACGTATATCGCGCAAAGCTTGAGTATCCAAAGCTTAAAGAACAGGTTTTGTCACTAGCTGCAAGATGGACGCCACACGCAATTTTAATCGAAGCAAAAACAAGTGGTCAACAATTGGTGCAAGAGCTAAAGACAAACAGTGATTTACCGATTATTGAAATAGTGCCACATGATGACAAGCTCACTCGATTTCATCAAATTGTTCCGATTATAGAGTCTGGCAAGGTTTTTCTGCCACATCAAGCAGTATGGCTGAACGATTTTGAGTATGAGATTTTAATGTTCCCAGAAACGCGCCACGACGACCAAGTGGATAGTACCGTGCAATATTTGCAGTGGGTGAGAAACAGTACCTCTAGGGTCGCAGCTTTACGGGCATTGTGATTTGAGAGCAATTTCCACAAGGGAGGATGTCATCCCAGCGCTCCTTTTTTTGTCATGCAAGCAGCTGACACTGGAATCTAGCTTCTCGTTGCTGCTGCGATCATATACTATTGTAATGAGCCTTCAAAGTCACTTAAAAATAGCAACGTCCAAGGGTTTTCTGAAAAGGTCCCACAACCCGGTTCGTAAAATTCACAAGAACCATTAAAATATTTTTTTACTTTTCATTGTATATTTCTCAACATATTATCTTTAAGTACTAAAATAATTAACAATATGGCATTATTAATAGTTGAATCACCTGCGAAAGCAAAGACAATAGGTAAATATTTGAGTAAAGAGTTCAAAGTAGCTGCATCCTTTGGACATGTGAGGGATCTTCCAGCAAAAAACGGCTCTGTCGATCCGGATAATGATTTTGCTATAAAGTATGAAACCATTGAAAAAGCAGAAAAGTATATAAAAGAGTTAGTAAAAGCCGCAAGCAAAACATCAGATATATATCTTGCAACAGACCCAGACAGAGAAGGGGAAGCAATGGCTTGGCATGTGATAGAGACATTAAAAGAAAAGAAAGCAATCAGTAATGAAAACAACATTTATAGAGTAGTCTTTAATGAGATAACAAAAAGAGCAGTTCAAGAGGCTATAAAAAATCCACGTGAAATAAATATGGATTTAGTGCGTGCACAACAAGCACGTAGAGCTTTGGATTATCTAGTTGGGTTTAGTTTGTCACCACTGCTGTGGACAAAATTGTCGGGAAGCAAGTCTGCAGGGCGAGTGCAGTCTGTTGCATTAAAGATTATATGCGAACGAGAAGATGAAATTAGTAAATTTATAACACAGGAGTATTGGAGCATAAAAGCAGAAATGCAAAATAGCAAAGATGAGGCTTTTTTTGCTATGCTAAGCCACTATGACAATAAAAAGCTAGAAAAATTTGATATTAAGAATGAAGAAGAAGCAAAGAACTTAGTCAGGGAGATTGAATCAAGGCAATATGCTGTAAGCACAGTAGAACGCAAGCAAGTTAAGAGAAACCCGCTTCCTCCGTTTATTACTTCAAGTCTTCAGCAAGATGCAGTGAATAAACTGTATTTTAATGTGAAAAGTGTTATGCGCATAGCGCAAAATTTATATGAAGGTATCGATATTGGTGGTGAAACTGTAGGGTTGATAACTTACATGCGTACAGATGGGTTTCATATTGCAGATGAGGCTATAAACTCAATTAGAGGGTCAATTAAGTCATTATATGGTGATAAATATTTACCGCAGTCTCCTCGTAAATATGTAAAAAAGGTCAAAAATGCTCAAGAAGCACATGAAGCAATTCGTCCAACTGATATCAATAGAACGCCGGGTAATATTAAGGATTACTTAACGCCAGAGCAATTTAAATTGTATGATTTAATCTGGAAAAGGACCATTGCAAGTCAAATGGAGTCGGCGATTCTTGATCAAGTGGTAGTCGAAATTAGTTCTACTGACCAGAAAATAATTCTGCGAGCAAGTGGATCAAGTATATTCTTTGATGGTTTTTATAGAGTCTATCAAGATAACATGGAAGCCGAAAATGAAGGCCTGCTACCTGCCATGAAGGAAGGGGAAGCATGCAAGCTGATTTCAGTTGAGCCAAAACAACATTTCACTCAACCGCCACCTCGTTATAGTGAAGCAAGTATCGTAAAAAAAATGGAAGAAATCGGTATAGGTCGACCATCAACTTATGCAACAATTATTTCGGTATTACAAGATCGTGAGTACGTTTCATTGGATAGCAAAAGGTTTATTCCAAGCAGTCGTGGTAAAATCGTTACTATATTTTTAGAAACTTTTTTTCAGCGTTGTGTAGAGTATGATTTCACAGCACAAATGGAAGAAAAGCTTGATTTAATTTCAAATGGACATGCAGATTGGAAAAAAGAATTAGGCCACTTTTGGGTGCCATTTTTTGGTCATGTAAACTCTGTCAAGCAAATGACGCATGATGAAGTTTTCAGCGGCATTCACAATTTGGTAGTCGATTGGTTTTGTTCAGAAGAAGGAAGAAAAGAGGTGAATACAAAATGCCCTGCTTGCTCTGATGGCATATTGAAATTGAACTTTGGAAAAGCCGGGGTGTTCCTTGGATGTTCTAACTATCCTGAATGCAACCATACAAAAGAAATTATGGGCAGTAACGACAATTCAGAATATCCAAAAAGTTTAGGTATAGATGATATAACAAACCAAGAAGTGATGATCAAAAAGGGTCCTTTTGGACTTTATCTGGAGTTTAATAACGAGTTAAAAAAGAAAAAAACGGTTTCCATACCAAAAGATATAAATGTTAATGAGATTGATCTGAGCACCGCTACTCAGTTACTTTCCTTGCCAAAAGTAATCGGAGAACACCCTGAAACCGGAAAGGAAGTAAAAATAGGCCTTGGGCGATTTGGGTACTATATTTTCTATGATGGTAGATACTTTTCTCTTAAGAAAAGCTCCAAAGAGGTGCTAAATACAGAATTGAGCGAAGCTGTACAAATTATTGCAAACAGTCCACGCAAAGAACTAAAGTCTCTCGGGGTTAATGAAAAGGGAAAAGAAGTTTTCATCTGCAACGGTAGGTACGGATTCTATATAAAATGCGGTAAAACAAACGTTGCTTTGGGCAAGAGTGCAGATATTGAGAGTATAGATTTGAAGAAGGCTTTAGAGTTGATTAAGGGTAAGAAATAGACTTCTTGCATAACCATTATCTACGTTAAAAATCAGCTTTTTTGTCATTCCAGCGTGTGACGCTGGAATCTAGAAAAAAAGAACCTGGATGCCAGTGTCTGGGCACTGGCATGACACCCTTTCTGGTAGAGGTTGCTCTCAAATCACAACGTGCATACAACTGCAGCAGTATGATGTTTTATTTATTATAGCTATAACACTGAAGTTTACAATCAGAACAAACCACTTGGCCACGTGGAACTGATTTCAGTTTATCAGTTGAAACTTGATTTGAGCAGAATATGCATTTTATTGTGTTGCTTGGAGTAAGTGAGTTATCAACAGCAATTCTATCATCAAAAACAAAACATTCTCCTTTCCAATTACCATTTTTATTATAAGTTTTTTCAAGGTAAGAAAGAATGCCGCCTTTAAGATGGTAAACATCACTAAATCCAAGGCTTTTCATATATGCTGTAGATTTTTCGCATCTAATCCCACCAGTGCAGTACATAGCCACTTTCAGGTCTTTACTCTCAGAAAATGACTCTGTCCACTGAGGAAACTCACGGAAACATTGTGTGTGTGGATTAATTGCATTCTTAAACTTGCCTAATTTCACTTCATACTCGTTTCGTGTATCTATTACTAAAACGTCAGGTTGAGAAGTAAAATCATCCCAATGCTCTGGATCAACATATTTACCCTTAAGGGAAATATCAAGATTGCTTACACCAAGATTCACAATCTCTCTTTTTAATTTTACCTTCATCTTGCTAAATGGTTGATATTCTGCTGCACTCTCTTTCCATGTAAGGTCCCTTAGCCTATAATCAGAACGTAGAAAATCGAATATTTTATCAATTGCGTTTCTTTCACCAGATATTGTTGCATTAACACCCTCTTCTGCAAGGAGTATAGTGCCCTTTAACTCAACGTTGTTGCATGTAGCTTTTATTTCGTCTTTCATGTCATAATAATTAGAAAGTTCTACAAAATGATAGAAAGTTGCAATGACGAAGCTCATGATTATTCACTTATCAACTAAAAACATGATATACAAAATTATAAAGATATTCAATAGTACGGCTGTTAATTACTGGATATCTTCAGTTTTTACATATAACATTTTAATATAAAATATAGATTCAAATTAATGTTTTTAAGAGTATTTAAAAATATATTCTTATTTCTAGTAAGTATATTATTCGTCTGTCCTATACTATCGTTAATATCAATCTTATTTACAGATTCAGCGAATTCCGAATGGGTAATCAGTACACTTTTTCCTGAATATATACTGAGTACGTTAATTTTGATGGTAGGAGTAGGGGGAATATCTTTCATATTTGGAGTAATTCCAGCTTGGCTCACCACATTTTTTTCATTTCCTGGAAGTAAAATTTTTGAGATTGCTTTGTTCTTTCCGATATCGATTCCTGGATATATAGTAGCGTTCGTCTATGTAAATACGCTAGAGTTTTCAGGTCCGGTGCAGAGCTCATTAAGAGACATTTTAGAGTGGAGCAAAGGTGACTATTGGTTTCCTGAAATAAAATCTCTAGGTGGTGGAATATTAGTAATGGGATTCAGCCTATATCCATACGTTTATATGTTAGTCCGCTCAAGTCTAAAGAATGTTAGTAACTCAGTCACTATTGCGTCAACACTTGGGTTCTCCTCATTGAAGAGCCTGTTTTCTGTCATCATACCCTCCATACGCCCATCAATTATAGCTGGGTTGTCTTTGGTACTAATGGAAGTAATTACAGATTTCGGCACACCACAGTTTCTTGCTATCGATACTTTCACAACAGGAATATATCGCACCTGGTTTTTACTGCATGACAAATATTCAACTACTGTTTTAGCAGTTGCAGAATTGATTTTCGTTGCAACACTAATAGCTATCGAAAAAAAACTACAAAAAAAAGGAATATCCTACTCTTCAATCAATACCAATTCAGATTATCACAACAAACGGAGTATAAGTGGCACTATACCATTGATCTTTGCTTATCTTATGTGTGTATTGCCGATATTAATAGGTTTTATTTTGCCAATGATTCCGCTCATATATTGGAGCATAGAGAAGGGGTTTTTCATATATGAAGCAAGATTCTATAACATAATAGCAAATAGCGTTAGTTTATCATTCATCACTGCACTAATCTCAATTAGCATTGCAATAATTATTGGATATACGGCGCGTAAAAATAAGGTAATCAATAATGTAGCACGTCTCATTTCTTTAGGCTACGCAATTCCAAATGCAATTATCGCAATTAGCATAATAATATTTTTAAGCAGAATATCCTCTTTCATTACTCAATATATTGTGGAAATTAGCTTGGTAGGAACTATTGGCGCATTAGTTTACTCATATTTATTTCGTTTTTTTGCTATATCTTTCAAGGCGGTAGAGTCAGGGCTCAAAAAAACACCAAATGAAATTGAGTGGACTGCATATACTATGGGTCATGGACCTATTTCCACATGTTTGAATGTTCATATCCCTCTCATCAAGAAGAGTATATTATCGGGATTTTTGCTCGTATTTATGGATACTATCAAAGAGCTCACAGCAACACTTATTATAAGACCATTTAATTTTGAAACTATATCAACTAGAATATATGAACTTGTAAGCGATGAGCGCTATAGAGAAGCTGCCCCATTTTCGTTAATAATAGTTATAATAGGCTTAATCTCTACAATAACCTTATTTACACTTGATGATAAGGATAAAAAATAAACGTAACCGTTCACAGATTTCCACTTAATTCTTCAATCTCACTAATAGAAAGGCCAGTAAACTTGACAATAGTGTTGACATCAACATTATTAGCCAGCATTGCTTTTGCGACTTCAATTTTCCCTTCCTCTTTACCAATTTTTTTGCCTTTTTCAGTAGCAAGATCAAGTCTGTATTCAAGAATGGCTTCTTCTTTGCGTAGATCCATTATCCTTTCTTCATAGGCTACTAAATCTTTTTCGTTCCAACGAAACTTGTCTAACTCATCATACGCCAGCTTTATTATTGGTGCTTTTTCTGCTATCTCTTTTAAGTCCTCTTCTGTTGTTTCTTCTGCATATTTAAAAAAGAAACACCACCTTTCTATTGTACTTTCTAGCTGCTCTACTTTACTTTTTGAAAATTTGGGCAATTCTATAAAGATAAATTGAAAATCTTTTAAGTAATGGCCGTTAGTTTTTATATCACGTATATTGTGAGTAGAAATATAATCAACTTCTTCAGGAAGTAAGTTACAATTTGATATAGCAATAAAGAAGACTTTCTTTAAATCAATGTAGTTGCCAGATTTATCTAATTGTCTTGAGTAGGCTTTAGCGGCATATAATTGAGCGCGTTTTTCGAAGCCCTTGTCTCTAGCGAGCTGGTTAGGTAAGGAAGTAGTATTGCTACTACTCCCTCCCTTAGAAACGCAGCATGCAGGTTTCCCCACACTACGCTTGAGCCCCTTATCTAAGTCCTTCTTTTCTCGAACCGGCTTGTCCTTCATGATTCCTCAGAAAACATCATTCTTAATGGTGACACCAACAGTAGAGAACCTTCTCTTGAGAAAGAGCTTGCTAACATTTTTGTTTGTTTCACTCTTTCATCAAAATACTTTTTCCATTTTAAGTCAAGTGGATTTGCATCCGCCCTGATTTTAACATGTCGTCTGATAGGTATATCAATCAACCTAAGCAGTCTTAAATACCTTATCTCTTTCGGTTTGTTCTTGCATATGGGTGCAGCAAAGACCCATTGGCGTTGTTTCATTACCTTGAAGTAACGATTCTTTATCCAACGTAATCCTTTACGAGGATGTCTTTTCTTTGCCCATTTCCATAGAGCACACATAATTTCATGGTCTATTTTGTTAAAAGCTCTTTTCGCACACACATGGCTGTAGTAATTTCCCCATCCCCTTAATAGGGAATTGAGCAACTTGATTAGTACGGCCTGAGTGTTCGCTATGTTTGCCTTTATCAATGTACGTGCTTTATTAAGAAGTTTCTTAATACTTTCTTTTGAAGGTTTTATAATTAACTTCTTATTATACCTGCGTACATTACAACCAAGAAAGTCAAACCCTGTTGTAATAGATGTAATTTTTGTTTTCTCTTCGGAAAGGATAAGACCTCTCTCCTGAAGAAAGGACGATACTAGAGGTTTTACTTCATTTTCCAGTACTTCACGTGTGATTCCTGAAATGATAAAGTCATCTGCGTACCTGATTACATTTACTCCACTTCTGATTTTGCTTCTTCTTTTACTGCCAAGTTTACCAAATTGACTTTCCAATGATTTTTCAAGTCCATTTAGGGCTAGATTTGCTAGTATTGGAGAGATGATACTACCTTGTGGGGTACCTGCAGTTGTGGAATACAGAGTTTTTGATTCTAGGAAGCCAGCTTTTAACCAGCTATGAAGAATTTTCTTCTCCATAGGAATATGCTTCATGAGCCATTCATGGTTAATGTTATCAAAACACCCTTTAATATCACCTTCGAGTATCCATTGTAGTTGGTTACGGCTTGCCAGTAACAAGTGACAAGCCACAGTAGCGTCTGCGCAGGATCTTTTTGGTCTAAAACCATAAGAGTGACGATCACTGATCGTTTCAGCTATCGGTTCCAAAGCAAACAAGTATAATGCTTGCATGGCTCTATTTTTTATCGTAGGGATTCCAAGAGGTCTTCTTTTGCCATTAGACTTACTGATGTATATCCGTTTTAGCGGAGAAGGTTTGTATCCTCTTTGTTTTAATAGCTTTATTCCTTGAAATTTTGTGTTGCAAGTTGACCATATTTGACGATCTACACCTGCTGTGTTTTTTCCTTGGTTTTCAGTTACTCTCTTAACCGCCAAAGCTTTGCCGCTAAAAGAGCGTGTGAGAAGGTGTTGTAAAGTTTTCACCTTACCCCATCTGCCTTGTTGGACAGCCTTAACAATACGCCTCTGTAGCCTCATAACAACTTTTTGGCATTTCTTCCAGGGTAACTGGTTCCATGCTTCGGAGTTATTGGTAGGTGCACTTACAGTTGTACTTGTAATCATCTGCTTTCCTACCTTAAGTGGTTAACAAAGTTTCTTGTCATGAGGGACCAAATGGAAGTCTGCTCGTTTTCACGCGAATTAATGTTACAAATTCTATCCATTTCGTTACAAAATGGCATTCGCTTTCTCCATTATCCTTTACCTGCACATCCATCAGCATTCCTTGCGGGTTGCCTGCCATATAGGCGAAAATACAGGCTTATCCTGTTCCTTTTGTCATACAATAGTGGGTTAGGTGGCTTCTCTATACCGGTGGAATTATTATTTGCGTACATCCAGAAATGAAAAATGTAACTCATCCACATTACCTTTTGGTCGGAGCTTATCAGCATCTTTAGCTCTTTAATCGTTACGATACTTATGAAGCTTCACTTACGTTCACCATACCACTAAGCCTAGCCCTCCAACCACATGATGCTTGTAGTTTATGCTTTCTCTCACGATTGAGCATCTTCTTTATCAAGAGGAGGTTCATTGTCCGCGTCGCTCGGCACCAACTGGTTACCCAATTCGCACTGATGCGTAGACTCAGATGGCAAAACATCTGGTTCAATAAGCTTTAGAATCCTTTCAGTTTCTTTCTGAATGAATTCCTCTCCTTTTAAACAATATGACCGAAGGCTTTCAGGTCGCACCATTTCTGCTATATATCTATTTCCGTGAGAATCCTTGCAGAGAACATCAACAATACTTTGTTTATCAGAGGCAACTTCGGGATCCATAATAGTACTTAAGAATTCAACTTCTTGTATTGCATTTATCTCAGTAAACCCTAAAATATCGTTCAAAAAGTGGATAAGGATATTCTTATTTTTTTCCGTTCCAAAGATTTTTTTGAAACACAAATCATTGCGAGGATCGAGAAACTTTGAAAGAGCCATAGCCAAAGTGCTTAAAAATATTAATAATTATACACTATTATTAACAATTATTCAACCATATTTTTGAAGATAGCTATAGCTAACACGTCATAACCGCCACGAACCGTGATTCATTCGCGGTATCTTAGCATAGATCCCGCTAACAAGTAGCGGGATGACAGTTTTTCAAATTGTCGTAAGTCAGTTTAGCTATAGGCAGCAATTTTCTGTATTTATTTTAAATTGAAGAAAGCTCAAATGAAAGATCGTGTTTTGCTAAAAATCACAGAATGCAGTCTAATAGTGAGCAGTTACAAACAAACTATTTTGATAGTTAATGGGGTCTAGTTTTGATGTATGGACTATCCAAAGAAAAGGGTGGCATCATAACTTCAAAAACTTTTATGCTTTCTTCATTCAGAAATTCATACTTACCCTGCATTATTCCTGACGGTACATTTAAGTATGTTCCACTTGTGTATTTAAATACCTCTCCAGATTTTATCACAGGCTGTTCTCCGATAACACCAACTCCGGCAATTTCATTTACTTTGCCCTTATAATCTATTATTTGCCAATGACGACTTAACAATTGAATAGTTGATTGGCTTTTGTTTTTTATCTTAACGTTATACATCCATACATAGCAATTTTCATAAGGAATGGATTGCTCTTCAATGTAAATTGGTAAAACTGTAACTTCAACAAAGTTGGTAGTCAATGTGTATTCTAGAATCATTATAGAATATTCATGATAAAAAGATAATATTCTAATTATATGCTTTTTTCATAGATTTTTCAAGTATACTTTAATTAGGAAATATCAATTTATAGTATGAATGAACCAGATGCGCTGAGCAAAAAAGTAATAGGAATAATAGGTGGTGGACAATTAGGTAAAATGACTGCTATCGCTGCAACAAAACTTGGACAAAAAATACATGTTTTTGCCAGTGCTAAAGACGATCCGGCTTGCTCTGTTGCTGATGATTTCACAATAGCAGATTTCTCTGATAAGAAAGCGCTTGAATCTTTTGCACAGAGTGTGGATTTGGTCACTATTGAGTCTGAAAATATTCCATGTAGTGCAATTGATATCGATGTAAATTTTTATCCGGGTAAAAAAGCGTTACACATTGCGCAAAATAGGCTTAGAGAGAAAGATTTCATTAGAAGCTTGAGTATAAAAACTGCTAAATACAAAAGTATACAAAATTATAATGAGCTACTGAAAAGCAGTAGAGCTTTTGGCTATCCAACAAGGCTGAAAACAACAGAAATGGGTTATGATGGAAAAGGGCAATATGTGCTTGAGAATGATTCTGAAGTGAAGCAATTTGCTTCCTTTGATTGGAATACAGAGTACATTCTTGAAGCAAGTGTTGATCTACTGAAAGAGGTTTCAATAGTCGTTGCAAGAGATAAAAACGGTAAAGTAGCTTTTTTTCCTATAGCAGAAAATTACCACGTTGATGGAATACTTGATACTTCAACAGTGCCAGCTAAAATAGATAGTAAATTAACTCAAGAGGTACAACGAGCTGCAAAGAAAATAGCAAATGCGCTTGATGTAATAGGAATTCTGGCTATTGAATTTTTTGTTACTAAGGATAACGAATTGTTAGTTAATGAACTAGCTCCCAGACCTCACAATTCTTGCCACTGGAGCTTGGATGCATGTAACGTTAGTCAATTTGAACAGCTAGTTAGGATAATATGCGGGTTACCTATGCAGGAAGTAGTATTACGCTTTCCTTGTATGACGAAAAATATAATAGGTAATGATATATATGATTCTCATAAGTATTTGAGCAACGAAAAAGCTAGTTTAACCATATATGGGAAAAAAGAGGTTAGGGATAAGCGTAAAATGGGACATGTCAATATAGATTTAAGTTAACAGTTTTTCTACGTCATACCGCCACAACTGTACGAACATTGTGATATGATGAGATGTTACATAGTAAACGGTGTCATTCTAGCACCTCTTTTCCCGTCATCCCGCTGCTTGTTAGCGGGATCTCATTTCACTTTGTGAAGGTGTCATCCCAGCACCTCTTTTCCCGTCATTCCGCTGCTTGTTAGCGGGATCTCATTTTACTTTATGAGGGTGTCATCCGAGTAGCCCCTTTCTCGTCATCCCGCTGCTTGTTAGCGGGATCTCATTTCACTTTATGAAGGTGTCATCCGAGTAGCCTGACTACTTGGATCCAGGAATTTTATTAAGTTGGTAAGCATAAAAGTGGCTGATCTTATGTTAAAACACAACGTTCTTGATGAGATTACAGCAAGGCTGGATTCCAGCGTCAGCTACTTGAATGACAGCAGTCCTACGTCATGCCGCCGCGGTATCTCTAGATCCCGCTAACAAGTAGCGGGATGACGGTTGTCGTTTAGCCATAAATGTTTAAGAAATTTACCAAACGAAAAAAAAGGCAAAAGAAGCCCCGTGGTTGGCTAGTTACTTACATTATACTTTCAAGTATGGCGTTTTTTTATTCTAAACGTTTAATAACCGCGATTCATCTGCTTTTAAGCCGCAACTAATCTAAATTATAAACATTAAGAAATTTACTAAACAGAAAAAAAGGCAAAGAAAACCTAGGGTAGCTAATTACTCACTATCCATTTTTTAAGTTGGCGTTTTTTGATGTTTTAAATGCTTTATAAGCGCATTTTAGCTTGTATAGCTAGAAATTTGATAAAGACATAAGGTGCACATAGTGCAAAAAATTAAACATGAGACGCCAAATACGTTGAGTTTTTTTGTCATTTAATCTGTACAGAGAAGATAAATAAATAGCTTCAGTTTCATGATAAGGGGGCTGGCGAAGGGTGTCAAGTAAGTTTTTTCGTTTCTATTTCCAATAAAAGTTTGTATGCAATAACACAGAAGCATGCACTGCTATTCCTTCATTTCTTCCAATATAACCTAATTTCTCTGCAGTGGTTGCTTTGATATTTACAAATTCATCATCAATTTCTAATGCTTTTGATATGAATTTCTTCATTTCTACTTTGTAAGGCGATATTTTAGGCTCTTCACAAACTATAGTAATATCTAAATTAGACACGCTGTACCCTTTTTCTTTTGCTTTTTTAGCAGCAAAGTCAAGAAAGTGAGATGAATTGCAATCTTTCCATTCAGAGGAACTAGGAGGAAAGTGCTCTCCTATGTCGCCACATCCCAGTGCTCCGAGTATTGCATCAACGATTGCATGTATTGCAACATCACCATCAGAGTGCGCTTCTATTGCCATGTTGTGTTCAATTTTCACACCGCAAATTTTTATAAAGCTTTCAGCACCATTTTGAACTTTAATGAACTTATGTATATCATAACCGGCTCCGACACGAAATTTTGGCTCTTCAAAAAGAAGCTTTGCCATATTGATATCCTCTTTTGTGGTTAACTTAAAATTGCTTTTCTCACCTTTAATAATCGCAACATGTTTTTTGTGCTCTACCATTAGTGATGAATCGTCAGTAAATTCTTTGACTGATTGATGGCATGATAATAATTCTTTGAAATTAAAAATTTGAGGGGTTTGTATGGCTCTGAGCTTTCCTCTTGAAATCGTAGATTCAATAAAACTATTACTCACCAATGACATAGTGTCTTCAACTTCTATTGCTGGAACTACTCCTGTATATTGATCATTAATCATAGATTCAACCAAGTTATCTATCAGAACATCTGACACAAAAGGCCTACAAGCATCGTGTATAACTACAAAATCTGGGTTAACTTTTTGTAAGCTTTCAAGCCCTAGTTTAACTGAACTTTGCCTGTTTTCTCCTCCGTATACAGGGCTTAGTAATTTAGTGTCTGTAATTAGTGATATAGCTTTCTCATAGAAACTTTCATGGTCTCTATTAATTGCTATTCTTATGTAATCTATATATTGGTTAGCCAGAAATCTTTTAATTGTATGAAATAAAACAGATTTACCTGCCAGTTTTATATATTGCTTAGGAATCGTAGAATTGCATCTACTGCCTACTCCCGCTGCAACTATTAATGCTGCTATTTTGTATTTCTTAGCGCACATATTTCTTTTTGTAGAAGCTTTCCTCTCTATCCAAGATTCTTTCCGAAAAATAAAATTTCTGACATCATATAAAAGTTACTTCCCCTATTAACTAGCATAATTATAATAGCAAAAGAGATATTTAGAGAGCTCAAAATCTATCTTTGCCTGCGGATTAAACAACTAAATTTTAGTAAAAAACGATAGTATTACAAATCGTAAAATACTTTCAACATAGGAAAAATAAATTGCATATTTTTCAGTAAATTAGCTATGCTAAACACATGCAAAAACGTCATATAACTATTTGTTTCATACTGCTTTTTATAATAGGGATGTTATTCCTGATGCGTCCTATGATTTTTCCATGTTTAATATCTATTATTATTGCATATTTGTTTAATCCGCTAGTAGTCAAGTTTGAAAAGTATAGAATACCACGTTCATGTTCTGTAATTTTTATAATACTTATTTTATTAATAGCTTTTATACTAGTCATAACATTTGTTTTACCTATTATATATGTTCAAATTACTTCAATATTAAATTTCTTAGTGAGTAAAGTGCCTTCATTAAAGCTTCAAGTAATCCCCTCTGTATTAGAATTTCTTAATATGAAAATCGAGGATAGCTTATTTGATCATTTATCTAAAAATCTAGCAGAAAATTACAGCAACTATGTATCTTATTTCATGAATGCTCTTGATATTGCTAGTAACTTTATAATCCAAGTGTTAAGTTCAAGCTTTAACACGGTATCATTAATGGTGATTACTCCTGTAGTGTTTTTCTATATATTACGTGATTGGCCTTTAATTATAGAAAAAGCTAGTAAATTAATCCCTATTCCTTACAGAGGAAAAATTGCAGATTATTTTTCCAAAGTGGATTTCATTATATCTAATTATCTAAAGGGGCAGGTAAATGTATGTATTGTCATGATGGTCTTTTACTCTGTGAGTCTGAGCATAATCGGATTGGAACACTCTATTGTTATTGGAATTTTATCAGGAATGTTAACGTTCATACCTTACGTAGGGCCATTATTATATACCATTATTGGGTTTTTGAGCGCTATCACTCAATTTAGTGGATGGTTTGAAAGTGCTGCCGTTTTGCTATTATTTGGTGTTGGACAATTAATAGATTCAAACATATTAGTTCCTTTATTAATAGGAAAAAAAGTTCATATACATCCAACTGTAATTATTCTGGGAATTACTATATGCGCTTCATATTTTGGATTTATAGGTATATTACTTTTTATTCCAATAATAGCAATGTTCAATGTATCAGTAGAATATGCAATCAATAAATATTTTAAAAGTGAGCTTTATAAAAACGGCTAACAGACCTTTTGCATAATCAATTTATGGTAAGAGGAGAAATGAGCCCAGAATACCTGAGATATTTTAGGAGCGTAAGTAAATTTTTGCGCAAAAATTACTACCAGAAAGAGGTTACGTAAGAGGCTTAACGTGCAATTAAATTTATTTAACAACAATCAAGCTGATTATAGCCGGCAAAATTACATCATCTTAGATGAAAATAAGCACGTATATAATTCGGTAGTTAATGATTTATCTTGGAAATGTCTGATTCTTTTTGGACCTAAAAGCTCCGGTAAAACTCATCTTGCTCATATTTGGCAATCAATAAACGATGCAATCTTTATCAATGTGAATAACTTCGTAAGCGAGATTAGGTATAGCGATGCTTTTATTTTAGAAGACGTACAAAACATTAAAGATGAAGCAATGTTATTACATTGTTACAATTACATGAAAGAAAACGACAAGAGGCTGCTAATCACTTCTTCAATTTCACCAAAAAAGCTTAACTTCAAACTAAGAGATTTAAGTTCTCGAATATTATCAACTATCAGCGTAAAAATTTTGCCTGCAAGCGAGGAATTATTAAGAATTATGCTAATAAAACGATTTTCAGATAAACAGTTAAAAATTGATTTAAAAGTGATTAATTATATTTTAGCAAGAATAGAACGTTCTTTCTATAGCATTGATAAAATTATAGAAAAGATAGATAATGAATCTATAGGGTCAAATGTGACCGTTCCTTTTATTAGCACTTTATTAAAAAAAGATGCCATTTGATTTCTTCTTTTGTAAAGGTGTATATTAAAAATTTATTAACACCCATAACACTAACGTAATTGGAATCTCTATCTGTCCATGTTAGAATTATAATCAATGTTATGTTATAATAAATATAGATAGATACAGCTAAGAAGTATTCTATATTTATAGTAGAGCTCACTTTATAAGGTGTTTTTTATAGATTTAACGTTATAATTTAACTATGATAAGAGTAAGATTAAATTTAAGAAAAAGGTTAAAGCAAAAGTTTGTGATGTTCACTCTATTGATAAATGCTTTATTTGTCTCATATTTTCTCATAAGAAACACAGGGAACACTTCTAATCAAATTATAGCCAAAGAAATAAATATAGGAACTGATAATGAAAAATAAACAGTCGCAAAATAAAAAAGAAAATCTTTACATAACATATTACATAGATGCTTTAGCTTCAGAGAGGTCCGCTGCACAAAATACTCTGGAAAGTTATCGTTCGGATTTACACCAGTTTGAAGAATTTTTATTGGAAAGCGGCACTACCTTGGTTGGTGTAAACAAAACCAATATTAAAGATTATGTGAAATCTTTATGTACACAAAAAAAATATAAAAGTAGCTCTATATCAAGAAAAATATCCGCTATGAAAAATTTTTACAAGTGTCTATTTAATGACGGAATAATAGATTTTAATCCAGCGCCGGCTAATGATGCTGAATTAAAGAATCCAAAAGTTTCTCGTCCTTTGCCTAAGTATTTAAGTGTCGAAGAAATATTTTTGCTAATGGACACAGTGAGAAAATCAGCAAGCGAATCGAATAAAGAGATAAGCAGTAAAAGGCTATGTGCGATTTTAGATATCCTTTACTCTTCTGGAATGCGTGTTTCTGAACTAATTAGTATGAAATTATGTGAAGTGTCACATTTAATAAACAGTAATAACAAAGAATGCTATATAATAATAAAAGGAAAAAGTGGTAGAGAGAGGCAAATTCTTTTTAATGAACAAGCATTGCAGAGCCTTAGAAATTATTTATCAGTTCGTGATAATCTGATCTCTAAAGAAAAGGAATCCGATTGGCTATTCCCAGGTGATAAACCTAATAAACCAATTACAAGGCAGAGGGTCGGTCAATTAATGAAGGAGTTGGCAAGAAAATGCAATATTGATGAAAATAAGATCTCTCCACACGTGATTAGGCATTCTTTTGCTACCCATCTACTAAATAGCGGAGCAAATATTGTGTTGATACAGAAAGTTCTTGGCCATACTAACCTTTCTACAACACAAATATATATTCATATTGCTAACGAAAAGTTAAAGGACAAATTAGCTGATTCGCATCCTATTACTCAGATGATCAATAATTAAATTTATTGTTTTTAATTTGTAATAAAGTTAAATTTAAATAAATTTATGTGAGTTTGTGATTTCAAGTTTATTGTTTAATTTCTTTCTTATATTATGGGAGGTATTCTATACTTTCATTACTCTCCCTGTAATTTTCTTTTCTGAGTGTGTAATAACCATTTTCCTCGTCTGTTCGGTGAGAGTTGTATTATTCATGCTGCGTTTATTATGTGGCATTAAATATGAAGTGAGGGGAATGGAAAACATCCCTAAGCAACCTTTTATCATTGCATCTAAACACCAATCTCCATTTGAAACATTTATTTTTATACTACTATTTAGAAAAGCGGTTTTTATTTTAAAACGTGAATTGAAATGGATTCCATTCATTGGTTTGCATCTTATAGCGCTGAAAATGATTTTTATTAACCGTTCAGATGGTATCAGTTCTATACGCCATATAATCAAACTAGCAAAAATGCGTATAAAAGAAAATAGAAGCATAATAATATTTCCTGAAGGTACAAGAACAACTATAAACCAAAATATAAAATATCAACCAGGTATTGCTGCTTTATATAGCGTATTATCTGTTCCTGTGTTACCGGTTGCTTTAAACACTGGTTTGTTTTGGCCAAAAAGCATACTTTCTCTGAGAAAGAATCCCGGAAAGGCAGTAATAGAAATATTGCCCCCAATATATCCTGGGTTAAACAAAAATGAATTCTTGCAAAGTTTAGAAAAAATTATTGAAGAGAGAAGCAGTAGATTAACCATAGGAAAAACTGATATTGCAAATTAACAAAAAAACTTTATAATTAAAAGAAAAGTACAGTATTTTAGGTATTAATATATGGCAAATCATAAGAGTGCTAAAAAAATGATAAAGGTAATAGCAAAGCGCACTTTAATAAATAAGATGCGGAAAAGTAAAACTCGCACCTCTATTAGAAAATTGGTTGATATAATCAAGTCTGGCGACAAAGAAAATGTTGTTCTGGCATTTCGGAATGCTGAATCTAATTTACACAAGTGTGTGAATAAAGGTGTTATTCATAGGAATACTGCTGCGCGTAAAATAAGTCGCTTAAATGCAAAAGTAAAAGCATTGATGACCGCTTAATACGGTTAATGTAAAGTTAACTGTATTAATATATACTCCTCAGTTTGTATATTCTGTATAAAATTTAAGTAGCTTAAGTGATGGATAAAAAAGTGCTATTAGAACTAAGTAATGGATTAAAAATCGAGCTACCTGTATTAAGCGGAACAACAGGTCCTGATGTGTTAAATATCAAGGATTTATATAAGATGACAGGATTATTCACTTACGATCCAGGGTTTGTTTCTACAGCTTCATGCTCTTCTACAATTACATTCATTGATGGAGATGAAGGAGTTCTTAAATATAGGGGACATAATATAGCTGATTTGGCAGAGAATAATAATTTTACTGCTGTGATTTATTTATTGCTCTATGGTGAATTACCCAGTTCAGAGCAACACAAAAAATTTCTTCTCAAAATACAAGAATCATCCAAAGTATCAGAGCAAGTTACAAATGTAATTAAAGCATTTCCAAAAACTGCTCACCCTATGTCAATCTTAGTTGCATGTTTTGCAAGTTTGTCAGCATCTTATCATGAAAAGCATGGCAACAATGTCAATGGTGAAGACCTAGATTTTGGAATTTCTGCAATAGCGCAAGTTTCCACAATTATTGCAATGATTTATAGGCATATCAACAATCAGGAATTCATAAATGCTAACAATGAATTAAGTTACAGTGAAAATTTCTTAAAGATGATATTTGGCGATGCTGTTGATAATGATAAAAGCGCCCTTTTTGCAAAAGCTCTGGATAAAATATTTACTCTCCATGCTGATCATGAACAGAATGCTTCTACGGCGGCTGTCAGATTGGTGGGATCGGCTGGTTCTAATCTGTTTGCAAGCCTCTCTGCAGGAGTTGCTACACTTTGGGGACCAGCACATGGTGGAGCTAATGAGGCAGTTATAAATATGCTAAAAGAGATAGAGCAAAGTGGAGATATAGATAAATTCATCGAAAAAGCTAAAGATGATAAAGATCCATTTAAATTGATGGGATTTGGACATCGTGTTTATAAAAATTATGATCCGCGCGCGCGTATATTGAAAGGCGCTTGCCATGAGGTTCTAAGTAAACTAGAACAAAATAATGAACTGCTTAAAATTGCAAAAAAACTTGAAGAAATAGCTTTAAAGGATGAATATTTTATCGTGCGTAAGTTATATCCAAATGTTGATTTTTACTCAGGTATAATAATGAATGCTATTGATATCCCCTCAAATATGTTCACGCCTATTTTTGCACTTGCAAGAACCACTGGTTGGGTTACTCAGTGGTATGAAATGATAAATGATAAAGAAACTAAGATCTGTAGACCAAGGCAACTCTATTTTGGTAAATAAATTTATTTTCACTTCATTAGACTTCTTGCATAACCCAAACTAAGTAGAAAAAAGGTGTCATCCGAGTAGCTGACACTGGTTCCTTTACGACGGAAGTGTCCAGAGGTGTCATTCCAGTCTGGAATCCAGAAAAAAGGATGGTGTCATTCCGTATCCGTTCAGCCAATGGCGTCAACTTAAGAGCCTCCATTAGCAAACTCTCCTAAAGACATGATGGCGTTTGGGCTTATCTACCTTATCGCGGCTGTCCTGGTCGGATTTTAACTTTAGCGCGTATACTTAAAAAGGGCTTGAAAGTTTTTTGGCGCAATAAGTACCTGATAGAGTTTCTGCCTCATTACACCAAATAAAACTGAAAAATTTAAACGATACTCAGTAATTTGATCTGGGTTCCAAGGCCCTTGTGCATCACACATATGAAGCGATAATATATTGCACATGACCAAGTTTGCCCAAAATTCTTGTAATACAGCCTCTCCAGAAAAATTCTCTAACTCTGCTCCTACTTTGAGTCGTTTCCTCTATGTGCCACCTTAACACATAAGCTTTGCTCCAAAGTCTCGATCAAAAACTCTGTTTCTCAGTTGGCTAATGTCAGCACTATAGTACTTCCCAAAGTAAATGATAAAGGTATAATAAGCTATTTGAGTTATAATGGCGTATAGTGTGGATTTAAGGGAAAGGGCAGTATCGATGATAGAAAAAGGGAAGTCAAAGGTTGAGGTGGCAGAGCTTTTGGAGATAGGAATAGCAACTCTGTACCGCTGGTTAAGAAAGAAAGCCGCTGGTGAAAGCCTAAGGCCATCGAAAAACGGCAGCTTTATTCGAAAAATAGACCCAAAAATACTCGAAGAATATGTTAAAAAGAATCCAGATCATACGCTGGCAGAGATGAAACAAAATCTTGGATTTGGAATAAATTCAATTTGGTATAGGCTGAAACAGCTAAGAATTACTTTAAAAAAAAGTTACACTATATCAAGAGCGCAATCAAGAAGATAGGCAGCGATTTACCGATAAAATCTCAAAAATAGACCATTCCAGCATCTTATATATAGATGAAGCAGGAGTTGATAATAGGTTATACCGAGAGTATGGACGTGCTCCAATAGGAAAGAAAATTTATGCAGATATTCCAGGAAGAAAACGAGAGAGAATCAGTATAATAGGCGGGTGGATTGGAAAGAGATTTATTGCACCAATGACTTTCAAAGGTGGGTGTGACAAAGAGGTATTCAATACATGGTTAGAGAAGATGTTATTACCTAAATTGCCACATGGTACTACAATAGTTATGGACAATGCCACATTCCATAAAACTCCCAAAACAAAGGAGTTAATAGATAATGCTAGATGCCGTTTGCTCTATCTACCAACATATTCACCAGATTTGAACCCTATAGAGCATTGTTGGAATACCATCAAAAGCCGCCTCAGACCTTTAATGCATAAATATACAGACTTACAACTTTTGGTTGGTAATACCATAATGGAAATTTATCATTCATTTTAGAAAATACTATATAACTCTTACTTTCTGTCCTTTCATTTTATTTTTTAGATTTTCATTTTCTAATATAAAATCAAAATCTAATTCGCCAGCGTTCCCATAGCTTACTATAATTTCTTTTTTGCAAGCGAAAAATAAAATCTACTTCCAAATCATAATGCTGCTGAATGAATTTTACTGAAGACGATCATAGATAAATAATAATTTCTCTTGATTTAATAAACGCATTTGAGTGATAACTTCGGGTAATTGCTCTGCCGCCAACGTTTGTTCACCTATATTCCAAGCTGCAAGACGAGCACTACAAATCAGCGAAGTACACAAATCAACAAACAAATTGCCAATGGTGCCTGTTGTTCCATTTGGTTCAAACTCGGATACAATTTCCCCAGAGCTGGGTAATCTCATACCAGAACCATCTGCTGCAATAAGTCTATAGCCTCTCCAACTCAGGTTCATCCTGATAGGCTGTTTGGATGCTTAAATTCTTGAAAGCCTGTATGGCAAATCTTATATCTTGCTTTAGAAAAAGCTTGCTTTGAGGGTACATGTCAATGGCTCCATAAGTTCACATTCTATTCCCAAACTTTTTTTAACTAACTTTAAAATCATAGAAAATACTGTCGAAAAAGCTTGTTCGTGTAAAACTCAACACAATGGATTTTCTGAAAAGTTTTCGAGTATATTATATTTTTAATTTGTAGAATAAGGTTTTTTCCTTTTTGTTTGGTAGAAGTCATAGTTTTAAATCCTCCTGATTAAGTTTTATCGCTATGACTCCCCCACCAGAACCGTGCTTGCAGCTTTCCCGCACACGGCTCCACAATGTAGTATTCACAGCATTTCCTATTTTGTATATAATGAGTAGCATATTCTTGGTTTTGGTAATGGATTAACTTGTAGATAGTGTATAAATTGCTTTGAATTCATACTCTTCTTCTGACTACGTCGGTTTATCCATTTATACGCTAGCTTGATTACCCGCCAGAAGAATTTATTCAACCACCGGTAATTTCCGCTAACTCCGAAGTAGTTATAGTGTCCTGTTAGTTTTGCTTTAAGTATTGACCACCAATCTTTAAGGTGAACTTTATTTCGGATCTTTTTCACCCATTCTTTGATTTCTTTAAGTTTTCTAGATAGATTTTCTTTCGAGGTTTTATGACCTACCATTACTCTACCTTTACGACTCCTTGTACCATAATGGGTGAATCCTAGAAAGTTGAAACTTTCCGTTTTTCGTTTCTCCCTTATTCCTTGTTGCCACTCCTTTTTGCCAAACTTTACTATTCTTGTTTTGTCTTCAGATATTTCCAGTCCAAATTTTCCTAGCCTTTGTTTCAGTGACTCTAAGAGTTCTCTAGCATCTTTTTCTCTTTCGCAGCAAATCAGGTGATCATCTGCATACCTAACTAGCTCCATATAACCTTTAGATCTTAGCTTGAATTTCTTTTCAAACCACAAATCCAGCACATAATGCAAGTATATATTAGCTAGTATAGGACTTACTATTCCCCCCTGAGGTGTGCCTAGTTCAGTTGCTTCATAATGTCCTGCTTCGACTACTCCTGCCTTAAGAAATCGTTTTACTAACCACAGTATGTTTGGGTCTGTTATCCGTTCTCTCAAGCATCTCATTAGCCATTTGTGCTGGACATTATCAAAGAATTTCTTGATATCAACTTCTACTACATAGTTAGTTGGTCTGTACATAACTGCTTTATTTAGTGCATTTACCGCTTGATGACAGCTTCTACCAGGACGAAAACCATATGAGTTATCCAGAAAGTTAGCTTCATAAATATTTTCTAATATCTTCTTCAGCATTATCTGGACTAACTTATCTTCTGTAGACGGTACTCCAAGCCCGCGTTTCTCTTTGCTTCCAGCTTTTGGTATATATACTCTTTTCACTGGTTGCGGTTGATATCGCTTTCTTTTCATACTATCCACCAGAGTGTTGAGCTTCTCTTCAAGATTTTCTCCATAAGCTTCTACTGTCACCTGGTCTATACCGCATGCTTTGTTATGCTTTAGCTCTTTATAACATTCAGCAAGATTCTCTGCGTTTATCAGATGAATTAACGATGTAAATTTCAATCGTTTATCTTGCCTGGCTCTTACTGCTATCTGATTTAGTTTTCTTTGCACGTTATTCCAACCTCCGTTGTATTGGCATAGCAATTCCTAAACCAGTCACTATATTGCTGACCGCTTCCCCTTGTATGTGGCTTTCCCACACTCTGAGTACTATCAATCAGTCCGACTTCCTTTATATCTTCCGTCAGTACTCGCCTTTGTTGACTTGTTCCAACGTACCTTAATAGGAATACAAAGGATCTCCCAAGTTTACGTAAACTCCATCTCAACACGTGATACGGCCTCAGATCCCGATAGAGTGAGTGATAACTTGCCCTATTGTTACCCTTCTTGCTGTCTTCCACTATATGCAACGTGTCGACCTCTATGACATCGAGAATTTCGGGACTCAATACCTTCACTTTCGTTGTACCCTGTGTTGTCCATTCCACTAGCTTTACTACGCTCGTTACCTTACGCAGCATAGTGGTTTGTTCCAGCCTGCTGGCTAGGCTTTGCCTGGGTTGGATTTTCACCAACTGGACTTTACGCACTTTGCTTGGCGCACGCATATTTCACCTAAAAAGGACACATTTTAGACTTCTTTGTTGAAATAAAACAGAAACAAAAGTGCTGTCCCTTGCACTCTTTGGATAATTTAATGATAAAAAATTTAGAGAGAAATTTTATACACTATCGCTGATATTTTTCCTTAAGTTGATGCCATTGCCTGAACACTTACCTAATGATGAAGCTATCGAAAACATAGCAAAGAGACTTCAAAAATCTATAGACGATGCAAAAAAGCACAAGGTCATGTTTAGTGTTGATGTATTCCAAGGAGAAAAAAGTCATCAATAATAGATTATTCGATACTGATCTTATACCACCTCATGGAGCAAGATAAAAATGTTACTGAGACTGGAAAAGAAAAACTACGGCCTCTTATGTTAGAAATGTTTAATCTAGTTTTAGCAGGCACTGATGTGAGCCAAGAAGTTCGGAGATTATTGCCAGAAGATATACTGAAAGAACGCGGCGAATATTTGTCACGTCTAAAACAAATTGTAAGTGATAGTATTGAAAATGACAAAAAAAAAGAAATTGTAGTAGAAAGAGATAATAAATTTTATTATGTACAGTGTCCAGAAAAAAGTGTGATCACTCCTGCAAAATTTATGAACTCCCCGGAATTTAAGGACTTAGAATATGGTGCATTGCGAATAGGAGAAGGAGATAATCTAATCTGAATAAAAAGCTGGCAATATCATGATATGCAAGGCAAAGTAAAAATGACCTTTAGGGTAGGCGATGAAAAGATCGAAATGATTTTATCTTCTGAAAAAGCTGAAAGTTTTGGTAAAATAATGGTACATATGGATGACAAAAGTTGTGAAATCTTCTCAAAGTACCTAAAAGAGCTAGAAAAAGAACCTCGTATAAGCAAGGTTGTTGAAGCTGCTAAAAGTTTTGCACAAACGAAAAGCAGTGCAGTTAGTCCACCTCTTTCTAATATGAAAAGTGTTGACACATCGCAACATTTTCAAAGTAGTGACCATGAATCACCAGAGCATTAACAATTATCATACATACATTGTTGCATATAGCAATAGTGTATGTGTATAGTTAGTAGGGTTTGTAAACTTAATAAAGTCTACAACTAATTTGAAAACTACTTTATTGTATGCAAGACTTTAAAATACTAGAAAATCTAAAAACCAAAGCACTAGAAGCTGAAAAAGGAGGCGGTTCTGACAGGATTACCAAACAACATGAAAAAGGGAAATTAACTGCTAGAGAAAGGCTCAGTATATTGCTCGATGAAAGTTCTTTTGCAGAATACGATAAATTCGTAAAACATCATGCAAATGATTTTGGCATGCAAAATGCTAATTTTTTAGGTGATGGGGTAGTGATTGGTCATGGTACTATTTATGGCAGAAAAGTTTTTGTTTATTCTCAGGATTTTACTGTCTTTGGTGGTTCACTTGGTGCGTCACATGCAAAAAAAATATGCAAAATTATGGATATGGCAATTAATGCCAGAGTTCCAATTATCGGACTAAATGATTCTGGTGGAGCCAGAATTCAGGAAGGAGTAAATTCTCTTGCTGGTTATGGAGAAATTTTTCAAAGAAACGTAAATGCATCGGGTGTTATACCACAAATTTCTTTAATTATGGGCCCATGTGCAGGAGGTGCAGTTTATTCCCCAGCATTAACTGACTTTACTTTCATGGTGAAAAACAGTTCATATATGTTTATAACCGGGCCAGATGTAGTAAAAAAGGTTACCTACGAAGATGTAAGTTTCGAAGACCTCGGTGGAGCAAAAATTCATACAAGCAAAACAGGAGTAGCGGATTTTGCATTCAATAATGATGTTGAAATGCTGCTAAAAATGCGTGAATTCTTTACTTTCTTACCAGCAAATAATCAAGAATCACCAAAATCTGCACCAATCTGTAATGATGTTGACGACATTGATGAATCCTTAAACACTCTAATTCCTACCAATCCTAATACTCCTTATGATATGTATGAACTCATTGAAAAAGTTTGTGATGAAAGGAATTTCTTTGAACTGAAACCTGATTTTGCTCGTAATATCATAACTGGTTTTGGTAGAATTGGAGGAAATACTGTCGGTATTGTTGCAAATCAACCTATGCACCTTGCAGGATGTTTGGATATTGATTCTTCAAGAAAAGCTGCGAGGTTTGTAAGGTTTTGTGACGCATTTAACATTCCGATCATCACACTTATTGATGTTCCAGGATTTTTGCCGGGTACAAATCAAGAATACAATAATATAATACAACACGGAGCGAAACTGCTTTACGCTTACGCTGAAGCGACCGTGCCGAAAATTAGCCTTATCACTAGAAAAGCGTATGGTGGTGCATACATTGTTATGAATTCGAAACATCTAAAAGGTGATATAAATTATGCCTGGCCAACTGCTGAAATAGCTGTGATGGGCCCTGAAAGTGCAGTTGAGATTATATTTCGACACGAAAAAGATCAGCAAACGTTAATTAAAGAATATAAAGAAAAATTTGCTAACCCATTTTTTGCTGCATCATATGGATACATTGATGACATTATAGTGCCAAGTAAAACAAGGTATCACTTTTGTAAAGCATTAGAGCTACTCAAAAACAAGAAGGTAGAAAGGATATGGAAAAAGCATGACAACTTACCTCTGTAACTTTCTTCTAAGCCTTGCTTACAAGTTATGCAATATTATAAGTATAATCAGTGTGCCGTTACCAAGACTCGAACTTGGGACCTCGTCATTACCAATGACGTACTCTACCACCTGAGCTACAACGGCAAGTTTATATATTATGATAATGAATAACACAAAAAAGAATAAGGAAAAAGAAGAGGAGAAAAAAAGATTAGCGAAAGCTTTAAAGCAAAATATTTTGAAAAGAAAAAAGCAGCAACAGAGTAGACAGAGAACCCTTTCAAAACTCGTTTGTGGTGAGGAATTTTTAGGAGAAAGCACCGCAGAATACTCGAATGTATTTGAGAACGACAAAATTACCATCAGAAACTTAAGTTTTGAAGGAGGTATCATGCCAGAACTACCGGAAGTGGAAGTAATCTCTAATTTTTTGCTTGATAAAATTAAAAACAAGCAAATCAGTAATGTTATAGTGAATAATTGGAATTTACGTGCCCCAATAACAAAAAATATTGATGATATGCTAAAGGGCAAAGTCATACGCAACATCAAGCGTAGAGGTAAGTATACCATCTGGAATACAGATGGTAGTGTGGCTGTAATCATACATCTTGGCATGAGCGGAAAGCTTATATATGCTGACCACGATCAAATGCGGAATAAGCATGATCACGTGGTATTTTTATTTTCTGACAATACTTCAATAATTTTTAATGACCCAAGAAGATTTGGATTAGTTATCGTTTTAAATAAAGAACAAGAAACGGATTTTTTTAGCGATTTTGGAATAGAGCCCCTCACGGATGAATTCAGTGGAGACTATTTACAGGAGTTGCTGAAAAACAAAAAAGTGAATATCAAATCAGCGTTAATGGACAATAAATCAATAGTTGGCGTAGGCAACATATATGCTTCTGAGAGCTTGTTTAGAGCCCGTATATCACCACTCAGGTCAGCAAAAAACTTGACCTATAGAGAGTGCGAAAAACTTGCTGCTGAAATAAAAAATACTCTGAGTGATGCAATTGCTGCAGGTGGTTCAACACTGAAAGATTATGCACAGCCATCTGGATCTGCTGGATACTTTCAAAATAACTTTTACGTATATGGTAAAGTTCAAAAACCTTGCAAGATTTGCAATAATATCATAACACTTATACGACAAAATGGCCGTAGCACTTATTTTTGCAACGCGTGCCAGAATTAAGATTTTATTTTTTGATATGATATTTTCACTTGAAAAAGATCCATTTGATTTGTTTTCAAAGTGGTACAAAGCAGTACTTAATTCTCCGTGTGAACAACCAACTGCAATGACGCTAGCAACTTGTAGCAAAGACTGTATTCCATCTGCAAGAGTGGTATTACTAAAGGAATATAGCAAAGAAGGTTTTGTGTTTTTCACTAACGTAAACAGTAAAAAAGGGAAAGAATTGACTGAGAACCCCAAAGCTGCGTTAGTGTTTCATTGGATAGAATTTGCTAGGCAAGTGCGAATTGAAGGAGAGGTTAAACTTCTAAACGATGAAAGAACTGACAAATACTTCTCTTCTCGAGCGCTGGGTAGTCAAATTAGCGCATGGTGCTCAAAACAATCGAGCATTCTGAAAGATTGGCAAGATTTTGAGCAAGCTATAAAATTGAAGGAAAAAGAATTTCACAATACACAAGTTTCTCGTCCTGATTTTTGGGTGGGATTTTGCGTAATCCCAAAAGTAATTGAATTTTGGCAAGAAGGTGAATATAGGAAGCATATTAGATTTAGATACACTCTTGTTGAGGGAAGCGATTGGAAAGTGGAACAACTATATCCTTAAAAATGGTTGCGGGAGTAGGATTTGAACCTACGACCTTCAGGTTATGAGCCTGACGAGCTACCGAGCTGCTCCATCCCGCGTCGTTGCTTATTTAGTTATTATATATACAAATAATGAAAAAAGAAAAATAAAATTTCACCACATGCAAATATCGACACACTTATTAACTTTTCTTGACATAATAGTTAGTTATATACGTAACAATCTGCGCAATGAACAATATAACTTGATACTGTGGTTTCCTGTTTTTCAGTGTGTAGGAATTCTAACCTATTTTTCCCTAAGTTTTGAACCAAGCTGCATATCTATTTTTCTTTTGCTTTTACCCACACTAATTTTGATTGCAATATTGTATAAAAGGTACGCGATATTGTGTATCGCTTTAATTGCAGTGCTCATAGGATTTACAGCTAGTAAATTAAGAACAGCTTTAGTTGATACTCAAATTCTTGATAAAGAGAGATATGTAAAAGATATCGTTGCCACAGTGAAGGATATTAACGACAGGGGCTCATATAAACAATTTCTGCTTTCTGTTGAAAAATCCCCTACTATCTCAAAATCCTCTCCTGTCATCCCAGCGCCCCCTTTTGTCATCCCAGTACTTGATACTGGGATCCAGAAAAAAAAGATATGGATTCCAGCGTCACGCGCTGGAATGACACCGGATAGAGCTCTAGATAACATCAGAATATCAGTTAGAACCAAAGTGGAAAAAGGCATTAAAATAGGCGATCAAGTAAAATTATCAGCAAAACTCTTCCCTCTAAAGATTGCGCCCTCGGAGTATGCATACGATTTTGCAAGAATAGCATATTACCAGAAAATAAGTGCAACAGGCTTTGCAACAAGCAAAATAGCCCTGCACAAAAAGGCTGAAGCAAGGAAATTTCAAGAATATATAGAATCTTTCCGTCAATACATTTATGAAAACCTGCAGCAAAATATCAAGAAACCACATGCGGATATAATCTCTGCATTACTGATCGGTAAAAAAGATGGCATAGATCAAAAAACTATGGACGCGATACGAGATTCAGGTATAGCACATTTGTTTGCCATATCTGGTTTGCATTTATCATTCGTTGCTGGTCTGTTTTTTGTAGTGTTTCGTAATTTATTCGCAATATCTGAAACTTTGACTCTTAAGTATAACACCAAGAAAATATCTGCATTCCTTACTATCTTGCCAACCACGTTTTATTTGTTGATTACCGGTATGCAAATTTCTGCTCAGCGTGCCTACATCATGGTGATTTTAGTACTCGTTGCAATAATGATAGAGAGAAAATATCGAGGGTTAATAGCAATTGCGTTTGCTGCTGCAGTGATACTTATCATAGAACCTGAAGCAATTTTAAAGCCAGGCTTTCAGATGTCATTTTCTGCTGTTTTGGCACTGGTTGCCAGTTATCAAATTAATGCTAATAAATTATTCAAAATAAAAATAATGAAATATTTTGTGTCGATAATGATCAGCTCAGTAATAGCAAGTTTAGCAACTGTTCCGTATACGATATATAATTTTAATTATTTTTCAATTAGTGGCATTATCACAAATTTAGTTGCTATACCAATAGTTACATTAATTATTATTCCACTTGGAATAATCTATGTTTTGTTGATTCCTTTCGGTATTGAATGGATTATAGCGCCACTTGTAGAACGCCCAATTGACAGCATTTTGTATATAACAAACGCTATCGCTAGTCTTCAGTATTTGGTTATTCCCATTCGTACTTTTCCTGCCTCATCAATTATTATAATAACATTTGGGTTATTGTGGCTGTGCTTGTGGGAAAGAAATTGGCGTTTTTTGGGATTTTTTTTTATTGTACTAGGTATTTGCTTTAGCGCTGCATATAAAACCCCCGACATCCTAATAAATGCTGATAATGTTGCTGCAAAGGAGAGTGATAACTTACTATATTCTCTCACTAGAAAAAGCAGAAATTTTGTTATCAAAACGTGGGCAAAGCAAAACGGACAGAACCAAATTTTGAATCATACAAAATATAACAATTCAAATAAAAGGCTACAGTGTGAAGATTATGATTGTATATATAATAAAGGAAATAATAAATCAGTGCTACTTGCTTATAAAAAAGAAGATATTTCAGAAAATTGTGATAAAGTTGATTTAATAATTCAATTAAGTGAATTCGACTATTCAGCTTGCAACGCTAAAATTATTAAACATGCTGATCTAGAAACGTATGGCACACATTCTGTTTGGTTAACAAATCGTTACGTAAAGATTAATACAGTGCGCTCCAATAGGCCTTGGCACATGTTGAAAAATTAAGAAACTTGATTTTAAGGTTTGGTTAATGTATACCTAAATAAGTTTAAACTAGAAAAATGTTATGGTTACAGACACTAAAGATCCTTTCAAAGACTATTTTGATTTTTTAGGATTTAGAAAACTTTCTGACCAGCCCAGTAGAATTTTGAGCTCTATAAGAAAGTATTCTGGTACTATATCGATAGCAAGTACCATTGCTACTCTTATAGCATTTACTGCCTTTTCTATTCAGCCTGTTACAGTAAGTATTGCTGGGTTTGCGTTCACGCCAGCACCTCTTGCCTTTATTCCTCTTATAGTTCTCTTATTTACTGCTGTTATAAACTTTATAAATACACAAAAAATAAAAGAGAATGAAATAGATAAAAAAATAGGAAACTATCAAGTTGATGAACAGTACAGCCAGATTGCTCAAGAAGCTAAAAAAATTGAAATTGTAACAAATTTAGATAAAAAGGGGGAAAAGCTTTCAATAGTTTTACCAATTTCTAAGACGCAGAGAGAAATACTAGAAGATATAGAAGCAGAAAATAGAAATAGGATTCTCTTGTTTACTGGATCATATGTATTTGGTACTATTATAGTAGTTTCAGCAATATCACAATCCATTAATGCTCCAATAATATTAATAGCTTTATTAGTCGCTATTCTTTTATGCATCATATCAACACTTAGCAATCTAATAAGTAATAGCGTGGATCATGAAAATCATACTATTAGAAAACACAGTTCTTTAGGTCTTCTATTTCCATACTGGTCTGGAAAGGGCATGGTTGTATCAGTAGTAGAAAATAAGCTTGGTAAAAGGGAAAATGAACTAATATCTCTAATGAAAAAACTACTTAGTCCGCTTTGCAACTCATTTGACAGTAACCTTAAAAAAGCTTGCGATTTACTTGATAATAGTCTTTTAAAGCCTGCAAATATTAACATTAAAGAAACGCTTGATCACCTAAAAAAAATCAGAGAAGACATCAAAAAAGATTTAGATTGGCTACATGCAGAAATTTCAGAAGTTTTAAACAACACTAAAGAATTGACAAAAAAAGCACATTCACTAGATATTGAAGGTACTTTTTCTAGGTTAGAGAATGCTATTAAAATTGCTGAAGATAAAATTGAACGATTTGAACCAAGCCGCTTTGTAGGCTGGCTTCAATCAACTACGCAGTCTAATAATAACGAGTTCCTTAGCATGCTAAAAAAGTTAAAAGAGGATACAGAAGAGGAAAAAACGGAATTGAAGGAGCAATTAAACGTAGTAAGGAATGAATTAGAAGAAATAAAAAAGAAGCAAGCTCAACCAAGTACGCCTGATTTAGAAGCTAACAATGGAAATAATACTAATAAATTATTAGTATTAGAAAATAAAGTCAAAGAACTACGTGACACAGTTAGAAAGTTAGAGCTGGAAGCAGAACAAAATAAGCTGCAGCAAAAGAAGGAAAAGTTAGAGCAAAAAAAATCTGAACAAGAAAAAACAGATGAATGGAAAGAAAAAATCAACGGCAAACCAAGTGACTTTCTATATTATTTATTAGAATCTATTAAGCTGGAAGAAAAAGATAATAAAGAAAAAAAGGTTGAGGCAACATTACGAGATTTTGATAATAAAGTTACAATCTACTGGAAAGATGGCTCTCAAACAATTTGCCATATTAAAAAACAAGGTGATCTGCAAATTGAGTCTAGTGCAACAATGTTTACAGACCCAAATGTTCAAGCAGCATGGGAAATGGCGCGGGGTAAATCACTATAGATCACTCAATAATAACCTTAAGTGTTAATAATGATAAAGAGAAATTAAGGTTAGACACCTATATAGCTGAAAAATGCAACATATCACGCAGCAAAGCGCAAAGATTGATACAAAATGAGCAGGTGAAATTACTTGGCACACCGATAATTAATAATGACTACATAGTAAAACCAGATGAAGAGTATGTGGTGCATCTCGTTCAACCTGACATATCCACATCAATTGAGCCTAATTATGACATAAAACTTAATATCGTCTATGAAGATGAAGACATTATAGTTCTGAGTAAACAAAGTGGATTAACGGTACATCCAGGTGCTGGGACAAACAATGATACGCTTTTGAACGCAGTTATCGCTCACCTTGGTAAAATCCCATATACCCATGTGAGACCAGGAATTGTTCATAGACTCGATAAAGATACCAGTGGGCTAATGGTAATTGCAAAAAATGAAGCAGCCCATAGTTTTTTGTCTGAATTGTTATCGAATCGCAAAATAAAGCGGGAATACTTAGCAGTAGTTTGGGGAACATTATCTTCCCAGCAGGGAACTATAGAAACTAACATTGCTCCAAAGCGTGGTAATAAAGAAATGATGTGTGTTACAAAAACAACGGGCAAATTAGCAATCACTCATTACTCAGTAGAGAAAGTTATAGGACAAGCAAGCCTCGTTAAATGCACTTTAGAAACAGGTAGAACGCACCAAATTCGAGTCCACATGAGCCACATAGGACATTCCATAGTTGGTGATCAAGTTTATGGAAAAAATAGTAGTAAAAGCACAAAATATGCTAAAAACTCTAGTTTCATTCGTAATTTCAATAGACAAGCACTACATGCTTATACACTGGGCTTATACCACCCAAAAAGTAAGGAATACATGGAATTTGTCTCTGATTTACCGCAAGATATAAAAACTTTAATTGGTGAGTTTGACAACATATCTTAATAACATTCGTATTAACCTATCAATATTATCATCCATGTTATCAGGAAGTTAATTAATGAAAGAAAAACTGCTGCACTACCTAGATCTTTCACCTTTTTTGAAAGTATGTGTTGTTCACTGGAAATACGCTCAATTGTCGTTTCAAAAGCAGTGTTAACAATTTCCACAATTAACACCAGGAATAGGCTGCTTATCATTACTGCACGTTCTAGATTACTTACATCCAAAACAAACAAAACTGAGACACATACTATAAAAAGCAGTAACTCCTGTCTGAACGCAATTTCTGATATAAAAGCTGATTTTATTCCTTCACAAGAGTATTGAATTGCTTTTATTAGACGAATAATGCCCTTCTTCATTATTATTCACAAAACCCTTTAATCAAAATTTTAACTCATTTGGATTTGCTACACCCTATAGCATTTTTATCATTTGTTCACCCTATTGGTTTTGAAATTAAGATTTACTGCAACTACAATAAGTACTCTTATCATCACATTTTGGTGTTAAGTCAGGATAGAACGTGAGTATAGCATCATTCTTTCTTACAAACACTGATTGATAATTGTCATCTTCCATTTCATATAGACACATTCCATCTTTTCCTAATTCCTTAAACGCCTTAGTTGCAGAAATTATCGGCATGAAGGTTATATGCGTATCCATTTGGGCATTTAACTTTCACTTCCCCATCCTTACCTAAATATTTCATTCCAAATGTATAAACTGGCGGCTTAATATCTGATTTATTGCATAGGATTCCAACTGCCCATTTATCCTCTTGAGCTTCAACATATCTACCTACAAAATGCATACCACCTAGTTTATCGTTTGGCTCACCACAAAAAATATGTCCAAACCCTATAGTTTCTTTTTCACTTCCACTATTTGTAAACCAAATGTTAGCCAGTTCATCTTTAAGTAACTCCAAATCCGCATCTGGCGTAATCACTTATATATTCCTTTCACTACTTCTTGATGCTGCGGACAACTAAGTAAAATTTTGAAATCTTCTTTATCTGGATGTGCTCCCCAATCTCCACAAACTTTCAACACTCCTCTATCGAAGTCAGTTAATTCTGAAACGGTGGCTGGTTGTGAACTGAAAAATGGTTCAAAATTGACTTCAACATTTTCTTCTACATAGCCGGTGTGAAAATAATGATCCTTAATATAAAAAATAAATCCTATTATTGGTATTATTAAACACAAAATTAGTTTAACTGTCTTCGACATAATCACGTTCACAAAAAAGCTAGCTTACAAGAAACAATTTAAAAAAGTTTTAATCTAATCATTTTTGCAGAGCAGCAACTCCCGGCATTTCGTCACCACCCAGCCAACTTAAAAACGCTCCTCCACCAGTGGAAACATATGTAAAATCCTTATCAGTAAGGCCTGCAGCGCTTATTGCAGATAGACTATCACCTCCCCCTATTATGCTGGTTAACTTTCCTTTGTGCGTTAAGTCACTTACGACTTTCATTATCCCTATTGTACCACTTGCAAAAGCTGAATGTTCAAAAACACCAATAGGTCCATTCCATAATAGAATTTTACTGCTCGCTATTATACTGCTTATTATACTCAAAGTTTGTGGTCCGATATCCAAAATTACATCGCTGTCCAAAATGGACTCAGCTTTTCTTGAAATACTAGTGCTGTAATCAGAGTTTATTGCAACCAAAACGTCTTCCGGTACAATTATTTTGCAATTGTTTTTATTTGCTGTTTCAACAATATTATGTAGAAGGTCGTCAACACCATTTTGAAAGAAAGATTTTCCTATATTTACTTTGCTAAATGACAAAAAATTATTAGCAATCGCACCACCGAGAACTAGGTAATCAACCTTTTCTGTTAGCTTCATAAGCACTTTTATTTTAGTTGATATTTTAGCTCCCCCAACTATCGCAGTAATAGGTTTAGCTTTAAACGATACAGCTTTTTCAAGATACTTTAGCTCATCTTGCAAGCAAAACCCTGCATAAGAGGGTAAAAATTCTGTAATGCGTGAAATAGAAGCGTGAGCTCTGTGAGAGCAAGAAAATGCATCATTTACATATATATCCGCTAGAGATGCTAGTTGTTTGGCAAAATTTGAGTCACTTTGCTCTTCCTCTTTATAAAATCTTAGATTCTCTAGTAATATTATATCTCCTGCATCCATAACACTTACTGCTCTTTGTACTTTTTCACCAACGCAATCGTCAATGAATTTCACTTTTTTATTTAGTAACTGCGATAAAGTGTCAATTACATTTTTTAGCGACAGATTATTGTCTCTGGCCTTTGGGCGTCCAAAATGTGATATAATAATAATCTTTGCACTCGCATTCACTAAATACTGAATAGTAGGCAATGCTCTCAAAATACGAGTGACATCACGAATTTCTCCATCTTTTATAGGAACATTGAAGTCAACTCTAAGTAAGACGGCTTTATTGTGAAGATCACAATTTTCTATACTAGGTATGTTCATTACAAAATTGAAGCTATAAAGTCACTATACAGCAGTTTGATCTAAAGTAAAGTTTTAAGCTTACGAACGTTTAAGGAAATTTGCATGCCAAACGCTTGACACTGGAACTTTATCGTCATGCCACCACGAACCGTCATACCGTTGCGAACCGTCATACCGCGATTCATTCGCGGTATCTCTAGATCCCGCTAACACGTAGCGGGATGACGATTGTCAGGGTGTCATCCCAGCACCCCTATGATGTCATTTAAGTAGCTGACACTGGTTCCTTTATGATGGCAGTGCCCCTATGGTGTCATTCCAGTGCTTGACACTGGAATCCAGCCTTTCCATAATCATCAAAACATTGTATTTTAACGTAAAACAGCTATTTTTATGCTCACCAACTTAATAAAATTCCTGGATTCCAGCGTCACGCGCTGGAATGACATCACAGGAGCACTGGAATGACACCATTTGTTGTGTTTAACAAAGTTCGTACTTAGCTTCATGTTAGCTATAAATATTAAGAAATTTACCAAACGAAAAAAAAGGCAAAAGAAGCCCCGTGGTTATTATCCGCTTTAAAATATTGGCGTTTTTTATGTTTTAAACGCTTGACAAGCGAGATTCAGCCGCTTTTAATTGCAACTAACCTACGCTGCAAATGTTTAAGAAATTTACTAAGCAGAAAAAAAGACAAAGAATCCCCGAGTTAGCTAGTCTTTTACTATCTCTGTCGAGTATTGGCATTTTTTGATGTCTTGTAACGCTTTATAAGCGCGTTCAGCTTATTTAGATAAAAATCTAGATGTAGATGAAGTTTTGTAAAGACATACAGTATCTATATACTGCAAAAAATTGAACATAAGACGCCGATACATTAAGTAATCCTTACCTTTTAATCTGCAGATTGGCGAAAGCAAATACAATAGCTTCAGTTTCATGATAAGGGGGCTGGCGGAGTTTGTCAAGGAAGTTTTTCGTTTCTATGTTCTGAATGACAGGATTGCTCTTGAATTTACATTGTCGGTAAATCTAAATTGCTTTAATAATTTTGATTGAAAAATAGTTTTTCTATTATATAAATGCTACTTTAGGGTAATCAAAATGGAAGACGATAAATATAGCCTAGGTTTAAGGGTTATCCATTGGTTGATGGCTATTTTTATTATCGGTATGCTTTGCTCTGGACTTTATATGAAAAGCTTACCACTTAGCAATGAAATTAAGTTCAACATATACGCTATTCATAAGGCTTGCGGTATCACTATTCTTGGATTAATCATAGTACGCATATTTTTTCGCGTCTTTACTTATGTTCCACCACTTCCAGCAAATTTCTCTCGATTTGTAATCAATGTAAGCAAAACAGTACACTTTGGTTTATATTCTTTAATGGTGCTAATGCCACTATCTGGCTATGTTATGTCTTCTGCTTCTGGCAAACAGATCAAATATTTTTTTCATATCCCTTTGTTGATTAATCAAAACAAAGATCTAGCTAACGCAGCTAATCAGCTACATTCGATGTTTGCGTATTTTATGGTACTCTTTATAATCTTACATATACTTGGCGCTTTGAAGCACACATTTATAGATAAACAAAACATTTTTAAACGCATGATATAGGTTATATGTTAAGTAGCCTCTGGAAAAAAGGAACAGATTTTCTTGGCAGTGAGTTTGCTATAATGGGTGGTGCTATGAGCTGGGTTTCAGAGAGAAACTTGGTCTCAGCAATCTCAAACGCTGGTGGTTTTGGTGTGATTGCATGTGGTGCAATGTTTCCAGACTTGCTAAAAAAAGAAATCATAGAGACGCAGCAATTAACTAACAAGCCATTTGGTGTAAATCTAATTACTATGCACCCAAAGTTGAGTGAGTTGATAGATGTGTGTATTGAAACGAAAGTGAGCCATATAGTGCTTGCCGGTGGACTGCCAACAAAGCCTAATATAGAAAAAATCAAGGGTGCGGGCATTAAAGTTATGTGCTTTGCACCAGCATTAAGCCTTGCGAAAAGGTTAGTAAAAATGGGAGTAGATGCATTAATAATAGAAGGAATGGAAGCAGGTGGGCATATAGGTCCAGTTAGCACTTCTGTTCTTGCACAAGAGATATTGCCTCATTTTAAAAATGAACAAATACCAGTGTTTGTTGCAGGTGGAATAGGAAGAGGTGAAATGATAATTAATTACCTGGAAATGGGAGCAAGTGGCTGTCAAATAGGTACATTATTTGTCTGCACTAATGAGTCAATTGCCCACAAAAATTTCAAGGAAGTGTTTATTAAATCGGCCGCACGTAATGCAATACCTTCTGTACAGATAAGTGCTGATTTTCCTGTAATTCCTGTAAGAGCTATAGCCAACAAAGCAAGTGATGACTTTATGAAGCGTCAAAAAGAAGTTATTGATGAATACCAAAAGGGACAGATCTCAAAAGAAGATGGGCAGCTTGAAATAGAAAAGTTCTGGGCTGGAGCTTTAAGAAGAGCAGTGATTGAAGGAGATGTTGAAACGGGATCTTTAATGGCCGGTCAAAGTGTTGGCATGGTTGATAGGGAAAAGCCTGTAAAAGAAGTAGTGGATATGTTAGTTCAACAAGCAAACAATTATATTGAGAGCAAATCTGTAGAAGTAGAAAACCCAGAAAGCAAATAGTTAAGCGACCTCACAATAAGCAAGTTGCCATTAATTATCCATAATATGGCATAATTATCCAATTTTAATGTAAAATTAACGCTAAAGAGGTATCTATACATTTTATTTGTATGGAGGAGTCTATGCCAGGTACTTTAAAAAAACCTCAGAATAATAAAGAAGTTATTAACCAACAATTGCACGACACTATATACAAAAAGGTAACAAAAAAAACACATAATCATGAAAGCCCAAAAAAAAATGGAGATGGAACTATCAAAAAATGCATAGAGTTGTTCAAGGAAGGAGCTAGTCCTGAGGTATTAACTGAATTAGAAAAATCGCTGAGAGAACAATTAGAAAAATCACCAGAAAAACAAGAGGAATATCAAAAACATTATAAGTATTATATCGAAAACTTTCTTCCTGCATTGAAAGATGAAGTAATAAAATCAGAAGAACTAGCTGTACCTACAGTATTTAACAATGAAAGAGAACAATCACAAAGACCACAAACAAAAAGAGGAAAAATAGTGAAAACAATTTTGGATATTACTAACAGGAGCAGCAGTGTAAGCTCAATACCAAATGCTGTTGAAGAAAATATTGAAGATCAAATGCAGCTAGGACATATTGAAGAGCAAAACAACACACAAGAAACACCCTTGAATGTAGCTGAGAAAAAAAGTGGTGATACTAAAATACTTGGCCAATTAGATATTCCGAAAGAGGTATCTAGAAAATATAGTAAAGTTATGGAGCAATTAAAGAAGAATATAAAAACTCCTAAGCTTGGTAACGGTAGTGGTTCAGATAGTGGAATAAACTCACCTGGACTGAGTGAAAAAAACTCGATATCACCAATAAATAGTAGAAAAAACAGTTTAACATCAATAGCAAGCACTTCATCTGAGGAAAGTTTAAACTCAACATTGAGCTCTGTTGAAGAAGATAATGGCTTACAACCAGAGGGTGGAGAAAAAACTGAGTTATTAGAATCAAATTTGGAATCCCCAAAAGAAAACGAGACTCAAGTGCAGCCAGAGCAGACTGTAAAAAAAGAGCCAAAAATGCAAGAAAATGAAAACTCAGATGGTCAAGCAAATCCAGATCAAGTTAAGAAAGATATCCTACTTAAAAACCAACCCAATAACAGAAATCTTCACGTTGCATTTGTAGCAGGTTGTGCTCTCTCCACAATAGGGTGCATTGTTGCAGGAGCAATGACATCAGGATTGATAGGAGCAGGACTACTTGCTATGGTTGCAGTGCTTGCTATAGCAGCAGTAGCTGAATTGCATTCAAACTTCCTATCAAGTAAATTAACATCCATTAATGTGAGTCCTCTTGTTGATGATAAGAGCTTACAGCATGTTCACAGCGGTAAAAATTAAATATGTGTTACTTGTAGTGGATAAGTGAATTCAGTTCTTGCCTATTGATATAAAAGTTGTTATATTTGAGGAATGTTTAAAAGGTGTTTAGTTGATGCGCATTCAATTGAATAAAGTTTTGGTTTTTATAGCCTTATTAAGTTTCATTTTTGCATCATATTCTAGCGAAGCAAGTTCGGCGAGTGATGAATTAAAGGGTATACAAGAAACGGTAAAAAATTTTATTTCTTCATTTTCAGTTAAAGATACTGTAGAAAATATGAGTCCTTCAACAATCATAGGGTTGTGTATAGCTGCAGTGATACTTGCAGTAGTGTTCAGAGGTCTAATCTTTTTTATGATAATGTTTGGTGTACTGGTCCTGATGTTCGGTAGTACAGAAAAGGCAACAGACTACTTAAAAGAAAAATTTAACTTTGCAAAAGATATAAAATTACAATCCGATAGCGAAAAAAAAGATAAAAATTAAGATAGTATTTTTATCTTTTTTAATTATCTTTATTGAATACGCATATGCAGTTAAAAGTACCAACAGTTAACTCTAAGCTTAAAAAAAAGAACAACTTAGCATTACTAGAAAGCATTGATTTAGATTTTGTTCCTTATGCTTGTCATTACGATGAAGAAACCATACTAACAAAACAGGGAGAATTGTTAAAAATAATCAAGTTAGAAGATTATTCTTCTGTTGATAACTACAGCGACCTCAGAACTGAAATTAGAAAAAGCATATCAAAAAATATTAATAGCCTGTATTTTACCGTTTGGATTCATACCGTTAGAAAGCGCAATAAACTGAGCTTGAAATGGAATAAAACTGAAGACTTCTCTGACAACCTACATTCAACGTGGTTTAATAAACTAACTGATAGTAAATTACAGTATATAAATGAACTATACATTGTAATATTGTTTAGCGATTTTGGCAAGCATACTAATAATTCGTTTTTTTTCAATAGAATAAAGAATAAGCATAAGTTGTCTTTACAAGAAAGCCATCAGGAGTTGCAAAAGATAACTGACGTAATTCAAAATGATTTAGGACCTTTTGGAGCTAAAAAACTGAGTCTAAGGTTTAGTGAAGGTAAAATATATTCTGAAATGATAGAATTTCTCCACTATATTGTTACATTAACGCACAAAGATTATCCAATACATGAAAGGGACCTGTCGCAATATATTAGAAATTTTAAAATAGCTTTTGGTTTCAATACGTTTCAAACAATATTTGAAAATCAACAGAAATTTGGCTCTATTTTCAGCATAAAAGAATACCGGGAAATCTCTTTAGGTAATATAGATAGATGCTTGCAGCTTGAATCTGAATTTATCATTACAGAAATAATGATATTTACTAGTAATAACAAACCAATAAAAGAATTTAAAAAACAAATCAACATGCTGCAAATTAGTGAGGATAATACCTTACTTAAAAGCTCAGGAATTGAAGAAATAATAGAGCTTGAAAAGACCTCTAGTATAGACTTCTGCCAACAGAAAATTATTTTTACAATATTTGCAGATGATAGGAATAAGTTAGCTGAAAGTATTAGTGATTTATCTTCTATAATGTCATTAGTTGGCTTCATGATGTTTAGAACTGATTTACATATGGAAAGTCATTTTTGGGCACAACTTCCAGGCAATTTTGCTTTTATTACGCAACCGAAAAATATCTTAACAAAATACGCTTGCAGCTTTGCTATGCTGCACGATTTTACGTCAGGTACATTAAAAGGAAGAAGGTGGAAAGAAGCGGTAATGATTTTTTTCTCAAAAAAAGGAAATCCTTACTTCTTTAATTTTCATGGAAAAAGAAATAATGGCCATACTACGATACTCGGAGCTCCAAATTCAGGCAGAACTTCACTCATTAATTTTCTATTATCAGAATCAAGAAAGTTTAACCCAAGAATTGTCATATTGGATAACACTGGAAAATCAATAATTTTTACTAAAGCAGTGAGTGGTAAATATTACATAATCGATCCAAAATATAAGGACAAAAGCCTAAAATTTAATCCACTAAACATTGAAGATAGTGCTTCCAATCGCAATATGTTGGTTGAACTGATCAGAAGAATGGTAGCCGATACGAGCTTGGTGGACGTAGAAGAAAAGATAAGAAAAATTGTGGATTCTATATTTGCTATACCCAAGGAATCACGTTCTATTTCACAAATTTCTGAGGTGCTCTTGCTCCTTGGGGGTAAGATAAGTAGATGGTGTGACGATGGTGACTTTGCTTACTTATTTCAAGATGGTAATGAATCAGATATTGACTGGGAAACAAAAATTATATCTCTCAACACCGCAAACCTTACAAAACAAAAGGAATGTATGTCCGTGATACTTTACTATTTTTTATATTCTTTTGAGGCAAAATGTGATGGCTCGCCTGCAATACTTGTTTTGGATGAAGCATGGGAGATAAGTAATATTTTTCCTACAGAGAAAGAGTTTGATAACTGGATGCAAAGAATGACGGAACTAAATGTTGTAGTAATCCTAAGTACTGAAAATTTAAATCTCGCATTTGCTAGCAAATTTACTCAATATTTAGATAAACATGTTGATACAAGAATCTTGATGCCGAACGTCAATGCAAATAGATTATACATGAAGGCATTTTCTCTATCGAAAGAGGAGCTGAATATAATTCTGCAGACGCCAACACAGGAAGGTTTATTTTTGATAAAACAGTACAAAGGATTAGTAACCTTAAATCTGGATTTGAAGGATATGCAAGAAATACATGTACTTTCAGCTAACAAAGAGACTATAAAGTATATGTATGAGGCAATAAAAGAAAAAGGAGAAGAAGTTAATGAGTGGTTACCGGTATTTTATGAGAAGTGTAAGGCTTAATTTCTTATTGATATTTTTTTTGATACTTGGTCTTTCGTATCAAGGATATGCTGATTGTCCAACATTTGTAGAAAGTAATACTTGGTGGGAAGCAATAGTTGGTGGAGATTGGGTAAAGGAAATTAAGGTGCAAGCAATAAAAGATCAAGGAGTTGATGGTTACTTTAATCCCAAAATTAGAGTATGTGCTTATGATGGACAAAGTTATTGTTATGACTTACAAAGTGGGGAATCCTGCCGCCAGATATATGGAACGCAAGGTACAGGAGCTGGAGTTTCTGCTGCAGCTTTTATTGATTGGGAAGGGGATAAAACAAAAGCTGGAGGAGAAATTGCTCGGGGTCTTAAATGGGAATGGGCAGACGGTGTTACTGATGAGGAAAAAAGAAGATTCGCTAACTCTCCTAAAATATGTGCTTGCAGTCAAAAAGGGGCTTGTATGTCAGGAATTTCTTCATGGGGTTCTAGAGTATTTTCGGGTGAGAATATTTTCCGTCCTGGGGAGATGGAAAAAGTCTGTGATACCTGCTACCAAACGGCAGTAAAATGTGCTCCTGTGCCACTTGCACCTAGCCCCCCTCCATTCTGTGAACAACTTGCGATGTCACCTCCACAAGTTAGAATTGTTCCTATAACAAATGAAGATAATGATTACTTCGATCCAAGAGTTGGGGTGATAATTAGCGGACTGGAGGAAAGAAAAGAGTTAGGTTTTCCACACGTTGTTTCAAATAATGAGAACATTCCAAATCACTCATATACTGTTACAGATAAGGATACTCACTATTACTTCAAAACCTATAGAAAAAAGGGCCAGCTCTGCGCTGAATACCATGGAACTAAAAGTATAGACAAAAAAAATCCACAGTTCGTCCGCTGTTTCCCTGCACCACCTGCTCCAGAGCCTGAAGTAGTAGAAATAGTACAAAGTAACACGTCTGGAAAGCAGAGTGACACGTTAAAGATAAGAATGAAGATGAGCGAGAGCACTTGTACTTATGAAGCACGTGGAACCTACAGTGATGGTTTATGTACTTTTAATGTTAATACCGCTGTAAATATTGGCCCCCTATCTTTAAAAGTAGTAAAACCAGCAATAGTAGCAAAAACAACTGATAGTAATATTGATAATATTATAGAAGGTATATTAGAAAGTAATCCGCAACAATTTAAAGTTCTGAAAGAATATGGCTATGTTCCTGATGTGCAAATTAAATGTTCTAAAGGCGGAAGTTTTTATAGTTTTAATGATTTTGAGAAAAAGTTAAAAGACAAATCTATTCAATGTGAATTTAATAACTCTGGGCAGCCGGAAATAGAAGTAAAGTATAAAGGAAATTCTAACAGTAAAATGCTTTGTCTTTCTGGATGGCAGCCAGAACCAGAAGAGTTTGTTCTTAAAAGAGAAAATAAAATAATACCACTAAAATTAATGGGAACAAGATATACTAAATACAATGCTGTTTACTCCAAGGAATCAAATCAGTTCTATTATCTTCCAAGCAAGGAAAATAAAAGAGCCGATCTCTTAAACAGAGATCAGAGTGAGTTAGATAAAATAATATTCAATAAGCAAGGGTATGTTTTCTTCCCTGACAACAATAAACAGGAAAAGGGGAAATGCAGTTACTGTGTAAAAAGAAATGATGAGATAGACGATACATTTAAATCTAGTAAAGGACTGAAAGTAGTGTACAAATTGACGGATGTAGAGCATAGAGAAAAATGTAATCAAGGTGATGATGGTTGTATCTGCTTTACTGGAACATGCAGCCGTTCAACACGATATGTAGACAAAAAAAACACTCAACCTTTTTATACAAAGATTTCACAAAATACAAATGGCGTTGTCACGCAACCAGAAGCACCAATAAAAGCAAACAGAATGGAGGTCTTTTACGCTGATAAATTGTGTAGGTTCGATTTAGAAGGTCTCAAAAAGAAATTAAAAGAAAAATTAAAAGAGATAATCAAGGAACAGCTGAAAAATAAGAAACCAGATCTTGAAAAAAATAATGAAAAATCCTATGATCATAAAAATAAAGATGTTTATACAGATGACTTATCAATAAAATTTGATCGTATTAAAATAGAAGCGTGGGGAAGTGGTGAAGCAGGTCATATACAAGGTAGTGGCTGTGACAATCAAAAATGCCATTCTACTGAAAGCAGAGTAGGGATGCCAGGAGATTATATTAAAGCTAAACTGAAAATCGATCCTAATTATCCTATAATTAAGGTGCAAGTCACAGAGGGAGGGGGTAACCAGGAAAGTAACCTCTCAGATAAGGACGGGGGACCTGTTTTCATAGAAATGTGCAATTCGCAGAAGCAACATTGCCAGCAACTGATTACTGTTGCAGGTGGAGGTGAGTATAGAACATACGGTGGTAAGGGTTATGAGGAAACAGTAATTCATAAGCAAGATTTAAAGCTAGAGGAGAAAATTGTAAAGGCAGATAAACTGAAGTCTACACAAGACAATCAAATAGCATATATAGAAAATGGTGAAATCAAGTATGAAACAGTAGAGTGTGGAAGTGGTTTGAGAAGCAGTAGATCTGGTGCAGGTGGCTGCATTAATAAAAGCAAAGGAATTTATGGTAAAGGCTCTCCAGGGTATGTGAAGATTAGACCTATTATAAAGGAATTTGACGAAGAAGAAATAAATGCTGCTATTAAAAAAGTAATAGAGGATCTATACGATCTTGAAACTATGACTGATTTTTGGGTAGGGGATCTTAACGTGAATATAAGTGGGATAATTAAAGAGGAAGTCAAAAAAGAATTATCAAGGTAAAAAGATATAGCTCTGGAAATGATGCTCTTGTCTTAATAATTAATTAAAGTAAAGCATGTAGTAAATGGTGTAATTGCTGTATCTTAACAAAAAGGTATAACGAATGTAGGAGGGTGCTTTATGTCTCTAAAGAATAAAATTTCTGAGTTAATAGAACAACAATTTAGCATTAAATACCATGACAATTATTTGGCTTACACTATACATAATTGGGCTGCAAGCGAAATATCTGATTCTATTACTTTTTGCATAATTGGTTGTGGAAATTGCAAGATTGGATATCAAGATGTTGCAAAGTCATTCAACATAACAAAAGAAGAAATTGACCAAGGTAATATTGCAAGCATAGAAAGTAAAATAAAAAGTGAAGCTGAAAAATCAGGTAGCGAGTTTTCTGAGTTGATTTCTAGAGTGGATCAATCGCTAAAAGAGCAGAGTGAAAAGTCTATTGTACAAATTTTAGATTCATCCGCTGAGGAGATGTTAAGGAGTTTCTGTGATAGCCCTGTACAGTCTCCAGAGCCTCAAGAACCCTCTGCTTCATCTGAAGAGCATGCTACAGAAGGCCCAGAAACTAGTGTTAATTCAGATCTTTTGTCAACCTAATCAACCCCATATATATGTTTTTTTTGTACCCATGCTTTGCGTTTTGGGGTGGAAAGAAAGCACCATTCTTCGTTACACTTTTCTATTTTCATTACAACAAATTTGTCTATTTTTATAGTAATCTTGCTGTCTACACTCTGTTTTTGATATCCATAAGTATCTTCTTTTACAATCGTGTAGCGCTTATCACTAAGAAGATTGCCTTTTATCCATCCGCAGTCTTCATCTATATCGCAGACCTTTTTCCAACTCTCAAACTCTTCTATCACTTTCAGGGGCAGATTTTTGCAAGTGTATATCCATTTTACAGGATAGTGAAACCCTGGCCCCGTTCTCATGTTGATCTTATTTGATTTGGTTGAAACAAAGTTGTTAGCAAACAAGCTATGGCTAAATAATAAAAACAATAGGATAATAGTACTGAACCAAGATCCTAGTGTTACGCACTGGGATGACGTGAGGGATAGTGTAACAGACTTATTCATCATAATTCACGATTAGGTTGACATAAGATAAAGAGTAAATTAAAAATTGAATAGATCTTTAAATGCAAAATCAATGCCTATAGAAATATTAATGCCTGCTCTTTCACCGACAATGAGCAAAACTGGAGGAAAAATTGTAAAGTGGCATAAAAAAGAACAAGACAAAGTTGAAGTAGGCGACGTAATTGCTGAGATAGAGACTGATAAAGCCATAATGGAGTTTGAATCTATAGATGAAGGAGTTTTAGCAAAAATTTTAGTAACAGAAGGAACAAGTGGCGTGCCTGTAAATCAACCAATAGCTTTAATGCTGGAAGAAGGAGAAGATGAAAGTGCACTTAACAACTATACTTCAACTTCCATCAATAGTGCAGTTAAAAAGGAAGTGACAAAAAGTGCTGTTGATAATCAAAAATCAGAACACCAAGATTTAAACGGAAAGCCAATAAGTCATTCTTCGGTGTCATTCCAGCGCGTGACGCTGGAATCCAACCCCTCAATGTCATCCCAGTGCTTGACACTGGGATCTAGAAAAGAAGAATGGATCCCAGTGTCAGCTACTCAGATGACAGAGGGTTATGCAGAAGGTAGAACAAAAATAAGCCCATTAGCTAAGAAAATAGCTCAAAATGAAGGGGTTAATGTGCAGCAATTAAAAGGTACAGGACCATATGGTCGCATAATTAAGGCTGATGTGTTGGAGTTTTTAGGCAGTGGTATACATACTGAAAGTCCTGAGAAAGATACCATAGTTGAAGTAAGCAACATGCGCCAAGTGATAGCACAGCGCCTGACTGAATCAAAACAGAATGTTCCACATTTTTATTTAACTGTAGACTGCCAGGTTGATAAGTTAATATCGTTAAAAAACGAGATTAACTCAGCAGATGAAAACAATAAAGTAACAATTAATGATCTAATCATAAAAGCTGCAGCTTTCAGCATGAAAAAATTTCCTGATATAAATTCTTCGTGGATAGATAATAAAATACTGAGATATTCAAATATAGATATTTCAATCGCTGTGGCACTTGAAGATGGGCTAATTACTCCTATAGTAAAAAATGCTGATAAAAAGGGTATTTTATCTATATCAAAAGAAGTGAAAGATTTAGTAAGCAGAGCAAGATCTGGAAAATTGAAACCTGAAGAGTTTCAAGGAGGAGGGTTTACTATCTCCAACTTAGGGATGTTTGGTATAAAAGCCTTCAGTGCTATAATCAATCCGCCGCAATCTTGCATTATGGCAGTTGGTGCATCTAAAAAACAACCAATTGTTATGAATGAGAAAATAGAAATAGCAGAAATAATGACAGTAATGCTCTCTGTTGACCATAGAGCAGTTGATGGGGCACTCGGAGCAAAGTTTTTAAATGCCTTTAAGCATTATATAGAGAATCCTCTGGTGATGTTTATTGAAACTGCGGTAACCTATTAGCATTGTTATTACAAAATTAATACCTCTAAGTTTATAATTCTACTAGTTAATAGGCTTAGAGGTAAAAAAATGAATACTACAGTAGAAAAAAATAATCCAAAAATTTTTCCTAAAAATGAAAACTCGAAAGGTATGGTTGCTCCACCTGTTCCTCCAAAATCTTCCCAAGTTAAATTTGCTGGAATAAGAGCAATTTTTGAGCAAAATGCATCTTATTCCCAAGCAAATGATAGTAATAAAACAGTAAGTAGCAATCTTGGAAGAACATTTGGCCCAACAATGCGAAAACTCATGGAAGACAACATTCATAGCACTCCTAACAAACAACGCCGTGATTCAGGGGATAGTGGTATCAGTGATGTTAGTAGCAGCACTTCTGATGATGAGGATAGAACAATAAAAGATAAAATGATGGAAAATGTTAAGCAGGATAACCATCAAAAAAGCTTTGATTTACATAAAGTACAAGCAACTGATGAATTAGAAACCGTAAAATTTCTCAAAACGCTAAGCAAGAAAGAAAGAGAAAAACTTGGTTTTTCTCCTAAACAGCAAAATAACCAAAAGGTTGAGACTAGCAAAAAAACTTATAATCCACTTGATTGGAATCCAATCTATCAAGGTAAAAAGCTCTTTAGCTTAGGCAATATGTCGAGTAATTCGTCTTCATGTAGTGAAAAAAGCAATATTTCAGATGTAAGCGGTAAGTCTAATAATTCAAACATTGTCAGATGTAATATTACTAGGAGTAACAGTAAGGAAGACCTTCGTAAACCTGATGCTTCACATAATGACAAATTTGCAGGTAAAAAATTATCTAATGTCAATGTAAGCGAATTAATCAGAAAGTTTGAACAAGGTAATGACATAGTAAAAGGGCGTTAATCAAATGTTACCCTATCTTTGTATATGTGAAGGTAGGGTATCTTTTCAAAATAGTATATCCTTTATAGCTTTGTTAATTTTTGACTCCCTCTCTGCAAAAGCAGTTTCTAGAGAGGTTTTAAGTTTTTCCCATTCTTCTTGACCATTTAGAACTAAAGATTTATATTCATTTTCAATTTTTTCCAAGGATCTTTGACATGAGGAATCTAGTTCCTCATATATATCAATATTTATTGATTGCAGTATTACCAAAAATGCAAACAAATTCGGATCAGGTAATTCTTCTCTTGTGTGATTCAGAAGACACAGCTTTATTTTTTTTACGCAGTATTCTATTGTTTTTAACGATAGTGACAGGCTTTCTGCATAAAATATAAAACTATCTACAATCAAATTTTTTGACTTTTTCGGTAATTTAATATTTTCAAATAGTTCTTTTGTAAATTTTTCTATCGGTTGTTTTGGCAAATGTAAAGAGAGATCAGTAAAAGATTTTAGGTCAAAATTTGGTCCAAGTATTGTGCTGATTGCTCTTTGTACATTACTCTTATCTTTACTTACAGAAATAATGAAAACCAGCCCCTCCACATCAAGCATATACTTTATAGATTCCAAAAAATCGACAACGAATTTAGGACGGCACACATCAAGATTATCCACCATTATATAAATGTTTTTGTCTTTTCTGATTTTATTAACCACATCCGCTAACTGTATTTTGAAATCTCTAGTACTCTCTTTTCTTCTTTGGAGAAGACTTAATTCACTCAAGACAAAACCTATGTCTTTTTTATCAGCCTCTTTTGCAGCATCAAGAAATACTGAAAGCATAGCAAGTGGAGATTTACTGATCAGCTTTCCTAGTGTGTTTAGAGAAAATAGCTCTTGGTTTATGTTCTTGAACTGTTGTATAACGCTTCTTTTTACTTCATACGATGCAAATAAATCTTCAAATAGAAAATTTAAAAAAGAAGGAAGTGGTTGGTCCAATGCATTGATATCCCATGCACTATAATAAGCTACAATTTCATTTTGCTGTTTTAACTCTTTTACCCATTCTTTCAAAAAAAACGTCTTGCCCCATCCATCATATCCTTCTAAAGATATTATTGTAAAAGACTGATCAATTGTTTTAATTATAGTGTTGAATTTACCTGAAAATTGCTTATAGTTTAGGCGGTCATTTTCCCAAGCCACCACTTTAAGTGGTGGCACTATTTTTTTCTTTTTGAATGTTATTAGCGATATAAGTTTTTTTAAGCACATGTCTTATTTTATATTTAACTCATATTCTTGTCTTGAAGTAAGTGCTATCCTCAGCGTTCCTTCATCAAGATAGTCAATTTCTCCGCCCATTGGTATGCCGCAAGCAAGGCGTGATATTTTCACATCCAAATTTTTTAGCAATTCAATTATATATTGTGCAGTAACTTGGCCCTCTAATGTCGGATTAATTGCGATAATTATCTCTTCAATTTTAGACTCTGTCACTCTTTTCAGAATAGTGTCAAGGTTGAGTTCTTTTGGACCTATGCCATTTATTGCAGACAATCTGCCACCCAAAACATGGTATAAACCTGAATATATATTTCCTTTTTCAAACGCCCATAGATCACCTAATTCTTCTACTACACACAGTAACTTAGTGTCACGTTTTGGGTTAGTACAAATAGAACAAGGTGACTTAGTATCTAGATTTCCGCAAACTTCACACTCTATTATAAGATCTGCTAGCTCTTTAATCAAAGATGCAAGTGGTAGCATAACTTTTTCTTTGTTTTGGAGTAAATGTATAACTAACCTGCGTGATGATGATGGCCCTAAACTTGGCAATTTAGAGAAAGCATGAACTAGATTTTTTATGTTAACGTTCATTCAATAAATTCAGAATAGGCAGTCAAATGGTAACATCAAACCCTTTGTAAAGAAAGTGGTAAGTTTCTCTTGATCCCACTTTGATCAGCTATAGAAAAAATTTTTTACTTTAACGAAAAAAATTACTTCCGCACATTTAAAGCCTGATTATAATAGACTTCTTGCATAACCCAAACTAAGTAGAAAAAAGGTATCATCCAAGTAGCTGACACTGGTTCCTTTATGACGGCAGTACCTTCTCCTGTCATCCGAGTAGCCGACTACTTGGATCCAGGAAATTTAACTCTACCAAGTAAATGTACAATAAGAACTAGATTCCAGACTGGAATGACAGCAGTCCTACGTCATACCGCGATTCATTCGCGGTATCTCAGCCGCTAACAAGAGATCCCGCTAACAAGCAGCGGGATGACGGTTGTCGTTTAGCCATAAACATTAAGAAATTTACCAAATGAAAAAAAAGGCAAAAGAAGCCCTGTGGTTATTATCCGCTTTAAAATATTGGCGTTTTTTATGTTTTAAACGCTTGACAAGCGAGATTCAGCCGCTTTTAATTGCAACTAACTTACGCTGCAAATGTTTAAGAAATTTACTAAGCAGAAAAAAAGACAAAGAATCCCCGAGTTAGCTAGTCTTTTACTATCTCTGTCGAGTATTGGCATTTTTTGATGTCTTGTAACGCTTTATAAGCGCGTTCAGCTTATTTAGATAAAAATCTAGATGTAGATGAAGTTTTGTAAAGACATACAGTATCTATATACTGCAAAAAATTGAACATAAGACGCCGATACATTAAGTAATCCTTACCTTTTAATCTGCAGATTGGCGAAAGCAAATACAATAGCTTCACTATCATGATAAGGGCGCTGGCGAAGGGTGTCAAGTAAGTTTTTTCGTTTCTATGTTGTCAGCTACTTGGATGACGCCAATCTGAGTTAACTACACCAACTCACATTCAGCAAAAAAGAAAGCTATCTCCTTACGAGCATTTTCTAGACTATCCGAGCCGTGGACTCTATTTTCACTAATATCATCAGCAAAATCACCCCTGATTGTGCCTTTATCTGCCTGCTTTGGATCGGTAGCTCCCATGATTTGTCTGTATTTACTTACTGCATTTTCACCAACTAAAACTTGAACTACCACAGAACCAGAGGTCATAAACTCTACTAATTCCCCAAAAAAAGGCCTATCTTTATGAATTTCATAAAACAGCTCTGCTTGTTTTTTTGTTAGTAACATCATTTTTTGTGCTGTGATTTTCAGCCCAGATTGTTCGATGTAGGAATTTATATTGCCTGTAATATTATTTTTTACTGCATCAGGTTTTAATATCGAAAGTGTCTTCTCAATTGCCATATTGTTTCCTTATATAAAATAGTATATTTATAGATTTATTTTATTGTAAATTTTGATTTGATAAAAGTAGTTTTTTATTTATAGTTAAGGATAAACCATCAAGGAGGTATTGTATGGGTGAATGTTGTAAAAATAACACTACTAAACAAGCTGAGCCTACCACTAAAAAACAAGCTAAATCTACTACTAAAAAATTAGTAAGTAACTTTAAGTCATCACTTTTTTGTGGAACAAAAGGATTTTTAACTTTTAATTTGGCCTTTTTAAGCTTTTTGGAATATAGCTTACATCATAATACAGAATTAAAAAAAGGTGCTGCTTTTGCAATGAAAAGAAACACTATTCCATTTCTTGAAATGACAATCATAGCACCGCTTGTTTGTTTTGCACTGCCAGCTATGCTAGGCAGTATGAGCCTCATGCAATGCGCACTTTTATGTGCTTCCTTAATGATTGCCACATGTTTTATTGTCAGAACTTTTCATCTGCGTGAGAAGTTAATGGAAAAAATCACTAACCATAGTAGAAAAGAAATAGACGCGGAATTTAAGAAAGATACTATAAAATTTCCTATCTTTGATCAAAATAGAAAACACACCGAGTATAATTCGCCTAACTCAGGGCGACTACTGGATGAAACAAGTAGCACCTCTCTTTTCGTTAAAGTTTTACTTTTTCCCCTCAAGGTTCTTCTGAATGTCCTGCAAAGTTGTATAATGCTATCTTTAGCTGCTGTTGAACTTCTTGAAACGGTACCAAGTCTTTTTGTCGATACATTTTTCGATTGGAACTTCACATCCACCAAGAGTAACCTGAAGAGATCAGGCCACTTATTGTATGCCAGTGTAAGAAATTTAGTGCCTATAACTAAATTTGATGAGTGTGTAGCTAATTTTATAGGCACCCCAGAAGTAACTTGTTGTAGTAGTGCGTAGGTGAAAAAGGCAGTTATCTTATTTAATCTTGGCGGGCCTGATTCACTAAATGCGGTCCGTCCTTTTTTATTCAACCTTTTTTATGACAGGAGAATAATCAATCTACCGAATCCCTTTCGGTTTCTTTTAGCAAAGTTTATATCTGCGAAACGAGAAAATACTGCACGAAAAATATACGAGGAAATTGGAGGTAAATCGCCAATTCTAGAGAATACAAAAATGCAAGCTAATGCTTTAGAACTAAAATTAAACGAAAATAGAAACCATGTACACAAGGTATTCATCTGCATGCGCTATTGGCGTCCATTTGCTGACGAAGTTATTGAAAGTGTAAAACAGTTTGATCCTGACGAAGTAATTCTGCTGCCACTGTATCCACAATATTCAACTACCACAACTCTGTCATCCATCGAGAATTGGCAAAAAAATGCTAAACGGTATGGCCTAAAATGCAATACAAAAATGATTCACCGTTATTATGATAACCAAGATTTTATTGAAGCTCACACTAATCTGATAGCTAAGTACTATAAATTGGCTAGAAAAATCGGTAAACCAAGAGTCCTATTTTCAGCCCATAGCTTACCTCTTAGTATCATTAAAAAGGGCGACCCTTACGCTTCACAGGTAGAAAGAAGCGTAGAGTTAATAGTAGAAAAGTTAGCTATCAATAACTTAGATTGGTCAATATGTTATCAGAGTAAGATTGGTCCTGTAAAATGGCTAGAGCCAAGCACTGAAAGTGAGCTATTACGCGCAAAAGCTGATGGTGTACCTGTAGTTCTATCACCTATATCTTTTGTTTCTGAGCATTCAGAAACTCTAGTTGAACTTGATATAGAATATAAAGCAATTATCAAGGATGGATATTACTTTCGTGTGCCAACTCTCAGTACCGATCCCTTGTTTATAAAATGCTTGGCCGATTTGTGCATAAATCTCCCTTGAAGTCCTGATTCATAGGGCTTTTCTTTTAGGATTTTATGTGATAGAATAACAGGAAGTTATTAACTATTTCATGCCAAACAAGCTAAAAAAGAAATCTAACATACTCGCACAAAGGGTGCATGATATTTATGATCATGATTTCAGGAAGGTAATCTGCATCACAACAGGTTTAACAGCCCTATTGTGTAAGATTTCACTGCAATTTTGCTGCGAGTTCATTGACAATAATAGATCCAATATCTTTCTTATACGGAATGTTGCTCGACTAGTAAAGTTTCCGACATCTATTCTATACATTGCCCATTCTGCATTTACTCTACAGGATCTAATTAAGGATTACAGAAACCCTGAGAGTAAAAAAGAGCTGGCAAAAATTGTGGGTAAATCGGCTAATCTTGCAAGCAGCACCATAGAAGCGCTAATGATGTTGAAAATCATCCATTTTTGCACTGGAAGCAATACAGACATAATAAGTTATATTAACTTAACCTCAACGATCCTATTTTTGTTCATTTCAGAACCTATAAGCTATTATTATACATGCAAGGAATATCTGGATAATAAGGATCCTGAAAAGTCTGCTGAGTGTAAGAAGGACCTTATTATTAGCACATTAACTTTGTCGTTAGGTTTATTAAACTTCATATTAAGAAGGATAGAGACTCCAACTATACCAATAAACTTAGGTAATGGTATAATCTATAATTTCAACTTAAGCGTAACAGTCAGCATAATATATAGTGCAGTATTTCTTGCAGTTCAGCTTGACAAATTGTTTCAACAACCTGTCAATGATGATCCTTCCACTGAACTTGATGATGTTCATAATATAAACGGTCATTCTAATGACAGCACTGTAGAGGTATAAGAATTAGGGATGAAAAGATTTTATTTCTACTGCCAACGCTAGTACTGCTAATTTGCTAACAATACTCCAAAGTGATAGAATTTTACCTTCTACAACCTGGCTAACATCATGAAACTCACAGTCAGTGGCATTCAAGCTAGAATATACATCTTTTCTGCTATTACATCGGTATAAGTAACATGTTGGAGTATCTCCTATATAGTATATTAGCGGTTCTGCAGAACTGCTTTTAAACATGTCAATGGTTGGTACACCTTCTTGTATAATAACGCTATTGATTGCTATTCCTTCTTTTATCTTTTTCATTTTATGACGCTTTTTTTTATTGAGGTTTAATATTTCCTCTCCACTTGTTGCTGTTATAATGCCCATCCCATATGTGCCATTGCTTGCTTTGATAAAAACGTAAGGTTGTGTTTTTATTTCATATTCCTCATATTTTTTTTGCACTAGAGATAATATTTGGTCAACTTTAGTTGCTACTGCTCCTAGTGACAAATCATCATCAAAATCAACTCCATCACAGCTCTCTGTAAGCACAGAAATTAGCCATGGGTCTATTTTAAATTTGCCACAAAACTCAGATGCTAATTCTTGATAGATTTCAAAATACTTAAATTTCTGCCTGCTATGCCAACCGTATAGTGGGCTTGGTACTATATCTTGCTTTACGTCTTTCAGCGTGTCTGGAATGTGGCTCGTCATATCACGGTTCAGTATAATAACATCAGGCACAAATCCTGAAGTTGTCTTTAGCAGAGAGTTTTCTTTCACAACAGTTTCATACTGTTCTATTAAATTGTATACTTCATTATATAAAAGGCCAATTCTAGTCTCAAAACCTGCGAGTTGTAGTATTTTCTCTATAACAAATACGTTTTCTATATACATTTTATTGCGTGTATAATTTTCCGGTATTATAAGAACCTTTTTGTATTGATGTCTTTTAAAATAGCTTTTTATCAATCTTGCTGCCATCGTTCTTGATTCTTCACTTAAGTTATTGAACCCCGCAGGAAATAAATTAGCGTCTACTGGAACGATTTTATAGCCAGAGTTTCTAAGATCTATAGAGCTATAAAATGGCGATGTAAGGCCATTAAATTTTGCTTCGAACCAATTATTTATACTTTTTTCCAAATCTGGGTGAATTATGTTTTGCATCTGTACTTTAAATGTTATAAGGAAGGTATTATATTATAAGCTATAGTTGAACATATTTAGTAAATTTGACTAAAGATTAAAGTATAATGAGATTCTTATTTAAAGTGATAGAAAAATGATTCAACACGATAACAATAAAATGTATGGCACTACTATATTATCAATTAGAAAAGATAAAAGTGTAGTAGTAATAGGTGACGGACAAGTTTCACTGGGCCACACTGTTATAAAATCTGGAGCAAAAAAAGTTAGGCGTCTTTCTGGTGATTCCGTAATTGCTGGATTTGCCGGGGCAACAGCCGACGCATTTACTCTTTTTGAAAGATTAGAATCTAAACTTGACAAGCACCCAGGGCAATTAATGAGAGCATGTGTTGAACTTGCAAAAGACTGGAGAATGGATAAATATCTGAGGAAATTAGAAGCTATGATGATCGTTGCAGATAAATCTATTTCATTAGTAATTACGGGAACAGGTGATGTTCTTGAACCTGAAGATGGAGTCGCAGCTATTGGCTCTGGGGGAAATTTTGCTCTATCTGCAGCAAGAGCTTTAATTGACATTAAAGGAATATCAATAGAGGAAATTGCGAAAAAGGCTATGAAGATAGCTGGCGATATATGTGTTTATACAAATCATAATGTAGTTATTGAAAAGATAGAGGAGTGATATGTCTTCCAAGCAAAAAACTTTATGCACCAATTTTTCCAATCAGCCCATAACCCTTTCAGAAGGGCGGTCTTGTAGTAGTGACACCTACGATGAAAAAGATAACCTCTATAAAGATACTAAGAGTGGTTTTGATTCAAATGACAGCGATGTTCAAGTTAATGACAGCACTCAAGTTTTGTTAGATGACCTGCCACCACAGAAGATAGTTAAAGAATTGGACAGATTCATAATCGGACAGGATGATGCAAAGCGTGCTGTTGCTATTGCGCTCAGAAATCGTTGGCGTCGCAATCAGGTTCCATTTCCATTGCGTGATGAAATCATACCTAAGAATATATTGATGATCGGTCATACAGGGGTTGGTAAAACTGAAATAGCTCGTCGCTTAGCAAAACTTGCCGGTGCACCGTTCATAAAAATTGAGGCAACGAAGTTTACTGAAATAGGGTACGTTGGACGTGACGTTGATTCGATAATACGCGATTTAGTTGATGCAGCAATAGTTTTAGTTAAAGAGAAAGCCCGTAAAGCCTTAGCTAAAAAGGCTTTAATTTTAGCTGAGAAAACAATAGTAAACTCTATGGTAGGCGAAAATGCAACCGAAGAGAGTAAAAAAATTTTTAGAGAAAGGTTGAGGAATAAAGAGTTTGAGGACGGAGAAGTTTCTATTAACGTCAGAGAGAGCAAGAGTATGTTACCTACTTTCGATATACCAGGCATGCCAGGTGGGCAAGTTGGTGTGATGAATGTAACAGAAATAATGGGCAAGATGTTTAACGGGAGCAAAAAAACAAAAACTATTACGGTGAAGGTAAAAGAAGCGCGTGAAATATTAATTAATGAAGAAAGTGAAAGGCTAATGGATGAAGATAAGATAATCAAAGAAGCCATTGATCTTGTTAGTAATGACGGTATAGTATTTTTGGATGAAATAGACAAAATTGCAGCGCGTACAGAAGTAAAAGGTGAAGTAAACAGAGAAGGAGTGCAACGCGATCTGTTACCATTACTTGAAGGAACAACTGTTACAACTAAGTATGGCCATGTAAAAACAGACTATATATTATTTATTGCATCTGGTGCTTTTCATCAGTCTAAACCATCTGACCTCTTACCGGAATTGCAGGGCAGATTACCGATCAGGGTAGAACTTAAGGCACTTACTCAAGAGGATTTAATAAGAATATTAAAGGAACCAGAATCTAGTTTGTTAAAGCAGTACATAGCTTTAATGAAAACAGAAAATGTGACACTTGAGTTCACTGATGATGGTATAAAAACCATAGCTGAAATAGCGTTTACAGTTAATAGGCAAGTGGAAAATATAGGCGCAAGAAGGCTTCACACTGTCATGGAGAAGCTTTTAGATGAAATAAGTTTCATTGCTTCTGAGAAAAATAGCGAAAAATTCATTATAGACAGCAAGTATGTAAAAGATAAACTTGAGTCAATTTCGAAGCAGCTTGATTTATCTAAGTTTATACTTTAGGAAAAACGAAAAGCCTACTTTAAGTAGTATAGAGAGTGTTCAGAAGATTAGCCAGTAGACCTAAAATTTCAGCTATATTCTTTAGGCTGTTTTTCAACAGTAGAATGGTGTGCTGCGACCTCTTGCTTAACATCTAAGCTTAAGTCAATTATTGAGATATTTTCTTCATCATAATCTATGTCTTTTATTAACATATCGTCAGTAATAGTCAAAAGGTCAGGCGGAGAAAGAATAGTTCTTTTATTACCAGCTCTCATTCCCACAACTCCAAGCTCTATAGCAAGTGGTATTTTTTTATCGCCAACCCTAAATTGCACTGTTTGATCTTTGACTATATATTCCCCATTATGCTCCTTTACGCTATATTTAACCGATATCTCATCACCGCACCTTACTTGTTTTCCAGTCTTGTTAATTAAGTCATTAAAAACCATCAGATTATTTACTGAGTCGGGATATTTATCCTTTACTTCGATCAGTTTGACGTAATAAGAATTAAAATTCATTTTGTTCTCATTGGCAATAGTAACTACACGCTCTCCGCCTTCTTTCATACCTATTACCCCTAAACTCACTTCTTTTAGGTCATCTTGACCTATTTTCAAAGTAACATCAGAAACTTTGCTAGGGAGTGTTGCTGAGTTATTATTAGAAATTTTATATATTTGCAATAGGACTTCCAGGCCACAAAAAGCCTTGCTGCCACTGCCTTCAGTAATTTCATAAAAATTTATTGAATCTTCTTCCTTTTGCTGCGTTATTTCTTCTAAATATTCTGTCAGCCCATGCTTTTCAATATAGCGGTCAAGTGCTGATTCAAGTATTGGCTTCACTAGGTAATGTGCTATCGTCTGTATCAAACCACCATGCGTGGCATTTATCTCATAAAGCTTGTCCTTTTTTTCCGGTTTACCTTTGTTTATATAGACAATAGTAAACACAAAAGCAGAAGTTAAAGTGAGAATCATTACTACGGAAATAAGCATTTGTAATATAATTTTTCTAACCATCTTTCTTTACTTGATTCAATAAATCATATAAATAATTAGTATCCCCTGAAAGCGCACTCAAATTATCCAAGCCTTGTTTAAAGAGGCCGTCTATATAGTCCTCTACTTCACTTTTACCAAGCACAGACATAAGATTATTTGTTTTATCTTGTTCGTAGTCTTCAATATCATCCTTAGCTTGAAAGATAAGCCCTAGATTTATTCCATAGTTATATAACGCTTTACGTTGCTTGTCTGTAGCACCCCCGATTATAGCACCTATTTCACATGAAGCTGCAAATAGTTTTGCGGTTTTCATCAAATGAATTTCTTTTATTTTATCAGCTTGGCCCGACGTCATTCCAGCGTCATACATACAGCCGTACGAATGTTGTAGTTTTAAGGTAGAAAGGGTGTCATGCAAGTAGCTGACACTGGAATCCATTTCATGTTCAGCTCCACTATCGCATGGCTTTTTGCACGAAATGCTTGTAGGCAAAGCCTTCTGGATCCCAGTGTCCGCTACTTGAATGACAGAGGGTTGGGGGCTAAAATCTATATGCTCACTGTTAATATCTAAAGCCTGTCCTCCCACCATTCCCCTAATTCCTATTGCCTGAGAAAGAACTTTTATGATCTCACAGCGTTTCTCATTTAACGAAGATAATACCTCAAAAGCCAGAGTAAGTAGTGCATCTCCGGCAAGCACTGCTGTTGCTTCATCAAATTTTTTATGGCAGCTTAGCTGGCTTCTGCGAGTATCACTGTTGTCCATGCACGGTAAATCATCGTGAATTAGAGAGTAAGCATGAACAAATTCAATTGCTGCAGCAACTGATATTACTTTTTTAGCTTCCGCGTTAAACACTCGCGATGAAGCTACGACTAAAAAGGAGCGTATATGTTTTGCAGGAGCAAGGAGTATATAACGCATAGCTGATATAAGCTTATTCTCGCTATTTTCGGGTAAGAGTTTATTTACTTCTACAATAAGCAAATTTTTTGTTGTTTCGTCTAGCATTTTTGAATTGTTAATTGTTTAGCACGTAACGCTAGCCAGCTAGGGCAGTAGAAAACTTTACTGTAGTTTACCAGTTATAAAAGATATTGCAAACATAAAAATTTTTTATAACATCAAAGAATAGGTTATTTTTTTGGTAAGAAATGTGAATAGCGAACTAGCAAAGAGCACTAGAGAAGACATAGAAGAAAAAGTGAAAAAGATTATACTAGAGCATATTAGTAAGGATGTAGAGAAATTCAACAGCTCTTCAAAGCTTTCGGAGCATGGTACAGACAGCTTAGATGCAGTTGAAATCATCATGGCAGCAGAAGAAGAGTTTGGAATAGAAATTCCAGATGAAGACGCACAAAAAATGGAAACTATGGAGCAAATAGTTGAGTACATTAATAATAAAAAAGGCTAATATTTAGTGTTAAATGAGCAGAAGAGTAGTAGTCACTGGTGTTGGTTTAATCACTCCACTAGCGGCAGATGTTGACAACACTTGGTCAAGGCTAATGAAAAGTGAGTCTGGCATAAAAGCAATCAATACGGATAGATTTGACTCTTCTGATCTTGCTTGCAAAATTGCAGGGCAGGTGCCGTTGCAATCAGATAACATTGAGCACCATTTCAATCCACTAGATTATATTTCTGAGAAAGACTCAAAAAGGACAGATCGTTTTATCCATTACGGTATTGCAGCAGCTATTCAGGCAGTAGATGATTCATTAATTTTGGAAAGCCAAAATATCAATCGGGAACGTGTTGGTGTGACTATTGGCTCTGGTATAGGTGGTCTTCCGTCAATTCAGGAAAATGTTATTACCATGCAGGAAAAAGGGCCCAGACGTGTCAGTCCATTTTTTGTCCCTGCAAGTCTAATAAATTTGATATCTGGCCATATTTCTATTAAATACGAATTTACAGGTCCAAACGATTCAGCAGTAACCGCATGTGCAACAGGTGCGCATGCAATCATAAACTCAGCAAGAACTATAAAACTTGGTGAAGCGGATGTTATGATTGCAGGTGGAGCAGAAAGTGCACTGTGTAGAGTTGGAATTGCAGGTTTTGCATCTATGAAGGCGTTATCAACTAAATTTAACGATAAACCGGAAGAAGCTTCAAGGCCATGGGATGAAGAACGCGATGGTTTTGTTATGGGTGAAGGAGCAGGTATATTGGTGCTGGAGGAATACGAACATGCGAAAAAAAGGGGGGCAAAAATACATGCTGAACTGGTTGGGTACGGACTCACAGGAGATGCGCACCACATTACAGCACCACATCCAGAAGGAAGAGGCGCATTTAAGGCAATGCAGCTTGCTTTAAAGAGCGCACAAATTAATCCCAATCAAGTAGGGTATATCAATGCACATGGAACTTCAACGCCACTTGGAGATAAAATTGAAGTAATAGCAATGAAACAGTTATTCGGTGACTACGTTTATAAAATACCTGTTTCTTCAACTAAATCTTCTATAGGACATTTACTTGGTGCTGCAGGGAGCGTTGAAGCAATATTCAGTATTCTTGCGTTAAATAATGGAATTATTCCGCCAACCTTAAATTTACACAAGCCTTCAGAAGGATGTGATTTAAATTTTGTACCGTTTAAAGCTCAGGAGCATAAAATTCAATATGCACTTTCTAATTCGTTTGGTTTTGGTGGCACTAATGCATCGCTCATATTTGGACAAGTTTAGTTGATGTCACCCCAGTGTCTTCCTCTTGTCATTCCAGTACCCTCCTCTTGTCATGCAAGCAGCTCTCCTACTGTCATCCCAGCACGTGACACTGGGATGACAAACGGTTGTGAAAGGGAATACATATAAAAATTAAACTATCAATAGCAATTCAAAAAGAAAAAATATTCTATTCATCCCTGAAGAAGTATTTTATTGACAATTTATGAATAAAGATCAATAATGCAGAAAAGGAATTGATGGGCGTATGCATGAATTTAACCACTATTAATTGTACATTATTTGTTGTAATTACATATTTTTTGACGTGCATTATAGCTTGGTGCTTACCTTTCAAAGACATAACATTATTAACAACATTTGTTCCGGCTTCAGTTGCAATTTTGCTAACCATTTATAATAAACAGAAGGTAAGGGATCTTTTTAAACTTAGTTCGCCAAAAAACTGTCTATTAGGGTTTATACTTATTCTGGTAAGTATGCTAATTTCCAATGGTCTTTTGTCAATTTACTGCGGTTTTTCATTTTTCCGAGAGTCTTTTACGTTAGACCGTGTAAAGGATTTGAGTGCAGTTTTGAGTCCATTAGTGATGTTATTTGTTTTATTATCAACCTTTGTGATGTGGATCATTATGTCTCTTGGTGAAGAGATCGGTTGGCGTGGCTATCTTTTGAAAAATCTTAAAAGCAAAATATCAAATTTTTATATCAGAGCAATTATTGTCGGTATTATTTGGTCAGTATGGCACATACCAACTTATGTGGTTGCTGGCTCAGCTTTGTGGAAGGATGGCTTTACATTCCCGACTATTTGTGCTTATACCCTTTATATTTGTGCAATGTCTATAATGTTTACCTGGTTGTTTGAAAAAGACAACTCGATTTGGCCAGTAACTATTGCTCATGCAACAAATAATCTTGTGTATAGTGTTTTGAGCATTCTAATGCCGTCTCCTCCTCTGTCAACTTTCGATGCAGTAATTCGCCTTACATTAGGAGCAGCTGGTTATTTCATTGTTGCAATTGGTGTTATTTGGTTTGATAAAGCTCGAGAGCGTCATTTGAGTAATTCATAGTATAAAATTTCGGGGGCAATTCGCATCAGGTGTCATGCAGGTAGCATGACACTGGGATGATGAGGAAGAAAAAGCAAATTTTGCCTTTTACGGTCAATCTATTATACTTAGTAAGACTTCAATAAACTAATGAATTATACTTTATATCTAATTAAATGCACAAGATATTAATAAGAAATAACTACAAACCTTTGGTCGGAAAAATCAAGATTAATGGCTCAAAAAATGCTGTTTTACCAATAATGGCAGCAAGTCTATTAAGTAGCTCCCCGGTAATTTTGCATAATGTACCTGATTTAATTGATGTGCATCTAATGTCTAAGTTGCTTGAAAGTCTTGGAGCAGAAGTGAACTTTATGCACAATAAAAATTATAAAGCGAACCATACTTTGAAAATTGACTGCAGCAATATCAACAATCACGTGATGCCATATAAAACCGCAAGTAAGCTAAGAACTTCTTTTCTAATATTGGGTCCAATGCTTAGCAGATTTGGCAAAGCGAGAACAGCATTTCCTGGTGGATGCAACATTGGAAAGCGTCCCGTTGATATGCATATTAAAGCATTAGAAGAAATGGGAGCTAAAATTGAAATTGACGGCTATAATATAATTGCAACAGTGAAAGGAAAGCTACAAGGAAAAGAAATCACATTTGAGAAAATAAGTGTTGGCGCAACAGAAAATGTAATAATGGCAGCAACATTTGCAGAAGGAGTGACAACAATAAACAATGCTGCAACTGAGCCGGAAGTTCTTGATTTAATAGATTTTCTGAAGAAAATGGGTGCTGATATTGAAATTGATAATACAAAGGTCATAATAACAGGAGTTGAAGCACTAAATGGATGTGTTCATAAAATAATACCAGATCGCATAGAAGCAGGCACCTATGCACTAGCTGCTATAATAACCGGTGGTAAGTTGGAGTTGGAAGGAATAAATCTATCTGATATAAGGTGTATTACAAATGAGTTGGAGACTATAGGAGCTATGGTTGAACTGTATGATGGAGGCATTGTTATTTCCAGAAAAAATGGCTCTATTAAGTCTGCTAACGTTGCGACAGATCCATATCCCAATTTTCCCAGTGATATGCAACCACAACTGATGTCTGCAATGTGCATCGCTGATGGGATATCAGTAATTGAAGAGAACATTTTTGAAAACAGATTTACACATGCAGATGAATTGAGAAAGTTAGGTGCTAATATCAGCATCGAGAAAAGCAAAGCTACTATAAGTGGAATAAAAAGCTTATCTGGAGCTAATCTATATGCTACTGACTTAAGATCAACAGCAGCTTTGGTGCTTGCTTCTTTGGTAGCCGGTGGAGAAACTATAATAAACAATTCACATCATTTATGGAGAGGATATGAAGCAATGCATGAAAAACTCAATTCATGTGGAGCTGATATCTCCATTTCGTCTTGAGGATATTTTATGAATGAAGCAACCAAACGAACTATAGTAAAAGAAATAGATGCAATCTTATATGAAGAACATAAGGTATTAGACCATGGATTTATTCGAGTAGTGGATTATATGGGCTCTGATAGCGCTATAGTTCAAGCTGCTCGTGTTTCTTATGGCAAGGGAACAAAACAGATAAGTCAGGATGAAGCACTTATAAAGTATTTAATGAGACATCATCATACAACTCCATTTGAAATGTGTGAAATTAAGTTTCACGTGAAACTTCCAATTTTTGTTGCAAGGCAATGGATAAGGCATAGAACTGCAAATGTGAATGAATATTCAGCAAGGTATTCAATACTTGATAATGAATTTTATACACCTAAACCAGAACAAGTTGCAAAACAATCTGACAATAATAAACAAGGTAGCGGGGAAGCTTTTGATCCAGATACCTCAAAGGAAATAATAGATTCTCTAACAAATGACTCTAATTTAGTATATTCTCATTATGAAAAATTTATTGAGCAGGGGCTTGCAAGAGAAATTGCCAGAACTAACCTAATGCTTAATTACTACACGCAATTTTATTGGAAAATAGATCTGCATAATCTCCTTCATTTTTTGAAGCTTAGAGCTGATAAGCATGCCCAATATGAAATCAGAGTTTATGCAGAAGTTATGCTGGATATAATAAAAAAATGGGTTCCACTGGCCTACAATGCCTTTGTTGAATATTGCCTAGAATCAGCCTGTATTTCAAGAACTGGTCTAGAAATAATTCGCAAATTAATTAAAGGGGAAAACGTTACTAGAGAAGAAAGTAATATTGGTAAAAGAGAATGGGGCGAGCTGATGTCTATACTTGATAAACAATCTTAAAGATAAAGGCATACGTGTCAATCTCCTCTGTCAGTTAACTCTCGTTCACCAGATTGAATCTTGCTTTTTACATCACATTAACTCATCACTTTTATAGAACATCTCATTAAAATCATTTAGAGTTCCAAAATCCTGACCCTTGATAAACAGGTGATCATTAGCAACATGTGCTTCATCAAGAGTAAACAGCTCGTAATGATGATTGTGAGCGGGCCTAACAATTTCATTATATAAAACCATTACTTGTTCGTAGTTATATCCATCGCCAGCATGATATTTACCACGTACGGTATCATAAAAATTCTTTACATCATCATATGTCACTTGCAGCTCCACCTTATACTTTCCCACTTCAAGAGGACTTCCTGTCTTTATTTTTAAGGGATGTTGTGAATTTGCAACACTGTTAGAAGTTTCTGCTTCAATATCAGAATTTTTATCCATATTTTCTATCACACTTGCCATAACAGTTTCTTGTTCATCTTCTGTTGGTTTTGTTTGTTTTTCAGTCTTATTACTGCTACTGTCAGTTTCCACAGTTACTTTTTTTACTTCTATATCTTTTTGAGCTTTCTCATTACTTTGCTTGTGTATTTCATCTCCATGCAATTTTTCCTGCAGAGCTTTTTTCGTATCAGCATAATCATCACGATTGCTTTGCAAAGCTGGTTTATAACTGCTGCTATCATCCGCTTGCATTTGATCTATATAGTTAGATTCTTCTTCCTGTATAGTATTTTTTGCGTTATCCTCACCAACCGTTCCTTTCTCCCCAGACTTGGCTTCACTCTCTACCACAACTTCTTCGTCTACTTGCTCATCATCAATTGTAAATTCAGTACCTATCTGATTGCTATCTTCCTCCAATTCATTAGATAATTTTTCAGATAGCTGGTCACCACTCAAATATGGTTCCTTTGAATATTTAGCATAATTATGGGGATCGGTTCTGTTTTCTGAATAAAACCCACTTTCAAAGTCTGAGTAGGAGCTTTGATTGAGCACAAAAAATAAGTTTTCATAATTAACCAGCATATCACTATCAGGGCTAACAAAATTTAAATATTCATCGCCTTCCCATTCTGGGTGGTGTCTATACTCTGCTATGTAGTATTTACTAGAGTCGAGAGGTATCTTGTCACCTTCTTCCCCATCAAGTTGTAAAACTACTGCTGAATGCCCATTACCTAAATCATTACCTTTTACCACTTTGAATATTTTAATCTCATCCTTTTCTACAAGTTCTTTTAATTCCTCGTTCTTTTCATTTAACTCTTCCTCCCTTTGTCTTTCTGCTTCTCTTTCTCTTGCCAATCTTTCTGCTTCTTCATCAGCTTTCTTCTGCAGTTGTGAGAATACATTTTGTAATATATCTTGTGTGGTTAAGCTATTTGTATTGCTTAAAAAATTATCTAACACATTTGATGCAATTGGTGACAATTCACCGTGATCATCAAATACTTTTTCCTTTGCTTTATCATAGTGATTTGGGTTATAGATTGCATACAGAGGATAAAAACCATAATCTGCAATTGACGCTCCGTCAGGTGATAGTTCCATTGAGAATCCATAGTAATTAAGTGAAAGATTGGAGGTTAAATATTTACCGTTATCATCCCTAACGTATAGCTCACTTCTACCATTGTGCTCACTATATTTGTTGTAGTAGATATAAAAATTCTCATGGTTAAGATTGAAGTGATCATCTAGATTATCGAATTGAATTGTACTGCCAAGCTTCTCGCGCAAAAGATTTTTGCTTTCATCTGTAAGCTTTATATGTGCAGAAAAGTAGTATCGATCTATAGGTTCGCCTTTTTCTATTTCAAAGTTCAAAGTAATCTTGTCGTTGACCATTGGTAGCCTCCACAAATTCTATAAATCATTTTATTTATCAATCATACGGTCTGTACTATGAAAAATGTGTTAAACGTTAAGATTTTCTCTGTACCGATTCATCTATATTGCCAAGCTTAATAAAGTTACAAGCTCTTTAAAACAATGTTAAACTCAATCACTATGGCAAAAACAGTTGACGTATTACTACCACTTCCAATTGATCAGTTATTTTCATATGCAATTGAGGAAAATACTGAGATTTTACTTGGAGATTACGTAGTGGTGCCATTTGGCAAAAAACGCTTAATCGGAATAGTTTGGAAATACAGTGATAAAAGTAACCGAGAATTAAAATTTATTGAGCAAAAAATCGATTTACCAAATATTAGACCAAAATTGATCGCATTTGCAGAGTGGGTTGCGCAGTATAACTTAATACCTATTGGTATGCTTGCCAAAGTGATAATGGGAGGAGTGTTAAAAGTAAATCACATAGATAAATTGGTTTGTGCTAAGCAGAAGCAGGAAATAAGTGAAATAAGTTGCCAATTAAGCCCTGAACAGCAGGTAGCTAGTGATAAAATAATCAGCAGTTTGAATGAGTATTCAGTGACTTTGCTTGACGGTGAGACAGGGTCTGGAAAAACAGAAGTTTACTTATCCGTAGTTGCAAAATTGGTAGAGACTGTAAACAGTGCACAAATTTTAATCCTCTTGCCTGAAATTGTTTTAACTTCACAATTGGTAAATCGTGTTCGCGGTCAGATATCAAAAAACTTAGTTGAATGGCACTCAAGGCTCACTCCAAAAACTCGCCGAAGTAATTGGCTCAATATAGCAAGTGGAAATGCGCAGATAATTATTGGTGCACGATCAGCGCTTTTTTTGCCTTATAAAAACTTAAAATTGATTATCGTTGATGAAGAGCACGACTCATCTTTTAAACAAGAACAGGGAATTATATATAATGCTCGAGATATGGCGATAATCTTAGCCAAATTTGAAAATATTCCGATTATTTTATCATCAGCTACTCCACTGCTTGAAACGATTCATCATGTTAAAAACGGGAATTACAATCATGTAAAGCTAACCAAGCGATTCGGTGGTGCAGAATTGCCACTCATTAAAGTAGTGGATATGAGAAGCAATAAGCAATGGATCTCCGATGAGCTTTTTGAAAGCATCAAACAAACCATAGAGAAAAAACAGCAGGTTATGCTCTTTTTAAACCGCCGAGGGTATGCACAACTGGCAGTTTGTAAAAAGTGTGGATATAAAATTTCCTGCTTAAATTGTGCTGTTTGGCTTACATATCACAAGAAAAAGAATGCTCTTTTGTGCCATCATTGCTCTTATCAATTAAAACTTCCAGAAAAATGCTCTGATTGCCAGAGTGAACAGTCATTTTCCCTTTATGGCATAGGAATTGAAAGGTTACTTGAAGAAATGGTGAAATTAATACCAAACGCAAAAACTGCGATTATAAGCAGCGATCAGAAGTCGGTTAGTAACATCATTGATTTAGTGTTAAAGGAAGAGGTGAACATTATAATCGGCACACAGATAATTGCTAAAGGGCACAATTTTCCCAAATTAACTTTGGTTGGAGTAATAAATGCAGATTTGAGCCTCGAAAATTCTGATTTGAGAGCAGCGGAAAAGACGTATCAATTATTGCACCAAGTTGCAGGCAGATCAGGAAGGTTTAATGAAAAAGGAATGGTAATAGTGCAAACCAATAATCCTGAAGGTTCAATAATAAAAGCATTGCTGCATCAAAAAAGGGACTCATTTTATGAAATTGAACTTAAGTCAAGACGTGAAGCCAAAATGCCACCATTTAGCAGATTAATAGCGCTTATCATTTGTGGTAAGAATCAGATTGCAACACAAAAAGCAGCGAATGAAATAGTAAAATCTCTTCTTTGTCATCCAAGTAGCTTAACTACTTGTATCCAGGAAAAAAATGTAGGTGTAGACAAAAAGGAATTTGAAATTCTTGGCCCATCACCAGCAGCGATAAATTTTTTAAATAATAAGTATCGGTATAGGGTATTATTAAAAATACACAATAAGCATAGTCTATCCATACAAAAAAAGCTGAAATATTGGATTAAAAATTGTAACTTGAATTCGAGTATTGCAGTGATAATAGATGTTGATCCTGTGAGTTTTTTTTAACGAGTTTATTTATATTCGTTAAGCCTTCTTGCCAATTACCACAACATTCTCACTGGGAAAAAAATAATCAGGTACAGCCATATTTTTCGGTGCAGGACCCCCAATTACTCGACCTGATGTATCATAATATGAACCGTGGCAAGGACAGAACCAACCATTACCATCTCTTGTAGCGTGGTCAACCGGTACACACCCAAGATGTGTACATATTCCGATCATGATTAACCATTCGTCTTTTCCTTCGCGTACTCTTTGCTCATCTGACTCAGGGTCCCTCAAGTTCTTTACATTCACAGTTTTTGCAGCCTCAATTTCTTGCTTTGTGCGTCTACGAATGAATACTGGTTTACCTTGCCACTTTACTTTTACTCCGTGTCCTTCCTGAATTCCAGACAAATTCACCTCCACTGTGGAAGTTGCTAAAACTTCAGCAGAAGGATTCATAGACTTAACCAGTGGCCAAAGTCCACTTGCAGCTCCTATACCTGCCATAGCGCATGTAGTTAATGTTATAAAATCTCTCCTACTCTTATTTTTAGTAAGATCTTTAACAGGAGGTGTTTTTTTATCCTCTTTGTTTGCCAGTGGTTTTTTATTTTTAGTTAAATTTTTGTCCATTGATCTTTACTCAGCCATAAGTATATATTTTAAATTAAATACTGTGTATTAATCAACAAAAACTTGCGCTTTTTGTTTAACCTGTACTACAGTTGAGAAGAGATAGAGTTTTCAACTTCAGAAATACTATCTTCAGTGGAATCAGGATCTTCAATTTTCGCTACTGACACCACCTTTTCTCTACTTTCTGTTTTAAATAGAGTTACTCCCTGAGTGCTACGTCCTGCAATTCTGATATCATTTACTGAAATACGAATTAACTTTCCTTTATCTGTAATAAGCATTATATTATCACCCTGCTCAACTGGAAAACTAGCAATAACATTACCGTTTCTGCTAGTAGTAAGAATATTGGTGATACCAACACCACCCCTGTTAGTTATTCTATACTCATACGCAGAAGTTCTTTTACCAAAGCCATTTTCAGTAATAGTTAATATAAACTCCTCATTCACTGCAAGTTTTAAGAATAATTCGTTATCTATTCCTAAATCATTTAAAGTCTTTTCCAATTTAGAATCAATGGAGTTATTAATTGCAGTTCCCAGTCTTTTTGCAAGTGGAACTTTTAAGTAAAGTTCTTTTGTTTCTGTTGCTACACCTATCCCATTTAATATGGTCATGGATATCACACTGTCATTCTTTGCAAGTTTGATACCTCTTACGCCATCTGAATTGCGACTTTTAAATTGACGCACATCACTTACAACAAATCTGATACTTTTGCCGAATCTTGTTGAAAGAAAAACATGATCAATTGCATTGCATACTTTAACCGATATTAATTTGTCTCCTTCATCGAGCTTTATTGCTATTTTTCCATTGCTTGGAATATAGTGAAAGTCCGCTAAAGAGTTACGCCTTATGTTTCCATAGGCAGTAGCAAAAACTATGTTTTGATTCTCATCATTTTCACTTGGCAACGGCATGATATTAGTTATAGTTTCACCATCGCTAAGCGGGAATATATTAACAAGCGCTCTTCCACGTGCAGTTGGCTCTGCAAGAGGTAATTTATAAACTTTTAATCTATAAACTCGACCAATGTTAGAGAAGAACAAAACACTAGTGTGAGTATTTGTCACAAATAATTCTGTAATTACGTCTTCTTCTTTTAATCCCTGTCCTAGCTTTCCTTTTCCACCACGACGCTGAGTTCTGTAGTGAGAAAGCTTCACACGCTTGATATAACCATTCATAGTTACGGTTATCACCATATCCTCTTGTGGAATTAGATCTTCAGCTTCAATGTCCGCGTCTGACTCCTCTATTGAAGTTTTTCGCGGCACAGCAAATCTGTTCTTTATTTCTTGTAAATTGTTTTTTATTTCCTTCATCAACTTCTCTTCTGAGCCAAGAAAAGCGATATATTCTTTTATCAGGTTGATCATTGAACTTAGCTCAGCTTCTAATTTGTCTTTTTCAAGGCCTGTTAAACGCTGCAGTTTCATATCAAGGATAGCCTTAATTTGTAGCTCAGTTAATCTATACACTCCATCTTTCAAAAAACTTGCGCTATCTGAAATCAACTCGATAATAGTGTTGATTTCATTCGAAGTTTTCCATTCTTTATTTAAAAGTTCTCTACTTGCTTCCGCAGGGTCTTTTGCACCGCGGATGATTTTTATCACTTTATCTATGCTGAGGACCGCAATGTAGAGCCCTATATATATATGAGCTTTTTCTCTCGTTTTTCTTAGACGAAATTCTGTTCTCCTGATTAATACTTCTTTTCTAAAATCAACAAAAGCAGCTATGATTTCTTTTAATGACATCATAGCAGGCCTGTTGTTATTGAGCACTAAAGTGTTAACACTAAAACTGCTTCTTAATGGAGTAAGTCCCAATATTTGATTAAGTATAAAACTTGCTTCAGCATTTCTTCTGAGGTCAATTACTACTCTAATACCAGACTTATCGGACTCATCCCTAATCTCTGTTATGCCATCAATTCTTTTTTCTTTTACAAGCTCACCTATCTTCTCAATTAATTTTACTTTATTTACTTGGTAAGGTATTTCATCAATCACTATTACTTGCCTATCTTGCGGCAGGTCTTCTATGTGAGTCTTGCCTTGCACAACAATTGATCCACGACCTGTGGCAAACGCTGATCTTATTCCAGACCTGCCAAGAATTGTTCCCCCAGTTGGGAAATCCGGCCCTGGTATCACTTCAAGTAACTCATCCAAAGTCACTTCAGGATTATCTACATATAACATACAAGCATCTATTATTTCTCCAAGGTTGTGAGAAGGAATATTGGTTGCCATACCAACTGCAACACCACTTGCACCGTTTACCAATAGATTCGGAAACTCTGCAGGCAGCACAACAGGCTCTGTTTCATTTCCATCGTAGTTTGGCCTAAAATCAACTGTATCTTCATCAATATCATTCAGTAAAAAGTGCGACACTTTTTGAAGTCTTGCTTCTGTGTATCGCATTGAAGCTGGTGGATCTCCGTCTATCGAACCAAAGTTACCTTGCCCATCAACAAGTGGTAAAAGAAGAGAGAAATCTTGGGCCATTCTAACCAAGGAATCGTAAATAGCTGCATCACCATGTGGGTGATATTTCCCCATTACATCCCCTACTATACGAGCTGCCTTTTTATATGGCTTACCAGCATCGAATCCAGCTCTCGACATTGCATATAATATGCGCCTATGAACAGGTTTAAATCCATCTCGCACGTCAGGTATAGCCCGGCTTATGATAACGCTCATTGCGTAGGAAAGATAAGAATCTTCCAGCTCTTTTACTATTGAGATTGGTACTATATTATCCTGCATTTTCTATACTTTAATTGAAGTAATTAATAATACTAACATTCAGTTAAGCAAATGGGCAATGACAGACTTGAACTGCCGACCTCCTCGGTGTAAACGAGATGCTCTACCAGCTGAGCTAATTGCCCCTTTAGATCTAATTCTATAGCTCAATATTATTATTGTAAACAAAAATAGCGATAAATTGTGTCCGTTCAGCCAATGGCGTCAACTTAAGGAAAAATATCAGCGATAGTGTATAAAATTTCTCTCTAAAACTTTTACCATTAAATTATCCAAAGAGTGCAAGGGACAGCACTTTTGTTTCTGTTTTATTTCAACACAGAAGTCTAAAATGTGTCCTTAAGTTGACGCCATTGCCTGAACAGATACGATAAATTAGCTTTAGGTAAGCTATAAGCTTTTATGAAATCTTTGGGTGCGTGCTGTGAAGTTTTATAAATTTTAGTCTTGCTGTCACTTTGTATAAAGGTATTTTTTCACTCACATCTTTCGAAGTTGTAGCCATGTTTAACAACTTTAAGTAGAATATTGTAGCATTTTGAAAATCTGAAAGTTTATCTAGAATAACAGCTAAATTATAAGTATAAAAAATATTGTTTTCATCGAGGGAAATAGCAGTTATCATATACTCTTTACCTTTTACATAATCCTCCTTTTTCATATAGATCAGACCTAAATTTGCTAATAAAGGAGCATAATTTTTATGTATATCATACAATTTTAACATTTCACTCAACGCCAGATCAGGATCATATTGTGAGATTATCGTCAGAAAATTTTTTAATATGTAAGGGTTACTAGGGTGTTCTTTTAACAGTCTTGTGTAAATCTCTACAGCTTTTTTGTATTCTTTATTAGCGTAATAAATATTTCCCAATCCAATTAAAGCATTTTTATGATAAGGAAACTTTGCAATGATCTGATTAAGGAGAGAAATAGCTGTTTCATTATCTCCTGATTCAAAGGAATCTTTTGCTTTTTTTAAAGTAGAGTATATGTCAAAACTCTTGCCAGAATTCTGCGCAATTTTGATGTTAAATTTATCACTTTTTCTCTCAATAACATCAAGATCTTTATATTTTTTATCAGCTTTTATATGCTTGACAACACTATCAAAGGCCTTCTGTATCTCCAAATTTTCACTAGCATAGGTAACAGAAGACCTCCATAAAATCACAACGCAAATTAACATGCAGATAAACATAGGTCCTAGTGTTGTGGCATTGGCTGCAGCGTGTAACCAGTAAACCTTATTTCTTTGAGCTATATGCAACACATTACAAATTCATAAATGCTAAATTACCTATCTCATACAATAATAAAGATATTATTAATTAGCGGGACGAACATGCTGTGTAGCCTTTCAGAATGCATTTATCTTTTGTCTTCCATATTTCGCTTTATTTCCACAAAAATGCTTCGATTTATCTTAACATTTTGTCAACTACCTTTATAGGAATGACAATTTAAAAGGGCATTTTTACATATTTCATATGGCTGCCAGTTGCACCCCTCACATGCGTACTCGAATTTCTCTAAAGACATTTTCTCCCTAATCTTTTCTACCGCTTCACTCCAGGTCAAAGTCTCGCCAATTTTAATTCCTAAAATTTCCATATGCCTTCTATCTAGCTCTAAAACTTTAGCTTGTGTGGTGCATTTACCTTGTTTAGTCTGATTTGGACAAGCACTACAGATATTATCAAGGTTACCAACTACTTCGATTTGAGTACTAATTACTTTGCTTGCTATCCTTTTATAATTTTCTACAAAACCCTGAGAATACCCATATCCCCGAAACGCGAGGGTGCACATGAAATGATGAGGGCGGAATTTTATCATTTTTTCAAATATTGCAAAGCTGCTACAAGTAGAAAAATTTTTACCAAACCAGGAAGGATAAATGGCAAAACACCCACCATTATTGCTTGTCTCAGACCCAAGTAAACAGCAAGCCAACTAACACCACAAATAAAGATTATAACTGTACCAGCCAGACAACTTAAAGAATTACACACAAATGATTTATACTTAGAGTTCAGTAATTCATTTACTTTGCTCATTACCATAACAGCAGCTAAACAGCCAATTAAATATCCACCTGTTGGTCCAAGGAGAGCGTGATAACCACCAGAAAAATTTGCAAGAACAGGCAATCCTGCTGCACCAAGTGATAGATATGTAAGCACAGAATAGAATGCTGTTCTGCGGTTAAATTTAAGCCCAATAAGCATTACTCCTAAAGTTTGCAATGTGATAGGCACAGGCTGCAATGGTATACTTATTTGAGCCATCAAGAATAAAAGTAAAACGCAAGACAATATTTCAGCCAGTGTTGATCTGCTGCTAGATTGTGTTATAAACATACCTTCCCAATAAAAATAACTTATTAAATGTAATATATGTGTATGAGAGGTTTTGCAATTTAAATTTTGCTTATATTGTGCTACAATGAATTATTTATGCACTATTAAATTAAAAATGATGAGTAAACAAGATCTATTATCGTTGATGAAAGCAAGACACAGCGGACGTTCATACGATCCTACAAGAGCAATATCTCAGGAAGACATGGATATTTTAATGGAAGCTGTAAGGCTGACTCCCTCATGTTTTGGTGATGAACCTTGGAGATATGTGATATGCAATAAACAGAGCAATCAAAACGCATGGGAAAAATTGCTAAATTGTCTTGATGAATCTAATCAAAAGTGGGCAAAAGATGCACAAGTGTTAATCATATCTTTAAGCGCTAAGAATTTCCGCAAATCTGATAAAGGTGAAAATTTTTGGGCTAATCACGATACTGGTGCAGCGAATTATGGACTTATGTTACAAGCTGCAGTTATGAACTTAATGGCCCATCAAATGGGTGGATTTGATAGAGATAAAATAGTGAAAGAGTTCAATATACCCAATGACTTTAACGTAATGTCAGTGATAGCGGTTGGTTACGAAGAAGAGGGCGCTGAAACAAGTAAGAAAAAAAGGAGACCAATAGAAGAAATGTTTTTTTATGATGAGTGGCCAAGGTCCTGAAAATTTTATCAAAATGCACGGAACTGGTAACAACTTCGTTATCATAGACTCACGTTCAGCAAATGATTTAAATTGGAACTATAAAAAAATTGCTAACCAAAACGGTTGCGATCAAGTCATAGTGATAACAAACTCCAGTTTAGCCGATTGCTTTATGCATATCTATAATGCTGATGGTAGCAAAGCTGAAATGTGCGGAAATGCAGCACGTTGCGTTGGATATTTGCTAATGTCAGAAAAAGGTACTGAGTATATCACTATTGAGCTGGTAAACAAACGCATTTTAGAGTGTTTTAAAGTTGGTGATAAATCCATAAAGGTTAACATGGGTAAACCTTTGCTAAAATGGCATAAAATTCCCTTGTCTACTGAGTGTGACACTCTTCACTTACCTATAGAGCTTGAAATGCTAAAAGATCCTGTTGCAGTAAATATTGGTAATCCTCACATAGTTTTTTTTGTTGATAACGTAAATGAAATACCATTGCAAAGTTTAGGATCAAAGTTGGAAAGTCACGTATTATTTCCTCAGAAAATTAATATTAGTATTGCACAAGTTGAAAAGTCTGGAGAAATAGCTTTAAGAGTTTGGGAAAGAGGTACAGGCATTACTGCATCATGCGGTAGTGCAGCCTGTGCAGCACTTGTTACATCCACACTACGTGGATATCTGACTGTCCAACAGACTTCAGTAAATTTACCAGGAGGGAAGTTATTAATCGAATGGGCAAATAACGTATTCATGACCGGTGATATAGGGTTTTTGTGACCCTAATTCTAGTGATGCATTACTTCCAATACCTTCTTACCAATTACTGCAGGGGTTTCAGCAATTGCAATCCCGGCACTCCGCATAACTTCTAGTTTTGCACCAGCACTTCCACCGCTGGAAGAGATGATTGCTCCAGCGTGTCCCATACGTCTTCCTGGAGGTGCCGTTTGGCCTGCTACAAAACCAACGATTGGCTTTTTAGTTTTTTCTGTTTTCACAAAATGTGATACATCTTCTTCTTCGTTTCCACCTATTTCACCAATAACTACAATACCATGAGTATCGTTATCTTTTAAAAAGAGCTCCATACAGTCAACAAATGTCATACCATGAACTGGATCCCCCCCAATTCCGATACATGTGGATTGACCAAGACCAACAGCAGTTGTTTGTGCTACTGCTTCGTAAGTTAAAGTTCCAGAGCGAGACATAATTCCTATGTGTCCACGCTTATGGATATGGCCAGGCATAATTCCTATTTTGCACTCTTCAGGCGTAATAATTCCCGGACAGTTGGGACCAACCAATCGACTTTTTGAATCAACAAGCGCGCGCTTAACTTTCACCATATCAAGTATAGGAATGCCCTCTGTAATACAAACTATCAATTCTATTTTTGCATCTATTGCTTCAAGTATTGCAGCAGCAGCAAATTTAGCAGGTACATATATAACTGTAGCATTTGCACCGGTTTTTTCTTTGGCTTCTGCTACAGTATTAAAAACCGGTAAATTAAGGTGAGTGCTACCACCCTTTCCAGGAGTTACACCTCCCACCATTTTCGTTCCGTAATCAATTGCTTGCTCTGAATGAAATGTGCCTTGTGCACCAGTAAAACCCTGGCATATTAATCTTGTATCTTTATTTACTAAAACGGACATGCTTTATTTTACCTCTTTTACTATCTTTTGCGCAGCTTCATCTAGCTCATCTGCAGCAATAATATTTAATCCCGACTCTTCTAAAATTTTTTTTCCTTCTTCAAAATTAGTACCTGATAATCTAACCACTAGAGGAACTTTAATGCTCATTTCTTTTGCAGCCGCAACAATTCCACTTGCGATAATATCGCAACGCATTATACCACCAAATATATTAACCAAAATTCCTCTTACGTTGCTATCAGACAATATGATTTTAAATGCTTCAGTTACAGTTTCTTTACTCGCTCCACCACCAACATCCAAAAAGTTAGCAGGCTCTGCTCCGTAGTATTTTATTATATCCATTGTTGCCATAGCAAGACCTGCACCATTTACCATGCAACCAATACTGCCATCCATTTTGATGTAACTGAGCCCATACTTTGAAGCCTCTATCTCTTCTTTCACTTCTTCATCATAATCACGAAGTTCCATAATTTCTGGGTGACGATATAAAGCATTATCATCGAAATTAATTTTTGCATCGAGCGCAATAAAATCTCCAGAATTTGTTTCAACCAGTGGATTAATTTCAATTTGGCTCGCGTCAGTTGCAATAAATGCATCATATATTTTTTTTGCAATGTTCGATATCTTTTCTATTTGTTCTGGACTCAAATGAAAACTGCTGCTTAACTTGCTGCTATCAAAACTTGTAGCAGAATCAATATCAAATTTCACAATTTTTGCGGGAGAATTTTTCGCCACTTCTTCGATGTCCATTCCACCCTCTGAGGAAAATATGAATATTGGCCTACTGAGCTTCGGGTCGATTACCAGGCTTAAATAATACTCTTTCTTAATGCTTGAGCCTTCTTCAACGTACACTTTTCTTACTTGCTGCCCGCTTGGCCCTGTTTGATGAGTAACTAAAGTCATACCAATCATGTCCTTTACAAACTGTTGAGCTTCTTCAACTGACTTTGCTAGCTTTACGCCACCGGCTTTACCCCTACCACCTGCATGAATTTGAGCTTTAACTACAAACACGTCAGATTTTAATTGACTTACTTGAGTCTTTACTTCTTCCGCAGATGTAGCAACAAAACCTTTTGGCACTGGGACATTAAATTTATGCAAAACTTCTTTCGCTTGATATTCGTGAATATTCATAAAATAACCAATGATAAACTATTAACTTGAGTACAAACTACCAACCATAACGCTGCCTTCTGCACTCTTGTTGGTACCTCTTTTTTTTAGCTTCAGCTTTCTTTTTAGCTCTTTTTTCTGATTTTTTTTCATGATATTGTTTTTTCATTTTCAACCCTCTTCCTTCCTTTTGAATTGTTTTTTTCAATACTGGAAGAGCTCTGTCTACATCACCATAATGGACTGATACTTCTATCAAACTCTATACCTCCTTCGGTAATCATGTCAAAATCTATTTATAAATTAGAAAATTAACATTGTCAATTATTTTATAAACTTGAGCGTTAAAATATAATATGCCACAATTTACATGGTAAATGATGTCATTCCAGTGTCAGCTACTTGCTTACTGATGGAGATTGCTCTTATATTGCAGCGTTTTTACAATCGTACTAACATCGGGGCGGAGAGATTTGAACTCCCGACCCTTTGGTCCCAAACCAAATGCGCTACCAGGCTGCGCTACGCCCCGACTTCTTTACTCAGAGTATCAATAACTCAGGCAAAATGCAAGATTCATTTGTTTACTTTAGAAAAAATATAATACGAGATTTAATATTATCTTAGAATATGTTTTTTATTAGCTACTCTTTAACAACAGACTGCTTCGTAGAGAGTCTACAGAGTTTTTGTGCGCGCAACACTGAACCAGATTTCTTTATCTTAGCCATATTTAAAAATCTAGCTACACCAATTGGTGAAAGTGAGTGCAGCAACTACAGCAGTATCGACCCTTAAAATTCTTTTTCCTAGACTCAATTTTTGACAAAACTTATCGGCAAGATCAAGTTCATAAGATGAAAAACCACCTTCAGGGCCAACAATAATAGCAACATTTTTTTTGCCTTTCAGCACTTTGTCAGCTTTACCTGTTTCATCACACAAAACAAAATTTTTACTCTGGGAATCAGGTAACTCACAAAAGTTAATAGGAGGCAAAATCTCTGGTATACTTATCCTACCTGATTGTTCCGCTGCTTCGATTGCTTGTAATTTTGCTCTACTTAGGTTAATATTTTTTACCACTGTACGTTCCGTTGAAATAAATTGAATGCAGATTACTCCCATTTCAGTTGCCTGTCTTACTATATTGTTCAAAGCAGCACTTTTTACCATGGCACAATACAGGTATAAATTTTCCTCATATTGCTGTTGTTTAGTGCATTCTTTGGGTGTAACTTCTGTCAATTTACGCGATATATTAACTACTTCTCCTAACCATTCTCCATCTTTTCCATTAAAAAGAGAGAGATTATCATACTTCTTAAGCCGCATTACATTGCAAATATAGTGACTTTGTTGTGGATTAAGTGCTAAACTCACGCCTTGTGATAAAGCTTCTTCAACATAGAGCCTAATTTTTCCCATTCAAAACTTTAATTATATTCTACTTGAGTGACTCTTACGGGATTTGAACCCGTGTTACCACCGTGAAAGGGTGGTGTCCTAACCACTAGACGAAAGAGTCAACTTGAATCTAACTAGGTTATATCGATTACATATATAAAGTCAATTCAATTATTTTGAATCACATAGTTAGAGGGATATATCAGTAATCTTATATCGACAGCCTCCTATTACTCCATGCTCAATACTCACTGAACCTATCTCAGATTTAGGAGCTAATTCTAATTGTTGTTCAACTTTTGTATCGGAATCATAGCCAGAATCGTAGCCAGAATCTCTACGCTCATATTTCTGCCTTATTTCTTCTACACTAAAGCCAGCCTTGGTCTTAATTTTTTGATCATTAGTCTGTTGCTGACTTATCGACTTATTAGCACTTAGCTCATTTAGCTTCACTTGCCAATCATTCACTTTATCTTGCACTAACCCATGGCAAGTTCCAGAATTAGCTTTTATGTCTTTTGCTTTTCTTTCTGCTCTTTTCTTGGACAAATCTACCCTAGCATAAATAGGTTCTGACGACTGTTCTGGCTCTTTCTGTTTTAGGCTAGTAGGCTTTTTTGTTCTGAAAGATCATCTATAGTGCAATAAATAGGTTCTTCTGATATACTCAAATAACCACTATCTTCCAATGATAAATTTTCAGTGGATTTTTTATGTGAATCATATATTTCAGCATAAATAGATTCTTCTGATACACTCAAATAACCATTCTCCCCTAATGAGTTACTAACCTTAGCATCATACACCTCAGCGTAAATTGGCTCTTTTGAAGGCAAAGCATCATAATTAGTGCTCTTTGGCTTATACTCAAAAGTTCTAGAAGGTTTTTGAGGTGGTATTACATTGTTGTTCACCTCAGCGTACATAGTTATTGGCTCATATTCAGAGGTTCTAGGAGGTTTTTGTTGTATAGCTTCAACATTCAAATCATCTGTAGAATAATACTCTGCGCCTTTTCCTAGTAAAAAGGAAACTGTGGGGTGAAGAGTTATCTCTGCTGGTAAGTTTTTCTCACTATCCAATTTTAGATTTTTTGATTCTGCTAAACTCTCAATAACACGAATTATAACATTCTTTCCATTCTCATCTATTGAGTGGATATCAGCTCCACGATTAATCAGCAATTCCATTATTTTGTGATCTGTAGCATGTCCTAAAGCTTGATTATTATTTATATCAAATGATCCTGTATTCTTGAGAGACATAGTCTTTGAAAAGAATTTTCTAAAACTATTTAATGCATCATAGAGAATTAGAGTCAGTTTAACACCTTTTATGTCATTGTTTTTGACAGATTTAATTAAAAAATTATCTATTATGCCCATGATTATACCCCCTATATAAAAGCTCACTACCATGGTACAATTTTAAACTATGATGATTTATTTTCTACTAATAGCAGCTCTCTATAACCACTTAACAAGTGGTGGCATTGACATCATAATTGCATCTGGATTGCCGTCAGTCATTAAACCAAACCTTGTGCCACGATCGTATAACAGATTGAATTCTACATATCTGCCACGTTTTATTAATTGATTTTCTCGTTGTTCTTTTGTCCAAGATTTTTGCATATGTTTACGTATGACGTGCGAATAAATTTCCAAAAAGGCTTCACCTACTGCTTTTGTGAACTCAAAATCGTTTTCCCAGTTGCCAGAACTCAGATTATCATAGAAAATACCACCAATGCCACGTGGCTCTTTTCTGTGTTGTAAGAAAAAATAATTGTCACATTGCTCTTTAAATTTTGGATAATATCCGGTGTCAAATCTATCACATGTCATTTTGATTGATTCATGAATATACTTGCAATCTTCTTCATTTCTATATATTGGCGTAAAATCCATTCCTCCACCAAACCATTGTTTTGAAGTATATATCAGCCTTGTGTTCATATGCGCTGCAGGGATAAGGGGCGATTGCATATGAGACACTAAAGATATACCGCTTGCCCAGAACTCTCCGTTACTTTCACTTGCACCAGGAATTTCATTAATGGCTGAATCTGCAAATTTTCCGTGTACTTTTGAAACGTTTACTCCAACTTTTTCAAAAACATTACCAAAAATAATTGTAGATTCACCACCTCCACCACCTGGGCGATCCCACTTTCTCTTTTCGATCTTTGGCTCTGCGGATGATTGTTTTTCAATTAATAAGAAAGATTCTATGATCTTATCTCTTAGTGCACAGAACCATTTAAATGCTTGTGTTTTTTGTTTTTCCATAATATCCTCTTGCTAGCTTATTAACATTGTTATATCTGATATTTAAGGAACTTAATTAGATTTGGATGATAATTATCTATCAAAGACGTTAATAAATCTATAATAATTAAATCAATATAATAGAACATTTTCGTATGTACAACAATGCCAAGTAACAATAATGAATAAAAGATACATAGATAACAAAAAAGAGAACAGGGTTGACTTCATACTAAGAAATTATGGAATGTCAATTGTTGTGATGGCAGTTATTATGCTCTTACCTCCAGTAGCAATATCGATACTCTACTTTTTTGATATATATAGTCAGCATATTAATATAGAGATTAATTTATTAGTTAGCATTCTAACAACTCTCTTTATGATGTATAATGTAAAACGCTACAGATACCTACTTAATACTATAGAATTTCAAAATGCAATATTTGCAAATGCACTAAATCATAATACAGAATTTTGCCTTATTTTACATAAAGATGAGGGTGTTATTTATGCTGATGCAAGGTTCTACGAAAGGTTTAAAGATCATATAGATGATGACATTACGTTAGACAAGATTCTTGAAATAGGAGATGTTTCAGAAGCAGACAAAAAAGTACTCTATCATGCACTAAAAAATAACTCTTCTGTACAGGTATGCATTTCCTTAAACAAGAAGAATAGAGTATCTAACTTTCTTTTGCTCTTTGAGCCGATACCAGATAATCCCCAAATTGCTATAAATAGTAATAAGATTTTAAATTTATCATTAGTGCCAATAGCAAGGCCAGATGGGTATTTTGTATTAAAAGCAACACAGATAAACAAGGAGCAGATATATGAAGAGTTAATAGAAAAACACAGCATAGGAACTTACATTGCAAATGCCAAAGGGGTGATTTTATCTGTAAATAAAAGATTTTTAGACATATTTGAACTGAAAAAACTGGAAAAAGGTAGCTCAATCAGTGATTTTATATCTCAATCTAAATATAACAATACAACAACCGATAATGAAATTTTGTTTTTTACTATAAGTGGTATTCCATTCAAGGCTTATATGAGCACTGCTATATTTTGTGATAAATACAACCATAGCTATATATATGGCTTTATAACACCAACCGAATCAAATATTGTTGATTATCAATTACACCCTTGTTTTGCAAATTCATCAATTGCTATTGCACAATGTGACATAAACGGCAACTTTGTAAAGAAAAATACGGCACTAATAAAGCTTGCAGGGTCAGATAATAATTCAATCTTTACGTTGATATTGGATAGTTATCATGTGAAAATACGTGAATATTTTTCGAGTAATAGAATAAATAATGCGTCTTTTGATGTACAGCTCAACGGCGGTAATAACATAAAAATATATTTCAATAAGTTTCTTCATAATAAAATGATCTTCATACTTTGTTATTTTATTGACAATACTGAACACAAAAACCTAGAGATAAAGCTTGAGCATTATCAAAAGATGCAAGCTATAGGGCAGTTAGCAGGTGGTATTGCGCATGATTTCAACAATATATTGACTGGGATAATAGGATTTTGCGATTTGCTTTTACTCCAGCATTCAGCTGGTGATCCATCTTTTGGAGATATAATACAGATACAGCAAAATGCAAAGCGTGGATCAAATTTAGTAAGACAATTGCTTGCTTTCTCAAGAAGACAGACCTTGCAGCCAAAAATTATTGATGTAAATAATACTATAGCTAATCTTTATGAAATGATAAAAAGATTAATAGGTGAAAATATAAAATTTAATATTTATTATGGTAGAGACTTGGGTGCTGTTAGGGCTGATCAAGGGCAATTAGAGCAAGTTATACTTAACTTAGCAGTCAATGCTAGTGCTGCTATGGAAAAGGGCGGAGAATTAACTATACGAACCTTTAATCAAAAGATTGACTCATTAAATTCTACACCTCAGGATATGTTTTCTCCAGACAAGGAAGCGATTGAACATGGAAATTATGTTGTGATTGAAGTAATTGATACTGGATGTGGAATGACGAGTGATACAACTGAAAAGATCTTTGATCCATTTTTTTCTACCAAAGATATTACCTCTGGTACAGGTCTTGGCCTCTCTACTGTATATGGCATTATTAAACAAACTGAAGGATACATCTATGTTGCTAGCAAAGTAAATCATGGAACTAAATTTAGCATATTTTTGCCCATGGTTTACATATCAGATGAAAATGATAGAGAGGAAGATAGTGAAGAAACAGAAAGACCGGTAGTAAGTGAAATTAAAGGTAATGGTATAATTTTATTAATCGAAGATGAAGATTCAGTAAGGGAATTCATCTCTAAAGCACTCAAAAGAAAAGGATTTGATGTAATAGAAGCAAGCATAGGCAGCGAGGCGCTAGAAATAATCAGTAAAAAAAGTCAACACATAGATCTTATAATCACTGATGTAATCATGCCAGAGGTGAGCGGCCCAGAAATAGTTAAAGAAGCATTGATCCATAGGCCAAATATCAACGTTATTTTTATTTCTGGGTATGCAGAAGATGCTTTTTTAAAGAGTGATGACATCAATATAGAAGATTTTCACTTTTTGCCAAAACCATTCACTCTGAATGAATTAGGAAACAAGGTTCAAAGTGTGTTACACAAAGCAAAAAAGACAGTCTAATTTTAGTGTGGTTAACAACAAAAAAATTTTCTAATGCAAAAGTTTCTTGCATATATACAATAGAATTATTTTATACATAAGATAAAAGGCGTGAGCAAGATTATTGCAATAGTAAATCAAAAGGGTGGAGTTGGCAAAACCACAACTAGTATAAATTTGTCGACAGCCTTTGCTGCTGTGGGAAAAAGCACTTTATTGGTAGATCTTGATCCTCAAGGAAATGCTAGCACCGGGCTCGGGATTTCTTATCGTAGTAGGGAAGAAAAAAATATATACAAAATACTACTAAGCAGCGAAAATAAATTGATAGAATCGGCAATTTTCAATATAAAGGAAATTCCAAATTTATCACTAATTTCGTCAGTAGTTGATTTATCAGCTGCAGAAATTGAATTATCGCAACTTGAGCGAGGAAAATTTGTGCTAAAAAGCGCATTAGAGAAGATACGTGATAATTATGAGTATATAATCATCGATTGCCCTCCATCACTTGGGCTTCTAACCATAAATGCTTTGACTGCTGCTAATTCTATTATTGTCCCTCTTCAGTGTGAATTTTTTGCTTTGGAGGGATTAAGCCATTTAGTTAAAACTGTAGAGCTGATAAAAAGAAATAACCTAAACCCTTTTTTGGCAATAGAAGGGATAGTGTTAACAATGTATGACAGGCGCAACAAACTCAGTGAACAGATTAAAAACGATATTTGCCAGTATTTAAATGATAAAGTATACAAAACTATCATCCCATTGTATGAGACTGTTATTCCACGTAACGTACGGTTATCAGAAGCGCCTTCTCATGGAAAACCCGCTATTGTGTATGATCTTAAGTGTCCTGGTGCACAAGCATATATAAGTTTGGCAAGGGAAATTTTAAAAAAGCACGCGAGCAGTTGTAAGGAGAAGAAACTAGTAAGCGAGGGCGTAGTATGAAGGATGATAGACGCCTCGGCAGAGGTCTTGCCGGCCTCATAGGCGATAATTATGATAATAAAGAAGATCGACAAGAGCATTTGCCTATTTCATTACTGCACCCAAGCAAATTTCAACCGAGGAAACATTTTGACGAGGAGTCATTAAGAGAACTTGCAAATTCGATAAAGAAAAGTGGCATTATACAGCCTATCGTGGTACGCAAAGATTCAAATGATGATGGTTATGAAATAATAGCTGGAGAACGTCGTTGGCGAGCAAGCAAGATTGCAAATCTTGATAGTGCACCGGTTATCATAAAAGATCTGAGCGACAAGGAATGCTTGGAAGTATCCATTATTGAAAACATACAAAGGCAAGATATTAATCCAATAGAGGAAGGTGAAGCTTACAGAAAACTGATAGATGAGTTTTTCTATACACATGAGGAATTAGCTTCAGCTATAGGCAAAAGCCGCAGCCACATAACCAATATGATTCGGATGTTGTTGCTCCCTGATAGGGTGAAAACAATGATCAATGAGAAAAAATTGTCTATGGGTCATGCAAGAGCGTTGATTAATGTTGAAAATGCGGAAAGTATTGCAGAAAAAATAGTTTCTCAGGGCTTAAGCGTTAGACAAACTGAAAAACTGATAAAGGACCTACATCAAAACAACAATCAAAAAGAGCAGAGATATACTAGAAATCAAGATATGACAGTAATAGAAGGCGCTATATCTTCTCAACTAGGTTTAAAGATCAAAATTAATGACAACAATTCTAAGGGTAAAGTTATGATACGGTATGATAATCCAAATGAATTGGATTTGATATTGAAAATTTTGAATAGGAAACTTGAGGCATAGCTAGTAGTTGGCTAGCAAAGCAACAAACCAATATCAACTGTTGGTGCCATGAAAGTAGCTGACACTGGAATCCAGGAATTTTATTAAGTTGGTAAGCATAAAAGTATAACTTCTACGTCATACCGCCGCGGTATCCGCTAACAAGCAGCGGGGTGACGATTGTCAGGGTAGCTGTCATCCCAGTGCCCTGACTACTTGGATCCAGGAAAAAGAATGGTGTCATCCCAGTGCGTGATACCCTAGTAGAAATCGTTTTTGTAATTGCAACATTCGTGCAATCTTTAGCCATAAATATTTAAAAAATTTACCAAATGAAAAAAAAGGCAAAAGAAACCCTGGGGTTATTATCCGCTTTAAAATATTGGCGTTTTTTATGTTTTAAACGCTTGACAAGCAAGATTAAGCTGCTTTTAATTGCAACTAACTTACGCTGCAAATGTTTAAGAAGTTTACTAAGCAGAAAAAAAGACAAAGAATCCCCGAGTTAGCTAGTCTTTTACTATCTCTGTCGAGTATTGGCATTTTTTGATGTCTTGTAACGCTTTATAAGCGCGTTCAGCTTATTTAGATAAAAATCTAGATGTAGATGAAGTTTTGTAAAGACATACAGTATCTATATACTGCAAAAAATTGAACATAAGACGCCGATACATTAAGTAATCCTTACCTTTTAATCTGCAGATTGGCGAAAGCAAATACAATAGCTTCACTATCATGATAAGGGGGCTGGCGAAGGGTGTCAAGTAAGTTTTTTCGTTTCATCCGATGCGCTGCCAAAAGCTATGCAAAAAGTCCAATGAGTTAACTCCCATATATCCTGAGTAATTCTTGTGCATTAGCTTTGATTAGGATAGGGCATTTTCTATCATTTAATAGGGAACGCAATATTTCAGTTGCACCCTTAACGTCGTTATTGTGTATCTTTACTACAGCAATAGCTTCTTGGCTTGAATAAGGATACACTGTGCTTGATTCTAAATTATCAATTTTATCTTTATTTATTTTTTCACCGTTGGAGTGAAGTAAGCTCATTACTTCTAAATATTGTGCTAACTCACGCAAAACATTAGGAGCATCTTTATCATCTGCCAAATCATTATAAATAGATGCTGTGTCTGTTGGCATTGAATCTGAGATATGATTGAATGCGCGTTCAAAATTTGCTAAATACTCCCAATTTGAATCTATTTCTTCTAGCAGCGGCTTATTATCTTTTTTTAAGAATAATACTTCGTAAAACTTGTCACCTGCAGTTATAGATTGTTTTGTGTTATCAATGTTGCGCAATAAGTATAATGTGATGCCAACTAACATTGGCGCGAGTGCAAGCAGAAAGATGTATTTTTTCATGGTAATATTCCAAATAGTTATATATTTATACATTAATGCTTTTGATTTGCAAAAACATATTGACATAGTGATTATATCACATAATAATATTCTTAAAGTTGTTTGAATAGTTGGAGATTAAAATATTTCTAAAGTAGAAATAAAGACAGCAGTATTAAGCTAAATTATTTTTTGTCGGATTTATCCGATGTACCCTCAACCTTTTATAGGTTGAAGTCTAAATTTGAGAGTTTGATCCTGGCTCAGAATGAACGCTGGCGGCAGGCCTAACACATGCAAGTCGAACGGAGTTATATTGTAGCTTGCTATGGTATAACTTAGTGGCAGACGGGTGAGTAATGTATAGGAATCTACCTAGTAGTACGGAATAATTGTTGGAAACGGCAACTAATACCGTATACGCCCTACGGGGGAAAAATTTATTGCTATTAGATGAGCCTATATTAGATTAGCTAGTTGGTGGAGTAATAGCCTACCAAGGCAATGATCTATAGCTGATCTGAGAGGATGATCAGCCACACTGGAACTGAGATACGGTCCAGACTCCTACGGGAGGCAGCAGTGGGGAATATTGGACAATGGGCGAAAGCCTGATCCAGCCATGCCGCATGAGTGAAGAAGGCCTTTGGGTTGTAAAGCTCTTTTAGTGAGGAAGATAATGACGGTACTCACAGAAGAAGTCCTGGCTAACTCCGTGCCAGCAGCCGCGGTAATACGGAGAGGGCTAGCGTTATTCGGAATTATTGGGCGTAAAGGGCGCGTAGGCGGATTAGTAAGTTAAAAGTGAAATCCCAAGGCTCAACCTTGGAATTGCTTTTAAAACTGCTAATCTAGAGATTGAAAGAGGATAGAGGAATTCCTAGTGTAGAGGTGAAATTCGTAAATATTAGGAGGAACACCAGTGGCGAAGGCGTCTATCTGGTTCAAATCTGACGCTGAGGCGCGAAGGCGTGGGGAGCAAACAGGATTAGATACCCTGGTAGTCCACGCTGTAAACGATGAATGTTAAATATGGGAAGTTTTACTTTCTGTATTACAGCTAACGCGTTAAACATTCCGCCTGGGGACTACGGTCGCAAGATTAAAACTCAAAGGAATTGACGGGGACCCGCACAAGCGGTGGAGCATGTGGTTTAATTCGATGCAACGCGAAAAACCTTACCACTCCTTGACATGGAAATTATACCTATTCGAAGGGATAGGGTCGGTTCGGCCGGGTTTCACACAGGTGTTGCATGGCTGTCGTCAGCTCGTGTCGTGAGATGTTGGGTTAAGTCCCGCAACGAGCGCAACCCTCATCCTTAGTTACCATCAGGTAATGCTGGGGACTTTAAGGAAACTGCCAGTGATAAACTGGAGGAAGGTGGGGATGATGTCAAGTCATCATGGCCCTTATGGAGTGGGCTACACACGTGCTACAATGGTGGCTACAATGGGCTGCAAAGTCGCGAGGCTAAGCTAATCCCTTAAAAGCCATCTCAGTTCGGATTGTACTCTGCAACTCGAGTGCATGAAGTTGGAATCGCTAGTAATCGTGGATCAGCACGCCACGGTGAATACGTTCTCGGGTCTTGTACACACTGCCCGTCACGCCATGGGAATTGGTTTCACTCGAAGCTAACGACCTAACCGCAAGGAGGGAGTTATTTAAAGTGGGATCGGTGACTGGGGTGAAGTCGTAACAAGGTAGCAGTAGGGGAATCTGCAGCTGGATTACCTCCTTAGGCTTTGCGCATAACTTACCATTTTTAATGATGGTGTTGTTATGTGCTATACTGCTGTCTTTACTTCTACTTTATTTTAATTTCCCGATAACGGAATTTTATGAGTGATAGACCTCTTTCTCCACATTTACAAATATATAAAGTACAAGTTACTAGTTTTTTCTCTATTATGCATAGATTGACTGGTATCTTGCTATTCCTTTTATTAATGATACTTTCTTGGTATTTCATATTACATGTTTACTTTCCTGAGTTACTTATAGTAAGGTACTTAAATGCATTATTATTCACTCCTGTTGCTAAATTAGCTTATGTCTTATGTTTTATAAGTTTTGTATATCATTTTCTTAATGGTATTCGTCATTTATTGTGGGATGCTGGGCTTAATTTAGAAATTACTGGCGTTTCAAGGAGTGCTATACTGCTGACAGTAACGCTACTTCTTTCTACTATGGCTTTTTTATTTATGTTTATATGAGTCAGTCTGGAAATTCAGTACATCATTGGTGGGTTCAGCGTGTTTCTGCGGTAATTTTACTGTTCCTGTTTTCTTGGTTTATCTATTCATTTTCTTGCACATTTTATACTGATAGCTCTTTGTCTTTTAGTGAAAAATTTATTAATCACCCTCTAGAGCTTTTATTTTTTGTTGTATTGTTGTTTTGCATTTTTTGGCACGCAGTTCTTGGAATGCAGGTAGTATGCGAAGATTATATACACAGCGTACCTTTGAGGATTTTTACAATTACATGCATAAAGTACTTATCAAGCATTACTTATATAACCCTCGCTTTTACAATCTTTATCTTCTACAGGCATATTTTCTTGTAAAATCACCGGTGCTGTGTTAATATATTATTAGTGTACTAGTTTTATTATTGAACTATAGCATTATAGCGATTTTGGTTTGACAATATGTTTGAAGCATTAAAAAAGGGAGCAATAGATCTTACACTTAAAGCAAAAGGTCTGCTTACTTCACCTGAATCTCAAGTTTACGTCGAAGACCTTAGAAAGGTAATGATGTATGATGGAAGGAAATGCCAGTATCCAAAAAATTATGATCAAATTGTACAGTCTGCTAAAATCATAGAAAACAGGGATATGCATGGAAATGCTATACTAGATAAAGATAAAAATCCAACCTATAAACTTTTGTATGGTCAAAAAGATGAGAATGGAGAACAACCAAGTTTCAGATTATCTTTAGTTACCAAAGATAAAGATAATGATAGATCTTATTTTACTATCAATTATATAGACAATCAGGGTAAGCAAATTCCGATAAATGAGTTGCATAAGTCATATTTTGAGCCATTAGGCTTTTCGAGAATGGATTTGAAAAAACACGTGCCAATTTTTGAAGCTGAAAAAACTAAGGATCCTCAATATCCATTTGAATTAACTAATTCTTCTGTGCTAACTAAAGAGGTAAAAAATAAAGAAGGTAAAGTTCAGGAAGTTGTTGATGAAAAAGGAAGAAATGGAGAATTATTATACACTAGTGATTACAAGAAGCTAAGCACCCATTTTTCAGAAATTAGAGATCAGAATGGTAATCTAGAGCTAGATAAAAGTCTTATATCTGTTCCTATCGTTTTTGCTACAAGCTTGGCTAAAGTTTGTACTAAATTGTTGACTTCTCTTCCTATAAAGTTAGGGGAGCATTTAATAAGCAAACAAAACCCAATTGCAAAGTCTTTTGGTTATCTTTTATTCACTCCTGCAGCGGCAGTAAAAAATTTAGTGGATATGGGAGCTACCATACTTAAGGCTCCAATTTTATTGTTTGTAGCAAATGAGAAAAAATATGGTGATGCTTACTTCACTATGTGGAAACACCAATTGAAAGGATGTTGGGAAGAAGCAAAAAGTGACTTTAATGTTATTAAGGGTGGAGAAAGGCTAAAGCCAGGGCAAAAGGATCATAAGCCACTTAGTATAGTGGGCACATGGGATGAGCTTAACGCTAGAAGGCCAAAGAAACAAGGGAATGATAAAGAAGTTAGCAAGAGTAATGAAATACTAAAGAGTCCTGAGGAAGAACAAAATAAGGGTAATGAAATATTAAGTGATAAAAGAAAAGGTCATGTTGAGGAATTACAAAATAGAAGAAATTCACAGCAAGGGCAAGGCGCTACACATGATCACTCTCATTAGCAATTACTTTAAATCAACATTTACTTTCTTTATTAACTATTCCACAACAAAAACTTGCATGTATTTTGCCCTCAGTATAAGATATTAATTATTTAATTAATATCTTAACTAAATGCGCCCTGTAATATTGTGTGGTGGTAGTGGTAGCAGACTTTGGCCTTTATCTAAGCCAAAGCAATTTCAGAAAATATTTAGTCAGAACACTATGTTTCACAACACTTTGTTGAGGCTGAAAAGCGATTATATGCCGCCCATAATTGCTACAAATATACAGTACGAGTCATTAGTGATGGAGGAATTGCATGCACTGCAAGAATATAAAGTGATTTTCGAACCAGTGAAAATTGGAACAGCAGCGGCAATATTAATTGCTGCGCTTCTCTGCAATGAAAACGAGACAATGTTAATTCTGCCTTCAGATCATTTCATAGGTGATTTGAATAGTTTTTATGCTTCTACTCAAAAAGCGTCTAAGTTAGCCTCTGAAACTAACTCTATAGTCACTTTTGGGGTTAAGCCTAATGAATTCAATTCTGAATACGGTTATATAAATGCAGTTTATGATCAGAAAGAAAAATATCATATAGTGAAAGATTTTACAGAAAAACCCGAGCGTAAGTTAAGTAACGATCATTATTGGAACTCTGGAATATTTGTGTTTAAAGCAAAACGCTACATAGATGAGATCAAAAAATCTGCCCTGAATCTTTACAATTCATGTTTTAAACATTTCACACCGCAAGAGAGATTTCTATATTTAAAACAACAAGATTTTGCAGGAATTAAAGACATATCCATTGATTATTTGGTGATGGAGAAAGCAAAAAACGTTGCAATGATAGAAGCTAATTTCGATTGGTTGGATGTTGGAACTTGGAATTCAGTTTTAGAATTGAGTGAGAAGTTTAGTAAAGAACCGGTGCCATTTCAGCATGTGATTAGAGAAAAAGAACCAGTTTCAACGACAGAAAGTAATAAAAATTTATTGGGTGGAGCTTGTAAGCAACCAAATAAAAGTCTAATTTCATTTATTCATAAAGTTAAGAAAGTAAAGGCGATAAGGAAAGAAGTTAAACCATGGGGATTTTGTAGTATAATTTTAATGAGCGAAAATTTTCTCATAAAATATCTTTTTATAAATCCATTAAGCTGCACTTCTAAGCAATTCCATCACTATAGAGATGAATACCATATGGTACTATCAGGAGTTGGGTATGTTAGTTTAGACGACAAAGAATATGCTATAGTAAAAGACCATATGATAGAAATCCCAAGGGAAGTTTCCCATAGGATTGAAAATAGAAGCACAAGCTTTCCACTTGAAATAGTTGAATTTCAGATAGGAGAGCATTTATCTGATAATGATATAGTGAGGTTGGATGATGTATATGGAAGATTTTGAAATTCTAATGTTAAAGATACTCTATAAGTCTGCTAAATTTAAGGAAGCAAAAATCTCTAGTTTTCAAATAAAGAAAAGTCTACAATTATACGAAGTTTCAAAAATATAATGTCTAACCTCAAAATATTTTGTAATGTCCATTGCCTTTGAAATTACTATGGCTGCTTGCTATTTGCGAGCGAAAAATGCCAGATTTTGCTCTATAATGACTTTGTTCTCTATTATCGGCATTGCCCTTGGAGTTGCAACACTAATAGTGGTGATGTCTGTGATGAACGGATTCAGAGCAAAGTTGCTTGACTCAATACTTGGCATTGATGGCCATATTAACGTTTATTTTGATAGGAACATAAATTCAGATTACTACGCAGTTTCAAAATCTATTGAGAGAATTCCTGGTATATTAAAAGCTACTCCTATGACCAATGATCAAGTCATTATTGCAGCAAATGGTAAAATTGCAGGTAGCGTAGTGCGAGGTGTGTCAACTAAAGACTTGCTTGATAGTACTGCCGTTACAAATAATGTAATTATAGGTGATGTAAAAAAATTTGATGAAGGGATAATAATAGGAGCACGATTGGCAGAAGCTTTGAACATTGACTATGGCGACGAAATTACGTTTATATCATCTGAAGAATTTGATGCATTACTTGGTGAAATGCCACGAATGAAAAAATATAAAGTTATAGCAATATTTGATATGGGTATGTTTGAGTATGATAATACCTTGATATATATGCCTCTAAAATCAGCACAAGCCTTTTTTAATTATGAAAATAGCATAAAAAATATAGAAGTACTTGTAGACGACGTTACTAGAGCTGATAAGCTGGCAGATGCTATAGAAAAAGAAATAGGAATGGAAGCTGAAAGTTGGCAATCACAGCAAAGCCATTATTTTAGTGCTTTAAAAACTGAAAGAAATGTGATGTTTTTAATTCTTACTTTGATTATAGTTGTAGCAGCGTTTAATATTATCTCAAATTTAATGATGATAGTGCAAGAAAAGAAATCCGCGATTGCAATTATGCGTACATTTGGTGCAACAAGTGGAAGCATTATGCGCATATTTTGTGCTTGTGGTCTATTAATCGGTTTTACGGGAACTTGTCTTGGCTGTATTATAGGTGTCTTTTTTTCTCTCAATATCGAAAGCATTAGAGTGTTTTTAGAAAACATTACTAATGTCAAGCTGTTTGATCCTATGATATACTTTTTTTCAAGTTTGCCAGTAATATTAGTTCCTCAAGATGTAGTGAACATTTCTGCACTTGCATTATTCTTATCATTTTTAGCGACAATTGCTCCTGCATTACAGGCAGCTGCACAAGATCCTGCGGAGATATTACGTTATGAATGATACTCAGCAAAAGTACATAGGTTGGTTCTTAATTGTATTGTTATTTACCGGTTACATCACAATAAATAACATAATCTTTTTAAAAATAAATCAGCAAGAGAGTGAAAACAATGTGAAAGCTTTAACGGAAAACATGGATGAATTTAGAATGTTGCTTGAAGTTAATCAATCTAGAATAGAAAAAAAGATATTTGACCTCAAGAGAAGTCAGCATACTCAATGTGAGCAAGGTGATAATAACTCAAGATGTAAGAACCTTGCAAAATTGCTATTACTTGTGGTTAAAATGAAGAATTCGTTATTGCGAGAAGCAAAATTTGATAACCATATAAATTCAATAAAGCCTTTGATATCAGAGCTTGACGATCCAGAGATAGAAAATGCAGTAGATGAATTAGAAAATTTGAAAGAGATAAATACCTTACACGAATTGAAGTTATCTTTTGAAAAAACTATTGATACTATCGATTACAACAAAAGTACATTGTCTAAAAAAATCATTTCAAACTGGATAAAGGTAGACGACCGAAATGATCCATTAAGAGTAAAATTCGCAGAAATTGAGGAGTCAATAAATGATAATGATTGGCAAAATATAACTGTTACAGTAAGCAATTTAACGCATTCAGAATTCAAGCCATGGCTGAATAAATTGAATGGTTTTATTGTAGCTTCTAAGAATATTTCAACAATATATCATCACTTATTACAATATATCTCATGATTTATTTTATAATTTTCGCTTTTTCGTTTTTATTTGGTATATGGGTCAAGGTAAGTGGTGAAGTAATAAAATTGGAATTAGGCAATTACACTATAAGTATTGATCTATATTTCATTATTTTTACTTGTGTAGTTTTATTATTTTTATTAATTACACTTGTACGCTTTTTTTCCTCCATTTCATCAACATTTGCCAACATAAGAAATAGAAGAAGGGATAGGGAAGAATTGCTTCTCTTTGAAGCTTTCTTTAGCATAGACTTAGACAATATAGAGAATGCCCAAAAGCTAGTTAAAAGTCTGAGTGAGGAGAGCGATAGGTTGTCTTTAATAAAGCTCTTTAACTCAGGTAAGACGGGAAATTACAGCTTTTTCAGTAACGGTTTAACAAATATTGCAAATAAAAATCGTAACTTAGCTCTACTTCTAGCCAATAAGCTGATTGTCCACCTCAAACAAGAAAAAGTAGTCTTTCAAAAATTTATAGAATATTGCTCTAGTTCAATTAACGATAAAATGCTATCTATTCCCTTTCAAATAGAGCATTGCATATTGAAAGAAGATTGGATTAATGCAATTTTGAGGTTGAAGGAAGCAGTTAAGTCCAATATTTTTCTCCCCTTTGATCATAAAGAAATGTTTGCAGTGTTTTATTGCGCTTTAGCAAAGCAATATGAAAGTAAAGGAAATTTTAAGGAGGCTATAAAGTCTTTATTTAGAGCACAACGTTATAGTGCAATTTTTCAGCCCATCAATTATTTAAAGGCAGAATTATATATTAAACTTGGAAAAATCAGAAAAGCTTCTGCAGTGCTAGAGGCAGAGTATACAGTAAATCCTACTCCTCAGTCAGCTAAAATGTACATCAATTTAAATAGTAAAGGTGCTGAAAGACTATACAACTTACGCCCTGATTATTATTTTAGTTACTGTTTACTTGCTTTGTCCTCAATGAGTTCAGGTAAATATGATCTTGCAAGTCAATATTTAGACACTGCTATGAAAAAAGCTAATTACATGTCAATCTACTTTATTGTAATACAACTCAAGGTTACATTGCAAGAACACGACAAGGTAATTTATTGGCTAAACAAGATGGACTCAGAAGCTTTGCCTGATCCAGGCTGGAAATGTAAAAATTGTAACAGGGAACTAGAACAATGGGATCATAAGTGTTCAAGTTGTAATAGTTTTAATTGTGTTTATTATATATTATAAAATTCCACAAAGTGTAGAAATTACCATTAGGCTACTTTCACATTGATATTGCTGAAGTTAGAGCACTTTCTTAATATAATCCTTATCTCCAAACAATAAACCTGCAAGTTTCTTAGCTAGACTTGGTTTTAATGTCAAAAAAACTTGCTTTTAGACACTAACAGTTATATATTTTAATAAATCAGGGTTGTATACAAAATGAAGAGCTTAAAGGAATTATCCTTAAGAATTAAGAATATTAGGTCTGTACAGAAAACCACGAAAATAATGCAAATGGTTTCTGCAGCAAAGTTGTTACAAAGCCAAAAGAAGTTATTAAATTCAAAATTATATGTATCTAAGCTGCATAACATTATTTTTTCATTAATGCTATCAGTTGATCAAGAATTACTGGCAAAAATTCTAAATGTCAGTAACGACGGTTCTTACCTAGTATTCATTATTGCGTCTGATCGTGGCTTGTGCGGCAACTTTAACTCTTCTATTGTCAAATTTAGTCAAGAGCGTGTAAATAAGTCAATCGCAAATGGCAAAAAAGTAGATATTGTATTTCTTGGTAAAAAAGCTTTTGATGTAGGTAAAAATAGATTTGACTCTAAAAGTATCTTAAAAATTGAAAATAGTAAGGGAATCACGTTAAAGCACGTAGAAGCTTTGGTTGATGGTATAGATTTAAGTAAATACGATAAAGTTAAAGTTTTTTATAGTAAATTCTATAATACCTTCACGCAAAAACCAATGTTGGAAACAATAAAACCATGGAGTAAAGACTCATCCTTGATTGATAGCTCTCTGGCTGGTCCAACAACAGATTACGGCTATGAGTATGAACCACAAAATATTGAATTTATTTTAAAATCTTTAGTTCAAGATTACGTTGTAATTGCTCTTTACTCTGCTTTACTTGAAAGTGCAACGAGTGAGAATAGTGCTAGAATGGTTGCTATGGAATCAGCAAACAGAAACACTAAAGAGATACTGAACAAATTAGCATTGCTTTATAATCGTTCTCGTCAAGCAGCGATTACGACTGATTTAATTGAAGTTATAGGTGGTGCAGAATCTTTATAGAAATCTAAGGAATAGAAAATGAATATATTAAATATTGCAGCAGATATTACTAAACTAATAAAAAAGCAAAATCAAGATGCGGAAGTTACAATATATGAAACTAATAAGACTTCAGTTTCTCAGCGTCTATCAAAAATTGAGCAAATATCACAATCTAAAAATTGCACTGTAGGAATCAGAGCTATAGCAGGTAAAAACAAAGCTGCGTATATTTCTACAAACGATTTGAATAATCTGAGTGATACAGTAAGCCAAGTGGTAGAAATGGCAAAGAATGCGCCAGAAGATCCTTGCATTAATTTTGCTGTAAATGGTAGTAATTATATCTCTTCTGCAGATTTAAGTATCTCAGATAATAATGTTGTAACCGTTGATAACCTAAAAGAAATTGCTGAAGCTGCAGAAAATTCAGCCCTTGCACATAAGAGTATCACTAATTCTGAAGGAGCCTCTTCTTCATACGCTTTAGTGAATACAGTATTATCGACTGTTTCTGGTTTTATTGGCTCGTTTAGTAAATCAACCTTTGCTAATCAGGTCTCTGTTGTTGCTGGAAGAGAAAGTGAAATGAAGGTTGGTTACGATTATGATATAGCATGTAATTTTAGTGATTTAAAGTTGCCAGAGTTAATGGGAAAAGAAGCAGCAAAAAGAGCAGTTGATCAATTGAATTCACGTACAATGAAAACTGGTAAATTTCCAGTTATTTTTGAAAAAAGAGCAGCAAAAGGGCTAGTAAAAAGTTTTGCTTCTGCTATAAATGGGAGCAGTATTATAAGCAACAGTTCTTTCTTGAGGGGTAGTTTAAACGCTCAGATTTTCAACGATAGAATTAATATTATCGATGATCCATTGTTGCCAAGAGGCATAGCATCGAGACCATTTGATGGAGAAGGGATAACTAGCAAGAAAAATATATTTGTAAAAAACGGAATATTACAAAATTGGATTTTAGACTTATACTCGGCTAGAAAATTAGACTCAGAAACAACCGGAAGTGCAACTCGTGCAAGTAATGCTGCAGTTATTCCTGCAGCTAGTAACCTCTACATTGAGAATGGTGATGTATCGTTTGAAGAATTAATTCAGGAAGTGAAAGAGGGAATATATGTAACTGATTTATTTGGTTTTGGTGTCAATTTAATCAATGGCGATTACAGCCAAGGCGCTTCCGGATTTTTTATAGAAAATGGAAAAATAACGTATCCAATACATGAGATTACCATTGCTAGCAATTTGAAGGATATGTTTAGCAATTTAGTCGTTGCAGATGATCTAACTTTTTGTGGGCAATTTAATTCACCAACGATTAAAGTTAGCGAAATGACGGTTGCAGGTTCGCTTAACGATTAAAAAATTTATTTGCATCAAGTACAACAATTGTGTATTATTGTCATGTAATGTTAAGAATAGACTATGGAGTATAAAGGTTTAGTTTCAATAGCTAAGCTTAAAGCATTCTCAATCGTAATTTCAAAGTTTTTCATCACATTAGTAATGTTAGTTAATAATTTAGGAGTTGTTTAAATGGAATTTGGTAATGTAAAATGGTTTAATGCCGAAAAAGGCTATGGTTTCATCAAGCCAGAAGGTAAAGGGGGTGACGTTTTTGTACATATTAGCACATTGGAACGTTCGGGAATAAGACCTGAGGCACTTAAAGGAGAGAATAAAGAGAAGGGAATAAAAGGAGAAAGGGTGAGTTATGAGGTTAAAGAGGAGCGCGGTAGAAACGGAGAAGATAAAAAATCTGCAATAAATTTAAGATTGGAAGATTAATCTATTATGAAGTCTTTTAACAGGATTAACGTATTGTGAATAATTTTCATGAGATGGGTCTCCCAGCTTCGCTTAGACAAGCTCTAGATAAAAATAATCTTTTCGTCCCAACTCCGATTCAAATACAAGCGATTCCCTTAGCGCTACAAGGTAAAGATATTCTCGGATCTGCTCAAACGGGGACTGGAAAAACTTTAGCATTTGCTATTCCGTTGGTTGCTAAGTTGCTGAATGAGCCTAACACTGGTTCAGATTTAGTCATCGTGCCAACCAGAGAGCTTGCGCATCAGGTAACAAATGAGATAAGAAAACTCTTATCTCAAAATTCTGCACTAAGGGTCGCTTTGTTGATTGGTGGTGAGCCTATTTTTAGGCAGCTAAATCAGCTTCAGAAAAAACCACAAATTGTAATAGGTACTCCTGGTCGTATTATAGACCATATTGAGCGTAAAACTTTGATTACTCGCAATGTTAGCGTTCTTGTGCTTGATGAAACGGATCGTATGTTTGATATGGGCTTTGGAGTTCAGATTGAAGAAATTATGAAGCATTTGCCTAAAATAAGGCAAACTCTTATGTTTTCTGCAACTCTTCCTGGAGATATAGTAAAACTTGCTGAGAAGTACCTTAATCGACCAGAACGTATTTCTGTTGATTGTGAGGTTACAACTTCTGTAAAAATTAAGCAAGAAATTGTTTATGCATCAGAATCAGAAAAATATGAAAAGCTTGTTACACAACTATGTCAGCGCGAAGGATCAATCATTATCTTTGTCAAAACAAAGCGAGGAGCGGATCAGCTAGCTAACAGATTGCACAAAGATGACTATAGCGCTTTAGCAATTCATGGTGATTTAAGGCAGCACAAGCGCGAAAGGGTCATTAATTCTTTTCGTCGTGGCCGTAATCAAATCATGGTTGCAACAGATGTTGCTTCTCGCGGCCTTGATATTCCCCACATTCAACATGTTATCAATTATGATGCACCACAATCGCAAGCTGACTATATTCATCGTATAGGTAGAACTGCACGCGCTGGAGCTGAAGGGTATGCGCTATCTTTTGTTACACCTCAAGATAAGAGAAGACTGCCTGCACTGGCAGACAAAGAAGGAGAGCTAAATTTTGATTGTAGTGTGCAATTTAAAAAACGTAACAGCAAAAAGGTCTTTAAAAGGCCAAGTACGTTAAAGACTAAATACGGTAGAAAAAAGATCAATGCATTTAAGAAGAAAAGCAGAGTACTAGAAAAAGCGTATTAAATAGGATTTACCTACAATTTGATAAGCGTAAAACTCGTCATTCCGCTACTCATTAGCGGAATCTATGCTGAGATATTGCGGTGCTATGACGTAGATCCAGAGTGGGATTCAAATTGGCTACAGCGAACTGCTGGATTTCAATTTTTTTAATAATTGTGTGCTATTCATTATATATGAGTTCCCACTTTTAAAGAGAATAGGAGATGATTTCCAAAAACTTAGAGGCAAGTTTGAATAGAGCACTATTCATTGCTTCTAATTTTAATCTTAAATATGCGAAAGTAGAACATTTATTGCTGGCGTTAACTAAAGACGTGGATGTAAATTACGTTTTATCAAGATGTAATATCAGAGCCGATGAAATCATCAGTATGGATAACATTCTATCAAGATGCAATATTAAGGCTAATGATTATAATAATAATATAAAAGGGTTTTTACAAAGCAGTTCTGAATTGATTATCAGTGGAGTTAAACCTAGCTCAATGTTTCAATGCATAATACACAGAGCAATAATACGGGCTCATAGCTTGGGGAAAAAAGAAATAAATGGAGCAAGTGTTCTAGTAGAAATTTTGTCTGGGCAAGATTTATACGTTGAAGATCTATTGCAGAAACAAAGTGCGAAAGATTCCAATTTGATTTACCACATATCTAACATGAAATACTCTAACGATATAGATGAATACACCACTAATCATAAAGTAAAACTTGATAAAAATAATGATGCTCCTACTACAGTAAATAAAGGTGAGCTACTAAAAGATGAGGAAATTCTACAAAGTTATTGTAAAAATTTAAATGACTATGCAAGAAGCAAAAAAATAGATTATGTTATTGGTCGTGATTATGAATTAAATCGCACTATAGAAATATTATTGAGGCGTAGAAAAAACAACCCTTTATATGTTGGAGATCCAGGTGTTGGCAAAACCACAATAGTTGAGGGTTTGGTACTCAAAATCATTGAAAACAGTGTTCCAAGTGCGCTCAGGTCCAGTATAATTTATGCTTTGGATTTAGGGTCACTCCTTGCAGGGACACGCTATAGAGGTGATTTTGAAGAGAGAATAAAATCTATAATAAAAGCGATTGAGGCAAAACCAGGTGCTATCCTTTTTATTGACGAAATACACACTATCATTGGAGCAGGTTCTACAAGTGGTAGCTTTCTTGATGCAGGTAACCTACTCAAACCTGCGCTTGCAAGAGGTACACTGCGTTGTATAGGTGCAACTACATATAGAGAATACAGCAATAGTTTTGAAAAAGATAAAGCATTAGCGAGGAGGTTTCAAAAAATTAATGTTAAGGAATCTTCTGTTAACGAAACGATAAAGATACTAGATGGTATAAAGCACTACTATGAAGGGTATCATGGAGTATATTATACAAAGAATGCCATTAGGTCTGCGGCTGAACTTTCGCATAAGTATATTACTGGGCGAATATTACCTGATAAAGCGGTTGATGTTATTGATGAGGCAGGGGCATATTGTAAATTGCTAAGAAACAGGGGTAAAATTGTAAATAGTAGAGATATTAAGAATACTATTACTAGAATTACAAATGTGCCTTGCGGATCTGAATCTGATGATTTGCAGAAAGTAAAGTATTTAAAAGCTAATCTAGAGAAGGTGATTTTTGGCCAAGAGCAGGCAATAGAATCTCTTGTTAATTCTATTAAAATTGCTAAATCTGGGTTGAGAAATTACAATAAGCCTTTAGCAAATTATCTTTTTGCAGGGCCAACCGGTGTTGGTAAAACCGAGCTAGCAAAACAATTAGCAGAAAGCATGGGCATGAATCTTATACGCTTTGATATGTCCGAATATATTGAGTCTCATACGATATCAAGGATGATTGGTTCTCCTCCTGGATATGTAGGTTATGATCAGGGTGGATTACTCACAGAGTCTGTATCTAATAATCAATATAGTGTTGTGCTGCTTGATGAAATTGAAAAGGCTCATAGCGATATCTATAATATATTGCTACAAATTATGGATTATGGTTGCGTTACAGACACTTACGGACGTAAAGTTAACTTTTCCAATATAATCTTAATTATGACAACTAATGCAGGAGCAGCTGAACGCAGCAAAAGTTTTGTTGGCTTTGGGCATAAAAAATTTAACACTGGTGATAGTGAAAAAGCGATAGAACAGGTTTTTAGCCCTGAATTTCGTAATCGTCTTGATGCGATTATTTCTTTTTCTGACTTAAATGCGGATATAATTCTGCATATTGTAGATAAATTTATTCAGGAACTGAAAAAGCAGCTGACGCAAAAAGGCATAAACTGCTTGGTAGAGGATGAAGTGAAATCTTATCTTGTACAAATGGGTTATAGTAAGGAAATGGGAGCACGTCCGATAGAGAGACTTATTGAAAAAGAGATAAAAAGTTACTTAGCGGAAGAAATACTGAATCGTAAATTAATAAAAGGAAAGAAATTAAGAATCTATATGAATAAAGTAGAAAATAAAATTGCTTTTGATATAGTTTAAAATCCTTGTATTGAACTTCATCTTTGTTACAATCTATAACTTAAATTCAATTTGAATTATAGTGATAAGTGATAAAGTAAAACAAGTCCTAAGCTACTACGAAAGTGAAAACCCTGGGGTAAAAGCAAATCTTACTCGTATTCTCATGCATGGAAAGCTTGGCGGCACTGGCAAATTAGTAATTCTCCCTGTAGACCAAGGGTTTGAACACGGGCCAATAAAAAGTTTTGAAGTTAACCCTGATGCTTATGACCCACATTATCATTTTCAGCTTGCAGTTGATTCGGGAGTAAGTGCATATGCTGCTCCACTTGGTATGATTGAAGCTGGTGCTTCAACTTATGCTGGAATGCTCCCACTTATTTTGAAACTTAATAGTTCCAACTCCTTACATTCGAAGAATCTGACTTCTGATCAAGCAATAACCTCTTCTGTGAAAGATGCACTGCGTTTGGGCTGCTTGGCTGTTGGATTTACTATATATCCTGGTTCTGCTAAGTGTTTCGATATGATGGAAGAAGCCCGTGAAATCGTAGCTGAAGCCAAATCTTATGGGCTTGCAGTAGTGTTATGGTCTTATCCACGCGGTGAAGGAATTTCCAAAGAAGGTGAAACAGCGGTTGATGTTATTGCCTATGCTGCACACATGGCAGCTTTGCTTGGCGCTAATATAATAAAAGTAAAACTTCCAACTAAATATTTGGAAAGGGAGAAAATAGAAACAGAAAATATTGAATTATTACCTAAAAGAATTGAATATGTTAAAAGATCTTGTTTTGCAGGAAAAAGAATAGTAGTTTTTTCTGGTGGCGAGTCGAAATCAGTGAATGACATATGCAATGAAGCGAAAGAAATTAAGCAGGGTGGTGGTAATGGTTCAATCATTGGACGTAACACTTTCCAACGCAAAAGGGAGGAAGCTTTATCTATGCTAAAAGATATAATGGATATCTACACATAAAAAACGGCTGGGTGGCAGAATGGCTTATGCAGAGGACTGCAAATCCTTTTATACCGGTTCAATTCCGGTCCCGGCCTCTTTCATTTTCTATATCTTGTAAAAGTTGCTCAATTCAACAGTAGCTTTAAGTGTGTAACCTATAGAGAAAATTATTCATAAGTAAAATCAATTTCTTTTCAAGTTATGGTTATACTCTTATAGCGTTTCATGGTAAAAAATAAACTAAAAATAAGCAAAGTGTTTTACAAAATGATATTACGTGATTTATTGTTTTTACTGCCGCCCGAAGTTGCTCACTCTTTGGCAATTATGGCATTAAAGAAAATACCTTATAAGAATCCTATAGAGCTACCAGAATCTTTGAGTGTGAATTTTTTTGGTAATAAGCTCAGAAGCCCCGTGGGTCTGGCTGCAGGTTTTGACAAGAATGCAGAAGTTATAAGGCCTATGCTTTCATTTGGTTTTGGATTTATTGAAACTGGTACTGTAACTCGTAATCCACAATATGGAAACAAAAAACCAAGAATTTTTCGGTTAATTAAAGATCAAGGGGTAATTAACAGATTGGGATTTAACAATAAAGGAATAGACTACTTTCTTAAACAAATAGATAAAACCAAGCTTGATGATTGCATTTTTGGCATCAACATAGGAAAAAACAGTACATCAAAGGACCAAATCAGCGATTATGTTGACTTAATAAAGATAGTATATGGAAAAAGCAATTATATAGTGCTGAACATCTCATCCCCAAACACGCCTAATTTACGCAATCTGCACAATAAGCAAGAATTATCGGAATTGTTGAAATCCGTAACTCTAACCCGGAAATCAATTGATAATTCTAAATCCATACCAATAATATTAAAAATCTCACCAGATATAGATCAGCAAACGAAAGAAAATATCGCTGAGCTTGCGTTGGAATATAAGATTGACGGATTAACAGTGAGCAACACTACGATCAGTCGGAATAACTTACATTCCCACCACAACGAGAGTGGTGGGTTGAGTGGCAAACCGCTGTTTAAACTTTCAACCGAGTTATTGAGCGATATGTACAAACTTACTAAGGGCAAAATATTGTTGGTAGGATGCGGAGGAATCTCAAGTGGTGCTGATGCATATAAAAAAATAAAGGCAGGAGCTTCTTTGGTGCAGTTGTACACTGCTCTCATATACCACGGACCTCAAGTTGTAAACAAAATTAATCTAGAACTTGCAGAACTAATAAGGAGAGATGGATTTAGTAACATTAGTGAGGTGGTGGGTTGTATACATTAAGCATCTTCTCTGTCACCTAAGTAGCCGACACTGGAATAACATCGATGAATCATTATTCAAATAATGGTTATGCAAGAAGTCTATTAAACTGTATATTTTGGAAGTTGTTGGTATTATTTTAATAAAACAAAACTAATTCTTTGGTATAAAGGTGTGGTAGGAAGTGTTATTCTTTTAAATAATGGGTATGAAGAGTTTGAATGATGCAATATCTAAGATCATTGATTATAAATTTACAAATTATGCAATATTAGAAGAGGCACTAACTCACCCAAGCGTAAATAAAAGGAATAGCAAAAACCAGATTGTAAGCTACGAAAGACTAGAGTTTTTGGGCGATAGTGTTTTGAATATGGTTGTATCTGCCACACTGTTTAAACTATTTCCTGAAGAAAAAGAAGGAGCATTGGCAAAAAGAAAGACGGATTTAGTTTGTGGCAACACCATTGCTAATGTTGCTAAAGAAATAAAATTAGGCAGCTTTATCATCATGAATAATAGTGAACGCTGCAATGGAGGGAGATGTAACTTAAAAAATTTAGAAAACTCGCTTGAAGCACTAATAGGTGCAATTTATATTGATGGCGGGCTTGAAAATGTTGAAAAATTTATTATCCAATATTGGGAAAAGCTAGCTAAAGGCATGCTTGACCCCCCTCAAGATCCTAAAACCTCACTGCAAGAGTGGACTCAGAAAAACAAATTGCCTTTACCAGAGTATGAGCTTGTAAAACAAACTGGACCAGCGCACAATCCTGAATTTACTATATCAGTTTGCATAGAAGATTATGGTAAAGTTTCTGCATGCGCTTCTAGTAAAAAGATTGCTGAACAAAAAGCTGCTGAGTTGATGCTAGAAAAAATTGGAAAAGACGCTTCAGTTTAGGTAAAATAGGCATTAATGTAAATTTTAAGGAAGCTAATAGCGTTTAGGGTAAATGGTCAATTTAAGGAGAAGCATAGTATTATTCATAAAAAAGTTGATCTACCAAAAATCAAGCCTTATGTAGTGGAATATCAATGGCTGTTGTCGGAGATGCGGAAAAAAAGAAGTAGCAAGTTACCAAAAGGTGTTATGCCAGATACATTTGGTCCAAGAGTTGTTTTGTGAAGTTGACAGAGTCAAGGAGAATGAAAGTTTTAAAAAATAGCATATTTTTTAATTATAAAAATTTGATATTAACTGTTGTTGGTTGATTGAGTAAAAACCAGTGAATGGTCACGTTAAAACATATTTTTAAATTTCTGCCAAAATCCTGGTTTATTATCATTAACCTTTGTAAATGTTATATTTAAACTGTATTTCGGATCATTTGGCACGTCGTATTTTATGCTAAATGTTGAAACTTTATCGTTATTGTAAATATGTACATCATCATATGATAGCTTTGTTGTGTAACACTTTACATACTTTTGCTTATCATGCACTAAATCACCTGACTCCCTTTCTAGTTCCACAAATTTCGTTTTTTTCTGACATTCCTTCATTTTTATTAAATCCTTATCTAGTGATATTGAAACTGGCAACGTATTTCCAGCATATTCTTTAGCTAAAAGTTCACTTTGAGGATACATTTTTATTTCCCTGCCAAAATGTGAGTCTATGAAATTATTACTCCAAAATTTATCGCCAGAATGCACGTACTCATCAGTAGCATACGGCACCCCACCATAATTGCATTGAACTTTGTAATCTCCAACACCGTTGTTTTGAAAAAAATCATGAATAGCAGTGTAGCTACCGGCAGCATCATTTATATAATCCATTACTTTATTCCTTAAATTTTTAGTTCATTATATCATAATCATTATGCCAATCAATCAAAAAAGCTCTCCCTTGCTGTTTTTAAAACTGATTTTGAGCAAGCGCTCTCGATTAGTTGGGAGCGTATTTGTAAGATTGTGACATTCGTGCCTCCCAGTTTTTCACATACTGCTGAATCAATTCAGGATAATCTGTAATAATTAATAAATTTTCAGCATTTCCTTTTTTAGCTGTCTTACTAAGGTTAAATGACCCTGTGATGACTTTTTGATTGTCAACAATCATTATCTTATTATGAGCAATCTTTGGCTTATCATCGATCCAAATTGGTACTCCACCTGAAAATAATTCATTTATAACACTATATTTTGAGTAGAGTTGCGATTTATCTAAGATGACTTTAACATCAACACCGCGTTCTTTAGCATTAATCAAAGATTTTGCAACTGTTCCAAGAGTAAATGTATATTCTTGAACTAAGATAGATTTTTTAGACTGATCTATTACGTTGATTATCGGTACAGCACAATCTTCTCCAGGTGAAAAGCAAACCGTAGCTTTTGGGCAGGGCGAAAATATAAAACCCGCATAGTAATACAGAGAAAAACACATTAACAAGAATAAAAAGTGAAAAAGCCTCACAACAACCCACCCCCGGATATACGGCGATAGGCTACATTATAATTTAATCACCTGTCAATAGACTTCTTGCATAGTTTTTGGCAACAACCGTTAGAAACGAAAAAACTTACTTGACAAACTCCGCCAGCCCCCTTATCATGAAACTGAAGGTATTCAGTTATCTTCATCTGTGCAGATTAAACAGCAAGAAAACAACGTAGTTGGCGTCTTATTTTTAATTTTTTGCACTATGTGCACCTTATGTCTTCACAATATTTCTAGGTTTTTACCTACACAAGCTGAAACGCGCTTATAAGTCGTTTAAGACAGTATAGTACGCCAATTTGCAGGATTAGGGAGTGACAACTAGCTAACACGGGGTTTCTTTTGCCTTTTTTTCTGCTTAGTAAATTTCTTAAACATTTAAACTAAGGTGAGTTGCATTTAAAAGCAGCTAAATTGCAGTGTTTAAGACTTAAAAAACGCCAATGTTCTAAAATAGATATTAGCTGGGGCTTCTTTTGCCTTTTTTTTCGCTTGGTAAATTTCTTAATGTTTATAGCTAACATGAAGCTAAGTACGAACTTTGTTAAATACAACAAATGGTGTCATCCCAGTGCTCCTTTTTTTGTCATCCGAGTAGCTGACACTGGGATCTATTTTGCATGTAACTCCAATTGTGTTTTGGCATAAAACGCGACGCGTATTAGACTTATTTGCAAGCAAAGCTTGCTAGATCCAAGTAGTCAGGGCACTGGGATGACATCATAGGGACACTGGGATGACACCCTGACAATCGTCATCCCGCTACTTGTTAGCGGATGAGATACCGCGGCGGTATGACGGTTCGTGGCGGTATAATGAAGCTTGAAAGCGGATCACCTTTCACGACCCGTGTTTACTTCATTCACTTTAGGAGTATTAACAGGCGTTATTGCCGGGTTCTCAAGCTTTGTTGCCTGCTTCAAACCCTCGCTTACACTTTTGTCCTTTAAAATTTCATCAAGCTGCTTACTCTTTTGTTGCTCTTCGTTATTTGACGTATCTCTTTGAGCATCTTCTTTCATGCCACGAGCATTCTCTACATCCTTTTCACCTTCACCTAAAAATTTTTCTAATATTTTCTTAACAAAGCGCTTCAGAAGACTCAAAAACCCTTCTTCTTTTTGATTTTCTTGTGGTTGAGGCGTGGTATCTTTTTTGTCCGGCTCAGTGTTGAGCTTCTCTTTTACAGAACTCTTGCTCACTGAGGGATTAACGGTTTGTGAATCGTGCTCTGATGCTGTTTGCACAGAAGCTTCAGTAGTCTTTTTTTGTGTATTATGTTCAAGGTCTTTAACTGCTGTTGTAGTTTTTCTCGGAGTGTCTTGGAGTTTTTTGTCACTTTTTGGCTCTGCAACTTTTTCACTTGTGAAGATGCCCTTCCCTTTATATTGTTGGTCAAGCTCAGCAATTCTTTCAAAATCTTGACGTGCTTTTTCATCTGCACGTCCTTCTTGACTTTCAAGTTTCTGATTCAATTCTGCAACGTTTTTCATCTTGTTCTCAAGCTCCTTACTTTTCACAGCTTTTAGAGCCTTTGTTCCTTTTGCGATATAATTAACCTTCTCTTCTAATGAGGTACCTTCTGGAAAAGCACCTGGAGAACGTTCAAAGACGTCTTTAAACTTTTTTTCAACACTTTCTTGAGATGTCTGGGCCATACCTATTACCTATTAAAACATATCATATAACCAGTATATTAGCTAATTATATAAAAAACAGTTAACATAACTTGTGGTAGAGCGTCCTATTTATATCTTTTTCATTAAAATGCTATTTACTTATTAACTTAAAATATATAACAATATAGAAATGAAAAACAGCCCATTAGCAGTAGTATTCGATTGGGATAATACCTTAGTTGACACTCAAGATAACATTTTTAATGCTATTAAACATACCATAAACTCAATGGGGTATAGTAATAAAGCTGCTGATAGAAATTCCCATGAGTCGAGAAAGAGCTATATGGTCAATTTATTTGGCGATCAGTGGAAAAAAGCGAATCAGATATATCAACAATATTTAGATGATGCACTATTGCAAAACATTGCTCTGAATCAAGGAGTAGAGAAAATGTTGCAGACACTGAAAAGCCACAATGTTTATCTAGCAATAGTAAGTAATAAGAAAAATACTAATTTACGTAAAGAAGTTGCCTATTTTAAACTAGATTCTTACTTTGAAAGAGTGGTTGGGTCATGCGATACTGCAGAAGATAAACCATCTGCAACCCCACTGCTATTTGCACTAGAAGAGAGTACGTTGCCTATAAATAGAGAAAATGTGTTTTTCGTTGGTGATAGCATCACAGATGTTCTGTGTGCACAAAATGCCAATTGTTTACCTATTATATACGGTCAATCAATAAGCGGTTATGAAGATTTGTTATGTTTTCAACATTTTGATAAGCTTACAGATTTCATAATAAAATATTTGGAAGATAGGTAATGACAGAGATTGCCAGCATAAAAAGGCGCTTTTGCGCATATTTAATAGATGTAGCAATTTTATTAATTCCAACTTTATTAATTATACTGCTATTAGAGGATTCTCCGTTGATCTTACATCTATCATACATGTGTGTAAATTGTAGTTACTTCACATATTTTATATCTTCAAAGGCCCAAGCAACTCCTGGTCAGCAGTTAATGAATATATATACTATCAATTTAGATAATTCTAAAATAGACTTGAATTTAGCGTTTGACAGAAGCACTTCCCAGTTTTTTCTTCCTCTGTTAAACAGTGTAGTAGTTGTCCTTACTGAACTTTTGCAAGATCAGGAAGTATTAGTGAATGTCTTGAGTGCATTGAAAGTAATGATGGTGCTGCTCACCCTCTATTGGTATCTAGTTGCTTGTTTTTCTAAAAAGAAACAGACATACCACGACATGCTATTTAATACGGTTGTTATCAAAGGAAATATTAAATGAGTTGCTATAACTATCGTTATCATATAAATTATGCTGATGAATTGAACTAAGGGAAGATTATGAATGAAGAGATAGTAAAACATTTGAATAAATTATTGACCAATGAGCTGACTTCTGTACGCCAGTATCTTTTACATTTTGCGGTTCTCAAAAACAATGGAATTAATAGACTTGCAGAAAAGGTAAAAAATGAGCTTAACGAAGAACTTGAACATGCAAACAAGTTGGCAGAAAGAATTTTGTTATTCAAAGGAGTTCCAAATTTTCAGGATACAAACGAAATATCAAAGCATGATGGAAAGTTTACAAAAGACACAATACGGAAAATCTTAGAAGCTAATTTGAAATTAGAGGGAAAAGGTATTAAGGATATCAAAGAAACGATTTCTATCGCTGAGAAAGAAAAAGATTTTGTTAGTGTAATGTTATTAGAAGAGATGTTAAAAAATGAAGAAGAGCACTTCCATTGGATTGAGAAACAGATTGACCTTATTGAACTAATGGGTGTTGAAAACTATTTAAGAACACAAATATAGAGTGTTAAAAAAAATAGTATTTATTTTAATTGTACCTTGCTTGCTCCTTTTTTTATTAGGATTATGGCAAGTATTCAGATTGAACTGGAAGAATAATATTATTAAAAGTATGAGCCTTCCAGTTGTTCATCTGTTGCCCAATAACGACCTTGAAAAATTTAACTATAGGCATGTCAAGATTGATGGGATTCTAAGTGACATAGAGCTATATGTTTTTGCAGGACAACATGGCTATCATGTGTTATCTCCTATGCTACTTACTACTGGAAATTATATGCTAGTGAACAAAGGAATAGTTAAAGAAAAAAAAGAGGAAAGAGCAAAAATTGAAAAAGTAGCTGCAGGTGGAGTTTTATATTGCAATAGCAGTAAAAGCAAAAATTGGTTTATCAAGAACGATACTGCTTCGAATACATGGTTTACCCTGAGTACAGAAGAAATTTCCAATGAGTTAGGTATTAAGCTAGAGAAGTGTATATTGTGGCCGAACAATTTTGGCAGCAAAGTAGCTATACAGCCAATGAAGCATTTGGAATATGCAATCACTTGGTTTGCACTTTCCTTAATTTGGTTGATTATGTGCGTAATTTACTATAGGCAAAACCTCAATAAAGCTTGAAGCTTTCTGTACATAAAATTAGAGAAGTAGTTATTCATCTTTATCACTACCAAGGTCTTTTAACATACTGTAATTGCCTTTTCTGAATCTACTTTTTAAAGACGTAACTCCACTTTCGCTAATACCACTAAGGCTCAGTGCAGCTCCACCTAGCTGCAATCCTATCTCAGATGTTTCAGGAATAATTTTACTAGCTCCTAGATCTCTATAAACCTCCACATTACTCAGATCTGGTAAGCGTATTACAATATTTACATGCGGAAAATTTGCTGCAACTAAAGAAACAACTTTTTTTATAGTAACTTCATTCTTTATTGAAATAACGAGAGCTTGAGCTCTTTCTATTCCTACCGATTTTAAAATTTCACATCTTGTAACATCTCCAAGATATATAGGAAAACTATCACTTTTTCCTTCTTTGACTATTTTCGATTGAATATCTACAACAACGTAACTTAAATGCTCTGCCGTAAGCATTTTTGTTACCATATATCCCACTCTACCAAATCCAGCAACTATCACATGGTTATAAAGATCTTGTGTATCTGTTTCAACAGCTTCATCATCTAATATTGTTTTCTCAGTGCTAAATGAGTTTGCTATCCAATCTCCAAGCCCCGATAAAAGAGGAGTGAAAGCCATGGTTACTGTAGTTACCATCATAAGTACTTGAGCGATTTCACTTGGTAGCACATTTAGCTCATCTGCTAAGCGAAACAAAATAAACGCAAATTCACCGCCTTGTGAAAGCAGTAACCCAGCTTGTATAGCAGGTGCACTCTTAAACCCAAAAAATCTACACAATATATATATAATAGATGTTTTTAAAACGATAAGGATAATCGATAATAAAGTAATTAGTGGTAACTTATTGAGTAAAAGTTCGGTATTGATGGACATACCAACAGTCATGAAAAATAAGCCAAGAAACAAATCTTTAAATGGCAATACTGCGTGTTCTACTGAGTGTCTATATTCTGTTTCTGCAACTAACAATCCAGCAACAAATGCACCTAATGCTAACGATAAATGGAATTGCTCAGTAATAAATGCTGCTCCTAATACTATTAAAAGCGTTGTTGATATAAAGATCTCATTACTTTCCATTTTAGCAATAACCGAAAATAAAGGTCTAAGCAATAATCTACCAGTTATAAATATCAGCACTAATGCAATAGCTGCTTGCACCAATGAACCTGCCAATGAGCTTATCAGGCTGTGCTCAGAATTGCCAGTAAGTAAAGGTACCAATACTATTAATGGTACCACTGCAAAATCTTGCATTAATAGCACTGCTATCGACAATCTACCAACCTGACTTGCTTGAGAACCTTTTTCTTGCAGAACCTGCAACACTATTGCTGTTGAGGATAGCGCAAGCCCACCACCAATAACTGTTGCTATATTCGTATTCACTCCGAAAGCAAGAGCGATGCACCATATTGCTACCATGGTAACTATAACTTGAAGAGAACCGAACCCAAATACATGAATACGCATAGCGATCAGGCGTTCAAATGTCAATTCAAGGCCTATAATGAATAATAGAAAAACTACACCAAATTCTGCAAGATTATCCATTGCTTCAGCTGAGTGTATCAGATTAAATCCGTGAGAACCAATAACTGCACCTGCAACGAAGTAACCAAGCACTGGACTAATATTCATTTTCCAAAATGCTATGACTATAAACACAGCAGCAGAAAGCAAAATTATAATATCAAACAAATGCTGAGAGCCACTGTGCATGATATTTAACCTGTAGAATTAGACCATTTAATTGAGCAGCCAATACTTGATTTTTGGTCAATTGGAGAATTACCAGTTTCTGCAATAAATTTCATAGCTTGAAATAAGTCACTACTTCCTACTTCATAGCTTTGAACCTTTTCTTTTTTTGTGTCGTTAAAACGTCCACGATAGCAAAGGTTTAAATTGGAATTAAAGCCGAAAAAGTCAGGAGTGCAAACAGCCCCGTATTCTTTAGCTATTTTCTGTGTACTATCAATTAAATATGGAAATGTAAACTTATTTTCCTTGGCAAAATTAATCATATTTTCAAAGGAATCTTCTGGATATTCATTTACATCATTTGGCATTATTGCAATGGTGTTTACCTGATAATCTTTTTTCAATTGATCAACATCGCTTACCAGATTGCTAATAATTGACTGAACGTAAGGACAGTGATTGCATATAAACATTATAATAAGACCATTTTTTCCACAACAGTCACTTAATGCATAATATTTATTGTCTACTCCCAAAAGATTAAAATCTTTTGCAGTAAAACTAAAATCGACTTTAGGAGTATTCAGAGCAACCATAGACTATTATTATACCACATGTAATTTACGGTCTTATTATTTAAATGTCAAACGGTTTCTATGTATACTGTTTGCATATTCTTTTTTAGTATTATAATTATAAAACTTATGTTCATAACTTTCGAAGGAATAGACGGCTCTGGTAAAACAACACAATCTAAGCTACTTGCAAATCATTTTAAGCAAATTCACGGCGAAAATAATGTGGTATTGACTCGAGAACCAGGTGGTACTGATTTTGCAGAAAAGATAAGAGGAGTGTTGTTAACGAATAACATTGATCCTATTTCTGAACTCTTGCTACTTATCTCGATGAGGCGCGAACATATGAAAAAATTAATATTACCAGCTCTTGCAGAAGGAAAAATAGTGATTTGTGATCGGTTTATTGATTCAACTATTGCATATCAAGGATATGGGTTTGGAGTTGACTTAGGGCTAATAAGGGACTTACATAAGCTAGTGGAAATTAAATATCCAGATATTACATTCATTCTAGATATTGATGTTAAAGTTGGGTTAAATAGAGCAAAAGACAAGAATAAATATGAAGAAATGGATGTTAATTTTTACAATAAGGTCAGAAAAGGATTTCAGGAAATAGCCATAAAAGAGCCCGTTAGGTGCAGTGTTATCACTGGAATTGAAACAAAAAATGATAATCACGTACACAATGAAATTATTGATAAAATCACCTAGCTTGTGATAGAAAATTATCAATTTCAGGTAACATTATTTCATATGAATAACTTTTTGTTTGAGTAGCTAAAAAATCCTGTATTTTGTCTGGATCTTCTTCACTTATCATCTTATATGCCCTTGCGAGGTTCATTAATTCACTTCTATTTTTTTTATTGCTTACTTCAGTAATAGTAAAAAATTGATCAAAATGGTCTAAGAGGTCTTTATTTTTTATTGAAGACACAATATCGTCAATTTCTTTCACATATAATGCAAGTTTGTGTGCTTTACTACGATCTTCAAAACAAAGATTAACAAGCACGTTACGAAACCTATCTTTCGTAGTACTTCTCACTTCTGCTAATAAGGACTTAATATTTTCTTGGCAATGCACTCTCTTTACCGATTCAGCCGGTTCAACCATACCAAGAACATTCTTTACCAAAGATTTTTCTTCACAACTAAATATGAACATGTAATAACCCATCGATAAAGTGAAGAGCAAGAACATAGCCGGAAGTAAAAACGGAGCTAATACATTTTGTGACGCAGGGAAAATAAACCAGGTAACAGTTGCTATTGACACAGTTACAAATAATCCTGATAAACATAATTGTGCTTTTCTTCTATAATTCTGATCAATAACTGTACTTACACCAATAGAAGCTATATCAATCATTACTCACACCTCATTAAACATTAATACTAACTGAATGATAGCATTATTGTGATGAAAATGCAATATTATGAATATTTTAATACAATTTATATTGACAGTTACAATTCTGAATGTTTTATTGCAGCGTTAGCTGATTAGCATTTTTAAGATGAGGTCAACTCTCATAGAGAGAGGATTTTTTTATTTTCTCATTCTTCTCATTTTCCTCTCTAACAATTTTTTTTCCATTTAATATGTCCTTTATTTCATCTCCTGTTAAAGTTTCAAACTCCAGTAGATTTTCGGCAATGAGATCTAAGCCTTTCTTATGCTTGGTCAAAATGTCTTTTGCTTTTTCATAGCAAGAAGATACAACTTTCTTCACTTCTTCATCTATAAGTTTTAACGTATCTTCAGAAATTATCTCAGAACCATGTATGGTTTGTTCGCGATTGTGATAGATCGGGCCTATTTTGTCACTCATTCCCCATTTTGTTACCATAGCGCGTGATAAATCAGATGCTTGTTTTATATCCGAAGATGCACCGCTTGTGACTTTATCGTAGCCAAAAATTAGCTCTTCTGCCACTCTTCCACCCATTGCAACAGTTATATCTGCTAGCATCTTTTCTCTTGTGAGGGACACTCTATCTGTTTCTGGTAGTCTCATAACTAAACCGAGTGCCCTACCGCGTGGAATAATTGTTGCCTTGTGTATAGGATCAGAAGCAGGCATATTAACAGCAATCATCGCATGACCAGCTTCATGGTATGCAGTCAGTCTCTTTTCCTCTTCTGTCATAATGAGAGATCGCCTTTCTACGCCCATCATCACTTTATCACGTGCATATTCGAAATCATCCATGGTAACAATCTTCTTGTTTCTTCTTGCAGCGATAAGTGCAGATTCATTCACCAAATTTGCTAGATCAGCCCCTGAAAAAGCTGGTGTTCCTCTTGCAACTGTTTTCACGTTTACATCTGGTGCTATTGATATTTTCTTTATATGAGTATTTAATATCTTTTCACGCCCATTTATATCGGGTAAAGAAATAGTAATCTGTCGGTCAAAACGACCAGGTCTAAGCAGTGCTGGATCTAAGACATCCGGACGGTTAGTCGCAGCAATTATTATTACACCTTCATTAGACTCAAAGCCATCCATCTCAACTAATAACTGATTTAATGTTTGTTCTCTTTCATCATTGCCGCCACCAAGACCAATGCCACGATGTCTACCCACCGCATCTATTTCATCTATAAAAATTATACAAGGAGCATTTTTCTTGCCTTGATCAAACATATCACGAACACGACTTGCACCAACACCCACAAACATTTCAACAAAATCAGATCCAGAAATACTAAAGAATGGCACATTAGCTTCTCCTGCAATTGCACGAGCAAGTAAAGTTTTACCAGTTCCAGGAGAGCCAATCAAAAGGCACCCTTTTGGTATTTTTCCACCTAATATTTGAAATTTTTGCCTTTGTTTAAGAAAATCAACGATCTCTACTAGCTCTTCTTTTGCTTCATCAATTCCGGCAACATCATCAAATGTTACTTTTTTTCCACTAGTCATGAGTCTAGCCCTTGACTTGCCAAAGCTTATAGTTCTGTTGCCCCCCGCTTGTGTTTGTTTAAGAAAGAATAGCAAGAAGCCAATAAAGATAAATGTTGGGACCCATGAGATAAGTAATCCACCAATTACGTTCATGGCAGAATCTCCAGTTGAAAAGGAGAATCTCACTTTTCTATCATGTAAATTTTTTATTAGGTCGCTATATATGACACCGCTTGAATTGAAACTTGAACCGTCCCTGAACTTGCCTTCAATGCTCTGGTTTTTTATGACAATATTTTCTACATCATTGTCTTCTAGTCTAGTTAAAAATTCCGAAAAAGGTATAATTGTTTTACTTTTACCTACATTTCCGCTGAACTGAATATAAGCAACTGAAATAAGAACAATAATTACTAACCAGATCAATAAGCCTTCTAAAAATTTTTTCATTTCTATTTCTAACTAAATACTAATCAAGCTTACCAAATTTTGTTTTATCGTGCTATTAATAATGCATTGAACCTTATCGTCATTGGTATTTTTTCCGTTATAATTTACATCAGGATAAGCAAGCACCTTTCCATCTTTTAGCACTACAGGCAAAGAATAGAAAACTTCAGGGCAGCAGTTGTAATCCTTCAGAAATTCAGGAACTTTTTGTGTTTTTTTTAATGGAGCGATGATAACTGAACACTCTTGATTTCCGAGTATTGTGCAGCTAAATCTGTTATCCCATTGAGTAGGTTCATTTAAAGGTAGGTTTAAGGTAATTTCTTGTATCTTTGACGATTCTCTAATTATCAAGATATTTTCTCCATGTTTTCTTATTTTACACCCAGAAAGTGTACAGTTAACATTACTATCCTTTTGCAATATTTTATTAAATATTACGATAAGGCTGTTGTACCTTGGTTTATAATGTTTACTGGCAATTGCCATTATGGAGTAAAGAAGAAGCCTCAAGGCTATTTCCTCTGGCAATTGATAAAACTCACTTAGTTTAATTTCAATATAACCAAGATCATGCACATTAACGCAGTCATTAAACGCAAGGCGTGTGTAGTGCATCAACGCTTTTGCAGCTCTTTTCATATGAAGGGCTGTGAGGCATATTCGCTCTGTTAAAATCTCTTGATTATCACTTGCTTTAAGTAAGTTACGGTATAAAGTTCGCCTGTATTTTAAGTCATAGTTGCTTCTATCTTCGATCCATTTTAACCGATGAAGCTTAGCGTACTTTTCTATTTCACTACGACTAAAATTTAACAATGGCCTAAATATATAAATACCATTTAGGAAAGACTTGTAGTCCATTGATGATAATCCATCTACGCCACTACCTCGCTCTAATCTTAACAAGAACGTTTCTGCTTGATCATCTTTGTGATGAGCAACAAGTAAATATTTAACATTATTATTTTTACACCACTCTGCTAGTAACTTATACCGTGCTTTTCGTGCCTGTAACTGAATATTGCCTTTAATATTTTGCTTCTCCCAATTTAATATGAACGATTCCTTTGCTCCAAGTTCCTTTGCATAACTTACAACAAAATCAGCTTCTTTTTGAGACTCTGGACGTAACCCATGATTTACTGTTAATGCTGTAGGAAGTGAAAGCTTGTTTTTTTTTGCCCAGTTAGTCATTAAGTGCAGTAAGACTATACTATCTACACCACCTGATACTGCAACTGCAACTTGATTGTTATAGAAAGCAAAACTATTAACCACATTTTGAAATAATAACTCTAATTCCATTATGTCTCTTGATGGCCAGACAGGTCAGATCTCTTACGTCATACCGCGACTTATTTGTGGTATATATAGATCCCGCTAACAAACAACGAAATATGCAAGTTTGTCCTTTTTTGTCTACCCCAGTGCCCTTTCTTTATGTCATCCCAGTGTTTGACACTGGGATCCAGGTTTTAATGCAAGAAACTATTTCTTTATTCCAGAAAATGAAAATTCCACTCTACGATTTTTAGCATGCTCTTTTTCATATTTAGAATTTCTAGAATCATCTTTTACATTAACCAAAGGCTCAGTTTCACCTTTAGAAGCAGTTTTTATTCTGTTTTCTATGTAGGGTGTACAACTAACCATAAATTTTTTAGCTGCATCTGCCCTTCTAGCGCCTAGCGCAAGATTATATTCATGAGAACCACGGTTGTCAGTGTGACCAGTTAAAGTAACCTTCGCGTCAGGGTTATCTTGTAACACCTCCATTACGTCAAGTAATGCATCTGCACTTACTTCAGCAATACTAGATTCATCATAACCAAAGAAAACTCTTTTATCACCTATCTGCTTAACAACAGAATTTATTTTATTTGTTGTATTTGCTCCTTTTTTTGGGCAAGAACTTACACCAGTAAGTAATAAACAAAAACAGCACATTATAACCAGTCTACTCCACATTACTAAACCTCCATAAATTTTAAATAGTGCGTAACTTTAATTTCAGTAGCTAATATCTCTCCATATTGTAATATAGTCAAGAGAAATAAAATACTAAATACTTTTTCTACAACCTTACAATTAATTTTCCTATAATATGCTGGACTCTGAGTAGAAAAATCCAATAAAAGAATAAAAAGTACAATTTTTTATTGTACTTTAAGCAAATATACTTTTAACTTTATTATTAATCTATTACGGTATTAAACAGATGTTTTCTAAAATAATGAACAAATATGCAATCTTATAAGTTTTTAGAGGAAGTATTATATAGGGTAAAGAATATCGAAAATACGCTAAAAGTACTAAACCAAAGCCAATTGAATATAGAGGACAAAGTTGAACAAATGAGTCTTCTAGAAGAAATCAGACATGAAATTATCTCTCATGACGCAATAAAGGAATCATTAGCAGATGCTCTTGGTAACAAAAAAAGTGCAAATACTCAGCAGCTAAAGTTAATAGAGAGAATACATAAAAGCAACAGTGCTGTTCCTATTGATTTAGTAAAGTCTTTATCCAAAGCTAAGGTTGAATGCCAAGATTTATGGAAGCTATCTCATTCTGAAACCAGTAACTTAGAAAAACTAAAAGAACGTTTTACTGATTTAATCACACTCATTCGCGAAGTAGCTTCTATAAAATCGCAGCAATTAAAATGCTCAAAATACGACTCACTGCTTGCTGACTATGACTCTGATATCACAGAAAAGAATATAAGGGAAGTATTCCCCAAGGTAGGCAAATTTTTTAGCGAAAATGTAGATAAAATAATTGAAAAGCAGAAAAAGGATAAGGTTACTAATATACAAAAAGTTGCTACTCAGAAACAGATTGAACTTGGCTCATTATGTTTACAGCAAATGGGTATTGCACTAAATGAGATTCGTACTTCTTATTACTACCCTATAGATTATGATGAATCTGATTTTTGTTATGGTTTATTTTCACTTTTACGGCATAGTGGTTATGCAATTTATCAAAAATGTTTAGCGCAAAATTCTATAAGTAGTCCAATTACGAGACATGTTATGTATGAAACTCAAGGGTTATTCATGGAAAGGATGATTGGAACATCCAGAGAATTTATTGAGTTCATTCAACCACACATAAAAGAGAAATTTGCTATAAAAGGCAAAACTAACGAGAAAGTTAGCAGTGTTGAAAATTTGTACTTGATTTTCAATGAAATAAACCTTTCTTCTTTTTTAAAAAATGCAGATGAATTTAGTCTGTTAGCTCATATTATGTTGAGAACTAGGTTAGAACAAGATATAATAAATGGTACATTGGAAGTCAAAGACCTGCATGATGCGTGGCTGGAAGGTATGAAGCACTATAAAATTCCAGTAAAAGCTGAAAATGAGCTAAACACTTATTTTCAAGATGAATATTGGGCAAGCGGTGTTATGGGCTACTTTCCTATAAAAATTATTGCTTTAATTGCTGCTGTGCAGATTTTCTCTTGCGTTAAAAAGAATCATTACGAATCATTAAGTGCTATAATAAAAGGAGATTTTAGTTTACTTATCAGTTGGTTATCTCAAAATATATACAGTGCAAAGTGTGGCCTGGAACTGCTAAAAAAAGTAACAGGTAAGGGTTTAGACGTTGAGTGCTGCATTAGCTACTTATCTGAAAAGTATAATTTGTCTTAATAAATGATTTTCTTGAGTTGCGTATGAATTTTGTTCGAAAATTAACCGGAAAGTTTTATAGCCTTTTTACTTTCAAAGGTTTGTTTGCTAGCGATATTGCTATAGACCTTGGTACTGCAAACACTTTAGTTTATCAGAAAAATCAGGGAATAGTGCTTGATGAGCCTTCAGTTGTAGCAAGAATAAAAGAAAAAGGAAGTTACGTTCCTTATGCTTTTGGTAAAAAAGCTAAAATGATGCTTGGGAAAACGCCTGGAGAAATAGAGGCGATAAGGCCCTTAAAGGATGGAGTTATTGCTGATTTTAAAAGTGCGGAAGAAATGCTAAAATATTTCATACGCAGTGCAAACACAAAATTCACTGTTAATAAACCTAATATTATCATATGCGTTCCATCTGGATCCACGCCAGTTGAAAGGCGTGCTATACAAGATGCAGCAGAAAGTGCTGGTGCAAATGAAGTATTTTTAATTGAAGAACCAATGGCTGCAGCAATCGGAGCTGGGCTCCCGGTTACTGAACCTGAGGGTTCTATGATTGTTGATATAGGAGGCGGTACAACTGAAGTTGCAATTATTTCTTTAGGTGGAATTGTTTATTCACGTTCTGCCAGAGTAGGTGGAGATATTATGGATGAAGCAATAAAATCATATATTCGTGAAAATCATAAATTATTAATCGGTGAAACAACCGCTGAGAAAATTAAGAAAAGCATAGGTTCAGCCAGTCTGCCAGGTGAAAATAACAAAGAGGGAATGATAATTAAGGGCAGGGATTTAGTGAGTGGCATGCCAAAAGAAATGCTTTTATCAGAATACCAAGTTGCAGAGAGTTTAATAGAGCCTGTACATCAGATAATTTCTGCTATTAAGACTGCGCTGGAGAGCACTCCACCTGAACTTTCTTCTGATATAGTCGATAGAGGAATAGTTTTATCCGGTGGTGGTGGATTATTACGTAATCTAGGTAAAGTTATCAGTGAAACAACAAAATTACCGGTTCGTGTTGCAGATGACCCACTTTGTTGTGTTGCCTTAGGTAGTGGAAAAGTGCTTGAAAACATGGATTATTTTGGCCATGTTTTATTCAAGCAAGATTAAATTATTTTTGAAGGTAGTTTATCGAATTGTTTTGATGGAATTATGTAATATAAATGAGATCCCAGTGTCATGCACCAAGTAATTTGAAGGCAACTTCTAGCAGAAAAGGGTGTCATCCGAGTAGCTAACACTGGGATCCAGGAAACTTGATTACAAATAAATATGCTGTTTTAATGAATTTGTGTAATAGAAGCTAGATTCCAGTGTCAGCTACTTTCATGACATCATCTACTATGTAAATTGCCCCCAAATCAAAACGTTTGCACAGTTGTATGTTGGAATGACACAAGATTTGCGTTTATAAATTAAGGCGATTATGCTAAAAGAATTTGAAATTGAACCTCTGCTAAAAGATAAAGCTCCGCACCAGACCAAGGCTATTGTTGCAATATCCGGGGGAGTTGATAGCTCGGTTGCTGCAGCACTGCTACATAACCTTGGGTACCAGGTGATAGGTGTAACTCTTCAGCTATATGGCACTGATGGCAATGCTAACGCAAGAAAGGGTGCATGCTGCGCTGGACAGGATATTTATGACGCTAAGCGTGTAGCTGAAAGTGTTGGCTTTCCTCACTATATTTTAAACTATGAGGAAATATTCAAAAAGGAAGTAATAGAGGATTTTGCGAGTACCTATATGCGTGGAGAAACTCCCATACCATGCGTGAGATGTAACCAAACGGTAAAATTTCGTGATCTATTGCAAGTTACAAAAAATCTTGGTGCGGATGTGCTCGTAACAGGACATTACGTGAGAAGGTTAGAAAAAAATGGTGAGGTAAAGTTGTGCAGAAGCATTGATAAAAGTAAAGATCAAAGTTATTTTTTGTTTGCTACAACTCAAGAGCAATTGAAGCTTTTGCGATTTCCACTAGGTGGGTTCTATAAAAGTGATATAAGAAAATTAGCAAAGTATTTCAGCTTACAAATTTCTGAAAAGCCGGACAGTCAAGATATATGCTTTGTTTCCGAAAGCTATAGTAAAACAATAGCTAAATTAGCTCCACAATCTGTACAGAAAGGTAAAATAGTGGATGTTAATGGAAAAGTGCTAGGCGAGCACAGTGGCATAGTAAATTTTACAGTGGGGCAAAGAAAGGGCTTGGGTATCGCACACAATGAACCTCTTTACGTGATAAAAATTAATACAGAGAATAATGAGGTTATAGTAGGCCCGATCAACGCGTTAATGCAAAAAAAGATATTGATCAAAGAGTTAAATTGGTTAGAACAACCAAAGGAAGGTATGGAAGTAACTGTGAAGCTGAGATCATCACATGCGGGAAGTTTAGCAACAATACATTCAACTGACGAAAAAAATAAAGCCTGTGTCATTTTAAACGACGATTACTTTGGCATCAGTCCAGGTCAAGCCTGTGTAGCGTATAAAGATGAGCAAGTTATCGGCGGTGGATGGATATGCTCTTAACCAAAAGCTTTAATGCAGAGTGTAAACATACAATAGACTTCTTGCATAACCATATAACATTGGGAATAGAAACGAAAAAACTTCCTTGACAAACTCCGCCAGCCCCCTTATCATGAAACTGAAGCTATTTATTTATCTTCTCTGTACAGATTAAATGACAAAAAAACTCACGTATCTGGCGTCTCATGTTTAATTTTTTGCACTATGTGCACTCTATGTCTTTATCAAATTTCTGGGTTTTTACCTACACAAGCTGAAATACGCTTATAAAGCATTTAAAACATTAAAAAACGCCAACTTAAAAAATGGATAGTGAATAACTAGCTACCCTAGGGTTTCTTTTGCCTTTTTTTCTGTTTAGTAAATTTCTTAACGTTTATAATTTAGATTAGTTGCGGCTTAAAAGCAGCTAAATCGCGGTTATTAAGTGTTTAGAATAAAAAAACGCCATACTTGAAAGTATAATGTAAGTAATTAGCCAACCACGGGGCTTCTTTTGCCTTTTTTTTCATTTGGTAAATTTCTTAAATATTTATGGCTAAACGACAACCGTCATCCCGCTAGCGGGATCTCTTGTTAGTGGCTGAGAGATACCGCGAATGAATCGCGGTATGACGGTTCGCGGCAGCATAAAGATAAGTCTCGTCATCCCACTGCTTGTTAGCGGGATCTGGAGATACCGCGGCGGTATGACGGTTCGCGGCGGCATAAAGATAAGTCTCGTCATCCCGCTGCTTGTTAGCGGCTAAGAGATACCGCGAATGAATCGCGGTATGACGGTGTAATGATGGTTAAGTAATTCGTCATCCCGCTACGTGTTAGCGGGATCTATGTTGAGAGATACCGCGAATGAATCGCGGTATGACGGTGTAGATAGTATCCCGCTGCGTGTTAGCGGGATCTCTTGTTAGTGCCGCGGCGGTATAGCTATACCTTTTTCTACTTAGTTTGGGTTATGCAAGAAGTCTAATAACATTTATTGCTATTTTGCCATGTATCCCTTATACTATAAAGTAGAACATTATAGGTTTCAGCAATGATAAAAGAAATTGAAGAACTAATAAAAATTGTTGGTAAGGGTAATTTATTAGAGACGTTATTTATTTTTTTAGGTAGCTTTCAACATGCTGACTTAGATCGTTTTATGGATCACAGAAATCATTTTGGTTTGTCTGAATTCATTAGAAAAAAAGAGGAACCATTAGATAAATATTTTAACTTAAAATTTAGTCTACAAGGGCTGTTTTTAATTTATGCTCAAGCTTATAAGATACTTAGTGAAAACAATAACCTGAATACTAAAGATGTCATAGATAAAATATATGAAGTTATTAAAGGGTCTGAGTTAAATGAATATATAAATGAAGTAGTAGATGGAAGAAAATTAGATTTACTTAACATCTTAGCAAATCCAAAGAGAGAACCAATATTTAAAACAGAAAAAGATTTTGAAAGTAAAGTACTCATTGGTGTTAGAAAGGTGCTAGATGAAGAAACTACATTAAATAAATACGATAGAGAATTTGCATTAAATAAGTGCGTTATCAGCAGCTATTATTCTATTCATCAAGACATAAAAGTAGACAAGGATGTAGTGTTGTTATTTTCTATACTTGTCGACTATCATAAGCTTTCTGAACATCACAAAGAGTCGATAAAAAAAGAAAATTTACCAATAATAGATAACGTGGTCTTTCTCACATATATAACGAATTTAGCTGGATTACTGCAAAGTATTAATCTGAAAGATCAAAATAGAGCCACTAAATATACGCTGAATCGCGAAAAGATAGGTAGCCTAAACAGAACATTTAATATGTTGGCAGATCAAAATAATCAAAATTTTCCAACCTTTAAAAGCATTGGACCAACCTTGAAGCAATAGCTAAAAAACCAGAATAGTGATGAATTTGAACAATTAGTAACAAACCCTAAAAATATATACTACTCAGTGCCACAAAAAGAGAATAAATGTAGGTCAAATTTCATTGTCAGCAAGAAAAAAGAAAAGAACCATAAAAATACAGCCTGTAAACTTATTTTGGGTATGTTTGTATTATCTGTTGGGTTATCTGTTGCTGATTATTTCCTTATGGAGCAAAAATTATTTAATCCAATAAAAGGTGTCCTACCACAGGATAATTTTGCTAATCTAGTAATTGCTGCAGTGCTTACTATCGTAATAGTATATGCTTTATTTCAATTATCACAGGAACCACCACTTTCAACAGTCAATAAGATGACGAATGAAAATTTAGGACAGCCCGTGCAAAACAAGCTTAGAACTACATAAATGTAGCAACTTAAAAGCATATATTGTATAATGCTTATTCTTAAGTTAAGAGATGATTTATGGATTTAAGTAAAATAACAGCGGTACCAAATGCGGTGAATGTGGTAATTGAAATAAGTGCGAATGCTGAACCTGTAAAGTATGAATTTAATAAAGAGCTTGGGTTGTTACAAGTTGACAGATTTTTATCTACCTCAATGACTTATCCTTGCAATTATGGATTTATACCAAATACCTGCGCAGGTGATGGTGACCCTGTGGATGTTTTGGTGCTAACTCAATTTCCCTTAGCATCTAGTGTTTTAATATCGGTACGTCCAATAGGCGCATTACTCACTAAAGATGAAAAAGGAGAAGATGAGAAAATATTAGCAGTGCCTGTTTCCAGTGTTGATAGCTATTATGACAATATAAAGGACTATTCTGACTTATCTAAAAGCCTACTAGATAAAATTACTCATTTCTTTTCTCATTATAAAGATCTAGAAAAGGGAAAAACGGTAGCAGTTGGAGAATGGGTTGGTGTGGAAGAAGCAAAGAAAATCATTGAAAAAAGCAGAAATTAGTTTTTATTGATTTATAGCTAAAGTGGCTTAGGTTTGCCCACAATTTGAAAAACAACAAATTCGTCATTCCGCTACTTGTTAGCGGAATCTATACCGCGCACAACTGTACGAACATTGCAATATGGCACATAGTAAACGATGTCATTCCAGTGCGTGACACTGGGATCCAGACTTTCCGTAAAAACGTTATATTTTAACATAACACTTATATGCTCACCAACTTAGTGCTAATCAAAATCCTGGATCCCAGTGTCTGGGCACTGGGATGACAAGAAAGGGAGCACTGGAATTTTTGTTTCAGCATTAGCCATGCATCTGAACAGATACAAATATTGCAATTAAAAGCATTAGACAGGTGGTAGAGGTCTTGGTATTATATAATCTTTAGGTTCTAAATTTGGAAGGGTGGCCGAGCGGCTGAAGGCGGCGGTTTGCTAAACCGTTATACGACCCAAAAGTCGTATCGAGGGTTCGAATCCCTCTCCTTCCGTATACTGTTTTTAGCACGGTTTAAATTCGCTATATTAGCCTGTTTACCTGATCTTATTGTAATGTTTTTTTTATTTCCATCTTTAACTATTAAAAAGTTGGCTAGCATTGACTCAGTATTTATTATAGAATTGGTCATTAACTAAACAACTTTGCTTGTATGTATAGAATACTAATTTTACTGTTAATAGTGTTGCCACTTAGGTTGCTTGCAACCGAGATTGAAATTGTTGCAGATGTAAATGGTGAACCAATTTCAAATTTAGATATCGAAAAACGCATCAACTTTATAAATTCATTGTTTGGCACTCAAAGTGTTAATCAAAAAGAAGCAAAGCCTCAAATTCTTAGGGAGCTAATAGACGAAATTATCATTATCAATGAAGCACAGAGGCTGAATATAAAATTGAGCAACGAGGAGTTAGATAATGCTATTATGTTATTTTTAACCCAAAGTTTTAAACTTAAGGCTAATGAAGTTGATCAATACATAGAGAAGCATAATATAGATCTTGGTATTTTAAGAAAACAAATAAAATGTCAGTTACTGTGGAGCAAAATTATTGAAGTAAGAATTGTGCCATTTATTAATATAAGCGATAAAGAAGTAGATGATGTAAAAAGGCAAACAGAAAAGCCGGATTATCTTATCACGTTCCAAGAGTTTATAATTCCTGATCAAAAAGACAAGGACGTTTATGGTATAGCTGAAGATTTAGTAAAAAAATTACGCAACAGTAATAACCCAGAATCTCCAATAAAGATGCGTAAAGCAACAGTTAATTTAAGTCAGCTAAAAGGAAAACTCAAGAGCGTTTTAGAAGGATTAGAAACCAGCGACATAGCAGGTCCATTCAGTTTCAGTGAAGGTTACTCCGTTATAAAAGTAATAGATAAAGTACAACTTAATCATGCACTGCTGGAAAGCACTTTAAAATTAAAACAGATTGTGGTTGAAGGTTCAGAAAGTTTATTAGATAATCTCAAGGAGCAAAAAGTTAATTGTTTAAATTTTGATAAATTAGCAGATAATTTTAAGCTGCCAAACGCAAAAGAATTTGAAATAAAAATGCGAGATTTAAATCCTGATTTACAGATTTTATTTAGTAAAACAAGTGTGAATGAAATAGTAGAATTGAGAGAAAATGGCACTGCAAAGTTGATGATGTTGTGTGATATCAAGAGTAATGTAGCGGGTATAGAAGCAATCAAACAGAAAATGTACCAACAAAAGATTATGATACAAAGCAACTTGTTATTAGATGATATGCGTAAAAATGCAGCTATCAGTTATCGGTATAGTTGAAGTCAGAGAGTGTCCTTGTCTCTGTCTTTGTGTATAGAACTATATAAATTACTTTGTTCTATAAAATTTCAAAAAATTTGAACAAATGTAGTTAAAATAGCACATGAAGAATATAATGCTAATTGGTGGTGGAGTTGGAAATGCAGTGTTATTTTCGATAGGGAAGGCATGTCTTGAAAATAATAACAAGGTTTTGTACTTCGCTGGCTATAAGAAGTTAAGTGATGTATTTAAACGAGCACTGATAGAGCGTGCATCAAATGCAGTAGTTTGGGCATGTGAAGAAGGATTGATAGAAACAAGCAGAGATCAAGATAAATCCTTTCATGGTAATATAGTTGATGCAATAGTCTCTTATCAACAAGGAAGATTAGGTATTAATTTGAACGTTATAGATAAAATTATCACTATTGGTTCTGATAAAATGATGAAAGCTGTGAATGAAGCTAGAAAAACAATTTTAAAGCCATATCTGAAGTCAAGTCATATAGCAATATCGTCAGTTAATTCTCCTATGCAGTGTATGATGAAAGAAATCTGCGCTCAGTGTGTGCAGCAGCATATAAATGCGAAAACAGGAGAAAGGAGTTTTGTTTATAGCTGCAGTAATCAAGACCAGGATATGGAATTTATTGACTTTGATTTTTTAAGTGAGCGCTTGAAGCAAAATAGTTTACAAGAAAAACTTACTGCGAAATGGATAGATCATGTTCAAAGATATTAAACAGCACAAAAAGGAAATAAGAGAGCAATATAGAGCTATAAGAAAAGATATTGATGAAAGTTATTCCAGTTATGCGGCAAATTCCCTTATTAATCTCTTTAATCAGAACTTAAGCTACGTTAAAGGCAAAACAATAGCAGCTTACATTCCAATGGATGAGGAAATAGATGTTGTGCCTTTGATGCATAGTTTACTCGATTTAGATTATAAAGTAGCAATTCCTAATAAAAATAAGTTACTAAAATTTGAGGAATGGAACGAAACAAATGAAGATGTAATTCCCGACACAATCATTACTCCTGTTATTGCTTTTGATGATCATTTTAATAGATTGGGTTTTGGCGGTGGTTGGTATGATACAATGATAGAAAAACTGCGGCCACTTGGAAAAATATTTATAGGTGTAGCCTATGAGAAACAATATTGTAAAGATTTACCTGTAGAAAAACATGATCAAAAATTGGATATTATAATCACTGAGATGTGTGTTAGATGTGGAAGTGGATTGCTCAAAAAAGTGGATAAAAAGGAGTAGCGTAACCCCACTTTCTGATAGTAATTTTTGCGTAAAAAAATGCATCAACTCGGTCCTGTGATTCCTCCTTCACTAACTCGTGCAGCACTTGAAATACCTAAGTGAGAATTTGGCTTCATTTCCTGAGCTTTCTCATTAACTTTTTGTTCTACCTCTTTTATGTCACTACCAATTGCCATAATTGCAGGTTGAAATTCGCTCATAAAATCTACAAGTTTCTCCATGTCTTCCTCATGAGTACTATAGTATTTTCTAAAATGAATGATAAATTTCCATTATGGTATTACCAACCAAAAGTTGTAAGTCTGTATATTTATGCATTAAAGGTCTGAGGCGGCTTTTGATGGTATTCCAACAATGCTCTATAGGGTTCAAATCTGGTAAATATGTTGGTAGATAGAGCAAACGGCATCTAGCATTATCTATTAACTCCTTTGTTTTGGGAGTTTTATGGAATGTGGCATTGTCCATAACTATTGTAGTACCATGTGGCAATTTAGGTAATAACATCTTCTCTAACCATGTATTGAATACCTCTTTGTCACACCCACCTTTGAAAGTCATTGGTGCAATAAATCTCTTTCCAATCCACCCGCCTATTATACTGATTCTCTCTCGTTTTCTTCCTGGAATATCTGCATAAATTTTCTTTCCTATTGGAGCACGTCCATACTCTCGGTATAACCTATTATCAACTCCTGCTTCATCTATATATAAGATGCTGGAATGGTCTATTTTTGAGATTTTATCGGTAAATCGCTGCCTATCTTCTTGATTGCGCTCTTGATATAGTGTAACTTTTTTTTAAAGTAATTCTTAGCTGTTTCAGCCTATACCAAATTGAATTTATTCCAAATCCAAGATTTTGTTTCATCTCTGCCAGCGTATGATCTGGATTCTTTTTAACATATTCTTCGAGTATTTTTGGGTCTATTTTTCGAATAAAGCTGCCGTTTTTCGATGGCCTTAGGCTTTCACCAGCGGCTTTCTTTCTTAACCAGCGGTACAGAGTTGCTATTCCTATCTCCAAAAGCTCTGCCACCTCAACCTTTGACTTCCCTTTTTCTATCATCGATACTGCCCTTTCCCTTAAATCCACACTATACGCCATTATAACTCAAATAGCTTATTATACCTTTATCATTTACTTTGGGAAGTACTATAGTACCCTTGCTCATAAGATTGTTCAAAAGACCAGCCTTATCTTCCCTTATTAACTGTCCTATTGCTGCTAGTTGCTCTTGATTCTGAAGCATTTTTATTATTTTTATTTCATTACTAAGCATTGTTCTTTCTCCTTCATCAGCTTCAAGATTCTTTTCCATTAAATTACTTATTAACTTTTCAAAATTATTTTCTCTTCTTTGAACCTCAGGTAATTTATCTATTAAATCCTTATATGAACTTTTCACTGCTTTTCCTGCTTCAATCGCTCCTTCTTTTATTTTTTCCCCTGCCTTTCCTATACCTATTCCTACATAACGTGCTCCAATAGCCACAAGCGCTATTAATGTAGCAAGGACAATAAGCGGAGAAAATGCTGCTCCTAATACCATTACGGCAGAAGCTATTCTAATTTTTTTATTTGCAGAGGCTGATTTAAAATAATTGACTAGATTATCCAGTGGACCTTTATTATTATTTATAACATTACTTATTGCTTGTTGGTTAACAGATTTTAACGCCTCTTCTATTATTTTTGAGTCAACATTTTCAGAAGTTAAATCTTTAAGTGCTTCTTCAATGAGTTTTATAAATAATTCTTTATTTACCTCCTTTTGCAAGCCTTGGTCATTAATTGCTAAACCTAAATCTTTGAGGTTCATCCCTTTAACTTGTTCTGATAGGGTTGTAAATAACTCTTTTTTCCCCTCTTGTGAGGATTGTGCAATACTTTCTATTATATCTGAAATAGCTTTTCTTAGTTCTGGATAGTCAGTGTCAAAAAACATACTATTGCTAGATTCCATATTCAGCTTCGTTGATTATAAATATGCCTAATTATACATACTAATCATTAATTATATTATAATTGATATAACATACCCCTTTCCAAATATAGAATTTGTATTAAAATATCTAGATTATATGAAATCAAGGTACTTTATGGGTGAAAAAAAATTAAAAGCTGCTGTGGTCTTATCAGGGTGTGGTCACCTTGACGGTGTAGAGGTAAGAGAAGCGGTTTTAAGTTTGCTTGTGCTTGATCAGCAGGAAGTGGATGTTAAATGCTTTGCACCTGATATCAATATCACACAAGTTATGAATCATAGAACAAAAGAGGCAACAAAAGAAAAAAGGAATGTACTTGTGGAAGCAGCAAGAATCGCAAGAGGCGAAATATATGACTTAAAAGAAGCCAAAGCTGAAAATTTTGACATGCTAGTTGTACCTGGTGGATACGGGGTTGCGAAAAATTTATCTGACTTAGCTGAAAGTAAAGACATGGTGACAGTAATGCCTGAATTTGAAAGATTAGTTTCAGAATTTTTTGTTACAAAAAAGCCAATAGGAGCGATATGCATATCTCCAGCCATCATTGTTTCAATTTTAAGTAGCAAGATAGGTAAAGAAGAAAGTAAGGTTAAGGTAACTATAGGAGATGACAGAGAACAGTTGATAGAAAGGCTTGGCGGCGAGCACATAAAATGCGATACAGAGTTATCAATAGAAGACGAAGAACATAATGTATTTTCCTGTTCTGCTTATATGCGTAGCGACGAAAGTACATACTCTGTATATCAAGGGATAAAGCATATGATTGACAGCATGGTAAAAAAGATTAACAAAAAAACTAAACAGCCATTCCTCTAAGATATAGTAATTTAGACTTCCTTACACAATTAACTGTTGAATTTTACATTCTTAGCTGTATTATAGCTAAAGTGCTCTAGGTTTACTGACTATAACGGTATGGCGTAGGGCTTTAGCTCTTTTTTTATAAACGTAAGGTGTTTTATATGTCAGACTTTTTCTATATTGAAACTACGTGTTGTGTGGACGGTCAGTGTGATGTCTATACAGGGGAAGTGAGTTTTAATGATGTCATGTTAGGCAAGTTCAGTCTAAATTCGTGCAGCGGGAAAGAAGCTATGATAAATCTAGACATTATTACATTCGATATTAATATCGCTATTGATGGTCAAAATGGAAAGACAATAAAAAAAGACCTTAAAGGTCTTGAATTTGTAACTAAAGATGATGGTTCTTGGTATATTAATAAGGATTTTGGTGATGATAAATTTGAAGTTGTAGTAAAGCAATCATAATTTTACATCTCAGGTGTAACATTTAGTATAGGCGCTATTCTATTTATAATGTTCTTTACTATAGGCGCAGCAATTATTCCCCCGGTATGGTGCATCCCTTGAGGCTCATCAATAGCAATTAGCACTATGTACCTTGGGTCAAGCATAGTTAGCACTCCTATAAATGATGCTATGTTTGCATCTTTGCTATATTTACCATCTACAACTTTTTCCGCCGATCCAGTTTTTCCTCCTATTGAATATGCCTTTATTTTTGCTTTTCTGCCAGTGCCATCTGTTACTGCTGCACGTAATAATTTTCTCATTTCCCTGGAAGTTCTTCTTGAGATAATTTGCTCTCCTATACTTCTTTTATTCAACATCAAGGTTGCGTTATGAAATATCCCATTGTTGATTAATGCTGCTGCAGTTTGTGCAAGATGTATAGGAGTTACAGCTATGCCATAACCATAAGATGCTGTTATTAAAGTGTTTTCACTCCATTTATCCGGGATTATCGGTGTGGATTTTTCTGGTATTTCTATTTTCAAAGGAGAAAATAGCTTCATAGCTTTAAAGTATTCTACCTGTTTTTCAATACCTAGTTTGACTGCAATTTTTGCTGCACCAATGTTGGATGATTTTACAAATATATCTTGCACAGTAATTTTTGGAATTTTAGATTTATGAAAATCCTGAATTTTATACTTTCCAATGGTGATTGGTGTTGATACGTCATATAAATCGCTAGTTTTTGTAGCGTTCGCATCAAGCGCTGCGGCTATTGTAAAGTATTTTAATACCGACCCCATCTCATATACCCCAAGACTGGCGCGATTAAACTTTTGTACGTCTTCTGCCTTATTCTGTAAGTTGGGATTAAAATCAGGTAGGCTGACCATCGAGATAACTTCACTATTTCTCACATTTAAAACAATTCCTACTCCGCCAAGTGCCTGATATCTGCTTACAGCTTTAGTTAGCTCTTCATGCACTATGCTTTGCACTCGTGTATCTAAGGATAGTATTATGGGCTTTTCTTGCTCATTATTTTTACTTATATATGCCTCAACTCCTGCAATACCGTTGCCATCTATGTCAGTGTAACCAAGCACGTGTGAAAATAAATTACTGTGAGGATATATACGCTTTATGTCGTCATAAAAATTTACTCCTGGTACACCAGCGTTTTTGATCGCTAGTAATTCTTTTGGAGTCAAGTGCCGCTTTATCCAAGCAAATTTCTTTTCTGAAGTAAGTACTCTATATAAGTTCTTGTATTCGAGGTCATGCAAAGTAGAACACAGTTGTGCTGCTATACTTTCCGGATTCTTTACTTTGGTTGCATCTATATATAGTGATGTTGTGGGCACATTTGTTGCTATTACCACTCCATTTCTATCTAAAATATCAGGTTGTTTATGTACTATATTATCTTTTCTAAAATTTTCTGAAGTAGTAGGTTGATCAAATGTTAAAGAGAATATGCGAAAAATAATTATTATATAAAATATAAATAATGGTACTATAAAACACAGTGAGCGGAGCTTATTTTTAAGTAATGCTTGCATATTTACTTGATTTGACAAAAATGGAAATTATCTTAGCTGAGCCGCGAGGTTTTTGTGCCGGGGTAAAAAGAGCTGTGGACATATTAGCTATTACTTTAGAAAAATACAAAAACGAGCGCCAAGTTTATGTGCTACACGAAATTGTTCACAATAAATATATAGTAGAGGACTTTAAGAAACAAGGAGTGGTTTTTGTAAGCAGTATCGAGGAAATTGAAGATAATGAAGGAATACTGATCTTCAGCGCGCACGGAGTATCAAAAAATATAGAAGATGAGGCAAAAAGAAAGGGTATTCAAGTGATTGATGCAACATGTCCTTTAGTCAACAAAGTGCATAAAGAAGCAAAAAGGTATGAAAACAGTGGTAAAGAATTAATTCTCATTGGGCATGAAAACCATCCAGAAGTTAAGGGAATTAGGGGAAGAGTAAACAATCCTATCACTTTAGTGCAAACTTTGCAGGATGTATATGATTTAAAGGTTAAAGATCCAGATAATTTGTCTTATGTTACACAAACTACGTTAAGCATCGACGATACCCGTGACATTATTGCTGCCTTGAAATTAAGGTTTCCAGGCATAACAGGTCCAGATTTAAAGGACATATGCTATGCAACGCAAAACAGACAAAATGCTGTTAAAAAGCTAGCTGAAATTGTAGACATGGTATTAGTTGTAGGAAGTAAAAATAGCTCAAATTCAAACCGCTTATTAGATCTGTGCACTGCCAGAGGAAAAAGAGCCTACTTGATTGATAATTACAGCTGTGTGAATAAAAGCTGGTTTCAGGGCGTAGAAAAGATAGGAATCACCGCAGGTGCTTCCGCTCCTGACATATTAGTTGATGAATTAATAGACTACCTAAAAGTAAACCTGAGTGTAAAAATTTCAGTTATGCCAGGTGGTATTACTGAAAATGTTCAGTTTAAAATACCGAATCTGGTTTAAAACACAACTTATCTACTAAACTTCTCTTGAAATCACACAAACCAGCATCTATAGCTAAGACGTCATACCGCGATTCATTAGACTTCTTGCATAACCATATAACAAACTTTTATTGGGAATAGAAACGAAAAAACTTGCTTGACAAACTCCGCCAGCCCCCTTATCATGAAACTGAAGCTATTGTATTTGCTTTCGCCAATCTGCAGATTAAAAGGTAAGGATTACTTAATGTATCGGCGTCTTATGTTCAATTTTTTGCAGTATATAGATACTGTATGTCTTTACAAAACTTCATCTACATCTAGGTTTTTATCTAAATAAGCTGAACGCGCTTATAAAGCGTTACAAGACATCAAAAAATGCCAATACTCGACAGAGATAGTAAAAGACTAGCTAACTCGGGGATTCTTTGTCTTTTTTTCTGCTTAGTAAATTTCTTAAACATTTGCAGCGTAAGTTAGTTGCAATTAAAAGCGGCTGAATCTCGCTTGTCAAGCGTTTAAAACATAAAAAACGCCAATATTTTAAAGCGGATAATAACCACGGGGCTTCTTTTGCCTTTTTTTTCGTTTGGTAAATTTCTTAATATTTATAGCTAAACAACAACCGTCATCCCGCTACGTGTTAGCGGGATCTCTTGTTAGCGGCTGAGATACCGCGAATGAATCGCGGTATGACGGTTCGCGGCGGCATGACGATAAGGTTTATACCTTGTCATCCCAGTGCTTGACACTGGGATCCAGCTTTCTTTATAAATTCACCAAAAGTGTTTCATTCTATAACATAAAACCCATACTCACCAAATCCAATGCATTACTTGCAATTAAGTTTCCTGGATCCCAGTGTCTGGGCACTGGGATAACAAAGGAGGACGTTATTCCAGTGCCAAGCACTGACCATTTCTGGTCTCTTAAATTGCAACTAATCTAAGTATTAAAAAATTTACCAAGCGAAAAAAAAGGCAAAAAAAGCCCGATGGTTGGCTAGTTACTTACATTATACTTTCAAGTATGGCGTTTTTTTATTCTAAACGCTTAATAACCGTGACTCAGCCGCTTTTAAGCCGCAACTAATCTAAATTATAAACGTTAAGAAATTTACTAAACAGAAAAAAAGGCAAAGAAACCCTAGGGTAGCTAATTATTCACTATCCATTTTTTAAGTTGGCGTTTTTTGATGTTTTAAATAGCGTATTTCAGCTTGTGTAGCTAGAAATTTGATAAAGACATGAGGTGCACATAGTGCAAAAAATTAAGCATGATTTACGCCAAATACATTAAGTTTTTTTGTCATTAATCCACTGCAGAGATTGCGAAGATAAATAAATAGCTTCAGTTTCATGATAAGGGGGCTGGCGAAGGGTGTCAAGGAAGTTTTTCGTTTCATCCAATGCGCTGCCAAAAGTTTGTTATGCAAGAGATCCCATAAATTGGGTGTCATAATAACTACACCCACATTAATTTTGGTGTACGTGACCTTGAAAGATCGTGATTCAATACTTAAATTATTAGGGTAGTAGGCAAATAATGGAGCTCAAAATGCATAATGTACAAGAAACTGAAAATTTAAAATTTGACGCTGAGGTAGGGAAAGTACTGAATATAGTGATTCATTCACTTTACACCAATAAAGACATTTTTCTGCGTGAATTAATATCAAATGCATCAGATGCATGTGATAAGTTGCGCTATGAATCTCAACTAAACCCTAATTTGCTAGATTTGAGTGACGAATTAAAAATCACTATCAGCTCCAATAAAGATAAGAACGAGCTATATATCACTGATAATGGCATTGGAATGAATAGACAGGATTTAATAGACAATCTTGGTACAATTGCAAGCTCTGGTACGCAAAAGTTCTTGGATGCGATTAAGAATAGCAAGGATTCAAGCCAAACTGTGGAGCTGATTGGGAAGTTTGGTGTTGGTTTTTACTCAAGCTTTATGGTTGCATCAGAAGTAATAGTAGAATCGAGAAAAGCTGGAGAAGAGGAGTCTTGGATCTGGCAATCCAAAGGAGATGGGGAATATTCAATCAGCAAGTCAGATAATCAAGTCCCTCGCGGAACCAAAATTACGCTCATTATGCATCCTGAAGAAAACGAGTTTTTAGATAAATTTCGTGTTGAAAATATTGTCACTACTTACTCTGATCACATAAATTTTCCTGTTGAATTTATAGACGAAGAAGGAAAAAGTGAAAAGTTAAACAGTAAGGCTGCAATTTGGACTAAGCCAAAAAATGACGTTACTCAAGAGGAGCACAACGATTTTTTTCGCAGTGTTGCTCACGTTGGCGGGGAGCCCTGGATGATATTGCATAATAAAAATGAAGGTGCAATAGAATATACAAATTTGCTTTATGTTCCTTCTATAAAACCTTTTGATTTATTCCATCCAGATAGACGTTGCTCTGTGAAGTTATATGTAAATAAAGTATTTATCACTGAAGATAACGTACAGATTATACCACAATACTTGCGTTTTCTGAAAGGCGTGGTTGATTCACCGGACTTGCCTCTTAATATCAGCAGAGAAACGCTGCAGAATAATCGTGTTGTTGAGCAGATCAGAAAATCTCTCACTAAGCGTGTGATATCAGAGCTCGGTAAAAAAGCAAAAGAGAATTTAGAGGAATATACAAAATTCTGGACCAATTTTGGTGCAGTTTTAAAGGAAGGTCTTTGCGAAGCTATGCCAACTGATGAGAGAGAAGCACTACTCTCAATTTGCAGATTTCATAGTACTGGTGATGAGAAATTAGTCAGCATTGATGACTATATAAGCAGAATGAAGCCTGAGCAGGAGCATATCTATTATCTCACCGGAAATAGCCTCGATTCAGTGAAAAACAGTCCGCAACTTGAGGGATTCGTCAGTAAAGGACTAGAAGTGCTCCTATTTGTTGATCCAGTTGATGACTTTTGGACTAGTGTAATTCATGAATACAAAGATCAGAAAATCAAGTCTGTAACCCGTGCAGATGTTGATTTGGAAAAATTCTCTTCAGAAGAAGATAAGACAGATGAAGAAAATAAATCGAATGGAGAAAAAACTGAGGAAACTATACTGCAATATTTTACCACAGTGCTTGGAGATTCAGTAAAAAGCGTAAAAATTTCCAAAAAATTGACTGATAGTCCCGTATGCCTAGCGGTTGATGAAGGTGCTATGGATCTTCGCATGGAGCGTTTTTTGCGTGAACAAAAGCAGCTAAATTACCGCACGCCAAAGGTGCTTGAAATTAACACTAAGCATCCTGTAATAAAGAGTATAATGAAATCTTATGCTGAAAGTGGTGAAAACCCAACATTGGAAGACATGATTCATTTATTATTTTACCAAGCTTGCATCGTGGAAGGCGAAGAGATGGATGACGCGAGCAGCTTTGCTAAGAGACTGAATAATTTGCTTGGCAAGATTTCTGTTTAATGCTATACTCAGCTTAGCTGCTAGTTAGGAGGTAAAACATGTTTGGTTCCAATTTTAGAGACTTTGTATCACAAGATACAACTTCACAGGGCCAATCAAATTCTGAAAGATTAATCAAAAGTTGGCATGGTTTTGAAAAACCAGATTCTGAAGATTCAGGTATTGAAGAAGAGTTTGAAGTTTTAGATAGCGAAAGTCAAGAGATACCAGCTACTCCATGTAGCACACCCCCTGAAGATCTAAGTTTAGAGAATGCAATACTTGCAAACTTTCCTGATGGTTGTGATAGGTCGTTTACTGTAGAGTTAAAAGATGAAGATTCATATGGTATCATTCCTAAAAACTTAACTTTTGCTGAGATTATAAATATCTTAAATCAAGCTATACAAGAAGATAATTGTGAAGAATTAGACAAGGTTGTACAAAATATTGAAGATTATGAAGGCAGGTCTATTACGCTGGATAATGAAAATCTCAAAGATTTCTGTTCAAATCAACTTAATTTGGAGTTACAAAACGGAAGCAACCATCAACATATATATTCAAATGTACTATCACAATATAAATTTGATCAAGAGGGTTTCAAGTATGATTATTCAGTAAAAGAATTGGTACTATTGGCAATTGCAGCTAATGACAAGCTAGTAGAGCAATATCAGGATTTTCTTTTTGCTGAAGAAAACTTAAGTCTTTTACCTCTCCTTGTTGGTAATCAAAAATATATTGAAGCTTTTATAGAAAAATTCCATGGTACCGATGGAGTTTATGGAAGATTAAAAGATCAAACTATACAACTTGTCGAACCTAATAAGATTGGTTTTTTCTCAGTTATAGCATTAAGAAAAGAGCAAGAATTATTAAATGCAGTTTTTGTCGAATACGTTTTAAGAGATTTTGGACAGGTGTTAAAAACAAGTAATCCTGATTCTTTGTATGGTGTGCTTGAAACAGCGTCTCTGATCAAAAATGAAGAATTCATCACGATAGTGCTGGGTGCATTTGAAAGATATATTAATAAGCTAACTAAAAAAGCCTCAACAGAAGAGTTATTAAAAAAGAGTTTTGTTACTTTATTAGAAACTGCGATAAGCCAGGAACACACATCTGTCATTGAATACCTGTGCAAACGATACACTAATAGTGCAGATCATGCCATTTACGATGTATATGAACAAGCATTTGCGGATGATAAAGTTATTACAATACTAGGGCAACAAATCCTGAAAAACATAGGAGCTCGTGGCAGAAAAGAAATTTATGATTTAATTCTGAAAACTGCATTGGATGCTGGTAATATTGCATTTATCGAGCACTTGTGTGAAAAATGTGCTAAATGCAGCAATGATGTTATCGGCTATCTCAATCAAAAATTTAAAAATAACGAATTTGATAACATACACGAATCAATCCTCATTGCATTGTCTAATGTTGAATACACAAACACAGACGTTATAGTCGAGGTGCTTTTTTACACTAAAGAAATCCATCAAAACGTATCACATAATGAGCAAGTGATTAGGCCGGTCATACAGAATATACTGAAAAATGCAACACACTACTCAATAGGCCAAGAAGATTACTCCTTAGTCAAGGAAGTATGTTACTTATACACAGAAGAGGGTGCAATTAACGTAATTTTTCAAGAGGAGTGTAAGATTTTTAAATCTAGCATAGAAAAGCGCATAGAAGATCTGGAAAAGGAAAACAAATTATTGCAATCTGAAGCTTTACGTGAATATAACAGCCGTCTTCCAGGTATTGTAAATGGATTAGTTCAGACTGCTTGCATAGTGTATGATGAATACACTAAAGATCCAAAAGACAATAAACGTCAAAAGAATATTGATCTAATATTCAGTTTAATGCAAATTAGAAATATTCTGCAATTTTCTATTGATGTGCAAAAATATTCCTGCCATGAACGTCAAGATTTGTGGGATGAAATGTGCCAAACTCCTGGAACTTTTATAATACGAAAAAGAAGTAATAACGTTGCAGATGAATTAGAAATTCCAGTTATAACAAGTGACATTCTATCAGAAAATCCAGGACTTGAAAGTGCTGGCAGTAAGCAGCCACAAGAAAATGTTATGAGTAATGGAAAGGCTTCAATAGAAGAAGCTATAGGTAATAATTATAGGAGAGGTAAAATGTCTAAAAATAAAAAAAGTATAAAGCAGGGATTGTTTATTGATGTTATCTACGATGTTAAGCGGATGAAGAATTTCCTAAAAAGCAATGATGATAAGCTTGTTTTGGAGAAGGCCCTAAACCAAGTAAATACTGAAATTAAAAAGAAGGAGGACACTAACGGTCTAGGTGTTACTAAGAAGAAAAGAAAAAATGATCAGAAAGAAAAACTCTTACAAACTAAAGAATTGCTTGAAGACAAGATCAAAAGCATTGGAACTGATGCTAAGGCTGCTGTATCATCAGTAACTGATGTTAGCGCTACTACAAGTAGTCACGAAGCTCCTGTTAATATTGATGATGAGAAAAAACAAGCTCATGCTCAACCTGCTGAACATGTACCAGAAGAAAGTGCAAAACTTAAGGCACAGCCTTCTAATACTCAAGAGCAACAAGAAGTTTCTGAGACTCCAGTTCCAGAACAAACGGATGATATTGAAAGTTTAAGTACACAGGACGCTCTTGTTCCTCAAAGTAAAAGTGCTACCGTGTTATCAGTTGATAGCGATGAGGAAAAACAAGCTTCTCTAAGTGATGAAGTTTTTTATGATGCAGAAGAATCTATGTTAGGTACAACAAATAGTAAGGATGGTTCTACGCTTGAAGGTGATAGTGATAAACAAGAGCCACAACCAAAATCAGTGCCAACACCTTTAGTAGCTAAAGAAAATTCTGGACAAGTGAATAATGTTCAAAGTAATGGTAGACAGTCTGATAATCAAAACAATAAAGATATACAAGATGTTAGCGCTACTATAAGTGATCAGGTAACTCCTGTGAGTAGTGATACTGAAAACAATAAAGTGGAAAAAAGTGGTGTGAGTTTACAAAGCAGCGGCTATGTGGACAATAGCACAGTATTATCCTTTGTGGATAGAGAGCGTGTTATTCATGTTGATGCGCAGGTTTCAGGGGATGTGAGTTGTCTGGTTGAAACTATTAGTGAAGATACTGATGAAGTTGCAAGTAATCAAAATGGTGTACTTTTGCTGGAAGCTCAACCTATGGTACAGAGTTATGATTCAAGTGAAAAAGGTAATACTAATTTGCAAAGTGCAGGTGATAGTAGTGTAGGTGTAGTGTCAAAGAATGGTAGTGATCAACTACCTGCCGATAATCTAGAGCAGAATAGCAAAGGGGTGGATGATAGTAGTGTATCTGTGCAGTCTATAGGTATGGTGATAAGTCAATCTAATAGTGCTTCCACTATAACTCTGGATGATCACAAGCCTCTCATGAAAGATATAGAAAATGATAATGATCCAAGTGAAGAAGATAATGATTCTCCACAGAATATCAAAAAAAGCACATTGTCTACTATAGTTGTTTCAACACTAGTCGTGGCTGCAGTAGCTTCGATAGCTATCTCTGTTTACTTAGAAATGTTAGCAGTGGGGATAGCAGTTGGAGCTTGTTGTCTGGTTGCCGCTGCAGTTATATACTGCTGTACACCTAAAAGCCAAGTTGAAAACAGCGAGGTTGAAAAACCTTTCAACACGGGGAAAGTACCTACTGCCGTACATGTATAATAAATATAGTAGTCTATCGTTTAATAATTTATTATAATTATGTTAATTATCGGTAAATAAGGACTTGGTAAACTACGAAGAAATATTCTTGAATAAAATAAAAGATATAAAAGATGAGGGGCGCTACCGTGAATTTACGCACTTTGCGTCATTACCAGGTAGGCTCCCCCACATTATGGACTATGAAAGAAATAGGGAAGTAATAGTCTGGTGCAGTAATAACTATTTGGGAATGTCACAAAATGAGAGTGTAATTGCCGCTATCCAAAATTCATCTGTTGGTGCTGGAGGAACAAGAAATATATCTGGTACAACAAAAGAGGTTGTTGAACTTGAAAAATCCTTAGCTTGTTTGCATAAAAAAGAGGCTGCTTTAACTTTTGCTTGTGGCTACCTCGCTAACCAGACAACACTTAGCACTTTATCGTCTGTTATTCCGGGCGTAGTAATTTTTTCAGACGAGAAGAACCATTCTTCGATGATAGAAGGCATAAAATCAGGAAAAAGGCCAAAACATATATTTAAACACAATGATGTTAATCATCTAGAGCAGTTACTCAAGTCTATAGACAAAAAGACACCAAAAATAATAGCACTTGAATCCGTATATTCAATGGATGGCGATATAGCGCCGCTTAAAGCAATATGCGATCTTGCAGATCAACATAATGCAATTACCTATTTGGATGAGGTGCACGCAGTTGGCATGTATGGTTCACATGGTGGCGGAATTGCAGAAAGAGAAGGCCTGATGGATAGAATAACCGTTATTCAAGGTACACTATCAAAGGCTTTTGGAGTGATGGGTGGGTATATAGCGTCTTCAAAGAGCTTGGTAGATGTAATAAGAAGTTCCGCTCCAGGATTTATTTTTACCACTGCTATGTCGCCTGTTTTAGCAGCGGCAGCAAAGGCAAGCGTTGAGCACCTAAAATCGAGCAACATTGAAAGGGAAAAGCAAAAGCAAGTCGTTGAAAAAGTAAAAAACTCACTGAGAAATGCAGGAATTAACTTCATTCCAACAGAAACTCATATAATTCCAATAATAATTGGCAACTCAGAGTTATCCAAAAAAGCATCAAAATTATTATTTGATGAGTATGGAATATATGTTCAACATATAAATTACCCGACAGTTCCAAGAGGAACTGAGCGTTTCCGTATTACCCCTACACCTTATCATACCGATGAAATGATAGAGCATTTAACAGAATCTCTTGTAAAAGTTTTCGAAAAGTTGTCTATCTCTGTAGCCTGTTTATGCTATAGCTAGTACAGCCCTACATCATACCGCGATTTATTCGCGGTATCTCAGCATGGATTCCGCTAACAAGTAGCGGAATGACGAGTTTTACGCTTATCAAATTGTAGGTAAACATAAATTACTTTAGCTATAGTTTTATATCTCCAGCAATGATTAGCCCGTTGTCTTCCGTTAGCCTTCCACCGCTTTCTTGCAGAAAAAGTCTACCGAGCAAGGCTTTATATTTGTTAACTCCAGAGTAAATTATTCCACTGTGCCTTCCTGCCGCAAGGTATGCAAAGCCTAAAATTGTTGAACCTATGGAGCGTACATTACTATTGCCAGGCAGCAATTTATTTAACAAATTACCACTTACATCTATTAGACCCCCTTCACGGCTTTTCACTCGCATTTTTACATGACGAGATCTAAAATCCTCAAGAAAAGCACCTTTCTTTTCTTCTGCCCAAAAAGTTTCTCTAAGAGCCGGAGCATCAATTACAGCTGCCACAACTTTATTTTTATGAATGAGACAGACTGATACTGCAAAATAAACCATGCAACTAGAAAAGTTCTCCCTGCCCTCTATAGGCATAATAAACCAGGTATAAGTGTTATCTTTTACTTCTTGATCAGTATCATCTTCAAAAATAAAACCATAGTCTCGTTTGTAGTCGTGCAAGCAATCGTATATGGTTTGCTTGGATTTTGAATAAGTTTTATTAATAAAGTCTGCTGATTTAACATTAGAAATTTGCAATTCATTAAAATCGCGCATAAGCTGCTTGGAAGCATTACGCACAGAATCAAGCATCACATTAATTCGTGGTGATGAGAGGGACATTCTTCCTTTTACTCTTTCACTCTTTCATAATAGCTGTCACCTGGAGTATATACTACAATTTTATCCTCTTCTTTTATAAATTGAGGCACGTTAACGCGCATTCCGTTTTCCAAAATTGCAGGCTTATAAGAAGCAGTAGCAGTTTGTCCTTTAATAACAGACTCTGTTTCTTTCACAGCAAGTGTAACATAATCAGGCACATGCGCAGAAATTATTTTGTCTTGATAAGCTACAACTTTAATTTTCATGTTATCCTGTAAATAAATTTTTTTTTCTCCCAATAAGTCCAAATTTATAGTGATTTGCTCGTAATTACTTGGATGCATAAGATTTACAATGTTTCCTTCAGTGAAAAGGTAAACATATTCCTCTTCATCTAAAATTGCCCTTCTGATTGTTGCATCAGAACGAAATCTTTCATAGTGTTTTGCTCCGGTCTTGATATTTTTCATTTCAGCTTGTATGTATGCACCACCTTTACCAGGTTGAGTATGCATAATACCTACAACCAAAAATAATCCGCCGTTATGTTCCAACACCTGACCTGGTCTAATATCGTTAGCTCTTTCTGCCATAATTACATTTTCAGTTTGATCTTACAATTATAAATAGCTTTATATAAATATCAAAGTCTTTATTAGTCAATAAATTCTGGTATATTTAATACTATATACCTCCCCTTTATATTTATATGTGGAAATATCTCTTTAGTGAAAGACAGCATAATACGTTTTTTTGTGCTGATAACTAAAATTTCTAATATATCCCCTGAGCCGAAATTATACACAGATTTTACATAGCCATATAATTCATTACTTTTCAGCCTTACTTCCATATCTACAAGGTCACTTTGGTAAAATTCATCCTCATCATTTAGCTCTGGTAACTTGCTTCTTTCTATATATAGCTTCTTATTCCTTAAAAGCTCTGCTTCATTACGGGAATTTACTCCGCTTATTGTAGCTATTACTAAATTATCACCTATGACGGATACTGAGTCTATTTTATAATTCTCATCACCACTTATTAGCTTACCATATAAGAAGATATTTTCAGGCTTTTCAGTAAAGGTTTTTACTTTAACAGCTCCTTTAATTCCGTGAGGAGAGGTAATAATTCCTAAGCATACCAGATTGTCGTTCATATTAATGCAAGTATCTAATCAGAAGATTTCTCAGATAAATATTGAGTCAAAATCTCGATGCCTTCATCAATCTCTTTTTCAGTGATAATGAGTGGAGGTAAAATTCTCACAACGTTATCTGATGTTACCCCAACAGTAAGCAAGCCGCGATGACTTAACTCTTCTGCAAACTTTTGATTGTCTGCTTTCACTTTTATTCCAAGCATTAACCCTTTCCCTCTTACTTCCTCTATTATTGGAAATTTACTTGCTAAGTCTTCTAGTTTATTTTTTAAGTATTTACCTCTAATTTCAACATTTTTCAAAAAGCCGGGGCTGAGCAATTCTTCGAGCACAGCATTACCTACTGAGGTTGCAAGCGGATTGCCACCAAAAGTGGAACCGTGCATACCGACCGCCATATATTTAGCAGCATTTTCAGTCGCAAGACAAGCCCCTAGCGGAAACCCGCCGCCTATTCCCTTTGCAAGAGCGCATATATCAGGTTCCACTCCTATATGTTCGTATGCAAATAATTTTCCTGTCCTGCCAGCACCGCATTGCACGCAATCAAAAAATAACAATATGTCATTTTCATCACACAGCTTTCTTAGTTCTTTCATAAAGACTTCATTCATTACTTTGATACCACCTTGCCCTTGTATTGGTTCTATTAATATAACGCCTATACCACTTGAAATTGCTTTCTTTACGCTCTCAATATTGGGCTCGATGTTATCACACCAATCAATGTAGGGATTTAGTAATTCAGAAAATTTCTGTTTATCGTTTGTAGCACAAGTTAAAAAGGTTCTTCCATGAAATGCACCATGGAATGTTAAAATTCTGTGACGATTTTTATTGCCTTTTCCATTTTGATAGATCCTAGCAATCTTAAGCCCACATTCTACTGCCTCTGATCCAGAATTTGAGAAAAATACAGTGTCAGCGAAACTGTTGTTTATTAATTTTTCTGCAAAATTATTGGCAGCAGGTATATTATAGGTATTTGATATATGCCATAATTTTTCTCCTTGCAATTTAAGAGCACTAATTAATCGCGAATTAGTGTGACCTAAGCTACTAACGGCTATTCCGGAGTGAAAATCTACGTAGCGCTCACCATCAACATCATATAGGTAGATACCTTTGCCATGAGAAAAATTTATATTAACAGGAGAATAAACTGGCAAAATAGGAGAAATTGTCATAAAATATTATATGCTAAATTTTATTATTAATAACATAAAAGCCGTTGTTTCGCAATGAGTAAGGATATGTATAAGATAGGTAAATTAATGTTTTCTGCACTGGGGAGAAACAAATACACAAAAGTTATCGCATTATTCTCATCAATTTTTATGATTTTATTCAGTGTGATATATTGTAATCATTTACTAAGGAGTAATTTCCTTTCTTCTTACCGTGATTCAAGTGTAAACTTAAAAAGCGTACTGGAAAATGGCATAATAAAAAAATACCATTATTTACTAATAGAAAAGCATCACATTAAATACAAAAATTTTGACTACATAAACCAACTAGTAAAACTACGTGCTGAATTATTACAATCAGTGAGCAAAGTAAAGGATTTCAGCTTAATACTGTATGATCAAAACGGCAGAATAATATTCAGTAATTTTAACACTCAAGATTATGATTATGAACAGTTACTTACAAACGATGAAATTGATAAACTATTAAGTAACCAAGAAATATTTTATACTACAGGAAATACATTAACTTCTATTTTCCCTATATTCCATGAAAATAGCGTTAAACCGTCGTTTTTTTTGAAGATTCTTCGAAACTACAATAATTCTTATGTTATAGCATATGGCCTGTTTTTAACATTTTTGGGCCTATTATTAATAATCTTAATATTAATAATGTTCTATTTGCACTTTTCTAATACCCAAATGCTAGCCAAGCAACATAAAACTAACATTGAATTACAGCAGATAAAAGAGACATTAGAGCAAGAAAATGCAAACAAGCTAAAGTTTTTTGCAAGCGTTACACATGAATTACGCACACCTCTTAATGCTATTATTGGATTTGCGGAGTTGATCAAAAATAAAACTTTAGGTTCAATGGATAATTCTCAATACAAGGAGTATGCAGACGATATATATAATGCAGGAACACACTTACTTACCTTAATTAATGATGTGCTCGATTTTTCTAAAGCTGAATCAAGTAGTTTAACAGTAGAAAAAGTGAAGTTTAACCTGAACAAAATAATGGATTCATGCGTAAATATGCTATTACCTAAATTAAAAGAAGCCGGGATTAATTTAAAAAAAGAGATGACTAATAAACAATTATTAGTCATTGCAGATCCCAAGAGAATGAAACAAGTTATAATAAATTTATTATCAAACTCAATCAAGTTTACTCCCAAAGATGGTTTAATAAGAATGGTGATAAAAGAAAATATAGAAAAAAACTTATTAACTATTGAGTTTCATGACAATGGAATAGGAATAATGCAGCAGGACATATATAAAGTTATGTCTGTTTTTGGCCAAGCAGATTCGGGGTATAGAAACGAAGGTACGGGCATCGGATTGCCGCTAAGCAAGAAATTAGTAGAGTTAATGGGTGGAACTTTTGACATTAAAAGTGAAGCAAAACTTGGTACTACGATAACATTGAACTTCTTTTATGAAGAACAAACATGTGAAGATTCGATTGATTTTTAATAGGATCTATTTGATATGGCCTTACATCAGACGAAAACCACACTTTATCAAAAGCGGCAAGCCGAGAAGGTAGGCAGAAATTCATCAATAAGCCCCCATCAAGAATCTTATCTGTTAGCTATATATAAAATTTGATACTCTGACTACAATATACTACTATAGATAGAAGTGTTATTAATGGAGCAAGGTATGGAATTAGCAGTAGGAAATAATGCACCCGATTTTAGCTTACCAACAGATTCTGGTGAAAATTTATCACTGAGTGAATTTTTTGATAAAAAAAATGTAGTTCTTTATTTTTATCCTAAAGACGATACTCCGGGTTGTACAATGGAGGCAAAAGGCTTTAGAGATAAAATAGATGATTTTTCTTTCCTTGACACAGTGATAATTGGTGTATCAAAAGATAGTGTTAGATGTCACACTAACTTCAAAGCAAAATATTCTCTGCCGTTTTCTTTAGTTTCTGATGAGAATGCTGAAATGTTGGGAAAATATGGTGTTTGGGTAGAGAAAAGTATGTTTGGCAAAAAGTATATGGGAATAGAACGCACTACTTTTTTAATAGATAAAAAAGGTAAAATAGTGAAGATCTGGAAAAATGTAAAAGTTAGTGGACATGTTGATGAGGTTCTGGAAGAAGTAAAGAGAATATAAACTAAAGAATAGGTTAATGGCTACCCATTGCTACATAAAAAAGCTGAAATTACATAATTTTCGTAGCCACTCAAACTTTGAACTGGATTCAGATGATAGCTCAGTTGTAATAACTGGCAAAAACGGTATTGGTAAAACTAATATACTTGAAGCAATCTCGTTGCTTGCTAAAAGCAATGGAATGAAAAAAGCAAAAGCCAGTGAGATACAAAATAGATTCAGTAATGAAGATTGGGCAGTGCACTATGATTTTTTTAATGGAACAGATTTTAATTCAATTGGTATCGCAAAGAGTTTTGATAAGAAACTAATACAAATTGATGGAAAAACGCAATCAAGTTATTCATCTCTGTATAAGATATCCAATGTAATATGGCTGATTCCACAAATGGACTATGTTCTTCTTAATTCTCCAAGTGACAGATTAAAATTTTTAGACCGTATAGTCTCACTGTTTGAGGAAAATTACACTTGCTGCTACATGAAACACAGAAAAGCTAAACGTGAGCGAAGTAAACTGTTGAGAGAGAACACCTTGGACGAAAATTGGCTCTCTAGTCTTGAAAACATAATGGCTGTTAATGCAGTTAGTATTTTACGTATGCGATCGTCTGTTTTAAAAATATTACAAGACACAATTGATAACCATTCCAGTGAGCTTTTTCCAAAGGCAAGTTTGAAATTCAGCAGCCAGCTAACTTTGAACGATACTGCAGAATATTTTCAGAATCGTCTAAAGGAAAACAGAGAAAAAGACTCATTGACTGGTAGAGTAACCTTTGGTGTGCATAACGATAATTTTCGGGTTTTTTGTCAAAAAAGAAACGTACCAATAAATCTGTGCTCCACTGGAGAACAAAAGTTATTACTGCTTTCTATTATTTTATCCAGTGTAAAAGCAAGGTGTATTCATTACAATAAGGCACCACTTCTTCTGCTTGACGATATAATGTCTCATCTGGATAAACATTACAGAAAGGCGTTAATAGAGGAAATGTTAAGTATTCAATGTCAAACTTGGATAACTGATGTAAATCAAGATAATTTCAATAGCTATCTTTATTCTTTCAAGTTTTTTGAATTATCAAATGAATTAAATGCAAAACTTCCTTGACAAACCTCGCCAGCCCCCTTATCATGATACTGAAGGTATTCAGTTATCTTCATCTGTGCAGATTAAACAGCAAGAAAACAACGTAGTTGGCGTCTTATTTTTAATTTTTTACACTATGTGCACCTTATGTCTTCACAACATTTCTGGGTTTTTACCTATATAAGCTGAAACGCGCTTGTAAGTCGTTTAAGACAGTATAGTACGCCAATTTTGCAGGATTAGAGAGTGACAACTAGCTAACACGGGGTTTCTTTTGCCTTTTTTTCTGCTTAGTAAATTTCTTAAACATTCAAACTAAGGTGAGTTGCATTCAAAAGCAGCTAAATTGCAGTGTTTAAGACTTAAAAAACGCCAATACTGAAAATAGACAATGACCAGGGCTTCTTTTGCCTTTTTTTTTATTTGGTAAATTTCTTAATATTCATAGCTAAACGACAACCGTTATTCCGCTGCTTGTTAGCGGCTGAGATACCGCGAATGAATCGCGGTATGACGGTATGCGGCGGCATGACGATAAGCCTTGTCATTCCAGCGCGTGACGCTGGAATCTAAACTTTAACTGATATGATTACAGAAAGAGAATTTATTAGGTATTCATAGACACTGAAAGTGGTCAGCTTGACCACTTTCAAGTAAAGAAAACTACGTTTGTGCCTCCAATAATTTCTATTACTTATTCGGTTACTACACCGTCTTTACAAATCACACCTCCTGGTGTTATTTTTGAAACGACTACAGGAGCGCCAAAAAACACAGCAGTAAATGCACCGAGTGCAAAAAGCGCTGGCCATGGCATTCTGCCAAATATCGCAAGCAAAGCTGCACCAATTATCACTATTGTGATCATCGGCCCACCTATGCCATGAGTATAGCCTATTATCTTGCATATCACTGATGATGTTGTATCACTTTCATCAACAAAAACGGTGTTGGTGGTGCCACCACTAGTATTAGCATTTGCATCAAACGCAAAGGAGAGAATTAACGCCACAAGTAGAAGAAAATTTTTCATTACGCCTCCTATAATTTCTGTTTCATGTTTGATTATCTATCGCTTTGATTAAATTTAAGTAAATGGTGAGGATTCTAGTAAATTTGTCATCCTATCAGTTTATAAAAATTCCCGGATCTCAGTGTTATTCACTTGGACAACATTTATACAATTGTGGAATAATGGTGCTCCTTTAAGAAGCACCATTCAGCTAATGTTTTTCTAAATTTAGTACCTATTTACATACATTATTTGTTGTATCCCATGTTTTACCATCAGGGCAAGCAGTTGCACCATTTTTACAAATCACACCGCCTGGTACTATTTTTGAAACAACTACAGGTGCACCAAAAAATACAGCAGTAAATGCACCGAGTGCAAAAAGTGCTGGCCACGGCATTCTGCCAAATATTGCAAGCAACGCTGCACCAATTATTACTATTGTGATCATCGGTCCACCTATGCCGTGAGTATAGCCTACTATTTTGCATATTGTATTTGACGTTGCGTCATCAGTAACACTGCTAGCAAAAGCATTATCAAATGCAAAGAAGAGAATTAACGCCACTAGTAGAAGAAAATTTTTCATTATGCCTCCAATAATTTCTATTACTTATTCGGTTACTACACCGTCTTTACAAATCACACCTCCTGGTGTTATTTTTGAAACGACTACAGGAGCGCCAAAAAACACAGCAGTGAACGCACCGAGTGCAAAAAGCGCTGGCCACGGCATTCTACCGAATATTGCAAGCAACGCTGCACCAATTATCACTATTGTGATCATTGGTCCACCTATGCCATGAGTATAGCCTATTATCTTGCATATCACTGATGATGTTGTATCATTTTTATCAACAAAAGTATTAGCATTTGCATCAAACGCAAAGGAGAGAATTAACGCCACAAGTAGAAGAAAATTTTTCATTACGCCTCCGATAATTTCTATTTAATGCTGGATTATCTACCATTTTGATTAAATTTAAGTAAATGGTGAGGATTTTTTTGCTTAAAAGTATCCTTTATTTCATTTAGAATACTTTTCTTGGTTCGTTTATATTACAGTGCTACAGAAATTTTACAGCATCGTTTATTGTCTTTATCGTGCTTTGATTGACACAATTTATAATGATGGAGTGGAGCATGCAGGGTATTTATCATTTTTAATTCTGTTATCAATATTTCCTTTTCTCATCGTTTTAATGGCTGTGGCGTCAACATTCGCAAATTTTTTAGACCAGTACAACATTGGCTGGGTATTTATCATTGATAACATGCCACAGGATATTTTATCATCTTTGATGCCGCGTATTAGGGAGATAATATCAGGCCCGCCGCAAAGCTTACTAACTTTAGCAATTGTAGGTGCTGTTTGGACCGCTTCATCGACAATTGAAGGGCTTAGAACAATACTCAATAAGGCCTATAAAGTTCCGGTTTCGCCGCCTTATATATTAAGAAGAGTACTAAGTATATTACAATTTTTAGTAATCACGCTTATTATAACTCTAACTATAGTGTTTTCTACACTAGTACCAATGCTAATTGATTTTTCCTATCAGGGGCTAAGTTATACTAGGTATTTACTTATTGAATTTGTACTTTTCACAGTAGTCTCTTGGCTATATTTTATGTTACCAAACATAAAACAAAATTTATCAGACGTATTTCCTGGATCTTGTGTAGCTGTTATTCTTTGGACGATTTCTGCTTCAGCTTTTAAGCAATACTTAAAAGCTTCCTTTGACCAACTGGATTTGATATATGGAAGTTTAGGTGGTGTGGTAGTGTCATTACTATTTTTTTATATGCTAAGTTTGATTTTTATATATGGAGCAAAATTCAATTTTCAGCTAAAATATTTCAATGGATCTCGCTAAGGAGAAAGAAATGGGTAAGTTAGAAGGTAAAGTAGCTTTAATCACCGGAGCTTCAGGTGGAGTAGGCTCTGCTGTTGCAAAAAGGTTTATAAGAGAAGGTGCATGTGTGATTCTGATTTCAAGATCTCTTGATAATCTCAAGCCACTATATAATGAAATTGAAGAGCTTGAAGAATTTAAAGAAGGCTCTGTGAAACTAATTCAGCTTGATCTTTTAGACTTTGAGAATGTAAAGATACTGACAAACATGATAGAAAGCCTGAAATTATCAGAATCTGGAGCACTTGATATATTAGTTGCGTGTGCTGGAATTTTAGGCAAACTGAACCCCATTCATGACTGTGAGATTGAAGAGCTACAGAACGTAATGAATACAAATTTTACTGCCAATTGGTACTTACTAAAAAACTTAGATCCAATGCTAAAAAAGTCTAATGCTGGAAGAGCGATATTCATGACCTCAGAAGTGACACTTTCTCCTTCCTCTTATCCATATTGGATGCCGTATGCTGCAAGTAAAGTTGCACTAGAAATAATGGTGCAAATATATGCATCTGAGACAAAACATACAAAATTATGTGTAAATGCTGTATACACGGAAGGACCTGTGGGTAGTGAGCAGGCATTTCCTGGATCTGAATTGGTGTCGCCTGATAAACTAACAGATAAATTTGTGGAATTAGCTTCTGAAGACTGCAGCATATCAGGAAAAATCTTACCGCTCAGCAAATCTCCCGAATAAATTACCATAGTATCTGCAAAGATACCGTTAAGCCCACAACTGTATGAACATTGTGATTTGAGAGTAATCTCCACTAGGAAGGATGTCATCCCAGTGCCTCTATGGTGTCATTCCAGTCTGGAATCTAGTCTTTATTATGCAGCCACTTATTTAAAGTTAAGTTTTCTGGATCCCAGACTGGGATGACACCTCTGGGCACTGCCGTCATAAAGGAACCAGTGTCAGCTACTTGAAAGACATCATTTGCTGTGCAATTTACCTTCAAAAATGAATGTTTGTACAGCTGTGTGTCAAGCACTGGAATCTGCCACGCAAATTGCAATGTTCGTACAGTTATGCGTCAAGCCTAAAAGTAATTAGCTAATAGGTTTAATAAAAATTCACATATACAGGAAAGATTGGTAACATTACTTGAATAGAGACCGTTATTGTAATTATGCCGAAACGCACAGATATAGAATCTATATTAGTAATAGGAGCAGGCCCAATAGTTATAGGTCAGGCATGCGAGTTTGATTATTCCGGAACGCAAAGCTGTAAAGTATTAAAAAGCGAAGGTTATAAAGTCATTTTGGTTAACTCCAACCCCGCAACTATAATGACAGATCCTGAGTTTTCTGATGCGACGTATATTGAGCCGGTACTGCCTGAAATCATAGAGAAAATTATAATTAAGGAGAGGCCAGACGCAATATTGCCAACAATGGGCGGGCAAACAGCGCTCAATTGTGCAATAAAACTTGCAGATGATGGAGTGTTAGACAAATACAACGTAGAATTAATAGGGGTAAATAGAGAAGCAATAAAAAAAGCAGAGGATAGAGAGTTATTCCGCCAGTCCATGGATAGAATAGGACTGAAATACCCCAAAAGTATCATTATAAAAAATCAAGAACAAATAAAAAAGGCTTTGGATTACGTTGGATTACCAGCAATCATTCGTTCATCATTCACTCTTGGTGGCGCAGGTAGTGGTATAGCATATAATAAAGAGGAGTTTTTCAATATCGCAGAAAGTGCTCTCAAAATTTCGCCAATAAATGAAGTTCAGATAGATGAATCAATTATCGGCTGGAAAGAATATGAAATGGAAGTTATCCGCGATTGTAAAGATAACTGCATAATAGTCTGTTCGATAGAAAATGTTGATCCGATGGGAGTGCACACTGGGGATAGCATAACTGTTGCTCCTGCTTTGACTCTGCGTGATGCTGAATATCAACAAATGAGAAATGCATCTATAGCAGTGCTGAGGGAAATTGACGTTAGTGCCGGTGGTGCAAATGTTCAGTTTGCAGTGAACCCTAAAGAAGATGGAAGCCTCGTTGTAATTGAAATGAATCCAAGGGTTTCTCGCTCCTCTGCACTTGCTTCGAAAGCAACAGGCTATCCTATTGCAAAAGTTGTAACCAAACTTGCTATCGGCTATTCGCTCGATGAAATACGTAACGACTGCGCTCCAATAATACCAGCAGCATTCGAACCAGTGATTGATTATATCGTCACTAAAATTCCTCGATTTGAGTTTGAGAAATTTAAGGGGACGAATTGTGAATTATCAACCTCCATGAAATCAGTGGGAGAAGTGATGTCTATAGGCCGCACTTTTAATGAGTCACTACAGAAAGCTTTCCGTTCACTTGAAACTGATTTTACAGGACTTGATGAAGTATTTCCTGAGAACATTGATATTGATCACATAAAATCTCAATTAGCAAAATTGCTACCAAACAGATTACTGATTGCTGCTGACGCAATGCGCCACGGAATTAGCATAGAAGAAATAAATTCGATTACAGGATATGACTTATGGTTTCTGCAAAATATACAGCAAATCATCTTGGCTGAACAAAAAATCAAGGAAAATGGCCTTCCTGGAACTGCATATGAAATATTAGAACTAAAAAAGATGGGATTCTCGGATGCAAGGTTGGCAAAGTTAAGTAATAGATCTACCTCTGTCATCCCAGTACCCTCTAATGTCATCCCAGTGCGTGACACTGGGATCCAGCCAGCGTTATACGCTGGAGATCGAGTAAAACAAATTGAGGAAATAAGGAAAAAATTTGGCATTCATCCAGTTTATAAACGTGTAGACACCTGTGCGGCTGAATTTGAATCGAGCACTGCTTATATGTATGGCTGCTATGAGGGAGACATTACAAATAGGACAGAATGCGAAGCGGACATTTCTGACCGAGAAAAGGTTGTCATCTTAGGAAGTGGTCCAAACCGCATTGGTCAAGGTATTGAGTTTGATTATGCATGCGTACATGCAGCTTCTGCCGCCAAAGAAATGGGGTATGAAACAATAATGATCAACTGTAATCCAGAAACTGTCTCAACTGACTACGATACTGCTGATCGTTTATATTTCGCCCCACTGATTGCAGAGGATGTGCTTGAAATACTAAGTAAAGAGCAAGAAAATGGCACACTGGTTGGTGTGATAGTTCAAATAGGTGGTCAAACACCTTTAAAGTTAGCCAAAGTGCTTAACGAGAGAGGTTTCAAAATTCTGGGAACTTCGTTTGATTCTATTGACCTTGCAGAAGATCGCATGAGATTTAAAAATCTTGCTTTGCAACTTAATTTAAAACAACCTGAAAGTTCTATCTGCCATTCAGTAGAAGAAGCGTTAACCAACGCAGAAAAGGTGGGGTTTCCACTAGTAGTCAGGCCATCATATGTCCTCGGCGGTCAGTCTATGTCGATTAGACACGATACTCAGAGCTTTAAAGAGTACGTCTTGGATCAAACTAAAATCTTTGAGCATGGTTCGCTGCTTCTTGATAAATTTTTAGTCAATGCAGTTGAGGTTGACGTTGATGCTGTATGTGATGGGGAAAAAGTTTTCATTGCAGCGGTCATGGAGCATATTGAAGAAGCTGGTATCCACTCTGGTGATTCAACATGCTCAATACCGACAAATACATTGAGTGACGAAGTAATAAAAGAGATTAAGCTACAAACTGAAAGAATAGCATTAGCATTAAAAGTGAAAGGTCTGATAAACATTCAGTTTGCTGTTCAAGAGAATAGACCTCTTGCAGAACCTGTTTGTGATGAGAAATTTTTAGGAAAAGTGCAGATGAGCACCACAGAATACTCGAATGTATTTGAGGAGCGCAGACAAGCTTTGACGACAAAATTGCCTTCAGAAATCGAGTTATGCAAGAGGTCTAGTGATGTATACATACTTGAAGTAAATTTACGAGCTAGTAGAACCGTTCCTTTTATTTCCAAGGTAATCAATATTCCTATTGCAAAGCTTGCCACTCAAGTTATTTTGGGTAAAAAATTGAATCAGGAAAACAAGCCTTTCAATCATTTTGCAGTTAAAGCTGCTGTTTTTCCATTTACCCGCTTTGCAGGAGTTGATACTTTACTTGGTCCTGAAATGAAATCAACAGGAGAAGTGATGGGAATTGACTCATCATTTGAAGCTGCACTTGCAAAAACGCACATGGCTGCAGGATACAAGTTACCAACAGAAGGAACAGCTCTGGTTTCAGTAAAAGATGATGATAAAAAGTATATATTGCCAGTTGCACGAATGTTGAAAGAACTGAGTTTTGAAATATATGCCACCAAAGGCACAGCTTCGTATCTGAACAATAACGGCATTGCTGCACAAGCTGTAAATAAAGTAAGAGAAGGCAGACCCCACATAGTTGATATGCTCAAAGATGGAAAAATAAATCTAGTGATTAATACTTCAAAAGGTGTAAAGTCAGTCTCAGACAGCAAAGATATCAGGAGAACTGCTATTTTGCAAAATATAGCTTACAGCACCACAGCTTCCGGAAGTAAAGCGTTAGTGCTTGCAATTCAATATGTAAAGAATAGCAAACTGGAAGTGAAATCATTACAGCAGATACAAAACGTTTAAATATCAAAACTAGAATAATTCACTCTCAAAATGCTAAAGAGAACATAATAAAAAGATGGAAATTTTGAAGGAAATAGTATACCTAAAGAATCAACTAGCGTAATTGAACAGCCAAATGCTGCAACGAATGCTCCACAATCTCACCTAGAGGACACTTCCCTTATATGTTAAGAACAAGTCTTTATAAATATCAAAGTAGTGAGATTAAAGACACACAGAGAAGAGGAATCGTCACGCCCCTTGATTATAAGAATCGTTGTTCAGCAAGGTTCTCTTCTCTGGTTTATTATACTGAAAGTTCCGAACAACTGATTGAGCTTTTAGGCTCGTATATAAGGCTGGAAAATGCAGTATATGTTATTATTACGGAGGAATTATGAATTCATCAAACATTATTGCTGGCATTGATGTTAGCAAAAGTAAATTAGATCTCCACATTCACCCACTTGAGCATTATAAAATATTTGAAAACAATGTACAATCCATTGATGAAATGCTGGACTTTTTACGTTTGCATAATGTAACCAAAATTGGTCTTGAGGCAACTGGTGGATACGAAAAATTATGTGCCTATACTTTACTAAGCAATGGTTTTGAGGTGTACGTCATTCAACCAAGGTGGGAGAGACTATGCTAAAAGCCTTGGTATTACTACAAAAACTGATAAAATAGACTGCAGTATCATCTCACGTTATATTAATAATACAGATATGCGTGTTACTCCTTTAACAGTTAGTAATGGTAATATTGATTGCTTGAAACAAAAATTATCTCGTAGAAACCAACTTGTAGAAATAGCAAAAATACAAAAAACCCAAATCCAACAGGTAACTGATACATCTATAATCAAACAAATAGAGGAACTTCTTGCAATTTTACGTAATCAAATTAAAACTTTAGAAGATGAAATGATTACATTTATCGATCAAAACCAAGAGCTTAAAAGAAAATATATATCAATAACTATATAGTAGCGGGATGACGGTTTTTCAAATTATCGGTAAATCTAAGTCAGTTTAGCTATAGGCAGCAATTTTCTGTATTTATTTTAAATTGAAGAAAGCTCAAATGAAAGATCGTGTTTTGCTAAAAATCACAGAATGCAGTCTGGTTACTATTTAAAAGGATATGTTCAAAAAACTGTGTCAAATCAACTCATACACTTCATTACCAACTTCATGATGAAGTTCCGCAGTTGGATGGAAATAATCAAAAAAGAAATAATCCTTTAGTGTTTCTTTGCTACACCCAGGGTTATAGTGAACGTCAAGTTCCCCTTTAAATATCAACTTTAAGAGTATTTTTATATTTTCTTTAAATCTCCCAACTTGGTCTGCAATGTTCGATGTGCATGCATCTTGACAATTTAAACCTTTGCTCTTGTATTCGCTAAACATACTTCTCATTTTAGAGTTAAGATCAAATGCTTTTATTTCAAGATTTGTACTTTTCTTCATATAATCTAAGCCTTTAGCCAGTTTTGCATTGAAACTCTCCGTGAGCTTTGTAGCTAGTTCCCTTGCTTCTTCATCTCTATTAAAAGCTGGTATTGAGCCAACTTCAGGTGCATTTGCAACAACTACATGCTTAACACCATGTTCATTTAGAACCTTAAGTGCATTACATATTTCACTCACTGCTTGTTCCAATACTTCTTCCGCTTTAGTATCGTCATAAGCAGTGGCAACCATAACATCATTTCCGCCGATTATGATGCAAAATAAATCTTCTTTACCTATATCTGGATGATGTTTAATTACCGCATCTAGCTGGTTAGCTAAACGAAATTTATTGAAGAAATAAGAAAAAATAGGGTCAAAAATTTCAGATGCTGTTGCATATGAAACTGCGTAATTCTGACCTTGCTGTTCGTGGCATCTCCCAAAAAATGAATAACTCCACCCAGGTTTAAATTCATCTAAATCTAAATATTTTGCTATATATTCAACAGCAGTAGGGCCATTGCTAAAAGATCTTCCTTGATAAAAAGGATCATCAAATTTTACGCTTTTTGCAAAGGATAAATTATTTAAAATTCCAATGATTGCGCCATTATCGGATAAGCTATCACCCAGAACATAAAAATTTCTATACTTTGAATTAGAATTGTCATTTTTGTTTGTCATAATATTTACCGTAGATTAGCATGTTGTTTCATTAGATTCATAGAAAAAGAAAAATAGCGGTGAAATTATACAACTTTGGCCTAACTTGCTCTCCACTTTTTCCGGGCAAAATCAGCTTCTTCTTAACTTGACACGTATACTTAAAAGAACCCTCTAAGTTTTCTAGCACGGCTTGGATGTTTCAACTTGCGCAGTGCTTTTGCCTCTATTTGCCTAATTCTCTCACGTGTTACATTAAAAATTTTTCCTACTTCTTCTAAGGTATGTTCCTTCCCATCTTTACCAAGGCCAAAACGCATTCTTAAAATTCTTTCTTCCTTTGGTGTTAAAGTTGCAAGGACATTGGTTGTAATGCCACGCAAGTCAGCAAGTATTGCAGCATCCTCTGGCCTGGAGACTCGCTTGTCTTCTATACAATCACCAAAGGTACTACTATCATCTTTTCCTGTTGGAGCTTCAAGACTTACTGGATCCCTTGCTATTTTCATAACTTTGCGTATTCTTTCCAGTGGCATTGTCAGTTCTACACTCAATTCCTCTAACGTCGGCTCTCTTCCCATCTCATGAGTCATCTTTCTTAATGCTCTGTTGATTTTACTGATAATTTCCACCATATGAACTGGTATTCTAACTACTTTAGACTGCTCAGGTATTGCTCTAGTGATTGATTGTCTTACCCACCAAGTGCCATAAGTTGAAAATTTATATCCACGTTTGTAATCAAACTTATCCACGGCCTTCATAAGACCAATATTGCCTTCTTGTATCAAATCAAGCAGATCAAGGCCTCTTTTTGAATACTTCTTAGCAATGGAAACTACTAGCCTTAAGTTAGCCTTAATCATTTCTTGCTTTGCTTCAGAGACTTCTCGTTCGTGTTTTTGTATTCTCTTGATTAGCTCCTTAAATTCTTGTACGTTATCTTCCTGTATATGCTGCTTAATACCGTTCAAGGTACTAGCTATATGTTCAGAGTTATCGTCTATAAACCTTAAAAATTTGTTTTTTAATTCACCTGTAAAAGAGGACTGATTTTCATTGATCTTTAAAAGACTTATCTTTTTCAATTCGTGCTTTAAAAGCACGTCATCATAAACTTTATAGAAACTTTCTCTATCGATATCGTATTTTCTAGCCTCAGCAATAAGATTAGCCTCTTCAAGCGTAATGGATCTATTTATCTTATAAAGTTCTTGTGTAATTCTGGCAACAGCAGCATCACTTAACTTAATTTGTAATGCTATAGACCATATTTGATTATACAAATTTTCTAGCTCATTAGAGAAATTTTTAGAATTTTTTCTTAATATCAACGCTTCATTTGTTAAAGTAATTATCTCATCCAATGCAACTATGACCTTTGGCAATAAGTCACTTTCCATTTCAAGAATAGAAACATTTAAATTGACTGAACTTATATCTTCATTATTACCGTCTTTCTCATCATCACTTTTTTTACTATCTTTCTCATCATCACTACAGTACTCAGCATCTTCAGAAACATCCTCAGAATCCTCAACATCTTCAGCACTTTCTTCACTCTCTTCACTTTCTTCTTTGGGTACCACATTAAAATCAGAGTTATAAATTGCATCCAGATCTATAATTTCTCTCAGTAAGAGAGCTCCATTACTTAAATCATCACGCCATACTTTTATCACCTTTAATGTTACTGATGTTTCAATTATTGCGCGTAACATGTTATGCTTTTCAGATTCAATTTTTTTTGCTATCTCGATTTCATCTGCCCTTGATAAAAGCTTTACGGAGCTCATGTCTTGTAAATAAATCCTCACTGGATCATCATTTTGTACTAAAGTTGCAGTAACATTTGGCGATGTGTCATCATCATCAAGTTTACTATCATCACTGTTGGAAGGAATATCTTCTTCATCTTCGCTACTTTCAAGCACATTAATTCCGGAATCCTGCAATAAAGATATAGCATCATCTATAAAGTCAGACGAAAAATTTTCATCTGATAATTTATCATTTATATCATCAAAGGTGATAAAACCACCCTTTTTTATACTCTTAGTTACCAGATCTTTGATAATTTTTTTCTTATCTTCTGCATCATTAATAGTTGACATCATTACCTTTATAGTTTATAATTTTATTTCTTATTAACAAACAAACTTACAACGAGCAAGTCTATAATTTTACTTTTAACTTGTGGCTATTTGTTACTTCATATAGTTTAAGATACTGTTAATTTATGTACACTTGTCTTAATCAATTGTTCCATACTTTTCTTCCATTTTTACTGCTATGGATAATCCAACTGAAAATGTTGCAATTCCAACCACTATAGCAGTAAGCATTAAAACATGGGGTATAGGATTGCTATATGAATAAAAATTTAAAACCAATATAGGAGGCAAGGAACTTTTTATATATCCTAGAGATATGTAAAATAACAAAACAGATGCTTGGAAGACGCTTACCCCTATCATTTTCTTGATTAAATTTTTATCGTTTATAATAATATATAAACCTAGCACCATTAATACAATAATAATCGTATAATTATATAAAGTCATTGTTTTTTCCTACGAGCAAAATTTATATATATAATTAACATAGAGGAGCAGACAGTAAATGCTACACCTAATTCCACCAAAAAAATACCTAATTTTTGACCGGTTCTATTATTGGTTAACAAGATATCATAAGATAAAAAATTTTGGCCAAGTAAAGTTGTTGCAACGCCCGTTCCTCCATAAATTAAAATACCTAACACGTTAGTCAATCTAATCACAGAATAAGGTATTGCTTTTAGAGTTGTAGATACACCAAATAGCATTGAATATAATATTATCCCGGAGGCAATAATTATTCCTGCTTGAAAACCTCCACCCGGAGTGTAATCACCGTGAAATTGTATGTATAAACCAAATAAAATGATAAAAGGTATCATCAAAAATGTTACTGCATTTAATATCGGATCTTTAATCATTTTCTTTTTCTTCTTTTAATATCAACGTTATACAAAGCGCAGCAGTAAAAACTACTATAGTTTCTCCAAACGTGTCATAACCACGAAAGCTTGCCAAAATAGCTGTCACTATATTAGGAATACCGGTAGCTTTTTCGGTATTTTCCACATAATAAGGAGCAACATGCAAGTGGATCGGAGCATTGTGGCTGCCAAAATCTGGCAATTGAATCATAAAATATGACAAACATACAGCCAGAAATAACATAAAAAAAAGCGTTATAGGGTTATGAGATAGATTTACTTTATGATTCTTTATCAAGGAGAGTGCTGCAAACGTAAAAACTGTACTGAGCCCCGCACCAACAGAAGCTTCAGTAATTGCAACATCAGGTGCATTCATAATTAAGTATATAAGCGCAATCAGTGAACTAAATACACACATTAGAACAGCACTTACGACTAAATGTCGCGAGAAAACTATAAAAACCGTAACTGTTAGTAACAACAAAAGTAACACTACATTTAATATTTCTAACACCTTAGCCTTCTTTAACAGTTTTTTTCTTAACTTTATAATGAGTGCGCGCTAAAATATAGCTATTAGTTGAGTTAGCTACCCATATTATAAAAATTAATAATACTATTTTAACAGTATTGATTGAAAATCCATTCTGCAAAGCAAAACCAATTAACAATAACGTTGCACCGCTAGAATCTGTAATACCTGCTGCATTTAACCTAGTATAGAAATCAGGAAATCTGATCACCCCTATATTTGAAATAATTATCAAACAAATACCTAAAAATATGAAAATGGATCCTATCATAAATTATCAAAACAACATTAATCTCATTAGTGCTATAGTTGATATAAAGCTAACGCTAGCATACAACAATGCTATATCAATTAAAAAAAAATTATTCAGAATGATTGATATTGCTGTTATAAGTACAACTACTTGCGTTGAGAAATTATTGAACGCTAAAACCTTATTGTACACATCATTTGACTTAGACACTATGCAACACAACATTACACTCATACAGAACAACAGTGTATAGATAGCAATGCAAATCATTTAAAGACTATGTGACTTCAGTAGATTTCTAAACGGATACTTCTTCATCGCCATCTTGATCATTTATTTCATCATCTATTTCACCATCCACTTCACCATCCACTTCATAATCTTGGCTTTCTTGACTTGCATCAAGATCTGTGTTATCAGAAAAATTTAATAAATTCGCTAGCTTACTTGTATTACTGCTGTAAACATTATTCATATTTCCTTTCATGTATTCCTTGCATCTACCTACCAAAAGGCTAAACAGCTCATGAGTATCCACCTGTTTTCCTGCTATTTCATGTAAGGAAACTATGGTATTTTTATGACCTTTAAACTTAGCTGCTTGAATTGGATTACTTGCCCCTGTATTTAAATCATGTGTTCTTTGACTTGCCAACAGAACCAATTTGAAACGGTTACTTACCCGTTCTATACACTTTTCTACAATAGACTCAGCCATAAGATACTACCTTAATAAGTTTTATACTATATCACAAAAAACAAGTTGTCAACTTTGTATCTATTGCGATTCAACTTCATGTTTTACTTTTTCTGCCTCAGATTTTATTTCTTGGCTTTCTGTCATCGTGATTGTTATCTCATGATCAAGTTTTTTTAGAAATCCTAACAATCGCTCTAAAGAAAAACCATCTATTTTACCATTTTTAATTTGCGATACCTTTGGCTGATCAATACCAAGTTTCTCAGCTGCAAAAGCCTGAGTCCAAGCATTTTTTTCTACAATTTTATTTATTATATAAAGCAACTTTGTTTTTATTCCTGCACTGTCTAAGTTATTTAACGATATTATTTCCATAATTCTTACACTCACATATCAATTAACTTTATTAAATATTATAACATAATATTTAATATACCAAGATATTAATATCATGTAACTTGTCAATAATTATATGATATCAATATTTAAAACTTTAAGTTGATTATATATTAATATTTTTATCAAATTTCTAGTAATTTTAAATTACCATTTTACCATCAGTCTATCTGAAAAAACCATTTATAGAAAGAACAAGCTAAGATTACAAAGCTTGAAATACAAAAATAATTATTTTATAAATTTATCTTACATAAGAAGTTTATATCTCTATATCTTAATATAAATATTTATTTAAATTTTTAAAATTTCTATTTTAACGAGAATTCTATATATTATATTTATAATATAATTTAAATATTTGTTGCTTTTTAGCTGGAACATTATTTAGTTAGTAAGTAAAATTGTGTTGAATATGACAAAAATAAAAAAAGATGTTGCTGTTATTATGGGAAGTGAGTCAGATTACACCACTATGGTCCATACCGTTGATATGTTAAAAGCATTAGAAGCTTCACATGACATATTCATAATATCTGCACATAGAACGCCAGAAAGGCTCTTCAATTTTGCTAAATCTGCACAAGAAGAAGGTTTTAAGGTTATTATAGCTGGTGCAGGAGGTGCAGCTCATTTACCTGGTATGGTTGCGTCACTAACTTGTTTACCAGTTATCGGTGTTCCTGTGCATAGTAAACAATTAAATGGGCTGGACAGCCTACTCTCTATAGTTCAAATGCCAAAGGGTGTTCCAGTTGCAACCATGTCTATAGGAGAAAATGGAGCATATAATGCTGCCATTACTGCCGTATCTATATTGTCAATTTCCAACAGTGAAATTGCAGGTAGGTTAAAAAAGTGGAGAGAGAAACAGACCAAAGAAGTAAAAGAGAAACCAGTTTCATAATAAATCTATGGCAATAATTCTTTTAGACACAAAAACCATAAACCGTATAGCAGCGGGGGAGGTGATAGAAAGGCCAGCAAGTGTAGTAAAGGAATTAGTGGAAAATGCAATAGATGCTGGAAGTTTAGAAATAGAGATTAAAATAGAAAGTGGTGGGCGTAACCTTATTATTGTGACAGATGATGGTAACGGAGTAGAAAAAAACGATTTAGAACTTGCGTTTATGCGCCATGCTACTTCAAAATTGAGCGACAATGAGTTGATAGAAATCAAGCATCTTGGCTTTAGAGGAGAAGCTCTGCCTTCAATAGCAGCAGTAAGTAGGATAAAATTATCGTCTAAGGCAAGAGAAGCAAATGAAGCATGGTCTATAAGTTATGAGGGTGGAGAGAAAATAGGGGAGCAAACTCCTTACTCTTTATCACAAGGGACACATATTGAAGTACGAGATTTATTTTTTGCCACTCCAAATAGACTAAAATTTCTAAAAACTGAAAGAGCAGAAACTCAAAGCATTGTTGATATTGTAAACAACCTAGCAATGATTAACTATCATATAGGGTTTACTCTCACTTCAGGTAATAAAAAGCTCTTAAAATACGCTAAGCAGACTTCGTTATTTCATAGATTGTGTGAAGTAGAAGAAGAATTTCAGGGCAGTTCTCTGGAGATTAATGAAGAAGAAGACGGCATTAAACTTACGGGACACATCTGTAAACCGACCGTCAATCGTGGTAAGTCCACTCAGATCTATACGTTTGTTAATGGAAGGCCAATCAAAGATAATCTACTTATTGGCGCAGTTAGGTATGCATATCATGATTTTATTCCAAGCGATAGGTATCCTTTCGCAGCGTTACATTTAGAGATACCTTATGATCAAGTAGATGTAAATGTGCATCCAAATAAGTCAGAAGTAAGGTTTCAGAATAAGAAGCTCATATATGAGATAATGACAAGAGGATTAATTAAAGCATTGTCAAGAAGGATAGGCACCTTTCCAGCGCATGACCAGAAAATGGATTCAACATTGCCAGATCCTTTTGATAAACCTAATGTTCAAAATGAAAGAAGGCCAAGTCCTTTTGAAAATCAACTAATAAAAGAATTTGCTTCTCCAAATGAAAGAGTAAAAAGCTTATCAGAACAGTCAAAATCGTTTGATTATACCGGCATACAGAAATTACCATCACAAGCGGAGACTATGGTTCTAGAAAAAAAGGTGTTAGAGCAAGTTGATTTGATAGAGAGCCACCCGCTCGGGTTTGCACGCTGTCAGGTCTATAATACTTACATTATTGCCGAGGTAAGAGACAAATTGATTATAGTCGACCAGCATGCAGCCCACGAAAGGCTAGTATATGAATGCTTAAAACAAAAATCAAATGTAAAAAGACAAAAACTACTTCTTCCTGAAACGGTTGAAATCAAAAATCAAGCTGGAATGGAGATGATTGAAATCTATAAAGATAAGTTATTTGAAATGGGTTTTGATATTGAAATCAAATCAGAGAATAAAGTGATAGTAAAAGAAATCCCTGCAATTTTGGGAGCAATAGATGTGAAAGAGATGCTAATTAACATAATTGATAGATTAACGGAAATAGAAGATACATTGCCAGTAGAAGATAAAGTGAACAAAATATTGGCCACTATCGCTTGTCATGGATCAATTAGAGCGGGTAGAAAAATGAGGTTAGATGAAATGAATGAGCTGCTGAGACAAATGGAAAAAACCCCATATTCCGGGCAATGCAACCACGGAAGACCAACTTATATAGAAATGAAACTCAGTGATATTGAAAAACTTTTTGAGCGTAGGTAATGAGGTTGCCATAAATATGTAAGTGCTCCTTTCTCGTCATCCAAGTAGCTCATAGAAACGAAAAAACTTCCTTGACAAACTCCGTCAGCCCCCTTATCATGAAAGTGAAGCTATTTATTTATCTTCTCTGTACAGATTAAATGACAAAAAAACTCACGAATCTGGCGTCTCATGTTTAATTTTTTGCACTATGTGCACCTTATGTCTTTATAAAATTCTAGGTTTTTACCTAATATAAGCTAAAATGCGCTTATAAAGCATTTAAAACATAAAAAAACGCCAACTTAAAAAATGGATAGTGAATAATTAGCTACCCTAGGGTTTCTTTTGTCTTTTTTTCTGTTTAGTAAATTTCTTAAACATTTATGACTAAAGGTTAGTTGCATTAAAAAGCAGCTAAATCGCGGTTATTAAGCGTTTAGAATAAAAAAACGCCATACTTGAAAGTATAATGTAAGTAATTAGCCAACCACGGGGCTTCTTTTGCCTTTTTTTTCGCTTAGTAAATTTCTTAATGTTTATAGCTAAACGACAACCGTCATCCCGCTACGTGTTAGCGGGATCTCTTGTTAGCGCCGCGGCGGTATGACGGTTCGTGGCAGCGTGACGATAAGCTCGTCATCCCGCTGCTTGTTAGCGGGATCTAGAGATACCGCGGCGGTATGACGTAGGACTGCTGTCATTCTGCTACTTGTTAGCGGCTGAGATACCGCGAATGAATCGCGGTATGACAGTTCGTGGCGGCGTGACGATAAGCTCGTCATCCCGCTGCTTGTTAGCGGGATCTCTTGTTAGCGGCTGAGATACCGCGAATGAATCGCGGTATGACGGTTCGTGGCGGCGTGACGATAAGGTTTATACCTTGTCATCCCAGTGCGTGACACTGGGATCTAGCCTTTATTATGCAGCCACTTGGTTGAAATTAAGTCTTCTGGATCCCAGTGTCAGCTACTCGGATGACACCATTCTTTTTTCTGGATCCAAGTAGTCTGGGCACTGGGATGACACCATAGGGGCGCTGCCATTATAGAGTGAACCAGTGTCACGCACTGGGATGACACCCTGACAATCGTCATCCCGCTACGTGTTAGCGGGATCTATGTTAAGAGATACCGCGGCGGTATGACGTATAGAAACTAAAAAAGTTCTTTTTTAAAAAACTTAAGTTATACTTATAAGTATTTGATACTTTTTATAGTGATTATGTCGAGTTTAAGCTGCCTTTATGGTGATAATGCAGAATTTGTGGAAGAAATGTATAGCCGTTATCTGCAGGGCGATAAATCAATCGGGGAAGATTGGAACAGAATTTTTTCAAGTAATTTAGAAGTTAAGAAAACGGAGACCTGCAGTCCGCAGCATGTAACCAAGACGGATGATTCGGCTTCTGATTTGGCAAATTTCTTTAGGTCCTACGGTCATTTTTTTGCAGACCTTAACCCGCTATCACCAAATGAAAATCAAGAAATAGATTATCAAAAATATTCAAATTTATCCCCAGCACGTGACGCTGAAATCTATAGAGATATTTACTGCAAGAATATCGGCTTTGAATTTATGCATATCTCCTCTTATGAAGAGAGAATGTGGCTGCAAGAAAAAATTGAAAATCAAACCTATACGCTGAGTTCACAAGATAAAAAGGAAATACTGAGGCACTTAATTGAATCTGAAATGTTCGAACAATTTCTCCATATGAAATTTCCTGGATATAAACGCTTCTCTATTGAGGGTGGAGAATCAGCTATTGTTGCAATTGAAAAAATTATTAGTGATTCCGCTGGTTATGGTATTGAAGAAGTAGTTCTTGGTATGGCTCATCGCGGACGACTCAATGTTCTAACCAAAGTTATGGGCAAAGAATATGCAGCAATGCTGTCTGAATTTCAAGGCAACCTTGCATACCCAAGTGGTCTTGAGGTGTCTGGTGATGTTAAATATCACCTTGGTTATTCTTCTGATCGAGCACTTGCCAGTGGCAAAAAAATACATTTAAGTTTATGCCCTAATCCATCTCACCTTGAAGCGGTAAATCCGGTTTTGGCTGGAAGAATAAGAGCAAAACAGAATATAAGATCTGTGCTTGGCATATCAATTCATGGTGATGCGGCTTTCATCGGCCAAGGAGTGGTTGCTGAAACTCTAACCTTAAGCAATATTGAAGGTTATAAGGTGGATGGCATTGTGCACATTGTCATTAATAACCAAGTTGGTTTTACTGCTAACCCATGCTGCGCACGATCTTCTTTTTATTGCACTGACATAGCAAAATCAATAGAAGCTCCAGTGTTTCACGTTAATGGAGATAACCCTGAAGTTGTGAGTTTTGTTGCGAATTTGGCGATGGAATATAGGCAGAAATTTAAAAAGGACGTAGTGATTGACATAATATGCTACCGCAAATACGGCCATAATGAAGGCGATGAACCGAATTTCACTCAGCCACTTATGTATAAGGCGATATCAAAGCATAAAACTCTAGGAACACTGTATGAAGAGAAGGTGATCGCAGAGAAAGTATCAAGTGGTGATGAGGTAAATAAATTGCGCAGTGAGTTCAGGGCAAAATTAGATAAAAGTCTTGCTGAATCAGTGACTTACACTCCAAAAAAAGCTGACTGGTTTTGTGGAGTGTGGTCAAAATTAAGAAGGGCAAAGTTGAACGATTTGAGCGAATACTATACAGATTCTGGTGTTCCGCCAGATGAGTTGAAAAAATTAGGTGTGCATATAAATAGCAATATCCCAAGTAGCTTTAACATTAACAATAAGGTTAGAAAAATACTTGATGGCAGAATAGACAGTATAAATTCCGGTAGTAATATAGACTGGGCAACTGCCGAAAGTTTTGCGTTTGCATCACTGCTCACAGAAGGAATAGGAGTGCGTTTATCAGGACAAGACTCTGGTCGTGGAACTTTTTCGCACCGTCATTCAAGGCTTGTTGATCAGGTAACGGAAGAAGCGTTTATTCCGCTAAACAATATAAATGAAAAGCAAGCTTACTTTGAGGTCATAGATAGCGCTTTATCAGAGTATGCTGTAATGGGCTTTGAATATGGATATAGCCTTGATTCCCCGTATTCACTGGTGCTCTGGGAAGGACAATTTGGTGATTTTGCAAACGGTGCGCAAATTATGATTGACCAGTTTATCGCATCTGCAGAAACAAAGTGGTTGCGATCAAGCGGTCTAGTTTTGTTGCTGCCTCATGGTTATGAAGGACAGGGACCTGAGCATAGCTCCGCGCGTATAGAGAGATTTTTGCAACTCTGCGCAGAAGATAATATGCAGGTAGTTAATTGTTCCACTCCGGCGAATTACTTCCATGTCTTACGCAGACAAATGCATAGAGACTTTCGTAAGCCTCTGGTAGTGTTTACACCTAAATCGCTACTGCGCCACAAAAGAGCAGTATCTAACCTATCTGATTTTGAAGGAAAATTCCTCACAGTAATTCCAGAATGTAGAACAGGTTTAGTTTCGAATGATAAAATATGTAAAGTTGTAATATGCAGTGGTAAAGTTTATTACGACATATGTGAAGCACAAAAAATAAACGATATAGCAGTAATACGTTTGGAGCAATTCTATCCGTTTCCTGCAGATAAACTAAGTAATGAACTTGAAAAGTACAAAAACGCTGAAATTATATGGTGTCAAGAAGAACCAAAAAATATGGGAGGATGGTTTTTTGTCAACCCATTGATAGAAGAAGTGTTGTCCAATCTCGATATCCAAGCAAAAAGACCTAAGTGCATTGCAAGACTTGCTGCTGCATCTCCTGCATGTGGTTATGCTAGTGTACATGCTCAGCAACAAGAGGAGATTTTAAGACAGATCGCTTAGTATTTACAGTTATTGAAGCAGAAGTGGTGCTATAAAAGTAGCTGACACTTGAATCCGGTTGCATCACGCGCTGCGGCCAGGCGCAATAGAAAACGCATTACACCAATAAAGCCCTTTTGGTACTCAAGCAAATATAAAAGATTTTTATTCTATTAAAAAAAATTTAATTTTTATTAAAATTTTCATTTATTTTTATTTAAAAAGTAAACATTATTAATATTTACTTTAATTAATATAGGATATATATGAATACAAAAATATTTGAGATGTTAATAAGGAGAACTGGTCTACGCAGAGATAGCAAAGCTGAGATCATACAGTTAAATAGAAATGAAAAAGCTTTCGTAGATGAGGATAAAGAATCTATCGAATTAGCTGAGGCCATTTTTGAAGAGAATAATATGTTTCATTTCCGCAAACCAGGTCCTGCTATGGATTACATTTTGCACAAATTAATAAATGATAGGAAGCTTTTCGAGGAAATGAAAGATAGAGGTACAAGTATAATACGTCTTTTTTCTTTGTTATCAATGTATCATGGTCGTCTCAATTGCTGTGTTATAAGAAAAGGAGGGTGTATTACTGAGTGTGGCATACTTGATTACGCTGGCACCTATCCAGAACTAGTGCCTTTAGAGGACTTTATACTTATTGAGCCTTGCTCGTACCTCGAGTACACTGTGCTTGATAATGATAACATCAGAAATAGGTTAGCTAGAGACTTGACTGAAGACAAAACAAAATTAGATATTTTCGTAAATGGAATTTTAGCAATAAAGAGCTCGGATTTAGTATTATCTTGTATTAACAAGATAGAGGTTCTTAATGAGGAAGATAGATATTTTGTTAATCGCTTACAGAAAAACAACATGCTAGACTACATCTTAAACAAAGATGATACAACACTTGCAAAATCAACTCTAAAGGAGTTGTTGAAGCTTTCTATTTTGCAGGAAGAAAAAAGCACTGAGTTAGAATCTCCCCAAGCTTCAAGTGTAAATGTTAGCAAAGCTCAGCAACATTGTAGTATATAGCTGGTGATAAAGTTTAAAATAATTGCATATACTAAGGCTCATTTAAATATAGAGCCTCAGTGGTGCTTAATTTTTTCAATTTATGGTAGCCCTACTATGATGTAGATCTATGCTTGCTTACAGCTAAAATTTCACCTCTATTAGTGGAATGTTATTCCAGCTATTGCTTCCATAGTCATCAATCGAAGCGTTTAAGTAATCTGTATCAAAGCGTACGGGCACATCAAATTCGAAGCTCGCAGTGATTATCGCATCTTTTACTGGTGGCTTCATAAATGTTATTTCTCCCGTTGAATAATTTACTGAATATTCACTCTCTTCTTTACCATTTAAATAAATCTTTACTGTCCCATGTACTGGCTTTTTGATCATGCGTATATGCTTATCTTCCCCACTTACATAAGTTTTGATTAGCTGAAAAGTCGTTTTTTTGTTATCTCCTATACCAATCTCTTGGCTGATGGCTATAAAATCCGACCAATCCTTAAAACGAAACCCTATTGCTTTACCTTTTCGTGCATGAAAAAATGTTATTAGTTCTAGTAGTTGCTCGTTTGATCTGACCCCGTAAGCTATGTTGTATCTAGTGCGTGCATGAGACCAATTGATGTTGCGCTGTTCACAACCATTGTGAGTTGTTACAACGTCAGTGGAAAATTCCGGTCCTCCAGTGGAACCATAAGATATATTTTCTGGAAATCTAATTTCTGTGAATGACATATGTCCTCCTGTGAAAGTAAAATTAAGATAGTTTGGTTGAAGAAAATGTTGTAATTTGAAAGCATTTCACATAGTAAATGACGCTATGGAAAGTGGATGAGACCACTGAGTTAAACTGCTGTCACACCCACAGTTACTATACTCAGGTTCATTTGAGTTGTCAAGCAAAAAAAATAAAATTTTATGGCAAACTGTAACTAGCCTTGCTTGTGACTTAATTCATCTACTTTTTTGCGTAATACATTCAAATCAGTTGCTCCTACAAACAGGCTATCTCCAATTATTAAAAAAGGTGTACCACCTACTCCCAAATCTCTTACTAGAAGCCTACTGTTGTTTATCATTTGCTCAATTTTGTCCGCGTTATCTTTTATGGAATCATTAAAATCGTCCTCATCAATCCCTATGTTTTTCACTATATCCAATATGCTTTCGTCTGAAAATTCTCCTTTGTGACTTAAAGCAGCATGGTGAAAATCGAAATATTTTTCTTTATCGAGAAAATAGACAGCTAAAGCACTTTTTGCTGCCTTTAAAGAAGCGTTACCAAGTATTGGAGCATCCCTAAAGATATACTTAATTTTGCCGTCGTTAATTAACTGCTTTATATCATTCTTTATAGCTTTGCAATGTCCACAAGAATAGTCAAGGAAGCCTACAGCTATAACACTACTATTTTCATTTCCGGAGTAAGGATAAGTAAGGTCAAATATTTGATCCTTGTATTGTGAAATTTTACTTTTGGTTACATTATCTCGAGCAGCGTAACTACTTTTAATCGACTCCTCTTTGAGAGTTTTTATGATCTTATCAAAATTTCTACTGATATAATCATCTAATCTCGTACTTATTTGGTCATCGGTTAGGGTTTGACCGCGGTGTGAAAGCCAATTGTTTATTACTGGTAAACTTGCTACTGCCAGTATAAGAATCAATAAAAACGATATTCTAGACATATACTTATTAAAGAACCTACAATATAAAACTTTTAGTACACATTTATCTATATATTAAAAGAAGCATTTAATGTTAATATATAAAAACATTTATATCAAGTGTATTTTATAGCCAATTTTGCTGCAAGTACAAACTTTACGCACAATGAAACTCAAGCACATTACCACAAAGTTCATCAGGAGACTTGGTAGCAGAGGCGCGCGGAGCGTAGATTTAAGTTGTTTCCGCTGTGTATAATTTTCCGCGGAATAAACATATGAGTGAACCAATAATTGGCAGAGAAAAAGAAATAGCTATTCTACAAGACAAACTTCTTTCTCAATCAGCCGAATTTATTGCTGTTTATGGTCGGCGTTGTGTAAATGTTGTATTATCTGCATTTTATCAGCATAATATAGAAGTAATGTAATGCAGATATTATGCCGATGCCAAATTATACGATTACTTCTAAAATTGCTAATTGCCTTATGAGGATTGAAGCAGCAAAAGAAAAAGTGTTACATTTGCCACTCACTGTATCGATGCTCTCGTCCCTTCGTGAAACTGCACGGCTTTATACCACACACTATTCTACTATGATTGAAGGAAATCGACTTGAGCCTAAACAGATTGAAGAGGTTTTAAGTGGTAAAAGCCACTTTCCAAAATATAGGAGAGATGAAAATGAGGTTAAAGGATATTATGCAGCTTTAACCCAAGTTGAACAATGGGCAGCGAGAACGATCCCTATTACTGAGAAAGCCATTCAAACGCTTCATGCCCTAGTAATGGCGAGTGGAAAATCTAAAGTGAAGCCAACCTCTTATCGTGATGGTCAAAACGTTATTCGTGATAGCCGTACACGTGCAATAATTTATATGCCCCCTGAAGCAAAGGATGTACCAAAGCTCATGAGCAGTATGATTGATTGGATTCGTGACAGTGAGCAAGTGCCTTGCCCAATTATTGCAGGTATTGCTCATTATCAATTTGTAACAATTCACCCTTACTATGACGGTAATGGTCGTACTGCAAGATTGTTGACTACATTAATTTTACACCTTGGTGGATATGACCTAAAAGGGCTTTATTCATTGGAAGAATATTATGCTAAGAATCTAGGAGCTTATTATGAGGCAATCAGTGTAGGTCCATCGCACAATTATTATATGGGACGAGCTGAAGCAGATATCACTAAGTGGGTGGAGTATTTCGTAGAAGGTATGGCAAATTCATTTGAGAACGTTTTACAACGTATAAATGAAGAAGAATACCACGCTGATCAGACTGATCTTATACGTAAGCTTGATCCTAAACAACGCAAAGCTCTTGAGCTCTTCCAGGAGTTTTCCGCTATTACAGCTAGTCAGGTTGGCGAACTATTTAATTTTAAGCCTCGTACCAGTGCGCAACTTTGTAAAAAGTGGGTGGAAATGGGGTTTATCAAGATTGTAGATTTTTCCAATAGAGGAAGGAAATACAAACTTAGTAAGCAATATGAAGATTTGATCTCAAATTAACTGAAAGCTCGCTAGACAGTGCATAGATCAAATTTCAATAAAGTGCTTGAAAACTAGATATAAACTTAAAATTTTAAAAACTGGAATATGTACAACAACTTACGCGACTTCATCAAAGCCTTAGAAGAAAAAAAAGATCTGATTAGGATTAAGGAGGAAGTTTCAACAGTTCTTGAAATGACAGAAATTCACCGTAGGGTTTTGTCAAACAAAGGGCCAGCGATCATTTTTGAAAATGTTGTCACAGAAAATGGTAAAAATTCGATTCCTGTTTTGGTGAATTTATTTGGTACTATTAAGAGGATTGCATTGGGGTTGAACATAAATCCTGATGAACTAAGAGATCTTGGTAAACTTTTAGCATTTTTGCAATCACCTGAGCCGCCAAAAAACTTTAAGGATGCTATAAAAATGTTTCCTTTGTTGAAAGTCGTGTTATCGATGCGAAGTAAAGTCGTGAGCAAGGCTCCATGTCAAGAGGTAGTGCTAACCGGAGATGAAGTGGACCTAAGTCTACTGCCCATTCAAACATGCTGGCCAAATGAACCTGCACCACTTATCACCTGGCCAATTGTGGTAACGAAAGGACCCACGAAAGAAAAGCAAGATAATTTTAATCTTGGAATATATCGTATGCAGGTTATAGATAAAAAAACAACACTAATGCGTTGGCTTGCACACAGGGGTGGCGCAACTCACCATAAGCGTTGGAAGGAAGAAGGCAGAAATATGAAATTTCCTGCTGCTGCTGTGATCGGTAGTGATCCTGCAACGATTATTGCTGCAGTAACTCCAGTGCCAGAAACATTGTCAGAATACCAATTTGCTGGACTACTGCGAAAGAAGCCGCTTGAGCTTGTAAATTGTAAGACTATTCCACTTCAAGTGCCAGCTCACGCGGAAATCGTTCTGGAAGGCTATGTGAGTTTGGATAGATATCAAGACGAAGGGCCATACGGAGATCACACCGGCTACTATAATTCTGTTGAGCAATTTCCTGAATTTAATATTACTGCAATTACTATGCGTAAAAACCCGATATATCTTAGCACTTTCACTGGCAAGCCACCTGATGAACCATCGATTCTTGGTGAAGCACTCAATGAAATTTTTGTGCCCATTCTTATCAATCAATTTCCAGAGATAGTGGACTTTTATCTGCCACCGGAAGGTTGCTCATATAGAATAGCGATAGTGTCGATAAAAAAATCCTATCCAGGGCAGGCAAAAAGAATTGTTATGGGCATACTTTCTTTTCTAAAGCAGTTTTTATACACGAAGTTTATTATCGTTGTTGATGATGATATAAATATACGTGATTGGAAGGAAGTGATGTGGGCAATGTCAACGAGGATGGACCCTGTGCGTGATACAATCATGATAGAAAATACACCTATTGATTATTTAGACTTTGCTTCCCCTGAAAGTGGACTTGGAGGTAAAATGGGATTTGATGCGACAAATAAAATCCCGCCTGAAACCAAACGAGAATGGGGAAAGAAAATTAAAATGAGTGAGGAAATAGTAAGAAAAGTCACGGAAAAGTGGGAGGAATATATGGACTAGACTTCTTGCATAAAAGCAGAAAAAAGTTTGGCGTTTTTTATAATGCCGTAATTAGCATTAACTGATAATTGTGCGTCACAGTGCCCTTTTTTTGTCATCCTATAGCTATACCGCCGCGGTATCTCTTAGCCGCTAACAAGTAGTGGGATGACGAGCTTATCGTCATCCTGCCGCGAACCGTCATACCGCGATTCATTCGCGGTATCTCTAGATCCCGCTAACAAGCAGCGGGATACTTAACCATCATCTACACCGTCATACCGCGAATGAATCGCGGTATCTCTAGATCCCGCTAACAAGCAGCGGGATACTTAACCATCATCTACACCGTCATACCGCGAATGAATCGCGGTATCTCTAGATCCCGCTAACAAGCAGCGGGATACTTAACCATCATCTACACCGTCATACCGCGATTCATTCGCGGTATCTCTAGATCCCGCTAACAAGCAGCGGGATACTTAACCATCATCTACACCGTTATACCGCGATTCATTCGCGGTATCTCAAAGCATAGATCCCGCTAACACGTAGCGGGATGACGAGGTCATGCCACCGCGCGAACCGTCATACCGTCACGGTATCTCTAGATCCCGCTAACACGTAGCGGGATACTTAACCATCATCTACACCGTCATACCGCGATTCATTCGCGGTATCTCTAGATCCCGCTAACAAGCAGCGGGATACTTAACCATCATCTACACCGTTATACCGCGATTCATTCGCGGTATCTCAAAGCATAGATCCCGCTAACACGTAGCGGTATGACGAGGTCATGCCACCGCGCGAACCGTCATACCGTCACGGTATCTCTAGATCCCGCTAACACGTAGCGGGATACTTAACCATCATCTACACCGTCATACCGCGATTCATTCGCGGTATCTCAAAGCATAGATCCCGCTAACACGTAGCGGGATGACGAGGTCATGCCACCGCGCGAACCGTCATACCGTCACGGTATCTCTAGATCCCGCTAACACGTAGGGGAATGACGAGGTCATGCCGCCGCAAACCGTCATACCGCCGCGGTATCTCTTAGCCGCTAACACGTAGCGGGATGACGGTTGTTGTTTAGCTATAAATATTAAGAAATTTACCAAACGAAAAAAAAGGCAAAAGAAGCCCCGTGGTTATTATCCGCTTTAAAATATTGGCGTTTTTTATGTTTTAAACGCTTGACAAGCGAGATTCAGCCGCTTTTAATTGCAACTAACTTACGCTGCAAATGTTTAAGAAATTTACTAAGCAGAAAAAAAGACAAAGAATCCCCGAGTTAGCTAGTCTTTTACTATCTCTGTCGAGTATTGGCATTTTTTGATGTCTTGTAACGCTTTATAAGCGCGTTCAGCTTATTTAGATAAAAATCTAGATGTAGATGAAGTTTTGTAAAGACATACAGTATCTATATACTGCAAAAAATTGAACATAAGACGCCGATACATTAAGTAATCCTTACCTTTTAATCTGCAGATTGGCGAAAGCAAATACAATAGCTTCAGTTTCATAATAAGAGGGCTGGCGGAGTTTGTCAAGCAAGTTTTTTTGTTTCTGCGGGCTACCTGAGTCTATTGATTTCATTAGAGCCGAAACTCTTGAGACCTAGGTGATAATTCTATCTAAAAGGATGCCAAAAAAGAGAAGCAACCCTACGTAGGAATTATTTTTAAATATGGACATGCATTGACTGGGATCGTCAGGATTGAAATTTTTGTATTGGCGGTGAAATATGAACCCTACAGCAAGTAGAGCAATATAAAAAATGTTATTTAATGATGATAAGATACCAGCATATAGCCACGTCATAAGAGATATTAAATAAAATCTTTTCAACCAAGATTTTGTTGTATCACCAAAATATAATGCGGTAGATTTCATCCCGAGTTTTTCATCATCTTTTTTATCTTGATGGGCGTATATGGTGTCATAGCTAAGTGTCCAAAAGACGCATCCTATATAAAACAGCAAGGATTCTATACTGATCTGGTTTGTTATTGCTGCTGAGCCCATGAGCGATCCCATATTGAAGGTAAACCCTAAGAACAATTGTGGCCACCAAACATACCGCTTTAATAAAGGGTAAGTAGCTATCATACACATTGAGATTATTCCAAGTATAAGTGTAGTTTTATTAGTTAATAATAAGATTACCAGGGCAATAGACAGTAGCAGTGAAAGTAAAGCCAAAGCCTGCTTTATGTTTAATGCACCACTTGCAAGTGGCCTATATTTTGTTCGTTCAACGTGCGCATCTATTTCCCTATCGAAAATGTCATTGATTATGCACCCTGCAGGTCTCATTAAAAATGCACCTATAGTAAACAAAACAAGGAGAAAAAGAACCTGATACGATAGAGAAGTTGAGGCTAAAAGAATACCGCTCAAACTGGGAAATAGCACAAGCCACAAACCTGTTAAACTGTGCAACCTCATTAATGAAAAGTAATGGTTGAAATACATTAATTAAGTGTGATTATGTAATATTTTGCTTACATTAACAAAATTATCGAACGCTAAATCAGGCTTGAAAACTAACTCAGGTATAAATCGCAAATCAACATAACACAATATAGATTTACGTATTGACCATGCAGACTGGTTCATTTCATTAACAACAGTGTTAATATCACAATTATTCTCAGAAGGATCTCCAGTGCGTCTTTTTTCTGGATCTAAGTAGTCAGCTACTTGAATATTCAATGAAGATAACACAATATATACATCTGCTTTTTTTAAATCTTTACTTAATTTTACGTCAGATACCGCTACATTTTTATTGAACACCTTACCTTCCATTAGAATTCTTGATATTGCTCTATGCAATACCGATGCTATCTTTAGGTTTCTAATTTCCTTTTTCATATCCAGCTACTATAACACCCTTTCTTCTTGCACTAATTGATAAGCTTCCAAAATATCTCCAACTTTAATATCGACATTACCCTCTAGTGATACTCCGCATTCAAAGTTTACACCTACTTCTTTAACATCATCTTTAAATCTACGTAGTGCTTTTAACTTTCCTTCATGCACCAATTTGCCACCACGCACTACCTTAATTAAAGAATCTTTTCTTATGACTCCATCACTTACGTAACATCCAATGATATTACCAGCTTTAGATACATTAAATATTTGCCTTACAGATGCAGAACCAACACGAACCTCTCGTGTAACAGGCTTTAACATTTTAGTTAAATACATTCTCATGTCGTCAATGAGCTCGTATATTATGTTATAAGTATGTATTTCTATACCTTTTTGTTTTGCCAAGTCCCTTATTTTTGAGTCCACTTTTACATTAAAAGCTAAAATTACTGCACTTGATGCTTCTGCAAGCAGCACATCTGAATCTGTTATCCCTCCTACTGCTTTGTGTAGGATATTTAATTTCACTTGGTCTTTACCGAGTTTATCAATTGAACTTGATATTGCTTCAATAGAACCAGTTACATCGCACTTTAAAACTACAGATAGTTCTTCTGTTTCGCTGTTATTACGACTGAATATATCTAAATTATTGTCGCCCAAATCTTCTTTCTTTTTCTTGATTAACTCTAGCCTGTATTCAACAATTTCACGCGCCTGCTTTTCAGAATTTACAACAACAAATTTATCTCCAGCATTTGGTACACCATTTAGACCAGTAATTTCAATTGGAGCGGAGGGTAGTGCTGCTTTTTCTCTTTGACCAAGGTGATTAACCATACTACGTACTTTACTGTATGTTGTACCAACTACCAATATATCACCAACCTTTAACGTTCCTTCCTCAACTATCAATGTAGCTGATATTCCTTTCGCTTTATCTATTTTGGATTCTATTACCCATCCAAGTGCTCGACAATCTTCTATTGCTTCTAGCTTCATTAATTCAGCGATTAACAAAATCGTCTCTTCTAGTTTATCTAAATTAGTTTTCTTTTTTGCTGATACTGGCACAATCATAACATCACCACCAAGATCTTCAGGAATGAGATCATATTGAGGTAAGCTACTCATTACTTTCTCCACATCACCAGGCTCAGATTTATCAATTTTATTAATAGCAACTATAATAGAAACATTTGCTGCTTTTGCATGATTTATTGCTTCAACTGTTTGTTTCATGATTCCATCGTCAGCTGCAACTACTATTACAACTATATTAGTAATATTGGCACCACATGCACGCATCGCAGTGAACGCTTCATGTCCTGGTGTATCAATGAAAGTAATTTTTTGCTTATCTTTTGTTATTATTTGATAAGCACCTATGTGTTGAGTTATGCCACCTGACTCTCTTTCTGCAACATTAGATTCACGAAATGCATCGAGCAATGAGGTTTTACCATGATCGACGTGTCCCATAAAAGTGACGATTGGTGGTTTAGGTTTTTTAGGCAGGCTTTCTCTGCCTTCTATAAAAAATAAATCTTTTTCTCTGTTGGTATCGCTCACTCGTTTAGCCGTATGATTAAATTTTTCCACTATTTCACATGCTATATCTGGATCCACCAGATCATCTACTCTATAACTCTCACCGACTTCTTCTTTGAACATTTTTAGCACACTCTTGCTATCTTCTGCCATGCGAATAGATAACTCCCTGATAGTTATTTTGTCTGGTATAATAACTTCTCTTGATATATTTTTACCCTTAGTAAACTTTGACTTTCTACCTCTTATACCAAACCTTTGCTTAAATACAGGGGGTTGTTCAGTTTTTTCATCTATTGCCTGTGCAATTACCAGTTTAGAATGCTTAGAATATATATCTTTGTTGACTTTAAAAGACTTTTTATCGTTGTCCTCATGGTCAATACTATCTTCTTTTGGTTCAACTAAGTGGGTATTACTTAAAACTTGCTTATTTATTTCCTTAGATAAAGCGTCCGCTTCATTTTTCTCGTCAATCTCTTTATTGCTGTCTTCTTTTGCTGTTTTCTCTTTTTCTTCTCTCTGATTTCTTTCTTTCAGCAAAGCAGCATTCTGCACAGCATTAATGCGAAAAATTTGTTCTTTCTCTGTTAAAGAACCTAATTTACTCTCGTCAAATAAATTATGTTCTTCTGCATCATGAGATTTTTTTCTTCTTTTTTTTACTACTGTAGCTCCAGTACTTGGGCTAGCTGAAGAGTTTAAATTGAGGTCTAATTTAAGCTTGCTTAAACCTTGGAGCGTTAATTTTTTATCACTGATATCTTCATTATTCATATTATTTTATTATATTAATCCAAGCTTTTTACGTGCTTCTATGATTATTGAATCTACTGTATCTTTTAGATCTTCTTTGCTATCGGATGAGGAAGAGAGTATGCTGCAAAACTCATAACTTGATAAATCTGCTATGTCCTCTAAAGTCTTAATATCATGCTTACTAAGAGCAATTTTATTGTCTATTGATAAAGTTAAATTGATTACATCATCCTCCATACCTAAACTTTTTAGCTCTTCTATTTTTCTATCATTTTCTGCTTTCAGGTACTTATTTGCTCTATTATGAAGTTCGTTTGCAATATCTTCATTAAAGCCCTCTATTGAAGCAAGCTCTTTAATTGAAGCGCTAGATATGTCTTCTACACTTGAAAAACCTTCTGTTACCAATAGCTGACCCATAATCTCTTCTAAGTTTAAAGCTTCAGCAAATAAAGCTGAACATTGACTAAGTTCTTTACTTCGCCTTTCTGATTCTTGCTGAGTGCTTAATATCTCAATTTTCCATCCAACAAGCTCTGAAGCTAATCTTACATTCTGGCCCTTTTTTCCTATCGCTAAACTCAATTGATCTTCAGCAACTATTAACTCTATGCAATTTTCATTTTCATCAATAATAACCTTCGATACTTCTGCAGGAGTAATGGCTTTAATAACAAATTGACCCAAATCTGAGGAGTAATTTATAACGTCAATTTTTTCACCATTTAATTCGTGTATAATAGTTTTTATTCTATCTCCCTTAACTCCAACACAAGCACCTACTGGATCAATGTTCTTGTCGGGAGAGAAAACGGCAACCTTAGACCTTGAACCAGCATCTCTAGCTATACCTTTAATTGTCACTAATCCGTCAGCAATTTCTGGTATTTCTTGATTTAATAATGCCTCCAAAAAGCCTTCATGAGTCCTAGAAAGAATAATTTGACGTCCATCATCAGAGCGCTTAACAGTCTGTATGTAAGCTTTAACCTTATCACCTTCACGAAATGATTCACCACCAGTTAAATTTCGCAATGGAAGATATGCCCTAGTGCCATTTATGTCTATAATAAGATCTGAATATTCTACTTGTTTAACAATACCATACCTTATTTCTCCCACCTTATCTTTAAATTCCTCATATTGCTTTTTTGACTCTTCATCTTTAATTATTTGAGCAATCTTTTGCTGGGCAATTCTTGCTGAAGCAAGATCAGTGTTAAGAGAGAGTAATTCACTAACAGTATCTCCAACTTTTGCATCTCCTTTTATTAATTTAGCTTGTGTAAGCGTAATTGATTCACACTCGGTATTCTCTTTTTCATTTGATTCATCATCAATAACTTTTAGTTTTCTATATGAAGTAACTTTGCCTGTGTTTCTATCTATATCAACTACAATTTTACTTTTGCTACCATATTTTTGATGAGCCACTGCTTCTATAGCACTTTCTAGTGCCTTTATTACAACATCAAAATCTAAACCTTTTTGAAGTGAAAGCTCTCCTGCTGTTTTTATTACATCAAGGCTTCCAACTATGTTATTCTTGTTACTTTTCTGCTTAACACTGCTTTTACGATTAGCAATCATAATAAATAAATCCAATGTAATTAGTTATAATTATAGCTCCAACGGGCAAAGAACACTATCTTAAATGTTAAATGATTGCTAATTTAAGTCAAGTTTTTTCATGTCTTTGTATAACAAGCAACGCAGGAGTAAAGAATAAAGTTAAAACCGTTGCAGCCAATATTCCACTTGCTATGGTTGTTGAAATGTCAACCCACCACTGGCTTGATGGAGCATCATATGTGATTTGTAGCGTAAAAAAATTGATATTTAACCTGGTAATCATCGGTATTAAACCAAGAACTGTGGTTGCAACGGTAAGCAATATTGGCCTAACGTGAGAAATTGCAGCGTTTATTACACATCGCTTGATGTCATTTTTGTGTACCTTAATTTGGTGATGAAAGGCATCAAGTAATAGTATGTTATTATTCACTATAATTCCCGCCAAAGCAATTATCCCCACTCCACACATAACAACTACGAAAACTTGTTGGATAAGAAAGAAAACAAAAAACACACATGTTGTGGATAAAAACACTGCTGTCATTACGATAAATGTATGGTATACATTATTAAACTGTGTCACTAATACCAATATCATTAGTGTAATCGCTAATATAAAAGCCTTTAACAAAAATGCTCCTGATTTTTGTTGATCTTCTTTGTCGCCTTTAAAATCAATTTTTACTCCCTTGTCCCAATCCTGGGCAATAGAATTCTGAATGAACTTTACTCTTTCATCAACAAGATAGCCAGTATCCAGGTCAGCAGAGATTGTCACTGTGCGTGATCCATCAATCCTACTTAGTTTGTTTACCTTTTTTTCGGGGGCATATTTTACTATGTTGCTCATAGGATACGGGCCATTAACTGTATTGATAAAAAGATTGTCTATAGTCTTCATGTTGCGGTCTCTTCTGGGGAAACGGAGTACAATATCGATTTCTTCATCCGTGTTATTTGGTCTATATTTTCCAATCAACACTCCATTTGTAACCATCTTTATAAAATCGCCAATGGTTGCAACACTTACTCCAGAACTTGTAGCCTTACTCTTATCAACGCTCATATTCCACTCTATTTCAGGTGCTGATCTGCTATCTTGAATATTTATAAACCCGGATGAAGGTTGGTTCATAATTTCTAGAATTTTCTCTGCTGCTAAATTCAAACTGGATACACTCCCGCTGAGGTTAATTTGTATTGGCTTGTCAGCCGACGGTCCTGGCTTTTCCTCTTGAACATTAATTATTATTCCTTTCATGTCTTGCACACTGCTCCTTATATCATTTAGTATGTGCTTAGCTTTGCGCCTGAAGCGCCAATCCATAAGTTCTAGTTGTATTCTGGCGATAACGTTGTCTGAAAATGCTCCTGATCTAGCATAAGAAACATGAATTTCTTTTTCAATGCTCAAAATGCGTTCTTCCACTTCTTTGAGTATCAGATCTCGTTCTTTGGCTGATAAGCTTTCTTTTGCTTTAACACTGATTAAAATATTATCTGAATCCACTTTCGGAAAAAACTTTACTCCAGGAGCAAAAGTAAAGTACAGCACACTAAATGAAAACAAAACGAATACAGTAGCACATACGAATTTTTTAGGATGATCCAAAACCTTCTCTAGCATGCGTACGTAAGCTCTTATTATAGGCCCAGCATTTTTTATTTCACCACTTTCTATAGCACTCATTTTTTTTATTTCTTTTTTTGAAGTTATCGAAGGCTTACCAAATATTGCACCAAGTGTTGGTATAAAAACCAAAGCCATAATGAGCGATCCAGTCAAAGTTAGAATTATTGTAATTGGTATGTACTGCATGAATTTACCAACAGTATCAGGCCAGAATAATAGAGGAAAAAACACTGCTAATTTAGTTAACGTTGATGATGGAACCGGATAAAACATATCACGAACTGAAGTGTAAAAAGCTTCTACTTTGTCCATTCCGCAGATCATCTTTCTATCGGCATATTCGCTGATCACAATTGCATCATCAACCAGCATGCCAACAGCCATGATTAAACTGAAGAGCACAACGATATTTAAAGTGATGCCCATAAAGTAAAGAGCTATTATTCCAATGAGAAAGGAACCGGGTATCGAGAGTGCCACAAGAATAGCAATCCTTGTTCCCATCGAAAGCATCATTATGATCAATATTAACAACACAGCGAATATTATGCCGTTTTCCAAGTCATCAAGCACATCGCGGACGTTTTTTGACTGGTCGTTTAAGTACACCACTTTTAAATTTTCAGGTAATTGATCTTTTGCCTTATCCATTAAGTATTTTACTTGATTTACTGTGTCTATTATGTTTTTTCCATTACGTTTTGAAATTTCTAGCACGACACTAGGTAATCCATTAATGCGAGCAAACCCTTGGTGATCCTCAAACCTAGGGTATACTTTTGCTATATCTTTGATTCTCAAAACTGCATCGCCTTGAGATCTAATAGGAATATTCATAATATCTTCTATATCTTTTAATAACCCTGATATTTTAATCGAATATTTACCGGCCAGTGACCCAGCTCCCACTAGTCTGTTATTGCTTGATATAGCTTGGAATATTTCGTTTGATTGAATGTTATATTTTGTTAGAACTGTGGGCTCAATTATAACTTCCACTGTTTCTTTACGCATACCCGCCACTTCAACTTTGAGAACATTTGGCAGAGATTCTATTTCTTTCTTTAGCTTGCGTGCTATTTCAGTTAAGGCTCTTTCTGGCAAATTACCAATTAAGCCGACATTGAGTATCGGAAATAAGCTCAAGTTTATTTCATTGATTATCGGAGATTCCGCTTCAACAGGTAACTTCGATTTTATGTTTGAAAGCTTTGAACGAACATTATCGAGTACTTCTTTATTATCATACTCTGTTCCAAATTCGAGTATCATGTGAGCACCATCATTAGTTGCAAAAGCTCTCAATTCTCTTACACCTTCGATGGATCTTAGTTCATTTTCTATAGGAAGCACTAATAGCTTTTCACTATCTTGAGCAGAAATCCCAGGAAGTCCAACAAACACGCTGATTATAGGAATCTGTATATCAGGATTGCTTTCCCTTGGCATTTTTACATAAACGTATGAACCGAAGATAAAAATTACTATAAGTAATAATACCACCGCCCTGTTTCGCTCTATGAGTAAGCTCTGCATGTTGAATGTTAGCTGAATATGTGTGTTTGTACAATATTATAGTCGAGATACATTGCATATTAATTAATCCTTGTGTAGCTTTAAAACTTTACGCAAATAATTAAAATTTTCGCAAAATTGCAAGTATAAGAAAATTCCTGTATAATAATTCTAGAACAGTATTTGAGAGGTTATTATGGTGGCAATTCTAAATGTAACAAAGGGCAAAAATAAAGTTATTGTGTCTGGATTAGCTGGAGCTTTATCAGCTTTAATATTTTTAACAGCAATCCACATTGCCGCAAAGATAGCCATTATCGTTTCTGCCGCTGCAGTTACTTACTTATTACTTTCGCTGGTTCATAAAATAAGAACTAAAGCTGAAATTACTCGTGTTTCAGGAGATAAAGTTTCAGAAGATGAAGGGTATAGCAGTGTTGATGAAGGTGAAGAAAAAGATACCGTAAAAGAACCAAAAAGAACTGAAACTGAGCTAGAAGAAGAAATAATAAGGAAAAGAGCACAAGAACGCATGGAGAAAGGATCACTTGGTGGTCCTATAAATGCGTTTGGCGAACCAATTCATGTGACTATAGATGCTGAAAATAGTAATCCTGTTGATTATACAAAAACTATGGTAGTGCCTGAGGAAATTGTTCTTAGCATGCTAAATGATAAAACTCTTACACAAAATAACTCTAGCTCTATAAAGAATCAGATGAAACCTCTTCCTGAGCACATGGATGTGCCTGGTAATCCACTTCCTGGGCAAGTGTTAAGCAATCTAGAGCTTGAATCTAAAAGCACGCAGAAACTATCTGCTTTAGACTTGCTATTACAGTGCAAAAATGTAGATAATGATGTAAAAAAAATGCTAAAACAGCCAATTACCCAAAAGGGGTTTAACGGATTAGGATTTGATAGATAGTTGTTATATTAACCTCTCCATCTCATATTGAGGATCAGATGCAATGCCGTAGACCCTATTTGGCGGAGCAATTTTGTTCTCTATACCAAAAACCATACCTTCAATTATTGCTGTGAGTACTTTTTCAAGGTCACAATCTGCTCCGGGAACGCGGTGCTCTAGGCGGCATCTTTTGAAATCGTTGCCAAAATAGGGAATTCTTATCGCAGCAGTTCTGTTATTTACTCCCCAACTAATCGTAGTTGGAGTGTGAATATCCGGATACTGAAATCTTAAATATGAATCATCATTTGGAGCAAAAAACAACATATGTTTTTTCATCATTGCACATAATCCACCAATACTATGAATCAGATAGTCACTGTACTTTTGCTCATTGATATAAAATAAGTTACCGTTATTTGAATTCACGAGATTAACATGCACATTTAATGCACTGCCTGCTCTATCCAAATAAGGCTTTGCTTTAAAAGAAACATTCCCACCTAGTTTTTGTGCTGTTTCAGTAAGTGATTGTTTTGCTAACTCAAAATGCTTAATTAAATTGTAGGAGTTCGTATAACAACCACTTTTTATCTCATACTGATGTGTAGAATTCTCCTTCTCGCAAGAAAATTCAAGAGATGCTATTTTATTTTTGATGCTATTCAGAAATAAGTATTCTTTTTCTATTCCTTCAATGTAAAACTCTAGTTCAATACCGAATACAGCATAACAACTCAAATTACTTAATATAATCATAAATTTGCTTCAGTAAATCTATATTAGGTTAGCTATATTTATATGAATACTTTACTTATTTGCCAGTAAATTTAACATCTTATTTATACATAATGTATTACTGTTTTTAATAGCATGCTTCTAATCCTCGATACAAGCGACATTTACAAATTTTTCATTTTTTTGAAATAAAAATGATCAATTTTAATGTTTTTATACCCTTTACAACCCATCAAAAAATCACCATAATTTTTAGTATGTATTAAGTAGTATTAGCTTTTCATTTTGCAGTAAGCTATTGATTATCTTGTATTTTTCTAATTATTGCTTTTTTCTTGGTGTGGTATATGAACTTAACTAGCCCTAAGGTTTCTACTATGTTTTTTGATCAGATTATTACAGTAACGGATCACAATGTTACTTGGGAAAAAATCCAAAATTGTCTTTATAATCTTTATGGAGAAGCAACATATAATAGCTGGCTGAGTTCACTAAAATTTGTCAGTAGCAGAAATGGGGAAGTTCTTTTATCCGTGTCAACAAGGTTTATAAAAGAGTGGATTACAGTTCATTACATGAAAAAAATATTATCATTATGGCAAAGCGAAGATAAAAGTATACGTTCTATTGATATTCAAGTAATTGAGGAGAGGAATTCAAATTTTAATGTTATACTAAAAAACAGAGAGGAAAGTAATCATAATCTTGGTTCGCCGCTGGATCCAAGGTTCACCTTTGATAATTTTGTAGTGGGAAAGCCAAATGAATTAGCATTTACGGCGGCAAAGCGTGTGGCAGAATCTATAGATCCAATATTAGGCAGCAATCCTTTGTTTCTATATGGTGGAGTGGGACTTGGTAAAACACATCTAATGCATGCTATAGCTTGGCACATAGTCAATTCCCCATCAGCAAAAAGAAAAGTGGTGTATTTATCAGCAGAGAAATTCATGTACCAATATATTACAGCGCTGCGAAGCAAAGATATTATGTTATTTAAAGAGCAATTTAGATCAGTAGATGTATTGATGGTAGATGATGTGCAATTTATCAGTGGTAAAGATAGTACACAAGAAGAATTTTTTCACACTTTCAATGCATTGATAGACCAAAATAAACAATTGGTTATATCAGCTGATAGGTCTCCTAGTGATCTTGATGGAGTGGAAGAAAGAATAAAATCACGACTCGGTTGGGGGTTGGTGGCAGATATTAATGAAACAACTTTTGAATTAAGGCTTGGTATATTGCAGGCAAAAGTGGAGCAGATGAATATGTATGTTCCGAAAGATGTCCTAGAGTTTTTAGCAAGGAACATAAAATCTAATATAAGAGAATTAGAAGGAGCATTAAATAAGGTTACCCATACCTCATTAATTGGAAGAAGTATGACGGTAGAATCAGCTAGTGAAACCCTAATCGATCTTCTTAGGTCAAATCATAGGTCAGTCACAATAGAAGAAATACAAAAGAAAGTAGCTGAATTTTTCAATATAAAGGTTGCAGATATGCAATCCAATAGAAGGCTTCGCAGTCTTGCAAGGCCAAGACAAATAGCTATGTATTTTGCCAAAAAATTTACGCAAAAAAGCCTACCAGATATTGGGAGAAACTTTGGTGGCAGAGACCATGCTACTGTTATACATGCAGTAAAACAAGTAGAAAATTTTATAAAGACCGACTCAAAATTTGCTGATGAAATCAATCGATTAAAAAAAATGTTTAAGTAGCGTTTTTAAAATAGCTAATAACAAATCCTAAAATGAATCGACTATAGTTTTAATCCGTTTAAGTTTAAAATCTTCTGTTAGCTTCGCAGAATACATTTCCTTATTGTGTTGATTATAGAAGGTAAATTCGTGATCATCTAAATTTAGTATTGCAAAGCCAAAGCCAAAAAAGTTTCTAACCTCGTGTGCTAAGTAGTTTTTACCATTTAAATAGTCAAATTCTACATTTTGATAAACAGATTCTTGATCTTGAGCGTGTAATGATGCACCACCGTTTCCAACTATAATTTGGTCTGGAACATTATCCATTAATAAAATCTGGGCTATATGAATGTGGCCAGAAACTATGGTAGTAACATTGCTTGGAAATTTATCTCCAAAAGCTTCGATTTGTGTAAGATTACCATGGCTTTTTAATGTCAAAAATTCTTTTTTTGGAGATCTCCAAAGCGGTTTATGAGTTAAAAACCACATGGGCTTGTCAGAACTATTTTGTATCAATTTATCAAATTGCCTCTCAAAAGCATCAATTGTGCTTTGGGTTGTAAAAATATCCTCACCGGATGAAGAGTCGAAGATAAAAAATTTCATCGGTCCAGCATCTAAGGACCAACTAGAAACGAAGTTTCCACATTTTTCAGACGAAAAGGGGTATGAATCTAGATACCTGAACCATCCTTCATAAGCTCTATCACAACTCTCATGGTTTCCACGAACAAAAAGGAAAGGGGATTGTGATAAAATATCCTTTGCAGGCTCAAACCAATCAGCGTACCAAACTTCTTTATTATATCCATAAATATCGCCACACTTTTTTGTATTTCTACATTTTGTTTGTCTATAATGATAATCACCAACATGGATAATTAAATCTGGTTTATGAAGGGCGATTGAATCTAAATTTTTTTTTAAAGGCCAGCTATCTACCGAATTACATTCCTGCTGAAATAACATATTTATTCTACAGCCCGTGTCACCAATGAAAGCAATTTTATTAACCTTTTTTGGTAATATAGGAACCCGTAGATCCTCAATACTAATGTTTTTGGCACTTGTTTGTACTGTCAGTTCACAAACTGTTTCGTTATGATCACCATTGTTAATTGAGCTGCGATTCAGCATTTCTGTTTCCTCGCCATCAACATAAACAATGGGACACATGTCATTGTCCGTAATTGCGCGTATGCTTAGTTTATTTTCTGGGATAACTTGAGACCATGTGTATAATATTTGTGCATGGACGAAATGAAAGCTAGTTATAAGAGAGAGAGCTAAAAAAATAAAGATATTAGCTATATTCATTTGTATAAAAACCTAAGTTAAAAATTAGTAGTAAGGTTATCTTAAATGATTAAAATTTATAATCACAAAATTCATAATCAAATTATACAAACAATTTCTAAATTATTCTAGTATCAGATTGACACTCTAGATGAAAAATTCTAAAATGATTAAGTAATTTAAAATAATTATATAAAAACTAGAATATAGTGCGGCCGTGGTGGAATTGGTAGACACGCAGCGTTGAGGTCGCTGTGGCTCATAAGGCCTTGGAAGTTCAAGTCTTCTCGGCCGCACCAGTTTTTATCGCTGTTTAATATGGGTAAAAATGTTTATAGGAAATCAGAGTAGCAATAAGGTAGAAAGAGCTATCAGCGAAATCAGGCGCGGTCGGCCAATTGTAATATATGATGAAAGTAATTACCTATTGTTTGCTGCTGCTGAGGCTTTAGAAAGAGATTTATTTAATCAATACAAGCTTACATCAAGTAATGTATATGTTACTTTAACTTCAAGTAAGGTAAAATACATATCTCAGAATAAAGAACATAACAGCAAACGTCTGTTGGTGAATAATTTTGATGAACTGCTCTATTTAATAAACTGTTCAAAGGAAGATTGCATAAAAGAGTTGCAATGCTCAAAGACAATAGATGAATGTGCTATTGCCTTGCTTAAGTTCTCAGAATTATTGCCATACGCGTTAGTGGCTGATATGACTTTTGAGAATAACCATGAAATGCGAAATTGGTGCGAGAAAAATGACGTTATTGCACTGGACACGTCATTCATAAATAATTTTCAAGAAAATCAGGATGTATATGAAGTGTGCAAAACATCATTATTTTTAAAACAGACTCAAGAAGTAAATATCATATCTTATAGAACCGAAAGTGGTGGAAGAGAACATCATGCAATTATCATTGGCAATCCAGATAAAGATGACGAACCATTAGTGAGAATTCATTCTTCGTGCTATACGGGTGACTTGTTAGATAGCTTGTCATGCGATTGCAGAAGTCAGTTACATCAAGCAATTCAAATGATAGCTGACTCTGGAAGTGGTATTATATTGTATTTGATGCAAGATGGAAGAGGCATTGGTTTAACTAATAAGTTAAGAGCGTACAGTATGCAAAGAGGACATAATCTTGATACTGTTGATGCAAATAGAATATTGGGTTTTGAAGATGATGAAAGGAGTTTTGCTGTTGCAGCTAAAATGCTTAAGAAATTGAACATTAACAAAATCCAATTACTTACAAACAATGATAGGAAATTGTCAGAATTGGAAAGTAGTGGTATAGGAGTTACAAAGTGTCTACCACTTATTGTGGAACGTAATAAATATAACGATTCATATATGGAGACAAAGTTTGGTAAATTAGGCCATAGATTAAGAGTTTTTTAGCTTTTTTGCTGTAACTACTTTGTTAATTTGCTATGTTTATTAACATAAGTTAAGATTTTTAGGAATACTAAAATGCTAAGATTTTTTAAGCAAGAAAAAAATACTGAATCCTTAGATAAGGATATAAATTGGAATTCAAACCGCTACAGCACAGTTATTGCTCAAAGGAATATTCTACTTTTATTTGCATTAATATTATTAGCAACGATCTCTATCAGCATATTAGTCATATTTAAAATTAGCACAAGTAGCACTATTGAGCCATTTGTTATAGAAATTGACAAGAAATCAGGAATAGTGCAATTGGTTGATCCTGTCACAGTAAAACAGTATTCTGCAGATGAAGCGCTAAACGATTATTTTATTTCAGAGTATATAAAAGCAAGGGAGGTTTTTGATCCATATCATTATAATTATAACTATTATACAAAGGTGAGGTTGTTTTCCTCACCTAATGTGTATAATGAATTTAGAAATTATGTAGGATCGCAGAATATGGATGATCTTTTTAATTTATATTCAGATACCAAAAGTGAATTTAAAATTCGCTCAATTCAAAAGTTGGGTAACGATGCTCTTCAGGTGAGATTTTTTGTGGAATTTACACGGAAAGATGGAAGTTCTACGAGAAAAAATAAGATAGTTATTATGTCATATAGATATGCATCGCTTGAAATGGATGATCAGCAAAGATATATTAACCCATTAGGATTTCAAGTTATTTCATATAGAGTAGATGATGAATATGTATAGGATATTATTAGTTTTAGCTTTACTTGTAAGTGGCAATTTAAACGCATCCATTAATTATAATGAGCCTATTTCTATAGATAGTAGAATAAAGACTTTTGTGTATAGCCCTAATGAAGTATTTACGGTGGTTTTTAGTCAGGGTTACTATTCTTATATTGAATTTGCGGAAGGAGAAAAAGTTAAAAATATCGCTGTTGGTGATGCATCAAGTTGGAAAATTAATCCTTATGACAATAAATTGCTTATCATGCCATTTGAAGTTAGTAGTCGCACTAACATGATTATTACGACAACTAAAAAAAGAAATTACATTTTTGATTTAATCTCAAGGCCAAACTACGATAAATACCCGGATACTGATGCTAAGAAAGTAGATCACGATTATTCTGCTGAAAAGGATATATCTTACGTAGTACGTTTTTATTATCCTCAAGAAGAAGGTGAATTTGATGTTGATTTAGATGAGGTTTCTTTACCTACTCAAATGCAATATACTACAGACAAGCTAGAAAAAATAATACAAGAAAATGATACGAAGTACAATTATACATATATTGATGAAGGTGGTAATGCGGATATAGTTCCGATCGAGTTATTTGATGATGGTTATTTAACCTATTTAAAATTTAGAAATAATAATAAAATACCTCAGGTTTTTGTAGAAGGGGAGGATAAACCTTGTAAAAGGCTGTTATTTGATGATTATGTTATAATAAAAGGAGTACATAAAAAGCTATTTATGCGTTATGAAGATGGTGAAGTTGAAATTATAAATAGGTCACTTTAGCTGTGGTACATGCAATATGAATAAAGAAAGGCGTAACAATTCAGAAGATGAATCAGAAATAGAGAATAAGGTAGTAACAGTTGGCTCTAATCAAGGTTATAGGGCATTGATGGTCATTATTTTAGTGCTTCTGGCTGGTGGAGTGTATTATCTCTATTTTAGTCCTTCTCCTAAAGAGGGTTCAGAAGTTATTAAAAAAGAGGAAACAAAGCAAAACGTTCAAGAATTGAAAGGAAAGTTGGAACAAGTTCCAGATAATGTAATGGTTCCTGAAAGAATAATAACTGATCCCTTACCACCCTTACCTCCTCTTCCTACACCACTAATCATACCAGAAATAAAACAAATTAGAAAAGAAGAAGTGATGAAAAAAGAAGAAGAGAAACCAAAAGAAACTCCTGTGTCAAATATACCTATTTTGCCAAAGCAAAATTTTCCTTCTAGTAATGTTATGGGCAATTTACCTACCTCGTTTCCTACAATAGGGGGTGGCGGTTATCCTAGAGACAGACGTAGTGCACAGATGTTGACAATTTCAGGTGGTAGTGGAGAGAACAAGGCTGCTGATGCTATTTTATCCGACACTTCAGCACAATCGAGCAAAGCTACCAGAGTAGGAAAGCTTGGTTTAATGATTACTCAAGGTAAAATTATTGATGCTGTTCTTGAAACTGCAATAAACTCTGATCTGCAAGGAATGCTGCGTGCTATGGTGAGTAGAGATGTTTATGCAGAAACTGGTGATACAGTTTTAATACCTAAAGGCTCAAGATTGATAGGCAGTTATTCATTTGACTCGAATGTTGCTAAATCTCGTGTAAATATAAACTGGAATAGAGTGATTCTGCCACATGGAATAGATATTGCAATCTCATCACTTAGTACTGACGAGCTTGGTAGAGCAGGAATAGCAGGAATAGTTGATAACAAAATAGTAAGTGCGTTATTCTCTTCAGTGACACTTGCTGGTGTTTCGATTGGTTCTGCTGTTATAGGGCAAAAGGCTTCTAATCTTGTTGATACGCTAACTATCAGAGATGCAGTAAAGTCTATCACTGCAACCGAAATAGATTTTTCTTCTCTCCAACTCATTATTGACCCAGAAAAGAAGATATCTAGTGACAAATGGAAATTAGGCCTTGGGGCTATCGGAAGAATTCGGAGTGCCAAAAGCAGACAAGATTTACTAAAAATAATGAAAGAGGAAATAGCAAAAGCACTAGGAATTGAAGAAGACGAGGTAAATATAAGCCTGGAAATTGTAAATCAACTGTTAGAACAAATTCAAAGAAAAAGCAAGTCTGTTTATGATGAAGCAATCGGGAAATCAATCGAGGATTTTTCTAAAGATATGCGGGATGTAGTGGGCAGATATACAGATAAAAAACCAACTATTTATGTTGATCAAGGCACTGCATTGAAAGTATTTGTTAACCAAGATATAGTATTTCCTCCACAGGCAATATTAAATCAATGAAATGAACTATGCTGCACTTGATACATATTTGGAGCCATTACAAGGCATATTTCAAGAAGAAGGCGTAAATGAAATATCAATAAATAAGCCAAAGGAAGTATGGATTGAAAATCGCGGTGAAATAAGGTGTGAAAAATTAGAAGTATTCGATCTTAACCATTTGAAATCTCTTGGCAGACTGATTGCTCAAGCTACAGAACAAAAACTTAGCGAAGAAGCGCCGTTACTTTCGGCAACATTACCAAATGGTTATCGTATACAGATAGTATTTCCGCCAGCATGTGAACCTGATAAAGTAGTCATGTCGATTCGTAAGCCTTCTAGCATGCAGTTAGCACTCGATGATTACGAAAAAATGGGGGCTTTTTCTGAAACTGTTACAGAAGCAACTGATAATCCAGTTGACCGTCATTTGGATTTATTGTTAAGGCAAAAAAAAATAAAAGAGTTTTTAGAATACGCTGTAATAAGTAAGAAAAATATTATAATTAGTGGTGGAACTTCCACTGGTAAGACTACTTTTACTAATGCTACTTTGCGTGCTATTCCAGCTGAGGAAAGAATTATTACTGTTGAGGATGCAAGGGAAATCGTTTTGAACGATCATCCCAATAAAGTCCATCTAATTGCCTCTAAAGGAGGGCAGGGCAGAGCAAAAGTAACCACTCAAGATTTGATAGAAGCGTGCTTACGTTTAAGGCCAGACAGAATAATAGTTGGTGAGCTCCGTGGAGCGGAAGCTTTTAGTTTTCTCAGGGCGATAAATACTGGTCACCCTGGATCAATATCAACCCTTCATGCAGATAGTCCAACAATGGCCCTTGAGCAAATAAAATTGATGGTTATGCAGGCAAATCTTGGCATTCCTCCAGACCAAATTATACCATACATTAGAAATGTGATTGATATTGTTATTCAGCTAAAAAGAACCGGTGGGGGCAAAAGAAGCATTTCTGAGATATTATTTACTAGATCTGCGAGCGAAAATGCTTAAATTTATACATAAGTTAAGGAAGAGTAGTTTATGAGTAATGGAAATCACCTACGTAATATTCTCATAGGAGGTGTAGTAGCTTTTAGCGTACTTGAGTTTTGCTTCTATCTATCTGGTATATTGTTTGTTCTGTTTGCTGATGGTCCGGATGCTGTGGATTTTAAGGCAATTAATCCTAGTTTGACGCCTTTCCCTCAAGCTCTTTGGCCAACGATTTTTGATCATATACAATATTGTTGGCATCATCCAGAGTTATATAGCCTTGAGCTCAAAATCACATTAATTATATCTTCTGCACTGCCTATCATTGTTTTAATGATTATCTTATGGAATTTAAGAGAAAGGATAATTGAGTGGCGACCATTTAAAAAGAAGGAATCACTTCATGGAGATTCGCAGTGGGCATCAGAGAAAGACATACGAAAAGCAGGATTAAGAAGCAAAAAGGGATTATTGCTTGGTAAAGATAAAAGAGGATACTTCATTTCTGATGGGTTTCAGCATGCATTGTTATTTGCACCTACAGGTTCTGGTAAGGGTGTTGGCTTTGTAATTCCTAATTTATTATTTTGGACTGACTCGGTAATTGTACACGACATAAAATTAGAAAACTATGAAATAACAAGTGGTTGGCGAGAACGACAAGGACAAAAAGTATACGTATGGAATCCAGCGCAGCCAGATGGAATAAGTCACTGTTACAATCCATTACAATGGATTAGTGAAAAACCTGGGCAGATGGTTGACGATGTGCAGAAAATAGCTAACCTAATCATGCCTGAACAAGACTTTTGGCAGAATGAAGCAAGAAGCTTATTTGTTGGAGTGGTATTATACTTACTTGCTGCACCAGAGAAAGTTAAATCTTTTGGTGAAGTTGTGCGTACGATGCGTAGTGATGACGTGGTTTATAATCTTGCTGTTGCTCTTGATACAATGGGTAAAATACTACACCCTGTAGCATATATGAATATTGCAGCTTTTTTACAAAAAGCTGATAAAGAAAGGTCAGGTGTTGTATCAACCATGAACTCATCACTTGAATTGTGGGCAAACCCATTGATTGATACTGCAACTGCGTCAAGTGATTTTAATATTCTAGATTTTAAAAAGAAGAAAATTACAGTTTATGTTGGTTTAACTCCTGACAACTTGACTAGGCTCAGGCCTTTAATGCAGGTTTTTTACCAACAGGCAACTGAGTTTTTATGTAGAAAATTGCCATCGGATGACGAGCCTTATGGCGTATTGTTTTTAATGGATGAGTTTCCTACACTTGGAAAAATGGAGCAATTTCAAACAGGTATTGCATATTTTCGTGGTTATCGAGTTAGGTTATTCTTAATTGTTCAAGATACTGAGCAGCTCAAAGGAATATACGAAGAAGCAGGGATGAACTCCTTTTTGTCAAACTCGACTTACAGAATAACTTTTGCAGCCAATAATATTGAAACAGCTAATTTAATATCGCAACTTATAGGAAACAAAACTGTACAACAAGAATCGTTGAATAAGCCTAAATTTTTAGATTTAAATCCTGCTTCAAGGTCATTACATATCTCTGAAATACAGAGAGCATTGCTATTGCCTCAAGAAGTTATTATGTTGCCACGTGACGATCAGATAATTTTAATAGAGTCGACTTACCCAATTAAATCAAAGAAAATTTTGTACTACAGTGATACCACCTTCACAAGAAGGCTGCTCAAACAAACTCGTGTGCCTACACAAGAACCATATGACCCAAACAAAGTTCTTTCTGCCGCTGCGAGCAAAGATAAGGTTAATAACGAGGGGAATAATGTTCTTGAGGGACCTAATTCAGTTGATTATCCTGCTGAAACTAAAACCGAAGATGCAGTATATGATGAATCAGATGAATTTGCAGACGAAGATATTGATGATAAAGATATCGACGATAAGTTTGAAGATGATGACGAGGAAGATGAGGATAGGAGCGATGATGGGTTTGATGACGAAGAAGAGGAGGATGAATTTGAAGATGAGGATAAATTAAAAAATGACGAGAAGTAAGGTTAACTTTGCCTATTTTTAGCTCAGAAAAGTGCAAGTTATGCAAATAATTAGGTTTTTCATATTAAGCCATTTTTAATTAATTAGTATTAGATTAGCTATTTTAACTAGGGGAGTAGTAATGATTAGTAAAAAAACATTAGCGGTTACAGCATTTGCTTTATTGTTGTCACAACAATCTTTTGCAAGTGAAACAGAAGGGTTTTACTTTGGTAGTGGGTATTACGGTCAATATTTAAATAACACAAGCGTACTAAAAACAAGCACTACAGGTATCAAAAATTTGTCTATAAATGACAGGGGTGCTCAGAACACAGAAGGTCAGTCACTAAGTGAGTATAAAGGAGATTATAATCCACCTTTTGCTGCAAATGTGGCATTTGGTTACACAGGGGAATTGGGTAACAACAGCTATAGGGCTGAATTGGAAGGGATGTATTCTTCTGTAAAAGTGGATAATATTGGTTTAACAAGTAGCCAAATAACTGTTTCATACCTAAAGGAGACTGGTGAGGATCCTGATAAAGAAACTTATCTCTATAGTGCTGGAGTTAGTCATGACCAAATTGAGAACATATCTGTAATGGCAAATGTTTATCATCATTGGAAAAGTGACCGTTTCTCTTTTTCTCCTTACGTTGGTATTGGGATCGGTGCAACAAGAATGACGATGTTTGAAAAACCGTCAATAAGACCCGCAGGTCAATTAAAAGCTGGCTTTGACTATCGCATAAACGAAGATGTAAATATGCATATCGGATATAGAGGTTTTGGTGCTATTGGTAGCGATATTAAGCTTACAGCAAAAAGGTTAGGACAAGTGGTAGACGGCCATAATGCTGGAAAAAAGAAGCTTGATCCTAGCTCAGGTAACAAAGTAACTGAGGAAATAAATATAGGTAATCAACTATTTCACACACACGGCATAGAGGCTGGCCTTACTTTCCACTTTGCTAGTAAAGCTTAAACATGTTGCCCTTTAAAAAATGCATAAAACCGTTCCTGTCATCCTATGGCTTGACCATAGTAAATATAGATCCCAGTGTCACGCACTGGGATGACGAGGTAGAGGGTACTGGGATGATATAGGATAATATGGGATGAAGGAGATAATACAAGAAAACATTAGCTATGTTCTTTTCACAACAATGCATCTCTTCATTCCCGCTAAGTCATATACATATTCCTGAAAAGCTAGTTCATACAAGGGTATTATTTTGTCAATATCATTTTGATCTTCACCTACCTCCAATATCGCAAACCCATTTTTTTTAAGGCACTTTCTCAATATTGGAAAAATACTCAAATAACAGCTCAAACCATCAATACCACCATCAAGGGCAATTCTTGGTTCCTTTTGCACTTCAGCTTGCAAGTCTTTCAATTTGCTTCTTTTAATATATGGAGGATTACTGATTATAAGATCGAATGAACCTCTGCACTCTGTCCACGAACTTGGAAATATTTTGGCTCTGCTGAGAAGATCATGTTTTTTTGTGTTCTGATAGGCAACTTTATATGCTTCCAAGCTTTTTTCAAAACCGACGCCAACAGCATATTCATACTCACTAAGTACGGATATCAATAAACAACCTGTGCCTGTACCAAAATCTGCAATTTTTAGTTTCTGTTTTTTGTTTGGGTAATATTTTAACACTGCTAGGATTATTGTTTCACTATCTGGCCTTGGATCTAAAACATGCTGGTTAACTATAAAATTTTTACTCCAGAATTCACGATTACCTATTATTTGCGATATTGGATATCTTTCCGCTCTTTTTTTTGTTAATTTCCAAAATAAAAGTTCTTTCTCCATCGGCACTTGATCAGCATGGTTCACAATTATAAATGATCTTTCCACTCCAAGTACGTGCTGCATGATGATTTCACAATCTAAATGTGGTGATTCAACTTTATGTGACGATAATAACTCCGATCCTTCTTGAATTAAAGTGCTGATTGTTTTCATTATTCTAAAAATATGTTTCTTTCAGCCAAAAATAGCAAGATGAGCTTCCAGTTTAGGGTAGCTGCACTAAATCCTAGTGTCAAGCACGCAGCTGTACGAACATTGCAATTTGCAGATCCAAGTAGCTTGACTACTTGGATCCAGCTAAGTTGGTGAGCATAAAAGTATAGCTAATGCGAGCTTTACGTCATACCGTCACGGTATCTCTAGATTCCGCTAACACGTAGCGGGACGACGAGGTCAGGGTGTCATCCTAGTACCTTCTCCTGTCATCCCAGTGCCCTGACTACTTGGATCCAGGAAAAAGAATGGTGTCATCCAAGTAGCCTTCCTCCCCTGTCATCCCAGTGCCCAGACACTGGGATCCAGAAAAGTTTGCTTGTAAGCAAGCAAACTAGTACAGAAAGTGGTTACAACATTTTCGATGAGATTATATGGAAAACTGGATTCCAGTGTCAAGCACTGGAATGACACCTTCCTGCCCAGTTCATGTTGCCATAAATATTAAGAAATTTACCAAGCAAAAAAAAGGCAAAAGAAGCCCTAGTCATTGTCTATTTTCAGTATTGGCGTTTTTTAAGTCTTAAACACTGCAATTTAGCTGCTTTTAAATGCAACTCACCTTAGTTTAAATGTTTAAGAAATTTACTAAGCAGAAAAAAAGGCAAAAGATATCCCGTATTAGCTAGTTGTCACTCTCTAATCCTGCAAATTGGCGTACTATACTGTCTTAAACGCTATATAAGCGCGTTTCAGCTTATATAGGTAAAAACCCAGAAATGTTGTGAAGACGTAAAGTGTGCATAGTGCAAAAAATTAAAAATAAGACGCCAATTACGTAATACTGTTGTCATTTAATCTGCACAGATTGAAGATAAATGAATACCTTCAGTACCATGATAATGGGGCTGGCGAAGGGTGTCAAGTAAGTTTTTTCGTTTCTACTGAATGACAGTTGTGGCTTGGGAGGTAGTGCAAGAAGTCTACTGATGGCTTTCAAGGCAGTTGAGCTTAATTATTAGAGTAGTAATGTTTATTTTTATATTGACTATTGAGGTTTATTATTTTATAACTAAAAACTTAGTTATTTTAATGAGCTTGAGTTTATAACATATGCCTACGATAAATCAATTAATACGTAAGGGTAGATTAGGATTGACCCATAAGAAAAAGGTACCAGCTTTGGGAAAAAGCAACCCTCAAAGGAGAGGTGTTTGCACTAAGGTGTATACTACAACTCCTAGAAAGCCTAACTCAGCACTCCGTAAAGTAGCCAGAGTAAAAATTAGTGGGTATGGTGAAGTGACGGCTTATATACCTGGTGAAGGTCATAATTTACAAGAACACTCTGTTGTTTTGATACGTGGTGGGCGGGTTAAAGATTTGCCAGGTGTGCGTTATCACATAATAAGAGGTGCCCTTGATCTGCGTGGTGTGCAAAATCGAAAGAAAGCTCGTTCAAAATATGGTGTAAAGAAATCTGGTTAAAGTTTATGGCTCGTCGGAATAAAGCAAAAAAAAGAGAAATAAGTCCTGATTCGCGTTACGGCAGTGTTTTGCTGATGCGTTTCATTAATACAATCATGAAATGTGGTAAAAAATCTACTGCAGAAAAGATTATCTATGACGCTTTGTCCTTAGCTGAAAAGAAAATAGGCGAAGGTGGGTTATCAATTTTTGAGACAGCAGTAGGAAATGTTACTCCTTCTATAGAAGTGCGTTCTCGACGCATTGGTGGTGCAACTTATCAAGTACCTGTTGAAGTTCGACAAGATAGAGCGGTTTCTTTAGCGTTAAGGTGGATTGCTAAAGCAACTTCTGCTGCTCGAAAAAAGAGTGGAAAAACCACTGTTGATTGTTTGCAATCTGAAATACTGGATGCTTATAATAAACGCGGTGGTGCGTTTAAGATGTGCGAAGAAAAATATAAAATGGCTGAAGCTAATAAGGCATTTTCTCATCTTCGTTTTTAATGTTAGCTAATTAATTGTGATATGGAAATTGGAATATCTAAATACAGAAATATAGGGATAATGGCTCACATAGATGCTGGTAAGACTACCACAACAGAGCGTATTTTATTTTATACTGGTAAGCAAAATAGAATTGGTGAAGTGCACGATGGTGCAGCTTCTATGGATTGGATGGAGCAGGAAAAAGAGCGTGGTATTACAATCACATCTGCTGCAACAACATGTTTTTGGAATGATCATAGGGTCAATATAATAGACACTCCTGGTCACGTTGATTTCACTATTGAAGTTGAGAGATCTTTAAGGGTTTTGGATGGTGCAGTTGCTGTATTTGATGGAGTTGCTGGAGTTGAACCTCAATCTGAGACAGTGTGGCGTCAAGCTGATAAATATAGCGTTCCTCGTATCTGCTTTGTTAATAAGATGGATAGAATAGGGGCAAATTTTTATCGATGTGTTGATATGATAAAGACGAAGCTTGGTGCAGCACCTTTAGTTATTCATTTACCAATAGGGAGTGAGAAAGATTTCAAAGGTATAATTGACCTTATTTCTATGAAAGCCATTATATGGCAAGAAGAAACGTTGGGCGCTAAATTTTCTTATGAAGATATTCCTTCTGATTTGCTTGATAAGGCTCAAGAATATCGAAATCTTTTATTAGATGCTGCAGCTGAGATGGATGATGAAGCGATGAATACTTACTTTGAGTCTAATGATCTGCCAGTGGATTTACTGAAAAAATGCGTGAGAAATGGGACCATTAAAGGAAAATTTGTTCCTGTGTTATGTGGATCAGCTTTTAAAAATAAAGGCGTACAACCACTTTTAGATGGTGTGGTTGACTTTTTACCTTCTCCTATTGATGTTGATGTAATTGTTGGAATTGATCCTAAAGATTCAGAAAAGAAAATTGAGGTCAAACCTTCAGAAAAAGAGAAATTTGTTGCTCTTGCATTTAAAGTGATGACGGATAAATTTGTAGGCAGCTTGACGTTTATCCGTATTTATTCTGGTAAATTAAAGTCTAAATCTACCGTTTCAAATGCGTTAAAAAACGAAACTGAAGGGATTGGCAGAATGTTACTTATGCATGCAAATAACCGAGAAGATATAACTGAGGCTAGGGCTGGAGATATAGTTGCTTTAGTTGGGCTAAAGAAAACAACCACCGGAGATACTTTATGTTCTGTTGATTTTCCTATATTATTGGAGCGTATGGAATTTCCTGAGCCTGTTATTGAAATTGCTGTGGAACCTAAAACCACTTCAGATCAGGAAAAATTAGGTATTGCTCTAAATAGGTTGGTTGCAGAAGATCCTTCTTTGAGAATGTCAGTAAATGCGGAAAGTGGCCAGACTATATTGAAAGGCATGGGTGAGCTCCATCTTGAGATTATTGTTGATAGAATGAAGCGCGAATTTAACGTTGAGGCTAACGTCGGTGCTCCTCAGGTTGCATATCGTGAAACTATCACTAAATCTGTTGAAATTGATTACACTCATAAAAAACAATCTGGTGGAGCTGGTCAGTTTGCTAAGGTTAAAATAAAATTTGAACCTCTTGAGCCTGGTTCTGGGTTTCAATTTGAAAGTAAAATTGTAGGTGGTGCTATTCCAAAAGAGTATATTCCTGGGGTAGAAAATGGCTTGGAGTTGATAAAAGAAGGTGGTATAATTTCGGGATTTCCGTTGATTGATTTTAAGGCTACCCTTCTTGATGGTGCTTTTCATGAGGTTGATTCTAGTCCTTTAGCTTTTGAACTTGCTGCTAAAGGTGCTTTTAAAGAGATGGCAAATAAAGCTGGTCCAAAAATGCTGGAGCCTATAATGAAAGTTGAAATCATTACTCCTGAAGAATATATGGGTGATGTTATGGGTGATATAAATAGTAGAAGAGGAAATGTTGCTGATATGCTCGATTTAGGTAATAATAGTAAAATAATTACTGCTTCGGTACCTCTTGCAAATATGTTTGGTTATATCAACGTTTTGCGTTCTATGTCTCAGGGAAGGGCGCAGTATAGTATGCATTTTTCTTGTTATGAGCAAGTGCCACAATATGTGGTTGATGAGTTAAAGTTAGAGTATAATTAAGGGTAATAATTATGACAGCAGTAGTGGAAGCATTTGGAAAGCCACATGTAAATGTGGGAACAATAGGACATGTGGATCATGGGAAGACAACGTTAACAGCAGCGATAACAAAGCATTATGGAAATTTTGTAGCGTATGATCAGATAGATAAGGCGCCAGAAGAAAGGAAGAGGGGGATAACGATAGCAACAGCGCATGTTGAGTATCAGACGGAAAAAAGGCATTATGCACACGTTGATTGTCCTGGACACGCTGACTATGTAAAGAACATGATAGTAGGTGCAGCACAGATGGATGCGGCGATATTGGTAGTGTCGGGGGTTGATGGGCCAATGCCACAAACGAGAGAGCATATATTGCTGGCGAAGCAGGTAGGTGTTGGATATATCGTGGTGTATATAAATAAAGTTGATGTTGCTGATGCTGATATGATAGATTTAGTAGAAATGGAAGTGAGGGAATTACTGAGTAAATACGGATTTCCAGGGGATGAAGTGCCTGTGGTGGTTGGTTCAGCGCTCAAGGCGCTGGAGGATGACAGCAGCGAATATGGAAAGAAATCAATAGATAAATTGATGGAAAAGTTAGATGAATATGTAGCGGTTCCACCAAGGCCTGTGGATTTACCATTTTTATTGCCAATCGAAGATGTATTTTCGATATCGGGGCGAGGAACAGTGGTAACAGGAAGAATAGAGAAGGGAGAGATAAAGACGGGAGAAGAGATAGAGATAATAGGTCTGAAAGCGACGCAAAAGACGATATGCACAGGTGTAGAAATGTTTAAGAAGTTGCTGGATAAGGGAAGTGCAGGACTCAATGTAGGAATATTGTTAAGAGGAACAAAAAGAGAAGAAGTAGAGAGAGGGCAAGTATTGGCAAAACCGGGGACGATAACGCCGCATAGAAAGTTTAAGGCGGAGGTTTATATATTAAAGAAAGAGGAAGGAGGAAGGCATACACCATTTTTTGCGAATTACCAGCCACAGTTTTATTTAAGGACAACGGATGTAACTGGGAGCATAAAATTGCTAGATGGGAAGGAGATGGTAATGCCAGGAGATAATGTGAGTGTAGAAGTAGAATTGCAAGTACCGATAGCAATGGATAAGGGATTGCGTTTTGCGATAAGAGAAGGCGGTAGAACTGTTGGTTCTGGTGTTGTTTCTGAAATTTTGGAGTGAGAGTTTGAGTTATAGGAGTGTAGCTCAATTGGTAGAGCGCTGGTCTCCAAAACCAGAGGTTGTAGGTTCAATTCCTATCGCTCCTGCATTAATGTTGTGGTGGAAATGTTAAAAAGTTTGTGTGGTTTTTTCTGTGATATAAAGCAAGAAATACGAAGAATTGCTTGGGTAAAGAAACAGGAGGTGTTGTCATCTCTATTTGTTGTAATGATTGTTATATTATGCTTTTCGATTTTCTTCTGTTTTGTGGATTTTATGTCTCTTTACGTAATTAAGGCTTTATTTGGAATTATTTATGGAATGTGAATATAAATGGTATATCATTAAAGTTGATTATGGATATGAGCAAAACATACGCGAATTGGTAAGTAATGCTGTTTATTTTAAGGAAGTGTTTATTCCTTATCAAACGGTATGTAATTCAAAGTCTGATATAAAAGAATTATGTGAAGTGTATGTATATATGCATCTGTGTGATGAAAGCAAAAATATTTTGAATCAAACGCCAGGATTCTGCAGTGGCGAATCTGGTGATTTTGAGATGATTTCAGATGATGAGATAAGTTTAAAGTTTAAAGAATTTAATAGATATAAATGGTATATCTTGAGAGTTGCTTCCAATTGTGAAGAGAAAGTGCGCCAACATATATTGGAAAATTCTATGAGATTGGGTGTTAATGATTACTTTAAGGAAGTTTTTATTCCATATGAAGAGCTAAGTGAAGTAGAGTTGAAATCTAAGAAAATTGCTACACGAAGGAAATGCTTTCCTGGTTATGTCTTTTTATACGTGAATTTATGCGATGAAGTATTGAATTTTATCAATAATATACCAAAATCTCTTAAGGTTTATGGATTTTTGAAAAACGGTAATATTCCAAAGGTGATTTTGGATGATGAGATTCACTCAATGTGTAATGCACTTTATAATGCTCAAGAGACAAAGAAGTTAGGTTATGGTTATGAAAAAGGTGAAAAAGTGAAAATTAATGATGGTCTTTTTCAAAATTTTACTGGTAAGGTAAATATGGTAAACGATGAGAAAAAAATTATTAATGTGGAAGTATCGATTTTAGGTAAGCCGACAATAATAGAGCTTGATCTGGCTCAAGTAGAGAAAATAGAGGATTAATTATGAGTGTTATAGTTGCTAAGATTAACTTACTTATGGAAGCTGGGAAAGCAGTTCCAGGACCGAAAATTGCTTCAGTACTTGGTCCACGTGGTATACCTGTTCCTAAGTTTTGTGAAGCTTTTAATAAAGTTACTAGTGCTGCTAACGCTAATTATAAAGTAGGCGATTTAGTAACAGTGCGAATTTCCATAAAGGATGATCGCTCTCATGATTTTACTGTCAGCGGTCCGCCTGTGGCTTATTTACTTAAGCAGGAGGCTAAATTAAGTAAAAGTTCTGGTAATCCTGGTAAAGAATTAGTGGCTAAATTACCTATGTCTGCTATAATTAAAGTAGCAAAGTGCAAGATGGTTGATATGAAAGTGGATAATGAAGATTCAGCAGTGAAAATGGTTGTAGGCACTGCAAAATCTATGGGTATAGAAGTTGTGGAAGGTTAGGTAAATGAATACATATAATGATAATCCTAAGCAGTGTTTGAAGAAGATTGTTGAGTCTGCTTCAGCAAAATTTAATGAATCAGTTGATATTGCGGTCAATTTAGGCGTAGATTCACGTAAATCTGAAGAGCAGGTGCGTGGTACAGTAGTTTTGCCTAAAGGTATCGGGAAGAATATTAAAGTAGCTGTTTTCGCTCAAGATAAACATTTATTAGAAGCTGAAAAAGCTGGTGCTGATATTGCAGGAGGAGAGGATTTAGTTGAAGAAATAAAAAAAGGTAGAAAGTTAGATGTTGATTGGTGCATTACTACTCCTGATTTTATGGCAAAAATCACTCCTATTGCAAAAGTATTGGGTGCTAAAGGGCTGATGCCTAACCCTAAATTTGGTACTGTGACTTCTAACATTGCAGAAGCTATTAAAACCATTAAGTCTGGTCAGGTAAAATTTAGAACAGATAAAAATGGTGTTATTCATGGTAAATTAGGAAATATTAAATTTGATATTGATGACTTGCTAGAAAATTTAAAAGCCTTTCTTAAAGTAATTAAAGATAATAAACCTATTTCTGCGAAAGGAATTTACTTTAAGGGTGTTTTTTTAAATTCAACTATGGGTAAAGCTTATAAGATAGGCAAAGTGGAAGATATAATTTAAGGGAGTGATACCGTGAAGCGTAAAGATAAGGATGAATTTATACAGAGCACAATAAACGTATTTGTAAATAATGATTTCTTGATATTAGTAAATTTTAAATCTATAAATGCTAATGATTCATTAACTCTGAGGAATAGTCTGAAGTCTATAGCAGGTGGGGTATTAGTAGTTAAAAACACTCTAGCACGCTTGGCTTTGGAAAGGACTGGTAAATTCTCTTATTTATCAGGCAAATTTTCCGGTCCTGTTGCTATTATATACTCTAGTGGCATAGTAGAAGCTGCAAAATTAATAGTTGATTTTACTAATGCTAACAAAGAAAAAATGTCTGTGATTTGCGCAGCTCATTTAAATGAATTGTTAACAGTGGAAGATGTTAATAAACTGGCTAAGTTGCCTTCTCTGGATGAATTGCGTGTTAAAATTATGCGTTTAATATCTTATGATATTCCTGCTCGGTTAGCGTTGTCTATTAATTCATCTTCTATGAGGCTTATGAGAGTTTTGGATTATTATAGTTCTAAAAAATAAATTTGTTGTTAAGTAAGGTGGTAATTATGAGTAATGTAACAAGTGATTTGGTTGATAAAATATTATCTTTAAACCTATTAGAGGCTTCTGAACTTGTAAAAGTTTTAGAAGAGAAAATAGGGTTGCCTGCTGGTTCTTTTCTTGGTGGAGCTGTTGGTGCTGGGGCGCTTATTGGTGATAATGCTGCTGCTCCTGCTGCTCAAGAAAAAGCTGAGTATAAAGTTGTGATTAAAGAAATTGATGCGAGTAAAAAAATAGGAGTTATTAAAGCTGTGAGAGAGGTTAATTCTACATTTGGTTTAAAAGAAGCAAAAGAGTTGGTTGAATCTTTACCTAAAGATTTGACTGCTAATGTTCCTAAAGACGAAGCAGAAAAAATCAAGCAAAAACTTATTGAAGCAGGAGCAACTAAAGTGGAGCTTGAATAATATTTAATGTATTAATTTTATATTGATATAGCTCTTTTAATTAGTTTGGGGTATTTTAATGGTTGATTCTTCTTATATGTACGCTTCTGGTGCTTTTGTTCCTAGAGTTTCTTATTCTAGGTCGATTGATTTAAAAGATTCTTTATTGGATTTGGTTAAGGTTCAAAAAGAATCATATGATTCTTTTACTCCTAAGAATAAGGGTAATGAAAGACTTGAAGTTATCTTTCATACAATCTTTCCAATAAATGATCCTTTGCGTAGGGCTACTATTGAGTTTATAAGTTGTAGGGTAGATGATCCTAAGTATGATGAATCTGAGTGTATAAAGCGTGGTGTAACTTTTTCTGCTCAGGTTATTGCTTCTATACGTCTTGTTGTTATGCAGGATGGTATTTCTCTTGATGAATATAAATCGATTAAAGAGAGTGGAGATCATTCTAAACTTGCAACCGTTGTAAAATCTATAGAAGAGCAGAAAGTCCACTTTTGTGGGTTGCCTATGATGACTGATAAGGGCACTTTCATCATTAATGGTGTGGAAAAAGTTATCGTCTCACAAATGCATAGGTCTCCTGGTGTATTTTTTGATAGCGATAAGGGAAAAACTTACAATTCTGGTAAATTGATCTATTCTGCTAGAATTATTCCTTATAGGGGTTCTTGGCTTGATATTGAATTTGATGTTAAAGACCATTTGTATTTTCGTGTTGATAGAAAAAGAAAATTGCCAATTTCAGTTTTATTAAAGGCGTTGGGTCTATCAAATAATGATATACTCGATAGATTTTATGAGAAAATAAAGTATGTAAAACATAAAGATGGTTGGAAAGTGCCTTTTGTTCCTGATAAATTTAAAGGAGTGAGGCTGCCTTTCGACTTAATGGATATTGAAGGTAATGTGCTGCTTAAAGCTAACGTTCGTATTACCTCAAGACTAGCTAAAAAGCTATATGATAATGAATTGAAAGAGTATCTGGTTCCTTTTAATTCTATATGTGGTTTATTCCTCGCAGAAGATTTAATGGATAGTGCTAGCTCTACGAAAATTTTATCTGCTGGTAAATCTATAAAGCTGGAAGACATAAAGAAGCTTGAGTTATTATCTGTAGATGAAATATCAGTGTTGAACATAGATAATTTGTTTGTTGGACCTTATATATTAAATACGCTTTTCTTAGATGAAAACATGTCTTATCAGGATGCACTATATGAAATATATAGAGTTTTGCGTCCTGGTGAAGTTCCTGTTTTAGAGATAGTAGAAGAGTTTTTCCGTAATCTTTTCTTCAGTCCGGAATATTATGATTTGTCTAACATTGGTAGGTTGAAGCTTAACTCTTACCTTGGATTAAATTATGATGAGGATTTAACTGTTTTAACGCATGAAGATATTATTGAAATTGTGAAAAAAATAGTATTGTTACGTGACGGTCAAGGATCTGTAGATGATATTGATCATTTAGGAAACAGAAGAGTAAGATCAGTTGGAGAGTTTATAGAAAATCAATTTAGAACTGGGTTGTTGAAATTGGAACGCGCAATAGTTGATTCTATGTCCACTTCTAGTTTAGATAAAGTTTCTCCATCTGATTTTATTAATCCAAAAGTGTTAACTAATGTCTTAAGAGATTTCTTCAATTCTTCTCAATTATCTCAATTTATGGATCAGACTAATCCGTTATCTGAAATAACACATAAAAGAAGGTTATCCGCGTTAGGTCCTGGCGGTTTAACAAGAGAACGGGCAGGATTTGAGGTGCGTGATGTTCATCCAACTCATTATGGAAGAATTTGCCCTATTGAGACTCCTGAAGGGCAAAATATAGGGTTAATCAACAGCTTAGCTATATACGCGCGTATTAATAAATATGGTTTCATTGAAAGCCCTTATAGAAAAGTAGTCAATAGGGTTGTTACTGATCAAATTGAGTATCTTTCTGCTATAGACGAAGGCTCACATCATATAGCTGACACTAGCGTAAAGCTTGATGAAAATAATTGCTTTGTTGATGACATGCTATACTGTAGATATGCTGGTAGCTTCGTCATGGTAAGTAGCGACCAAGTTAGTTACATTGACGTATCTCCTAAGCAGGTAATATCAGTTGCAGCTTCCTTGATTCCATTTTTAGAAAATGATGATGCTAATAGAGCATTAATGGGCTCAAATATGCAACGTCAGGCCGTACCTTTATTGAAGCCTACCGCTCCTCTGGTTGCTACTGGTATGGAGTCTTTTGTAGCTTCTGGCTCTGGTGCTGTAGTTTTAGCAAAACGCGATGGCATAGTTGATAGTTCTGATAGTAACTCTATAGTTATACGTGCTTTTGATAAAGAAAGGGTTAACTACTTGGACGTAGATATTTATCATCTAAGGAAATTTCAGCGTTCTAACCATAATACTTGTATTAATCAAAGACCGCTAGTGTGCGTAGGTGATTATGTTAAAAAGGGTGATGTAATAGCTGATGGTCCTGCAATTAACAGTGGTGAGTTGGCGCTTGGTAAAAATTTGCTAGTCGCTTTTATGTCTTGGCAAGGTTATAATTTTGAAGACTCTATTATTATTTCTAGTGAAGTTGTTAAAAAAGATCTCTTTACTTCTATTCATATAGAAGAATTTGACTGTGTTGTACATGATACCCCTTTAGGATCAGAAAAAATAACTCGTGCTATACCTGGTGTTAATGAAGAAAATCTATATCACTTGGATGATAGTGGTATAGTGAAAATTGGTACAAGAGTTGGTCCAGGCTATATTTTGGTAGGTAAAGTTACACCTAAACCTTCTCTTTCATTGCCTCCTGAAACGAAGTTATTAATGACAATTTTTGGTGAAAAGTCATTCGATTGTGCGGATTCCTCTTTATATACATCTCCAGATGTTGAAGGGACAGTAATTGATGTACAAGTCTTTACACGCAGGGGGATTGAAGAAAATGAAAGGGCATTACTCATCAAACAAAAAGAGATAAATGACTTTGAGGAAGAGCGAGATTATATAATCAATGTTACTAGTGAATATTTCTATGATGAACTGAAGAAACTTCTTATTAATTCTGGTTCTCAAGATCGAGAAAAATTTGACTCTATTGAACGTGAGCAATGGTGGGGTATAGGATTAAAAAACCAATCCATTTCTGAGCAAGTTAAGAGCTTAAAAAAAGATTTTGATGAAAAAGTATCACATGCAATAGCACAGTTTAAGCGAAAAGTAGAAAAATTACATGAAGGTTATGACCTGCCTCAAGGTGTGTCGATGTCAGTAAAAGTTTTCATTGCTGTGAAACATAGTCTGCAACCAGGGGATAAAATGGCTGGTAGACATGGAAATAAAGGTGTGATTTCTCGAGTTGTGCCAGTGGAAGATATGCCTTATTTGGAAGATGGTACTCCTGTTGATATTATTCTTAACCCTCTTGGTGTTCCTTCACGAATGAATGTAGGGCAAATACTGGAAACGCATGTAGGTTGGGCTTGTAGAAAATTAGGGGAAAAGGTAAGTAATATTCTCGATGAGATCAATAAGATCAAAAGTGCTTTTTGCAAGGGAATTAGGTCCCTTAACGATGATAATTTTACACAATTTGCAGTAGCATACCTTGATAATAAAAAAATTGAAAATATTGATGATGATGAAATAACGGCTTCTGTTTTAAATACACCTAATAAGAATGCACTAAATGACGAGTTGAATGAGTTAGTAGAGAACTATTTGAACTCTTGTAAAAGTTCATACAGCAATTTACGTAACTTCCTGATTGAGGTTTATAGCTATGGCAGTAACGTATCTATCTGTAATGATATTCGTAATATTAGTGATAATAATCTCATTGAATTTGCACGCAAATTACGTGATGGCGTTCCTGTTGCTGCACCTGTATTTGAGGGTCCAAAAGATGAACAAATAGCAAAATTATTTGAACTTGCTGGTTTAGATAACTCTGGACAAGCTGTATTATATGACGGTTGCAGTGGTGAAAAATTCGACCGCAAGGTTACAGTTGGTTACATGTACATGCTTAAGTTGCACCACTTGGTTGATGGTAAAATTCATGCGCGTTCAGTAGGGCCTTATAGTTTGGTTACTCAACAACCTCTTGGAGGAAAATCTCATTTTGGTGGTCAGCGTTTTGGTGAAATGGAATGTTGGGCATTACAAGCCTATGGTGCTGCTTATACTTTGCAGGAAATGTTAACTGTGAAGTCTGATGATATTAATGGTAGAGTTAAGATTTATGAATCGATAATAAAAGGTGACAGTAATTTTGAATGTGGAATTCCTGAATCCTTTAATGTGATGATAAAAGAACTACGTTCTTTATGTTTAAATGTAGATTTAAAGCAAAATGATGTAGTGATTGAAGATATATCTCACACTAACATTGCACAACCTTTTAATGAGGTTAGCATATCGATTGCTAGCCCTGAAAGTATTAAGCGTATATCTTGTGGTGAGATAGAAGATGTTTCAACTGCAAATTATCGTACGTTCAAAGTTGAGAAAGGTGGATTATTTTGCCCTAAGGTTTTTGGCCCTGTCAATGACGATGAATGTTTATGTGGAAAATACAAAAAAAGAAGACACAGAGGTCGCATATGCGAAAAATGCGGAGTAGAAGTTACATCTTCTAAAGTAAGAAGAGAAAGGATGGGTCATATAGAGCTTGCATCTCCTGTTGCTCATATATGGTTTTTGAAATCGCTTCCTTCAAGAATTGGAGCATTATTGGATATGTCTCTCAGAGATATTGAGAATATTTTATATAGCGATAATTATATCGTAATAGATCCTCTTGTTTCGCCTTTTGAAAAAGGTGAGATTATTAGTGAAAAAGCTTATAATGAAGCTAAAGATAGCTATGGGATCGATAGTTTTGTAGCTATGCAAGGTGTTGAAGCTATAAGAGAGTTGCTAACGCGCCTTGATTTACATGAAATTAGGAAGGATTTAAGACTAGAATTAGAATCTGTTGCTTCTGAGATAAGAAGAAAGAAAATTATAAAGAGATTGCGTATTGTTGAAAACTTCATTAAATCTGGAAATAGGCCTGAGTGGATGATACTTACAACTATACCTATTTTACCACCTGATTTGCGTCCTTTGGTATCGCTTGAGAGTGGTCGTCCTGCAGTTTCTGATCTGAATCATCATTATAGGACTATTATTAATAGAAATAACAGGTTGAGGAAATTGTTGAGCTTAAATCCTCCTGAGATTATGATTCGTAATGAAAAAAGGATGTTACAAGAAGCAGTTGATTCTCTTTTTGATAATAGTCGTCGTAATACTTTGGTAAATAAAGCTGGTGCTGTTGGATATAAAAAGTCCATTAGTGATATGTTAAAAGGAAAACAGGGTCGTTTTCGCCAGAACCTCTTAGGAAAAAGGGTAGACTACTCTGGACGTTCTGTAATAGTTGTTGGTCCAACTTTGAAACTAAATCAGTGTGGATTACCAAAAAGAATGGCTCTTGAACTATTCAAACCTTTTGTTTACTCAAAGCTTAAGATGTATGGTATGGCTCCAACTATTAAGTTTGCTAGTAAGTTGATAAGAGCAGAAAAACCAGAAGTTTGGGATATGCTTGAAGAGGTAATAAAAGAGCATCCTGTTTTGTTGAATAGAGCGCCTACGCTACATAGACTTGGTATTCAGGCTTTTGAGCCAATCCTTATTGAAGGCAAAGCAATACAGCTTCATCCGCTTGTCTGTACGGCGTTTAATGCTGATTTTGATGGTGATCAAATGGCAGTGCATGTGCCAATTTCATTGGAAGCTCAGCTTGAAGCTAGGGTGTTGATGATGTCCACTAATAACGTTTTAAGTCCTTCTAATGGCAGACCGATTATAGTTCCTAGTAAAGATATAGTACTTGGTATATATTATCTGACTTTACAAGAACCTAAGGAAGATAATTTACCATCTTTTGGTGCTTTTTGTGAAGTTGAGCATTCCTTGAGTGATGGTACTTTACATATTCATTCTAGTATAAAGTATAGGATGGAGTATATTAATAGCAGCGGTGAAACTCACTATAAAACTGTTTGTACAACTCCTGGCCGTTTAATATTATGGCAAATTTTTCCTAAGCATGAGAATCTAGGCTTCGATCTAATAAATCAGATATTAACAGTCAAGGAAATAACTGGTATAGTTGATTTGGTATATCGTAACTGTGGTCAAAGTGCTACAGTGGCATTTTCTGATAAATTAATGGTACTTGGCTTTGAGTATGCCACATTTTCTGGTGTCTCTTTTGGTCGTTGTGATATGGTTATACCTGAAACTAAAGCTACACATGTTGATCACGCGAGGGGTGAAATTAAGAAATTCTCTATGCAATATCAAGATGGGCTAATAACTAGAAGTGAGAGGTATAACAAGGTTATAGATGAATGGTCTAAGTGTACGGATATGATAGCTAATGATATGTTAAAAGCAATATCTATATATGATGGAAATAGTAAGTACAACTCAGTGTATATGATGGTTAACTCTGGTGCAAGGGGTTCTACTTCACAGATGAAACAGCTAGCAGGAATGCGAGGGCTCATGACCAAACCTTCTGGTGAGATTATAGAAACACCTATAATTTCTAATTTCCGTGAAGGATTGAACGTATTTGAATACTTTAATTCTACTCACGGTGCGCGTAAAGGTTTAGCTGACACTGCACTTAAAACTGCAAACTCTGGATACTTAACTCGTCGTTTAGTTGATGTATCTCAAAATTGCATAGTTACAAAGCATGACTGTAAAACAAAAAATGGTCTTGTTGTGAGAGCTACAGTTGAAGGAAGTACTATAGTTGCATCTCTAGAGAGTGTTGTGCTGGGTAGAACAGCTGCAAATGATATATATAACCCAGTGACAAAAGAATTATTAGTAAAAGCAGGGGAATTAATTGATGAGGATAAAGTAAAGCAAATCAGCATTGCAGGTCTTGATGTTGTAAAAATTAGATCGCCTTTAACTTGTGAAATAAGTCCTGGTGTATGTTCTTTATGTTATGGAAGAGACCTTGCAACTGGTAAAATTGTTTCAGTAGGTGAAGCAGTTGGTGTTATAGCTGCTCAATCTGTTGGAGAGCCAGGTACTCAGTTAACGATGCGTACTTTTCATATAGGTGGAGTAATGACTAGAGGCGTTGAATCCTCGAATATTATAGCTTCTATTAATGCTAAAATAAAGTTAAACAATAGTAATATAATTATAGATAGAAACGGAAATAAAATTGTGATAAGCCGTTCCTGTGAAGTCGTGTTGATTGATAGCCTTGGTAGTGAGAAGTTGAAGCACAGTGTACCTTACGGCGCTAAGCTTTATGTAGATGAGAGTGGGTCAGTAAAAATTGGCGATAAAGTTGCGGAATGGGATCCTTATACATTGCCTATTATCACGGAGAAGACTGGTACAGTGTCTTATCAGGACTTAAAAGATGGAATTTCGATCACTGAAGTGATGGATGAATCTACAGGAATATCAAGCAAAGTAGTAAAAGACTGGAAATTGCATTCTGGTGGAGCTAATTTACGTCCTCGTATTGTGCTGCTTGACGATAATGGTAAAGTAATGACACTCGCAAGTGGCGTTGAAGCATGTTATTTTATACCAATCGGTGCAGTGCTCAATGTACAAGATGGCCAGAAGGTTCATGCAGGTGATGTTATTACAAGAACACCAAGAGAGTCAGTTAAAACTCGTGATATTACTGGTGGTTTACCGAGGGTTATAGAGTTATTTGAAGCACGTCGTCCTAAAGAGCATGCTATTGTTAGTGAGATAGATGGCTATGTAGCGTTTTCTGAAAAAGACCGTAGAGGAAAACGCAGTATATTAATTAAACCTGTAGATGAACAAATTTCTCCAGTTGAATATTTGGTATCAAGAAGTAAGCATGTAATAGTCAATGAAGGTGATTTTGTACGTAAAGGTGATCTATTGATGGATGGTGACCCTGATCTCCATGATATTTTACGTGTGCTTGGGTTAGAAGCTTTAGCGCACTATATGATTTCTGAAATACAGCAAGTTTATAGATTGCAGGGTGTTCGTATAGACAATAAGCATTTAGAGGTGATCTTAAAACAAATGCTACAAAAAGTGGAAATTACTGATCCTGGTGATACTATGTACTTGGTTGGCGAAAGCATTGACAAGCTGGAAGTTGATAGGGAAAATGATGCTATGAGTAACTCTGGCAAACGGTCTACTCATTATCTTCCTATTCTGCAGGGGATTACTAGGGCAAGTCTTGAAACTAGCTCCTTTATTTCTGCTGCCTCTTTCCAAGAGACAACAAAAGTACTTACAGAAGCAGCATTCTGCGGGAAGAGTGATCCTTTAAGTGGATTAAAAGAAAATGTTATAGTAGGAAGATTAATTCCTGCTGGTACAGGTTTGATTATGAATAAGATCAGAGCACTTTCACTTTGTGATAATGTGGATAAATATGAAAAATATTTTGATATTGAAACTTATGACGAGGAATGGTTGATGGATAATGGTTGTCATTTACACTCTGGTGAGGAAGAGAGCGTAGTGGCATACGATCAGTCGAATTGAGTACAGCTAGTGTGTCTCTTGACCAAAAAAGCCAATAATATTTTCTTTCACTTCTGTGCTATCTGTCATGTTATTTACTCTCACACGAAATTCAGATGAGCCTTGAAGCCCGCTACTGTACCAACCTATGTGTTTGCGGGCCATCTTTATTCCTGTGTCATTTCCATAGTACTCAAGAATATTGTCGTAATGCTCGAGTATGATGCTTAATCTCTCTGAAGCTGTTGGCTCAGAAGTTTCACTTCCACTGAGAAAGTTCATTGCTTGATTAATCAGCCAAGGTTTACCGTAGGCACCACGACCTATCATCACTCCGTCTGCTCCAGATTCTTTGAGAGCATTCTGAATATCATTTAAATTTTTAATATCGCCATTTACTATAACTGGAATTTTCACTTGCTCTTTAACATTTCTAACGAATTTCCAATCTGCTTGACCATTATAAAGCTGCGCTCTTGTTCTTCCATGCACAGTGATCATTTTTGCTCCTAAGTCTTCGGCAATTTTCGCAAGTCTCGGGGCATTGCGATTTTCATCGTTCCATCCAGTGCGCATTTTCACCGTAACTGGCATATTCACTGCTTTGACCACAGCTTCAATTATCTCAGCGGCTTTTTTCTCATCACGCATTAGCGCTGATCCTGCATAACCGTTTACAACTTTTTTAACAGGGCAACCAAAGTTTATGTCTATAATTTTTGCTCCCATGTCCTCGTTTAATTTTGCAGCCTCCGCCATAACATCTGGCTCACACCCAGCAAGCTGCACAGCAGTTAATGCATCGACTTTTGCTTTTTGCAAACTCTGGCGAGTTTGCATAATCATAGCTCTGCTTGCGATCATCTCTGAAACTAACAAACTTGCACCAAGTTTCTTCACAATACTTCTAAACGGATAATCAGTCACTCCAGACATTGGAGCTAAAATAACTGGAGAATCAATTGTCAAATTTCCTACTTGTAGGGACATATATTCTATGTGTTCAAACCTAGCGCATTTACACATACTGTTACAACACTTTGTATAGCCGAACTTACTTTTTCCATAAGAGAAGGCTCTACCTCTACTATCTCAGCTCTCTCATAATGACCAGGTGCCAAGTATACCGTTTCTTGTTCTTTATTTCCCCATAGCTCGTTGTTCTGCTGATAACCTTCATTTATCATTCCCGCATTTGGCAGAAACAATGTATTTACATCATTACCATTATTTTTATAGTAGACGTCAATTTCAATATTAGCCAGCGAAGCTAAGATAGAAATTTCTTCTATGAAAACATGGTAACTTTGGCTGCTGATTGCCTCTAGATAAGATCTATAAATGGATTTGCCATTGAGAAAAGAATTTGCTGCAGTATCACTATTATAATTTCTATCATATTTTCTTTCACTAATATTGAGATTACTAGCACTAATGCTTCTTAAATCACCTATAACTTCATTTTCTTTTAATGTTGTAAGACAACATAACTTTTTTATTAATTTATTAGTCTTTTTTTTGATCTTCTCTACCCGTCTGTTTGTATGCTGAACCAAATCTTTTATTGAGTCCGACATACCAATCAAATGATTTGGATTTTCTAAGAATGCACCAAAAACTTTCTGCATCTGTCCCTTCAATAACTCAGGCATCCTTGGATCATTCAAAGAGTTAAATTGACTTAAAAATTTGTGCCATTCCATTCTCATATCTTGTGCTTTTTCAGTTTTATATTGACCAGAGCTATTATCACCAAATACCGCATGGAAAAAGCAGTTGCCATCACCTGTAGTATTATATTGAACAATTTTTGTTTGCTTACTTTCTACTGAATCTAAACTTACTCCGCTATCTTTACGACTTATATTTCCTGGACTACCTAATACAGGGCTTGGCGTGCCAGCCCTGCTTTGTTCATCCTTTTTCAACGCTTTTGCAAATTCTTTTCTCTTCTCTATTAATTGCTCTGAACTAAGTTCATATTTTAGCTGATCATCAATTTCATCAAACGATTTGCCTGCTTTCAGCATATCTGTAATTTTCTTAGCATTCTCTAAGGCAAATATTCCACAATTATACTTATCATCTTGTTGTTTAGCTTTTGAGTTTCTAATACTACTATTGTCTATTCCTAGAGTTTTCTGTAGCGCACTTGATACCTCTTCTGGTAATGGTTCACCAAATGAATCGCAATAATATGCTCTAAACTTTTTACTCTTTTCATCATGAGAAATAACCAATGTTACCCAATGATTGTTATTTAAGTTAAGAATTGAAGATAATACTAAATTGTTATCCCCTTTTACTTTATCTTTATATTCTTGCAATCGGTTCCCCAGAAAAGATGTAAGATTATCGAGGCAAGAAAAGAACACTCCTTTGGAAAATTCCCTGTGACCTTTTTTACGATATGGCATCCATCCATAGTAACTTTTTGCAATCTCTGCAATATCAAAATTACTTAACCAAAATTTATAATCTTCTTTTTTATTTGTCTTATATACAAAAGAATCCTTATTTTCTTTGCAGTCAAAAATACCACTATCCCTATCAGGAGTTTTCGGTCTTGCTTGCTTTTCTGGAGTCTTGCCTTGCAAATCTTGTAGTTCTGTATCTTTTTCTTCACTCTTTTCCCCCTTTGAAGCTCTTTTTCCATTAATATAGTTCTTCGCTAAGTAAAATAAAGGTTCAACAACCATTTTGTATGCTACTGTAAGAATTATTCCCATTAAAACCCAAACTACGGGGTTAGAGATGAGCATAGCAAGTGGAAAGGTCAATAGAGGGGATCCTATTACCGCCCCTAAACAGCCAGCAGCGAATGTGGCTGCTAGGCATACACAAGTAGCGTAGATAACGAATTCCTCACCAGCAAAGTCAGTGCTCTCTTTCTGATTATTTTTTGTAATACCCAACATACTACACCCTATGAACGCTAAGTTAATTAAATTTTAACAAATTCTAACAAAAAAATCAACCATAATAATTTTAGTAGTATGAGAATATATTGAATATTAAGAGCTTTTGGAGTACAGTAACAATGTTAGTAATAGCACAATATATGCACGATATAGAATATATACGCAAAAACCCTGAAGGATTTGAAAAGGCAATGAAAAGCAGGGGAATTAGAGAATCTACTGCGGAAGAGATATTAGAAATCGATCACGAGAAAAGATCATTAACCACTAAACTGCAGGATTTGAATAGGCAGCGCAATGAAATCACAGAGGAAATAAAAAAGCTTAAAATGAGCAAGAGCCCCTGTGAAGAGCAAATAGAGTTGTCAAAAAGCATCACAAATGAGATAGAGGCAATCAGCTTAAAAGAACAAGCAGAAAAGGATAAGTTAGTGAATGTTTTATCTAACTTGCCGAATATTCCTGCGCAAGATGTGCCAATAGGCGCAGATGAGAACTCTAATTTAGAGGTGAGAAGATATGGAGGAAAAAGACAGTTTGATTTTGTACCAGAATCTCATTATGAACTCGGAGAAAAATTAGGTTTAATAGACTTCGAACAAGCGGCGAGAATTTCCGGATCAAGATTTACGATATTAAAAGGACAGTTAGCTAAGCTTGGACGAGCGCTAATAAATTGTATGCTTGAAATGCATGTTAATGAATTTGGCTATACTGAGGTGTACCACCCGGCTTTGGTGAAAAACGAAGCTATGTATAATGTTGGTCAGCTACCGAAATTTTCTGACGATTCGTATTTAACTACCGACGAATTGAGGTTGATTCCCACAAGTGAAGTGTTTTTAACAAATTTAGTTGCTGACAAAATAATGGAAGAAAAAGAACTGCCTATTCGCTTTACTGCATATTCGGAGTGCTTTCGTAAAGAAGCAGGTAGTGCAGGTCGCGATACCAGGGGCATGATAAGGCAACACCAATTTGGTAAAGTGGAGTTGGTAAGCATCACAACTGAAGACCAATCAAATGATGAGCTTGAGGGTATGACGAGTGTTGCTGAAGAGATATTAAAAAAATTAGAATTGCCATACAGAGTAATGCTGCTTTGCAGTGGCGATATGGGTTTTGCTGCACAAAGGACTTATGACATAGAGGTATGGTTACCTGGGCAAAATAAATATAGAGAAATATCAAGCTGCTCAAATTGTGGTGCATTTCAAGCAAGAAGGATGAACGCTAAATACTCTTCAGAAACTGATAAAAAGATAAAAAAATATGTTCACACTTTAAACGGCTCAGCTTTAGCTATAGGAAGAACGATTATTGCCATAATGGAGAATTATCAAAATTCTGACGGGTCGATTGCAATACCAAACGTGTTGCAAAAATACATGAGTAATGATACTGTTATAAGCAAATAATAATTTTGACATATAGAAAAGCGAGGAAATAAAGATGAAGGTTCTGGTTATAGGTTCTGGTGGGCGTGAGCACGCTCTACTTTGGGCTCTAAAAAAATCTCCTATCTTGACTGAGTTATATGTAACTCCTGGTCGCCAAGCTATGAAAGATCTTGGGGCTCTTGTGGATGTAAATATTCAAAATTCAGTGGATGTTACACAATTTTGCAAGAGAGAAAATATAGAGTTGGTTGTTATTGGTCCAGAACAACCAATAATTGATGGGCTTGCTGATGATTTAGTTGCAGAGGGAATAAATGTTTTTGCTCCAAGTCAAGCAACTGCAAAACTTGAGGGATCGAAGTCTTTCACCAAGGGACTATGTAAACGATATGGTATACCAACTGCCAAGTACGAGTGTTTTGTTGATGAAGGGTTAGCTAAAGATTTTGTACGTAGCAATAAAATAAAGTTTCCACTTGTAGTGAAAGCAAATGGAATTGCAGCAGGAAAAGGGGTGGTTATATGTAATACAGAAAGCGAAGCTTTTTCAGCAATAAATTCAATGCTAGTGGAGAAAAAATTTGGTGAATCAGGTGAAGAAATAATCATAGAAGAGTTTTTAGTTGGAGAAGAAGTAAGTTTTTTTGCTCTTATTGATGGGTTGAAAGTAGTAACTCTTGGGTGTGCAAAAGATTATAAGAGAGTTGATGAAAGTAATGAAAGCCAAAATACTGGAGGTATGGGGTCGTACTCATCACCTTCAATTATAAGTAAGGACATGGAGCAAAAAATTATCCAAAAAATAATATACCCTACAGCTCAAGCATTGGTTAACATGGGTACGTCTTATAAAGGAGTACTCTTTGCTGGTTTAATGATTTGCAAAGATAGCCCAAAACTTCTCGAGTATAACGTTAGATTCGGTGATCCAGAAACGCAATCTATATTACCTAGATTTGATTCAAATTGCGATTTGTTAAAATTGATGTTGTCAGTTGCAGAAGGAAAGTTAAATGTCAAAATGGTGGAACTTAACAACAAATCTACAGTTTGTGTAGTTGTTGCAAGTAAAGGCTATCCGGGTGATTATCAAAAGGGAGAAGTAATTAAAGGATTAGATAAGATTGAAAGCATTCCTGGTGTGTTGGTGTTTCATGCTGGTACTAAATTCGATGAAAGTGGTAACTTAGTTTCCGATGGCGGAAGAGTGCTAAATATAGTAGCAGAAGGGAGCACTATAGAGGAAGCCAAAAGTAAGGTGTACTCAGCATTAAATTTTTTAGAATGGCCAGGGTGCTTCTTCAGATACGATATCGGTAGTTAATGTTAGCTGTCGGTTAGCAGGTGGTTCACAGAAACGAAAAACTTCCTTGACAAACTCCGCCAGCCCCCTTATCATGAAACTGAAGCTATTGTATTTGCTTTCGCCAATCTGCAGATTAAAAGGTAAGGATTACTTAATGTATCGGCGTCTTATGTTCAATTTTTTGCAGTATATAGATACTGTATGTCTTTACAAAACTTCATCTACATCTAGATTTTTATCTAAATAAGCTGAACGCGCTTATAAAGCGTTACAAGACATCAAAAAATGCCAATACTCGACAGAGATAGTAAAAGACTAGCTAACTCGGGGATTCTTTGTCTTTTTTTCTGCTTAGTAAATTTCTTAAACATTTGCAGCGTAAGTTAGTTGCAATTAAAAGCGGCTGAATCTCGCTTGTCAAGCGTTTAAAACATAAAAAACGCCAATATTTTAAAGCGGATAATAACCCCAGGGCTTCTTTTGCCTTTTTTTTCATTTGGTAAATTTCTTAAATATTTATGGCTAAACGACAATCGTCATCCCGCAGCGGGATCTAGAGATACCGCGGCGGTATGACGTAGGGAAACCTTTCTTGGGTTAGCTATAAAACTAATCAGCATCTTGTTTAGCACATATAAATTAAGTTTCATAAATATAGTGTTAAACCTTGAAAATATGTTATAGCTACTTCTTCCAATTTAGTGGTGGGTTTTAACAGTACACATGTCGCTTTACTATCTACCAACTCAATCACCATAGAAGCTACAGTCATTACTTTGCATCCACTTATATTCCGTACTTTAACATTTGTTCTACTTTCTATAGGAAGCTTTACCCCCCCTACATCATTACGTACAGCAGTATGATTTATTTCATTTTTAGTTCCACTACTATGCTGCAACAAGATATCCCCATTAACTTTTATTTCAACATTTTTGTCACTACTACCATTGTTAAAATTTAATCCCTCATCTCTTCTACTTTGTCTTTTTTCTTTTAATTTTAATTCAGTTTCTCTTTCATCAAGTACGGAAACGGTAGGAAATGGGATGTGAGTTTTTTCCTGACCATCTTGATTTATAGCTCTTGTTGTATTAAAAGCTTCGTTGCTTTTACATGATATTGTATAAGTAAGTGGTGTGTAGATTTTTTCTTCACTATCTGGATATTTTATAGTTATTGTTGCATTAAGAATGTCTTTCAGAATATCGTTTTCTCTAGCTATGTCTAAAATTTCTTGAATAACTTTGCGATCATGTAATGCGGCAAGTAACTTATCAGTTACTTTTTGATTATTTTTATGTTTTATGGTTATTGTTGTGTTAAGAATGTCTTTCAGAATACCGTTTTCTTTAGCTACTCTTAACATTTTCTCAACAGCTATACTATCTTTACGTAGTATAGCATAAGCAAGTGGTGTGCAAGTTTCTTCCTGACCATCTGGATATTTTATAGTTGTTGTTGCGTCAAGAATGTCTTTCAGAATACCGTTTTCTTTAGCTACTCTTAACATTTTCTCAACAGCCATACTATCTTTACGTAGTATAGCATAAGCAAGTGGTGTAACAGTTACTCTCCGACCATCTGGACATTTTATAGTTATTGTTGCGTTAAGAATATCTTTCAGAATACTGTTCTCCTTAGAGATTTTTAAAATTTCTTCAATAGCTATACTATTTTCACGCAGTATAGCATAAGCAAGTAGTGTGTAAGTTACTTCCCGGCTATCTGAATGTTTTATAGTTGTTGTTGCGTCAAGAATGTCTTTCAGAATATCGTTTTCTTTAGCTACTCTTAACATTTTCTCAACAGCTATACTATCTTTACGTAGTATAGCATAAGTAAGCGGTGCGCAAGTTTCTTCATGACCATCTGGACATTTTATAGTTGTTGTTGCATCAAGAATATCTTTCAGAATACCGTTTTCTTTAGAGATTTTTAAAATTTCTTCAATAGTTTTGCTATTTTTACATGATATAGCGTAAGTAAGCGGTGTGTAAATTTCTTTCTGACCATCTAGATATTTTATAGTTGTTGTTGCGTCAAGAATGTCTTTCAGAATATCGTTTTCTTTAGAGACTTTTAAAATTTCTTCAATAGTTTTGCTATTTTTACATGATATGGCGTAAGTAAGCGGTGTGTAAATTTCTTCTTGACCATCTAGATATTTTATAGTTGTTGTTGCGTCAAGAATATCTTTCAGAATACTGTTCTCTTCAGCTGCTACTAGAATTTCTTTAATAATTTTGCCATCCTCCCAGAACATAGCATGAGCAAGTGGTGTGTAAGTCACTTCCCGGCTATCTAAATGTTTTATAGTTATTGTTGTGTCAAGAATATCTCTCAGAATACCGTTTTCTTTAGCTACTCTTAACACTTTCTCAACAGCTATACTATCTCTACGTAGTATAACATAAGCAAGTGGTGTGTAAGTCACTTCCCGGTCTAGATATTTCATAGTTGTTGTTGTGTTAAGAATATCTTTCAGAAGAGTACTGTTCCCTTTAGCTGCTACTAGAATTTCTTTAATAGCTTTGCTATCCTTCCAGAACATAGCATAAGTAAGTGGTGTGTAAGTCACTTTCTGGCTATCTGGATATTTTATAGTTGCTGTTGTGTTAAGAATATCTTTCTCCTTAGAGACTTTTAAAATTTCTTCAATAGCTATACTATCTCCACATAGTATAGCACAAGCAAGTGGTGTAACAGTTGCTCTCCGACCATCTAGATATTTTATAGTTGTTGTTGCGTTAAGAATATCTTTCAGAATATCGTTTCCTTTAGAGACTTTTAAAATTTCTTCAATAGCTTTGCTATTTTTACATAATATGGCATAAGTAAGTGGTGTGTAAATTAATGAATCATCACTAATTATTTTTGCACTAAGAACACTCTTTAAAAGGTTGCTTAATTCGGCTTGTTGCAAAATATCCTTTACAGCTTGACTATTCTCGCAAAATATAGCATGAGTAAGTAGTGTAAAAGTTGATTCTTTACCCCGATGTTTACTTACTTCCGTAGTAAGAATCCTTTGTTTTTCCTTTTCAGATATTTTTTCTAGTTCTTCAGCAATGCTACTTTTTTTGCCTTCTATTTTTGATGCTAATTTTAAAATACTTTTTTCATCTTTCTCTTTCAATTTCGAATCATTTGCCTGATAAGTTATTTTTCTTCCCAAGATCTTTCTTATTAAACTAAGCATAACATTTTCTCTCTTCGTGGTTATAATATTTGCTTTTATGAATCAGTTGTGTTGATAATGTATTAATTGCATAGTTCAGACATTGTTTTATAAAGCAAAATTTTAGTAGACCACCTTACAAGAACGTTTCTTGCTAATTCTGAATCCGAAAAAAGGACGCAGTAAAGTTATTTGTAAGGGAAGAATGAAACTTGTAGCTATAGCTAAACTGACTTACGATAATTTGAAAAACCGTCATCCCGCTGCTTGTTAGCGCTTACTATTACCCACAAATATAAATGTTTGTTGCATAGCTCTTAATGGCATAACTTTTGCTTGAAATAACTGTTTATATGGTGCAATTTACAGCTTTTAGTTGCTAAAATTATAACTCTTAGTTTAATAATTTTAATCTAATAAGCTTTCAGGTTAATAAAATTAAATTATTTGAGTAAATACAATATTATGTTTTTATTTGTGGGTAATAGTAAGTTGTTAGCGGGATCTAGAGATACCGCGGCGGGATGACGGTTCGCAGTGGTATGACGGTTCGCGGCGGGATGACGATAAGCTCGTCATCCCGCTACATTAATATTGTATTAATAAAAACTTAATAATAATCCTTAATAATATATGAACTAACATGTTCGCAATTTCGTATGACAGAGGAAACAAAAGATGGATATGCTTCCTTATACGTTGCAATTCAGGAAGGTAATATTGAAGCTGCAGAACTACTAATAAAGTGTGGCACAAACGTCAATGATCATTATGAACGCAATCGTACGCCACTGCATATTGCCATCGGACGCAAACAATTAGAAATAGCAAAATTGCTGATAAAAAATGGAGCAAACGTTAATGCAAAAACTCAAAATCATGGTAAAGATGATCTAACACCAATGCACTTTGCAGTTTTTGCAAATACGCCAGAATTTATAGAATTACTAGCTAGCCATGGTGCATTGATTAATGAAAGAGAAAGCACCGAAGGGTATACTCCTCTTCACTTTGCTGCTTTATATGGGAACAAAAATATAATACAAGCCTTAATTGATAAGGGACAAGATATTGAAGATGTGGACAATAATGGGCGAACAGCTCTGTTTTTAGCTGCTAGGCAGTGCACTGAAGCAGAAGATGATAGCAGAATAGAAATTATCAAGTATTTGATAGACAAGCTCAAAGCAGATGTAACAAAGAAAGACAATAATAACAATGCAGTACTCTTTCCTGCCGCTAATAATTGCCCTGGAAAAGTGGTAGAATTCATCATTGAGCAATATATAAAAATCTTTGAGTTAGAGAATTTTATCAACCACAAAAATAATGATGGAATGGATGCTTTGGATATTGCGCTGAATAGTGGAAACGAGAAAGCTATTGAAGTATTAAGATCATATGGAGCAGATATCAAGAATAAGGTAGATGGTAGCATTCAAAAAATTACTGCAGAAAAACCAAGTAGTACCCTAGACAGAGCAGAAAGTGCAGAGGTAGCGCCTCCAATTAAGCAAAGAGTATAAAGCTTTTTATAAAGCGATTATAAATTTCAGTAAGTTGCAGAGGCTCTACAATGGGAAGTGTAGTATGTTAGCAGATACAAATGACTAGATAAATTATATTTCATTAAAGTCATTTATCTTGAAACATAAGCAGGATTTTGTATAGTTGTTTCAATTTGGGTCTGTATATTGAAACAACGCGTGAAAATGACAGGTCATTGTACAAGAGGTACCTAATTCACCGACAAGAATGCTAGATAAAGACACTTACATTTCAATTATTTCACAATTTCTGTATAATCTTAAAAACTCAATTAGTGCGTTATGAAGATAATAATAGGTAATGCTAGTAAGGAATTAGGGGAATCAGTAGTTAACCGGCTAGATGTTCAACCATCCTCTGCTTGGATATCAAAGTTTACCGATGGTGAGGTAAATGTAGAAGTAGCAAATGATCTATATAATCAAGAAGTATATATAATACAATCTCTTTCTCCCCCTGTGAATGATAACCTTATGGAGCTTCTGCTCATAATTGATGCAGTAAATAGATTAGGAGCCAAAAGGATAGTAGTAATTATTCCTTATTATGGATATAGCAGGCAAGATAGAATTATCAAGAACAATAATGTGCAGTCTGCTTTAAGTGCCAAATTAGTTGCAAATCTTATTCAAACTGCAGGTGCAAGTAGTGTTGCAGTTATTGATTTGCACTCAAGTCAAATTGAAGGATTCTTTGATGTACCGATAACTAATTTGAACTGCTTTGAAGCATTTGTTGACTCTATACACACGGAAAATTTGGCAATTGTTGCACCTGATGTTGGAGCAATTGGTAGAGCACGTGCTTTTGCAAAGACTTTAGAGGAAAAGTACAAGATAGGGTTAAGTGATAAGATTATTGTAGTAGATAAATATAGGGAGAAAGCAGGCACATCTCAAGTAATGAACATAATAGGAGAAGTTGCAAACAAAAATTGTGTCATTGTTGATGATATAGTTGACTCTGGTGGAACGTTGTGTAATGCAGCTCTTGCTTTAAAAAGTTACGGAGCAAAGTCCGTAACTTCATGCATCACACACGGTGTGCTTTCAGGAAGTGCAGTTGAGAAAATCTCTTCCTCTTCTTTAGATAAATTAGTGATTACGGATACCATACTTCACAAACTTGAAAAAACTGGTAAAATAGAAGTTGTTTCGGTTGTAAATATTTTAACTCACTTCATCCAAGGAGGTAGAAATGCCAGCTAAGTCAACAGAAGACGTTATTACTTCACTAATAGAATTTGCAAATAAGAGAAAAATAACAATTACCAAAGAAGAAATGCTTAAAATTGCACAGCTTGTAAGGATTAAGTTATCAAATGACGAGATTGATCACTACTCCAAAGAACTGACAATGCTGGATTGGATACATGATACTTTATTGCAAGTTAATACTGAAGGTGTTTCTCCTATGCGTTATGGCAGCATAGACAAGGACATTCATGTACGCGATGATGTTATAAATTCTCAAAACATTAAAAAAGAGATATTGTCCAATACAAAACCTGAGCATGGGTATTTCGTAGTGCCAAAGGTTATAAGCAATTAAAGTAAAATAAGGCTCATATCAAATCTATAATAGATCTACTTTCAAAAATAAGACCAATCCGGTAAAGAAGCATTTGTGGGAGTGGAAACCATTTTTTGATTTTTCTTTACTAAGTCTACTAAATATAGTTTAGAGTTGCTTGGTGATTCTGTTCTTGTAAAAATGATTTCTCTACCATTTGGTAGCCATGCCGGGGATTCAATTTTATGCCCCTCTGAAAGCAGACGTTCTTCTTTGCCATCTGGCTTCATAACTCCTATGTAAAATTTTCCTGACTGAATCTTTGTAAAAGCTATCAGATCTCCTTTTGGCGACCAAACAGGCGTAGCATATCTTCCACTCCCAAAACTAATTCTTTTAGGTTTTTTACTTTTGTTAGTAAAATCGATAACGTACAGTTGCTGACTCCCACTTATATCAGAACTAAAAGCCATATACTTTTGATCTGGAGAAAAAGAGGGAGAAGTGCTTATAGCTGAACCTTTAGTAATTTTTTTTGTTCGTTTACTACTTAAATCCAAAGATAATATATTCGTTTCACCACCCAATGAGTGGGAAATTAAAAGAGATTTACCATCGGGAGAAAATCTTGGTGCAGAAACAACTCCTTCAAATGCGCTGATTATTGATTCAGTGTTATCTTTTAAATTTTTTAATATTATATAACTTTTACCATTTGCGTACGAGATATAAACAATACCCTTTCCATTTGGTGAGAATCTCGGTGTTGACACAAATCTATCGCCATTTGTTAAGTATTTTATATTACTTCCATCTTGATTCATCACAGCAATTTTACGCACAGATTTGTAGTTGCTATCTTTTTCTTCAGCGATATACGTGATTTTTGTGTTGAAGTGCCCTTTCTCACCAATTAATCTATCATGTATCACATCCGAAACGAGGTGACCAATTTTTCTCCAGTCTTTTGCTGGAAAAACAACTGACTGAGTAAGTAATTCTCTTTTTGTAAAAGTGTCAAATAAACGAAATGATAGCTCTAATGCACTACCAGATATTTCGCTTAAACTTACTGTGACTACAGTATCGCTTTTCCAAGATTTAGATTCAGCTTCCGCGCCACGTTTTACATTAAATAAGCCACAATTAGATAAATTTGTTCCTATTACCTTTGCAATATTTTCGCTTAATTCGCTTTCCAACGCTGTTTTACATGTACATTTAGATACAACAAGACCAATGTTGCCAACACTGCTTTTTTTTATATCAACATATAAAGCAGCTTTTGTAAAATAAGGAATAAATAACGAAATAAATAACACCAGATGAACGAATAGCTTCATTCATTTCATACCTGTTCTATCTGAACCTCAATTATAGGCCTTTTTAGTAAATATTCCTTTAAGATACTCAATATTGAACTTTCAATCTTATTTTTAATTTTTTTTGTTGGCTGCAAACTAAACAACGACTCAACTTTCTTGACAATTTTCTGTATGGTAGCTGCATCTTCTAGCACTTCAAAAACACCAGGTACAAATACTTTTGGTTTAGCAAGCAATTTATTTTTCTTGTTTACAACTGCTGTTACCACAATAACTCCGGCATCTCTCATTCTTTTACGCATTTTTATAACACTGCTCTCCGGATGACGTAGCAACATACCATCAATACCAAAGTAGTCAACATCAATTGAATCAACTTTTTCTCCGTTCTCCAAATTAACAATATCACCTGGTGCAATCATTATTGCTTTTGCCACACCGCACTCTTTAGCAAATTTTACATGTGCATGCGTGTGAATATATTCGCCGTGAACTGGAATAGACATCTTCGGTTTTATTAAAGAATACATTTCCTTTAGCTCTTCTCTTGTTGGATGCCCAGAAGCATGAACATGCTCTGTTTTTTCAGTAATAACTTCTACCCCCATCTCAATAAAGGCATTGAGCATGTTGTGCGCACGAGTTTCATTTCCAGGAATGATTTTTGACGAAAAGATCATGGTATCACCTTGCTGCATTTTAAATGCTTGATGACTCTTAGCAGCAAGTCTTGCGGTAGCTGCCAGTGGCTCACCTTGACAACCTGTGCAAAGTAGCACCAGTTCTTCCCTTGGAAAATTTACTGCTTCCTTTGCTTCAAGAAACTGAGGAGAATCAGTTAAATAACCACTATCTTGCGCAACTTTCACTATTCTCCATAAAGATCTACCAAGTAAAACTACTTTTCTATTTAGTGCTTTTGCAGCTTGGCTTATCGTTTCAATTCGTGCCACATTTGAAGCGAATAGCGAAACAGCAACTAATTTTTTAGACCGCTTTATTATGTTATAAATATTATTATAAATTTCACCTTCTGACTCAGGGTGATGCTTGCTTAATATATTGGTTGAATCGCAAATTGCTGCAAGCAGGTCACCTTTATCGCCAATTTCTTTTAGACGCTCCATATTAGAAGTTAATCCAACAACAGGTTTTGGATCAAATTTCCAGTCTCCGGTATGGAGTGCACTACCCATTTCAGTGCTAATTAATATTGAATTTGCCTCAGGAATTGAATGAGTTACATTTATAAACTCGACGGTAAAAGGACCCAAATTTATGCTGCCATTTATGTCTACCTCTTTTACAGGCACTATACCTTCCAATCGAAATTCTTTTAGTTTTTCTTTAAGAAAATTAACCGTAAACTTTGTTGTATATATGGAGCACTGCAACTCTTCCCACAAGTGGGGCACTGCACCGCAGTGGTCCTCATGTGCATGTGTAATTATTATTCCAAGTAAATCTTTTTTTCTTTGAGCAATAAAATCTATATCAGCAATGAGCAGCTCAACACCTGGCATAGTTTCATCTGCAAAACCAACACCAAGGTCGATCATAATCCACTTACCTTGGTAATGATATAGGCTAACATTCATCCCGATTCTTCCTACTCCCCCAAGCGGAAGAAATAAAAACTCATTTTTGTTTATATTCATTAAATTTAAATTATTAAAACCTGAGAATAGCAAAACTTCGACCTTAAATAAAGAAATTTATTGCTTTTACATAGTTTTAAGGAACTAAGAAGTTTCTGTTGGCTAATAATAACACTATTGTTAAGTTTTCCATTAATAAGGTCAAAGAATTGCAGGATTAAATGAAAACCCGTAAACAGTTACCCCTTTATGTCATTTAGCAGATTTCTTATTTTTTTTTTACTTTACTAAAAAACCCTTCAGATTGCTGTTGTACACTTGCATTTTCCTCTTCTTCAAGCGCTTTTAATAGTTCAATTTGCTTTTTAGTTAAATTTTTTGGATTTAAAGTCTCAACTATTACCTGTACGTATAAATCACCACGAGCATGTGAGTTCATATATGGCATACCCTTTTCCCTACAACGTAGTTTGGTACCAGTTTGAGTGCCTTCAGGGACCTTTACTTTTATTTTAGCTCCATCAATTGATTGAATATCGATTTCACCACCAAGCACTGCTAGTGTCATTCTTATAGGCACTTTACAGTGTAAATCTGCTTTATTTCTAGCAAAGATTTTATGGAAAATTATTTTCACGTATACGTATAAATCTCCACTTTTTCCACCTTTTGTTCCAGCTTCTCCTTTACCACTTATCCTTACCTTAGCTCCTTCTTCTATGCCTTTTGGAATTGAAACGGATATATTTACTTCATCTCTTCTACGTCCACTTCCACCACATTTCTTACATTTGTTTTGTATTATTTCTCCTTCCCCATAGCATGTAGTACATGTTCTTTCGATGGTAAAAAAGCCTTGTTGAGTTCTAATCCTACCGCTTCCCTGGCATGTGTGGCACTGAACTGGTTTAATTGCTCCTTCGCCACCTGTGCCTTGGCATGTATCACATTTTACATTTGTCACATAATGTATAGGCGCTTGTATTCCTTTAAATGCATCTTCTAAGGTAATTTCAAGATCATAACGTAGGTCTGCTCCAGATACTCCTGTTGTACTTCTTTTTGCTCTCGATCTACTTGCACCACCACCGAATCCTCCACCAAAGAAGTCATTGAATATGTCGCTAAAATCTCCTGCAGAGCTAAAGCCTTGAAATCCACCAGAAGCACCTTCGTGGCCATAACGGTCATAGCCTGCCCTTTTCTCAGAGTCAGACAGAACTTCATATGCAGCTGTTACTTCTTTAAATTTTTCCTCTGCTTCTTGATTGCCAGGATTTCTATCAGGATGATATTTTAACGCTAATTTTTTATACGCTTTTTTTATCTCATCAATACTGGCATTTCTGCCTACTTCCAGTAGCTCATAGTAGTCTTTTTTGCTCATATATAATAGTTTAGTGCTTAACCTTTAAAGATAGGTATTGCATATATTAATTTCAAGTGTGACTTCTGCTTCCTATAAAATGTGGTGCACCCTGAGCGACTTGAACGCCCGACCTTTTGATCCGTAGTCAAATGCTCTAATCCAACTGAGCTAAGGGTGCTTTCATAAAGTTAACTTTAGCAGATTTTGTGGCTTGATTCAATTAATTTGGCTAAAAATAAAACTATTGATTTCTATCATACGTGAACCCCTCACAATTCTCAGACTGCCATTTCGCATTAGAATTATCAAATTCACTACAAGGAGGAGCAGTTGGAGTAGTATTAGGATCTTGAGAAAAGTAAGGAGGTGGTGCATCATAACGAGAAGAATCTCCATAACCATGCCCTTGTCTAAGACAGCTATCTACCGCTCCTTTAGCTTTCTCGATATTTTCTGATTCTTCCTCATGCTTCATATGAAAAGCTAAACCACCAGTAAAACACACAAGAGAATTAACGCCAAGGATAACTAAACCCCACACTGGTAAGACTGGGTAAACAGCACAAGCTACCAAAGCTGCCAAAGAAACAGCGCCAACCGCAAATTCTATATTTCTGAACGTTTTAAATTTACTATCCAGGTAATCTATTTTTTCTTCTTTTCTAGCCACTTTTCTGCTGCTGTTATACCAAAAACACATACCAGCATGGAAAGCAACACACACAACTGCAGCTACCATACCTAAAGCTAATAACTTTCTATTGTCTTCTGAGTCTTTTTTCTTATCTTCTCTGCTTTGATGGCTACCACTACTGAAACCAGGGTTATTTATAACTGTAGTATGACCACCAAACAGGCTGCGAAGTAGTAAATAATCCCAAAAATCTAAACCTCTATCATTGTATACATGTATATGTGTAGTCTGAGGGCCTGTAGGTTGTGTGTTATTCCCTGCGTTATATTGATCATTTCTGCTTCCTGTATCGTGCCTATTGCTTGAATTTGGATATGTAAATTCTTCATACACATTTTTAAAATTCTCCTTGCTCCAAGTTAAATTCGGTGTATTATTACAATACTGTAGAAACCCTTCAATATTATTATTATTACCTAATTTCTTTATATAGGCTAACGCATACCTTTTTAAAACACTATCACTTGCTACCATAAATACCCTCTTAAGTTAAGATTAAATTAATAAATATTTATTATAACAAGATAACATCTACTTGTCAACTTGAGCCTGATTCAAGTATCCGTTCAGAGTGTGGCAGAAGAACTTATTCAAATAAAGTAGGTGGTAAAATATAAACATTTTATAAAGTGAAAAATGGACTTTTCAGACCACTGCCGAGCTAAAAAAGCCCTGAAAACCGTGATACTTAGGCCACTTCTTGCTTAAGCTGTACAATTTCAGCTTGAGAAAGGCCAGTGGATTCAGCTATTAAATTAACAGATACACCAGCTTTAAGTAAATTTTTTGCAACTTCGATTTTTCCTTTCTCTATACCTTCCTCAAGTTTGTATTCAAGAATGGCTTCTTCCTTACGTAGATCCATTATTCTTTCTTCATATGCTACTAAATCTTTCTCATTCCAGCAAAACTTGTCTAACTCATCATATGCTAGCTTTACTATTGGTGATTTTTCTGCTATATTCCTTAGGTCTTCATCTGTAGTTTCATCTGCATACTGTTGTCTAAGTGAAGAAGGTCGCCCCTCCTCACTCGACTTCAAAACCGTACGTGAGACTTTGCGCCTCATACGGCTTCTCTCTAATTTGGTGCTTGTCATGCATACCTCCTGTGTAATTCATCGTGACAATGCCCATGTAACAAAGATAAATTTTTGATCATATTGTTTCGTCTATTCCGGTCTTTATGATGTATTTCTATTATATCATCACTTTCAAACCATAGTCTACATTATCACATTTACTTTGTTGTAACTTCAATAGTTTTATTACTCTTAATGGCTTATCTGGTATTTTTCTCAGACGTTTACCCCAATATACCCAATCACCATCATATGGAGATCTGGTTTTTTGCACTTTGTTTAATAACATGATCGCTGTGTATAGTAAGACGTACCTTGTTACTTGTCATAAAGCGCCAGTTATCGTTATTATACTTTTTAAAGTATTTTCTTTTTATCCAGCATTTCCCTTTGTTTGGGTGCCTAAAGACTGCCCACTTCCAGAGCTTTCTATGTATAGTATTATCCAATGAGCTAAAGATTTTACATGAAACTACCGAAGAGTAATATTGACTCCATCCTCTGTTTATTGGATTGAGATTCCTTATTATTACTTCCTGTGGCGCCCCACGCATTTCTCTAAGTTTATGTTTAATAGCAAATGTATGCTGCTTTATAGAATTACGACTTGGTTTTATTAATAATGTGTAACCTTTTTTACTTTCTTTTGTTGGATATTGTCTTATTGAAAATCCAAGAAAATCAAATCCTGGTTTTGTTTCGTCAATGGTTCTTAATGTATGAGAAATTCTTGTTTTAGAGGGCTTTAATTTTAGTCCAATGGTTTCTAACCATTCTTCAACTAAAATTTTTGCTTTAAGAATAATCTCTTCGTTTTCATGTATGATGACAAAATCATCACAGTAGAAAATTACACTAATAGACTTTTGCGCGTTTTTATGCGATATCCTACCATATTTTCTTTTCATGCATTGAAAGAGTTCGTTTGTTAATGCTTTTTTGACATGTTGCTCTAATCCGTGTAATGCAACACAAGCTAGCAACGGTGCCTCCTTGAATTGTACCACGTTTTGTGGATTGAAACTTTCCATCTTCCATAACGCCTGCCCTTAACCATCTTCTTATGATTTTCTTTAACGTTGGTGTGGTTTTCAAGCAGTTTATTATGGTTAATATTGTCAAAACATCCAGAAATATCAGCATCTAATACATATGCTGTTTTCTGTTTTAGCACATCAAATATGGCTTCAATTGCATCATGACATGATCTACCAGGTCTAAAACCATAAGTGTTTGGCTCAAGTTTTGCCTCCCATTCTGGTTCCAACACCATTTTTACAAGTGTTTGTTTTGCTCGACACGATATAGTTGGTATACCAAGCGGGCGATATTCCGATGGCTTACCAGGTCAGACACGTCTTGATGGCTTTGCTTTCTCTCTTATATCTAAGGAGTTTGCCAATTGCAATCTTTCTTTTTGACTAAGGTTAGCTTTTCCATCAATACCTGCAGTTTTTTTCCCTCTGTTGTCCTGAGTTACCCTTCTAACTGCGATCGTTCTTGCACTTGTTGATTTGAGTAATAATCTCTGAAGGTTGTGCATCTTTTTGATATCATTACATTTAGAAGCTTGGTAAATTCGTTTTTGTAGCTTAAATGAAGATTTCTTCAGCTTTCGCCAAGGAATTCCATTCATACCTAGCTTTTTGCTGGTCCATAACATATTCACTACTATTCACCACTTTACCTTCCAAATTAAAGTGTTTACGTCTGCATATCCCAGATATTACTTTGGGCATTAGCTTCTTCTTCCACATAGCAGCTTGTGGTTGGCTACCTACTTATATTTTAATGAATATAAGAGCTTTTATGTGGTTACTCCGTTCCATGGCTTCGTTTCACGTTAAACTTAGATTCCTACTATTTGCCGGAAGCTGGGAACATCAATAACTAAAGTCTTCAATCTTTAGTTCCACTTTTGCTTCATACCGTTTTGGTCTATGCGTAATTCAACCTCCTTTCGCATACTATGCTTTGACGACAATTCAAACATAGGTTCCTCTCGTAATCATATCTAACTCTGTTTGCAAGGATTCACCATGAGGTTTAGTGTTACCTGCTTTTATCTCATGCTTGCACCCCAAAGGTTGCCACCCTTTAAAATGTGAGATATACATTATCCCCGATGTCTAGGGAAAGTGGAATTTAACCACCACAAAACCACGACTTTCAGGGTCGCACTAAAAAAATAAATCCATTTTTCAACAATATTTGAAAGCTGATCTTCTTTTGTCTTATTAAACTTTGGTAGCTCGATGAAAGTGCAACTAAAATCTTTGAGATCATGTTCATAGGTAATTTTATCAAAAGTAACGTGATCAGATTTGTAAGCCAGCTTGTTAGGAAATAAGATAAAATCGGCGATAGCAATAAAAATAACTCCTTTAAGATCTTGATCACCTTTGTGAGCTTGACTTGAATAAGCTTTAGCAGCATAGTATTGAGCGCGTTTCTCAAAACCTTTATCACGAGCAAACTGGTCAGGTAAGGAAGCAGTATTACTACTACTCCCTCCCTTAGAAACCTTACTATTACCCACAAATATGAGGTTCGTGAGCAAGTCGCCATCCTTCTGCTAGATCAAAGAGACGTCTCCACCCTTTCCAAAGAGTAATTGGTCCTGGTTTTGGGTCGCTTTTTCTTGCTAAATGACCTCCAAGTTCACGAAACGGCTTCTTTTATAGTAGGGGCTATATTTGGACATGGTTTCCTGTGTATTTTAACATATAAAACTTTCCATTCTTCCTCAGCTAATAAGGCAGTACATGGTAATGTTGGGTTAGTTCTTGCAATTGATGTAATAAAGAAAATTCTCCAAGCAATAATGCTCATGACTGTTAAATACCTCATTAATCTTTCTGCTGTTCCAAGTCTACATTCCTCAACTTTGAGACCAGATTTTAAAATCTTATGCAATATCTCTATTTTCCATCTCAAACAATACCAACTAACTTTTTCAACAGCTTCTTCAAAAGTACTGACCGGAAAAAAGCATCCACTCTAGAGGACTTGCTTCGGGAGGAGAGTTTTTTTCAACAACATGAATTGCGTGAAGTTGTAGACTCTGTCGGTTTATATTTTATGTGACCTTCTTTACATTTTATATGGCCTTCATGTGATAAATTTTCCGAATCTAATTTCTAAAAACGCTGTCCTTTTTTGCTTGTTATCTCTAGCAGGGATTTCAACTTCTACTTTTCCAGCGCAAGGGAGGCCTTGGATAAATGACCATAATTTTTGCTTGTTCCTGGTATGCATGAATTTTTTATTTACATTTCTGTTGTGGCAAGCTCTTACTAAAATTTCTGAGTTAAGATTATGTGCAAGTTCAAAAAAATCATGCATATCTGCTTCTCTGTCACATACAGTTATAGCTTCGGTTTGGGCCAGATCTATAATATTATTTGTTTTCTTTAAACTTTCTAGCCATTTCATACTTTCTTTATCCTCAATATGAACGTTGTTACGATGGCTCTTTAGTCTTTTTTCTTCTTCAGAAATGAGTTGCCTCGAGTAAATCTTTTGATCCAGTATTCCCAGCTTCCGTACTAACAGCAAGGGCTGTATGCATTACTGCTCCTTTTCCAGCAATAGTTCCCAATCCGCTTATGGCTTGAGTATGAAATATAAGTTGTATCTTGAATCACAAGAATTCTTTTATGAGCTTTTGTTCTTTCAACTGTTTTATCAATGTGTGAAGCTAGAATATCGACTTCTTTTACGTTCTCATTTTGAAAAAAACGATATGCTGCTTTTGCTTCTGACCAACTTCTGCATGCCTCATTAATTGAGCTTTCAGGTAAACTTATCAAACTATCAGCAATCTTTACTAATCGGTCAGTTAATCTTTTATCTCCAAGTACAGCATCTCCAAATTCATTTTTAGCCCATTCATTACTCTCGTTTGCCATTTTTATACCCTCAATATTTGCAAACTTTAATATTGTAATACTTTATTTATAAGTACATTTATATTTGTGGATAATAGTAAGATTTGATATGCTGCCAACACTTATGTTCAAATTAAAAATGTCATTTATGATACTAGCCACTTCACGCTTTGAGTTTTTGTAAAATCCGCTGAGTGCTGCAATTATAGACTTAACCCTTGGACCAAATGTATCTGGCGTAACACCTTCTGGTAACTTGCTACTTTTTCTTTTTCTGCATCTCCGACAACGACCATGTTCCAATTACTACATAAGGCCTAATTTCCGGAAGATCAACTTTTTGGTGAACATAAGGTTTTTCGCATATTACAAGCTCTCCTCCGCATTCGCAAATATTAGGCAACTCTATTTTTACTACTTTATCCGCTTCCATTGTGGCATGAAAATTTCCTTTATGCCCAACCTGATCGCCAACATTCCTTTCGCTTTTTGGCTTGTCCTTTTTTATTTTGTATAGCTCTTTTGAGCTGGGCAGGGATGAGTTTTTTGAATTTAAACCGAGCCTTTCCTTTAATTCAGCGTTCTCTATCTTTAAAGCTTTATTTTCTGCTTTTAAGTTTTCTATCTCTGCTTCCAGTTTTTCTATTTTTTGCTGTAAATTTTTGCAAAGTTCTAAAAGGTTTACCACATTACCTCACTTTTGCTCTATGATTATCTTTATTATCTTGCTTTGTCTACCTTATTCTACCACTCCGCTGAACGGATACAATTTACTAAACAGAAAAAAAGGCAAAAGAAACCCTAGGGTAGCTAGTTATTCACTATCCATTTTTTAAGTTGGCGTTTTTTAATGTTTTAAATAGCGCGTTTCAGCTTGTGTAGGTAAAAACCTAGAAATATTGTGAAGACATAAGGTGCACATAGTGCAAAAAATTAAAAATAAGACGCCAACTACGTTGTTTTCTTGCTGTTTAATCTGCACAGATGAAGATAACTGAATACCTTCAGTTTCATGATAAGGAGGCTGGCGAAGGGTGTCAAGCAAGTTTTTTCGTTTCTATTTCCAATAAAAGTTTGTTATATGGTTATGCAAGAAGTCTATTATAAATGAAATGAATGTGAAAAATATCTTGTTAGCACTTTTAGTACAAATGATATTCAGTTTGCCGCTATTTGCAGCTGATCCTGTTTTGCTCAACTGCATTAAAACTCCGGAAATATATGACCTTGATGCAAGGCCAAAAAATTTTAGCTCTTCAAACAATTTAAGAAGGAAACCTGGTTCTCCAAATAGTGCAATAGGGGAATTAATACACATAGTGGGTAGAATTACTGATATAAACTGCTTACCAATACAAAATGCTGTAGTTTCTATATGGCACGCGAATTCACGCGGCGTGAACCATTACGATAAGAATATAGAGGATGATCCGAATTTTGCTGGATCAGGAAGGTTTGTAGTGAATAATCTTGGCTATTATAATTTTATTACGATAGCACCTGGTAAAATTGGTGATAGAGCTCCACATATCAACTTTCTAGTTCAACATCCGGATTTTCCGGAATTCACAACGCAAATGTTTTTTGTTGACCATAATTGCGATAATTGTGCTGATCCTGTTCTTGGAGATTTTGTTAGTAATGGGCTTGCAAGCCTTCTCATAACACCATTTACTTACAGTGATCAGGTCATAAAAACCTATACGTTTAACATTACCTTGGGCGGATATAATAAGTTCTCTAATAAAAGATAAAAAACCCTTGCATGTAAGGGAGTCCATAGTAAACTTGAGTGTTATTGTACTTAGGATGTATATGAAAAATATCTTACTGATGTTTTTGCTGTGTTTTATGTACAGTTTACAATTATTTGCAACGGAGATGCCAGCAATGAAAATAACAATTTCTAAAATTTCGCCCGATTTTAAAACAATAGTAACGGGTTTATTTGAGGACAACGAAACCGTAAATGATGGCGGAGTTTTGCAAGGAAAACAGATCATGGATAATATAAAGCAATTTAGCAATTTCAATGGAAGTTTTGGTGAATTTTTCTCTACTACTTTGCCAGAAGAAAAAAATGTCATAGTTGTTGGACTTGGTAAGAAGGATGAATGGAATGAAAATAAAGAATTAAATATTGGTGGTAAAATATATTGTGAGCTAAGCAGATTAAAAATTAAAAAAGCAGCGGTTTTAATCGAAGGTAGTGCAGCAAATGTTGCATATGGTGCGTTTCTGCGTAGTTTTAAGTTTGATAAGTATAAAACTAAAAAGGATGAGAAAATTACAGAGGTAGAGGAGATTACCGTATTAGTAAAAGATGAGCAATTAAGTAATGCTGAAAGATCATTTGAGCACTCAAGGCAAGAAGGTGAGAGTATATTCCTTGCGCGCTCTTTTATAACAGAGCCTCCTAACATTCTATATCCAGAATCCTATGCTGATCATATAAAAAAAGAACTTACTAAGCTTGGCCTTGAAATCGAGGTGCTTGATAAAAAGCAGATGGAAGAGAAAAAAATGGGAGCCTTGCTTGGAGTTGCACAAGGAAGTAGTAAAGAACCAAAATTAGTAGTGATAAAATGGAATGGAGCTGCTAAAGAACAAAAGCCAATAGCTTTTGTTGGTAAAGGCATAACGTTTGACACTGGTGGAGTATCGCTCAAACCTTCACGTGGTATGGAGTCGATGAAATATGACATGGCAGGCTCTGCTGCTGTGGTTGGGGTGATGCATGCTTTAGCAGGACGAAAAGCAAAAGTAAATGCGATCGGTGTGGTCGCACTTGCAGAAAATGCAGTGGGTGGTAATGCTCAAAGACCAAGTGATGTAGTAACTTCAATGTCTGGACAGACAATAGAAGTGTTGAACACCGATGCAGAAGGAAGGCTCATACTTGCAGATGCTTTGTGGTATACGCAAGAGAGATTTTCACCACAATTTATGATTGATCTTGCAACTTTAACTGGTGCTATAGTGGTTGCGCTTGGAAATAACGAATATGCTGGTCTTTTTTCAAATAATGATGAATTAGCAAACCGTCTGATTGATGCAGGAAATGAAGTAAATGAGAAGTTATGGCGTTTTCCTATGAATGAAACTTACGATAAAATTATTGATTCACCGATTGCTGATGTGCAAAATATCGCTCCTGCGGGCTCTGGCGGAGATAGCATAATGGCTGCACAGTTTTTACAGCGTTTTGTGGATGAAACTTGCTGGGCACATTTAGATATTGCAGGCACTGCTTGGCACGAAAAAGGTACTGACATTTGTCCAAGAGGAGCAGTAGGTTTTGGTGTAAGGTTACTTAATAAGTTGGTTGAAAAGTACTACGAAGCCAATGATTAAAGATCTTTATCTGGATTTATGGCTTGACTTACAGCTACATGAACGTTTATTTTTGAGGCGCAGCAAATGAAAGTAGCTGATACATATTTCTTTTTTTCTGGATTCCAGTGTCAGCTACTTTCATGACACCCTGACAACCGTCATCCCGCTACTTGTTAGCGGCTGAGATACCGCGAATGAATCGCGGTATGAAGGTTCGTGGCGGCGTGACGATAAGCTCGTCATCCCGCTGCTTGTTAGCGGGATCTAGAGATACCGCGGCGGTATGACGTAGGACTGCTGTCATCCCAGTGCTCCTTTTTTTGTCATCCAAGTAGCCTCCTATGGTGTCATCCCAGTGCCCAGACACTGGGATCCAGTTGAGCTATTTCAACAAAAATACTGCATTTTGAGATGAACGTTTATTTTCACCAGATTATTTACAAGTATAACAATTAAAGTCTGGATTCCAGTGGGCTTTGTTGCATAGCAACTGAAAAAATCTGGTGGCTACTGACAAAATTCATTATAAAATAGCCATTTAACCTTGAAAGAAAAAATATGCCACAAAAAATGAGGGTCAGTAACCATAGCGAATATAACAAATTTCTAGAAAAAAGAGGAAATATTTTTCATTATATCAACGAAGCCATAGAAAAGTGGTACGAGAATGGTCCAAAAATACCAGGTGGCAACAATATTTATAGCGATAAAGTTGTAATTTTGGTGCACATAATAACTTGTTTATTTAGAATAGGCCTGAGGCAAACAGTTGGGTTTATAGCAGGATACCTTGAGCAAATTGGGAAAAATTTGCAAGTTATCAGCTATTCACAATCATCAAGAAGGTTTAAGAAACTCAATATTAAGATCAATGATTGCAGAAAATAATATGGAAGATATCGAAATTGCTATAGACAGTACAGGAATTAGTATATACAACAACACTCCTGGTCATAGCAAGGAAAATAGCGAAGATAGAAAGTATCGCAGCTATGAACAGACAAGAAAATTGCATGTAATGTTGAATACAAACAGCAAAAAAGCCATAGCTGTAAAATACAGTAACGGCTGATCACTATGGAGCTTGTGATTTGCTAAAAGAAGTCGATTTTCAGTATGTCATAAAAGTACTATATGCAGATAGGGCATATGACAGAGAAAAGCTCTATAAGCTGTGTAATCAATATGGTATAAAAACGAAAATTCCTCCGAAAAACAACGCAGCAGAGCATCCAAAGTTAGACTATATGGCTGAGAGAAATTCTGCAGTCAAGCTCATAAAGTCATATGATGAAGATGGTATAAAGAAGTGGAAAAAAGAGATGAGTTATGGAAAAAGATCTTATATAGAAAGTTTTTTCTCGCGACTGAAACAAACATTCGGGTTTAGTTTTAGGAATAAATCTGAGACAAATAGAGAGAAGGAACTACTTGTTAAATGCTATTTGCTCAATAAGTTCACTGATATTGGTATGGCTAAATTTGAGATAGCTTCATAAATTTATTGTGCGTTACCTACTATCCGAAGAGCGATGCAACAAAGCCATTCCAGTGTCAAGCACTGGAATGACACCGTCTTGGATGGAAACCAGTGTTGGCTACTCGGATGACATCATAGGGGCGCTGGGATGACACCCCGACAATCGTCATCCCGCTGCTTGTTAGCGGCTAAGAGATACCGCGGCGGCATAACGTAGGGAAACCGTTTTTTGGGTTAGCTATAACAGTAGTCAGGAAACAATAGCTTAAAAAGAGACTTAGTGTTAAATTTCTAATAGATTACTTATAAAAACAAATCTTATGGAAAGCAGAGCTAAGGCTTGGTTCATTTGGCTGATTAGTAACTTGGTTGTTATATTCAGCAACATGCAGATAATTTATACCTTTATAAGTGTAAATCTCGAAAAGGAACTTGGACTTACAATCGCGCAAGTTGCACTGGCTAATTCAGCATATACTTGGACTTTCGCCATCTTACAATTTTTTAGTGGAGCAACGTTTAATGTTTTTTCCAGTAAAAAAATTTATTTTTTCTCGTTATCAACTATGATCTTGGGGTTTTTTGTCCTTATTAATAGTGACAATTTCTCCCATTTGATTTTGTCTCAAGTGTTGATTGCAACTGGAGCATCATTTGGTTTTATTGGTGCTGCTCACACAAGTAGCATATGTTTTTCCGCTGCCCAATTTGGACTAATGTTTTCACTAGTGCAGACAATTTCAAGCCTTTCTGCTTTGGTAATTCAAATACTGTTCTCTAACTTGCTTGCCGAAGATGCATATTGGAAAAATCTGATTGTATGCATAATACTATTTGGTGTGTTGATATTTGTACTTACGCTTTTTTGTCCAAACACACTTCCAGAAAGCAGCTCAGAAAAGCGCACAATAAAAAGCTCTATGAAGACAGTAATGTGCTCTATATTAACAGTGCTAAAATTAAGAGATATCTGGATAACTTCAGTGGTGGGTGCTATTACTTTTGGAACATTTTTAGCACTTAATACCTTGTGGGCTCCAAGGTTACTGGGCAACTTAGAACTCAATGCAATGGAGTCAGGTATAGCAACTGCAATACTATGGCTTGGTCTTGCAGTTGGTGCTCCAATTGCAGATCGAATCTCAAACTTATTTAAAAATAGGAAACATGTAATTTCTGCTTTTGCTTTATTGCAAGGCGTCTCAATTATTATTTTACTATACAGCCATTTAACAGTCCACGTTGTGTACTTTTGTATGTTAATGTTCGGGTTTTTTGCGGGAGGACATATGCTTAATTTTACTGTCGGCAGCGAGATTGTGAAACGAAAATACATCAGCACATCATCATCCATTATCAATGGATTTATGTTTATTGGCAGTGGAGTTATAGTGTCAATGTTAGCACTTTTTACAGATCATAAAATGGCACTTTTTGCAATATTTGCGATATTGATAGTTGCCGGTATTTTAAATTATGCAACAAAAGAGACATACTCTAAAAAATAAAGTAGCTGAATCTCGAGTCGATTGCTATATTATATTTACGTATTGTAATATTTATCAATAATGGATCACGTTACAACAAAAGACACAACAGTAACTAAGGCAACGATAGCTGGAGATATAAACCAAGAAATAGGATTATCAAAGGAAGACTCTGTTTCGATAATAGATGATATATTGGACGAAATAAAGACAAGCTTGGTAAAGGATGGAATAGTAAAAATATCGTCATTTGGAACATTCTTGGTTAAGAAAAAGAAGGAAAGACCAGGAAATATACCAAATACATCGGAGAAAGTGATGATTCAGGCAAGAAATTCAGTTTCTTTTAGGCCTTCAAAAATTATAAAAAAATCAATCAATAATTAATGAACAAGGAAAAATTATTTTATACGATTGGGGAAGTAGCTGAAGAGCTACATTTGGAACAGCATGTTTTGAGATTTTGGGAAGGTCAATTTCATCAAATTAAGCCTACAAAGCGTAAAGGAAGAAGGCTATATGATCGCAAGTGTATAGAGGCCATAAAGAAAGTAAAATACATGCTATATGATAAAGGATATACAATAAAAGGAGTGCAAAAAGAATTTGGTAATGATATAAAAGTCACAAAGAATTTGTTGCAAGAACTCACCGATTTGAGGGACTATTTAACTAGTAAAATAAATAACGAGGAAAGTAACAAGCAGGCGTGAAACACTACGTCTCGCTAAAATTTTGGAGTTTTGTGAGAGTTTAAAATGTGGCATATAGCCTCATTTCTTATGTTATTAGCAATATTAATAGGCTGTGGCCTGCAAAAACCTGCACCTGTGCTGCTTAAAGGCGAAGAATTTTACGGAAAAAGAGATCTGGAATATACAAGAGAGTACCATTTAATTAGGGAGCCTTCAGTGCAAAAAGAAAGTAGAAAAGCCATCATAAATAGGATATACAAAGATAACAATAATACACAAAATGTGGGGGTAAATTGTAAATTTGTAATGCCAGTTAAAGGTTCAGCTACCTCTTCTGATGAAATGTGTAAGGATGGCATAAAAATTGCTGCTCAAAATGGAACGAACGTAGTTTCCTCTGCACCAGGCAAAGTGATATATGTAGGCAAAGGGCTGAGATGGTATGGGAATTTAATTATAGTGGAACACAAAGATAATTACATGACTGTGTACTCCTATTTAAAAAACATACATGTTGAAATTGGCGATAAAGTAAAGCAAGGTCAAGTAATTGGATCTGCAGGTAAATCAAGCACACAAGATAAAGATCCACAGATGTGTTTCACAATACGACATAATGGCCAAGCGGTTGATCCTTTGATGCATATGAACTGTAATTGAATTTGGATTTATATGAAATATGATTTTAAAAGTGTTGAAAAATTTTATCAAGATAAATGGGATTTTTCTGTAAGCAAGAGTGGTAAACAAGAAAAGTGTTACGTGTTGGAAATGTTTCCATATCCATCTGGTAAAATTCATATGGGACACTTACGTAACTATGCAATAGGGGATGTGATAGCGCGTTACAAGAGAGCTAATGGATTTGAGGTTTTGCATCCAATTGGCTGGGATGCGTTTGGATTACCAGCTGAGAATGCAGCAAGGGATAACAATATTAGCCCCGAAACATGGACAAAAGAGAATATAGATAATATGCGTACACAGTTGAAATCTATAGGTCTTTCTTATAATTGGGAGCGTGAACTCTCCACATGTGAGCCTGATTATTACAAACACGAACAAAAATTTTTCCTGGATTTTTTAAAGCATGGGCTTGCCTATCGAAAAGAATCATGGGTTAACTGGGATCCAGTGGACCAAACAGTGCTTGCAAATGAACAGGTGGTTGATGGAAAAGGATGGCGATCAGGTGCAGTTGTTGAAAAACGTAAGTTGTCCCAATGGTTTTTAAAGATTACTGATTTCGCTGAAGATTTACTCAAGTGCCTGCAAAGTTTGAAAAATTGGCCAGAAAAAGTCAAAACAATGCAGGAGCGTTGGATAGGAAAATCTGAAGGAGCAACTATAGAGTTTGAAGTAGTTGGCCTGAATAAGAAATTAAAGGTTTTTACAACTTATCCTCATACTTTGTTTGGGGCTTCTTTTTGTGCAGTGGCAGCAGAGCATCCTATTGTGCAGGATTTAAAGAATGGTTCTTCTGTTGTCATCCCAGTGCTTGACACTGGGATCCAGGAAATAAAATCGAAAAGAGAGAACGATGAAAAAATAGGAGTTTACACCGGATTAAACGTCAAACATCCATTTCTTGATAAGGAATTGCCGCTTTACATAGCGAATTTTGTGTTGATGGAATATGGGGAAGGCGCGATTTTTGGTTGCCCTGCACATGATCAGCGTGACTTTGAATTTGCACAGAAATATAATTTGCCGATAATTCCCGTTATTTCTTCAGCCCACTTAGGTGTCATTCCAGCGCGTGACCAGAATTCTTACAATGGATCCCAGTGTCAAGCTACTCAGATGACAAAGGAGGCGTATACTGGAGACGGGACAATGTTTAACTCCGAATTCTTAAACGGATTAATGGTTAGTGAAGCAAAGGAAGCCATAGTTAAAAAATTTGAAGAAAAAAAAATAGGCAAAAAAACAATAAACTATCGTTTGCACGATTGGGGAGTTTCAAGGCAGCGTTATTGGGGATGCCCTATACCTATCATATATTGCAAAGATTGCGGAACTGTTCCAGTGCCAGAAAAAGACCTTCCTGTAGTTCTACCAATAGATGTAGAATTTACAAGTGGTGGCAATCCGCTGGATAAGCACCCAACTTGGAAATTTGTTGATTGTCCAAAGTGCGGAAAGCAAGCAGAGCGTGAAACTGATACATTCGACACCTTTTTTGAATCTTCCTGGTATTTTGCTGCATTCTGTAGTGAAGATAAATCAATAGACAAAGATGCATGTAATCGTTTTATGCCTGTTGATTATTATATAGGTGGGATAGAACATGCAATTCTGCATTTGCTTTATTCAAGATTTTTCTGCCGTGCTTTAACCAAATGTGGCTATTTTGATATTAAAGAGCCTTTCTCTACTTTAATCACTCAAGGAATGGTCTGCCATGCAACTTATAAAGACGAAAATGGTAAGTGGCTATTTCCCGCAGAAGCAAAAGAATTAATAGCGCGAGGTGCAAAAGTTCAAGTGGGCAAAGTTGAAAAAATGAGCAAATCGAAAAAGAATACAGTTGACCCAAACTTTATCATAGAAAAGTATGGTGCTGATACTGCTCGCTTGTTTGTGTTGTCCGACACTCCTCCGGAGAAAGATATGGAATGGTCCGATGATGGTGTGGAAGGTTGTTCTCGTTATGTAAATAAATTGTGGCGTATGGTCATGCAGCTAAGACCTGTAAATATACACTATGATAATGAAAATGTTACGGGTGGACTTCTAGAGTACAGAAAAAAAATTCATAAACTCTTACACGGACTTACAGATGACTTGGAAAACTGCAGATTAAACTGTGTAGTGGCAAAATTTCGTGAGATGACGAATTTAATAGCTGAAATAGACGTAAAAACTGGAAAATCTCTTATTGATGAAGGTATATGTATATTAATCAGAGTAATCGAACCATTCATACCACATCTAGCTGAAAGCCTATGGCAAGAAATAGGAGGTCAACCTTGGCCAAAAGCTGATGAATCATTATTAGTTGACGATACGGTAACTATAGCAGTGCAAATCAATGGAAAATTACGTACAACAATCAAGGTGGCAATTAACTTACCTCAAGAAGAATTGAAGAAAATAGCGATAGACTCTGTGTCCAGTAAGATCGATCAAAGCAAAGTTTGCACTGTATATGCTGTACCAAATAAGATAGTAAATATAGTTATATAAAAGACCTGAGTAGTACGTTTTATATAATCTGATTTTATGGCTATACTTTTTTTGACATGTAGTTATATCTTTTTTAATATAAAGGATATATACTTATGCATTATATATTTTTTTGTATGAGGAGTTATATGAAAATAAAGAGATTGTGCGTTTTGGCTGTGTTGCTTACTTCATCTCTAGCAGGTGCAGCTAGTAATAGTGCAAGTAAGTCAGAAGATAAGTACTATGCAGGTTTAAACTTTGGTGCTGGTTGGGGTGGTGGCTTTAAAATGAAACCTGGTGTTGTTCTTGGTTACCATTATGACCAAAACTCTAAATTTGAACTTGAGGTTCTCAGTAATATTAAGTCATTAAAGAGCATAGGAGCTAGCTTATTGGCAAACTACCGCTTCTATCCTGACCTTGATATTGATCCCGTTAAACTATATGTCAGCGGAGGTTTAGGAGGATATCTCCAAATAACACCTTTTGGCTTTGGTGTTAGTGATACAGTTGATGGTGATGGCGATAGTTCACAAGAAGAAAAAGAAAAGGAAGAAGAAACACAAGGTGCTCCAGAATCAGGTGGTGAAGCTGCTGGTTCATCTGTAGTAGATAAAATACTGAGTTCTATTTCCTATAAACTAAAGTTAGGTGTTGATTATGAAATTACTCCGCAGATAATTGGTGCAGTTGGTATGACCATGGGTGGGCAACTAAGTGGTATAAAAGCAAAACAAATACCAGATGCAACTCTAGAGATAGGGGTACGTTATAATTTTTAATGCTGCTACTTAGTTCATAAAGGTAGAGACGATGTTGAGGATGAAATAAACAGCATTAAAAAAAATCCGAAAACGTATTTTCGAATATGGTTTTGAACGCTAGCTATAGATTAGAAAAATAACAAGAAAAAGGGTAAACATACTGTAATTGCTGTTGAATGATGGAGTCCATTATTTTAGCACGAAGTAACGAATTCAGTAGAATAAGTTCTTCAAAAATAATTTAAACTTTTATTAGTAGGAGCAGTCTCATGGAATATTATAGCGATCTCACTAAAAGAAACTTTTATAAGTATCGTTGATAAGAAAGGAAAAATTGTTAAGGAAGAAGTTGTTGCAAGAGAAAGTAAGGCAATAGCTGAATTTTTTCTTGGTCAAGGCAAAAATGACCTTACCCAGAAAAAGTGGAGAGAAAGTGTGGAATGTTTTTTACAAAAAGAATGATGCATCAAATTGTTCTGGAATGCAATAGTTAATAGTGACGTTGTTTGTTATAAAAAATTTCTATGTATTCAAATATTGCAGTTCTATAGTACTTCCCAAAGTAAATGATAAAGGTATAATAAGCTATTTGAGTTATAATGGCGTATAGTGTGGATTTAAGGGAAAGGGCAGTATCGATGATAGAAAAAGGGAAGTCAAAGGTTGAGGTGGCAGAGCTTTTGGAGATAGGAATAGCAACTCTGTACCGCTGGTTAAGAAAGAAAGCCGCTGGTGAAAGCCTAAGGCCATCGAAAAACGGCAGCTTTATTCGAAAAATAGACCCAAAAATACTCGAAGAATATGTTAAAAAGAATCCAGATCATACGCTGGCAGAGATGAAACAAAATCTTGGATTTGGAATAAATTCAATTTGGTATAGGCTGAAACAGCTAAGAATTACTTTAAAAAAAAGTTACACTATATCAAGAGCGCAATCAAGAAGATAGGCAGCGATTTACCGATAAAATCTCAAAAATAGACCATTCCAGCATCTTATATATAGATGAAGCAGGAGTTGATAATAGGTTATACCGAGAGTATGGACGTGCTCCAATAGGAAAGAAAATTTATGCAGATATTCCAGGAAGAAAACGAGAGAGAATCAGTATAATAGGCGGGTGGATTGGAAAGAGATTTATTGCACCAATGACTTTCAAAGGTGGGTGTGACAAAGAGGTATTCAATACATGGTTAGAGAAGATGTTATTACCTAAATTGCCACATGGTACTACAATAGTTATGGACAATGCCACATTCCATAAAACTCCCAAAACAAAGGAGTTAATAGATAATGCTAGATGCCGTTTGCTCTATCTACCAACATATTCACCAGATTTGAACCCTATAGAGCATTGTTGGAATACCATCAAAAGCCGCCTCAGACCTTTAATGCATAAATATACAGACTTACAACTTTTGGTTGGTAATACCATAATGGAAATTTATCATTCATTTTAGAAAATACTATAGTTTGTTGAGCAGAGTGTTGTGAAGTATCAATAAGTATTTCTCTTTTCAATGAGCTAAAGAAGCTTTCCACAACAGAATTGTCGTAACAACAACCTTTATGATTCATCTATGTTTTTTATGGATAAGAGATATTGATAACCTTGCAAAGTATATTGTGAACCTTGATCACTATGTAATAGTAGATTTTTAACAGGTTTACGCCTATTAATGGCCATTAATAAAGAGTTCATAACCAAAATTGTTTATTTATTGCACTACTCATTAACTACCATACGTGAGAATTATTGCTGCCAAATATAGCCATCCCTCCTTGGTTTTGATGTAAGTAATCTCATACTTTATTTGGTTGATCAACAATAAAGTTTTGGTCTAATATATTGGGAGCTACAGCTCTATTATCTGTTTGTTGTTTTTTAATTTTAAACTTTCTTCTCAGTATAGCCCTGATGTCATTTTTCTGCATAATACTTTGCACCGTTTTCAAATTGCAACTTTTACCCAAAGCCTTCAATTCAGCATGAATTTTAGGAGCTCCATATCTACATTTAGAAACTTGATATATTTTTTGAATAGCTTCGAGTAGCTCTTTATTTGCTGATTCTCTACTGCTTATTTTTCTTGTGGTCCACTTATAGTAGCCACTAGCAGAAAATCCTACATAATTCCTGTACTTTATAGCAGTTACTATATAAAAAAATATTTTACTCTTTTTGACTGGCCAGGGCTTTTTTTTAAATGTCTCTTTCCCTTGTTACTCTTGCTTTGTAAATCAAACCTCTCTTTGTCATAAGGTGCTACATCTGGAAATGCATTTGCCGCTGACTTTTTTTCGTTATATTTCTTCATCCATTTTCCTAATACACTATCCCTTATTCCTAGATCTCTTGCTACTTTTGCAACTGGTTGACCTACCTTTCTTTGTTCATTTGCCAGTTTAACAGCTTCCAATTTGAATTCTGCTGTATATTCTCTTACCATTTCTAATCCTCCAAAATTTTATTTTACCCAAAAAAACTCTTTTCTTTCTCTCCACTTTTTCTGGGTAAGGTCAAACAATGACTATGCAAAAAACCTAATAACATGTATAATCTATAAATAATTTCTGAGGTAGATTGTGAAACTAGGTGTTAATATCGATCACGTTGCAACCCTCCGCAACGCACGCGGAACTTCTTATCCAGATCCATTGAAAGCAGCAGAAATAGCCATTGACGCTGGAGCAGACTTTATTACTGTACACTTACGAGAAGATAGAAGGCATGTTAGAGATGAAGACGTATTTAACCTAAAAAAAAGCATTAGCACTGAGTTAAATCTTGAAATTGCAGCCACGGAAGAAATGCTTGAAATAGCAAAAAAGGTAAAACCCTATTCGATTAGTATAGTACCAGAAAAAAGAGAAGAATTAACAACCGAAGGTGGCCTGGATATCGTGAATATGCACAGTAAACTTTCTAGTATAATAGAGGAAATGCATAGCTCTAGCATAAAAGTCTCACTGTTTATCGATCCAAATATTGATCAACTAAAATATCTTGAAAAGCTAGGGACAAAACCTGACATAATAGAAATTCACACAGGGGATTACTGTGATAATCCATCAGAAAAAAAGTTACAGTTAATTACTAATGCTGCAGAGTACGTCAATAAATTAGGAATAGAATGCCACGCAGGACATGGCATAACTTATAAACACGCTAAGAAGATGACAAGAATACCTCACATCTCAGCTCTTAACATAGGCCACTATTTAATTAGCGAAGCTGTATTTTACGGCTTACACAGCGTAGTAAAAACAATAAAAATGACAATGTCTAACTAACTGCTGCTTTTTCCTTCTCATTTAAAATACTTAAAAGAGTTTGGCTTGCTTTAAATTTTACCCTTGTCTTTTTAGGAACAGTCATGATCTCACCACTTTGGGGGTTACGACATTGTTTTTCCTGACTGATAGCAGTAGAAAATGTTCCTATTCCATGCAAACGTATTTCACCTTTCCCATGCAGCTCATTCTTTATTATTTTAATAAACGCATCATGAATCTTGCTCAAATCAGATTTTGTTATATCTATATTCTGACTAGAACAATCTTCCTTTAATTGTTTTATTATATCTTCTTTACTCATAAATTACCTTAATATTGAAAAAATCACATAAATAGCATATTATGTTGACACCGATAGTCAACTAAATTCATCACAAAAATAGAGGATATCATACATTTTTGCAAATATTTGTATAATACTTACAAAAAAACACCCCTATAAAATAACTATCTCTTAGAAAATTGACACTTTTTCCGAGCTTTATGTTGACCATATTTCTTACGTTCAACAACACGTGAATCTCTAGTTAAGAACTCACCATTACGTAGTATAGAATGCAAATCTTGGCTTACACTACTTAAAGCTCTGCTTATTCCATGAGCTAGAGCACCTGCTTGACCAGATAGCCCTCCACCTTTTACAGTTGCAAATACATCGTATTTATCCAATGTGGAAGTTGCAACAAATGGCATTTTTACTATTTGGCACACTGACTCTCTTTTAAAATAAGAAATTAGATCGCCTTTTTTGTTAACACTAAATTTTCCACTCCCCGGCTTTATCCATACTCTTGCTACAGATTCTTTTCTTCGGCCTGTAGCATATAAACGACCAAGCGAATCAACTGCTGATTTAATTGTCTTTTCTGACCAATCATTGTTATTTATTGTAGAACTCTTCATTTTTACTCCATTACTTTTTATTTTTACGATTCAAAGAGGCAAAATCTATCTTTTCAGGTTGCTGTCCTTGATGCTTATGCTCTGAACCAGAATAAACATACAAATTTTCAAAGCGTCTACGTGCCATAGGCCCATCATCAAGCATCCTTTTCACTGCCATTTCTATTACACGCTCAGGAAATTTGCCATTTAAAATATTATCTGGAGTAGTTTTCTTCAAACCACCAGAATAACCTGTATGCTTATAGTAAATTTTATCTTTAAGCTTCTTCCCGGTGAAATGCACCTTTTCTGCGTTGATAATAATTACATTATCGCCACAATCCATATGAGGTGTATACTCAGGTTTATGCTTTCCACGTAATAGTGTCGCTACAAATGCTGCAAGCCTCCCTACCACTAATCCTTCTGCATCTATGACAAACCACTTTTTATTGATTTGTTTCTCCTTTAAGAAAAAAGTCTTCATTATTTGATCCAACAATAGTAAGCTATGATATACTTAATTTCTCAATAGTGTCAACAATATTAGTTATTGATTATTAAAGTAATTTATGTTAGTAATTGAGCTGCGCAACCAATATGCATAGGAATTAGAATGTTTCGATTGATTATCACACTTGCGATCATTTTTAATACTATAAGTTGCTATGCAACCGATGTGGGAGAAGTGATAAGCAAAGCCATCAAAAATAGCTCAAAAATAAAGTCTCAATTTTACCAATATAAAAGCGCAGAAAAACACTATAAATCTTCTGGGTTAGCTGGATTTTTACCTGACATTAATTTGCAATACAATTTCGATAGTAACTTTAATCTTGATACATCTGAAAAAAAACTTACATTGCGCCAGAAATTAATCGATGGCGGTGGTACCTTTGCCACATTCAGTCGATCAAGCCATCTTCTCAAAGCAGAAAAGATGCGATTTCAGCAATTAAAACAAGAGCTTGCACTTAATGCTGTGAAAGCATATGTTAATGTTTTACAAAAGACAGAAATATTAAAGCTCAGAGAACATAAAGAACGCGTTTCTTTGGAACATTTGTCAGCTATGAAAAAACGCTTTTCCCTTGGAGAGGTAACCAATGCTGAAGTTTTGTTAGCAAAAGCAAAATTTTCGTCTTCTATATCCGAAAGAGTTGATGCTGAAGGTAAATTAAAGTTGGTAAATATTGCTTATTATCATTTGATTGGCGAAGATGCTGATGACCTTTCTGAAGCTAATGATAAACTACCTTCTGTTCCAGAGCTAAATGAATGTTTACAGTTAGCAAAAACCAATAATTTATCTCTAAAAGCAGCAGTTTATCAAAAAAGAGCAGCCGGAATGGAAGTGATTGCTGAAAGCTCCAAGTGGCTTCCTTCTTTAAATCTAAGTGCAAGCAAAAATTTTGGGGAGGATGGTATGAAGGTAGACAAACTATTAGAAAATGTTCATGTAGTTTTTACTCTTGATGTTCCAATCTTTAAGAGAGGAGTTAATGCTTTTGGTGTCAGTAAAGCTAAAATGGATGCAAAAAAATCTACCTACGATTATTATGAAACGGTAAAAAATATAGAACAAGCAGTTGTAAATGCTTGGAATAATGTGTTGACAGCAAAGGCCATTATCAAAGCAAGTCAAGAAGCGGAAAAAGCAGCAGCTCTAGCATTGGAAGGAGTTGAGCAAGAAGTAAACTTAAATTTAAAGAGTACATCTGACCTTTTGGACACTGAAGATGCATTATTTAAAGCACGTTCAGACTTAGTTGAAGCAAAAAGCAATTATGTGATTAGTGTTTACAACTTGCTTTTTATGATAAATAGTATAGACCTCTAAATTTAATGGTATTAGCACTATGCATGATGAAAAAGGCAATCAATCTGTAAAAGATATCCTAGAAGATATAAAAAAAGCTATATCGGGTAAAAACGCGAGTAACGATAAAGCAGAAATAAAGGATGAAAATGATGATGTGCTATACCTTGAGGAAGAGTATCCAGAAGAAATAGAAGAAGATGGCAAAAAAGAAAATAATGAAAAAGAGGACATTGATAATGATGACCAAAGTGAGGAAATGGCTTGCAACAATAACCAATTTAATGGCCATAGCTACAATTCAGAAGAAAAAAAAGATATTTATTTGTACGATAATATCCAAATGAGTAATAACAAAGCGAGTAATAGCGGCTTACAAGCGCAAAATAACGATCATCTAATTTTAAAAGAGAATATGGAAGAGATCAAAGCGTTGCTTGGAAAAATGCAAAACGAATTACAGCATAAACAACAAAAAAAAGCGAACCTTACTGTTGAAGAATTAGTTACATCTCTTTTAAAACCTCAGCTCTCAGAATGGCTGAATAAATATCTACATGCACTGGTAAAAGAAGTAGTTGAAAAAGAGCTTAAAGATATAATCAATAATAAGTAGGGTATTAGCAATAAAAACTAGAGTAAAGACGGCTAGAGGCAGAAAACTATCTTCAACAAGGTGGCTACATCGTCATTTGAATGATCAGTATGTGCAAAAAACTAGCAAGGATGGTTATAGGTCACGCTCAGCATATAAGCTGGTAGAAATGGATAACAAATTTAAATTATTCCAAGAAGGGCAAAAAATTATTGATCTTGGTGCTTCTCCTGGTGGATGGTCACAAGTTGCATCTCAGAAAGGTGCAAATGTGGTTGCTCTTGACATAAAACCAATGAACGCAATTAATGGAGTAGAGTTTATACAATGTGATATTATCAATGAGTTTGAAATTTTAAGAGAAAAATTCAAGGATCAAAAATTTGATGTAATTTTATCTGACATGGCGCCCGAATCTTGTGGTTTAAAATCGTTGGATCATATCAGAATTATGCTTTTATGTGAGGCAGCGCTCAATTTTGCAAAGCATTTCTTGAGCCATGGTGGCACGTTTGTAGTAAAAATTTTCCAAGGAGAATCTGATAAAGATTTTTGTAACGAGCTAAAAAAAATGTTTAAAACAGTAAAATACTTTAAACCAAAGTCAAGTAGATCTGAATCTACAGAAATGTATTTGGTAAGTTTAGGCTTTATTGGCAGCAGACTTTCTATATAATATTAATCCAGGTAGCCCACAGAAACGAAAAAACTTACTTGACAAACTCCGCCAGCCCCCTTATCATGATAGTGAAGCTATTGTATTTGCTTTCGCCAATCTGCAGATTAAAAGGTAAGGATTACTTAATGTATCGGCGTCTTATGTTCAATTTTTTGCAGTATATAGATACTGTATGTCTTTACAAAACTTCATCTACATCTAGATTTTTATCTAAATAAGCTGAACGCGCTTATAAAGCGTTACAAGACATCAAAAAATGCCAATACTCGACAGAGATAGTAAAAGACTAGCTAACTCGGGGATTCTTTGTCTTTTTTTCTGCTTAGTAAATTTCTTAAACATTTGCAGCGTAGGTTAGTTGCAATTAAAAGCAGCTAAATCTTGCTTGTCAAGCGTTTAAAACATAAAAAACGCCAATATTTTAAAGCAGATAATAACCCCAGGGCTTCTTTTGCCTTTTTTTTTATTTGGTAAATTTCTTAATATTTATGGCTAAACGACAACCGTCATCCCGCTACGTGTTAGCGGCTAAGAGATACCGCGGCGGTATGACGGTTTGCGGCGGCATGACCTCGTCATTCCCCTACGTGTTAGCGGGATCTAGAGATACCGCGAATGAATCGCGGTATGACGGTGTAGATGATGGTTAAGTAATTCGTCATCCCGCTACGTGTTAGCGGGATCTATGTTAAGGTATAGTAGGGGATCTATGTTAAGAGATACCGCGAATGAATCGCGGTATGACGGTGTAGATGATGGTTAAGTAATTCGTCATCCCGCTACGTGTTAGCGGGATCTATGTTAAGGTATAGTAGGGGATCTATGTTAAGAGATACCGCGAATGAATCGCGGTATGACGGTGTAATGATGGTTAAGTAATTCGTCATCCCGCTGCTTGTTAGCGGGATCTCTTGTTAGCGCCGCGGCGGTATGACGGTTCGTGGCGGCATGAAGATAAGCTCGTCATCCCGCTACGTGTTAGCGGGATCTCTTGTTAGCGGATGAGATACCGCGAATGAATCGCGGTATGACGTGTTGAAACAATCCGATAAGGTAAGCCTCGTCATCCCGCTGCTTGTTAGCGGGATCTCTTGTTAGCGCCGCGGCGGTATGACGGTTCGTGGCGGCATGAAGATAAGCTCGTCATCCCGCTGCTTGTTAGCGGGATCTCTTGTTAGCGCCGCGGCGGTATGACGTAGGACTGCTGTCATTCTGCTACTTGTTAGCGGCTGAGATACCGCGAATGAATCGCGGTATGACGGTTCGCGGTGGCATGATGTAGGACTGCTGTGACACCATTATAGAATGAACCAGTGTCAGCTACTTGCATAGAAAATGTTTATGACTAATTTTTAGATCAAACATGGAATTTCGACAAACTTAACTTTTTTGTGAGACTGTTCAGCAATAATAAATAAATTGAGAGGAAAGGTTATGGCAATAAAAAAGGAAAAGTTTTTTGAAATAATAAATGAGGTAAGCAAGAGTGAAGGTTTAAATGAGAATAATTTACTTGAAAGAATAGGAAATGAGTTAGAAAAGATAAACTCACAAGAGCATACAACACATAATATGTATAGTGATTTAAAAAAAAGTGGGCGGTTAAAAGATAAGATCTTCAGTATATTAAATTCAGGCAAAACTGTAAATTGTATGTTGTTACATCTTGCTGTGGAATGTAACAGTGTACCAATAGTAAAACTCCTACTAGCAAAGGGAGTAAAAGTTAATGAACCAACACATGAACTTGGGAGAGTTAAGTCTCAATTAACTGCTTTGCACATTGCTGCTTTGCATGGTCATCAAGAGATAGTTCAGCTTTTATTGAATAATGACGCAAATCTTTTACTAAAAGATAGTCAAGGCCGAACTCCAAGGGATATTGTCGGTGATGTAAAAGGTAAAAAGGCTATAATAGAAATGTTAAAGGAAGGAGAACAACGTTATGCTGAGGCAGGAGCTACGAGAAGACAAAATAGACAAGGCACTTTACCGCAGCCTAATAATAAAACTCCAGGAAATTTAGCTGTGAACGGAAATAACGCAACTGCTGCAGTGCAAGCATGTAATGCAAGAGATCAGGAAGAGAACAACGGAACTACACCAAACAACAGAAAAATCTATGTACAAGATGAGGATGAACAGACTTCTTCAAACTCAATCGTTAATGAAAACAATACAGACAAAGTAGATGATACATTAGAAAGAGAACAGGCTATAAGAGAAAGAGATGCTATGTTGCAAAAGTTGCGAGAGGCAGAGCAACGACTTGCCAATAATCAGAAGCGCATAGAACAAGATTACTTGCACGATCAACATCTAGAGCAGTATACTATACATAATGGTGAACAGACCTTTTTAAATAAAAGTAGTAGTGACGACAGTGGAATATGTTTTGATGGAGATGGATCTGAAGCTTTAGGCCGATCTATATTAGAAAATGGAGAAGACATTGATGCACAAGATAAAGATGGCGTGACCCCTTTACATTGGGCTGTTGCAGATAACAATAAAGAATTAGCAAAACTTTTGATAAAACATGGAGCAGATGTTGATGCACGAAATAGAGATAAACATACCCCTTTATATTTTGCTGTTGCAAATGACAATAAAGAATTAGCAAAACTTTTGATAAAATATGGAGCAGATCGCTCATTGATAAAGGATGAAGACCTAATAGATAGACTAAACAGTATGTGTGATCAGCCATCTGAGGTTGTATCTAGTACTTCTTCCCATTCCAAAACACACAACGCAATGGAAACTCCAGAAGAAGCAGAAAAGGTTAAAAAAAGTAAAGTTAAGTTAAAAGAATTACGTACTCAGCTAAAGGATAAGCAGAAAAAGAATGAATTGCTAAAACAACAAATACAAGATCTAGAAAGTGAAAAAGCAACGCTTAAGGATAAATTAGACAAAACAGAAAGTCAGCATTCTAAAACAGAAGTGTTGTTAGAAAAAGCGCAAAAAGAACTAGCAGAATCAAAAAGTTGCATAGTTGGACATGAGACTAAGTTGAAACAATTCAATAAAGAGAATGAATCACTAACACAAAAAATAAAAAGTCTGGAGAATGAAAACACACCACTTGAGGGTGAACTGGGCAAAACTAAAACAAATGAAGTGTCACTAGAAAAAGTAGGAAAAAGACAATTTTCCCCAAAAGTTGCCTACGCGAGCCTTGCAGCTATGTTAGTAGTAGGTGCTGCTCTTAGTATTGCTTCCGGATTGTCTGCTCTATTAATAGTTGCAGCTTCTGTGGTATCTGCACTGATAGCCGGTGGCATTACATACACAATATCAAAACCCATCGCTCCTGACACTGAATTGAAAGAAGTGGATATTCAAGGTTCAGCACAACGGTGTTTGTAAAACTTAGCACCTACATCTGTACGAACATTGCAGTTTGCAGATGCAAGTAGCTGCACTGGAATCCCAAAAAGGATGATGTCATTCCAGTCTGGAATCCAGCCTTGCCGTAATCTCATCAAGAACGTTGTGTTTTAACATAAAACGGCTACTTTTATGCTTACCAACTTAATAAAATTCCTGGATCCCAGTGTCAGCTACTCGGATGACAAGAAGAGGGTACTTGGATAAGAGTCATTGCCCTCCTGGTAGGCCCAAATTGCAATGTTCGTACAGTTATGAGTTACACAGTAGTGCGAATTTTTTACTTTGGTAGTTTTTTTATTACAGTTATAATCATAAAAGTAGTTGAGTTTAATTGATATGAAAACTTTTACGAAAAATTTTAAAAATAACGAAAAAAAGCTAGAGGAGTTTAATAAGGAAATTGAAGATATAACAACTATAGCTCAAGATAAATTTGCACATGAACTTGAGAACATCGCATATGACAGTGTGCAGAAATTTCGCAGTCTGCTTGCTAAAGAGTTAAACTCCATCTTCAACAATATTCATTCTCAAAATGTTAATCTACTAAAATCTAGCCTAGTTGAATATGCTATAAGTTCAAATTTTATCAATAAAAAAGGAGAAACAGCTTTAATTCGCTCTCTTCTTAATATATTCATACGATAAAGCACTCAGAGTTGTTGCTGCGCCAATCTAACTTAATGTTGAATGCAAGCTGTATAGCTAAAGTAAGTAAGATTTGCCCCACGCTGTCACGAGGTAAACCTTACTTATTCTAGCTATATCAAAAAGGAGGGTTATTATGTCAATAAGATCTACTTCACCAAGAATATCTGTGCAACGTAAATCTAAGCTTAAATCTTTTCCGGTTACTTTAGAAGAGGTTAAATCTTTTTTACGCATTGAGAACGACCAGGATGATAAGTTGATTTCAGATCTAATTTTTATGGCTACTGATTATGCTGAGTGGCATATGGAAAAGTCACTGGTGAAACAAACATGGCAAGTTTCATATGAAGATTATGTACCTCGTAGGATCTATTTAAGCTATGGCCCTGTGAGTAAGATAGTATTGGCTACTGCAATGATGTCTAAAAATCAAGAGAAGAGAACACTTAAGTATTATTTTAGTGATGTAGGGGGCTACGTTGAGTTTTTCAATTGTTTGAATGCAATAAGAGTTGATGTTGTATACGAAGCTGGTTATGACAATGTTCCTGAGCAGATAAAACTAGGTATTATGCGGCATGTTTCTGCTCTTTACAAAAATCGTGAATCGGAGGTAAGTAGCCATTTATCTGAAGTGAAGAAGGTATATTCTCCATTTCGCGAACCAAAGGTTGTTTTGTAGCTCTTTCTGGTCATTCAAACTGGGCTACTACGTCATACCGTTACGGATAGATCCCGCTAACAAGCAGCGGTATCTCAGCCGCTAACACGTAGCGGAATGACAGCAGTCCTACGTCATACCGTCACGGATAGATCCCGCTAACAAGCAGCGGGATGACGAGTTTCTATATATCTTTCGAGGGTTAATTATGAAAAAAATTCAAGCTATAAACGAGTTGTACAGTAGCATTTATGAAGCACTAAAAGCAAACTCTGATTTAAGGAAATATGTTACTAACATTTATGACTACTTACCTAAACAGGTCACCATTCCTTACCTGAGATTGCGTGTAGTGAATTATAATAACCTGCATATGCTGTCCAATTTTGCTACAAAGGCAAGATTTTCATGCGACATATATACTTATCATATAGACAGTATGTTTGCCATTATAAGGCATATTAACTTGATACTTAAGAGCATTGAAGGTTTTAATAATGAGGCCATTTTAGAAAGTAATTGTGCTATGGATCAGCACGATGAAATTTTACATTCAACAATTAATTTTGATATTTTAATAAAAGGAGGTGATAATGAGCAAATTACAGCTAAAAATTAAAGATCATGACAATAATTTTATTGTGTTAAATAATATAAGAAACCTAAGGTTTACTTTGCGTAATAACAGAGAAGAGGTGAAAGATATTTCTTCTTTTGGCTGGAGAAAAGTATTGGACTCTGCTGGAAGCAGACATATTACGATAAAAATTAATGGAATTTTAGACTCTGTATTAGCTGATGAATTATTACGTAATTCTGCTATGCTAAACTCTAATAATGATTATGAAATTAGTTTTAATGCTAAGGAAAAGATAAGGCTTAGGTGTTCAGTTGAACTGTATGAGAGGTATTATGACCCCGCTGCTTTTGACAGCTTTACTGTCGTTTTAGCCAGTGCTGAAGTTGTAAACGCTTTTCATTAATGTTAATTTAATCTTTTTATATACAATAGTAACTGGTGAGAATTTTAACTAAATTAAAAAAAATCATGAACGACAAAGACCTTTTCGAGGAAGACGGTGATAATATTGAAGAAAATAACGATGATAAAAGAGAGAAAAGTTTAGAAAATGAAAATCAGCAAAATCAAGAAGAACAACACAAAGAGGAAGATAAGCAATACATAATACAGTATATTCAAGACTATTTGAAAGTTTTTGAGGATATTCTAAATCAGATCGACGAAGGAATTGATAATTCGGATAGTTACGAAAGGACTATGCAAATAAAGCGAAGCATAGACAGGCTCATAGAGACTTTATATAGTCAGGCTGCGTCCGAAGATATTGATGCAGAATTTGAAACTACCAAACACACTCGCGATAAATCAGAATCTATGAAAAGAGTTAGAGAGAAGAGAAGAAAGCAAGTGATAGAAGAAGTATTAAGTAGCATGTTTGTCCAGCAACAAAAGGAGCTAATGAACGCTAAACACTTAAGTCATGGACATGAAACAGCAAAAGATGGGGATGTCCACGAAGCAAAGGAAAAAGTGAAGTCTTCAATCAGGGGAGTGTTGTTTTCGGTGATTGCTCATAGGATGGATCCAAGAAGGAGGGCAGGGGAAACTGCTGACGGTAACGAAAAGCAAGCTCATATATATGGCAGGGAAGCAGTTGGTGGAGCTTTAGGTGCATTGTTAAAAACGTTTTTAACAGCAGTTATTGCCGTTGTGCGTGAAATTGCTAAGCCACTTCAGAAACCGGAAACATCTTTTGCAAAACAAGTTGAAGAAAGCAGAAACGCAGATTCACAAAAGGGTCGATCTGTGTAGATTTCTCCTTGTAATAATCTTTCGATTCTACTGTCTGTTAATTCAAATTAGGGTTATAAAATTTTAGAAGCCAGCTCTTATATAACCAATTTATAGCAAGAAATTACGATACAAAAATCAGCGTCCGTTAGAAAATAAACATAACACAGGGTGATAGAGTTGCCCCTATCCATAAGCGTCAGTTAAGCTCAAAATTGTAAGCTTAAAATATGGTTGAATAATTATTAATAATAGTATATAATTATTAACGTTTTTCAGGCATTTTTGTTATGGGTGCGCCAAGTAAGCGTTTAGAATACAGTTGGTGAAAATCCAACTGACCTTACCCAGAAAAAGTGGAGAGAAAGTGTGGAATGTTTTTTACAAAAAGAATGATGCATCAAATTGTTCTGGAATGCAATAGTTAATAGTGACGTTGTTTGTTATAAAAAATTTCTATGTATTCAAATATTGCAGTTCTAGTTTGTTGAGCAGAGTGTTGTGAAGTATCAATAAGTATTTCTCTTTTCAATGAGCTAAAGAAGCTTTCCACAACAGAATTGTCGTAACAACAACCTTTATGATTCATCTATGTTTTTTATGGATAAGAGATATTGATAACCTTGCAAAGTATATTGTGAACCTTGATCACTATGTAATAGTAGATTTTTAACAGGTTTACGCCTATTAATGGCCATTAATAAAGAGTTCATAACCAAAATTGTTTATTTATTGCACTACTCATTAACTACCATACGTGAGAATTATTGCTGCCAAATATAGCCATCCCTCCTTGGTTTTGATGTAAGTAATCTCATACTTTATTTGGTTGATCAACAATAAAGTTTTGGTCTAATATATTGGGAGCTACAGCTCTATTATCTGTTTGTTGTTTTTTAATTTTAAACTTTCTTCTCAGTATAGCCCTGATGTCATTTTTCTGCATAATACTTTGCACCGTTTTCAAATTGCAACTTTTACCCAAAGCCTTCAATTCAGCATGAATTTTAGGAGCTCCATATCTACATTTAGAAACTTGATATATTTTTTGAATAGCTTCGAGTAGCTCTTTATTTGCTGATTCTCTACTGCTTATTTTTCTTGTGGTCCACTTATAGTAGCCACTAGCAGAAAATCCTACATAATTCCTGTACTTTATAGCAGTTACTATATAAAAAAATATTTTACTCTTTTTGACTGGCCAGGGCTTTTTTTTAAATGTCTCTTTCCCTTGTTACTCTTGCTTTGTAAATCAAACCTCTCTTTGTCATAAGGTGCTACATCTGGAAATGCATTTGCCGCTGACTTTTTTTCGTTATATTTCTTCATCCATTTTCCTAATACACTATCCCTTATTCCTAGATCTCTTGCTACTTTTGCAACTGGTTGACCTACCTTTCTTTGTTCATTTGCCAGTTTAACAGCTTCCAATTTGAATTCTGCTGTATATTCTCTTACCATTTCTAATCCTCCAAAATTTTATTTTACCCAAAAAAACTCTTTTCTTTCTCTCCACTTTTTCTGGGTAAGGTCAGTCTTTAGGCACCCAAACAAAGGGAAATGCTGGATAAAAAGAAAATACTTTAAAAAGTATAATAACGATAACTGGCGTTTTATGACAAGTAACAAGATACATCTTATTATACACAGCGATCATGTTATTAAACAAAGTGCAAAAAACCAGATCTCCATATGATGGTGATTGGGTTTATTGGGGTAAACGTCTGAGAAAAATACCAGATAAGCCATTAAGAGTAATAAAACTATTGAAGTTACAACAAAGTAAATGTGATAATTGTAGACTATGGTTTAAAAGTGATGATACAATAGAAATACATCACAAAGACCGGAATAGACGAAACAACATGATCAAAAACTTATCTTTGTTACATGGACATTGTCACGATGAATTACACAGGAGGTGTGCATGAAAAGCTCCAAATTGGAGAGAAGCCGTATGAGGCGCAAAGTCTCACGTACGGTTTTGAAGTCGAGTGAGGAGGGGCGACCTTCTTCACTTAGACAACAATATGCAGATGAAACTACGGAAGAAGACTTAAGGAAAATAGCAGAAAAAGCACCAATAATAAAGTTAGCCTACGATGCATTAGACAGGTTTAGCTGGAATGAAAAAGATTTAGTAGCATATGAAGAAAGAATAATGGATCTGCGGAAAGAAGAAGGCATCCTCGCTAAAAAACTTGATGAGGGAAAGATTGAAGGAAAGATTGAAGTAGCAAAAAACCTACTTAAGGCTGACATCTCTATTGATATTATCTCTCAGACAACCGGCCTTCCTCAAGCTGAGATTAAACGACTTCAGGAAGAAATCACCTAAAAGGCTAATGATCAACGAAAAAATTGTAAGAGAGAACTTAAAAAAAGTCATAGAGCAAAAAAGCGGTAAAGATGTGATCGCTCTTGGCATAATATCCTCAATTATTATTAAAGGTCAAGATGTTGGTTTTGTGCTTGAAGTTGCCGGTAACACGCAAGCAAATGAAGAATTAAGAAGAAATTGTGAGCAAGCTGTTAAAGCTATACCGGGGGTGACAAAAGTGACCGTGGTTGCTACTTGTCAAAAACAAACTGGGCAACAAAAAGCTAAATTACATATCGAAGGAGTGAAAAATATAATCGTTGTGGCCTCTGGTAAAGGCGGTGTGGGCAAGTCCACAGTTGCGCTAAATCTTGCTCTCTCATTAGCAAAGTTAAAACACAAAGTTGCGCTGGTTGATGCAGATATATATGGTCCTTCAATTCCTAAAATGCTTGGCGCTGAAAAATTAAAGCCAGAAATACAGGATAGTAAAGCAATGCCTATAGAAAAGTATGGACTGCATACTATTTCAATTGGCTATTTTATCGATAAAGATCGTGCAGCAATATGGCGCGGACCTATGATTACAAAAGCACTTTATAGTCTGCTAATGGGAACAAAATGGTCCGATATAGAGTATTTGATAATTGATACACCACCTGGAACTGGCGATGTGCATTTAAGTCTTATGGAAAATTTTAACTTAACTGGGGCGATAATAGTTTCAACTCCACAGGAGCTCTCTTTAATCGATGCTCGCAAAATTTATGATATGTTTACAAAGCTCAGCGTACCGGTTATTGGCATTGTAGAAAATATGAGTTATTTCATTCAAAGCGGCTCAAAAATATACATATTTGGAAAAGACGGTGCAAAAAAAATGTCTGAGGAGCTGGGCATCAAACTTCTAGGCAGAGTTCCTCTAGATCCACAAATATGCCATGCTTCTGATTGCGGAAATCCTTTAATGTTAAGTGAGGATTTGGCAGAGATTTATGAAGACATTGCTCAAAGTATAGTTAAACAATAGAATAAGCGTGAGAAACATGCGAATCAAAGTCCTCTTTTGTTAGTTACAAAATAGACTGCTTGCATAACCATTATTTACATGAAAAATTAGCAGCTTTTGTCATTCCAGCGCGTGACGCTGGAATCCAGAAAAAAAGAAGAATGGATCCCAGTGGGCTTTGTTGCATCGCTCTTCGGATAGTAGGTAACGCACAATAAATTTATGAAGCTATCTCAAATTTAGCCATACCAATATCAGTGAACTTATTGAGCAAATAGCATTTAACAAGTAGTTCCTTCTCTCTATTTGTCTCAGATTTATTCCTAAAACTAAACCCGAATGTTTGTTTCAGTCGCGAGAAAAAACTTTCTATATAAGATCTTTTTCCGTAGTTTGTTTGCCTTTTCCACCTCTTCATTCCATCTTCGCTGCATGATTTTATTAGTCTAATTGCAGCATTTCTCTCAGCCATATAGTCTAACTTTGGATGCTCTGCTGCGTTGTTTTTCGGAGGAATTTTCGTTTTTATACCATATTGATTACACAGCTTATAGAGCTTTTCTCTGTCATATGCCCTATCTGTATATAGTACTTTTATGACATACTGAAAATCGACTTCTTTTAGCAAATCACAAGCTCCATAGTGATCAGCCGTTACTGTATTTTACAGCTATGGCTTTTTTGCTGTTTGTATTCAACATTACATGCAATTTTCTTGTCTGTTCATAGCTGCGATACTTTCTATCTTCGCTATTTTCTTTGCTATGACCAGGAGTGTTGTTGTATATACTAATTCCTGTACTGTCTATAGCAATTTCGATATCTTCCATATTATTTTCTGCAATCATTGATCTTAATATTGAGTTTCTTAAACCTTCTTGATGATTGTGAATAGCTGATAACTTGCAAATTTTTCCCAATTTGCTCAAGGTATCCTGCTATAAACCCAACTGTTTGCCTCAGGCCTATTCTAAATAAACAAGATACCGTTTTTATTGTCAACAAATTATTTAGCTAAAAAGAATAAAAAATAACAAAAAGTTTTAATTTAGGCTGATACCTTCTATAAATTAGTGTAACTGTGTATAAGTACTTTCAGTTTGTGTGGCGTACTTATACACAGTTACACCAATTTTTTACTGTGCCTTCTTATTTTATGAGAATTGTTTTACAAAGTTACTAAGCAACTCTGTTAAAGTCAATGTGAGAGGCAGTGCATCAGTTATACGTTCAGCGAATCTATCTCTTATAAAACAAGCAGCAATTTTGAGTAACCAGGTAATAAAGATACTCAAAAACATCTAAAGTTTAGTACAAATGACAAAATATATTCTCTCAATTGATGGTGGTGGAATAAGAGGAATTATTCCAGCAATGATATTATCCAGAATAGAGCAAAAAACGGGTAAACCTATTTCTCAAATTTTTGATTTATTGGTGGGTACTTCAACTGGTGCTACTATTGTAGCAGGACTATGTAAAAAAGATAGCAAAGGAAAGCTACAATATTCAGCTGATGACTTGGTTAATCTTTATCAGGAGTACGGACCTTATATTTTTAAGTCTTCATTTCTAAGAAGATCAATATTTTCTTGGATTAACGGTGCACAATACCCCAGTAAAAATATTGAGTATGTACTTCATAAATATTTTGGCGATGATATCCTTAAAAACACTTTAAGTAATGTGTTGATTACGAGTTACGATATTCACAATAACTGCCCATTTTTCTTCAAAAGCTGGAAAGAGGATAGAAATTTTATTAAATTAAGGGATGTATTGAGAGCAGCAACTGCAGCACCTACTTACTTTGCACCTAAATATTTAAAAGTCAACCAAAAGGAAATGGTATTAATAGATGGAGGAGTTTTTGCCAATAATCCAGCAGCATGTAGCTATGCAAGCAGCAGAAAGCTATTTCCTAACGATGATGTAGTACTTCTTTCCATCGGTACTGGCAGATCGTCTCATTCCATTAAATACCTCAGATCGAAAAGATTTGGCAAAATATCCTGGATTAAGCCATTGATAAACGTAATGTTTGCCTCTGGACTAGATTGTGTAAATTATCAGTTAGACCAGATTATTAACAATAGCTATATCAGAATTCAATCGCAGCTAAAAGTAGCATCAACGGAGATGGACAATACAACATACGAAAATATCAAGTGTTTAAAAAAAGAAGCACAAACGATGATTGAATGTAATCAAAAAGCAATAGATAAATTCTGTACAGTAGTATCATAAACTTTAACCTTTTAATCTAGAACTCGCATTTTTGAACGTTTCCTTTTAAGCTTCAGTAAACCTCCTAACTCTATAGTTCTTGATATGATCTGGATTAAAAGCCTTCCTTGAACTTAAAACACCAAAAACTATATGGAGTAATTTACGCATTGCAGCTCCCACAACGGCCATATTATGCTTGCCTTTTTCCTTTAATCTTTCGCAGTAAGTCTTAATAATAGAGTTGTGATTTTTAGCTACTATAGCAGGAAAATAAAGAGCCTTACGCAATGTCCGTGAACCTGACTTACTTAGCTTAGGCTTGGCATATACAGAGGAACCTGACGTCATATTTCGTGGTATAACACCTGCATACGCCGCCAATTGCCTGGCATCTCTAAAAGCCTCTATGTCAGAAACTTCAGCTAAAATAGCTATTGCTGATTCTTCTCCTATGCCTGGAATAGTCAATAGAAGTTGAAAATTTTCCAACAATTCTTTGTGTTGATTTAATAGTTCACGTACGGAGTTTTTTATTGTTTCTATTTTTTGAGTTATATTCATTGCAAGGTCTTCCCAAGCATTTGCAACTTCTTCAGGCAGTCTCTCTTTTTTTTCTAAGTGGTTATTTACTAATGTTAACTCGTCTTTTAACGCAACCGAGCAACGATAAAGATGTTTTAATTTTTTCATTTCAGGAGAAGGTGGTGTCCAACGAGTAGGTTCTTGTCTTTGACAATAATCAGCAATAATCTCTGCATCAGACTGGTCATTCTTTTGCCGTGCGAGCTTACTTTTTGCATAAAAATTTATGCGAGCTGGGTTTACAACACTAACAAAATATCCAGCCTTGTAAAGGAATTCAGCTAAAGCTTCACTATAACAACCGGTGGATTCCATGCAAGCTTTTACTTTTTCTACGTTATGTTTTTGTAGAAAGTCCAGCAGACCTTGAAATCCAGTATCATCATTTTTAAATTTCCTTTTCCTAGCTTCACGTTTTCCTTTTTTACTTATAAACGAAAGAAAAACATCAAAGCGTTCTTTTGAAACATCTATACCAAGAAAGTTGTTGATCATATATAACTCCATACGTTACTATTTAAAATGAAAAGTAAGGCTTACCTTATGAATACAGAATTAGAACCATTGAGGTCTTTCTATGATACCGTCCAGCCTAAACTTTTGAGAAGGGGGCTCTTATCTTGTAAACAGATTTTATATCTAAGTTACGATTCAGAGTTCTTCCCTTCTCCACCTAATGCTTAAGCTTAAAACACTAGATGCTTTTTACAAGATATAAGCTATGATATTAAGAACAATTATCCCTTCTTCTTTAAAAGCTGGAAAGAAGATAGAAATTTTATCAAATTGAAAGATGCATTACGAGCTACAACTGCAGCACCTACTTACTTTATACCTAAATATCTTAAAATCAACCAAAAGGAAATGGTACTAGTGGATGGCGGGGTATTTGCCAATAATCCAGCGGCTTGTGCATATGCAAGTGGTAAGAGATTATTTCCTAATGATGATATTCTACTGTTATCGATAGGTACTGGCAGAACAGATAGAAGTATAGGGTATTCTAACTCAAGGAGATTTGGAAAGATAGGTTGGATAAAACCGCTGTTGAACGTAATGTTTGCCTCAAGTTTAGATGCAGTAAATTACCAACTTGATCAAGTTATAGCTGATAAATATATACGAATACAATCGCAATTAAAAGTAGCATCACCTGAGATGGATAATATAACACCTAAAAATATTAAATATCTGCAGCAAGAGGCGAATGCAATGATAAAGGACAATCAGGAATTAATAGATAAATTTTGTGATTTTAAAAGTGCCAAATAAAATAAAGAAGTTATACAAAAAAGCTAAAAAAGGCCTACAGAATATAGTCTCGCCAAAAAAACAACGCTCTGAAGTTCCGGTAAAAATTCAAAATCCTACAGCTAAAGTTGAAAAGCCCACTGAAGAAAAACAAAAGGATTTAGAAGGAAAAGGCTTAAAGAGAGGCATCAGCTTCAGAGGTAGCTTTCAAAAGGCAAAAGAGAAAATCAGAAGCTTAAGAACTGAACCTAAAGAAAAAACAATCAAAAAGGGCGGCATGTTCAAGAAGTTCAAGAAAAAAATCAAGAGCCTAAATCCAATCAAGGTTAAAAAAAATAAGATCATTGGAAGCAAAAAGTTAGCATTTTTACTGACATCTGGCACGATTGTAGCAATTTTACCAATGTTCAATTTGAACCCCTTTCCAGCATTAGCAGTAACTTCTGCATGTGTTTTCAGTATAAACTTTATCGCAGTCAAAACATTGAAGAAGTTTATCAAACAACGCAAATTAGCAGCAGAATCTAAAGAAGTAGCCGAACCAAACAAGCCGGAAGAGGAAATTCAAGATGTATCGGTTGAACCGGTAAAAGAAAAAGCCGCAAGCAAAACTTCAGAGAAATCTTAAATAGATTAACTATCTTCATCTATATCATAATATATTATGTAAATTATCATAGTTTTAATTCCGTTGGGAGCGTAAGTTGCGCAATTTCCTCAACAGTCAAGCTAGTTATTGAAGAAATAGCATCAGCAGAAACACCTAGTATAAGTAGATTATTTGCTACTTTGATTCCCTCTATTTTATCAATCTTTTCTTTGTAAATTCGCTTTCTTTGCAATAAAAATTCTACCCATATATCCAGTTCATCTTGTGATTCTTGATTGTTAATTTTTTTTAACTCTCTCGCCCAGCTTAATAGCTCTTTTTCTCCTTCACTATCTGTATCTTCGTCTTCACAACAGTTTTCTTCCGCTACCAGATCTTCAGCATTCACTGATAATTTTCTTGCTATTTCCCATAACCTCTCACCGAACATGGTGCTTCCTTGTTCATAGTAATGTATCTGTGGACCTCCTATACCAAGCTCCTTCGCTAATTCCTCTTGAGTATATCCCCGTATTATCCTCCACTTTTTCATTCCATCCCTCTTGTTGGAACGCTTAGAACTTTTTTCTTCTTTATTTTCATATTCATCAACTGATAAGCCTGTTGCTCGGTAGATAATATCAGCATCAAATTCTAACTTGAGCATATTTTTTGCCATTCTTATTCTTGCTGCTTTTATAGCACTTTCTTCCTCAGCTCGGATAGATTTGGTTAATGCGTAGATTGCCTTGCTTCCCCTTGTTTTTTCTATGAAATTGGACATCCATTGAGTCTTATCACAACAACGATTTTCTTTGAGTACTTTTTGTCTAGGAAGTAGATCACTAAAACTAACTGATAATGCGTCTGCTATTGTTTGTAACTCTTCATCTGGAATGCCACATACCCCTAGTTCATATCTTCGCAGCGTATGATAGTTTATACCTGTTTTGCTTGCTAAGTCTTTTACGGTATATTTTCTTTTTAACCTCCAGCTTCTTACTTTTTGCGCTATTTTGTATCTTATAGAGATATTTGCCATGCTGCAACGGTTTTACGGAAATAAACATGTATACCCTGTTAATAGGCTTTTTGCTATAACCTACTTTGTCAAAAGATTAAATTTAGCTTATGTTTATTGGAAGAGCTCGGCTTGGACTGCGATTTATATAAAGCTTTTACGCAGTCCAATTTGAGAAGGAAGTCCTTTGTTTAACGTTTCCTAAATGCTTCTTGGCTACCTCCACATGCCCTATTTACCCACAACAGTGTTTCACTTGAGTGATCCTCCCTTATCTCCTCTTTGGCCTGCTCTTTACTCCACATGCCACTTCTTGTGAAACTTCCTCTTTCTACAGCTTCTTTGACTGTCGTTCCCCCAAAGAGGCAACCTTTTCCTATTATTTCACCTCTTTTTTGTAGTTCAGACCACATTTCTGTATCTGCTACTCTTACCTGTACTTGGTCTGCTTTGTGGTACAGTATAACTCTTAGTCCACCAATGCTTGTTGGAAATGTTACCTCAAATACACTACCGACAATGTTGCAAAAAACATAAAAATAAAACTAGAGAAAACCATTTCTCGAAAACTTCTGTGTCCAGAACCAAGAGTCCGATTTACTTATAGCGCTAATAATCAATTAACCATCGGCTTTAAGGAATGATATGAACATATTATTTCAAGGAAAAGTCATGGGAAACAAGAGATTAGCTATACGAATTAGCTGTAGCTATGAACCTAACCGGTTGGCAGAACAATGCTTATCAGATGCTTATGAAAAGGTAGCATCAAAGGAAATAAGTCAAAAAAACTTAAAACATAAAAATGGGATTCAAGGAGGGTCAAATGGTAACAGTATGTTTATATGCGAGAGTTTCTTCGGGGAAACAAGTAGAAGGAAATACGATAGAAAGTCAAATTGCAGCTTTAGAGAAGCAAATTAATCTGGACGGATACAAATTGTTAAGTGAGTATAAATTTATTGATAACGGCTACAGTGGATCTCATTTAGTCCGCCCTGATTTAGAAAAATTACGTGATAAAGTAACAGAAGGTAAAATTGATAAGATTTACATTCATTCTCCTGATCGTTTATCTAGAAAATATGCATATCAAATGGTGCTGATTGAAGAATTTGAAAGAGCAGGAGCAAAAGTGGTTTTTTTAAATTATGAGATTAACGGTAACCCAGAATCTCAATTACTGTTACAAATGCAAGGTATGATAGCAGAATATGAACGTGCGAAAATTATGGAACGAAGTCGTCGTGGTAAAATCTATGCAGCTAACAAAGGCTGTGTAAATGTAATGGGAGGGGCTCCTTATGGTTATCGTTATATAGATAAACATATGGGAGGAGGACAAGCTTTATTTGAGATTAACGAAGAAGAAGCTGATGTCGTTCGCAAAGTATTTTTGTGGGTAGGCAGAGAAAGAACAAGTATTGGGGAAGTATGTCGTCGGCTAAATACTATGTCCATTAAGACACAAAAAGGAAAAGAACGCTGGAATAAAGGTACAATTTGGAGTATGTTGAAAAACCCTGCTTACAAAGGACAAGCAGCCTTTGGTAGAAGAAGGTTAGGAGTAAGATTAAAACAAGTAAGACCACAGAAAGGCTCTTGTGAGCAGCCAAAAAGTAACCATTCTGTCTATCCTGTTGAAAAAGCAAATTGGATTTATATTAAAGTGCCAAATATAGTAGATGAAGATATATTTGATATTGTTCAAGAACAATTAGCTGAAAATAGAAAAATAGCAAGGACAAGAAAAAGAGGAGCAAAGTACTTACTACAAGGTTTAGTCATATGTAAGCGTTGTAATTACGGATGTTACGGAACTTGCATGAAAAGTAGACGAGAAGAAGAAGGTGGCCATTATGCATATTACCGTTGTAGTGGTAAAGATTCTTACCGTTTTGGTGGTAATAAGATTTGTGACAATAAACTCATCCGCTCAGATGCATTAGAAACAGCTGTGTGGGAAGAGGTTAAGCAGTTATTGAAAAATCCAAACAGGGTTTTAGAAGAATACAAGCGTAGGCTTTCAGAACTAAAAAAATCATCATTGGATCAAAAAAGCGACCTGCTAGAGAAACAAGAAAATAAATTAAAACGTGGTATTGCTAGACTTATTGATGGTTATGCTCAAGAATATATCAATCAAGAGGAATTTGAACCACGAATTAAAGCAATGAAACAAAGCTTAAAAACAATTGAAGAAGAGAAGAAAAAGATATTTTATCAAAAGGAATTAGAACAGGAGGTAACTCTGGTTGTGACCAATTTAGAAGACTTTTCTTCCAATATTACGTTAAACCTTGATAACGCAGACTGGCTAACTAAACGTGATATTATCAGAACATTGGTCAAGAGAATTGAAATTAACCTTGAGGACGTAAATGTGGTATTTCGCGTAAAAGAGCTACCGAACTCTTCTGGACATAATGGAGAGGAAAATAAAAATTTGCAACATTGTCGTAGGTGTAAAAACGCTATTGTCCGATATATCAGTGTAATTTCTCTCACCTCCTTTCTCGTTTTTGACTTCAAATTCTCTATTGCCTATTTTTATGATGTTACATCTGTTTAGACCTAAGCCTTCTATTACTTTTGCAGGCTCTACTGTGCTACCCTCAGAAAATTCCGTATACGATGTTGTATTGTCTATTTCCACATCTATTACAGCTCCTTTTTGAACAGCACTTTCACCGACTTTCCTCAGTTCTTCAAGTTGCTTGTCTAGCTGTGGCTGCACCTCTTTTTGCAGTTCGTTATAAGTTTCACCTACCAGCTCATTCTGCAATAGCCTGTCATGAAACTCTGCACCCTTCAGCATTAATTCACGCATTATTTTTTTTAGTTCACCTTTTTTGACTTTGTGAAAATGTGTGCCTAATATCACATACTCGGAAAAACTCCATTCTCCTTCATGACATGCATTTATCCTTATTCCAGCAGATAGAGCTTGATCCACAACCTTATGCATCTCTTTTGGGCTGCCTGCTTTTACCACTGCACTTTTAAACCAGCTCAACTTTTTATTTTCCCTTGCACTTAGCTTTATTTTTTGCAGGCCTGAGGCAAATGGATTTAACCCCTCTGGATAATCTTCTTGATTACTTGCTGGTTTTGTGCCATAAATACGGTCAAGTCCTTCTTCGAAGTTTATTTGGTTTTCGCGACCATCTCTACTAGGGGAAGGCATTGTACCTCCAGGATTCTGGTTATTAATTTTGCTCACAAAGTTAGACGGTTGTATATCAATGCCCTCAAGAGCACTAAATATTTTACCCAATAACTTGCGGTTAATATTGAACTTGTGATTCTTTTTACTTGGGTCTTTTCGAACCATTGTAATTTTTTTACTAGCCATATAAGCCTCCTATATTAAGCATATTATCTAAGTCTATAGCGCAATTTATTGCTTTACTATTAACTTAATATACAAATATTAGAAAGATCTTGTATGGTTTGCAACTATTTATAACAAAAGAATAGAGCTTTTTGGGCTTTTATTCGTTTATTATAACTTAACATGCAAGTTATACAAAGATCTTGTATGTTTTACAACTTTTGTTATGTCTTTTTCCAAATCTCAGCTATAGAAATACGCTTTTCTTAAAGCACTTATATTCATATTTCGTATTGTTTCCACTAGCAGTGGTAGCCAAACTTCCCAAACCTGAAAAATTTGGCATCCATCTTTATAGCAGCTCTCTTTCCTTAAAGCTGCAATATCCTTTGTCCGTCACAATAATGTGATCCTCTAGCTCAATTCCCACCCCTTGACATGCTGACACTAATTCTCTAGTCATAACTTTATCATCTTCTGATGGTTCTAAACTCCCTCCTGGATGGTTGTGAGCTAATATTATCGATGCTGCCTCCATTGATAATGCCTTTTTTACCACTTTCCTTTCAGATAGGTGCACCTCATCTATTGTACCAAAATACACTTCGTCTCTTATCAAACGGTACTGTGTATCCAAATATATTATCTGGACAGCTTCTTTTGCTGAAAAGCCTATACTTACCCTTACATATTCTATGAGCTTTTCTTGGCTATCCATTACAGGGCCTCTCTTTAACCCTTCTCTTAGTGCCCTCTTGTAAGCTTCTTTAACACATTCAATTGCTGCGGCTGCATGTTCAGTCATTCCGTCTATCATTTTCAGGTCATCGATTTCTCGCCCTAAAATTTCTCCTATTCCTGGGCAATTATCCATTAAAGTTTTAGTCACATCTTGTGCTTGCTTTCTGTCATGAACTGCTCCTAGAAGCACTGCCACTATTTCGCGATCAAATAGAGCACTTCCTCCTCCGCTTTGTAGTACTCTCTCTATTTCTTCTGTAAGTTTTTCACTATTATTCATAAAATATACTCCTCGTTAATAACAAATTGTTTTTAATTGTTTACTGCTACTTTTTTAGCAGTCTTGGCATAAAGCCATAGCTTTCGAGTGAAGTCAAATCAATTTTTCAATCTTTTTTACTTATTTTTTCATCAAAAAATTAAGATATTAACAGATGCTTATTTATCTAATTGAAAATTAATCCTTTATGTAAAAGAAGTTGTTACTATTTTAGAAATAACATCAGTAGAAAAACCTAACTTGAGTAAATTATTTGCAACTTTCATTCCCTCTATTTTATCAATCTTCTCTTTGTAAATTTGCTTTCTTTGCAATAAAAATTCTACCCATATATTTAGCTCATCTCGTGATTCTTGATTGCCAATTTTTCTATATTCCCTCGCCCAACTTAATAACTCATTTTCTGCTTCACCATCTTCATAATTATCTTCTTCCTTTATCAGATCTTCAGCATTCACTGATAATTCTTTTGCTATTTCCCATAACCTTTCACTTAAAAGAGTAACACTACCTTGTTCATAATGATGTACCTGCGAGGGTCCTACATCTAGCTTTTTTGCTAATTCTTCTTGAGTATATCCCCTTATTATTCTCCACTTTTTTATCTCTTGTCCTCCGTTTGGCTCGTATCTCTCTTTATCAGCATATTCTTCAGTTGATAAGCCTGTTGCTCGATAGATAATCTCAGTATCAAACCCCGCCTTAACTAGATTCTTTGCAATTCTTATTCTTGCTGCTTTTACATTACTTTCTTCCTCAGCTAGGATAGATTTGGTTAATGCGTAAATTGCTTTGCGTCCTTCTATTTTTTTGTATTTTTCTATGAAATTATACATTTCCTCGGTCTTAGCTTTCTCGAAACAACTATTTTCTTTTAGCACTTTTCGTCCTGGAAAGAGATTTCTAATAGGGATTGATAACGACTCTGCTATGATTTTTAACTTTTCAACTGGAATACCACATGTTCCTTGCTCATATCTTAGCAGCGTGTGATAGTTTATGCTTGTTTTGTCTACTAAGTCTTTCAGAGTATATTTTCGCTTTAACCTCCAGATCCTTACTTTTTGCGCTATTTGGTACCTTATGGAAACAGTAGTATGCTTTGCCATACAGAAATAGATATTATATAGGTTAATACTACCAAATAAAGATATACAAAAGGGATGCTTCTTTCTATGTTTGAATTTTAGTTGAATATTTCTTCACAATTGTGTATAATTATTAATGCTTTTTATCTTACTTTCTCATGGCTCTTTCGAAGTTTCTCGATCCAAAAAACGACCTTAGTTTTAAGAAAATATTTGGCTCTGAAAAGAATAAAAATATCCTCATCCTCATCCACTTCCTCAACGATATCTTGGACTTTTCTACTTCTGATCAAATAATGGAAATTGAATTCCTTAGTACCATCATGGATCCTGAAATTGCCTCTGACAAGCAAAGCATTGTTGATGTTCTTTGCAAAGACTCTATTGGTAATAGATTTGTCATCGAAATGGTGCGACCTGAAAGCCTTCGGTCATATTGTTTAAAAGGAGAGGAATTCATTCAGAAAGAAACTGAAAGGATTCTAAAGCTTATTGAACCAGATGTTTTGCCATCTGAGTCTACGCATCAGTGCGAATTGGGTAACCAGTTGGTGCCGAGCGACGCGGACAATGAACCTCCTCTTGATAAAGAAGATGCTCAATCGTGAGAGAAAGCATAAACTACAAGCATCATGTGGTTGGAGGGCTAGGCTTAGTGGTATGGTGAACGTAAGTGAAGCTTCATAAGTATCGTAACGATTAAAGAGCTAAAGATGCTGATAAGCTCCGACCAAAAGGTAATGTGGATGAGTTACATTTTTCATTTCTGGATGTACGCAAATAATAATTCCACCGGTATAGAGAAGCCACCTAACCCACTATTGTATGACAAAAGGAACAGGATAAGCCTGTATTTTCGCCTATATGGCAGGCAACCCGCAAGGAATGCTGATGGATGTGCAGGTAAAGGATAATGGAGAAAGCGAATGCCATTTTGTAACGAAATGGATAGAATTTGTAACATTAATTCGCGTGAAAACGAGCAGACTTCCATTTGGTCCCTCATGACAAGAAACTTTGTTAACCACTTAAGGTAGGAAAGCAGATGATTACAAGTACAACTGTAAGTGCACCTACCAATAACTCCGAAGCATGGAACCAGTTACCCTGGAAGAAATGCCAAAAAGTTGTTATGAGGCTACAGAGGCGTATTGTTAAGGCTGTCCAACAAGGCAGATGGGGTAAGGTGAAAACTTTACAACACCTTCTCACACGCTCTTTTAGCGGCAAAGCTTTGGCGGTTAAGAGAGTAACTGAAAACCAAGGAAAAAACACAGCAGGTGTAGATCGTCAAATATGGTCAACTTGCAACACAAAATTTCAAGGAATAAAGCTATTAAAACAAAGAGGATACAAACCTTCTCCGCTAAAACGGATATACATCAGTAAGTCTAATGGCAAAAGAAGACCTCTTGGAATCCCTACGATAAAAGATAGAGCCATGCAAGCATTATACTTGTTTGCTTTGGAACCGATAGCTGAAACGATCAGTGATCGTCACTCTTATGGTTTTAGACCAAAAAGATCCTGCGCAGACGCTACTGTGGCTTGTCACTTGTTACTGGCAAGCCGTAACCAACTACAATGGATACTCGAAGGTGATATTAAAGGGTGTTTTGATAACATTAACCATGAATGGCTCATGAAGCATATTCCTATGGAGAAGAAAATTCTTCATAGCTGGTTAAAAGCTGGCTTCCTAGAATCAAAAACTCTGTATTCCACAACTGCAGGTACCCCACAAGGTAGTATCATCTCTCCAATACTAGCAAATCTAGCCCTAAATGGACTTGAAAAATCATTGGAAAGTCAATTTGGTAAACTTGGCAGTAAAAGAAGAAGCAAAATCAGAAGTGGAGTAAATGTAATCAGGTACGCAGATGACTTTATCATTTCAGGAATCACACGTGAAGTACTGGAAAATGAAGTAAAACCTCTAGTATCGTCCTTTCTTCAGGAGAGAGGTCTTATCCTTTCCGAAGAGAAAACAAAAATTACATCTATTACAACAGGGTTTGACTTTCTTGGTTGTAATGTACGCAGGTATAATAAGAAGTTAATTATAAAACCTTCAAAAGAAAGTATTAAGAAACTTCTTAATAAAGCACGTACATTGATAAAGGCAAACATAGCGAACACTCAGGCCGTACTAATCAAGTTGCTCAATTCCCTATTAAGGGGATGGGGAAATTACTACAGCCATGTGTGTGCGAAAAGAGCTTTTAACAAAATAGACCATGAAATTATGTGTGCTCTATGGAAATGGGCAAAGAAAAGACATCCTCGTAAAGGATTACGTTGGATAAAGAATCGTTACTTCAAGGTAATGAAACAACGCCAATGGGTCTTTGCTGCACCCATATGCAAGAACAAACCGAAAGAGATAAGGTATTTAAGACTGCTTAGGTTGATTGATATACCTATCAGACGACATGTTAAAATCAGGGCGGATGCAAATCCACTTGACTTAAAATGGAAAAAGTATTTTGATGAAAGAGTGAAACAAACAAAAATGTTAGCAAGCTCTTTCTCAAGAGAAGGTTCTCTACTGTTGGTGTCACCATTAAGAATGATGTTTTCTGAGGAATCATGAAGGACAAGCCGGTTCGAGAAAAGAAGGACTTAGATAAGGGGCTCAAGCGTAGTGTGGGGAAACCTGCATGCTGCGTTTCTAAGGGAGGGAGTAGTAGCAATACTACTTCCTTACCTAACCAGCTCGCTCGTGATAAAGGCTTTGAAAAACGTGCTCAACTTTATGCTGCTAAGGCTTACTCAAGACAATTAGATAAATCTGGTAATTACATTGATCTTCAGAAAGTCTTTTTTATTGCTATTTCCAATTGTAACCTTCTGCCTGAAGAAGTTGACTATATTTCTACTCATAATATACGGGATATCAAAACCAATGGTCATTACTTAAAAGATCTACAATTTGTCTTTATTGAGTTGCCTAAATTTACAAAAAATAGAGTAGAGCAGTTAGAGAATACTACAGAGAGGTGGTGTTTCTTTTTTAAATACGCAGAGGAAACAACTGATGAAGATCTGAAAAAGATAGCAGCAGAAGCTCCGATAATAAAGCTAGCATATGATGAATTAGACAGGTTTCGCTGGAATGAAAAGGATTTGATCGCATATGAAGAAAGAATATTGAGTGTACAGAAAGAGAAGGCTATTTTGGAACAACGTCTTGATGATGCTAAACATGAAGGTAGACAAGAAGGCATCCAAATCGGCCATCAAAAAGGTAAAATTGAAGGTAAAATTGAAGTAGCCAAAAACTCACTCAAGGCCAGTGTCCCTATAGATGTTATAGCTCAAATTACCGGTCTCTCTCATTCTGAAATTTTACAACTCAGGGAAAAAACATAAATACTACAACTTATTCACTTCAACATTTATGAAAACCTTCTCTAAGTTAGACATATCCCCTAATTAAGAATCTAGTGAACTGTCTAAAATGGCTATAAAGATTGCACATAGAATTATATAAATTACTATCATAACATTACCCAAACTTCTATATCAAAGCTATGTGCTATAAGTTCAATATGGAAAACACATTAACCACTTAGCATTTAATGTCTACTTCATCCATTTTACTATTAGGACCATCAAACTTGGTCTGGTATCCCTAATTATTTTGGCTACCTTCACTTTAAATTTTCCACTACTTGGCATTTTATAGCTGCACCTCTTATATTATAACCTACCTATTGATATTACCTCCAAGCTTGGTTACTCCTATCTCAGAAAGACAAGTTGATACTTCTGAATGGCTGTGAACTGAAGCATTACTTAAATAACTTTGAGGCTCTAAACTTATCTGCTGTTTTTTTGTACCATCAACTTCTAATCTACCATCTCTGTTGTGTAATATCTGCTCTATTGATTGATTTAGCAGACCCTTATTAAATTGAGCTATAAACTTTTCAAATTTCTTCGGACTTAATTTACCAGCTTTTTCACCAGGACATGCTTTCTCTACATACGATTTCAAAATCCCCGAAATTTCATAAAATTTACCACTCATGACTTTTCTAGTAATCTCTTTCTGCATTCCCATATAATCAATATTTAATCGATGTACTGATACACCACTTTTTAATCCAGCTTGCTCTAATACTTTCTCACATCCCTTTGTAATATTTAATGCATAGCCCTGTGCTTCTAGTGGAGATATAGACTGATCTACTCTAGAAATATACTTTTGACCTGTAACCCTTCTAATCAATAAGTCAAGTAACATTATTGTACCATTTACATCCATTGATGCATCAACTTGTGATATTGGACTTGGAGTGCTTGATGTTTCCTTAGGTAATTCAGGCTTAGAACTTAATAACCCACCTACAGAGCTTTTTACCCAACTAAACAAATCATTTATCCATGAAGATGGTCTTTCTACACTGCTTGTTGCTATTTCAGTTTGATCACTTGAATATACAGCAAGAAGTTTACGTGATGAATGATTTTTATTGGTAATGTTGACATCAACATAGAGACTAGAATTTAAACTCACTTTACTTTCTAATTCTTGTATATCACGTCTCTTGCGAGTAGATCCACAATCTTCAATCTTCCAAACACCATTGGTAACACTTTCCCCTGATTTCCAAGTAAACACATACTGCCTGTTATTGTCAAATTGGAAACCACCATAACTATTAGGTGAATATAAGTACCTTCCATACTCCACATTCTTTAGATACACATCATCACCACTAAGCTCAACCTTCCACTTACCATCGTTTTCTACCTTTGAGGGCCAGGTAAATACATACCGCCTGTCATTGTCAAATTGGAAACGACTATAATTATTAGGTGAATATAAGTACCTTCCATACTCCACATTCTTTAGATACACATCATCACCACTAAGCTCAACCTTCCACTTACCATCGTTTCCTACCTTTGAGGGCCAGGTAAATACATACCGCCTGTCATTGTCAAATTGGAAACGACTATAACTATTAGGTGAATATAAGTACCTTCCATACTCCACATTTCTAATACATACCTGTGACGCAAATACCAAATTCTTCACTGACTCTGGTAAATTACTTTTTAATTCTTGAAAGTCAGATTGTACATTGTTGTTTGTTTTGTCCATAAGCCCTTTTATACAATAGGCTAGCTTAAGCACTGTATTATCATGAAAGTCACTTGCTTCAATATTAGTACCTCTACCTAACAAAAAGTTGATTATACCCGGCCTATCATATTGAACAGCGACACACAGAGGTATTTGACCATCTTTATCTTTAGCTCTAATATTAGCTCCCTTATCAGTAAGAAACTCAGCAGCTTTTAAACATCCTCTCCGTGCAGCATAGTGTAGTGATGTCCAACCATTACTATCTTTAGTATCCACGCTAGCACCTTTACTTACAAGATCTTTAACTTTATTAAGATCATTACCTCGTACTGCAACCAATAATTGTTCATTTAAACCTGATTGTGTTTGTTGTAAATATACTGCGACACTGTCATGTTTTTGATCAATAGCAATATCTTGCGGTGTTTTGCCATTCTTATCTTTAGCATTAATATTAGTTCCTTTTCCTACTAAGAACTTTGTAACCTCTAAATAACCTTGCGATGCAGCCAAGTGTAGTGATGTCCAACCATATTCATCTTCATCCTTAGCCTCTATGCTAGCACCTCTACCTATAAAATCTTTAACTTTATTAAGATCACCACCCTGTACTGCAGTTAACAATTCCCTATTCAGACTTGACTGTGTTTGTTGTAAGTACTGTACAAGATTATTATGTCCCTTATCTCTAGCAATATCTAGTGGTGTTTTGCCACTACTATCTTTAGTACCAATATTAGCTTGATTATTTGTAAGATCCTGCAACACACCTAAATGACCACCCCAAGAAGCTAAGTGTAGTGGTGTCTCACCATTTTTATCAGCCTCATTAATACTTGCTCCTTTCATCAAAAAAAGTTCTATAATCTCTTTATCGTTGCTTTCAGCAACAGTGTACATAGGTCCTCTACCATACACATCTTGAATATCCTTGTGATTATTCATAACAGCAAAGTGCATAGGAGTCCTGCCAAGTACATCCTTAGCATTCGCATTAGCTCCCTTACTAACTAAAAACTTAGCAATATCTGAATGACCCTTCAATGCAGCCCAGTGTAATAGTGTGCAGCCATATTTATCAGTTGCATTAACACTCACATCTTCACTAACAAGAAACTCTACTGTGTCTAAGTTACCACTCCAAGTATAATAAAATCCGCCATGCGTTCTGTCGTCAATATCTTTAGCAATAAGATCATTAATTGTCTTTAGATCCTTTTCATTTTTTACAGTAAGTAACAATTCTTTATCTAAGTGTGCTTGCATAAAAACTTGCCTCATTGTATTAGAATTAGCATAATATTCCTCACCTTCAGGAGTTCTACCACTGTTATCTTTAGCATCAATATCAGCACCTTTACTTATAAGATATTTCACCATACCTAAATGATGAACAGAACGTGAAGCATAATGTAGAGGGGTTTTACCATCTTTATCTTTAGCATTAACGTTAGCACCTCGATTTACAAGACCTTGAACTTTATTAAAACCACCATCTTGTACTGCACCTGACAATTCTTTATCCAATTGTGTTCCCTCTTTTCCTTTATTAAATTCCACTATAACATCTTCTGAGTTACAAATAGAAGCTATACACTTTGAGTTATAAACTATTGCATCATTAAAACCGAACATCATTTCTCTTGCTGGCTGGTAAGTATTCCAATTCTCTACTTTTACAAGAGTGTTATTTTTATGTGATAGCAATAAGGTATCATTCATAACTTTCATATCGAAATCTAATATAGACTTATCTTTCAAATCAACTAAACCAATATCATTCTTGTTAATAGGTTGATTATGATAAATCTGTAACCCTTGCTCATCTGGCTTATAATACCTGAAAGAACTAAATTCATCAGCTCTTTCTCCAAATTCTTCTGGTTCTATAATTCTATTGTTCAGTTCTACAGATAAATCCCAATTTTTGTGAACAGAAGAATAATAATTTGATATCGATAATGCTCCTCTATCTGATAGCAATAGCAAATTATTATTTAGTTTCAAAAAAAGTACTTTGTCTGAGTCAAATGTGAAACAATTATGATAATTTAAAAGGTCAGTACCATTAACGCTAAACCTTCCATCTATTTTTAAGCTATGAGAACAATAATCTCGCTCTAGTTCCCCATTTTGAAATTTGTAATATTCTTCTCCGTCAAATGTAACTGTAACATCTTTGTAATTCGGCAACATGGTTACGTGTAAGCTATTTCTGTTAATCTTTATTTCTCCTTCATTATTCTCTGTAAATGGCATATCATCTAATGTACAATTTAATTGGCTAAAATCCAATATGCCATTTGCTTGAGCAATCGTAATATTAGCGTTCCTGTTATCGAAAAGATAAAGATGACTTATATTACTTGGAGCTTCCCAGTAAAAATTATGATGCTCTTTATCAGGATAAAAAATATGATTACTGGAACTACCTATAGTACTATGATAATTAGCACTTGATAATTGCTTTGTAATATTAAAGTTTAAATTGTCTATCTTTCGTAAATTATCTAATTCATCATCTAACACAACATCACCACTCAGGCTTTTTGTCACATGCAAGTTTGTTACTACGCCAGTTTTATCATCTATTTTTGTTGGTGTTACAAATAAACCATCTGCTGTTTTTACCGACGTTTGTTTATCTACACTTATAAAGGCTCCACTTTTATTACAGATGTTTGTTATGTTATTAACGTGGGTTATGTTACCTACATCATTAAAGTTTATCGGCAATAATACTAAACCTTTTCCATAAATAGAATCACCAAAATAACCCTTTATTGTGGTAAAATTCTTTACCGTTATTACATCATTGCCACCTTTACCGTCTACATAATCTGCATGAGAAACTTCTATATGATTAGCTTCGTTACTGCCAATGACAGAGTGTATATTTTTTGAATCTATAAAATCACCTTTTACTACAACTATGTTTTTTTGTCCATTTATTCCTAAGTTACAAGAAAGCCTATCATCTTCTATGTAAAAGAAGTTGTTACCTGATTTTTGTACATCACAGCTCTCCAACGGACTCATAAAATAGTACCTATTTTCCACTTTATCACTTCCTTTTTTACTTGAATCAGCAATAGATACATGAGTTCCCCAAAAAATAAGATTAAGGCTACCTTCTTCACTTATATGTATATCGGTATATAAAGATTTTATGTAATACATATCAGTTTTATACTTGTGAGGACTCTCGTTCTTATACACAACTACGTTTTGGCAGTGAGGTGGATATTCTTGTAAAGACCATTTCTCTTTTACTGTACTTAATACTTTACCTTTATGTGGTGAAGAATCATCGCATAATGCTTCACTTGGTAGTTTATGCCAGGTTTCCCTAGATACTTCTTGTTCTTTTATATTATCACCACGTGACCCACAAACAATATTATAGTTTTCAAGAGAGTGAGGAACTATTCTAGAATAGTGATCAGTGTATCCTGTATTAGATGAAGACACAGCAGCAGTAAAGTTAAAATCAAATTCCCTATCAACAACCTTTGTTCTAATGCGGCAAGCATCGAATAAATGTTTCATTTGATTATCTATGTCATCCACTACACCTCTTTTCTTTTGACGAAGCTGATTATTAGTAGCATACTCTATTTTCTTAACTGAAATGGGAGGTAAGGATATAGCTATCCTGGAATAATCATTCTTAAACTTATCTACAATCTTCGATATATATTGTTTATATATCTCTTTTACTTCCATATTGTCTTCTATATAATGAGGTACTTTTTTACCTAAGAATAAATCCCAATAAAGATCATGTTTTTCCTGATCTGTAAGGTTCATTTGTTCTTCTAATTTTTCTACCTCAAGCCCTGCTTCTACAAACTGTGATATGACAATAACAGCAACTGAGACAGCAGCACCAACTGGACCAGCAAATTCTCCTACTACTCCAGTTTCTAAGCCTGCTACTGACATTGTTTCAGTAACAACCGCAGGGACATCTGCGGCGATAAAGATAGAATTAGTTGCGATGTTTAGGTCAGCAATCTTTATATCTGCAGGATCTGTCGCACTTTGCCTTGCTTTTATTGACTCCGCTAACCCTAAAAATGCCGCAAAATTACCTATAGCACGTCCCATAACTGGAGCAAATCCCTTCAACATCTGAGAATCAAGCTTTGTTCCTAACTCTAATATTTTTCCAGAGATTTTTTCACCAATTTTTGGCATTACCCAGAGATTTAATGCATCGTAGCCTAATCCCTCTATGTCTCCATTTGCTATATGCTTACCAACTAAAAATGCTGTAAAGGCAAGACCTGCACCTTCTGCTACTTTTCCTATTTTTTCTGCTACTCCGGATCTTCTCAGAATATTTTTCACTTCTTCTTTGTTCTCTATATTATCCTTCATTTCTTTCACAATATCCCTAATCTCTGGATCTATCGAATTTAGGTCTACATCCTTGATCTTCGCTACAAATGCTTCTTCAACATTTTTATCTATAATTTCACCTTCAGATATCTTCTGAGAAACCTTGAAAAGCTGATCATAAAACTCAATATTCTTTACTCTTTCTGCTACCTTGTCAGCATTGAATAACTCTTTGATACGTCGTTCTTTTTCCTCCTCTGTAATCTTTTCTTCATCAAACGAATCTATGCAGGCCATACTTACACTTCTTTCTCTTCTTGGTTTTTTACTTGGTGGATACTCTGGCAATGAAGGTCCTCTTTTCTTTCCTTTAGAACAAGCAGGTAACATATGAACTGAACTATGAACTACTTCAACAGGAATAAATCCTTCCTTAGCTGTCCTACTTGTTAAAATAAGTTTATTTGGATTATTAGATCCTTTATCGAAAACAACACCGATAAATTTCACCTCATCACCATCTGTGAGTGTTTTATAGGTAACGCCCTCTTTATACTCTTCATTTATTTGATCATTTGCTTCCCTCAATAAAGCTTTAGCTCCTTTGCCCTGCCTTGATGTCTTAAGTTCCAACCCTATTGGTGTGTACTCCTCAGCATTTCCACCTTGAGCCACAAACTTAATACCATGAACTAGCATGTCAATACGTTCTCCTCTACCAGTTTGAAACTCAGTTAAAACTAATGCCCTAGTTTCTGGTGATTCTTGTAATTTTAGGTCGCTATAATAACTAAATGCTCCATTCAATATTCCCTGGAAATGAGCTTCTTTATTCACGAGGCTCTTAAAAGGGAATATTCCTTCTCCAATTTTTTCTAATAATCTACTATATCCTCCTATTGATAAAGATTGAATATCTAATGCTCTATCGAATGTTTCTTTTAACTCATTAGGATAAGGAACTTCTTTGAAAGTACCTTGAAATCTCTCAGCTCCGTTGTTGTACTCTTGTAAAGAATTGTATTTTTCAGCCCAAATAGTAAGATATCTTTTAAAATCTGACTTGTATCTAGTATCAAAATTAAGACTTAATTCGATTATTTCCCTATTCCCTATTTCTCTATTTAATCTATCAAGAGGGAGCACTTCATCCAGCCCGTTCAGAACATCCTTTCTGTTAGCTTCAACAATATTTATTACATAAACCAACTTCTCTGTATTTTCTGGAATGAGCACCATTGTCACAACTGCATGAATCGCATCAAGATTAGCTGACAATCTCTCCCTGGCTCTTTCAGCTGCTAAACGTCCAGACCCACGAAGATTAGGACGTACCTCGGTAGGTATATTGTCTCCATAGATAAAAATGTATTTTTTAAAACCAGTTTTTAAATCTTCAACTCTATTTAGCAATAGTGATTGCCCTAGTAAAAATCTACTAAAATAATGTTTATCTCCCTTCTCAGGTGTACCAGGAAACGTATGATAAATACGTTCTAGATTATCTTTCACCTGTCCCTTTAATTCTATTGTTCCAATCCTTTGCGTATCCCAGTCATCAGAAGATTTTAGCATATCTTGAAAAAGAGGAATTATTTCTTTCCCACGATTTGATACTTTAATATCAGAGATAGGAGATGGATTATCAAGATTGACACCAACACATAAAATGTCATCTGCAGTGGTTAGAACTCGCTGAATATTTGGTTGAAAGCCTTGTGCATACTTTTCTGCTTGCTGCAAAGCCTTATCTGGAGTAGCATTAGAACCTGCTCCCGCTTTTAATTCAATAATAATGGGAATAGAATCCAATGCACGATCAGGACCACGAGCCAGCAAGATAATATCTGCATAACCCCTTCCTGCAAATTGCTCTGGGTAGACTCTAAAATTATACCTGTAGTGGAAATTCATGAAAACGCCTACCGCAAACCCATGATGTGCTGCTTCACGTGCTCTGCTAGCATAGATTAGTGAGTCTGCATATTCGGAGTGAATTGTATAAATCTTATCAAGAATTCTCCTTAAAGATGCTTTAACTGTTCGCTGATTGGAAATAGCTAGCTTCGCTATATCGACTTCGGGATCCCTCCATAACCCTTTTCTCACTTTTTTAAATTGAACTTCAGAATTATGTTCTATGTCTACTCCTTTATCTTTCACATCAACAACTATTTCTCCCTGATGACCGGCATCTTTAATGATTTTTATTGATTTAACTTTAATTTTATCTAGGTTATTTTCAATAAGAGAGTAAAGCTTGCCTAATACCTCCTTCAATTCACCTTGATCAAACTCTTGAGTGTAAGAATGAGAACCACTTTCTGATATAACAAATAATTTTACTTTATCGATCACATCTTTTTGACTCTTCATTTCACCATTTTTTATAATAGCTACCTTCAAAGTCTTTGCACCGTCAAAGCTAAAATAAATCTCCTTGATGTCTAGCTTTTTTGCCATCTCTGTATCCAACAAAGTAGAAAAACTACCTAGGAAGAAGTGTGTAAAAAACCCTGCTTTTTCTACAGAGTGTAAATAAGATGGAATCTGATCCACAAATGACTGAAATCTCGGTTCAAAAGATTTAAAATCCTCATCTTGCCGGCTTATACCAACTTCTTTATCTGCTTCCTCCATCAATAACTGTATTAACTCAAAGTCTTGTGGTCTTACTTTACCCATGACTCTTTTTAAGCCTTTTGCAAGCTCTTTATCATTATCAATAATATTCCTTTCAAGACCAAAATTATAATGGTTTCGTTTACCTGGTGCACCAACATGAAATAACTGTATTTGAGTATTTCCATTACCATATTGAGTTTCAACCTCACCAGAAACACTAATCGTTGCGCTAAGCATTCCACTCATTGCTCTTATTTCAGGTTCACCTCCCCAAGTATCAGGGTTCCTCATGTTTTCCAAGTAACGCTCAAAATCACCTTCAACAAAATCTCTGAACTCATTTCTATAAGAACTTATGTGATCAACTACTCGATTACGAAATAAGTTTCTTACTAAATTTGCAAATGTGTCATCATAATTCGCAGCACCTAAATTCCGAACCAAACCTCTAATATGATCTAAATTTTGGGTTATAGTTCCATCATTTCCAAATAGTACTTCATACCTTTGTCGAAATAAAGCATCGTCGTTTCTGACGGGTATTAAGTAAGCCATAGTAACAGACCAAAACAAGCAACTACCGTCTCCTGGAACATCGATTCTCTTAATCTGACTTCCACTTTCGGAATCAACATCAGATCTCCGATAACGCTTAAGTTGAGAAAATTCTCTAGCTTGCTCTATATATTGCACTTCATCCGATAATTCAGTAATCTTTGAATTAACATCTTCTTTTTTTAGATGATCTGTTGGATATTGTATCTTGAACATAAACCCCCTTCATTATATTATACTAAACCCACTATACCAAGCTTATTGTATAACCATCAGAGATATCAATAATAAAAGCTATTTTTGCCTACATGCTGACTTGTGTATATAACATTTGTATTACAATGCAACATCTTTTTGACAGAAGCTAAAGTAGTAACAAGAAACCACCACCTACTTTATAGAATTGCCTTATAATACCTTAATTGCCTAACCCTAATTGCTCACATGCTTTGCTTAATTCAACTTCAGTTAAGCTAGTGAACTCTTCATCTGTAGACTTTCTATATGCTAGAAACTTATTCAATGAATCAGCATCTCTTTTTTCCAATATAGATCGTATGTAGCCTGCCTGTTTAGAACACATAAACTCTTTAACCTGATCAGAATTAGCTTTATTTAATAACGCCCATACTGGTTCCATACAGCCCTTTTCTACTAAAGGTGTTAATAAAACTGTACAGAAAAGAGGTGATTTATCCTCTAGTTCCTCTCTTATCACTAAAGCACGATGGCTATCAAATCCTTCCTTCATCCACATATGCATAAAAAGCTTTACACTTTCACTTACATAAGGCTCTGAATGTTTTTTGATTTCCATGTCTAACCAGATATTATAATCATCTTCTGGAACATCATTTGGCTTTAAACAATCAAATAATTCCTGAAATTTATCAAAGCGAAGTGCACCCTGTAGTGTATTCAAACTACCATAATAACCATTTTCAGCTAAGTCTCTTTTTAGAAGTTCTGGATATTTATCAGGACTGATTTGACTAAAACAAAACTCGAATATTTCAGGATAACTATTACAACGACTACCTGCTGCATACACTGATGTCTTCATGAAGATTTCATCCTTTTTCTGTTCACTCATCTCACTTTCAGGTAATGATTTTATTTTATTCCAGAAGAATTCCACTGCCTGCTCCTGCTTAAGGCTCATAGCACACTTAAGTCCATATTCATATGGATGACAGCCATCTAAATTTAATTTAGAGATATAACCGCTAATAAAATGTGACCAAAACTGCGCTAAAAGACCCGACCCGCAACACCTAACTAAGTGCTCATACTCCAATAGACTACTCTTACCTTGAGCTGATAATTCCTCTTTTCTTTCCTCAAACAAAGCAATAATATCTTCTTCTAGACAGCAACTACAGGCAATGGCATACTTATCAAAGAGATTACCTGAATCTGGCGCAATTAACTTTTTGCCTACGACTTGCCTATCAAGCTTAACTCCATGTAAATTGTCTACTTTTTTCCAACAATCCTCACTAGATAGCACTTGTGCAAGAAAATTACGTCCTTTCTTGCCACTTTTTTGGTGTAGACGCCAATTTGCATAGCACCAGCGTTCAATTTGAAAAAGCTTAGATGCTCTATAAGGGTCATCTTCTCTAATAGATGAAAATAAAATTTCTGGAATATCTGAACGCAACATAGCCACTACCTTATTAATTAGAACGTAAGTATATTTTAAGTATAGTATTCTACCTTTAAAATTTGTCAATCACTACTTTAAGAAAAATTTTCTAACCTAAAGTAGTTTTAGGCAAAAGGCTCTTAACAAGCTCAATATAAGATCTTTTCTCTACTTCTAAATTCTTTTTTTATTAGAAATTTACCTTAACTCTTCCGCAAGCAAACTAATATTAGTTTAGCAAAATATATTATTAAGATCTCAAGTAAAATAACCACTTCCAGCGTTCAAAATCAGCTAATGAGAGAAGTGTTTTTCTTGGAATCGGTTGGTCTACCAATTGTACCATACGAACTTTTTTATATGGTAATTTGATTATGCGCTAAAATCATCTACATTGGCTCACTTTAGCCATATTTACATATGAACCAATTTGTCTAAACCTTGTTGCAACAATTTGAAGCTTCTATTTCCACGATTCTATTTTACGCAACGCATTCTCACAAATATACGATCATTTTTATGTTTTTTGGAGGAAGTAAATAATTAAATTCTCGTTGATACTAAAAAGTGTAGTGTTTTGTTAAATCAGAACGGACTTTGCAATATAGTTTAATAGCGCTTTAGTATACTCTTTACATTGGAGAATTTTGATGTAAATTACGTTTCCAATCCAATTTAGAAATCAGCAATATATATTGACAAAAGTTAGGGTTAATGATAACATAACAAAGAGAAAATTATCAGGAAATTTATGCCGCCAGTTAATGATTATACAAGTATTAACACACCTAAACGTGTTATTAACTTTGATATTGACTATTATGAAATATTGGGAGTAAAGGTAAATGCCAGCCTGGATGAGATAAAAAATGCATATAGAAATTTGGCAAGAAAACATCATCCAGATAAAAATAGTAACAAAGAAACAGCAAAAAAAAATTTTCAAAAACTTGAAGAAGCATATAGCATCTTGAAAGATTCAAAACAAAGAGCGGAGTATGATGAAGAAAGGATATCCAATGAACGTCTTGGAAATGAATTGTTCGGAGCCATTTCTTCTAAAAATTTAGAAAAAGCAAAAGACCTAATACAGAGAGTGAAGAACTTTAGTATGTTTCGCAATCAAAAAGTGATATTGACTTGTTTTGCTATGAATGCCTGTGAACATAGCAATTGGCTTAATTTTTATAAAGACTTTTTATTACGAGACAGTAAAAAAGTTGATGCTAATATCTCTTTTAAAGATAAAGCTTTAAGCCATATATGCAAAAACTGCTCAGGCATGATAAAGGCTAAAAGATTTTCATTAAGGGATGAGGTTATAAAATCACTATTAGAATACAGAGCTGATGTTAATAAAGTTAGTCAGTCAAAAGATAAAGCACCTATTTATTACGCTCTGGAAGATAATGACCATAATTTAGCAAATTTGCTTTTTCAGCATGGAGCAAAGATTAATGTTACTGCTGAGTTAGAAAAAGCAGTTATCGCTAATAGCTGTAAATATACAAAAGAAACGATAAGGATTCTGTTGAAATATACTTCCCCTGAACAAAATACTGAAATACTAAAGCATTTTTCAAATAATTCTATCTTACAAAGTGAAGGTATTGAAATTGTAAAGTTGCTTTTAAATAAAGGAGCTAATCCTTTTCTTGGAGAATTTAATGCAATGAAAATTGCTACTGATAAAGGTAATAGTAAGCTTATAGAGCTATTTAATTTAACACAGCAGGAAAACGATAAAGTTTCAGAAGGGTCGCATGAAAAATTCGATGTTTTGAACATTAAAACCCTTGATGAAGTGATAAATATTTTGAACGAAGCAGTCAAGCATAATGACTATGAGCAGTTAGACGAAGTTATAAATAACATAGATAAAGATGATGTGTTCATGAGTGGCCTGAATAGTGATAATTTTAAAGCCTTTTGTTCACGATACCTTAACTTGGATTTGCAAAAAAGGGACGATCATAAGTATATATATGACAATATGTTGTCAAAGTATAAACTTGATACAGAAAGTAATAATTGCAGCTTTTTAGTAGAAGAATTAGTGCTTCTAGCAATTGCAGCTAATGATAAGCTTACAGAAAAGTATCAGAGTAAATTGTTTGATCAAAAGGAACTGGAATCTCTATTACTGCTTGTAGGTCAACAAAAATACATTGATATTTTATCCGGCAGATTAAAAGAAAAAGATAACGGTATAAGAACTGTAAGCCATGCATTCTTTCCAACCATAGCATTAAGAAAAGAATTTAACCAACTCTTTACTGACCACGTTACTGAATACTTGAAAACATTAGAAGATGAGAATGTTGTTGATAAGATACGTAATATACTTAATTCGGCGTTATCTGTTAAAAATGAAGAGTGCATCAAAACGGTGCTATCTCCATCCCTAGAGGCTAAAGTTAGTGGTGCTAGTCTTTTGTATCTTGCTGCCCTCTACAGTAAAGAAGTAGCACAAGCTCTTTTGAATGGTGAAGTTTATGTTGACATTAAAGACGTTAGTGATATGACAGCTTTACACTTTATAGCTCGTGATGCACGTCAGACAGCTCAAAAAGATACCAATAACGGGTGGATGGAGTACATTTGGTCTTTTTTTCCTAATAGCAGCAAAGATAACGATGATGTAGCACTCTTTCTAGAAGGTGCAAAGTTTCTCCTTAGTAAAGGTGCTGATGTTGACGTCAAAGATAATAATGGTATAACACCTTTATACTTTGCGGTTTGCAATGGCAATTTGGAAATAGTAAAGCTTCTTGTGAAGAACGGTGCTAACTTCAACATTACATATAGAAATAGCACTGTTTTGAATTTAGCAAAATCATCCAAAACAGAGAAAAGAGAAGAAGTGATAAAATTCTTTAAGGAGGAAGTAGAAATAGAAAAGAAGCGTACACCTTTACATTACGCTGTTTTAAATGATAACAATGAAACACTTAATCTTCTTCTCAAAAAAAGATGCTATGATGTTGATGCTAAAGGTATTGATAATCGTACGCCTCTAGACCTTGCTATTCAAAATAGTAAACTAGAAGCTATTAAGCTTTTACTTAATTGTGATGCTAACTTTAATATTGGATATTTGCACTTAGCAATGCCAGATAGTGTTCAAACAAAAAAAATAGCTTGTCTTCTGATATCTAACCTTAAAGAGAGACTTAAGAAAACAGAAGCTGAACTTGCAAAGAAAAAAGAAGAGATGGAAAGCAAAATTGGAAAAGTAACTAAGCTTGATAATACTATAAAGGAGCTTAAGGAGACAAATGCTGGACTAGAAAGAAAGAATAGTGACCTAACTAGTCAGATAGATGATTTGAATAAAGAAAAAAATGTACTTGATTGCCAATTTGCAGAGAAGGAGAGAGTACTGAACAGAAATGTATGGAAATTAGAAGATCAGCTCAAAAAGCAGACGAAAGAGTTGGATGACGCAAAACAAAACTTGGATAGCAGAACTAGTGAAGTAGCTAAACTTGAGAGAACAAAAATCGAGCTAGAACAAAATATTAATAATCTGACTGGTAAAACAGCTCAACTTAATAACGAAAGAAATATACTGAGTAATACACAAACTCGATTAAAACAAGAGCATGCGGAACTTACAAAGGAAAATAAGCAGCTAAAGGATGTACAAGTTCAATTAGAACAAGAGCTGGAGAGTGCAAAGCAAAGCTTAAATGAAAAAATTAGTAAAGTGACTACACTTACTGAAGAACTTGAGGAAACAAAAACTCAACTTGCAGGAAAGGTGGAAGAGCTAAATATTGTAAATGAAAAGGTTTCGCAATTGCAAAAGAAGCTTGAGGGCATGGAAGTTTTGTTGAGACAAGCGAATAAAGAGTTAATGCAAGAGCAACAGAAGGCTAGTCAACTCAATGATCAAGTAGATAACCGTACTAAAGAACTTAAAGAGGCAAAGGCTCAGCTTGTAGACTTGCAAAACAACCTCGGTGATGCAAAGCAAGATTTGGCTAGAAAAACTAATGAAGTAGTTCAACTCACTGAGAAAAAAAAACAACTAAAGGGGCAGTTAAATACTGTACTTCAAAAGCTAGAAAAAGCTGAAAGCAAAAATAAAGAGCTGAGCACACAAAATGTAGCACTGGGGGATCAAAATAAGGAGCTGGAGAAGCTTAAAGATGAAAGTGAAAATAAAAGCCAGCAGCTAGAAGCACTTGAAAGTCAAGGTAAGCAGTTGAAGGGTCAAATTGAAAGTCTAAAAGCACAACTTGGCAACAGAAATCGAGAGCTGAGTAGCACAAATCAGAAGGTTGCACAGTTAGAACGTGAGCAAGATAGTATAAGGCAAGATTTAGCTGCAAAAACTAGAGAACTTGATGAAGCAAAAGTTCAATTTGAAGAGAATTTAAATGAAATACGGCAAAGCCTAAAAGGTCCAAGTCCAGACAATGGAAACAAAAAACTCTCAGCAGCAAGCGCCCAGGATAGAAAGCAAATAACCTATGCTTCTATTTCTTTTGTATTATCTGGAGCATTTGCTGTTGGTGCAAGTTTAACAATGTTTCATTTAGCAATCTGTATTACACTTGCTGTAGCTGCATTAACTTTTCTCGCAGTAGGGTGTTACTGTTCACATAAGGCAAATACAGCACTTAGTAATGTTGAAGTTAAAAATGGTGTTGATCCTGCTGTGAAGGTTTAAAATAGCTCAAGGTAATGAGAAACAGCAGGGGTACAAGATAAATGTTGTGTTAATAATTTAGATAGTATTCTAAATAAATTATCTTATTAAAAAAAATTATTGGACATATTCTTTTATACTGAGTTTAAAGCAGGAGAAGCAATAATAGACTGTTTTATATCTCTAATTTTCTCGAGCTTAGTATTTGGCTTATATAGCACAAGACCTATACATGCTAATCCAACTATTCCCACAACCACTGCTACTACAGGCATTTTCATGATATACAGTGCAATGCTGCTTACCAGTAACGCTGTACTAACAACACTAGCTAGAATTGCTTGCCTTTGCTGCGTTAATGGTTTGTCTTTTTCGTTTGTAGCATCAAAACATGGTTCAGCGGAAGATGGGCTGTCAGAAGCGTTTAGCCCTTGCTCATCTAAAGAGTTCTTAGCTTCTTTGTTGCTTTCACACATGAGTTGAGGATTTTCACTTTCTATTAAAATATTTCGAGCTTCTTCACTGTTTACAATTCTAGATTCATGTATTTCATGGTCTTTATTGATATCTTCACATCTAGTTTCAGCATTATCACTTACAGGTATATCATTTTTAACTTCTATATTCAGAATTTCTTCAAATCCCTTGAGAATCTTTGCACTTTCTTTGCAATTGTGTTTATTAGCATAGTCAAGTAGTGTAGTATAGCTTATCTCTTGACCTTCTGCTTTCTCTACTTTCACTTTCTGGTTGAGAATTTCTTTTAAAAAACCATTCTTTTTAGAAGCTTCTAAAACTGCTCTAATAGCTTTACTATCTTCCTCTAATATGCAGGATACCAGTGCCGTGTAAGTTATTGTTAGACCATTTGGCAATTTTTGGATCAATTCCTCACTAAGAACATCCTTTAAGGTTCCTTGATTTATTGCTTCTTGTAAAAGCTCCTCAAAAGCTTGATTATTTTTATAGAACACAGAGTGGCACAGTAGCGTCAGAGTCCCTTCCTTTTTCTCATCCTTGTAAATTATTTTTTTTGTAAGAAGTTTCTGCGTGTTGTAATTAGATTTATTAAATTTTCCACTAATATTTTCACCGTTTTCTATCTTCTTTAACAACTTGAAAAGCTTTTTTTTATCTTCATTGGTAAAATTATCCTGATCACCTGCCAGCTCATAGATTATATTTTTTGCGTTCTTAATCTTTTTAAACTTTGGCATTACTTTCCTTGCTCTACAATATTTAATTTTATAAATTAGTTATATTAACAACTTATTAATTGTTCAATTAGGTTGCTAATCCATAAAATTTCTCCAGTTGGTTACTCCATAACATCGGTATTTCCCTCAAGTCAGCTAACTTCAAACCCCTTGGCTGCCTCCCATTTACTATGTCTTCCTTAATCTTCGGCGCTAAATAATTCAGCCTTAAAATTTGCTGTATTCGTCTTGTACCTATATTAATTTTGGCACTCAGCTCTTTCACACTTCTATATTTTCCCTCTTCTAGTTGACGTTTCCAGGAATGGGCTCTCACCACTGCTTTCAGTAGTGCATTATTTGTTTTTCCTTCAGGTTCTACTACTGTGCATTTGTTTCCTTTCTTTTTTATTGGTATAAATTTTTTCTCTGATTCAGAATGCACCTCCATTCCATCCTCTTTCACCATTACTCCCTTTATTAACTTTTTCACTATTTCTTTCTGCTTTCCAAAATTTAAATTTTCCCATTTTTCTTCGGTCTTGTCTTTCCAATTTTCATATAGCTGCTCTGTTTTCCTCATTACTTCTTTTTCGACTTCTCCGGCTATTACATTTCTTTTTTCTGATTCACAACCTTTTCCCCTTAAATGATTATTGCATACGTAATATCTATATCTCTTATTCTCCTTTTTTGCATAGGTCAGTATCATGTTTACTTCACAGCTCTTACACTTAATTATTCCCTTAAGCAGCGCTTCCTCATATTTTGCTTTTCTATATGGCTGATTCTTTATTAACTCTTGCGCTTTTTGCCATTTTTCTTCCTCTATTATTGCTTCATGCTTTCCTTCATACTTTTTCTCATAATGTCTTATCTTTCCCATATATATTGGGTTTGTCACTATCCTTCTCACTGTTGCTTTTTTAAAGATATCTGATTTTGTTCTGTAACCTTCTCTATTTAACTCCCTTGCCAATTCTGCCATTGACTTCAGCTCCAAATATCTTTCAAATATGTGCCCTACTATTTTCGCTTCTTTCTCATTTATTATTAATTCTTTATCTTTTATATCATACCCTAGCGGTAAAGTTCCACCCATCCATAAACCTTGTTCTTTTGATGTTGCTATTTTATTTTTTACTCTCTCCACTATCATTTCTCTTTCTAGTTGTGCTGCTCCTGATAACACTGTTTGTACAAATTTTCCCATTGGCGTATTATTGTCAAATATCTGCGTTACTGCTATAAAATTTACTCGATGTCTTCTAAAAAATGATGTTACTTCAATGCTGTCTTTTGTTTCCCTTGATAGCCTATCCAGAGTATACACCACTACACAATCTACTTCTCCTTTTTTTACATCTTCAAACAATTCCTTTATCGCTGGTCTTTCTAAATTTTTCCCTGAGAAGCCTCCATCGTCGTACCTTTTGGCCGATACTACCCAGCCTTCTTTGCTCTTTATATATTTTTCACATGCTACTCGCTGCGCATCTAAACTGTTAAACTTTTGTTCTAGACCGTCTTCATTTGACTTTCTCGTATATATTCCACATCTTATCCCTTTACACATTTTCCTTTCCCTTTTGATCACGCAAACCAAATAGGAGCGGCCCATTGTAACTCATTCCCATTATTTTTCCGGCTACTGCTGACAATGACGTGAAAAATTCTTCTCTGTAGATTAAACCCTTATCTGTTACCATTACTGCATGCGTCTCTTCCCCTCTCTCTAATATTAGCTCTGTTCCTTCTACTGGCAGTTTGTCACTACTTATTCTTTTTCCCTTCTCCAGCCGATCTGCTAAATAATCTAGTCTTTTTGACCCTTTTCTTGACATTTCTCCATACACTTTTTCCTGCATTCTATAAGCTAATCTTGGTATCAGATATTTCTTTGAATGTTTAGGTGCCTCTTCCCCAAATACCTTCTTCCACGTTTTTCTCAGCTCACCCAAAGGTTTTCTCTCTAAATTCATTACTTTCTTTTCTGTTTCTTCCTCCATATTTTCTATCCTCTCATAAATAACTTTTCAATTCTGTCTATTTCTTTCCTCAATATTTCAGTGATCTCTTTGCTATAATCCATCGCTGTCATTCCAAATTTATCTGCTTGCTCTATTTCTGCTCCTGCTTCTACTAGCTCCTCCACTATTTCTTTTTTTTCCACCATACATGCAAGGTGCAATGGAGTGCATTTACTTCCATATTCCTCAGCATTTACATTCCCTCCTGATTTTATTAATTCTCTCACGGTTTCTAGGCGTTTTTCCGTTACCGCTAGGTGCAGTGCTGTATATCCTTCTACATCTGCTGCATTCACATTCGCTCCTTTTTCAATTAATAACTTCACTGTTTTTGCGTCTACTGCATAATGTAGAGCTGTTCTTCCCTTTTCGTCTCTTGCGTAAATATTTTTGTATGAGTACTCTAATAGTGACTCCTCTTTTCCTTTTTTACTCATAACCTACCTCACCTTTTTTTTGAATTTAAATTCCTAAGCCCTCCTTTTCACCACCTCATCTATCATTTCATTTACTTGGCTCATTATCTTGCTTGCTAAATTTTGACATTCTTTCTTTATTAGCGATTTGTCTTTCTTTCTGATTTCTTTTATCTCTATTATTTTTAGCTCCGGCATATAGCTCCCATTCAACATGTCTGCTATTTCTCCCACTAGCCCCTCTATTCCATAGCACGTCAGTTCTCTACTTTTTGTTATTCCACCCTTTTCTCTCAGAAATTTACTTGCCTTTTCACTTTCTTTACTATCACACAGAGAATACTTTTCACTTTCCCAAATGTAATACATTGGTGTTGCACCATATTTATTCAGTTGATTAACCTCAGCTCCTGCTTTTACTAGCTCTTTTATTATTTCAACTCCTGCTCCTCCTATTTTGCACGCAGAGTGGAGTGGAGTACATCCACTGACATATTGAGTAGCATTTACTTCCGCTCCTTCCCTTAGCAGTACTTTTACATTTTCTAAACTTTTTGCGAATACTGCGCAGTGCAGAGGTGTATAACCATTTTTATCTCTTGCATTAACCTCTGCCCCTTTTTTTATTAATAACCTTATTGTTTTGTAATTGGAGATTTCTACTGCTTGATGTAATATCGTCTCTCCTTCTTCATTTCTTTTATTAATGTTTTTAAACCCGTTACTTGATACTTCTTTAAAAAACTTACTCTTGCTAAAACTCATTTCATACCTCACAAAATTAGCTTTTCTAGCGCCAGACAAATTTCTTATATTTACCTGCTGCTATTCAAGTCATGTCCTTTTTAGCATAAGAAAGCAAGTCCTTTTCTTTTTATTTCATACACTTTAACCTATTATTAATATAATATATAAGGATCTAAATATAAGTACTTAACTTATTATAGATATTACTTGACTATTTTTCCAACTTCTGTACAAATGTCGATGTTCGTGCCACTTCAGTACTCCTGGATAAAATACTAAAATGTAATTTTCTAATTCGTGTATTGAGTCTTTTTGCTCTGAATCTGAGTCATTTTTATAGTAAACGTTGTGTTCTGCTAAAACATATTTTGTGACCTTCTGATCTGCATAATTTTCTACTTTGTAAAGATGGATAATGCTGAATCTTTCTAAAATTGGCTTGTGTTTTAAATTCCAATGTTGCCCTGAAAGTTTATCACTTCCCAATACAAATTTATTTCCTCTTTCTTCTACACTACTAACTGAAAAGCACGTATTTATGTCTCCTAAATCCCAACTGTCTGATAATACTATCTGCGCTTTTGCAAATTTAATCGATGGTAATAAACTCTGTGGTAATGGATATAGTGCTTTTAAGTTGTACCACAAAAGATCTCTTTCATAGATGCCTTTATAATCCCTTGTGTGAGGCTCTGTTTCTCCAAGGATTGCTACATCTAGGCGATATATATCATTGCTTAAAGCTCGTTCATAATGATCGCGTAGATAATTTTCTATAATCCTAATAACTGGACCACTAGACCTGAAAAAATTTACTCTTCCAAACGATAACACTGGCCCATTTTTTTCAACTTTTATACCAGAGTAGTCTGATAACAAACTTCCAAATAAACTTTCATCTAAAATAAACCTATCAACGTTGTAATAATCGTTAAAAATCCTCATTAGCCGCGATCTTACGGGTAACGATAGTTTCGCAAGTTCCACAACTGCATCTACAAAAAAGTTATTTGGAACATTCCTTATCCCTATCTGCAGCTCAAAAAAATGTTTACCTGGTGGTTCTTCGATAATTGTAATATCTTCTATATTTGCCCATTTTAGTGCTATTTTAAGTGATGCAGGTGTTCCTCTCAGTCTTTGAAATTTTACTCCTTCTACTATCGCCCTTCTTTTATTTTTTACCCAGCGCAATATCTCTTCTAAACCATATTCTTCTATTATCCATGGTAATGTTTCTTCTTTCAGGTTGAACTTAAACCCTCTGATACAGCTTGGATCAACCTTATAATCTATTGCATCAACCAGTGCTTGCTCTTGCTTTGTTGCGTTTGGCGGTAATAAACTTTTCATTTGTCTTTTCTTTCAAGTTGCTTTAACTTCCTTTATTTAGGTAGCTTATGAGTAAGCAAGAGATCATTGCAGAAAAATAAAGATGTTCTTAATATCGAAAACACTCTCCATAATATTTGACCATATTATCCATACTTTAAAAAATAAGTTACAACTTCTGGAAGAAAATCAATACTTTCGTCTCCCTAACATTGGATCCAGTAAACCTTAAACCACTTATTGCACGCAATCCCCTCACTGGCACAAAACAAAAAAAATACGTTTTAAATCCTATCTAACTTGACGTAGCCAAGCACTGCACACTCATTCCCCAGAACCACAACATCCTCTCTTGGCTCGATTAATTCTACGTTTTCTACACCCTCTACAAACAAATTTGCTATTATCCATGATCTTGTTACGTTCCATCCCAACCTTTTGCTTGCTTCAAACTTCTTAATAAATTGCTTCTTGATTTCTTCCTCTGATGTTATGTAATTCGTGCTGATTCTGCTGTGAATATCTATTTCCGTAATATTGCAACCAATTACTGTTACTGTATCTGTTAAAACCCTTATATCATCTCTAGTAACCTGCTTTTTTACAATTTCTAGTAGTTCTTCTGACACTATGCCAGTTGTGGATAATTGTGTTGATAAAATCGAGATCTGTACTTTCCCTGGTATAGGTGATTCTACTAGCGCATCCTTTACTCTTCTATCTGCCGAAAGTGCATTATAACGATAATATTCTTTGCTTCCTCCTGTTGACCAACCTGCTATTTTTGCTTTTACCCTCTTTCTAAATCTTTCATCCTCTTCTTCTTTTTCTCTCTCTACTCCATAAAACTCAGCCAAATTATCAAGATCTTCTCCTGTCGCAAATTTAAGTAAGTTACTCTTTACTGCTTCATTTATTCTTTCTCTAAGCAAAAGTTCTCGCCATGCTGCTACTTCTAATACCTTCATTGCTGGATCACTTTCCACCAATCCTGTAAAACTTGCATCTCGCTTTACTAACTCTTCCTTCATTCTCGAAAAGATTTCCTCAAAGCTCAGTGATTCAATAATATTTGGCTGCTGCATCTTTATACTACAACCCCATCGAAGCGAATCTTTCTTCCCATTGGCAGATACAATCCTTCTAGATCAAGCGTCACTTTTCCTTCTTTTACTCCTTCAACTTTTACTTTTTCTAACTTAAACCTCTTGTCCCATTTTTCCAAAGCTTCTCCTGTTGCTGCATATATCTCAAGTGTTAAATCTCTATTTATTGGCTTATCCACCAATTCAAACGATCAGTCACCTTAATACCCCCTTCAACAATCAAGTAGCCAAAGAAATTACAGTTACAGATCCAACACATCCACTATTTGGCAGAACTTTTCCCGTATCATCTTTCAGTTCAACAGCCTACAAAGGTGGTAATGTATCTGTTATTTATCGTGATGACATCACTCTACATATTCCATTTTTTTCTACTAACTTAGCTAGTAAGCAAGATTTTCTCACCAGCAAGTTAACATGGACTTCATTATACGAGTTTGTTTCTCTAGCAAAGGAGTATAAATTATGCCATGTAAATCATGTCAAGTGTGGCAGAAAATGCCACAACGTTTTAAGTCAGAAGTTTTAGAAAATATATTATTAGTATCCAAAGAGGTTATCCATGAGTACATCAGAGCTAATCACAGCACAACATTTAGCACGCGAAGCGATAATTTACATCAGACAATCAACACATCATCAAATATTAAGCAATCAAGAAAGTCTAGAGTTGCAGTATGCGCTGAAACAAAAGGCAATTGATCTTGGCTGGAAAGCTGATAGTATTATTATAATTGACACTGATCTTGGTATAACTGGTGCTAGTGCTGAAAAGCGTGAAGGATTTAAAGAACTTGTTACTAAAGTCACTTTAGCGAAGGTAGGGATCATACTTTCCTATGATGTAACCCGTTTATCACGCAATTGTTCTGACTGGTATCCGTTACTAGATATATGTGGCTATAAACAGTGTTTAATAGCTGATCGTGATGGTATCTATGATCCTGGTACCATTAATGGTCGATTATTACTGGGTCTAAAAGGGCAACTTGCTGAAATGGAGTTATCTACTATAAGAGCTAGACTAAATGCTGGATTATTGAATAAAGCAGCACGAGGTGATTTAGCCTTATCTCTTCCAGTTGGTCTTATTCGTCATACCGATGGTTCAGTACATAAGGATCATAATCTTGAAGTTCAGCATCGTATTAAGCTTATTTTTGAAACTTTTCTAGAGAAACGAGCAGCATCAAAAGTTCTAAAGCATTTTAATGACCATCAACTTACTATTCCTAGGTATGATAAGTTTAAAGAGTTGCAATGGAAAAAACCGACACGTGGAAAAATTCTCTCGATACTTAAAAATCCAGCTTATGCTGGAGCATTTGTTTATGGTCGTACTAGAAGTCATAAAATATCCTCTGCTGAAAAAACAACAAAAAGCATGCCAATGGAAGAATGGAAAATTTTAATAAAAGATAAATATCCAGCTTATATAGATTGGGAAAGCTTTATAAAAATTCAGATGACACTAAAAGACAATTATGCAAAGTATGAATACAATAGCACGCGTGGCATAGCTAGATCAGGAGAAGCATTATTGCAGGGAATAATCTATTGTGGAGAATGTGGATACAAAATGACAATGCGATATAAAGAAAGAAACTATTATATGTGTAATTACCTGCAACGAAAGTATCATGAACCTGTATGTCAGCGTTTACTAACTGATATTATCGATTGTGCAGTGGTTTCTAAATTTTTTGCAGCACTTAGTCAAATTGAACTAGATGCTTATACTAATGCTATTGATTCACAGTCACAATCTGAACAAGCCCTTAATAAAGTACATTTGCAACAATTAGAACGTCTGAGATATCAAGCTAAGTTGGCAGAACGACAATTTAATCAAGTTGATCCTGATAATCGTCTTGTAGCTGCAGAACTTGAAAAACGTTGGGAACAAGCATTGAACGAACTCAAGCAAGCAGAAATTACATTCGAACGTCAACATCCAAAGAAACCTAATCTTCAATTATCTGAAGAGCTGAAAACAGTATTTTTAGATGTGGGTAGGAAATTACCTGAAATTTGGCATAAGTCAGTTCTGTCAAGTCAGCAGCAAAAATCCTTTCTTCGTTGCATAATTGATAAGGTAGTAGCACACCGGATCAAACGCGATTGCTTACAAATACGTATTGTATGGCATGGTGGAGAAACTACTACTTTTCATGTCCCTATTCCAGTAAAATCCTTTTATGAATTAACCACAGCAACAGAAATGGAACAGCTTATAATAAAGTTAAGTAAGGAGGGTAAATCAGATATAGAAATCGCCAAGTACTTAGAAAAACAAGGATATCGCTCTCCAAAGAAAAATGTTGTTTTAAGAAGTACAGTCGAAAGTATTCGATTAAAAAATGATATTTTTCGAAAAAGACATCAACCACGTCTCCTTGCACCTGGCTACCTTACTGTTACACAAGTTGCAAAGATCCTCAAAGTTTCTAGGAATTGGCTTTACCATAAAATCAATAGTGGTCAAATTAAAATACGAAAAGATGATAGTAAAGCCAAGGGCAAATACTTATTTGAGGATAAACCAGAAACTATTAAAATTCTGATGGATTTTAAAAATGGCAAATTCAACAATATAAATTTTTTATAGGAGTATCAACATGCATAGTCAAATAATCTTGACCCATAATCTCTCCTCATTACTCTGCTATTAATAGGGGTAGTTAAAATATCTACGACAGATTGCTTTAAGTGCTCTATTCCTTCTAACGCTTTTCCTGTTTTAGCATCCATACCCTTCATTTCTATTTTGCAAAAACGCTTTCACTGCCTTTTATTACTTTAAAACCACATGAAACTATATCTCCTACTCTTCCTATACTATAGCCATTTGCAAACACTATTTTTGATCCTTGAATCATTACTTTTCCTTCACTAAAACTGTCTCCTTGTCTACATATTGACTTACCGTTTACAAAAACATTATTACTTCCGATAATGCAGAAATGCGGTGTTACTTCTACACAATAATCTCCTACTCGTACAACCGATTTATTCATTTAATTAAGGTTTATTCTATCTGCTTTCAGTTTTATTTCGCTCTTCGTCATCTCTATGCTCGATTCCCCAGCTTTCAGTGTTATTTTGTCTACTACTTCAATCTCTAAATGATGCTTCTCTTTATCATATAACAATCTTGTTCCATCCTGAAACTTCACACTATTTATTTCTTTTTTATTCTCTGGTGCAGCATACTTCTGTTGATATATTCCAGCTAGTACTACTCCTAATGATAACTCTCCCAATGGTGACAATATTACTACCTGTTCATTTATGCTTGGTGGTAGCCAGCTTCTTTCCTCTCCTGCTCTAGAAGTTATCCATGGAAGAAAATCTGTTAAAAGTTCTCCTATCTTCACTCTTACTTTTGCTTTCTCATAATCTACTTCTTTTACAACTCCTATTCGTACAATGTTTGCTAACTTTCTTTGCAGCTCTGAAATAGCAAAATTACTCTCTAACATTTTCTTCTATTATAATCGTATGTGGCTTAATCTTATTTTCTGTCCATATCGATTTACCTAAATGAAGCTGATGACTCCAATCAACCATCCACACCAAATATGCATCTAATTCGGGTCTAAATCCATCAGGCTCTGCAGAGAGAAATTCAGCAGGAAAAATATTTTCCACGTTCCAAGTATTTTTATTTACTACTTTCGCAACCTCAGCAGCTAATGTTCTGACAATAATAGCTGCATTTTCTATTGTGCTATCAATCACAATTCGTGCTTCAAATCTTGCTTTCAGCGCTAATTCCTCTGTTCCAGGATCTTTTCCCGATTCTAAACTCACAAGCTCTACAAATAACGCTGGCGCTAATAATTTTTTTCTTATCGATGGATAAATTTCACATGTCTGTATTGCTGGTATTTCTCTCTTCAGCGTAGTGCAGATTGCGTTATGCAAATCTTTAAAATTCATACACTTTCTGTAATATAACTTAATTCACGTTCAAAAAATTTTGTAAATACTTTCTCAACCTCATAATTAACAAGATTTCCTATTATCCTTGAAGCCTCTGGTTCCAGCGGTAGTTTTACTTCCTTTATTGGCAATGATGCTCTTCCTTCACGTTTAAAAATACCGCTATTTCCTTTTGGCATAACTGCTGCAAATCCTCCTATAAACTCATGCTTTCCTACTTTCGATCCTCTTCTTGTTTTTTGTATTTTGCCAATTGCCGATGCTCTAATGTCATAGAGATTTGCTCTAATTAACACTTCTAATCTGCTAGTTTTCGCCTTAAAAATTCTTAATCTCTTTCTTATCAAACTTAATTTTACCTTCTTTTCCTCACTGATTTCCTTAGCTGCTTTTGCTTTTAACCATAGTGCTGTTCTATTTAGTGCTTTTATAGCTGCCAGTTTTACTTTCTGCTCTTTTCCGTCAATATTGGAGATTATTTCATTAATATTGTTACTAGTTTTAATATTAAACACTTTCTATTGCCTCAATTTTCCATATTTTACCTGAAGAATCTTTCAATGGTGGTTCAAAAATCTTGTAGAACCTTTTTTCAATCTTGATATAATCACCTATGCTAAAGGAAGTAACGTCCTGATCACGTATTTCTATAGAAGCAATTTGCTGAGTTAATGCTCCATCTGAACCTAGAGAGTACGTAGTCTCAGGACGTTTAATTAGCACTTTTATTCTACGAATGCCCTCCTTATTTTTATTACAATATATGGCTTCCACTCCTAGATGCTCAAAACAATCTTCCAATAATTTTCCTATATTCATCAACTAGAACTAATTTTTACCAAAACTGCCGGACGATGGCACATTGGCAGAGGATTTGACTGCGTATGTAAATCAGTTCCTCTATCAAATCTTCTTGGCTCTTGTTTTGCATAAAGTGGTTGTCCTAGTGTGTTTACCGTTTCATTAAAATCTGCTGGTGCAAAATATGTCGTAAATGTGCTTGCTGTTCCTACTGGAAAACAGTGCCCTGTATCTTTCTCAATAAATCTTCTCACGGTTCCTTCAGGGTCAGTTGCTTGCCCTCTATATTCCTCAAATGTTATACCACAAAACGTAAATCCTGACCTCATATCATTTCGAAGCGCTGCTCCTTCTTGCCATCTCTCGTATGCTTCTTTCACTTTAGTATGTGAAGTTAGTGCATCAAAAAACTCAGGGCTTACCAAGGCATGAATTCCGGTCATATATTCACCACTTAGATTATCTTCTATATGCCGGAGTACTTCCATACACTTACGCTTTACATCAGTTGTTGCAGTTCCTAGTGCAAAATTTACTACTTTTGGTGTGATTTCAAATTCGTTGTACAGATTTAATAATTCTGACCCATCAGCATCTAAAATTATTCCTTTTAGCGCTCCCATTCGCAAATGCTCTAATGTTATTGCATGTTTGTTTCTCATTAGCTGCAAATGATCAGTTATTACATCTGCCAGCGCTTTAAGTTCACTCTCTGATCCAAATGCTCTTATTCCTTGTACTTCCTCTGGTAATACTACATCATCGTGTGGAATATGTGGAATCGTAAATGTTCTTACTTTTCTTTTTCCTCTTTTTCCTACTGTTGCTGGCGCTCCGGGTAACTGAGTTGGTAGTAAACTTAATACTCCATTTTGCTCTTCTATGGTAATATGTCTAAATCTTACTGACCTACTTGGAAACAAACTTAAATTTTCAACTCGTCCATAATTTATCGGCAATATATTCATCGCATTTGTTAGTGCCGTCATGCTAAATGCTGTATTTGTAAATGGATTTTGCATTTTTTATTTTCCCCTTTTGTGTTTTTAATAGTTTTTTTAAGCTCCCTTGCGGATAATGATCCCTCGTCCTTCAAGTTGCTTTATTGCTTCAGCTTTCTGTTCTTCAGTGATATTTGCTGGCCACACAACTGCATGATCTGCTAGTATTGCACCACGAGTAATAATTACTGCTTTGGCATTTTCTGTCGCATTTACATCACTTACTATTGCACCTATTGCTGTTTGTGTGCCGTCTGTTCCAGTGGGATTAAGGACTCTAATAAAACCATCTTCCGTCTTTTTGGCAACTACTGCACCAAGCTTAAGATTTTGACCTTTAGCTACTGTTATTTGATCTCTTGAATATAGACTTGATGCCTCATACTTTAATAAGTCACCTAGATTATTTTGTTCAGTTATACATGTCATATTTTCTTTTCTCCTTTTTTTCCCTTTAGTTTACCGCCATGTTTGTAGTTGTTGTACCCGACGGTTATAAAAAAACTTAAATACTTGATTGTGCTCTAGCTTTAGCTACTTGCATCATCAACTCCTCTCCTGAATTCTGTGGTATTGCACTCATTATCTCTGTCTTCTTCGTTCTCTCTGCAAGTAATTCCATTAAAACTTCCCTGGCTTGCTCAACACTTACGCCTTGCTCAATAAATTCTCCTATCTTTTCTGGCATCTTTGATATATTACATAATCTTATTATCTCTAAAATTTCTCTACGACAGTTTTCGTAGCCTTCATCAGTTAACTCATTAGTTGTCATACTAACACTCCTACTTTTATGATTATTGATAAATTCAAAAAATGTTGTAACTCCATCTGCAAGACCTATTTCTACTGCTTTCTCGCCAAAATATAGACCTGCTTCTGTTGATCGAATCTTTTCAATTGAAAGACCTCTGTTTCTTGCTATTAGCTGCAAAAACATTTCATATAGTCTTCCTACTTCTTTTTGTAAGCTTTCTAAACTTTCAGACGTCATTGGCTCATGCGGATTTAAATCATTCTTCCGACTACCAGCAAATATTGTGGTATATTTTATTCCCTGTTTTTCGTCAAATCCACTTTGATCTATATGACTTGCTATTACTCCTATACTCCCAATTCCTGAAGTGCGGGTGAGAAAAATCTTTTCAGCGCTAGAGGCTATAGCGTACGCAGCAGAATATGCATCATCATTTGCTATTGCAATAATTCTCTTTTTTGCTCTTGATTCATAAATAAAATCAGCTAGGTCAAAGACACCGTTTACTTCCCCTCCTGGACTGTCTATGTCAAGTAGAATCGTCTCTATGCTTTTATCTTCTAAAGCACTCTCTATCTCTTCATGAATATTTTCATACGAAGTCATGTCTAAAATATGATCAAAAGCTTCTGTTTTTTTTGTCAAAACTCCATAAATACGTATTATTGCTATTCCTTTTGGATTTATATGAAAATGCTTTAAATTCTTAAAGATAGGTTGTTTGCTGTTATATAATGATAGTAGTTCAAAACTTCTTCTCTCTACCATTATTGGTTTATTTATCCACATCACCTTCCTCCCCTTATTGTATTTTATGGCACATTAACGTCACAATCGAAACAAAGTCCAAAAGAATTAGCTCGCTTTTGATCTTCTGCTATTTCTTGGTCAATTTCTTCTACACCATAACCCATTTCTGATACTACTTCCGATCGACTCTTAAATCCATTCCTTACTGCCATTTGCTGTGCTTGCTGGTCTTTTAAAGGATCAACCCAATCAAACCCTTGTGGTATCCATTTTACTTCTTTCAATGACTCACTTGTTAAATCTTTAGCTATAGAAAGTTTTCCAGATACTAACGCTAATTCTAGCCATCTATTCCATACTGGTCTGCAAAATTGAAATACCATAATGTTGTGTTGCAGCATAGCACATCTACGACGAAACTCTATTAATCCAGCTCTGATTGATGAATAATTAACGCCTGTTAAATCTCCTGTTAGCTGCTCATATGTTATCCCTGTACCAATCGCTATTGCCCTCAGTTGCTGTCTCATGAATGCTTCATAACTTCCTCCAACATCAGACGGCTCTGAAAATTTTATATCTTCTCCTGGGTCTAAAAGTTGCATTGTTCCAGGTTCTAGGCCAGATAATGCTACTCCTTGCTCATTACTTTCACCTTCTCCTAAAATATTTGCTTCTGGATCGAGTCTCGTAATAAATCCAGCAAACATTGCTGCAGTTTTCTTTCTCACCAGCTCTGCATCATCATATTGATCAAGCTCATAAAGCTTCAGCAGTATATTAGAAAGCCAAGGCTCCCCTCTAACTTGCCCAGGTCTTAGTGGTCTGTAAATATGTAAAACATCATTTGCTGGCACTCTCACTGATTCTCCAAACATACTTTCACCAGGGTGTTCTTTAAATAGGTAGTATGCTTCTCTTTGCCCAAGCCTGTTAAACTCAATCCCGTTTCTTATTACATTACCATTTCCTAAAGTTTGATTTGTTTTATTATCTAAATGTTCAGACTCAAGTACTTGCAGTTGTAATGGTACAGAAAATCTATCTTCCAGCTTTCTCGTTCTTAAACGTACAAAACATTCTCCTCCCTCTATCATACTTCTGCATACTAGAGCTTGTAATCCATAAAAATCACTTACTCCGCTACTGTCTGCTTCATCTGTCCATTTTAGCCATAATTCTTGCACCTTCTTTCGAAATTCTCCATCCCTTGCTTTTGATTGTGGTTTTATTCCTGTTCCAATCGAGTTACTTACTATTGTATCAATGATATTTGCTGCATATGGGTTTTTTCTCACCATATCACGTGATCTACTACGTAAAGTTTCAAGGTTTTGAGACAGCAAATTGTTTATACTTCCTAACTCTGGTTGAAAGTGAAAAAATCTTCTTCCTGAGCCTGCTGCATCCCACGCTGAGCTTTTTATCTTTTGTTTGTTAAATAATTGCTTGAAGGTTTTTAGCAGCATTTATAAAATTCCTTTACTCGTTGAAAAAACAATTTTCCTCTTTGGCCTCATGCCTGCAACTTTTAACCCCGCTTTTATTCGTTGCCTGAGCTCCAATAAATCCTTTATTTGAACTTCCCCGTACCGCACAACATGGTCACCATATGCAATTGAGACAACTCTTTCTCCGCTTTGCAGTTTTTGAATTGCTTTCTCAACTTGAGTTAAATATCCTTCACTGTACATTTTGATTACCAAGCCACTTACTCTGTCTTACTTTTTTAGGCTTTTTGCTTTCCATTTTTCCACTCAAACTATTCCATTTACTCTCTGGCCAACGATCCATTCCAAGCGCAATAGATGCTGCTCTCGCATAAATTCGGCAATCCAGTACTTCATTTCTTTCTCTTACCTTTTGCCATTCTTGTTTGGTGTATCCTTTTACCACTTTGCTGACTAATTGCTCTGCCGTTAGCTGCTTAAAATATTCAGGTGCATACTCCGGAAAATGACAATATCCTGGCGGTGTTTCTTCACCATCTTTTAAAATATTAAGTAATTGAAAAAGCTCTGACTTTAATATCGATACTCCTACTGGCCAGAGCTTTATTCCTCTTTTTAGCTTTTGACCACCAACTGTTATATCTACTCTACTTGGGCTGCTCAGTGGCACTAGAGCTTTATTTACACCTTTGACTGCCATTACTCTTCCAGAGCCCTGATGACCTCTTACCCAGTTGTATACTTCCTGCGTTGCATACCCTGCATCAACCGCCATCATACTTATCATGTATTCAAGACCATTTTCACCGATAAAATGATGATTGAGGAGCTCCGAAAGTTTTCCCCATACTTCTCCTCCTCCAGTATCACCTTCAAATACCTGGTAGTCTATTGACCAACTTTCACGACTTTTTCCCCATGCTACAACTTCCACCTCTAGACGATCTTTTTGGACATCTACTCCTGCTGTCAAAACCACTTCACCTTTTGGTACTGTGCCTACGGGAAAAAATTCTCTTCTGTTGAATAATTGCTTCCAGTCTGGTACTTCTCCCTTATCTACCCAGGTTTCTCCAAGCGTTGTATTTATCCATACTTTTAGTAATTGTTCACTTTCTTTTGCATGGAGAAAATCCTCCACTGCTTGAGTCCAGCTATACCAGCCTACTGGACTATAAAGACTTGAAAGATGAAATCCTTTTTTCTCACCTTTCATTGGATTTGTAGCTCTCCATTCTCCACGTTCAAGCATCTCTGTCTTTTGATGATTTTCTATCTTTTCACCACATTCTATACATATATAGTGTGCTGTACTTGGATTTTTATCTTCCCATTTTATTTGTGACCATTTTAGAACTTGATAGTAATTACAATACGGACAGGGAACAAAAAAATATCTCTTATCTGTTGCTTCAAATTCTTTCTCAATTCTGCTTATTCCATGAATCGTTGGTGTTGATACTAAAAAAATCTTTCGCCGTGCAAATGTATTAGTACGGGCTATGCTGAGTAAAACTGGATCTCCTTCACCTCCCGAATCTCCTGGATAGGCATCTATCTCATCAAGAAAGAGATATTTTACTGGCATGGACCTGAGACCTACACTGCTATTTGCTCCGGTTATTACTACTATTCCACCTGGAAATTCCTTACTTTGTACAGTATTGCCTGAATCTCTTGATCTTGGGTCTTTTACTTTACTTTTTAAACATGGTGTACTTTCAATCAGTGGCGCAAATCTTCCTTTTGACCAACGCTTTCCCATTTCAACTGTAGGCTGTACTACCAACATTGGACCAGGAGTCTGATCTATGATGTAGCCTATCCAATTGTTACCAGCTTCTGTTCCTCCAATCTGCGCTCCTTTCATGAATACTACTTTTTCTGCAGGTGAAGATGGTGATAGTGAATCCATTATTTCTTTTAAATAAGGAGTTCTTTCTGTTCTCCATTTACCTGGCTCTGATGCTGCAGTTGCTGCTAAAACTCGATACTCATTCGCCCACTCTGATACTTTAAGCTGGGGATCTGGTCTTAAACCTTCAGAAAAAGCTCTAGCGTATATCATTGTCTGCATCTACTCATAATTGGTTCTATCTCGACATCATTAACAATAGAACTACACTCCTCCATCTCCATAAGCATCTTTTTCTGAAATTCGTTTTCTATATATCTTTTGCTCATCTCACTTATCATTATTGCTATAACAAGAGCAAATATCCCTGTTATTGTTGCAAAAATGATTGCACTGCTTATTGTTGCTGCTGTTAAACCTATATATGCTGCCATTACTACTGCGCTAACTGTAATACAGATGCAGATAATATTATTATGTTTTTTCATCCTTTTATCTGCTATTTCTCTCTGTGCTATATATTTATTATGAAGGGTTGGAAAATTAACAACGGTATCTCTGCAGAGCAATGACCCATTTTTTTCAGTAAATAAAACTTTAAGTAACTCCAAATTATTTGATTTGATTGCTAAGTGCAAAACAGGTGTATAATTTGCTCCTTTTTTCAGTAGTAATTTTACTACATGTAAATGTCCTTTTTCTGCAGCAAGGTAAATCGGTGATAGACCTTTATTATTTACAATATCAATATCGATTTCTTCTTTTAAGATAGACTCTACAAGCTCAATTTCTCCCATTTGTGCAGCTAAATGGAGTAGACTATTCTTTTCAGAACCGTATTTATTACTCATCAAAGCCTTCTTTATCTCAGGTTTAGCGTAATCAAATGGTGTCTTACCATTATCATCCCTGATTAAAGGATCTATATCCTCTCGAGTTAGTAAAACCTCTATTGTTTTAAGTCTTTCAGCGTAATGTAGTGGCGTTTTATTTTCGTAGTCTTGCAAATTTACTTGAGCATTAGGCTCCTTTATTAAGCATCTGAGGATATCAAGACATAAATCTCTTTCATCATAATTAGTATTACTTACGGCTATATGAACAGGTGACAATTTCATTGAGTTTTGTCCCATGCGCGCGCTATTTACATCTGCTCCTAGCTTTAGCAGTAACTTTACTATTTCCAACTTTTTGTTATTAACTGCATAGTGCATTGGTGTCTGATTTCGTGCATCAAAGACATCTATTTCAGCGTTTCCTTCTTCCACTAAAATTTTGACAACATTCTCATGTCCTATGCCTGCTGCTAGATGTAATGGCGTATGATGCAAAGCATTTCGTACATTAACGTCAACACCTTTTCCTATCAAATATCTAACTGCATTAACTTCACCTATCATTGCAGCTAAATGAAGTAAGTTATCTTGTTCTGATCCGTATTTGTTATTAATTAGCGCTTGTAATATTTCTGCTTTTTTACCTTCTTTGGCATAATCTAAGGAGGTTTTGCCTTCATTGTCCTCAACAAAAGGATTGATATTCTTTTTTGTGAGTAGCAGATCTACCATGCTTAATTCATCAAATTCTATAGCACAATGTAGTGGTGTCTTTCCATTTAATCCTCTAACATTAACATCTAATCCAGGTTGATTGATGAGACACTTTATTAACTCTAAACTTAAGTTATTAGCCATTTTATATTTGAAATTTAGTATTAGATAATTCTTGTAATGAGTTTGTAATCTCTTCAGTGAGCGTCTTATGAATCTTTTCAGTGTCACTCAGTGATGCAAGCAGTGCTGAAACTCTATTTGGAATATTAAGCAAATTATTACGGACAACTCTTGCTACGTTAAATGCTTCATTTCTTACTTCCTCTACTGCTATAAGTTCTCCTATCTCAGCCTTAGCTTTCGCCTCAAGCAGTTTACCACGTTCCATCTCATTTTTTATTCGCGTTTTTAGCAACATTGTAGAAAGGTTATTTGTATTTTCGTTTTCTGGATTTTTCCTCCTAAGTGGCTGACTTGGATCTCTTATTGCTGCCACCGCTTCATTTGCTTGTTCTCTACTGATCAAACCATCCTCCAACTCAACTATTCCTTTCTTTACTAAATAACAGACATATTGCTTTGATACTCCTATCTCTCTTGCCCATTCCGTTTGTGTGATCTTTTCCACTTTTTTTGCTTCTTTTTTACAAATTTTCTTCTTGAATTTCTGCAAAAGTTTTACCAGTACCGGCTAAAATGGCATCTCTTCCGGTATATATTTGCCAACGTTTTATGGTTACATCTACAAATTTTGAATCCAGCTCTATTGTTCTGCAAATTCTTCCTGTTCTCTCACATGCAATCAGTGTGCTGCCAGAACCGCTAAATGGATCAAGTACAGTATCCCCAGGTCTGCTGCTATTAACTATTGCTTTCTCCATTAGCTCTACTGGCTTCATTGTTGGATGCAGTGAGTTATGTGTTGGCTTATCATAAAACCATAGATCACTTTGATTTCTACCTCCATGCCACTCACGTTTATTGCCGCTTTTCCATCCATAGAGCATTGCTTCGTATTGTCTTTGATAATCGGACCTTCCTAGCGTAAAGTGATTCTTTGCCCAAATGATAAATGTTGACCATTTCCCTCCTGCTTCCTCAAATGCTTTTTGCAACGTTGAAAACTCTGATGATGATATGCAAATGTAAATTGCTCCCTTCGTATATGCTAAAATATTGGAACAGATATCGTAGAGAAAAAGTTCGTACTTTTCACCTTGATTATCGTTTAATATCTTTTTGTCTTGACTGCTACCATAGTTAACGTTATATGGAGGATCACAAACAGTAATGTCTGCCATTTTATCATCTAACAGCACTTTATATGATTCAACTACAGAGCTATCACCACAATAGATTCGATGATCACCTAAAATCCAAAGATCACCTGGCTTTGTTATTTCTACCTTTTTGTCATCAACAACTAAGTCAGAAAGATCTTCTTCTTCACCATCTAAATCATCAAGAAAGTTTTGAACTTTTTCTAGCTCAAATCCAGTCATTTTAAGATCAAACTGCAAATCTTCTAATTCTTGAATTTCCACTCTCAAAAGATCATCGTCCCACTTTGCCCAATTAGCTGATTGATTTGCCAGTAACCGAAAAGCTTTAGTTTGTGGTTCATTTAAATTATCACTTAAAACCACTGGAATACTTTCCATACCAAGTTTTCTTGCTGCTTTAAGTCTTAAATGACCATCAACCACAGTACCATCACTTTTTGCAACTATTGGAATACGAAAGCCAAATTCCCTGATTGAAGCACACATTCTATTTACTACGTCATCATTTTTACGAGGATTACGCTCATATTCAACTAGGTTTCGAGTAGGATAGTAGTGGATTGCTAAATTCATATAATTGCTATACTAATTAAAAAGTTAATATTCAAAATATGTCTGACGCTAAAGAAGGCCTGGGGCCAGCACCACCAAACCCGCCAGTATGGCCGAAAGGACCCACTTTTACGGTATTTTTAATGTGTTAAAATCTTTACTAAGATTCATAACGTAGAACATTAATGCCAAAGCATCTGCTTGATTATCATCTCTAGGTGAAAAACCTTTTTCACGTATCGCTTCAATAACTTCACTCTTACTTGCATTACCTTTGCCTGCTATAAAGCGTTTTATAGTTTTAACATTAACACCTTGGTAGGGAATATTGTTCTCTTCACACCAAGCAGATAGAACGGCAAGAAAACCACCGTAGCAATGCGCTGCATCAGTTCCTAGATGTCTTCTCACTTCTTCAAAATACACTGCAGTGAACTCATATTTCAAAGAATTAAGCCAATTACGAAAATTTAAGAAGTGCATGCCACCTCCACTGAAACGACTACCATAAAAACTTTTGCTTCCACTTTCAATTACTCCATCTGTTAGAATTGCCCAGCCAGTTTGTTTGCCGAGATCTAATGTTAAAACGGACATTTATATTCAGAGTTTGTTTCGCTAGAGTGTAAAATACCCATATAATATATATTCAGGATTTGAAAAATTTTTGTCCAAAAAATCTTCTTCTTAAGCAAACTTTTTAGAAAAAACTTGGTTAAAAATCAGTAAACAGCCATTGCATAATTATTGGTCAAGACTTTCAAATTTCTATCTTAACTATTTAAATAGTCTATTATGTTATTATGGTGTGGTTAGTTTCTTATGAACATTTATCCAAATCGTAAATTTTGGGAAGATGATTTAGAAGTCCCTGTTAACCATTTGCTTGATCGTTTTCACAATACAAAAATACGTCAGTCTTGGATAGATTCACTTTCTGGTAAGCAATTAAATATTATTTTTCAAAACTCCTTTAAAGATAAATTAAATGCTCAACTCTTTGATGATGAAAGTTACGATAATACATCTGTACAATACAAACGTAAAGTGATTGCTAATTATTCCGATTCTCTCGTTACTTACTACTTGATTACCTGTTTTGACCGTGCAAAACTAGAGGTTACTGTCAGTGAAATTGCAAGATCTGCATTAACTACGGAACTCATGAAATCCTACCTTGTAAAAAATAATAATAAATATGATAAGAAGTCTTTGCTGTTTCTACTGTTTCATGCAGATTACAATCTTTTAAAGTCTGTCTATCACTTTGAAAAAATACAAAGAAAGAGTTTCATGTCTTTTGCCTTACAAAAAATACCAAGACGACCAAGTACTCCATTTAAAGACTTTATCTCAGAGGAAATCATACAACAAATACTGAAAGAAGATAACATTAAGAAAAATGACAGTTTCGAGAATCAATTACAAGGTTTCTTCTATCATCAGAATCGTTTATATGTGTTAATACGCAAAGCTAGCGATATAGATTTGTTGTTAAATTCAAACAAAGTTATTCATGGCCATAAGGCAGAGTGGATGATTTTGGATTTTCTACTAAATGGCACTCAGGTAGATCTTGGTGCTAGAAATATTGATCAAGCTATAGAAATAGCAAATAGCATTGCAAGTTGTTACTTTGGCTGCGAATGTATTTTTGTAGATGTGCAGGATAAAAACTTCGCGGAACAGGTACATAAATTTATAGAAACTTGTATTAATGAATCTGATTCAAATATTCGTGTTTTTGAGTTAAAGTTTCAGTCAAATCGTTTCAATTACAGCTATACTAATATCACTTTGACTGTTGCTCCATATGATCCTATTGCACCGGAATTGCATGTTTTAAAGCCATTTGTAGGAAACATAGTGCCATTTATAGAGTCGATTAAAGTAATATTTCAAGGCAAAAAGATAGGCTTATTTTTCAAGCGAAGTGATGAGTATATAGCAATTTACTACTCTGAACATCCTCTGAATAAAAGGGAAAGAGAGGATTTTAAAGCATACATAAAACAATTTTATGGTCTTACAATCTTGCCAAGAGCAAATCTCTGATCTTCTTAATTCTGGCAGCTCTTGGGTTAATCCAAATCAAAATTATATCAAAGCAGCAAGGTATTTGTCAGATCTTGAATTAATTCAGATGCAAGAGAGGTCTTACATTATCTGCTCTCGTAGACAAGATAAATTAGATTGGCCAAATATAGTTGATCCATACTGTAACAATGAGATTTTCATTGATGAGGACTTTAACGAAGCATGCGATAATATAATTTGTGAAAATTGCAACCGTGATATTTTACCTAATACCTACAAGAAGCAAAGATTTCACCGCTTATCTGCATATTTAAACCCAGAGAAATTTATGAATTGGTTTGAAGGTCAGCTAAGTGATACAAATTTTATGTGGCAAAAAGTGGAAAGTGGAGTTTATCATGTTGGTGGACAAGGTAAGATTGTAAGTTTAATCATACTTGATTTTTGCACCAATCCAACATTCTTAACGATAGATAAGCTTAAAGCTAATCCAACTGTATTAATAATACTGAGAAAAAATCCATCAAACATACCTCTTGATTTGCCCACAGTAAAAATGGTTGACCTTTTCTTTCAGCATAAGACTTTAATTGAAGTATTCCAAGAAGCAGCACAAAGAGGAGTACTAGAGTTTATACCAAATACTTCAATGCAAATCTTACATACTGCACTTAATCTAATTGAACCTTCTAAGAAACTCTTTCTGCTAGTAGCTCTTTTTTAATCAAGACATAACCAAATTCACTAGCTTTCTTGCTTAGAGTCTTCACTATTTTTTCCTTATATAACTTTTCATAGTAATCAATGCCCTTCTCTACATATTCCTGTCCATACTTTAGCATACTATAAAAAATGCACGCCAATTTCCTAGCCGTAGCGGTAATCGCTTTCGGTGCTCCTAGTCGTTTTTTTAACCTTCTGCAATATGCACCAATCCCACTGTTGCTTCTTGACACACACTGGGCAGCCATCCTAAAAGCATTTGCAGCACGAGCAATAACTTTGCGAGTTCTAGTCCCAAATACTTTTTCCCCTGTAACTTTATTAGCAGGACTTAGCCCCAACCAAGAAGTAAAGTGCTTCTCTGATGGCCATTTATCGTGGTTCAAACCAACTTCTGAGATAATTGTTTGTATAGTTAGCACATCAAGCCCAGGAACTTTAGTAAAATCAATACCGGTTACTCTATACAGTTCTTCGTGTAAAGGAAAGTCTGGTCTGTTTTTTGAAAACCTATTCTTTATTTTGCTGCATCGCTTATTCTCGTCAGATTTTGTTTCAAATGTTTTGTAATATTGTTCGATGCTTTTGTCGCATTCTGCTATTTTTTCCTGATAAATATTATACAATTCAAATTCTTGCTTTAACACAAATAAGAGTTCCTTTCTGTAGTCGCCTTTTAGCGCTTTTGCCATGGTAGATCTATCATTTCTTATCCGTACATCTCTCAATTCTGATAATTTTTCAGGATTCCTTTCACCTTCAATTATTGCTTTGATAATTTGCATACCGGTCACTCCAGTAATATCACTTATGACTTTGTGTAATTGAACGTTCATTTGAATTAACGCTTTTTGCATACGTAGAATATGTGTGGATGCACTTTCAATCAGGTTGCTACGTTGCCTAACGTAATTACGCAACACACACATTTGATCATCAGGTCTAAACGACCCATGGAGTAATCCATAGCTGTGTAATTGTTGTAACCATTGACAGTCTTGAACGTCGGATTTTCTACCAGGCACGTTCTTAATATATCGTGCATTTACCAATTTTACCTCAAATCCATATGACTCAAGTATTTGAAACAAAGGAATCCAATATACTCCTGTTGATTCCATAGCTACTGTTCTAACTTTACATTTCTTTAACCACCCTGCTAAGTTATGAAGATCAACTGTAAAGCATCCAAATTTTTTGACACGTTGTTCATCTCTTCCTTCAGGTACACATACATAATGTACAGCTGAGCCGATATCAATTCCTGCTGTATCAGGATTCACTATTTCTAGTTTACTTTTTGCCTTTATCATGGTAATTATCCTACTATAACTTATAATGGAGAAGCACTTAAGCTTGGGACGGTTAGATTATACAATCTTCTAATCGAGGTAGTCATAATAGACTCCATCAGTGGTTTAACCGTTCCTCCAAAACCACGCTCCTAAACGGGCACTTAAGCACCATTGATCAGTCGGTTATAACTGCAGAAGTACTTCTTGATAAATTATATATAAAAATTGCTATGGAAGTGAAGAAATAGTTTCTTTCCGGTTTAACAAGATTTTTTTCTTGTTCGACGCTCCTAAAGAGAAGGAATTACTAAAGTTGCAATTGATAGAGGGCTCACTTTACGTAAACAATATAGAGATTCTAAATAAGAAAGCTGTAGCATGTATGAAGGTTTTTCGCATATTATTTGAACAGTTTTTGCATGATTGTAAAAAAGAATTACCTCCTGAAAAACACATGTTGCTTAGCATAACTGAAATAGAAAAACGCCTAAATCTCGATCCAGAAGCAGATCCAGAACATTACATTAGAAAACCAATAAACACAATTCAAAGAACAATAAAAACCACCTTAGCTAAAAAGTTAGGACTAAACATCGAACGTAATGATGTGATTCAAACAGTTGGTTGGCCTGGATCATCGCGTAGAGATTATGGTTACCGTATTAACCCTTTTACTGTGGTAGTTCGTTAACTGTGTTGACGAGAAGTAAAAGTAGTATATTTTACCCTAAAGTCACATCTAGCTTTAAAATACAGTTTTTGTCTTATTTAAAAAAATATAAATTCTCAATTATGTAACTTACCAAAAGCCTAAATTTCTTTTGCTTTCTTCAATCTTTTCTACTCTGTTCGTTTGCCGACTTTTGTGTTTGAAGCACATCTACACTCAATGACCCTATACTAATATATACCGGATTTCTTACTACTTTTTCCGGGATTTTCTCAAAAAAAGTTAAAATAATTTTAAGACAGCTAAGAAATTAAAAAGAGCATTATGTCTTTTACAACAGAAATCTTCGCTATTTGAGTCCTTTCCATTTTGGAAACAACTTTTTACTTGAGCTGAAAAGAGATTACATGAGTTTTTGGTAAAAACATACAAAACCTATCTAAATCATCAATAACGCTATAATAGCCCTCTAAAGACGTTTTAAAGAATGGTATTGTAGTAGAGAGATTATTTTGGCTCCATTCCCTTCTTGTAAAGCTAAAGATACTAATGTTAGCAAACTCTATAAACTTAAGAATAACTGTAGAAACTATTATTTTTTAAAGTCAGAAAAAACATCACTTACAATTCAACAATTCTCCAAAATCAATTATGTTTGAAAAGTAATCACTATCTATAACATCATCACTTACATCATTGACGTGGATAAGGACTGGACGACATGAAAAGCCTTTTGGACGATTTAGTGTATCTATTTTCTTTTGTACCTCTTGTATTATTGAATAACCAATTTTATTTTTTGAAAATTTGATTTCGCAAATGTAGAGAGTGTTAAACTTCGTTTGAATCATATAATCAATTTGACAACCTGCACTATTACGCGTTCTTTTCTGAAAAAATGGATTCTCGCTTATTATTCCATCAATTCCTAAGATATTATGTATACTCTTTCTATTGTTCAGCACCAAATTTTCAAATTGAAGCCCAATAATTGTATACCACTCTGGTAAGAACCCTATAGAATAGGTGTCACGACTAATTTTTCCTAGATCTTTTTCGATATATTTTAGATAAAACCTTAAATAATTATCTTGAAGTCTGTATCTCCTGAGTCGTGAATCAGTACCAGTTTTTATACTCCAAGTATGATCTTTTGCAATAAAACCAGCAAGCTCAAGCTCATGTAGATACTCAGAAATGCGTCCATGTCTTACGATATTTAAAGTAGCACAAATTTCTTCTTGTTCTTTAGCTCCAGTAGAAAGAGCTCTGACTATTTGCTTATAAAAAGCCGTTTTTCGCATGAATAAATCTGAGAATATTTGATTAAATTCTTCAACTAAAAACCCACCTTTTGTAAAACAAAGCCTTTTAATATTTTCTTCAGCGCTATGTTTAAAATTTACCTCCTCTAAATACTTTGGAATTCCGCCAGTTACTGCAAGCACCTTAAATTTTTCATATGCTGAAATATTTTTCGGCCAAAATTCATTGCAATCAGAAAGTGATAATTCTCCGAGTGTTAAAGTTAACGATATTCTCCCTACGAAACCAGTGCTGCTAAGTATATTTTTCTCGATCCAGGATGAAGCTGATCCACAAACAACAAAAATTAGCTTGTTATTATTTTTTAGCTGCGTATCCCAAAAATTTTTTATTTTGCCTAAAAAGGTTGGATCTTTTGAGCCCATCCAAGAAATTTCATCAAACAGCAATAATGTTTTTCCTGATAGTAGACGTTCACCAACTGCCCATAGTAAATCGCTCCAGTCATCATACCTAGCAAAAGATGTATTAAATTGTCTAGCAACTTGTCTAGAAAATTCATTAAGTTGGTAGGACATTGTAGTATGCTTTTCTGGTGGCAAACCTATAAAGGAGTAATATTGTTCAAAATACTTACCAAACTCTTGAATTAAACGACTTTTTCCTATACGACGCCTTCCTTTGACTACTACAAAAGATGCAGTATTTTTTTCTGTAAGCTCCAGTAGTTGTTTTAACTCAGTTTGCCTACCAATAAATGATGGAGACATAAAATACGAAATATAAATCTTTGTCTCCGTTATACTAGATAAAATTGGAGACGTAAACAAATAAATTTAGATCTTTGTCTCCATTTTAAGGGGCAATCAAGTTTTACGAGCTTCTGTTTCTTCTTCTATGGCAGTAACTTCAAACTTTTTTCCTTTAGCTTCATCTACAATTTGCTGATAAAGATTGTTTCATCACTGAGAGTTTTGCAATCAATTGCTCAGAGGTTTGCAATAAAAGTTGTTGTATTCTCATATAGTCTCCATTAACCCCTTATACTCACCACAAGTTGTTCAATCTTTTTTGAAAAATTTTCTTTGCAACCAACAAAAAAACATGATAGACTAGCTTTAGGGTTTTTTGTAATAAATAAAAATTTGAGATAAAAAATAATTTAGAAATGCCTCATAATCGATTTTTAAGCTACCTTACATGAGCAACTTAGGTCTTGGTGGTATAATTGTACCCTGAAGTCGTAGAATCGTTTTAAAACCGCATTAGCAGACCAACGTTTATTTGAGTTTTATCAGCATAAAAAAAAGATGAGAGTAAGAGCCTTTTAAAAACGCACTAATTGTATTTTTCATTAAATGTAAATATCTTAATAATATTTTGTGGCAGCCTTTCTGGACTTCTTTCTTTTTGCTGTTTAAGTTATTGTACTTTATTTGTATTTTACTATTATTTTATATTATCTATTATTATTTATTACTATTATATATATATAATATATAAGGGTTTTAGGAACGCAGAATCCGCTATACTGGCTGACTTCAGACACATAATAACTAGGAACACTTTTAGGAATAGAGGGCAAAAGGTTAGGATTCAAGCGATCTTTAGCTTCCTAGTTTCTCATTACTTATTTAGTAACCAAGGAATCAGGAATATAATTCAACCATTTGATGTCTTATCCCTTTTTAATTGAAATCATAACTTATAATAGGGTTGTGGCTCCGAAGTTAGATTGAGTAGATGGTAGATTGAATAGAGAAAATAGGGCAACTCTAAAATATTTAAAGAGCCACCCATAAAGAAAGACTTATCCTAACATTAAATTTTGCCTATAGCTAAAATCTTCAGCTCCAAGAGTGAACTTTCCTATACCACAAGCAAATGGTCCAGTTGGAATGTCAAGCCACTTATCCTCTTTTGCACCTGTAGACATTCCTTTAACTAACTGCTTTGCTTGTAAAAGTTCCTGAACTATACGCTCTAGTCGATCTCTTCCCATACTGTGGAAAATCTCAGGTAGCCTATGCCGTTGTTTATATACTCCTGTGCTTCCTGTGTGAGTAAATGGGTGTCCTGCAACAGCAGATCGTGTAATTGCATCAGTAAGACATATTTTAAGGTCTTTTTCACTAGCATTTTTAACTGTTAGTTGTATTGTTATATCTTCTAGTAGCCCTGTTTCCTGATTTCTTAGGTAAGTTCTTACAGTGCGATCAGCTAAACCATTGGCCTTCACAACTGCCCCATGAAACAAAGCATTCTGTCTTGGTGTTTCTCCTACTGCCTTAAAGATTTCTAGCCTAGCTGTATTTTCTATTGGCCAAAAAGCGTATGAGCATCTAACACCATTAACAAGAGCAGAGGTACCTCTAATTGCATCGCGTGCTTGTTCAGCAGTTAATATTGGTTTTTCTCCTTTTGGCTTTCTCATGTGATGAGCAGTAATTATCGAAGCTCCAGTACTACATGCTAAATCAGATAATAAGCACATTAGATAATCCCCTACAGCAGGATCAGCATTTATATCTGCATGGATAAATGAAGCAAGTGGATCAAATACTATCAATTTCAGATCTTTAATTTCCTCGAGCTGTTTCATTACGGATTCGAATTCAGGAGAAACTTCGACGATTTTACCACGAACATTTCTGAGTATTGTAAGTGATCCTCTGACGTTTGGCAGTGGTACAATAAATAATTTATCTTTATGTTTCAACCTTTCACACTTAGGGTCGAGTCGTTCTAAGCGGCGGTGTATCTCACTTGCATCATCTTCTGCTGAAAAAATCACTACTGATCCATGTTCAGTAACAAGTGAACCAAAGCCACACATCTGATCCTTATCACTTGCAACCTTAAGCGCTAGGTCAAGAAGAAGCATACCTTTGCCTGTATCTCCCATTGCTGCTATTATTGAAGTAACACCTAAAGGAAATAGACCTTCAACAAGAAACTTTTGCTCTGGTACCGGACCTACAAAGCGCTCTGCACTCCAATCTAAAATGTTAAGTGGCTGTTTTGTGGATCTTTCTAAACTTTTCATATTTGAAGTATCAGTAGCTGGAGTATCAATAGTAAGCAACGGAGTTGAAGCTAAAAACTCTTTGACATCTATACCTTCCTCTACACAATCAGCAGCATCCCATTTCTCAGGCTTACCTCGAGGAATTTCAAGCACAGCAAGTGATGCAACTCCGATCTCTAAAAGCTTTTTTTCAGCATTTTTTGCGTATTTATTACCTGCTTCATCATTATCTGGCCAAATGATAATATGCTTACCTTTAAGTGGTGACCAGTCTGTTTTATCAATTGGTGCGTTTGCTCCAGACATTGCTGTTGTTGCTGTGATACCTTGTTCTATCAGCGCTTCTGCACATTTTTCCCCTTCAACCAGAACAACTTTATCAGACTTTAAAATACTTGGTATGTTATAGAGAGGTCTTACTTTTGGCGCACCATACCGAGATTGTTTAACATCAAAAGGCTTATATTGCTTTTTTCCTTTAGGAGGATCAGAACGATAAATTTTTACAATGACCTGACCATTTTCATCATAATAATTCCAACTGTGGGTAATAAATTTCTCGAAGTCTTCGTCAGCCTTTGCGCATTTCTTGTTATATCCAAGACATTCACTTATAGAGGCCATCACTTCACAAAAGTCTCTCTTTGTATCTTTTCCCTGTGCACCTGCCCAAATATCAAGAACATCACCTTTCTGCCCAGTTGCAAAATCCTGCCAGAGTCCGGCTTTTCCACCAGTTAATGCTACTCTGAGGCTTTGTCCTTTGTTACCATGCACATCACCTATTCGGAATTCATCTCCATGAAAAGTTCCCCTTGGGAATAAATAAGAAAGGCATGATCTTATGTTTAATAATAGTTGTCTTTTTATTTCTTCTACATCAAATTGCTCTAATGGTTCTACAGTATTATTAAAATCATAATATTCATCATTTAAAGTATTTTTTTGTTTGACATCAGTTAAAAAATCTTGTACCATAAGTTGAAACTCCTTTTAAGATTAAGCGTTTGAAAGGTTTTTGAGTAAGGCTGTTTTGATTGGGGTCTTACTCTTTCATTATGTAAGTAAAAACTACGGTGGGGGTTCTCTTGGCAAAGCTTGAAAAATATATTAACAAGTAAAGGAAGTCAGTTCAGGTGAAAGGTGAGGTTTTAGTATCTTCTTTCTTTTAAGGAAAAATACTCTATTATAATTCTACTACATTTTACTCACCATGTCAACCACTTAGTTTTTATTCTGTTGATATATTTAAAATAAATTAAAAAAACTAATGTTTTCTTTCTGCTATATAATTCATAATGGTGTCTTTGATAGAAAACCCTCTACTATATATATACCGGGTTTCTTATGACTTTTTCTGAAAAAATTAAAAACTTTTTTCTTTGGAGGAGTTTGGCCTACCTATTAATGATAATCTTTTCAAGCCATCTGTAAAAATGAAAAGTTTCTGAAAACGGCAATTACTTTTTGGTTCATGAATAGAATTATTAAAGATGCTTTTTATTCAAATTTTAAAGGGCATTACAGGTGCTAAAGGGTACAGTTTAAAGTGGAATCACTTTAAAACGTAATTACAGGCTTTTTGCCTACCAATGAGACATAAAGTACGAAATATAAATCTTTGTCTCTATTTTGAACTATTAGCGGTAGTTAGCTGGTTCTTTACATTAAATAACTCAGCTATATTATAGTGCATTTTTTATATTAACTAAATCTCTTAATTGATCGTTGTTAAATTCTGTAATCCAACTCTCGCCACTACTTATAGTTAGGTTCGCTAATTCCTTCTTGCTTTGAATCATCTCATCAATACGCTCTTCAAATGTACCTGTTGAAAGTAGCCTGTACACCATGACATTACGTTCTTGCCCGATACGATAGGCCCGATCTGTTGCTTGTGCTTCCACTGCTGGATTCCACCATAAATCGTAATGTATTACATGGTTTGCCGCTGTTAAATTAAGCCCTGTTCCACCAGCTTTTAAAGACACTATAAGAATGTTGGACTGGAATAAGTTTTGAAAGTCATTAATCATTGTATCACGTGCTTTTCTAGAAAGTCCTCCATGTAAAAATGGCACTTCTGATTCAAACCTTTCTTCAAGTAGCCTAGCTATAATCTCACCCATTTCAGTGTATTGAGTAAATATCAATGATTTTTCTGCAACTTCACCAATACTAATCAATATTTCCTCAAGCATCTGCATTTTACCGGATTGTTCAATACTCGCACGCTTTTTCTTGCCAAACTGTGATGGATGGTTACAAATTTGCTTTAAAGCATTGATAAGTTTAAAGATTAGTCCCTTACGTTCAATCCCTTCACTTTTTTCTATCTTCTCCATAGTTGTATCAACAACCTTTTGATAAAGCGCTGTTTGCTCTGAAGTGAGGGAACAATAACGATTGTTCTCAATTTTATCTGGTAAATCCTGAATAATGCTTTTATCACTCTTAAGCCTACGTAACATAAAAGGGCTAGTGATTTTCATAAACCTTTCTAGACAAGTTTTATCTCTTGCTTTTTCAATCGGTGTTGCAAAGCTGCTTTTAAACTGCTTAGGAGTACCAAGATAAGATTTGTTGATAAAGTCAAAAATGCTCCAATACTCAAGCAACCTATTCTCAACAGGCGTACCACTCATAGCTATCTTATGTTTTGCTGCAATAGTTTTAATTGCCTTGGTTTGTTCGGTATTAGGATTTTTTATATTTTGTGCTTCATCAATCACGAGCAAAAACCAGCGAATTTTATTAAGTTCTTTTTTATCACGACGTGCAAGACCATAGGATGTTAGAGCTACATCATAATCACTTGCCAATTCTCGATTTTGTCCGTGATAGACGAAAAGCTTTAATTCTGGTGCAAAACGTTCCATCTCTCGTTGCCAATTACTTAATATGCTTGTGGGAGCTACTACCAAGACTCTGTCCCGATCCAAAAACCCTGTATTTTTGCAACACAGAATAGCTGCTATAACCTGTAATGTTTTACCAAGACCCATATCATCAGCAATTATGCTACCAAACCCGTTTTCTATGTTCTGTACAAGCCAACTAAATCCACGTTCTTGATATGGGCGTAGTTGTGCTATTAGATTATTTGGTGTAGTAACAGGTGTGTAAGTATTAAGTTTATTAAATAAGCTTGTAAGCTGCTGGTCAAATGCTACTTTAGTTTCATTTACTTCTCCTGTTAGAGCAGCTTGCATAAGCTCTGCTTGACTTAAATAATCAGGCAATTTATCAAGTTTTTTTAATAAAGCTTCTACCTCTTTGTCATCCAAAAGGACGTACTGATCGACTATTCGCACAAGCCCTCGGGAATCTTTTAGCAATTTTTTAAATTCTGTAACGCTTAGTTTTTTATCTCCTATTGCTACTTTCCAATCAAATTTCAATAAATTTTCCAGCGTTAAAAAGCTTTCGCGATCTTCTTTTATTTTATCTTTAGTAGACAAATTAAGACTTAATTGTGGTTTTAAGATTTTTTGTAAAGATTTCGGCAAAATAACTTTGATGCCTATTGCTCTTAGTACAGGCAAGATATGCAAAAATAATGGTGCAAAATTATCTAAATTAAATGATAATGTGCTATTATCGTCAATCGACTTTTCTAGTTCAGGTATATATTCAGACAAAAGTGCAAGATCAGATAAAATACTAAGCTTTACGTTTTGATTAGAGAGTGCTTTTTCCAGCTTGATGAATGACTTCTCATCATCCAGTGATAACTGTACCTCAAGTTCAAATTTTTCATGGTGATCTTTTATCATTAAATAGAGTTTGTAAGGTTTATCTGCTAAATAAAGACGTGAAAGCCAGAGATTAATTGCTTGCGGTATTTCCTTGTTGCTAAACTCAGTAAACTTGTATGATCTTCCAGTAAAGAATAATTCAAAGATGGATTTATCTCTATGCTTATCCAGTGATGCAGGAAAGTTATCTTCTATATACCCTAAAAGGATGAGAGAGATAGCAACATTTACTTGTTCCTCTGGTTCCATAACGATTTCTTGATATTTAATCAATAGAGGCGGACAAATAGATGATATCTTGCTATGAATTTCCTTAACTGACTCATTAAACAACGCCGGAATCCACCTAATTATTACTTCTCCTCTTTTGTTTTGTAATACTTGTGGTATTAGCGCTGACTTTTCCATTAGCATATGTGCAAACTGTGAAATCATATGCATGAAGCGAAGTTCAGGGTTAAGTTTGTGGAGTAACGAACTAGGAATATCATTTAAAAATCGTGCTACATCCCTCAATACATTTCCACTGAGCCTAAATAAATTAGTTGTACCATTGCTCACTTGAGTAAGGTAATGCTGATCATCAATGAATAGTTGAAATGTTTGCCAATTCTCAATATTTCCCCATCTTTTAATAAATAGCTCCTCTTCTGATAGTTCCTTCTTAGAAGCTGGATAGTACACTAATCTTCCTGCAGGATACTTTTGCCAATGCTTATAAGCTATCTGTAAGATATTATGAAAGTTTTTTTCAAAAAAAAGTGGATTATCTGTTAAAATACTACTGATACAATCAAAAAGGTTAGGAATAGTTGATAAATCAATATCATTTAAAATTGCTTGGTTATGTATTCTAATTTTAGAACATGCCTTAAATATATCATCTATCTTTAAAATGTTTTGAGCATTTTCTAATTTTCCATTCCCAAAATCATCGATAAGTGCTGACAAATTACAATTATGAATATTAAAAATCATGAAGGGGTTTTTATCAATTTCTGCAGCAATAAGATAAATTACAGCAGCAATGTGTTTACAAGGCATAGCCCAATCAGGACAACTACAACTTGCATTCATCTCCTGCCAATTTGAAGGAAATAATTTAATCCCAAGATCATTAAGCTTATCAAACAAGCTGGCTGATAATTGTCTATTTATCAATTTAGCTAATATAGCTGGTGAAGTTTCAATAATTTGACGAATGGTCTGTTGTTCTGATGAGCTTAATTCATTGAGTATAATTTTGACTTTATATGGTTGAGGTTTTGAACCACGATATGGGTAAGATCCTGAGCTATGAACTTTAGCTGTAACTATGTGACCATTAATTTTAATACCAAAAGCTCGACCAGTATTAGCACAAGTTCTGCCACGTGGAAGACGGTTATCATAATCTATTCCGTCAAAAGACTGGAGCCACTTCTTACCCCACCATGTTCTTCCATAAATAGTCATCTTGTAAAACTATATATTTTAACCTAGATAAGCTAGATGCTGATTCTATGGACGATTTTCTCTGAATATGCAAAACTCATCTTGAACTACTACAAAATGTTAATTATAACAACAGAGAGGGCAAAAGCAATAAACACTTATATCAAAGGAAAAATTGATTAAGGGAAAAGTGAAACTTTTTAAAGGTTGTTTAATACCTTTACACCTGTGATTGTAGCACTAATGTTGTGCGATAAATGTACAGTGAAAATGTCATCAGAAGTTACCCAATTATTGAGTAGTTTTTTTTACGGCGTCAAGACTCTTGCCAGCATAGAAAATATCAGTTCCTATATAAATATCCTTATGGGCTAAAAGAAACTTCTATTGGTTGATAGAAAACAGAAAAAAACTATTTAAAAAGTATACTCAACAATATAACAAGGAAGCATAAGTTAGGAAAAGTAGTAGGCCGTTGATAAGGATTTGCCTATTTTCTCGATCAACTAGCTTTTGTATAAGTACTGATGGGTCAATATAAATGAGTAGTTCTGGGAAGCTTACTTTATCGGCTAATCTATATTAGCGTCATAGAGGATTTATATATTTCAAGCATGTTAATTATTTTTTCTGGATCATTTAGGAAACTATAGTAGACTTTACAACTCATTAATTATCACTTAACTTACCTCCTAGTAAGTTCTTGAGTTATGTATGGATAACACGTTGATAATATTAGCAGCAGGAAAAAGCAGTAGAATGAATTCACAGTACTCAAAAACACTACACCTAGTAGGAAATTTTACTCTTTTAGAGCATATAATTCACAATGCAAAACCGCTGAGTTTAAAAAGTCTATCAATTGTCATTAACAAGCCTTTTCTAAAGGAGTTAGAAAGATTTAGTACCTTAAAAGATATAATTGATAAATATAATATAAAATTGATAATTCAAGAAAATATTACAGGTACTGGCACTGCAGTTAAAATTGCCCTAGAAAGCCTGGAGCGGTTATCTGACCAAGACATAGTTTTAATACAGTACGGAGACACCCCGTTTATATCTAGTGATACAGTTATGAGAATGACTGATTGTTTAAAGTGTAATAATAAAAATTTAGTTCTTCTTGGATTTAATAGTCAAGATAAGCAATATGGAAGATTAGTAATTGATGATAATGACAATGTTCAAAAAGTCTTGAAAAGTGAAGATGAAATTCTTCTTGCAAACTCTGGAATAATAGCTTCATATGCTAAAGATCTCTTTACCTTAGTAAAAGAAATAAAATTTAATAATTCGACCAATGAATATTGTCTTAATGATATAGTGCCCATTGCAGCAAACAATAACTTGAGTGTAGGTTATGTAGTTTCTGATGAAAGAGAAGCAATGGGAGTAAATAATAAGGAGGATTTGATTAAAGCCGAACACTATTTTCAAGAAAGAAGGCAGCCAACTTTTCTTTCATAATTACATTTTTTTATTCATTAATTTAAGTTGACATTTGTTTTATATTGGTTTTATAATACCTTTTGATTCTTACTTGTAAGATAATTGGTACGACAAATTTTCCTATTTGTAGTGAGAGGGTATACATGGGGATATTAATAACAGGTGCTGCAGGTTTGATAGGGTCAACCTTGGTGAAAAAGTTAGAAAACCAAGGCCATGAAGTAATAAGCTGCGATATTAGATTTCACGATAATCCACTCAGTTTTTTTTCAGAAGATATAGTACCACTACTTGCTCAGTGTACAGGAATCATTCATCTGGCTGCAATTTCTAGAGTTATACATGGTGAACTTTATCCTACACTGTGTCAAAAGATTAATGTTGATGGTACAATGCGGTTTTTAGGGTTATGTAAGTCACTTCCAAATAAACCATGGTTTATATATGCAAGTAGTAGGGAAGTCTATGGAGAGCAGAAGGAACTGCCGGTTACAGAATCTGCTAGTATCGATCCAATAAATAATTATGCCAAAGGTAAAGCATTTATTGAGAAGCAAATAACAAGTTTAAAAGATTTTAATGTAGCAATATTACGCTTTTCAAATGTATACGGTGGTTTACTAGATCATAACAGTAGAGTAATTCCCGCACTCTGTATTAATGCATTAAGAGGTGATCCAATTAAAATAGAAGGTAAAGAATGTGTTTTTGATTTTACCTATTTGGATGATGTTATAGAGGGTATATGCTTAACTGTTAAATATTTACAAAGCGAAAAATCTTCCCTTCCTGCTATTCATCTTACTACTAATAGCCCATGTACTTTAGAAAACTTAGCAAAAACAATATTAAAAGTCACGAAAAGTGATTCTAGAATTGATTTTTATCCTCCAAGAAATTTTGATGTAACTAAGTTCCATGGTGATTTTACTAGAGCTAAAGAGCTACTTGGTTGGTCTCCAAAACATTCATTAGAAGTAGGATTAAGTAAATTTATAAAAAGTCTACAAAACAATACACAAGAACATCCTAACAATATAGATATGGTAATATATGAAAATATTAAAAGTTATTCATGGTTACCCTCCTTATTATAGTGCTGGTTCAGAGGTTTATAGCCAAACTCTTGCTCATGAACTAGCAAATAACAATGAGGTACAAGTATTTACTAGGTATGAAAATAGCTTTTTACCTGATTTTTATTACACTACAGTCCTAGATCGTAGTGATTCTCGAATCTTACTGCATTTAATTAATATACCCATAGCTAAATATCGTTATAAATTTATTAATGAAGAAGTAGATATAAAATTTAAAAGAGTAATAGATAACTTTCAGCCAGATCTTATACATTTTGGTCATCTTAATCATCTATCAATTACTTTACCAGAAATTGCTTTTAAAGAAAATATACCTACAATTTTTACGCTACATGACTTTTGGTTAATGTGTCCAAGAGGAAGGTTTATTCAACGCAATTCTGAAGATTTGTTACGGCTTTGTGATGGACAAAAGGATCAAAAATGTGCAACCCAATGTTACAAAGGATATTTTACAGGAGATAAAGAATTCCTGAATTTAGACATAAATTATTGGGAACAATGGGTTGCAACTAGAATGAAGCAAACAAAGAAAGTAGTGGACTATATAGATTACTTCATTGCTCCGTCAAAATTCTTAATGGATAAATTTACTCAAGACTTTAATGTTCCGATAAACAAAATTTCTTATCTTGATTATGGTTTTGATCTAAATCGTCTTAAGAATAGAAATAGGGTGCAAGAAAAAGGGTTTATTTTCGGTTATATAGGTACTCATACTCCCGAGAAAGGTGTTGACCTATTATTGAAGGCTTTTTCTCGCTTATCATCTAAAGCAAAACTTAGAATTTGGGGAGCGGCAAGGGAAGAAACTAAAACTTTAAAAGCGATTGCCGATCAGTTTCCACATGCTGTTAAAGAAAGGATAGAATGGATGGGAAGTTATAACAATAAAAATATAGTTACTGATGTATTTAATAAAGTTGATGCGATAGTTGTTCCTTCAATTTGGGGTGAAAATTCACCATTAGTAATACATGAAGCACAGCAACTGAGTGTACCAGTAATAACGGCTGATTATGGTGGCATGGCAGAATATGTAAGAGATGGAATAAACGGACTATTATTTAAGCATAGAGATACAAATAGTTTGTCAGAAAAAATGCAAGTCCTATCTACAGACCAGGAATTATACAGTGAACTGACCCAAAGAGGCTATCTTTATACTAAAAATGGTAATGTACCTTCTATAAGTGAGCATACTGAGAAACTTAACAAAATTTACCGTAATGTTATTGAAAATAAAGGCAAATCAGTGGCTACAAAACCTGGTCCTTGGAGAATTACTTTTGATACTAATCCAGATTACTGCAACTTTGCTTGTGTAATGTGTGAATGCTTTTCACCATATAGTAAAGTTAAAGAGGAGAAGAAAGCTAAAGGGATAAAACCCAAGATAATGTCAATAGAAACTATCAGGAAGGTAATTAAGGAAGCAGATGGAACACCTTTAAGGGAAATCATTCCTTCTACTATGGGTGAGCCTTTAATGTATAAAAGCTTTGATGAAATAATCAATTTGTGCCATGAGTTCGGCCTGAAGCTTAACCTCACGACCAATGGTTCTTTTCCTATTAAAGGAGCTAGAAAATGGGCTGAACTATTGGTACCAATTTTATCTGATGTTAAGATTTCCTGGAATGGGGCAACTAAAGAAACTCATGAAAGAATCATGAAAGGTTCAAAATGGGAAGTAGTGACAGAAAATTTAAAAACTTTCCTTGAAGTTAGAGATAAATACTTTAGCGATACAGGTGAAAGGTGTACCGTTACTTTACAATTAACATTTTTAGAAAGTAATTTACATGAACTTTACGACATAGTTGAGATGGCTATAAAAAATGGCATAGATAGAGTTAAAGGACATCATCTTTGGGCACATTTTAAGGAAATTAAGGATCTATCTATGAGGAGAGATGAATTAGCAATTAGTAGATGGAATACGGAGGTGGGAAGGTTATATGAACTTAGGGATAATATGCTATTGCCAAATGGTAAAAAGATAAAATTAGAAAATTTTACGATCCTTTCTCAAGAGGGTATCAAGGATTTGGCTCCAGGTGGTCAGTGCCCATTTTTAGGTAAAGAAGCATGGATAAACAATGAAGGCAAGTTTAGTCCCTGCTGTGCTCCAGATGAACTACGCAAAACATTAGGAGATTTTGGCAATGTTAATGAAGTTAAACTGGAGGAAATATGGCAAAGTAGCGAGTACCTAAACTTACAAAAGAATTATTTAAACTATGAATTATGCAAAACATGCAACATGAGAAAACCATTAGTCAATTAATGAAAGATAGTGAGTACCTTAAATCTATTAGGGTTTCCCCCTGTGAAAGGTTTCACCAATTGTCAGAAAATCCTTTGTACAAAAATAGATTTATTAGAGTTGATAAATTTCACGAGCCTGGCCTTGCACCAGTTTATGATGAGACAGGCGCTTATCACATCGATGCAATGGGAGAAGCAATTTATCGCGACAGATTTTTAAAAACTTTTGGATTTTACTGCAATAGAGCAGCCGTAGAAGATGACACAGGGTATTACCATATTGATCCATCTGGATGTAGAGTATACAAACATTCGTATCAATGGATTGGAAATTACCAAGAAGATATTTGTGTGATTAGAAAGCATGATAAGTTTTTTCATATTGATTTGAACGGCAATAGAGTTTATGAGCAAGAATACAATTATGTTGGGGATTTTAAGGATGGTATCGCTGTAGTCCATAAAGATGGTAAAGCTACACATATTAATAATCATGGAAAGTTAGTACATAATAAATGGTATAAAAAGCTTAATGTTTTTCATAAAGGATTTGCTATTGCAGAAGATAAGCATGGCTGGTTTCATATAGATATTAATGGCAATCCTGTTTACCGGCAAAGATTTAAAATGGTAGAAGCATTCTATAATGGCATGGCAAAAGTTGAAACTTTTGAAGGTGTATTAGGACAGATCGATATTACCGGAAACGTAAAGTTTAGTATTTTTGATTTAGATAAAGAATCTCAAGTGCATAAGATTTCTGCAGAACTTTCAGCCTTTTGGAAAACTTACCTCGCAAATGTTGCTATTGAACTTGATTTGTTAAATATCTTACCTGCAACTATGCCAGTTTTATCTCAAAAGTTAAATATTATCGTTCCAAATCTAGAAAGGCTGTTAAGGGCGTTGTGGGAAATAGGGTTTATTGATTACGATAAGAACAAGGACTTATGGCAACTATCATCAAAAGGTAAGTGTTTTAAGGAAATACCATTTTTGCCTAAAGCAGCAGCAATGTGGGCAAGGGTTGCCGCTGAAAAGAATTGGTTAAAAATTGCCGATATATTAAGGCAGGAGTCAATATCTTCATTTGAATCTTTTAAGGAGAAAGAAACATCAGAAGACAGGAAAATAGCGTTTTACCAAGCATTGCTAGGATATTCCAGGTTTGACACTAAAGAGTTTAATTCTAGGGTTAATATAGATGGTGCTAAAAATATATTGCTATTTGGCGTACACTCTTTATTTCTTGCTTATTCTGATATACACAATAAAGGTTCTATAGGCTTATATTATTACAACGAACATAAAGTGCCTAGGCAGGCAGTAGAAGATTTAAAAATTAAACTCATAACTCAAGAAGAATTATCAGCTACAAATTATGAATTAGGTGTCTTTTGCCGCTTTCTGCAGCATTATGATGATAATAAGGTATTGTCTTATTTAAAATTGGTAAAAAATAAAGGAATACCACGCGTTTTAGTGATAGAAACTATCCTAGATTACTACTCCCCAGTGGGAGGTTCTGTAGATATTAATGTAATGGTTGAAACAGGGGGTAAACTAAGGACATTGAGCGATTGGAAAAGAATACTAAAACAAGTAAAAGGGCTTAAAATTTTTAGTATTGTACCTTTAACAGATTATTTATCAGTTATTGACATTAGGTGTTAATATATGAAAGCATTGCAAAAAAATGGTTTTTTTATTATCAAAAATCTAGTTCCTTTAGAGTTAATAACTCAGTCTTTAAATGATATAATAAGCAAGATATCAAAGTTATCTCAAGAATTAGGTGTTTCAACTTCTGACTATTTAAACTGCACTGGAAGATGGGGTACATCATCTCAGGTAACTAGAATTGTATCTCAAGTATTAGATAAAATTATTAAAAATTATCTTGAAAAGTCACTTCAATGCCAGATACTGCAGAAAAAATCAAATGTTATATGTAAAACTGCTGATTTAATAGATGCAGTTCCCTTCCATCAGGACATCTCTTATAGCTTTAATGACCCTTATCATTTTTCTGTTTGGCTAGCTTTGAATAATGTCAATAAAACTTCAGGTGCACTACAAGTTATAGAAGATAGTCACAACTGGAAAATACAGCCTCTAGTTGATTTTTGGCATCCATACTTTTTGGATCAATACTCGGATAACCGGGAAAATTATAAAATTAAGTCACTACCTATTTCAGCAGGAGATGCGATAGTTTTTGATTCACGGTTATGGCATGGTAGTGATAAGAATATAGATGCTAAAGATAGGTTTGCTTATGTTACGAGATGGGTTGTAAAAGATAAAAGTCTTCCTTGTGTGCCAAAACCTCAGCCTTCAGTTTTTGGTATATTAAACTGTGGTGCATTAACAGAATTTATACTGAGAGAATACTTATCATTATTTCGTCGCCAGGAAAGTATAAAAACAAAAAATATGGAAGAACTTATTAAGAGCTGGTTAGCCTTTATTACAGACACAACTACAAATATTTCTGAGGTCAACACTGCTGAAGCTAAGCGAGATTTATATAAGCTACTTATTCTGAATCAAGCGTCAGCACTACATGATGCTGGAGACATTTCAGGAAAAATATACAAAAATTTATGGTTTTCACTGCTTGTATTTCTCAATAAAAAAGTCAATGTGGTGGAGCTAGCATTATAAATGAACAAAAGTAGAGTTGGTAGTTTCAAGTATATATTGGTGTTCATTTTGAATATCTTATCCAAGTTTAAGCTTAATGTGCTTGTAATGTTCCTGGTTGCCCTAGTAGTGGCTGTTGATTTATCTTTTAGAAAGTATTTAGTAAAAAATATCTTAGATACAGCTGTAAAATATCAAGAAGGTAATGTAATTGAAAATCTTTTATTACCTGTAAGCGCTTATGTTTGTATGGCATTACTTATTACTACTGCTTTTAGATTCTATGGCTATTTTGTTGACATTCGAATGTTTACCTCAATGCGTCAAAAAATAGCTGATATGTCTTTTTACAGGCTGCTTCAGCAAGACCATTCCTATTATCAAAACAACCTATCCGGAAGTTTAGTATATAAGGTCAGTAACTTAATGGATAGTGTGATAGAGCTAATAAGACTGCTTATAGACTGTTTCTTTAGTTATAGTATAGCATTAATCTTGGCTATTTATACTTTATCACTAGTAAATATAAAGTTTGCAATAGCTACATTCATTTGGGTGAACATTTTTATTTTGATTTCGGTTTTCAGTTTTCGGGTGCTTACCGGATTAGCCGATGATCATTCTAAACAAAGTTCACAAGTAATAGCGGGTATAGCCGACAGTATTTTAAATGTTATATCAGTAAGGTTATTTTCTCGGCAAGCGCATGAGAGGCATAAATTTTTTCAAGTATGCAAGAAAAAAACTATTGCAGAAAGAAAATTACAATGGGCATACTTTTGGCTTTGGTTTATATATGGCTATTCATTTGATATACTCCAAGCAGTAAACTTGTATTTTTTAATTCATGATTATCAATTGAACAAGATTGCAATAGGAGATATTGCTCTTGTACTTGGAATTAATATATCGATTATAGAGTTTCTTAACCATCTAACTAGGAATCTTACCCAATTTTCTACTCATTTCGGCAAAGTTTCAGATGCATTGCCAATCTTGACTACCGTACCAGAAATTCAAGATAAGGAAAATGCTAAAAAATTAAATTTATTAAGTGGAAGAATAACGTTTAATAATGTTTCTTTTTCTTATGAGGGTCAGAAGTCATTATTTCAAGATTTTTCAGTTACCATTAATCCTTGCGAAAAGGTAGGTCTAGTTGGTTATTCTGGAGGTGGTAAATCTACTTTTATAAACTTAATCATAAGGCTATTTGATGTTAAAAAAGGTAATATACAGATTGATAATCAAGTAGTATCGGAAGTTACACAGAGTTCTTTGAGGCAACAAATATCTGTAATACCTCAAGAACCATTGTTGTTTCATGATACTATTTTAGCAAATATTATATATGGTAAACTTCAATCTACTATCGAAGAAATAATAAGAGCTGCAAAGCTGGCTGGTATTCACGATTTCATTATGACTCTACCCGATCAATATGAAACTGTAGTCGGAGAAAAAGGCATAAAGCTATCTGGAGGGGAAAGACAAAGAATAATCATAGCGAGAGCATTTCTAAAAAACGCTCCGATATTATTTTTCGATGAGCCAACTAGTCAGTTAGATTCTATAACAGAGAAAACAATTCAAATGAGTTTATTTAAGTTGATGGAAAATAAAACCACCATTACTATAGCACACCGTATTTCTACACTTTTACATATGGACCGAATTCTAGTATTTAACAAAGGAAAAATTGTCCAAGATGGTAAACACGCTGAATTAGTTTCTAAGCAAGGTCTTTACAAGGAACTTTGGAATGCTCAAATTGGTTGTTTGAATGGCAAAAAATAAGATGGAAAAAATTATTGATCTGAGAAGTGACACTACAACTCTGCAGAGCTCCAACGTTATACATGCAATAAGTAATGCAACTGTTGGAGATTTTGCTTATGGTGAAGACAAAAGCTGTAATGACTTATCAGAATATTGCAAACAATTATTCAAAGTAGAAGAAGCATTATTTGCAACCAGCGGTATGCTTGCAAATAGATTAGCCATTGCCAGTCAAACAAGTCCTGGTGATGAACTAATAACTCATTATAATTATCACGTTAATTTTTTCGATAGCGCAGGCAATGCAAAAGTAAATAATATCGTATTTAATTGTATTAGAAATAATAGCGGAATCTTAGATGTTGCTGAAGTAGAATATGCTATTAATTCTAAGCCAAGGTACAAAATTTTTGCTCAGGTGAGTCTTGTTTCTATAGAAAATAGTATAAACGGGTTTAATGGTAAAATTTATCCTTTTGAAAAACAAGTCGAGTTATATCACTTTTTAAAAGCTCACAATGTAAATCTTCATTTAGACGGTGCAAGAATATTTAATGCTCATGTCGAAACAAATATTGCTTTAGCAGATTATGCTAAATATGTGGATACAATGAGCTTTTCTTTTACCAAAGGACTTGGAGCTCCTTTTGGTTCAATGCTTATGGGTAAAAGAGAGATAATTGAAAGGGCTAAAAAGCTACAGGTTTGGCTAGGTAGTGGTTATCATCAGATAGGGTATTGTGCTAATGCAGCAAAGTATGTACTACAGAACAATATTTCTAGGCTTAAAGAAGACAATAAACTCGCCAAACTGTTTGCAGACAAGATTAAGGAAATTCCACACATAAAACTGGTACTACCTTATCCAGAAACTAATATAGTAAGCTTTAGTATAAAAGCACTAAATGTAACTAATGAGGTTTTCTTGAGTAAGTGCCAAGCTTATGGTTTATTGCTTTTTCCTTGGCTCGAGTCTCATATAAGAGCAGTTACCCATCTTGGCACAAAGGAAACAGACATCATGAAAGCTGCTGAAATTATAAAGGAGGTTGTGTTAAATTTAATATGAGAGTAAAAATAGATTTCTTTAGCGATTCAAACACTGACCCTTCAGCTAAAATGAGGGAAGCGATGGCTAAAGCAAAAGTTGGAAACGAAGCTGCATGTGAAGATCCAACTGTGAACGAATTAGTGGCAACCGCATGTAAAATATTAGGTAAACCTGCAGGAATCTTTTTGATTTCAGGAACGATGTCCAATGTAATTGCTTATAAAGTACACATTCAAAGACCTGGTGATTACTTGCTGCTTGATGAAACTTCACATCCACTCATAGTACAATCTGGCTTGATCGCAGCCCAGGCACATGCTACTCCTTTGCCCATCAAAGGTACAAGAGGAATATTTACTGGAGAACAAATTGTTGAGTTTATTACTCGTCCTAGTTTAAGAAATATTCCGAGAGTTGGGCTTGTTTCTATCGAACAAACGACAAATTTTGGTGGTGGAGCTGTGTGGCCTTTAGAATATATTCAAGAGATCTCAAGTCTCTGCAAAGAGAATGACGTATTCACTCATTTAGATGGAGCAAGACTGTTCAACGCTTGTGCTCATACTAAAATATCTCCAAAGGAGTATGCAAGTTATTTTGATTCGGTATTCATTGATTTTAGTAAAGGATTAGGTGCTCCAATGGGTGCAATATTGCTTGGAAGTGAAGATTTTATTGAAAAAGCTTGGTACTATAAGTTTCAAATTGGCGGAGGTATGCACCAAGCTGGCATTATTTCAGCTGCATGTTTATATGCTCTACGTAATAATGTAAATTCTTTAGAAGAAGATCATAAAAAAATGCAGCACCTTATAGAAGGCCTAGACTCCATAGATCAAGTTATAATTGATATCGACCTGTATAAAACTAATATAGCGTATTTTTCATTACGTACTAATTGTATATCTACTCAAGAATTAATAAACGTACTAATGACAAATTATGGAATTAGAATGGCTAACATCAAAGGTAAAATCAGAGCTATAACACATAGAGATATAAGCTATGAAGATATTAATACTACTGTATCTGCTATAAGAAAGATACTAAGTAATTTTCTGCACTAATTGTTTGCAAACTTCTTGTCAAACAATATTATACCAATATAGTATTATGCTAGCATCTGCATAGAGCTATTTGGGAATAGGTATGAACTTTGTCTTCTTTCAATATTTACTATTCTTCTGTGGATATATGCTGCTTTATTTATCAAGACAAAGTATACCAATTGCTCTACCACTGTTAATAGATACTGACCATGTAAAATTAAGCTATTTTTTTGCCTGCTTTTCTTTTTTTTATGGAGTATCAAAATTTGTTAATGGAATAATCATGGACTCCAAAAATAATCCATTATTTATGTTTGGGCTATGCAATATTGCAACTGGATTATTAACCATTGGTATAACTTTATCATATAATAATCTAACTTTATTACTGTTAACATTAATATTATTAGCTTGGACACAAGGGTTAGGTTGGCCAGCTATTACCAAGTTTATGGTTACAAACTCTAGCATCTCTTCAATTGCATCATCATGGGGAGTTATGAGCGCATCTCAGCAACTTGGTTCTTGTATTACTTTAATTGTATTACCAAGTATAATTAAAATATATAATGCAAAAAGTGCATTTTTGTACTCTGGTTTCTTATGCTTACTTTTTGGAATTTATATAATATTAAAGGCATATTACAAAGAAAGTGCCAACTTTACTACCTATTATAAGGTGCAGAAATCTCAAATAGGTATCAAGGTAACAAGTTCCATATGGTTTCTATGTTGTGCTACTTTTTGTGCTTATATTATAAAAATGGGAATCTTCTTTTGGTTTCCTATAATTTTAAAGAATAAATTACAAATTTCTCTTGTACAATCCTCACTAATAACAGGCGTATATGATTTAGGTGGAATCCTTGGAACTTTAATAACAGGAAGAATTAGTGATATGTACTTCTTTCAAAATAGAAGCTTGCTGGCATCACTTTATATGTTGGGTATAGCACTCACTTTTATTGCAATGAACTTTGGTCAAAACATAATTCTTATGAACCTTTGTGCAATCTTATCAGGATTCTTTATATTTGGAGTGCAAGTACTGACAGGTGTTATAGCTGTAGAAATTGCTCCACAAAATAATGTATGTGCAATTGTAAGCTTAACAGGATTATTTGGGTATATTGCAAGTTCAATATTTTCATGCGTGCTCTTAGGAGTACTTGTTAAGCACTGTGGTAACAGTATTATGTTTTCATTTTTTTCCATTTGCTCTGTTGTTGCACTCGTTTGCTTTTCCATACTATCAAGCAAAGATCTAAAAAAACTAAGTAAAGCGGTGTAAAAAAAATTTCTCAACAGTTAAACTTTGTAGATAGATTTTTTACCCAAGGAATAAACATGGTAACCATATCTTAGTAATAGCTCGCTATCTAATAAATTACGGAAATCAAAAACATTAGGTGCAGCCATAATACTCTTTAAACTTGCAAAATCTTGATTTTTAAATTCTTTCCACTCCGTTAACAATAACAAGGCTTCCGCGTCCCTTGCAGCCCCTATAGCATTGTCCGCGTATTCTATATCCTTTAGAACTTGCCTAGCATTATCTATCCCCATTGGGTCATATGCAGTAATTTTAGCCTTGTTATTCACTAACAATTGTGCAATATCTATAGCTGGGCTATTTCTTACATCATCAGTACCAGACTTAAAAGTTAGCCCCCATATTGCTATTTTTTTATTTTGGACTCCATTTAATACATATTCTACCTTTTTAGCAATGTTTGTTATATGATTATAGTTAGATTCCTTAACTGAATTTAAAATTTGTAGCTTGACATTGTGATCTTCAGCAAGCCTTATTAAAGCTGACAAATCTTTAGGAAAACATGATCCTCCAAATCCTGGACCAGCTTTGAGAAATTCCTTACCTATTCTATGGTCCATTCCCATACTGTTAGCTAAAAGGTCAATGTCTGCTCCTAATAGCTCACATAAACCTGCCATCTCATTGATAAAAGCAACCTTTGTTGCTAGAAAAGCATTAGAAGCATATTTAATCATTTCAGCAGTAACTGTATCAGTGACTATTAACGGAATATTCTTATCTATAAATGATCTATATATAACTTCTAGTTTTGCTCTAGCTAGCTTAGTTTTTACTCCTATTATTATCCTATCTGGGTATAAAAAATCTGATACTGCAGAGCCTTGCTTGAGAAACTCTGGATTAACCCCCAAATCAAAGTTATAGCCCTTATTAGATAAATAATTATATATATTTTCTGCAGTACCAGGAGGAACAGTTGACTTTATCACTATTAAGCAATCTTGATTAACTCTCTCAGAAACTTCACTTACTGCATTATATACATTCTGTAAATTTGCATTTCCTAGGGAGTCTGATGGAGTATCTACAGTTACAAACACTACTTCTGTGTTGGGATTTATTTGAGAATACGAATCGAAGAATCTTATCCTTTGTAACTTTATATTATTCTCTAAATAGTCTGCTAATCCAGGCTCATATATAGGAATTTTTCCTAATTTCAATAACTCAATCTTCTTAGTATTTATGTCAATGCAATCAACGTTATGACCCTGCTCTGATAACATTGCACAAGATACTAAACCTACATACCCTATTCCTATAATGGTTATATACATCTTGTCATCACCTTAAAAATATCCTAATGTAGCTCAACTGCTTAAACATTTAAAAAGAACATCATTAACAATTAGAGTCATAAATTTTTACTCTAGCGTTGCATACATTATTTTTCTTAATTACTTTACTTTCTGAATAAACTATAAACAAAGTCGATGGTATTAATATTAAAATACCATACAAAGCACTTTTATCAGGCAACTCATTAAACATAACATATGTTACTATTGCAGAAATTATTAGCTCTATGTATCTATATGGTGCAAGTGCAGTAGCATCTGCAAGAGTAAAAGCTTTTAATGTGAAGAACAGAATTAGATTTGAATTAATTCCCAAAATCAGTAGTAATACTAATTCTAACAAGGAAGGCAAATGCCAATAAAACAGCAAAGGCACAGTGGAAAAAATAGTTGTTGTTAGAGCTGAATAAAATAACATACTTATTACGGACTCTTTTATTGCGAGTTTCTTATTAAGTATGTCTAATATAGCAAAGATTAATGTAGATACAATAAAAATAAGAATTTTAGGATTAAAGTCTTCACTATAAGCTTTGGTAGTAATAGCAATACCAACAAAGCCAATAACAGTTACTGACCATCTTTGCCAAATTATATTTTCATTTAGTAAAGGGATTGCAAGAAGTATAACAAATAATGGTATAGAAAAACTTATAATTGTTGCAGTTACTATGGGAAAAATAGCTAACCCATAGGTCCACAAGGTTATTCCAACAAATAACAATACTCCTCTAGTTATCTGAATAGATATTTGACTTGTTTTAAAAGCTTCTCTTCCATAGTAAAGCATAAAAGGTACAAGGGTAATAGTGCTAAATAAAAAGCGGAAAAAGATTACTTCAAAACTTTGGAGATGTAAACTTAGATATTTTGATATAGTATCATTAGCTACACTACTAAGTAAACTGAGTATAAACCAGGTAACTCCAAGCAAATAAGCTCTTAATCTGTGATCCATAAAACTCCCAATTTAATATTTTATGAGATAACTTTACTATAAAAAAGATCAATACTAGACAAGTTTTCCTCTATCTACTGTTTAACCATATTCATAAATATTTAGTAGAAATGATTTGAGAAGTATTATATAAAGTGCAGCTTTATTGTATAATTTTAATAAACAGAAATGCTAACTGATTTTTTTGTAATATATGATAATACTTGCGAATACTATCACATTATCAGGAAAAGTAATCGGGAGTACTGACGGCTGTGGCAATTTTACCAACTAGCTTCTCTGCTAGCATTAGCAATATGTGTTTTCAGTGTTAGCTGTGAAGACGTTAAAGAAAGTTATCAAACAAGCAAATTAGCAGCAAAACTTTACGAAAATGCTTCAGTTGAGTCAGCTAAACAAATTTTCAGAATAGATGTATTAAATACGTAACCATCTTTACTTATATCTTAATATAATGTTTCTCAGTACCGTCTTTAACACAATTCAATTTTCACACTCATCAGCAGTTAGGCCACTTGCTCGCACAATAATATCAATTGCAACACCTGCCTTTGCTAGATTTTTCGCAACCCTGATTTTCTCTGCTTTTTTAACTTTTTCCTTGCCGCTTTTCATATCTTCAGATAGAGATTTGACTAACGCATCTAATGATTCCGGTTCTCTGTACTCGTTTATTAAACTCAATAGCTTTTTACTTTCTCTCGTTTCAGGTAGCAAGACTTTAATATTTACTGATAATGCTCCTGCTATTTCATATAATTTATCAAATAGTATGGTAGTATAACCTCTTTCATATTCATGTATTTCCTTGAGTGTTACGCCAACTTTATCCGCTAAATCTTTTTGAGTATACCTTCTTATTAACCTCCATTCTCTTATTCTTTGCCCTATTCTGTAATATATAGAATCAGTGCAGATTTCTCTCTCTGTATTATCATACTCGTAAATAGATAAGCCGGTTGCCTGGGAAATTATGTCAACTGAAACTCCTTCTTTCACTAGATTTTTTGCTATTTCCAACCTTGCCTCTTCTTGATTAATTTTTTCGCTAATATGAACAAACCTGACTAATGAAGGTACTATTTTGCCTAACTTTTGATTCTCATATATTTTCGTTAGATAGAGTATTTCCTCGTCTTCATAGCTGTCTTCCCTTACTATTACTGGTTCGGGTAATAAATCTATAGCATTAACTGACAATACTCTTGCTATTACATATAGTACTTCAATTGGAATAGGAATATACCCATTTTCATAGCTGTTTACTTCTTGGTATGTTAAACCTATTTCACTTGCCAATTCTACTTGAGTATGCCCTCGCATTAACCTGCTATCTTCTATTTTTTGTCCTATTTTGTAGCTTATAGAACTAATATCGCTTACAGAAACAAACATATATACCTTACTTAGAAATAAATTTTCATGCAATTTGATCAACGGATAAACCGATTATTTGCAAAATAATATCAATAGAAATTCCCCCTTTTACTAAATCCTTTGCAACTTTAATCCTTTCTATCTCTCTCACTTTCTCCTCACAAATCCGTATCCCTTCAAACAAAGACTTTATTAGTGCATGCCGTAGTTCTTGGCTCTCAATTTCTTTGTATTCTTTAATCAAATCAGGTAGCTCATTTTTCACTTTACTCCCTTCCTCTATTAGTAGATCCGTAATATTAATCGATAATGCTTCTGCCATTTCATATAATTTATCAAGTGGAACAGCAGTCCTTCCTTGCTCATAGTTGCTTATTTCGTCACGTGTTGTACTCATTTTTTCTACTAAATCTTTTTGAGTATACTCTCTCACTAGCCTCCATTCTTTTATCTTCTTTCCTATTTGGCAGTAAATAGAACCTCCTTTTTCTTCAACGCATTCATCAGCAGAGAGGCCAATTGTTTTTGCAACAATATCAACAGAAACTCCTGCTTTAACCAAACCTTTTGCAATCTTTATTTTCTCTGCTTTTTTACTACTTTTTTCACTAACTTGGACAAAATTGGTTAGTAAACAAAACATCTTACGTAACTCCTGGTCATTAATCTTTTTATATTCTCTTACTAGATTTAAGATTTCTTCTCCCTCATCTTCAAGACAGCTTTTTGATATAGGAATTAGATCCGTAATACTGATTGATAGTGCCTCAGTTATAGCATATAACCTTTCAATTGAAATTCTACGATTCCCTTTTTCATATTGAAGTATTACCCAGTACTTTACACCAAGTTTCTCTGCTAAATCTTTCTGAGTATACCCTCTCTCTAACCTCCAACTTTTTAATTTTTCTCCCACTTTATAATCTAGACTTTTTTCCACAAAAAGAACCATACATATAATATTTTATACTATAGCTCAAAGGCTCCAGATATAATAGCCAGACTCTGGAACCTTTAAATTGATGAATTAAAGTGCCCTACAAGTTTCTTTACTATTTTCACGTACTTTGTCTGCCCATGAAAACAATTTTTCACTTACTTCCTTCTGCTTTTCACTCCATATGCCGCACCTAGTGAAATTACCTCTTTCTACCACTTTCTTAAGTTTCACTCCCCCAAAAAGGCAATTTTTTCCAATTTCTTCTCCTCTTTTTTGTAATTCAGCCCACATTTCCTTATCCGCTACTTTTACTTGTACCTGACTGCAGTTTTTTACGTCCTGGTACAATACAATATTTAGCTTACCAAGGCTTGTAGGAAATTCTAACACAACGGAGCTACCATCTGATACATCAACGTAATTTCTTGCACCTCCTTCCTCCCTTCTGATCTCAACTGCATTATTACCCATTTTTAAAATGTTACTCCCTAACTCTCTCAGTATTTTGGCTACCTCTACCTTGCTATTCCCAGAAAACTCTATGTACGATGTTGTATTATCTATCTCAACATCTATTAATTCTCCTTCTTGCACAGCACTTTCGCCAGCTTTCTCTAGTTCTTCTAGTCTCTCATCTATCTGTGGCTGAACTTCTGGTTGTAGCTCATTATAGATTTCACCTATCAGTTTATTCTGTAGTAGAGTATCATGAAACTCTGCACCACTTAGCATTAGCTTACGCATTATCTTTTTTCGATCACTTTTTTCTAATCTGTGAAAGTGTGTGCCCAATATCATGTATTCTGCGAAGCTCCACTCCCCATCATTACATGCATTTACTCTTGCTCCAGAGGCTAATACTTGCTCTATAACTTTATGCAATGCATTTACGTTTTTTGTCTCTACTACAGCACTCTTAAACCAGCTCAACTTTTCACTTTCGCTTGCACTTGGTTTTATTTTTTGCAAATTTGAAGCAAATGGATTTAAATCTTCTGCTTGATCATTTAAAGGTTTTGTGCCATAAACATAGTCAAGGCTTTTCCCGTAGTTGATTTTGTTTTCGCGAATGTTTCTGCTAGGGGAGGCCTCCCGGTTTATCTCCTTCTGGTTATTAATTTTACTCACAAATTTAGACTGCTTTATATCAACGCCTTCAAGAGCACCAAATATTTTCTTGTGATTAACATTAGTCTTTTTATTCCGATCTTTACTAGTCATATAAACCTCATATTAAAAATACTTTTTAAGCGTACAATAAACTTTATACATCTTACTACTCATTATAAATTATAATGAGTAGATTTGCAAATACTTTCTACTATAACAATCCATTTTCTCGAAAGCTGAAATAGCCTCCACTTGTGATGATAATATGGTCAAACAATTTTACGCTTACAGTACTACATGCTGCTGCTAAGCTCTTCGTTACTGCTTGATCTTCTTCTGATGGCTCTAAGCTCCCTCCAGGATGGTTATGTGACATTATTATTGATGTTGCATTTTTCATTAATGCCTTTCTTGTAATTTCCTTTATGTATACTGATGCTTTTTCCATTTCACCAATATAGGATTCTTCTCCAATTAGTTGACGCCTTTTATTCAAGTACAGTATTTTTACACATTCCCTTTCTGAGTGGCCTATACTTACGTTTAAGTACTCTACTATCCCTTGTAAGTCCATGATTGGCTCACTCTTAAGCTTTTCTTTCAGTACCCTTTCTAGTGTTTCCTTAACACACATAATCATTGCTACTGCAGAATCAGTTACTCCTTCTATAACTTTCAGGTCATCCATTTCTCTACCTAAAATCCTTCCTACTCCTGTATAAGTATTCACCAAATTTTTAGCAATTTCTTGAGCCTGTGGGCTTTCATGTACTGCACTTAGAAACGTTTCCATTATTTCACGATCAAGTAGTGCTTTGCCTTTGCTTTCTAATATTCTGAATTCGATTTCTTCTTTACTTTTATTCATATAATTTACCTTTCACTAACAACAAACTTTTTTTAGATATTTACTGCTGTTTTTTATCAGCATTGGCATAAAGCCATAGCTTTCGAGTGAAGTCAAATCAATTTCTCAATCTTTTTTACTTATTTTTTCATCTAAGAGTAAAGATATTAATATATACTGATTTTTTATTTTAAATCTGTTGAATTTCGCCTAAAGAGAGGCCTGTTATTTGCAAAATAATATCGGTAGAAATTCCTCCTTTCACTAAATCCTTTGCAATTTTCATCTTTTCTGCTCTTTTCACTTTTTCTTCGCAAATTTGTATGCTTTCAAACAGAGATTTTATTAGCGCATAGCGTAATTCTTGACTCTCAATTTTTTTGTATTCTTTTATTAAATCAGGTAGCTCACTTTCTACTATCTCATCTTCCTCTATGAGCAGATCTGTAATGCTAATTGATAATGTTTCTGCTATTGCATATAATTTTTCCAGTGGAATGGCCACACGTCCTTGCTCATAGTTGCTTATTTCATCACGTGTTGTATCCATTTTCTCAGCCAAATCCTTTTGAGTATACTCTCTCACTAGCCTCCATTCTTTTATCTTTTTTCCTATTTGGTAGTAGATAGAACCTGTTTTTTCTTCAACACACTCATTAGCAGAGAGGCCAATTGCTTGTGAAACAATATCAACAGAAATTCCTGCTTTAACCATACCCTTTGCAATTTTTACCTTCTCTGCTTTTTTACTACTTTTCTCACCAACTCGGGTAAATTTTGTTAGCAAGTAAAACACCTTGCGCAACTCTTGATCATTAATCGTTTTATATTTTCTTACTAGATTTAATATTTCCTCTTCTTCGTTTTTAAGGCAAATTTTTTCACTTGATACAGGAATAAGATCTATGATGCCAACCGATAACACTTCTGCTATAGCATACAATTTCTCAATCGAAATTTTACGTGTTCCTTTTTCATATTGTAGTACTACTTGATACGTTACGCCAATTTTTCCCGCTAAATCTTTTTGAGTATAACCTCGCTTTAACCTCCAGCTCCTTACTTTTTGTGCTATTTTGTACCTTATCGAGATATTTGCCATAAATATTATACAGGTTAATACTACCAAATAAAGATATACAAAAGGGATGCTTCTTTCTATGTTTGAATTTTAGTTGAATATTTCTTCACAATTGTGTATAATTATTAATGCTTTTTAAGTGGATTTCCTATGGCTCTTTCGAAGTTTCTCGATCCCAAGAATGATATATCGTTCAAGCGCATCTTTGGTACTGAAAAAAATAAAGATATCCTTATTCACTTTCTTAATGATATTCTCGGCTTTGCTGGAACAAATGCAATACAGGATATAGAGTTTTTAAGTACTATTCAAGATCCTGATATTGCTTCTAAAAAACAAAGCATTGTTGATGCTCTTTGTAGAGATAAAAATGGGCTGCAAGTGATAGTCGAAATGCAGGTCGCTAAAACTAAGGGCTTTGAAAAACGTGCTCAATACTATGCTGCTAAAGCCTATTCAAGACAGGCTGACAAAGGCGATCAATATCATGACCTTAAGGAAATTATCTTTATTGCTATAGCAGACTGTATTTTATTTCCTGATAAGTCTGAGTATAAGTCAAAGCATACCATTCGCGATGAAGATACTAATGAACATGATCTAAAAGATTTTTACTTTATATTTATTGAGTTGCCTAAATTTCCAAAAACCAAAGAAGATCAGCTTTCAAGTATTGTTGAGAAATGGGTCTACTTCTTTAAATATGCAGATGAGACTAGTGAAGAAGAGCTGGAAAAAATAATAGGTAGTGATCTAATAATTAAAAAGGCCTATGAAGAACTAAATAGGTTCAACTGGTCAGAAAAAGAATTTATTGCCTATGAACAGGAAATAAAACGTATTCTTGATGAACAGGCTGTCCTTGCTCAAAAACTTGATGATGCTACTGCAAAAGGCATCCTCATCGGACATGAAAAAGGCAGAAAAGAGAGGGAAATTGAAGTTGCAAAGAATCTACTTAAAGCAGGAGTTTCTATTGATATCATAGCTCAAACTACTGGTCTTACAGCTAATGAAATTAAAGACTTAAGCTCTTTGGATGTTTAGATGAACATCTTTGTACTAGATGAAAACCCAGAGATTGCGGCAAAAATGTTATGTGATAAGCATATAGTAAAAATGCTATTAGAAACTGCTCAGTTACTGAGTAATGTTTTTTCAATAGCATTAAAAGTGCCAAATCCTTTAGTCAGCATCACAGACCAGAATATAGAAGTTCCATATAAACTTACTCACAAAAACCACCCTTGTTCTCTATGGGCTAGACAATCCAAAGGGAACTTTTTCTGGTTAATAAAATACGGAAGGGAGCTGTGCAAAGAGTATACTTGGCGATATAAAAGAAAACATAGATCAGAAGAAGTTATAGATTGGTGTGATAGTAATAAGAATTTGCTTGTTTTTCAATCAACCGATATAAAGCCTTTTGTACAGGCGTTACCAGATCAATATAAGTCTAGTCATTCAGTAAAAGCTTACAGAGAGTACTACCTAAAAGAAAAGATGAGGTTTGCTAAGTGGGAAAAGGGTAGAGAAGTACCGGATTGGTTGCTAAGCAGAATCGTACGTCTGAAAAGCCGCAAATAAAAAGAACGCCTTAATTAGTAGAGAGGAAGGTGCATAAAAACTAAAACATCTTCTCACTTTAACTCTTAATTAGATTTGAGGTAAATCATTAAAATCTCCACTCTTTTAACTGAGTCTGATAAAATTTAAAAACGGCAGTTTATTGAATACTTTACATGATTAAACCATTAAAACTCTTCAATTTTACTGAATTGATGGTAATTTCAAGGTATTTGCTGCTCAAATTTAGATACATGCTAATTTCTCTATTATAAATACTTAAATTATAAACTATTTACTCTTTAATTTTGGTTATTAGTACTGCGATCCAGAGGTATTCCAACATCACTCACTTCAGAAGAGCAAAGTACTCTGATAATCTGGAATTTCAAAGTAAGGTCTCGATATTACTTCTTTTATAACCTAACGAAAATCTGAGTTCAGAACATAAAACCAGTCCCTTAATATAACTACTTTGCTGTTCCCTTACTATCATTTACAAAGAAGCCCTTATATTTTTCTACTAAATCTGGTCTTTTCTTCATCTATATCTCCTTCTACACCTAGAACTCTATTCGCCAATTTCCTATTCTCTAGAGAAATAAGTAATGCTCTATATCACCGTCAGAAATTAATCTGCCGCACCGAGAACTGATAGACCTTTTTATCTTTCCCATTATCTCTTTTCTTGGGGTGAGTAAAACAATATATTTTTCCACATAGTTATAAGCTGGGAACCATAAAAACAGCTTCATGATCAGCCATTTTAAAAGTTCGATCAAGTTCAATATTCCTAAGCGTTGTACTTGCCTTATATGAACAATAACATCCCAATGTAAGGAAAGTTAATGCAGTCAAAGCAAGTGAAATAGATATTCCTAAATGAGACATTGTTAAACTTGTGCCAACAGCAAATACTCCAGATAATATAAGAGAAGCAGAGGCATAAATTATTTGCTTTCTACTCTGAGCTCTTGCTTCTGAGAATTGAGATTTTACTGCTGAACTTTGTTCAGAGACTCGAGATAGGTTGCTAGTCCTTTTACTATAACCTTGTTTTACATTAACACCCACAGACTCAGTGGCAACTTTTGAATCCATCTCATCCTGGATTGATATATCAATATTTTCCGGCTGTTCATTAGCTAGAATAAGCTCATCATGCAAATTTTTTACAGAGCAAAAATGTGAGGGATCGATACTAAAGCTTTCTTCAATGCCTTCTAATCGTTTATTCTCTTCCTTTAATCGTTCTATATTTCCTCGTAATATACTATTTTCTAATAGCAATTCCTCACATTGTTTCCCTTTTGCATCTATCTCTTGTTCCAGCTTTACTAGTTTAATTTCATAGTCTTTACATAACTCAGCTTTTCCTTCCGGTATATCTGCATCCTCCACTTGTATACACGAATCTTCGGTTTCTCTTTTTGTCTTTTCCGCTCTTAACAAATACTCATAATCATCTTCTAACCCATTTATTTTTTGCATTAATCGTTGATTGTTCTCATTCAGCCCATTTATAACTTCCTGCATCTTTTCTTTTTTATTAAATAGCAATTCCTTTTCTTCTTTCGCTGTAGCAAGTTTTTCCTTAAGTTCATCATTTTCTGCTAGAAAATCTTTATTCTCTTTTTCAAGTTTATCTACTTTTTTCTCTAACTCTTGAACACTGTTATCTAAGGATTCATTCATCTTTTCCAATCCCTTCAATTTTTGTTCAAGATACATGCTTTTAGAATCACTTTGTGGTAATCTTGTACCAATATCTACGAGAATTTCTCCTACAAAATCCATAAACTTTTTGAAATGTCTCTCATGAACTATCACTTCTTCACTTAGTGTAGTATTACCCAGCTTTTCCACAATTTCTTGGATTTTTTTTAAACTATTGGATAATAGCTCCATTCGTTCAACAATTTTAGTTACTTCACTTACGTTCAATTCATCACTCAGATCTGCATTACTAGTATAATTCTCACCAGTGGTAACTAGGTTAGATGGATTGGCAGGTTTAATCGGGGTACTCGTATCAACAGAAGCTCCAAATGGCATAAACAGTGCACTTCGGCTGCTCTTAATCGATCTACCTAGTGAAGGTATATCACTATTATAAAGTGTTCTATCACCACTAGAGGCAACTTGCTCTTGTCTATAATTTGTAGAAGTTCCTGTTGGACTAGTACCATTTTTCTGATCTTCTCTACTGCTTTCATTCGTAAAGCGCTTCACTCCCATTACCCTCCTAACATTCTCTCCAAGTTCTTCTCTTTCGATTATAATACGAGATTCATTTTTTTCATAGTTAATTTTATCATATAATTGTTCACATTCTTTGTAGGACAATATTGGTTGTAGCGTCTTCTTCTTTACTTCTTCATCGTAGAAAGCTCTCAGCTTATCATTTGATAATATTGCTATAGCTTCTTTTACATCAGGATGCAATTGAGAATGCCCATTTTTGCATGAATGAACACGGTTCAGTAGAAAAATCTTAACAGAGTGTTGCTTGTATTCCATAATTTCCTCTAATGTAATCCCCATAACTTTTTCTTGTGATTCTATGTATCCTAGAGCTTCTTCAAAGTCTTGTCTGTTAGAGGTGAGAGGTTGAGCTTTTTTTAACTTTTTGATCTCACTATCTTTTGGATGCACACCATTAACTTCAATAACAGGGATAACACTTGCAGAGTCAATCGCATTTAACACAATACTACAATCATCTTGATTTTTTAGGAAAGCTTTTAGCTGTTTTTTAAAGTTCAATAAATTACTTAATTTATCTTCATTAGTTTTAGATTTTTTGATTTGATCATAAACGTTTCTGGCTGCTTGGTTATTCTCTTTATCAGTCCTTATTTTACTTTCTAACTTACCAAGGAGTTTGCTCAGTGGTTTTTTAAGTTTCTTATAATCGTTAACAAGCAGTTCTCTTATCCGTCTTTCAAAATCTCCTTTTTCTTTGAATCTCAAAACAGTATATAGATCATCTTCAGCCCTCTGCTGATCGGATTTTGTATTTACAACCATAACCTTACCTAACACTAACAGATACTGCTGAACAGAACTTAAGGGCGAAGTTAAAACACACTTAGTTAAAGTCATAAGCACTTCTCCAATTAATCTTACTAATATTCTTCTGGAAAACAACATATCTACTGACCTTATTCTTGGGAATATAAATAGAAAAAGTGCATCACCTATAGTCTCCAGAAAACCTGGTGTTAGCTGTCAAATTAAGATTTCTAGAAAATACTCAATAATTCCAGACAGATTTCTCTAGGCCTGACCAGAACGTTTGGGTATCAAATAGGTCTTTCTGGAGTAATTAGGTGTTGTAACTTAGTTACAAATTTAGTACCATAGCGTTGTTTTCATGATATAGGGAGGTTTAAATGCCAATAGAAACAAAACGTCAGGCTGAAGTGCTTAAAAAGCTACAAGATGTGATAAAACATACAGATCGTGACATTGCGGCTGGAAGAAAGTTAGCTATTAAAAGGTGGGTCGAGACCTATATAGAGTATATCAAACTTTTTAAGGATGATAAGCTGGAATTCTTATATAATGTTTTTCGAGATGAAGGTTGTTGGTTAGGTACAAGGTTAAATAATACTGTTTTAGGTCAGAAATTGACTGAAGAGAAAATAGGAGAAATCGATAACCCACTACCAAGGTATGGTATGGCATCTAGGTACTGTATAACGGGCAAGATAGGTGATTTTTTCAACAAACAGTTTGTACTCTCTAGAGGTCAATTTACTTCAGAAGAGGTAGATAGTCAAGGTAATCCGATCAGTGATCAATATGTAAGAAACATTCTGCTATCATCCATGAAGAGAAATGGTCCTGTGTTTGATTTCTGGATCGATAGAGAATCTGGGGAATTAAAGAAGTATGATGCAGTAGAAGGTTTTGACAGTGCTGTAAAACTTAAGTGGAGCGAAGGGGTAGAGTATTTTTATAATCAGTTAGAGGAAAAAGATAAGGAGAAGAAGCTTACAGAAGCTATTGTTGCTCTTTCTCGTCCTCAATCTGTTGAGAAAGACGCTCCTATTTTAGATTTTTGTGTAAGGAATATAGGCGATAAAGATACTCTTTTACAGAAATTATTGCAGAAAGATAAGGGAGTATATTCCCTTCTTGCTGAATTAATAGAGTCATGTTTTTTTGATACGGTTCATGATTTGGTACAGTGCTGGTGTTATAAAGGCGTTTCAGCAGGAGGAGACTGTTCGGACAAGATATTCTCACAGCAAGACTATGAACTTTTTCTTTATTCACTTTCAAATGTGATGTTGAAAAATCCTGAGTTAAGTGTTCAAGCTAGATCCCTTATTATGGAGATTTGGAAATGTGAACGCTTTGCTGAATACAGAGAGACCTCTGTTAATACTTCTAATTATACAGTTCCTATAAAGAGTGTACTTGGGGGATTAATCATTAATTGGAAACGAGAAGATGTTTGTAAGCCCGATAGGGAAATAGAGAAAGAAGAAATATTAGATATGATTTCATTTGCCAAAGGTTGCTTTCCTGAAAAGTTTGACCTTTTTAAAGAAGTCATGATAGAAAATCTTAGAATATGTGGTAGGGAAGGAAAGAGGAAAGGTGTAGATTACGGCAAGTTTGCAGAAGAGTTATTTCTTCAGTTAGAGAAAGTAACTTTACCTTCTGTAGGTGATGGTCCTTGGAATAATTTGCGGTCTCAATCTAAGGTATCTTTGCCACTTGATGGTTCTGGTGATGGCCCACAGTCTGAGTTTGAAGCTCCTAGTGTGAGTGGTATTTCTGGTTCTCATAAGAAAAGAAGAATCTAGTCTACTCATTAATGTGAGTGGTTTTTCTGGTCTTAGCAAATAGAGAGGTGCTTTGTGTCTTTAATAAGAAGTTTAGTGGATGGAGATCTTGATGGTTTTAGACAAGAGTTTGAATCCTTTTTAGATCAATGTCCATTTTTCTTGTATCATGTAAGTACAGGACGTTTCCTTCCTGTATTCTTTTTCAGTATGTTTGCTACTGCTCATGATGCTAATATCTTAAAAGCAAATGAGAGAGTGTATTTTCGTTTTGATAATCATGGTATTGATACAGGTGGTAGAAATAGAAATACAGGGAACCTAAAAGTCGCTGTTTATCGTGACGGACAGCAAGTTGTCAGATGCTACAGTATTTCTGATCGTCTTAATAGTGATGGGTTAAGGTTCAGTACAAGGGAAAGAAATGCTCTAGTGCGAGAGATTAGAGGGCAAAATCCAAATTTAAGGGAAGAAGACCTAAATTTTGAGCAATACAAAGTATGCATGCATGGAAAGGGCAAGAGTCAGGGAGAGGCGATTGCAACAGTATTCGAGGTGATTCGTGAAAAAGATTCTCAAGGTAGAGATAGATTTGCTAAATATTCAGCGTCTGAGATTAGCCTTCTTAGGCATATAGAACGCAATAGGCTTAAGGGGATTAATGCGCCTGCGCCACGCAGTTTGTTGACAGTTAAGGAAATAGGAAGTATACGACTCAATCAAGATCAGAGAGTACAGCTTGGTCATTTGGTCAATTTTGTGCAAGTTGCACCGGGTCAGCAAGGGATTTCAGTTTTATGGAAGTGCTAGCAAGTAACCAAAGAATAAATATAGAACGTGGAATAAATGAAGGAATTTTGCCATACATAACTCGAATCTATCGTAGTTACCTAGGCAGCCTACAAAATGACATTCAAAATCGCAGTCAAAAGTTTGAGAGTCACGGATTTTTCTTAGGTTTGTTGGCAAATTTTATTCATCTCTACACAATAGATATTGACCTTGACTTGTCTCCTGGAAATTCATATGTTGCTTTTCTTATATGTCATCAGGCAGAGAGAGAAAACATTCCTATCGTTATTAATGTTACTAGATGGAGGACATCGTCTGATATTGCATTAAACCGCGCTAGAGCTGATGCTAAAAGATTACATGCTTCTTCATTTATATCTATTCACACTGAATCAAGAAATGCTGTTTGTATTGGATTAAATTTTAATCTGAATATAGATCCTTTTAGTATTGATACAGTAGAGTTTTTAGAGAATAGATTTCCTTTGGTACAAAGATTATTTGAGTGTTTGGAGGATGAAGGAATTAGAGAAAATATTAGAGATTTCTTGCTTCAACATCTTCCTAACGAAATACCAAGAAATGCAGAGAATTATAACAGAATATTTGATTGCATAACTGGTTTTGCTTTTGGGAATAGTATTTTAGAAGAGTTCAGATTAGTAAACGCAGTTCAACAACGTGTAAGAAAGTATATATTTAGATATGGTGATGAGAATCATGCTTTAACCATGGTCTTCCATACTCAAGGTTCTGATATAGTTATACTTCATATTAGAGATAACAACGCTGTACAACAAGGAGCCATCAATTTACAAGATCTTAATGTTGACGGAAATAATGTTCATGTACGGGAAGTTTCATGCACACTTAATAATCAACTTGGCCTTAATATTCATACAGATAACCTTGGTTTATATCACAATTACCAAAATAATAATGCAAATAATTTTCTTGGTGGTAATCTTGTGCAAGTGCCTAATGCTGGAAATGTGCATAATGCTTTAAATCAAGTTATGAATGATGGCTGGCAAGATAGATTTCAGCATCAAGAATTATTTAGAAACATTTCTGCAGTATTAATGCCAGAAGATACGCATGGCAATATGATAATAGATGTAAATAGCAAAGATAAGTTTCGCTCTATACTACATGGTACATTTTATGCTAGTGATAATCCTTATAAAGTGCTTGCTATGTATAAAGTTGGTCAAACATATAGTTTAAAAAGGTGGCAGGAAGAAGAAGGAGAAAGGGTAATACTTACAAGAGTTACAGAACAGAGACTAGGTCTTCTATTATTAAGACAACCTACAGCAGATACTCACCCAATTGGATATGTATTAGGATTTGCTGATAATGCAGAAGAAGTAGAACAGGAGCAAGACGAGGCAAGGTACAAAATAACAGAATTGATGAGCAAACAAAGGGGATATTTGCCTATTACTTCTGGAAATGAGGTGGTTTTGTCTTATGCTGTATTTAATAGAGGTGCACAGAGAGCAGAAGACTTTATATCTCTTCCACAACAAGCAGTGTATGTACATAGACTTGATCGTCGTGGTCATGACTCAAGACCAGAAGTATTAGTGGGACCTGAAAGTGTTATTGATGAAAATCCACCAGAAAATCTATTGTCAGATCAAACTCGTGAAAATTTCAGGCGCTTTTACATGGAAAAAAGACCAGGACAGAACTCGATTTTTTTGCTTGATATAGATGATAATCTGCACGTTCCATTTAGTTACTTGCAAGGTACTAGAGCACAGGCAATAGAAACATTAAGGTCAAGAATAAGGGGAGGTGGTACTTCTACAGCACAAGGAATATTACAACAAATAAACACTATCCTTCGTAGAAACAACGCTCGTGAAATAGAAGATGTGCATAATCTACTTGCACTAGACTTTGCAACAGAAAATCAAAATTTCCGTTATTGGCTACAAACTCATGACATGTTTTTCGCTGCACGACAATATACTTTCCATGATGATCGATCTAATCCAACTAATGATCGTCATGATTTTGCAATAACTTCAGTAGGAGTCGATGGAAATCAAAATGATCCAACAGGTAGGGACTTATTAAGTAGTAACATAGATAACTTTAAACAAAAAGTAGATTCGGGTGAAAAAGATAGATTAACTGCTATTATTAATGTAGGTAATCGTCATTGGGTTACATTAGTTATTGTCCACCAAAATGGAAATTATTATGGGTATTATGCTGATTCACTTGGTCCAGATAGTCGTATTGACAATAATATTCGAGGAGCTTTAAGAGAATGTGATATTAGCGATGATAATGTCCATGATGTTTCCGTTCATCAGCAAACAGATGGCCATAATTGTGGCATATGGGCATACGAAAATGCTAGGGATATTAACCAAGCTATTGATCAAGCTTTACAGGGAAATAGTAACTTTGGAGAGAAAGGTGAAGGTATTATAGGTTATATACGTGGTCTTCTTAGTGCAGGAATTGGAAATGACACTAGACAACCTCAAAGAAATGAACAATACTTTAGAAATCGGAGAAGAAATATTTCACAATTATTCCAAAATGATTCTCTATCTTCTCCTAGGGGTAGATTGATTCAAGGTCGTCCAGGAATTCAACATGAAATTGATCCATTACTATTACAATTTTTAGAACTCCAATATCCACAGCGTGGAGGTGGGGGAGCATTGCAATTAGGCGGAGAAAGAGTGATATCAATTGATTTTGGTCCGCAATCTGTATTGGATGAAATTGATGGAGTGAATAGAGTTTATGATCATAGCAATGGTAGAGGCAGTAGGTAGAGGTTAATAGGTGAATGAAGTATTTCTTTACTCCATATTTACGCGTTGGTTGTAATGGGTCTTTTAATTTATTTCTGCATATTTTTTTTGGGGGGTTGTTTATTAACAATAATATAGAAGATATTAATAAAGCTTTTGTCCGTAAAGCACATTCATGAGAGCGATATTTTCTTAAAATCAGCTAGCTTTAGATGCTGAAGTTGTGTACCGTTTAGAATAACTTCCTTAATTTTGGATATAAAATAATTTAAACGTAAGATCCACTGTAAAAGATAAGATTTAATTTGGAAGAAAAATTGATGTGATTAGAACTTGACCTTACATAGTATAGGAATATTTTTTATAAAAAGAACAATATCCATTTGAAATGTAAAATTATCATAAATTTTTCTTTTTGTTCTCAAATGAATTACTATTAATTTAGTATTATATATTGCTAATAACTTAAATAATCCAACCATTTCCAGCAACAAAAACCGCTACCCGTGAGAACATTTTTCTTTGGGATGCGATGGTCTACCATATGTACCATACGAACTTTTTTATATGGTGATTTTATTATACTCTAAAACCAGCTATATTAGCCTACTTTGGTCATATTTAGATATGAACTAATTCGCTTAGCTTTGTTGCAAAAATTTCAAGCTTTTATTTTTACAACCCTATTTTTACGCAACGCGTTCTCGTAAATATACGTACTATTTTTGTGTTTTTGGGGAAAGTAAATAATTAAATCCTTTACGACGCTAATTCGCAGTATGTTTCTAATGCTATTTTCACTGCTTCAAATGTAATTGACATTATATTTAAAACATATTAGACTTAATTATATAATAATAGAACTTATATATATGATACCTGTAGAAATTAATAATTTAAATCAAGGGTGGCGTTGGCGTAAATAATTTTACATCAATTTTAGGCTTTGTTTGAATTGTAGTTTTTATAGTGTATCACGATGTTGTTTTCCGTCATCTTTAAAGCTTTTTATTATAAGAAGTATCTTTTAGCGTTTCTATCTATCCCATTTTTTACTGTTGCAGTTTATGCTAATCATAAAAATATTGGTATTATTGTACCTCTTGAACATGAAGCAATGACTCAGATTGTTAATGGAATTAAAGAGTCGTTGCAAGACCAGAGTGTTAAAATTACAGTTAAAAATGCTCATGGGGATCCTAATATTTTACTCACAATAATTAAGCAAATGCAGCAGCAAGACATACTCATGCCTATTGGTTCTTCTACCTCTCTAATGACTATTTCTCATATAAAAAATAAACCTATCGTTTGTGTAGCTGCAGCAATAAATAACAAAAATCATCCCTTGGTGACTGGGGTTAATGATGAAATATCGATAATAAAGTTAATTGATAAACTACCATCGTTGTATGATATAACATTATTATATAGTAGTAGTGAAAAAGTAGCACCTGCAGTAAAAGAATTAAAATTATATGCAAAAAAAAATAATATTGTTCTCCATAAAATGATGATAAATAACTTGACTGATCTCCCGCTAGCGGTAAAAAATAGCCCTAAAAGTACGCAAGCTTTTCTAATCTTAAAGGATCATTTACTAGCAAGTGGCATAAATATCTTAAAACAAGAAGCGGATAATAGATCAATTCCTATAATTGCTTCAGATGAAGGGTCAGTAATTGACGGTGCAACTATAGCAATAGGGGTACGAGAAAAGCAAATTGGAGTTAATAGTGGATTAATTGCCAAAGATGTTTTAAACGGCATTCTCCCTAAAAATATTCCTTTTAAGCTTATGGATAGTTTAATGCTCTTTATTAATTCTAAATCATTTTCTAGACAAAAGATTCTAACTAAACTTGAAATATCTTCTTTACCATTTCAGCGTATAGAAATTGAGTAACAAATAATGGACATACTATTTATAGCGTTAGAACAGTCCTTTTTAATACTACCTCTTATTTTGGGGATGTATATAAGTTATGAAATTATGAAAATTACAGATTTAACTGTTGATGGTACTTATGTTTTAGGGGCCGGTATATTTGCCCGTACCATTGATTTTGGGTTATTTCCAGCATTAATATTTAGTATGCTTGCAGGTATGATAGTTGGAAGCATAGTTAGTTTTATGCAAAAAAATGACCGTATTTGTAGTTTAATAGCCGGAATACTTGCAAGCTTTATGCTATATTCGGTTAATCTGCGAATACTTAGACGCCATAATATATCAATATTAGGAACGCCAACGATCTTATCATTATTTAATTTAGAAAATTGGTTGATTCCACTAATTATAACCAATTGTATTATCATTATATCACTAGTATTTTTACTAAATGGAAGGTTAGGATTATTACTTCGAGCATTTGGCTATAATAAAAATTTATTGGGTATTTTAGGGAAAAGACCGGAAGTTTATCGAACTATAGGTCTTGCATTAAGTAATGGATTAGCGGCTCTAACAGGTGCGCTTGCTGCTCAAGTAAATGGATTTGCGGATATTAATATGGGAATAGGACTTGCGCTTACTAGTGTTGGAGCTATCGTCATCGGATTACATATTTTTAGAGGTAATCCTCAGTATTTTCATATTTTTAGGCAAGTAATTGCATGTTTTGTCGGAATATTTTTTTACTTTGTAAGCCTTAGCAGCATATTGCATATAGGAATTGATCCTGTAAATTTGAAGCTTGTTTTAGGGGTAATATTATTTATATCCTTGCAACGCAACAGGAATTATAGATAAAGAAAAAATATGGAATCTTATTTATGTGCTAAAGAAATTGAGTTTAAAGTAACGAACCGTGATAAACCAATAATTTATGATACTACCCTTAATATTGACAAAGGTGAATTTGTAGTGTTACTTGGGGCCAATGGAAGCGGTAAATCTACCTTAGCTAAAATACTAGCCGGCTATCTTGCACCAACGAAAGGAGAAGTATTTTTAAATCAATTACCTATTGATAAAATCTTACCTATCCAAAAGGCTTTTATGGTTGTTACTTTAACCCAAAAAGCTGAAGATAGATTATTCACTGAATTAACTCTGGAAGAAAATATTCTTCTATGGGAAAGTAGGTTCCCAAAGAATGAGCGTTTTACAAGTAAAGAAGTAATTTCTAAAACCTATGCCCCTAAAAAATTTTTATCTCTTTTAAATCAACCGATAAATAATTTTTCTGGAGGAGAGAAACAAGCTATTTTATTAGCCCTTGCAATTAGTCATCCACCTCAAATTTTATTTCTGGATGAACATACAGCAAGTTTAGATCCGAAAGCTTCTAAAGAAATTATTGCGATAACAGCTAAAGTAATAGAAGAACATAACATCACTTCAGTAATGATAACTCATAATTTAGAGGATGCTGTAAATTATGGCAAAAGGATTATAGTATTGGATAATGGGCGAATAGTAATAGATAAAGTAAAATCTTTTAATTTTTACTTAAAAGAGTTAAAAGAAATTTTGAACTCTCTATAACAAAATTGGTTTATTAGTAAGTATGGTTGTAGCTTTACTTTTGGAATGTTCAAAAAAGCATACGCGTCAAGTTAAGGAAAAGTAGCTGAAAAAAAGGGGCAAGTGCTTTTAAGTAGAGTATCACCTCTTTGCATTTGATGGCGGTAAATAGGCACAATGTTGTTACTGGCAGGTGTAGCTAATTAAAAGTAGAAGCATCAGTGTCAGTGAAGTTTATGGGAGTAAAAAATACCAAAGTTAGAAAATTATGCTTGCATTAGTTTTTATTCGTGCTATGTATTATACATAATATCTTTGTAAGCTGGGGGTAAGTATGTTCACTAGAGATATTCCAGAGCCTGAGCAGGTTTCTAGTGCGAAAACAAATCCAGAAATAAATGAAACATTGGAGGGGTTACCAAAAAAGCTAGAGAAAGAGGAAAGGGATGATGAGTACGAGCTTATAAAAAAACATCTTTTTTCACTTGATTCTCGTCTTTTAATGGATAGTAAGCTATCATTTCAGGGTATAGTGTGTACATGGATTACTTCCACACCTAATTTAACAGACAGTCAAAAGAAGTTAAATAGAGAATTATTAAACATTCTTAAAGGTTTAGATCCATGTTATTATAATCCAAAAGAAGATAGGCATTGTGAGTACTATGTTAAGAAATTTACAGAATTCTTACGAAACAACAGGGACAATCAAGATCTCAAAGCTGTTCTTAACCTTAAGAGAGGAGAGTCTGGATTAACAGTATTACACGTAGTATCATCTGTAGGTAATACAACTAAAGAATATAATGAAACTGTAGATTTACTCTTAGAAGCAGGGGCTAATCCTGATATACAGAATAATAAAGGAAAGACACCACTGCATTATACTGATGTGCTTGCTAGTGTAGCTTCTCTCTTAAAAGGGAAAGCTAATCCTAATATACAGGATAACAAAGGAGAAACACCCTTGCATTATGCGGCTAGTATTGGTCATACCAACTATGTGAATTTGCTCCTAGAGAAAAAATCTAATCCTAACATACAGAATAGAAAAGGGGGAACGCCACTGCAAGTTGCAATTGATAATCATCACTACTATATTGAGGAATGCTTTTTCACTGACAACCAAAAGAATTTGAGTAAAGAATTATATTCTATTCTTGATAAATGTTTTGATGCATATGAGAATTGTATATGGAGTAAAGATAAAGATCGTTCAGGTTATGTCGCTAACTTTATTAACTTCACTAAAAGTTTAAAAGAGTTTCTGGATAAACACAGAGATAGTGAAGATCTGAAAATAATTTTCAGTATTCGAGACGAAGGAGGTGGATCAAGAGTGCTTAATCATGCTAGGGATATTGATAAAAAAGTAGTGGATTTACTTTTATCAGCAGGGGCAGTCGATCCGTGCAAAGAAGGAGGTTCGCTTTTAGATTGCGGTGGATCTTTTTATAATGTGGGAGAAAAGTATCGTGTAAAATCTACTTTATGGAGTACGCCAAATCAGGTAAAGTTGAATGAATTTTTAGGTAAGATATCTAAAGCCCAAGGTATGTATAAACTAGGAGAAGTTGTAAATGAAGCTATAAAGTCTGGAGTACGGTTTGATTTTTCTCAACGACTTTCTCAGGATGAAAAAGCATATAATTTTATAGATTGTGTAATGAAAAGAATTGGTGAATTAGAGAAGAATCCTAAAGTCGCTAGTGACATAATATGTAAATTGGTATCAAGAGGAGCAGTATTTGGTAATAAAGTTGATGTTGATGTAATTGATACACTGGATGAATTTAAAGATCACAAAGCTAATATGATAAAAGCTTATGCAGATTATATTAGCAATGCTCACAAGTTTATTGAGGTTGCGAAAAGTGCAACCAATAGTGAGCTGAATGATGTAAGAATAGGTAACTCTACTTTTTACTTAGAATACTCAGAGAACAGCAAGATAGATGTTGCAAAAATCACAGATGGAGCAAGGGATTTAGGGCTAACTCAAGGAGAAATAGAATACGGAAGAGATATAATAAAGATCGGTAAAAGTGAGGTAGAAATTATAACGGCAAATGGTATAAGGCATTACACTGATCTTGCAGATGGTAGCGATATAGTATTAACTTTCTGTACTAGTTTAGGAGAATTAGAAGTTAATTTGCACCCTGACAAGAAAGATAAAGATAAAATAATAGTAGAAGTGAGTAATAAAGAGGAAATATTAGAAAAGTTCAAAAATTGTAAAGAGGAATTAGGTAAGAATTGCTCGCTTGGTGGGTATCTGGTCTACGATGCTATTGAACAGGGATATTTTGAAAGGTCTGGAAAATTGATGCGTTCTGAGGCTATGAGTCAATCTAATAGGAAAACAGAAGAGAGTTGGTACGAAAGAATAAGCAGAGCCTCAAACTCAGAACAAACAACAAGTCGTACTATAGGGTAAAATGGAAATGTTCAAAATTTCATGGTGGTGTTAAGTTAATAGCTTAAGAGATATTCTAAATAAATTATCTTATTTAAAAAATTTGCTTGACGCTTATGGTCTTTCAAGCATGTCACTAGCTTTAAGATTTTGTGGATCCAGTTGTTCTACGTTCTCCACTTTCTCGAGCTTGGTGTTGGGTTTCAGAGCATTATACAATGCAAAACTTATGCACGCTAATCCAACTATTCCCACAACCGCTGCTACTACAGGCATTTTCATGATATACAATGCAACACAATTTACCAACAACACTGCACCAACAACACCAGCCAGGCTTTGTTGCGTTGTTTTTGTTGGTGGTTTGTCTTTTTCATCTGTGGTAAAACATAGTTCTATTTCAGCGGGATTTGGCTCTTGCTCATTAGTTTCTCTATCAACGGAAGTTGGCTCTACAGTATTTTCTATTTGCGCTTCTTCGCTGCTTTCATTTATAGGTTGAAGATCTTCACTATTTATATTGTATAATTTACTGTCAGTTTCTGTAGCTTTGTCAATTGCATGAGTAGTATCTTTATTTGTTACACTATAGTATTTTCTAAAATGAATGATAAATTTCCATTATGGTATTACCAACCAAAAGTTGTAAGTCTGTATATTTATGCATTAAAGGTCTGAGGCGGCTTTTGATGGTATTCCAACAATGCTCTATAGGGTTCAAATCTGGTGAATATGTTGGTAGATAGAGCAAACGGCATCTAGCATTATCTATTAACTCCTTTGTTTTGGGAGTTTTATGGAATGTGGCATTGTCCATAACTATTGTAGTACCATGTGGCAATTTAGGTAATAACATCTTCTCTAACCATGTATTGAATACCTCTTTGTCACACCCACCTTTGAAAGTCATTGGTGCAATAAATCTCTTTCCAATCCACCCGCCTATTATACTGATTCTCTCTCGTTTTCTTCCTGGAATATCTGCATAAATTTTCTTTCCTATTGGAGCACGTCCATACTCTCGGTATAACCTATTATCAACTCCTGCTTCATCTATATATAAGATGCTGGAATGGTCTATTTTTGAGATTTTATCGGTAAATCGCTGCCTATCTTCTTGATTGCGCTCTTGATATAGTGTAACTTTTTTTTAAAGTAATTCTTAGCTGTTTCAGCCTATACCAAATTGAATTTATTCCAAATCCAAGATTTTGTTTCATCTCTGCCAGCGTATGATCTGGATTCTTTTTAACATATTCTTCGAGTATTTTTGGGTCTATTTTTCGAATAAAGCTGCCGTTTTTCGATGGCCTTAGGCTTTCACCAGCGGCTTTCTTTCTTAACCAGCGGTACAGAGTTGCTATTCCTATCTCCAAAAGCTCTGCCACCTCAACCTTTGACTTCCCTTTTTCTATCATCGATACTGCCCTTTCCCTTAAATCCACACTATACGCCATTATAACTCAAATAGCTTATTATACCTTTATCATTTACTTTGGGAAGTACTATAAGAGGTTGTCCGGAAACAAGTAAAAGGCTATAATATCTGAAATTTTAGTACGGGGTAAAGATGAGAAAAAAGTATCCAACAGATCTAAGCGAAAGGGAATGGGCAAGAATAGAAAAACACTTCAGAGTATCATACAAGAAAGGAGGAAGGCCGCCAAAGTATAGCAAAAGAGAAATATTAGAAGCAATTTTCTATGTATTGCGTACAGGGTGTCAATGGCGGTATTTACCAAATGATTTTCCGCTATGGAAGACTGTGTATGAGCAGTTCAGGCAATGGAAGAAGCAGGGAATTTTTGAGAAAATGAATTATGAAATTACAAAATATAGTAGAAGAAAAATAGGAAGGAATGAGCAGCCGAGTGCCTGTATAGTAGATAGTCAATCTGTAAAGACTACAGAAAAGGGGGGATCAAAGGCTATGATGGAAGTAAAAAAGTAAAGGGTAGAAAAAGGCATATAATTACAGACACTCAGGGTTTTATACTAGGTTGTTACGTAGGCGCTGCTAACGAAAATGATAGAGATGGTATTAAAATAGCATTAAACAATATGAGAACAAAATATACTAAAGTTAAAAAAATGTGGGCTGACATGGGATACCAAGGAAGAAATTTAAAGAATCACATAAAGGAAGAATATGACATAGATATTGAAATTGTTAAAAGGCCTCCATGTAGATTTTGGGTGCACAAAGATACGCCACCTGAGCTACTACCAACAAGAGAACAAGGGTTTAAAGTACAGCCAAGAAGATGGGTTGTAGAAAGGACTTTTGCTTGGGTTAATAGGAATAGAAGGCTATCGAAGGAGTATGATTTACTCACAACATCCACTGAGAATTTCATATACCTAGCTATGAGTAGGGTTATGTTAAAGAGGGAATATGCTTGAATTTACTAGTTTCCGGACAACCTCTTAGAGGTTGTCCGGAAACAAGTAAAAGGCTATAATATCTGAAATTTTAGTACGGGGTAAAGATGAGAAAAAAGTATCCAACAGATCTAAGCGAAAGGGAATGGGCAAGAATAGAAAAACACTTCAGAGTATCATACAAGAAAGGAGGAAGGCCGCCAAAGTATAGCAAAAGAGAAATATTAGAAGCAATTTTCTATGTATTGCGTACAGGGTGTCAATGGCGGTATTTACCAAATGATTTTCCGCTATGGAAGACTGTGTATGAGCAGTTCAGGCAATGGAAGAAGCAGGGAATTTTTGAGAAAATGAATTATGAAATTACAAAATATAGTAGAAGAAAAATAGGAAGGAATGAGCAGCCGAGTGCCTGTATAGTAGATAGTCAATCTGTAAAGACTACAGAAAAGGGGGGATCAAAGGCTATGATGGAAGTAAAAAAGTAAAGGGTAGAAAAAGGCATATAATTACAGACACTCAGGGTTTTATACTAGGTTGTTACGTAGGCGCTGCTAACGAAAATGATAGAGATGGTATTAAAATAGCATTAAACAATATGAGAACAAAATATACTAAAGTTAAAAAAATGTGGGCTGACATGGGATACCAAGGAAGAAATTTAAAGAATCACATAAAGGAAGAATATGACATAGATATTGAAATTGTTAAAAGGCCTCCATGTAGATTTTGGGTGCACAAAGATACGCCACCTGAGCTACTACCAACAAGAGAACAAGGGTTTAAAGTACAGCCAAGAAGATGGGTTGTAGAAAGGACTTTTGCTTGGGTTAATAGGAATAGAAGGCTATCGAAGGAGTATGATTTACTCACAACATCCACTGAGAATTTCATATACCTAGCTATGAGTAGGGTTATGTTAAAGAGGGAATATGCTTGAATTTACTAGTTTCCGGACAACCTCTAATTCCAACTGCAAGTCAAAAATTGTTCTAGATATTTGATGCTTTTCTGCTCTTTGTAATTAGTGTGTTTTTTTCCAAGCCACTGAGCTATAGAAGCCATTACTTCAGGAAACTCTGTTCTAGTGCTTTTTCTATGTACTTCTGCCCAAAGGTCAATGATATCACCACCTTCTTTTGTTGCAAAATCATGCCATAGGCCAGCTTCACTGCCACTTAATTCTACTACTAGACTCTTTCCTTTATCACCTTGTACATTGCCTACATAAAACTTATCACCACGAAAAGTTCCCCTTGGTAATAGGTATGAAAGACAAGACCTGATATTTAGTAGAAGTTGATCTTTTAACTGTTCTTTCTCCTCTAATTGCTTATAATGTCCATTCTTTAGTGGAGCTGCAGTATTAAAATCACAATAGATATCCATAAAATCCTCTAAATATATTTTAAATTTAATTAATTAAAACTAAGCAGTAGCTATAGTCTTCCAACATCCATTAATTTTGCGAATGTATTTTGTTATAGGCTTGCTATTTCTAAGTTCATACATCACTTTTAAAGTATTTGTACGTTCGTTAGGTTTAAACATAACAATGCCAGATGTATAAGCACTTCTTAAAATGTTTGAGCCGCTTAAAGCTTGGAATGGATTTTTTTTCAATATGGCTGAAGATACTTTTTTAGTATGGTGCGTGAGGATCACTCCAGCCATAGGGTTAGTTATAAAACGTAATTTATCCATTCCACTTTTTAGGAAAGAAAGCATACTTCCGTAGTCGAGGAAAGAATCGATGACAATGAGATCGACTGTCTTTGCATCAAGTTTTTTTGCTATCATTGATCTTATTCCTTCAGGATTCAGAGTTAATGGTATTTTTTTTGTAATGACCAAATTTTCTTTTACTAAATCCAAGAGGTTCTGATCAATTTTAAGCTGAAGTAAGCGTTCTCTCATATCACTATACTCCATTTCGTTTTGCAGATAAAATATCTTCAATGGTTTTGCAGGTTTCATGTCAAGAAATGGTATTCCAGCAGCTAGATGTGCTCACAAGGAGAGTAGAAAATTACTTTTGCCAACTTTTGGAGTACCACCGATGACTAAAAGACCGCCAGGAGTTAAGATTCTTGGGCCTATTATATCTTTTGGCATTGGTGATTTATCATTTAAGTAATGTCTTACAGAAAATACTTTTTCTCCGTTTTCTTGCAACGTGGAATTTTTTTCAGCTTTAGTGTTCAACCACTTTTTGGCAGAATCTATGTTACCTTCAACAAAAGTCCAAAGACTGAGTATGTCTCCCTTCTTTTCTTTATAAATGTCATTCCAATTTCCTGCTTTCTCTCCTTTTATTTCAACTATTATCTTATCTTTACCTAAATTTCCCAGATAGAACCTATCTTGATAAAATTCTCCGCCCGGAAGTAAGTAAGATACACATTCCTTAATATTATTAATCAATAGTGATTTAATCTTTTGAGATGAAAAATCCATAAAATCTCCCTTTTTTCCAATAATTTTACTCAACATATTTTTTAAACGTTCAGAGTCCAAGTTAGCGAGCTCGCAAACAGTTCTGAAAGATTCTGTGCTGTGGATCCATGAATAAGCTTCTTTTCTAAGCTCTCTATTCTTTCCTGTTACATCCAAAATAGCCTGTTCAACAACAGCAACCCACAGCTTCTCTTCATCGTACTTCAAAATGGAACCCAGTCAGATTTAACGTCATTACTTTGTTCAGGAGTAATAGCTGCAGCAATTCTATTCCTGTCTCCATATCTACTATCGGTCTCAATGCCAACTTTTGCAGTAAATTCTAGGCCATTTAAATCTGCAACTGAGCCAAGCTTACGGGCAAGTATCGCCTTCTCTGAATTATCATGTGGGTGAATATTGCGTGCTGACTCTAAAATACTTCGAATCATAGCACGACCCATTTCTCCCCAGACATCTTCTCTTTCAACGTTTGCTTTGCCGCTTTTTATCCCAATTGCTTGATAAATCTTTTGCCTTGCATATGGCCCTTCAATGACGGTAAATTCTGCATTTAAATAAATGCTACCGGTAGTGGGACTTTTGGTGAACCAACATTCATAACCTCCAGGCTTAATGGCCATTTGGACTTTTATTGTTGTACCTTTAGGTATTAAATTACTTTGCGACTTTGCAGTGTTAAAATCAGTTAAATTCTGTAACATAAATACTCCCATAATAAAGTTGAAATCAGTTGTTCCATTGATTTATAAGTTGCCAACTACCATTTATCTTATCGACAAGCTTACTTGGCACACGTTCACCATTACGTAACTCAAATACTATTTGGCGGACAGTGCTTCCTTCATCTTGACTGAACATCACCATTCCAGTAGTGTAGAAACCCCTTAAAGACCCAGCACCACTTAAACCCTGAAATGGATCTTCTTCTAGCATTTTTTTGGATAATTTTTTAGTGTGGTGAGTGAGTATTATACCGGCATCTGGATTAATAACATTTCTCAGTCTTTCAAGCGTTTTTTGCAGGAAGAATAGCATAGCGCTGTTATCGTTCTCATTACCTGAATTAAAGATATTTCGTAGAGGATCTATGGCGATAATATCTGGCTTGAAACTTTTTTCCTCCAGAGAGTTTTTTATTTCATCTATCTCTTCACTACTAAACGATAGTTGTACTCTTGGCGTGATCATGAAGTTGTTTGCACCAATATCCAAAAGCTCTTTATCAAGTTTTAACTCTTGTAGACGCTCTTTTAAATATCCATTATCAATTTCAGTCTGCAGACAGAGAACTTTCATAGGCTGATTGGGAATCATGCCAAGAAATGAAACACCAGCAGCCATGTGCATTAACCAGGAAATAAGAAAATCACTTTTGCCGATTTTAGGTGGACCACCAAATACCAACAAACCCCTTGGAGTTAATATCCTCGGGTAGATGATGTCTTCTGGGATTGGTGTTGGGTCACTTAAATACTCTTTTACGCTGAAAAAAGGGATTTTTTGACTAACGGTGAAAAAATTTTGTTCCATATTATTCTCCAATTTTTAGATTAAATTTAGGCAGCAGTAGCAAAAGCCTTAGCTTTGATTTTCGTAAGTAATTTTCCCAGATGCGGCTCTTCAACCATATTAAGGCAACCACTTCGATCTTTAGCTGGATATCCCCAAGAATTAATCGTCTGACAGACAAATGAACGTACCTCTGTGCCATCATCTTTCTTGATTCCAACCATACTGATTACTTCATCAACAATGCCGGGAATCTCACTGGCAGTTTTAGCCCCTTCACATTGAGGCAGCCAGGTTGGACGATTGAAGTCATCTAAATATTGACCTAAAGTACCAACGGTAATGATATCTTTATTTGGAATGTGCTGAAACTGATTGAGCCATCCCATCATCTCTTGCGCAAGTATTCCGTAAGCAGCTCTCATGTCTTGCTTTCCACTTCTCTCAGAAAAAGCTTCCGGTTGCATTTTTGCCCATAAGAGACAAAGACGTGATGCTACAGTGATGCTATCAATGAAAATACATCGATATTTAGAAAACTCTTCATTGTACTTACTTGATACGTGCTCATAGTGTCTTTGGCTATACGCTTGATCAGATTTTAGTGCAGGGTTCGGACCACCAATTAGGCAGGCAATATCCCGAGCTTGACTCCAAGTGCGAACACTAATGGAATCTCCCTGCCAATCTTGAACAGCAAGCAGACCTGCTTCAAAGTCAAGACAAAGTGTTGGTTCACTTATAGTCTTTAAGAGGCTGGTTTTACCAATACCGTAAGGACCAAAAATTACTACTTTTATGCCTGTAGTTGTTTTCAGTCTTTCATTATTGTTTAAAATTTTAAAAGTCATTTATTCACCTCAATGTTATATGTTATATATTCAGGAAAGGTAAAATTTATGTTCAATTTTTCTTTTTGCCCTTGTAGTAGATGGAAGAGAGTTTGATACGTATTTTTCTTATCATAGTATTTAAAGTAGTTCTTGATATGTTGTTCATCTTAGCAACTTCATATAAGTTAAAGTGCTTGAGTTGCTCGCATATCTTTTGCATCTTTCTTGGTAGCGTTGAAATCATGTAATCTACATCAGTACGTTTTGCTACTTCATCTTCAAAAGCTTCTGTTTTCTCAATATTGATGTAGTTATTAATATTGCGTTTTATACATAGTTGTTTCTCTAATAAGTTGTTAGCACGACGTTCAGTTAATCTTGCTACAAAAGTGTTAAAGCTACCTTTACTTTCGTCATATCTATAAAGATAAGCCCAAACTTCACAGAAAAGTTCTTGCTCAAGATCTTCATGAGTTTCATGAGCAAAGCATTCAAAAAGTTTTAATCTCTTAGCTTGATACCGTATATTTTGAACAACTATAGGGTCAACACCAGTTTTTAGTTTCATAACTTTTCCCTAAAACAATTAATGCTTTAAGGATGAGAACTTGTAGGTACACTTTGTAGGACAGGAGCAAAAATAAATAATACAGATGCAATTTTTAAACTACTGATATTCAATTACTTTTCTTCGAGAATAATACAGTTCGATTTTTAAATAATACTGCAACAAAAAATTAGGCAAAAATTCATTTTTTTTGGACAAAAATTTTCCAAATCCTGAATATATATTATATAAGCCTTTCAAACTCATCACAGGTGTCAATCCTTACCCAAACAGGAAGAGCAGCAATTGCAGCAAGTATAAAAGAGCAACCGATACATCTTGCTTGGGGCAGTGGTGATGGAAACTCTGGAAGTAGCCATCAGGTCGAAAAAGTTTTTGTTGAGGGTGAAATAGCCCTAGATCACCACACTATTAAAGATGTAAGGGTTTTTACAGGACAAACAGTGTATCAGCCAAGTATAGACTATACAATTGATAGCAATACTAGTGTAATTAAACTGGTGGAAAACAGCTCTATCACGGCAAATAATGCAGTTACCATAGAGTATACTCAAGACACACCACCAGAGTCCATTACGTCTGAAAAACTGCTCAATGAACTTGGTAGACGCGTTATTGACGAAGTTCTCTTCTGCACAGGTGATGAAAACGGAGAACTTTTGACCCCTTCTGGGAGGTTTAAATCTTCCGCTGTACCAACTAACAATCTCTACCTTAAATTCACTTTCGATTTCACGGACGCAGCAAATCAAGTGATAAGGGAACTAGGGGTTATGGTTGGTACAAAAGTGAAAAAAGAATTACCGCCTGGACAGAGATATTTTGAACTACAAGATATAGAAGACCCGGGGATTTTGTTAGTTTTAGAACACACGGTACCACTTATCAGAACTGCTGCCACAAGAGAGACCTTTGCCTTTGTCGTTACATTTTAGCAAAAGGGAAAAAAGATGACTTTAAATAGCTATTATAATCGCTCTGACAAAGAATACGAAAAAAGCTTGTTCCTTGCAGGAAGAGGTTTGCAATCAGCAGAATTAAATGAGATTCAAGATTATGCTCTTTTGAGGCTCAAAGGCATAGGAGATGCGATATTCCGCGATGGTGATATTATAACGGGAAGCGATTGTATTATAGACGGGGAAAGAGTTACACTTGAAGCAGGAAAAATCTATCTTCGTGGAGCGGTTAGAAAAGTCGAAAAAGAAGAATTTATTATTCCACTTAATACTATAGTTCGCATAGGTGTTTATTATGTAGAATCTACCATCACAGAACTTGAGGATGAAAATCTTCGTGATCCTGCAGTTGGTACACGTAACTATCAAGAAGTTGGAGCTGCAAGGCTTAAAGTTTCCACCATTTGGGGTTATCAAGCTCAAGGTTTTTTTCCACGTTTTTCTGAAGGAGAGTTTTATCCAATTTATAACATTGAAAACGGAGTGTTGGTAGAGCATTCACCGCCACCACAAGCAAACATAGTAACCACTGCACTTGCCCGTTATGACAAGGAGGCAAATGGTTCCTACGTAGTAAATGGCCTTGAAGTAATGTTTTTGCAGAGGGAAGAAGAGGGAAAGAGACAGGTTTTTGTAATCAACGAGGGAAAAGCTCATGTTGATGGCTATGAGATTGAACTTCCTCACAGTATTCGAATTTATTTTGATGAAGATCCGGATATAAAATCAGTTGAATCAGAACCACATACTTTTCAGGCAAATAGCCAAAGAATAATGGAAGTGAAAGTTAATGATTTTCCAATCAGTGAGATCAAGAAGGTAGATATAACTGTTCAAAAGACATTTGCCGTTACTCATGGTTCATATTCTGGAGCTATTGATCCGATACCTGACTCTGCAGTACTTGAGATTATTCAAGTTAAACAAGGAGACGTTATTTATGAAAATAGTGTAGATTATAAACTAAACGCCGGAAATGTTGATTGGTCATTGGCAGGAAAAGAGCCAGCGCCAGGAAGCAGTTACCTGATAACCTATCGCTGTCGTACTCAGGTAAGCCCTGAAGATATAAATGAACAAGGATGTAAAGTAAGAGGAGCAGTTGATAATAGTCTGGTTTTGATAGATTACACCTGGAAGATGCCCCGCTTTGATTTAATTACCATAGATGCAAAAGGGGTGGTAAGAAGAATAAAGGGAATTGCTCATCCATGGCGACCATCAATGCCAAAAGCACCCGCTGGACAATTGCTGCTTTGCTATATTCATCAGACGTGGAAAAAAGGGGAAGAGGGGAAAATAAAGATAGTGAATAATGCTATCCACGCTGTACCGATGAACGAATTGGAAGCAATGAAAAAAGGAATAAATGATCTTTATGCATTAGTTGCCGAAGAACGTCTGCGTAATGATGCAAATTCAAGGGATCCGACAGCCAAAAAAGGAGTATTTGTTGATCCCTTCTTTGATGATGATATGCGTGATCAGGGAATAAGACAATCTGCAGCAATTGTAAATAGGGAACTAATTTTGCCGATTGATGTAGAAGTTGCTAACGTTGAAAAAGGGAAAAAACCATATCTTTTGCCGTATGAACTTGAGCCGGTACTTGAACAGCTTTTACAGACTGGTGAGGTAAAGATCAATCCATATCAGGCATTTGATCCAGTACCGGCAAAAGTTACCATGAACAAAAACATCGATCACTGGACCGAGATAAAGACCAATTGGTCAAGTCCAGTGACAAGAGAATTTAATACTAGAGAAACAACAGAGCTATTGTCAAGTAATTCATATGAAGCTGAATTTATGAGAGAAGCAGTACAAGATTTTGAGATCGAAGGATTTTCGGTCGGTGAGAAACTTAAAGAAATAAAATTCGATGGCATCGTCATTCAACCCGTGGCATAGAGGGAAAAAAAAGTGGAAAAAAGAGCTAACAATCAAGGACAAATAAGTGGAAAAATAAAAATCCCAGCAAATATTCCAGCCGGTACTAAATTAGTGCAATTTTATGGGGATAAAGGAAGCTATGGAGAAGCAACGTATACTGGTAAAAAAATTATTACCATAGAAGAGCGAAGAAGAGTTTTTTCCAGCAAACGTGTTGATCCTTTAGCACAGACATTTACCTTGGATGAGAGTAGGCATATAGGAGGTGTAGAGCTATGGTTTACAAATAGCGGCAAAAAACGTGTTGTTGTGCAGATTAGGGAAACAACAGTTGGAGTGCCCTCGCAAACAGTCATTGCTGAAAATTCCATCGAGCCAACTAAGATCAATACCAATGGCACAGCAACACGTATAACTTGGTCACCAGTATTTTGCCATGGAGGGCAGGAATATGCAATAGTTTTACTTACTGATGATGCAGATACAGCGGTAAAGATAGCAGAACTTGGCAAATACGATGCAGTAAACAGCCGTTGGGTAACCAGTCAACCTTATCAAGTAGGAGTATTACTGTCATCGAGCAATGCAAGTACGTGGACACCGCATCAGAATCTTGACCTTACTTTTCGACTTTTAGCAGCGAAATTTACTGAAAGTTTTCACGTTATTGATATTGGCAAAGTTACTGCAAATAATACATCAGACTTGATCGCTCTAACCAACGTGGAAAAAGTGGGTTTTGATACCAATGTAGAATTTATCTTAACAGATGAGAAAGGAGAAGAAAACTTTTTGTCTGATAATTTGCCGTTAGCTTTGCGCGCAAGAATAAGTGGAGAATTAACGGTAAAAGTAGCGCTCAAAGGATCGGGGAAAAAAAGTCCAGTTCTCTACTCTGGGTTACAGCTAGTTATGGGGAATATTTCAGAGTCCGGAGATTATGTAACTAGGAGCATTACAGCAGGAGCTAACACTAAAATTACCATAACATATGATGCGCTGATACCTGGTACTGCAGACGTTAAAGCATATGTGCAGAAAAGCGTGGAAGGGGAATGGCAATTAGTAGATTTAACAGCAGGAAAACCAATCGGAGAAAATTGGGTAGAGAGAACTCACGTACTGACGAATTTTAACGATAATGAGACGAGGGTAAAATTAGTTTTGAGTGGAACGGTTGTTTATCGGCCAAAGGTGAAAAATCTACGAGTGATTGTAACATAGAAATGCCAAATGATGAAACTAAACGAGGATATCCTTTGCCACATCCAGAAAATATCGCTGTGCAAGATGTAGTACGTATTCGCAGAGCCATAGAAAAGATAGATGAAGATATGAGTGAAAGAGATAACAATCTTAAAAAAGCATTTGAACGACTGAATTTTGAAACTTTTTTGAATTTTTGGGGATGAAAGAAGCAATCGATGCATTGCATCAAAGAATTAAAGATTTAGCAGCAAGTAGCACACCAGAGCAGCTTGCATATCTTGCTAAGTCATTGGAATTGATAATAGATAAAAAAGCAATCTCCAATATTGTGCAGATGACCACAATAAAAGAAATAATTGATGCACTACAAAAAAGACTTAAGGATTTAGCAGCAAATAGTACACCAGATCAACTAGCATATCTTGCTAAAGCATTGGAATCAATAGTCGACAAAAGTGCAGTGTCTGAAATTGTATACATGACAGATGAAAAGTTGAAAGAACTTCTAAACGCTGCAAGATCACATTTGAATGACATAAATACCAATAAGGAAAATTCAATATCGGCGATAACTGGAGCAAAGACAGAGTCTGTAAATGAGATCAATACGCTAAAAACTAAAACCTTGGATACTTTAAAAGCGTCATCAGATTCATATGTATCGCTACTTGACACAAGAAAAGATGCGAATATTGCGGCAATAAACAGTATTAGCAACAATCATAAAGATGGTCTTAAAGGTTTAGTAGAAGATTTTCGTGCTATTAATAATGTACCACCTGGCTCATCAATTATAGGAGAAATAGAAACTCGAGATGAGCAATTAAAAGCATCCCTTACAAACGAGATAAAAATTAGGGAAAATCAGCTAAGAACACTCACAACCAAATTTAACTCCATCAATGATGTGCCTAGCAGTTCATCAATTATGAGAGAAGTGAAAAAGAGGAATATGGTTGAACCAGGGTCATTACCTTTCTTGTTTGGAGTACTCAGTAGAAAAAATAATTACCTTGGCTATGGAACTTTCACAACTGAACTTGGAAAGTGGAACAGTGGAACCGACTACATGCTACAACTACTAGCAGGTAGCCATATATACGATACAAGTTACGTCAGTTTTTATCGACCAAGACAACTCAGTTTTATAGAGGGAAATAAAGGTACATTTATTTACGGAGAGTTATACACAAACAGTTTTTCGAGTAGTCATGATTCAATATATTACTACCCATATGCTGCACTTGGAGTAATATTTGTAAAAAATACAACCAATGCGAACATAAATAAAACAATAGAATTTGTTGGATCATCTTGGAGTGCGGAATATGCAAGTGCAGGATTATTTGTGGGAACTCCTGATAACACAAATGCTAATAAGTCAAGAATTTCAAGGATAACGTGGAAAAATGTTTACGTACACACGGGTTATAGTAGCAGCTTTGCTGGATCTGGGAATGTAGAAATTCCAGCAGGAAAAACAGTTGCAGTATTACTTTATACATCATCTTATCTATATTCCAGAGGAAAAGTTAGTGAAGGTATGCTTTCAGGTGATATACATATCTATAGTCAATTTATCCAGTGGGGGATTTATAACATACGTAACAATTTTCTAACCACAGGACTTGAAGTAGATGTGGAAAGGACGCTAAGGGCTTGGCAATGTCCAGGATTGGACGCTACATATAAAATTTGGGTGTGAGAAGAAATTGTGACCATTTACATACATTTTGAAAACAACAAGCAAATTGAAACAACAACGCTTGAAAGTAAGCCAACAGGGAATGATTGGTATGAAGCACCAAAGAGTTTTGACTGGCAAAAAAGTTATTGTTTAACAGAAGGAGGGAAAATTGTTGAAAGGAGTAAAGAGGATATTGAGCTGGAATTACTGGAAACTGCGAAACTTTCTGCACTTTCTAGTCTCCGTACTTATTATAATAACTATACTCACCAATATGCAGGATATTCTCATCAGAAGCTTAAGTCGTACGAAATACAAGCGAAAGCCGCAGAGAACATTTTAGCAGCACCAGAATCCATAGATGAAAAAGATGCAGAAATTATAGAGCCATTAGCAAAAGTCCGTGATATTACGGTTATTGAAATGGCAAAGATAATCGAGGAAAAAGCCAAAAAAGCAGTAAAAGCAATAATCAAATGTGAAGAGCTTGAAGATTTAGCCAAGAAGAAAATCAAGGAAATCAAAGATAAAGAAGAGTTGCAGAATTGTCTCAACGATTTTAAGCAAAAAATGCAAAAGGTTTTAGAAAGCTAAAAAAGAAACCTTTTCTCTATCCACTTTCCGAAATTCAACATTACAAGGAGAAAAATGACAGAACAGTTTTTACATGGGGTAAATGTTATTGAGATTACCTCTGGAGCAAAAACAGTACGCACAGCTAAATCATCGGTAATTGGCGTAATTGGTACTGCTCCGGAAGCTGACGGGCAAAAGTTTCCACTCAATAGTCCAGTATTAATAGCAGGAAGCTTAAAAGAGGCAGCAAAACTTGGAAAAAGAGGGACTTTGCCGTCTGCAGTAAATGGAATATTTTCCCAGGTTGGTGCAACAGTAGTAGTTATTCGAGTTGAAAATGCTGATCAAGAAGAAGAAATATTGAGAAATATCATTGGAGGAGTTGATGAAGAAACCGGGGAATATCAAGGGATTCAAGCATTCTTAAGCAGTGAAAGTATAGTCCATGTTGCCCCAAGAATACTAATTGCACCTCAGTTTACTCATCAATTGCCTGGAGATGCTGGAAACCCAGTGGTTAGCGCTTTAATTCCTATAGCAGAAAAGCTAAGAGCAATAATAGTAGCAGATGGTCCAAATACTAATGATGAAGAAGCAATAAAGTGGAGAAAAAGTGTAGGCAGTAGCAGAGTTTACGTAGTTGATCCATGGGTAAAGGTGTTTGAAGGAGAGGAAAAACCGCCAAGTCCATTTGTAGCCGGTTTAATAGCAAAAGTAGATAGTGAACAAGGATTTTGGCATTCGCCTTCAAATAAAGAGATAAATGGTATCGTTGGAACAAGCAGAGCTATTGATTTTACCCTCGGTGATACAAGTTGTAGAGCAAACCACTTAAATGAAAACGAAGTAACAACGATAATCCACCAAAATGGCTACAGACTATGGGGAAATAGAACATGTTCAAACGATGAAAGATGGGCTTTTCTGCCGGTTAGGCGTACTGCAGATCTAATCAATGATAGTCTACTGCGAGCTCATCTATGGGCAGTTGATCGAAACATTACCAAAACTTATATAGATGAAGTGGTAGAGAGTGTTAATTCCTACCTAGCAAGTTTAAAAGCACAAGGAGCGATTATCAGCGGAAAATGTTATGCAACTCCAGAATTAAATACACCAGCAAATATTGCAAGCGGGAAAGTGTATTTTGACTTTGAATTTATGCCACCATACCCAGCAGAACAGATTACTTTCCGTTCGCATCTCGTGAATAGCGAAATATTGTAAATTTTACAAAGGGGAAAAGATGTTACCAAAGATTTTAAAGAATTTTAACGTATTCGTAGATGGCAAAGGTTATGCAGGAAAAATAGATGAAGTAACCTTGCCAAAACTTACCATAAAAACTGAAGAATATAGAGCTGGTGGTATGGATATTCCAATAAATATCGATATGGGGATGGAGAAACTTGAAGCTGATTTTACTTTTGCCGAATATGATTCAGAGCTTTTTAGGCTATTTGGCCTCATAGATGGGAATTCGGTTTCTTTGACGCTAAGGGGCGGATTACAAGGCAGTGGAAGTAATGATATTGAAGGAGTAATTATCAACCTTAGGGGCATATTCAGAGAATTTGATTTTGGCAGTTGGAAACCGGCAGAAAAAGCAACGCTGAAGTGTACCGTAGCTGCGCATTATTACAAACTTACTATCGGTGCTAGAGAACTTATCGAAATCGATGCTGAGAATATGATTCGCAAGATTAATGGTGTTGATCAAATGGCCTTGCTACAAACGATTTTAGGAATCTGATATAGTTGACAAAATTACATAAAAATGTTAAAATATAAAGTATATATGTTGAACACCTTTTTTATTGAAAAGTTTAGAAAAACATTATAAAATTACAGTGGTGGATTCTGGTAAAGTATATGGCAAACTTGGGAACTAATGTAGCTCTTAGCAAAGAAACTTCACAGCATCTTGCTGAACTGGCCAAGCTCACTAAGCAGCCTGCTCAAGAATTAGCAGAAAGGCTAATCAGAGAAGCGGTTGAGCTTGAAGAGGAAGACATTTTTTTGTCTGCAGTTGCTGACGAGTATGATATTGAAGGTGCAAAAAAGACTAAAAGTGAGGATGTAGATTGGGATACACTATTATCTTCCTAGACAATGTTCTCGAGAAAGATCTTCCAAGTCTTCCGAAAACAGTAAGGAAAAGGGTTATAAAAGCAATAAACGAGCGGCTTACAGTTGACCCTATTAATCTTGGTAAAGCGCTAGACCATAGCCTTAAAGGGTATAAAGGACTAAGAGTTGGCGATTATCGTGTTCTATATTATGCAGAAACTTTAAAGTATGAAGTAACCATAGTTACAATAGGACATAGAGATACCATTTACAAGAAGGCTAAAAAGATACTTAATATACACTAAATATATTTTCACTTTTTTGTTGAAAAAGTTTAGAAAAGGTGTGGTCACTTCAATAAAACACAACTTCTGCAATTCAAGTAAAAAAATTAGTTATGTAAAAGCCATGAGGACTTTTATTTAATTAACTTTTAGGGGGAAACATGACAACAGTAAAACTTGATAATCCAATAACAGTTGATGGTATTTCTGTTTCAGAATTACCTATGCGTGAGCCTACAGTGGGAGATCTGCTGGCTATTGAATGTGTAGAAGGTGAAGCCAGAAAAGAAGTAGCTTTAGCTGCTAACCTGACATCTATGCCAAGGGAGGTAATAGAGAAATTACTTATCAAAGACTACGTAAAAATACAAAAGGTACTCAGGGATTTTTTGTCGCCTTTAGAACAGAGGACTTAAGATTCAATGTCTTAAAGCTTAGTTCAATAACAGGAAGTGGAATTGAGCAGATTATTAATATGGGTATAAAAGAATTTCTAAAATGGTTAGAAGTAAGTGAAGGAGTAACAAAGAAATGTCAATGCTTTCAATAAAGATAGGTGCTGCATTAGATGGTAGCTTTAATAGCGCAATGATAGGTAGTACAGCTAAGCTTTCTAAGCTGGGTGATAGTATAAGGCAGCTTGATTCGTCAATGAAATCAGTCTCCAAATTTAAGCAATTAAATCATGATGCCCTTGAAGCCATGAAGAATTGGAAAGAAGCGGAGAAGAAAGCGAAAGAATCAGCCGCAGCAATTGCTAAAGAAAAGAAGGAAAAAAAAGAACCAAGCAAAGCACTAAAAAATGAATTTGAAAAATTGAAAGCATCGGCATCAAAGGCAAAAGAGGCTTATATTAAAAAGAGAGATGCACTTCACACATTAAATGAAGAAGTAAGGAAAAGTGGAAAAGATATTAAATCCTTAGTGAGGGATCAAACTAAACTTGGTTCATCTATTGAAGTACTAAAAGGGAAATACAGTAAACTAGGATCTGTGATACAAAAACAGCAAAATGCCTTGGCAAAAAAGGCGCATTATAGATCACAAGTAATGGAGACTATAGGGCTAGGGCTTTCACTTGCAGCGCCAATTAAAGTTGCAATTGACTTTGAATCTGCCATGGCTGATGTTAAAAAAGTAGTGAGATTCGCTGAGGATGATGCAGCCCATAACCAAGGAGCCGTGGAATTTGGCCAGAAATTAAAGGAATTATCCCGTACAATACCATTATCGGCTGCAGAGTTAGCACAAATAGCTGCAAGTGGTGGACAACTTGGTATTAAAAAAGAGAAACTGCTTTCATTCACAGAAACAGTAGCTAAAATGTCTACAGCATTCGATATGTCTGCAGAAGAAGCAGGTGATTCCATAGCTAAACTTGCTAATGTTTATGGAATTGAAGTAGAAGGCATGGAAAGGGTAGGTAATATTATAAATCACCTTTCAGATAATAGCGCTGCTAAAGCAGGAGATATGGTTAAAGCATTAGCTATAGTTGGTGGTAGTGCAAAACAGTTTGGTCTTGATATTAAGGAAACAAGTAGTTTAGTAAATGCCTTTATTAGTTTAGGCAAACAACCGGCAAAAGCTGCTACTGCAATAAATGCTCTACTTAGTAAACTTCAAACCGCTGAGGGACAGAGCAAAGAGTTTAAAGCAGCATTGGAAGATATGGGAATAACTGCAGAAGAGATGACACAAAGGATTAGCGAAAATGGCCAAGACGCACTACTTTATTTTTTTGAAACTCTGGAGAAAGTAGATAAACAGGAACGTTCACAAATCCTTCTCAAGCTATTTGGTCAAGAATATCAAGATGATATAGCACTATTAGTAGGAAGTTTGGAGAAATATAAAGAGGCAATAGGTCACTTAGCTGACGAGAAAAAATTTGAAAAGTCCATGCAAGAAGAGTTTAACAATCGTGCAGCAACTACAGCAAATAATTTACGACTACTGAGAAATGCGATAGCAGAAGTAGGAATGAACCTGGGCTCAGTAATGCTACCTCCTTTAAAGTGGATAAGTAATATTCTAAGAGAGATAACTAACCCCATAGCTTGGTTTGCAGAAAAGTTTCCAGTTATTACTACAGGAATAATGAGCATAATTTCAGCTCTTATTATTGGTAAGATTGCAGTAGTAGGTTTTGGTTATGCATTTGCATTAGCTGGAGGTGGAATACTAACTTTTAAGGCTATTTTGCATGGAACACTTCTGCCAGTATTAACTTCATTATCAGCACGAGTAATTCCAGCAGTAATTATGGGACTGAAAGCTTTAACGCTAGCCATGGTTACTAATCCTATAGGAGCTGTTGTTGCTGGACTATCAGTTGGTGCAGCGTTTGTAATCGCTAATTGGCAAAAGGTGAAGGACTTTTTTTCTAGCATCTGGAAATCAATTGTAAAACCTATAGGAGAATTTTTCAATTGGATTGGTATAGGAAAATTGTTTAATGATAGTCCGCTAAAAGCATTTGAGATACCAGTAGAAACAAAAATTGGCAAGGTAGTTGCTGAAAGTAATGTTTTAAGTAATGGAAACCCTTTATTAAATAATAAGGAAATTTCTGAAAGCGGAAAGAGTATTATTGGAAATACTAAAATCGGTAGCATTATTGAGGAAAAAAGTTCTGTAGCAGATGACTTAGAGAAAGTTTTAAAAGACTGTGAAAAATGTAAGTGTGAACAAAAAGAATCAAAAATTTTCAATCAAACTTTCACATTTAATATAAGTATAAAAGCAGAACCTAACCAAGATGTACGTAGTCTTGCTGATACAGTAATAAAAAGAATAAGAGAAAAATCACGAGATGTTATGTTCGATACGGTAGATCCCATTTACTGATGCTATCCCTTGGTCCATATAAAATTTCCCCAACGAGTTTAAAGTATAGCAAAGAGAAGCGCTGGAGTGTGGTTGAGTGTATTGGTAAGCAATTACTACAGAATATTGGCCAAGGGACAGAAAATATAGATTTAGAAGGAACAATTTATCTTCACAATTCCAATGGGTTAGATAAATTAAAGAACATGAAAGAAGCAGAAGAAAATCAGGTTCCTCACACTTTAGTTGATAGCATGGGAAATGTTTTAGGACAATTTGTAATTACCCGATTTGAGGAAAAGCAAACATCATCTTTCCCTTGTGGGCTGCCGAAAAAAGTTGAATTTAATTTAAGTTTAAGTCGTTATTCATGACTATATATTACTCGACAAAAGAGAATGACATGTTGGACTATATTTGTTGGAAGCACTATGGATTTACTTCAGGAGCAGTAGAAATAGTATTAGAAGAAAACCCTGGACTTGCAGAACATGGAAGTTTTTTACCGGCAGGGTTGAAAATTAAGTTGCCTGTAATTGAGAAACCTTTACAAAAATCCACTTTAAAGATTTGGGAATAAAATGCAACCAGACTTTGTCATTGAAGGGTATGAATTAACAAAAGACCGCTTAGTGTCAATGCATATTACTGATGAATCAGGGACTATAGAAGATGTAGTTGAAATATGTGTTGATTACAGGGATGATAACATAAAGGTTCCAAAGGAGCTGAAAATTGCTTTGGGATATAGAGAAACAGGAGTACTGCCCATAGGTGTATATACAGTCAATGAAATTATGGTACAGAGTCCACCACAAATCTTAACAATTAAAGCTCATGCAACAAACTTAATGATATCACTAAAGGAAAAAGTATCTAGAGCATGGGACCAGATTACACTGGGTGATTTAGTCAAAGAAATAGCAAATAAACATGGGTATGGATATAAAGTTGCTGAAGAATTTAAAGATATATTAATACCACACATTGATCAGACTGAAGAGAGTGATATAAATTTGTTAACTAAAATAGCTATAGAGCGGGAAGCCATGGCAAAATTAGCAGGAGGATATATATTGTTTATCCCGAAAGGTGCAGCAAAATCAGCAACAGGAAAAGCTTTAGGAACAACGACTATTAGACCTCAAGATACAACCAATTGGAAAGTGCATTTTACTGTACGTGATAAGTACAACTCAGTGATAGCAAAATGGCATAGCTATGAGAAGGGAGAGTCCATATCAGAAACAGTAGGTAGCGGTGAACCAAGTTACCCTATACAAACAATTTACCCAAATGCAGAATCAGCATTAAGTGCAGCAAATGCCAAATTTAAACAACTACAGCGTAATAATGAAACTTTAGAAATGACAATACCAGGTAATCCAGAATTATTTGCAGAGGCAAAACTTAACCTTGTAGGGTTCAATCAAGATATAGATGGTGAATGGGTAATTGATAGAGCAGAACATACTCTAGACAGTAGAGGATACCAAACTACGGTGGAAGCAGCAAGAAGCAAAGTTAGTTAAGGGAAACTTAATTCAATGATAGTCTAATGCTAAGTAGAAGTGATATAGGTATGTATGAATAAGCACTTAAGGCGAATTCTTCGTGCGACTTCAAGCCCAGGCCCAAGTATTATACCATCAGGCAAGGCTATTGTTATTGGACTGATAATATGTATCGTTCTTTGGGTTATTGGCCTCTTCGCTAGTTATGATAAGGAACTCAAGTTAGTAAACACTAAAGCTTCCGAAAATTACGAAGAGACGTTGCGTGTTGCTGCTGAAAGTTGTAGTTTGGAGGTTGTCAAATTTCTGGTAAGGAATGTTGTAGATGTTGATGCAGGAGGAAAATGGGGAGTAACAGCACTACATTATACTGCACAAAAGAATTGTTTAGAAGTTATGAGATTCCTAATAGCAGAAGGGGCAAATATTAATGCTACTGATGGATTTAGGTGGACACCATTACATCGTGCTGCAAAATACGGTAGTTTAGGTGCCGTAAAACTCTTATTAGAGAAAGGTGCAAATCCTAATGCCAAAAATAAGGACTCTGCAACTCCACTAAACATGGCAAGGAATAATAAACGGTATAACAAGCAATATCAGGATTATGTGGAAATTATAAGATACCGTTTTTATTGTCAACAAATTATTTAGCTAAAAAGAATAAAAAATAACAAAAAGTTTTAATTTAGGCTGATACCTTCTATAAATTAGTGTAACTGTGTATAAGTACTTTCAGTTTGTGTGGCGTACTTATACACAGTTACACCAATTTTTTACTGTGCCTTCTTATTTTATGAGAATTGTTTTACAAAGTTACTAAGCAACTCTGTTAAAGTCAATGTGAGAGGCAGTGCATCAGTTATACGTTCAGCGAATCTATCTCTTATAAAACAAGCAGCAATTTTGAGTAACCAGGTAATAAAGATACTCAAAAACATCTAAAGTTTAGTACAAATGACAAAATATATTCTCTCAATTGATGGTGGTGGAATAAGAGGAATTATTCCAGCAATGATATTATCCAGAATAGAGCAAAAAACGGGTAAACCTATTTCTCAAATTTTTGATTTATTGGTGGGTACTTCAACTGGTGCTACTATTGTAGCAGGACTATGTAAAAAAGATAGCAAAGGAAAGCTACAATATTCAGCTGATGACTTGGTTAATCTTTATCAGGAGTACGGACCTTATATTTTTAAGTCTTCATTTCTAAGAAGATCAATATTTTCTTGGATTAACGGTGCACAATACCCCAGTAAAAATATTGAGTATGTACTTCATAAATATTTTGGCGATGATATCCTTAAAAACACTTTAAGTAATGTGTTGATTACGAGTTACGATATTCACAATAACTGCCCATTTTTCTTCAAAAGCTGGAAAGAGGATAGAAATTTTATTAAATTAAGGGATGTATTGAGAGCAGCAACTGCAGCACCTACTTACTTTGCACCTAAATATTTAAAAGTCAACCAAAAGGAAATGGTATTAATAGATGGAGGAGTTTTTGCCAATAATCCAGCAGCATGTAGCTATGCAAGCAGCAGAAAGCTATTTCCTAACGATGATGTAGTACTTCTTTCCATCGGTACTGGCAGATCGTCTCATTCCATTAAATACCTCAGATCGAAAAGATTTGGCAAAATATCCTGGATTAAGCCATTGATAAACGTAATGTTTGCCTCTGGACTAGATTGTGTAAATTATCAGTTAGACCAGATTATTAACAATAGCTATATCAGAATTCAATCGCAGCTAAAAGTAGCATCAACGGAGATGGACAATACAACATACGAAAATATCAAGTGTTTAAAAAAAGAAGCACAAACGATGATTGAATGTAATCAAAAAGCAATAGATAAATTCTGTACAGTAGTATCATAAACTTTAACCTTTTAATCTAGAACTCGCATTTTTGAACGTTTCCTTTTAAGCTTCAGTAAACCTCCTAACTCTATAGTTCTTGATATGATCTGGATTAAAAGCCTTCCTTGAACTTAAAACACCAAAAACTATATGGAGTAATTTACGCATTGCAGCTCCCACAACGGCCATATTATGCTTGCCTTTTTCCTTTAATCTTTCGCAGTAAGTCTTAATAATAGAGTTGTGATTTTTAGCTACTATAGCAGGAAAATAAAGAGCCTTACGCAATGTCCGTGAACCTGACTTACTTAGCTTAGGCTTGGCATATACAGAGGAACCTGACGTCATATTTCGTGGTATAACACCTGCATACGCCGCCAATTGCCTGGCATCTCTAAAAGCCTCTATGTCAGAAACTTCAGCTAAAATAGCTATTGCTGATTCTTCTCCTATGCCTGGAATAGTCAATAGAAGTTGAAAATTTTCCAACAATTCTTTGTGTTGATTTAATAGTTCACGTACGGAGTTTTTTATTGTTTCTATTTTTTGAGTTATATTCATTGCAAGGTCTTCCCAAGCATTTGCAACTTCTTCAGGCAGTCTCTCTTTTTTTTCTAAGTGGTTATTTACTAATGTTAACTCGTCTTTTAACGCAACCGAGCAACGATAAAGATGTTTTAATTTTTTCATTTCAGGAGAAGGTGGTGTCCAACGAGTAGGTTCTTGTCTTTGACAATAATCAGCAATAATCTCTGCATCAGACTGGTCATTCTTTTGCCGTGCGAGCTTACTTTTTGCATAAAAATTTATGCGAGCTGGGTTTACAACACTAACAAAATATCCAGCCTTGTAAAGGAATTCAGCTAAAGCTTCACTATAACAACCGGTGGATTCCATGCAAGCTTTTACTTTTTCTACGTTATGTTTTTGTAGAAAGTCCAGCAGACCTTGAAATCCAGTATCATCATTTTTAAATTTCCTTTTCCTAGCTTCACGTTTTCCTTTTTTACTTATAAACGAAAGAAAAACATCAAAGCGTTCTTTTGAAACATCTATACCAAGAAAGTTGTTGATCATATATAACTCCATACGTTACTATTTAAAATGAAAAGTAAGGCTTACCTTATGAATACAGAATTAGAACCATTGAGGTCTTTCTATGATACCGTCCAGCCTAAACTTTTGAGAAGGGGGCTCTTATCTTGTAAACAGATTTTATATCTAAGTTACGATTCAGAGTTCTTCCCTTCTCCACCTAATGCTTAAGCTTAAAACACTAGATGCTTTTTACAAGATATAAGTTATTATGTGCACCAAAATTACAACTTTATCGCTATAAATATTGTTGCCACCTGGTATTTTTGGACCATTCTCGTACCACTTTTCTATGGCTTCGTTGATATAATGAAAAATATTTCCTCTTTTTTCTAGAAATTTGTTATATTCGCTATGGTTACTGACCCTCATTTTTTGTGGCATATTTTTTCTTTCAAGGTTAAATGGCTATTTTATAATGAATTTTGTCAGTAGCCACCAGATTTTTTCAGTTGCTATGCAACAAAGCCATCCCAGTGTCAAGCACTGGGATGACACCTTTATGTTTGAGGCAAAACCGGCCATAGCATTTAACACACTGCCTTCGCAAAATGTTCGTACAGTTGTTCGTTACGTGCTGGAACGATCAGTCACCTTAATACCCCCTTCAACAATCAAGTAGCCAAAGAAATTACAGTTACAGATCCAACACATCCACTATTTGGCAGAACTTTTCCCGTATCATCTTTCAGTTCAACAGCCTACAAAGGTGGTAATGTATCTGTTATTTATCGTGATGACATCACTCTACATATTCCATTTTTTTCTACTAACTTAGCTAGTAAGCAAGATTTTCTCACCAGCAAGTTAACATGGACTTCATTATACGAGTTTGTTTCTCTAGCAAAGGAGTATAAATTATGCCATGTAAATCATGTCAAGTGTGGCAGAAAATGCCACAACGTTTTAAGTCAGAAGTTTTAGAAAATATATTATTAGTATCCAAAGAGGTTATCCATGAGTACATCAGAGCTAATCACAGCACAACATTTAGCACGCGAAGCGATAATTTACATCAGACAATCAACACATCATCAAATATTAAGCAATCAAGAAAGTCTAGAGTTGCAGTATGCGCTGAAACAAAAGGCAATTGATCTTGGCTGGAAAGCTGATAGTATTATTATAATTGACACTGATCTTGGTATAACTGGTGCTAGTGCTGAAAAGCGTGAAGGATTTAAAGAACTTGTTACTAAAGTCACTTTAGCGAAGGTAGGGATCATACTTTCCTATGATGTAACCCGTTTATCACGCAATTGTTCTGACTGGTATCCGTTACTAGATATATGTGGCTATAAACAGTGTTTAATAGCTGATCGTGATGGTATCTATGATCCTGGTACCATTAATGGTCGATTATTACTGGGTCTAAAAGGGCAACTTGCTGAAATGGAGTTATCTACTATAAGAGCTAGACTAAATGCTGGATTATTGAATAAAGCAGCACGAGGTGATTTAGCCTTATCTCTTCCAGTTGGTCTTATTCGTCATACCGATGGTTCAGTACATAAGGATCATAATCTTGAAGTTCAGCATCGTATTAAGCTTATTTTTGAAACTTTTCTAGAGAAACGAGCAGCATCAAAAGTTCTAAAGCATTTTAATGACCATCAACTTACTATTCCTAGGTATGATAAGTTTAAAGAGTTGCAATGGAAAAAACCGACACGTGGAAAAATTCTCTCGATACTTAAAAATCCAGCTTATGCTGGAGCATTTGTTTATGGTCGTACTAGAAGTCATAAAATATCCTCTGCTGAAAAAACAACAAAAAGCATGCCAATGGAAGAATGGAAAATTTTAATAAAAGATAAATATCCAGCTTATATAGATTGGGAAAGCTTTATAAAAATTCAGATGACACTAAAAGACAATTATGCAAAGTATGAATACAATAGCACGCGTGGCATAGCTAGATCAGGAGAAGCATTATTGCAGGGAATAATCTATTGTGGAGAATGTGGATACAAAATGACAATGCGATATAAAGAAAGAAACTATTATATGTGTAATTACCTGCAACGAAAGTATCATGAACCTGTATGTCAGCGTTTACTAACTGATATTATCGATTGTGCAGTGGTTTCTAAATTTTTTGCAGCACTTAGTCAAATTGAACTAGATGCTTATACTAATGCTATTGATTCACAGTCACAATCTGAACAAGCCCTTAATAAAGTACATTTGCAACAATTAGAACGTCTGAGATATCAAGCTAAGTTGGCAGAACGACAATTTAATCAAGTTGATCCTGATAATCGTCTTGTAGCTGCAGAACTTGAAAAACGTTGGGAACAAGCATTGAACGAACTCAAGCAAGCAGAAATTACATTCGAACGTCAACATCCAAAGAAACCTAATCTTCAATTATCTGAAGAGCTGAAAACAGTATTTTTAGATGTGGGTAGGAAATTACCTGAAATTTGGCATAAGTCAGTTCTGTCAAGTCAGCAGCAAAAATCCTTTCTTCGTTGCATAATTGATAAGGTAGTAGCACACCGGATCAAACGCGATTGCTTACAAATACGTATTGTATGGCATGGTGGAGAAACTACTACTTTTCATGTCCCTATTCCAGTAAAATCCTTTTATGAATTAACCACAGCAACAGAAATGGAACAGCTTATAATAAAGTTAAGTAAGGAGGGTAAATCAGATATAGAAATCGCCAAGTACTTAGAAAAACAAGGATATCGCTCTCCAAAGAAAAATGTTGTTTTAAGAAGTACAGTCGAAAGTATTCGATTAAAAAATGATATTTTTCGAAAAAGACATCAACCACGTCTCCTTGCACCTGGCTACCTTACTGTTACACAAGTTGCAAAGATCCTCAAAGTTTCTAGGAATTGGCTTTACCATAAAATCAATAGTGGTCAAATTAAAATACGAAAAGATGATAGTAAAGCCAAGGGCAAATACTTATTTGAGGATAAACCAGAAACTATTAAAATTCTGATGGATTTTAAAAATGGCAAATTCAACAATATAAATTTTTTATAGGAGTATCAACATGCATAGTCAAATGACAAGGTGGAGTGTCTTTAGATGTCATCCAAGTAGCTGACACTGGGATCTAAAAAATTTAATTTATATATAAAGTTTGTTTAAACTATTTTCAAAACAGATAAAATATAATTTTACAATTAGCGTAAATAAAATGAATTATGATGTAATCATTTCAGGTGGTGGGTTACTTGGTCTTATTACTGCCATTGGCCTCAGTTGTGACTCTGTGTCTGTAGCTGTGATTGAAAAAAATAGTCTACCACGTGTAGTAGATGATAATCGAGCATTTGCTATTTCTCAAGGCTCGAAAAAAATATTGGAAAAGTTAGGGATTTGGCAGTTTGTGGAAAGTGAAGCTGAGCCAATACTTGATATATGCATATTAGATGCGGTTACTGTGCATTACAATCATAAAATGGTTAGCGAAGAGCCAATGGGTTATGTTATCAACAATGCTACTATATGGAATGCAATCAACAATAATTTTCTAAATAAACTGAATATATACTCTCCACATTCCTATAAAACAATTGCTTGTGATTCAGGATATGTGGAAGTGATTCTTGATAATAACCAGGAATTAATATCATCGCTACTTATCTGCGCTGAAGGCAAAAACTCTAAATTACCAGAGTTATTTTCTATACCGACAGTGAAATTTGACTATAAACAAAGTAGCATAGTATTTAATGTAAAGCATGAACTGCATCACCAAAACTTAGCTGTGGAGCGTTTTTTCCCTGGCGGTCCATTTGCAATTCTACCGATGAAGGGTGGCTATACTTCTTCGATAGTTTGGACAGAAAAATCTGAGATTTCAAAAATGCTAATGGATCTGTCTGAAGAAGAATTTATTATAGAGCTTAAAAAAAGATTTGGTTCTTATTTAGGAGAGATAAAATTAGAGGGTGAAAGAAAACTTTATCCTTTAAGTTTTGCTTTCGCAAAAAAGTTATATAAGGGTAGAGTTTTGCTTATCGGCGATGCAGCACATTCAATTCATCCAGTTGCAGGTCAAGGGCTTAATCTTGGAATTAGAGATGTAGAAAGTGTTATAAAGCACGTAGTTGCTGCAAAAGCGGCTGGTACTGATGTTGGCAGTAGTTATTTATTAAAGAAAATTTCACGTAACAGATACTTTGATAATTTTACAATGGCGCTTGCAACTGATGGATTAAATAGGATGTTTTCCAACAGAATATTCTGCGCTAAAGCACTAAGAAATCTTGGCTTGATTGCAGTTGAAAATTCAAATTTCCTCAAAAAACGCTTCATTCGGCATGCTATGGGATTTATATAAATCACTATTTTATAGTTAATGCAAGTCAGGTTTCCCACGTCATACCGCCGCGGTATCTTGGCCGCTAACACGTAGCGGGATGACGAATGTATCTGTTTAGCAGTTGTGTTAAAAGTCAATAGAAAAATTGATGTAGCTGTGGATAAGTACTTTTATCTGTATAAACGTGCTTATCCACAGCTATACTGGCTCTTAGATAGAAACAGACAGAGAGTTATATTCCTCAGTAAAAACCCTGTCATCTCTGACTAAAGAGTTAGCAAGAATAAGCAATTTCCTCATGGCAGCAGTGGAAGCAATTTTATATGGCTTTTTATATTGACTATATAATCTAGTAAAGAAAGGTTTGATATAGGAATTAGGGGGGGGAGGGGGGGATGTATGGTCCCAGAGTGTGATGGTATGATAAAATATGAGAAAACAATACCATCAAAGGAGGAATTATGGGACAAATATTACATGGGTGCGCCAAAACAACAGAGACAATTCGTAGAGCAATACAAAATAGTAAAGAGAGCATAGCAAAACTCTCCAGGTACTATAACCTTAATCCAAAAACTATCATTAAATGGAGAAAACGGTCTTTTGCCAAAGACGCTGATATGGGTCCGAAGCATGCAAGATCAACTGTTTTAACTTTAGAAGAGGAGGCTGTAATTGTTGCATTTCGTAAGCATACTCTATTGCCATTAGATGATTGTCTCTACGCTTTGCAAACCTCAATCCCACACTTGACTCGCTCTAGTCTACATCGTTGCTTACAGAGGCACAGCATTAGCAGACTACCAGATGTTGATGGCGAAGTTAAACCAAAAAAGAAATTCAAACAATATCCTATAGGCTATTTCCATATTGATATTGCAGAAGTCAGAACAGAAGAAGGAAAGTTATATTTGTTTGTTGCAATAGATAGAACATCCAAATTTACGTATGTTGAGTTGCATAAAAGTGCTACAAAACCTATAGCTGCTGAGTTTCTACGTAATTTGATTAAAATTTTACCATATAAAATCCACACTATTTTGACAGATAACAGTGTACAATTTACCAACCAAAAACGCCATAAATACGCTTTTCAACATATATTTGATAGAGCTTGTGAAGAAAATGACATTGAACACCGTCTAACAAAAGTTAGCCATCCTTGGACAAATGGGCAAGTTGAGCGTATGAACAAAACTTTAAAGAATGCCACTGTTAAGAAGTATTACTATCAGTCTCACCAGCAACTCAAAGAGCATCTTTATGACTTTGTTATGGCCTACAATTATGCTAAAAGACTCAAAACTCTTAAGGGTCTTACACCTTTTGAGTTTATATCTTTACAGTGGACAAAATCTCCTGAATTGTTCATACTAAATCCACACCATCACACTCTGGGACCATACACTCCCTGTGTTTCGTAATATTATACAATCAAATTGATAAAAGCTGTATTATCTCCTTGCAGCATTAAGTGTATATTTTTTGCTATTTTTTCCACTAAGGGAGTAACATTATCAAAATTTGAAAATTTTGATAACACATAATCTGCTAAGCTTCTTTGATCTTCAGGTCTACCCACTCCAAATCTCAAGCGCCAATAATCGTTGCCAATAAAACTATCTATGGATTTAAGTCCATTATGTCCAGCAGAACTACCACCTTTCTTTACTTTTATTCTTCCAAGTTCCAAATCAGCGTCATCGTGTATGACAACGATATTATCTAGCGATAATTTGTAAAAGTTTCGTATTTTTGCAACAGAAATGCCTGAATTATTCATAAATGAATAAGGCTTTATTAACATGATTTTATTATCATTAATTATGCCAGAGGTTATTAGATAATCGGCTTTTTTAGAGAACGACTGGAAATTCCAATATTTGCAGATTGCATCAACGGTGATGAAGCCGATATTATGATGAGTTAGCTCATATTGACTGCCAGGATTACCAAGCCCAACTATCAGGTGCACTATTCCTCTGTTTCTGCTTGAGGTTCTTCAACGTCACTATCGGCAGCAGAAATTGTAACAATGGTAAAATTTTCTTCTTCATGAGCTACAAACTTAACACCTTCTGGTAATTTTACATCATTGATATGTATAGATTGGCCAATCATTTTGCCGGATAAATCAACTTCTATAACCTGAGGTATTTTATCAGGAGAGCATTTAACAGCAATAGAACGACACAAAACATTAAGCACTCCACCTAACTTGATCCCTGGAGCTTTACTTTCATTCACAAATGATAGAGGTATGTCTATTTTAATTTCGCTGCCTTTATCAACAAATTGAAAATCAACATGTTGCACAGTATCCTTTACTACATGCAATTGGATATCGCGAACAAGAGCATATTCCTTTTTGCCCGAAATATTCAGCTCTATCAAATGTGCAGAAAGAGAACCTGATTTATATTGCTTCGTGAATTCCTTTGCAGACAATGTCAAATTTACATTATTATGGCCCTTTCCATATATGATTCCAGGGATGTTTCCTTTCTTCCTTAGAGAATGCATCGCTTTTGTTTTTGTTATATCACGTAACTCTGCATTAATTGTTACTATTTCCTGTTGCGTCATCGGTTACTCCTGTTTAGCTAATCCTTTTAATATAATTTAATAATAATATAACATAAAAATATTTATTTCAAACTTCATTCTTTCATACTAATTGTTTGTGAAAGGATTTATTTGGATATATATTTAAGCTTATTTAACAAGAACTATGGGCATTGACGATAAAGTAGTTTTTAGGATTTATAGACCAACAAGAACTGCAACACAATCTGGTTTAGGTAATACAAATTTCTGGCACCTAAAAATTGAATCTGGTTCTTACTACATTGAACCTTTGATGGGGTGGGTTGGCTCAAAAGATCCAAAAAAACAGATTGTATTAAAGTTTGACTCTCTTGAAAAAGCAGTATTCTACGCAAAAAAACGCAACGTTAAATACGTAATTGAAATGCCAAAAAATGTTAAGAGGCTGCCAAAATCTTACGCAAGCAATTTCATACTAAAGTAAGTTGCACAACAAATGGTGTTATGCAAGTAGCTGACACTGCTCTCCTTTGTTATCCCAGTGCCCAGACACTGGGATCCAGGAATTTTATTAAGTTGGTAAGCATAAAAATAGCTGTTTTACGTTAAAATACAATGTTTTTGATGATTATGGAAAGGCTGGATCCCAGTGTCAAGCACTGGGATGACACCATTTGTTGTAAACTCACTTTTACTCTATGGTTATACTACCTTGCCGCTATCCTGAACGGATACAAAGTAAGTTTTATTGTGATGTGCTCATCTGTAAAAAATAAGACTTAATCTCACTGTTGATCATGGATTTTAAGTTGTGCTAGCACGCTGCGGCCATTTAAAGAGTCAAGATTTTTAACCTGGCTAGCCAGTATTAAAGAGTTATTTTTCAGGTATTTCTTTACAAGGCTTGCAAGCCTTTTTGGATTATTCAAATAGCTCCATTCTGCTTGTAAAACTTTTATATCACTTTGCACTAAATTAATTTCACTTTTTATTTTTATTAGCTCTCTATTTAATGACTGAACATGTAATTTTACCTTAAATAGTCCTACAATGCTAAGAAAAAACATAACTATTGAGATGATGCAGAAAGTTCTCATGACAACCTCTGTATAGCTCTTAGTTTTGCTGAGCGTGAACGCGGATTTGCACTTACTTCTTCTATACTTGCTTCGATCACTTTTTTATTTAGAAGAGAGAATGTCTTGCAATCAGTAGCACATAAATCTTTAAAAAAAGTTTTGACTATACGATCTTCTAAGGAATGAAAGGTGACGACAATTAATTTGCCATTCTCACTTAAAATCTCAGATGCAGCTTTAATGCCCTTTTCAAGTTCTCCCAGCTCATCGTTTACCCATATTCTGATTGCCTGAAATGTTCTGGTTGCAGGATCAATTTTGCTTTTTCCACGAAATACCACGGAACGTACAATATCCGCAAGCTCAAATGTAGTTTTGATAGTTTTCTTCTTCCGTGCATTTACTATTGCTCTTGCGATTTTGCGAGAATGACGTTCGCCTCCGTAGTTATATATAGTATTTGCGATTTCTTCTTCGCGTAAAGCGTTAACAAACGTTGAAGCGTTTATATAAGAAGAGTTATCCATACTCATATCGAGTGGACCATCATGTAAAAATGAGAACCCTCTATCCCCGTTATCAAGCTGCATAGATGAAACTCCGATGTCAAAAACTATTCCATCGATACCTTCAATATTGTTGCTATCTAATAAATTTTTAATATTACTAAACTTCTCAATGAATAGTTTTATTCTATCTGGATATCTAACGCTTAAATCATCATAAAACTTAGTTACCGTTTCATCTCTATCAATTGCATATACTTTGCAATCAGCTGACTCCAATATTGCTTTGCTATACCCTCCAGCTCCAAATGTGGCGTCCACGTATATGCCACCATCCTGCGGTGATAGTAGTGATAGCATCTCTTTTAACAAAACTGGAGTGTGTGTCATATCAAAAAATTTAAGTACAGTTGGTGTAGATATCCTACTCTACTCTACTCTTCACATCAATTTTATTTATGTACATAGATTTTCTTGCCAAAATATGGTATCTTATCGGAATATATGAGCAATAATATTAAAATCAAGGTTTAATATTGTTAATATAATATTCACATAACGTTCACATTTTTTTTTATATATAAGATCAAACAGGCTATAGGGAAATTATGCAGCAAATAACAAAAGTAATATTTTCAAGTTTGATTTGTAACACTTTATTGTGGTATGACCACATGCTTTTTGGCCACTTAATAAACATAATAGGTGGTGTGTTTTTTCCATCGGATGATCAACTAACCAGCGTATTGAAGGCTTTTGGAATGTTTGCAGTGGGTTTCTTAATGAGACCAGTCGGTGCTGCTATATTTGGTCACATTGGTGATAAACATGGCAGAAGAGTTGCCTTATTGCTCTCGATTATATTAATGACTTTATCAACCGTATTAATTGCTTTTGTTCCAGGTTATCAAAGCATTGGAATACTAGCGTCAATGCTGGTAGTGTGTTTAAGATTATTGCAGGGTATATCTCTTGGAGGAGAAGCAGGAAATGCACCATTTTTAATAGAACATGCTCCTAAAAACAAAAAAGGATTTTTTGGCAGCATTGAAGTATTAAGCGCAATTTTTGGTTCAGTATTAAGCTTGATAGCGGTACTCATATGCAAAAAAGTATCTGATTTTGAATCTTGGGGGTGGAGATTACCTTTCATTTTCAGTTTAGCAATGGGATTAATTAGCATATATATGAGATATATACTTGATGAAAGCCCAGAGTATAAAAGACAAAAAAATCCGTCTAAATTGCCACTAAAAGAGTTATTAAACAATTACAAAAAGCCTGTTCTAATATCAATAGGTATTGACTTGGTTGAAAATGCGTCTCTCTATATATATTTGGTATTTTTCAATGTGCTTACGAATAAAATATTAACAGTAAATACTCATTTTAATCATATAGTGGAAATACTGAGTCAAATTGCGCTCGGAGGATTGACAATATTGTTTGCAATACTTTCTGATAAGGTAGGAAGAGAAAAAGTTATGAAATTTGCATTTATAGCTTTTGTAATAGTGAGTTATCCAGTTTTTTCAATGTTATGTAGTGGCAATTACTTGCTGGCACACATTCTTTTTATAATTCCAATAGCTGCATCGCTTGGTCCTGTCAGTGCACTTATGTGCGAATTATTTCCAACAAAGGTTCGGTACAGTGGATTTGGTTTATCAAGAAATATAGCTGCTGGATTTTTTGGCGGCCTTGCACCATTTATATGCACAACAATTATCAAGGTTACAGGACAAGAGACTTCAGCTAGTTTTTACATGATTTTCTGTGCATTAATTGGGCTAGTTGCTATATCGCAAATTAAGGGTGAGCTTTCTTCAAAATTACCCAAAGTAAACCAAGTATAGTTGCAGTATAGCAGAATTTAAAAAAATCTAATTATAAGGTGGGAAATGCCAATTCTTAGGTGATAATGTGAATATTTCAGCACCATCTTTTGTTACTCCAATCGTATGCTCAAATTGAGCAGAAAGTGAAAGATCGCGTGTTGTTACTGTCCAGTCATCGAGTTTACTGAGCAGAGTCTCATGTTTTCCAGCATTAATCATTGGCTCTATTGTAAAAAACATACCTTCCTTCAAGACGAGATTTTCATCTTGATCATAGAAATGCACTACATTTGGTGGAGCATGAAAGACTTTTCCTATACCATGTCCGCAGTAGCTGCGTACGATAGAATATCCAAAATCTCTAATATATTTCTCTATAGCAAGCCCTATTTCATTTAACTTATTGCCGGGCTTAACTTGTTTGATTGCTTCCATCAATGCATGATAAGTAGCGTCACACAAGCGTTTTGCTTTTATTGATGGCTTGCCAACCCAAAACATGCGACTTGTATCACCATGCCAGCCATTTAAAATCACCGTGACATCAATATTTAAAATATCTCCATCTTTAAGTGGTTTATTATCGGGAACACCATGGCACACAACTGCATTTTTTGAAGTGCAAATCGATTTTGGATACCCCCTATAGTTTAGTGGTGCTGGAATTGCACCTGCATTAATTATAAAATCATGACATAGATCATTTAACTCATTAGTTGTCACCCCTACCTTTACGTACGGTGCAATGAAATCAAGAGTTTCAGCAGCAAGCCTGCCAGCCTTGCGCATAAATTCAAAATCTTCTTGTGAGTGTATAGTTATGTTCATATTTTCCATGTCTTATTGTAATTGGTACGCTTACTCGCAAGTACATAAACATAATAATTTTACATATTATAAAAATAAGTCCTATGGATCCTAGTGTCAAGTCATTTGTATGAAAGGTGGTAAAACAGAAATCTAGACTGTAACTTTTGATTTAACCCAATTATACAATTTACTCATTTTACCATCCTGACCTAAAATACCAGAATTATTTTTATAAAAAGTGTCAACTATTAGCTTTATAGAGCCTATAGCAGCAGAAAATACAGGATTTTTATCATATTCGCCATCAAGACCGCTACAAGACTCAGGGCACCCAATTCGAACTTGCTTATTGAATATATAGCCTGCAATTTCCTTCATGCTTGTGAGTTGACTAGTTCCACCTGTGATCACTACTTTATTAATTGGATCTTTCTGCTCTTGAAATTGCTCTCTTACCATTTCAAGTATTTCTTCAACTCTTGGTCTTATGATGTTAATAAGCTCAGATTTGAATACTTGAGTAGGTTCATCATTTTCGTTGTTTTGCATTGTAATGTACTCATTCTCATCTATTGAAGTTACGATAGTGCTACCATACAGTATTTTTATATACTCTGCACGTTCTATGCTTGTGCATAGCCCGTAAGCAATATCTCGAGTGATATGAACGCCACCAATTGGAACGCTGCTTGCATACACAAGTTTCCCTCTTTTGAAAATTCCAATTGCAGTGCACCCACCGCCTATATCAACAATAGCAGTCCCGAGCTCTTTTTCATCTTCACTGAGACACGCAAGACCTGCAGAATATGCAGAAGCAATACAACCTGCCATATTTAATCCACCATTATTGGTAATACAGTTTTCAATATTGGTAAGCGCTGGACGCGAAGCAGTGACAACATTAACATCAGCAGATAGTCTTTTTCCGTACAATCCACCAACTTCTTTTATGTCAGTCATGTCATCTAAGTGATATTTCAGTGGTATATTGTGAATGATAACATTTTCTTCAATATATTTCTCAAACGTCTGAAAAACTACACGTTTTATATCCCGGTCAGAAATTTCATGATTAGCTGCAATAATTTCATTATGTACATTGAAAGATGAGATGCCACATCCAGCAATGCTCACATATATCTGGTCTATAGTTTCCTCTGACACTTGCTCAGCTAAACCTATAGTTGATGAGATGGAGTAATTTGCGTGTTTTACATTAGTTATCGACCCACCGTTTACACCTTCTGCAATCTTATAACCCGTTCCTGTTACTTTATAGCTGAAGTTGCCATTTATCTTAACGATTAGACAAATAATCTTTGTTGTACCTATGTCTAAAACAGCAAAAACGTTTCTCTTTGGTTTTGCTATTACTGCAGAGTACATTAGTTAACCTTATTACGCAATTTCATTTAAATTGTAGCTTTCTTTAATAATTTATATTTCTATTATAGATATAGCAACATTTTAATATACACTAAATTCTGGACAAAAGGAAAAGCAAAACATAGAATTATAATTTTTATGTCCATTTTATGTCCATATTACCAATTGTAATTGCCCCTGATGAAAGACTAATCACACGTGCCAGTGAAGTAACAGATATAAACGATAAAATTAAAGAATTAGTAAACGACATGTTCGAAACTGTGTACGATGCAGAAGGTCTTGGCCTTGCTGCAGTGCAAGTTGGAGTGTTAAAGAGAATTTTTGTTATGGATATTCAGCTAGAAACGATTGAAAATGAGCCAGCAGGATATGGCTCAACTGGCAAATTTTACATGATTAATCCTGAGATTACAGAATTATCCGATGAACAAGTAATTCTCAAGGAAGGATGCCTTTCAATTCCAGAGCAAAGTCATGAAATTAAGCGTCCAAAGTATCTAACTGTGAAATACAGAGACTTAAATAACGAAGAACAGACGCTAAAAGCTAGTGGTTGGCTTGCAAGGTGTATTCAGCATGAATTAGATCACTTAAACGGCATATTATATATTAGACATTTATCTAAATTAAAGTATGATATGGCCATGAAAAAAGCACAAAAGGTTAAAAAGCATTATGAGCAATAAAGACCTAGAATTATTAAAATTTTACCATGAAGTGGGCGTTGATTGCACACTAATGGAGGGTGAAGAGGAAAAAAAATTGGAGAGCAAAGAACCCTCTGTTATCCAAACTGGGACCAAGAAGAAAGATGCAGATACGCGCTGGGGTGACACTAAAGATGGAAAAGACATGTTTCCAAGTGATTGGATAATTGAAGCAAGGAAACTTGCAGGTAAATGTGGTAGTGTGGATGAATTAAGAAGTGCAGTTGAATCATTTGAAGGTTGTGAGATAAAAAAAACTGCAACTAATACTGTCTTTTCCGATGGTAATCCAAATGCAAAAATTATGCTCGTTGGTGAAGCTCCAGGAGCAAATGAAGACCTTCAAGGCATACCATTTTGTGGTGCAAGTGGAATGTTGCTCGATAAAATGTTAAATGCAATCAATCTTGATCGCACTAAGGTATACATAAGCAATACTGTATTTTGGCGCCCACCTGGCAATAGAAAGCCAACCGACCTAGAGCTTGATATGTGCAGACCATTTGTTGAGAAGCATGTTGCACTGGTTTCACCGCAAATTCTAATTTTAGTCGGGGGAATCGCATGTTATAGCCTTCTTGACAGCACAAAAACTATATCGAATTTGCGTGGTAGATTTCATACGTACACTAACCAATATTTGTCCAATTCAATCACCACAGCCGCTATATTTCATCCAGCTTACCTACTTCGCCAACCGGCACAAAAACGTTTAGCCTGGGAGGACTTGAAGAAGATTAGGGAGTATCTTGATAACACCAATAACTGCACAAATACCTAATAAAGTGGTAGACCTCTTGCATAGTTTTTTGCAGCATGTTAACAATCGTTAGAAACGAAAAAACTTCCTTGACAAACTCCGCCAGCGCCCTTATCATAAAATTGAAGCTATTGTATTTGCTTTCGCCAATCTGCAGATTAAAAGGTAAGGATTACTTAATGTATCGGCGTCTTATGTTCAATTTTTTGCAGTATATAGATACTGTATGTCTTTACAAAACTTCATCTACATCTAGATTTTTATCTAAATAAGCTGAACGCGCTTATAAAGCGTTACAAGACATCAAAAAATGCCAATACTCGACAGAGATAGTAAAAGACTAGCTAACTCGGGGATTCTTTGTCTTTTTTTCTGCTTAGTAAATTTCTTAAACATTTGCAGCGTAAGTTAGTTGCAATTAAAAGCAGCTTAATCTTGCTTGTCAAGCGTTTAAAACATAAAAAACGCCAATATTTTAAAGCGGATAATAACCCCAGGGCTTCTTTTGCCTTTTTTTTCGTTTGGTAAATTTCTTAATGTTTATAGCTAAACGACAATCGTCATCCCGCAGCGGGATCTATGCTTTGAGATACCGCGAATAAATCGCGGTATGACGTAGAGCTCGCGTTAGCTACACTTTTATGCTTACCAACTCAGTATCCAATCAAAATCCTGGATTTCAGTGTCAAGCACTGAAATAACACCGAAAGGGCTACTGCTGTCTTGGATGGAAACCAGTGTCAGCTACTTGAATCTGCCACGCAAATTGCCTGCAAATTGCAATGTTCGTACAGCTGTGCGTCATGCGCTGGAATGGCATCAAGGGGTAACTTTTTATTTAAACAATGATTGTAAAATGATTATAATAAGAGATCTATTGAAATTTTAAAGTTATTAAATATTGACGCTATATACTTAAGTGTTAAAATAGAATGAAAAGTTTTTAGGAGTTTATATGGCAGCAGGTGGGAAAGCAAAGACAGCTAGTAAAAATAACCCTACTCAGCGTAAGAAAGCTGAGCAAAAAATGTATAAAGATAAACCGGTAAAACCTGTTAGATATATAGATCGTGATTCGCGCATGAATTATATGTCTGCTCAATATGACAACGGCAATCTGGTTGAAGATGAGGTAAGCGGCAATCCTATAAAGTGGGAAGCTGTATAATAGTTGTGGTTAAAGTTACTATTAATTCTAAGGAATGTGAAGTAGAGCATGGGCTCACTATAATTCAAGCTTGTGAAGTCGTGGGCGTTGAAATTCCACGTTTTTGTTATCATGAGCGTTTAGCAATTGCTGGTAACTGCAGAATGTGTTTGGTTGAAGTGGAGGGTGGACCTCCAAAACCAGTAGCCTCTTGTGCAATGCCAGTTGCAGAAGGGATGGTTATTCACACTGATACCCCTAAGGTTAAAAAAGCACGTGAAGGTGTGCTTGAGTTTTTGCTAATTAACCACCCGCTTGATTGCCCAATTTGCGATCAGGGTGGTGAATGCGATTTGCAAGATATCACGATGGCTTATGGGAAAGGAACCAGCAGACTTGATGAGCATAAGAGGGCTGTGCCAAAAAAACACTTCGGACCACTGATTGAGACTGCGATGAATCGATGCATTCATTGCACTCGGTGTGTTAGATTTTTGTCTGATGTTGCAGGTACAAATGAACTTGGAGGAATCGGAAGGGGAGAAAATGTAGAGATTAGCACTTACATAAAAAGGCATATTAGTTCTGAATTATCTGGAAATATCATAGATCTCTGCCCGGTAGGAGCTTTAACTTCAAAGCCTTACTCCTTTACAGCGCGTCCATGGGAGCTATCACATTGTGAGACTATAGATGTGCTAGATGCTGTGGGTAGCGCAATTAGAGTTGATTATCGTGGCCCGGAGGTTATGAGGATATTACCAAGGCTGAGCGAAGAGGTAAATGAAGAATGGATATCAGATAAAACCCGCTTTGCCTATGATGGACTAAAAGTTCAGCGTCTTGATCGACCTTATATAAAAAAAGATGGTAAATTAGCCCCAGTTGATTGGAATGAGGCATTAACTGTTGCTGCAAAGAAATTAAAGAATACAAAATCAAATAAAATAGCTGCAATTGCAGGTGATTTAGCAGATTGTGAGTCTATGCTTCTACTTAAAGAAATGATGCAGAAGCTCGGCTCGGGAAATATAGATTGCAGGCAGGATGGTGCAAAACTTATACCAAATAATCGTGGATCGTATGTGTTCAATACCACTATTGAAGGTATAGAGAATGCGGATTTGTGTCTGCTTATAAATACAAACCCAAGGATAGAAGCACCGATCATTAACGTAAGATTGAGAAAGAGATATTTACAGGGCAACTTTCCTGTTGCAAGTGTTGGTCCTAACATTGAATATTTGTATCATGTTGAGAAATTGGGCGATAATCCTGATATTTTGAGTGAAATAGCAAATGGAAATCATAAGTTCTGTAAGCTGCTGAGTGCTGCTCAGAGCCCTATGCTGATTATCGGTCAAGATGCATTAGTAAGAGACGATTCTGAATCAGTTCTAGTTCTAGCTGGCAAAATTGCAGAAAAATTTAACATGGTCAGAGATGACTGGAATGGCTTTAATATGCTGCATAAAGCTGCAGCAAGAGTTGGTGGGCTAGATATTGGGTTTGTTCCTAAAAAAGGCGAAAGGGATATTAATCAAATATTGGAACATGCAGAAAGTGGTGAAATAGAAGTTGTTTATCTTCTTGGTGCAGATGAAATTGACACATCAAAGTTAGAAAACACATTTGTAATTTATCAAGGTCATCACGGTGATAAGGGTGCACATGTGGCAGATGTTATCTTGCCTGGTGCTGCATATACAGAAAAATATGCAACTTATGTAAACACTGAAGGTCGAGTGCAAAGAACAAATTTAGCTGTATTTCCTCCAGGTGAAGCAAAGGAGGACTGGTTAATTATTAAAAATCTCTCGCAATATTTGGATCTCTCCTTACCATATGATAGTTTATTTGACGTGAGAAAAAAATTAGATACTATCGGTCCACAGTTTAGAAATGCTGATCAAGTGATAAAAAACACATGGGTACCAATCAGCAATGGTAAAATAAATTTAAGTAATACACCTTTTACTTTAAAGGAGTGTAATTTTTATATGACGGATTCAATAAGTCGCGCTTCAAAAATAATGGCAGATTGTACTAAAGCTTTTTATGAACACGCTAGTTAATATTTTATTTATTTTAGTACCGCTACTACTTTCAGTTGCATATTTGACATACTTTGAGCGTAAGGTCCTTGCTGCAATTCAACTGAGGCACGGCCCAAGTGTAGTTGGACCTTTTGGGCTATTGCAGCCATTTGCAGATGCTATTAAGCTCCTGATTAAGGAGCCGATAATACCATTTAGAGCGAGCACCATACTGTTCATTATGGCTCCAATGCTTACCTTTATCTTGGCATTAATTGCCTGGGCAGTTATACCGTTTGGTGCTGAAGTAATTGTAGAAAATGGCCAGCAAGTAGTTATTCCTAAGGTTATAGCAAATATTAATGTTGGAGTGCTTTACGTGCTAGCTATATCGTCGCTGGGAGTATACGGCGTAATTATTGCAGGCTGGTCAAGCAATTCTAATTATGCATTTCTTGGTGCTATACGGTCGGCTGCTCAGATGATTTCATATGAAGTTTCAATAGGCTTAATAGTTGCTGCAGTCGTTATTACCACTGGAACATTAAATCTTGGAGAGATGGTGGTAGCGAAACACAATATGCCATTTTGGGTTGATTTACTACTAATGCCTATAGGAATAATATTTTTTATTTCTTTGCTTGCAGAAACTAATCGTCACCCATTTGATTTACCAGAAGCTGAAGCAGAGCTAGTCTCTGGATATAACGTTGAATATTCATCCATGCCTTTTGCCCTCTTTTTTCTTGGAGAATATGCAAATATGATTCTAGCAAGTGCTATGATGACGATATTCTTTCTAGGAGGATGGTATCCTCCGTTAGAACTTGGTTTGCTTTATAAAATTCCAGGTTTAATTTGGTTCGTTTTGAAGATAATTATACTTTTATTCGTATTTATTTGGATTAGAGCAACAATACCTCGTTATCGATATGATCAGCTAATGCGCCTTGGTTGGAAAGTATTTCTACCAATATCGGTGCTTTGGGTAATACTCATTTCAGGGGTGTTGCTCTTTACTGGGAATTTGCCTGGATCCAATGTTTAATTTCCCAAATACAAGATTAAGACGCAGGCGCTCGAGCAAATGGGTTCGCAATTTAACAAGTGAAAATAGTTTATCAGTAAATGATTTAGTTTTTCCTCTATTTGTTCACGACAGAGAAGAAACAACTGAACCAATTTCTGGCTTACCAGGCGTAAAGTGTTATTCAATAGATGGATTAGTGTCTATAGTTAAGGAAGCTAAAGATTTAGGAATTAATGCTGTTGCAATTTTTCCTGTAGTTGATAGTAAACTAAAATCTGAAAACGCTGAGGAAGCATATAATTCTGACAACTTAATCTGCAGAGCAATTTGTGCTGTAAAATTAAAGGTACCTGAAATTGGTATTATTGCAGACGTTGCATTGGATCCATACACTATTCATGGCCATGACGGCATTTTAAAAGATAATCAGATGGATGTAGAAAACGATGAAACTATATCAGTACTGTGTAAGCAAGCACTTGCTTTAGCGAAGGCAGGATGTGATATAGTTGCTCCTTCTGATATGATGGATGGTAGAGTAGGAAGAATCAGAAAATCATTAGATGATAACAACTTTCAAGACGTATTAATATTATCTTATGCAGTGAAATATTGCTCTAGCTTCTATGCTCCATTCAGGCAAGTCGTTGGTTCATGTGGGCTATCACATTCTATAGACAAAAGTGGTTATCAAATGGATTATAAAAATGCGCACGAAGCAATGTGCGAAATTGAAATGGATATAAATGAAGGTGCAGACTTTATTATGATTAAACCAGGTATGCCATATTTAGATATTATCAAAACAGCAAGTGATAAGCTTAATTTTCCGATTTTTGCTTACCAAGTAAGCGGTGAGTACGCAATGATAAAAGCTGCTGCAAATAATAGCTGGCTAGATTATGACAAGGTGATTTATGAGTCTTTGATTGGTTTCAAACGTGCGGGTGCAAGTGCAATATTCACTTACGCTGCACTTGATATTGCAAAAAATTTAAGTGCATAAGCCCTATAAAATTATTAAATTTTTGGCGCACGTTCTTCTACTGTTGCTGCATATTACCTAAAATCTTCCAATACATGTTTTAAGTTATTGATAAGTCCGTTACAATACAGTATTATAAATAATATAAACCAAGTGTTACTTAGAACATGGGGATTTTTTTTAAATTTTTGGGGAAGATGCTAGGCAAGGTTTTTCCTGCTAAAACAGTAAGCTCTCTTTTAGGAATAGGATATTTACCAAGTTGGCAGAACTATTGGTCTTCTTTTTTAATATTATTTATTGTCGATGTTATATTAATTCTTACATATGGAGGCGAATACTTACTATATAAAATGCCAGACTCAGGAATAGTCGTAGCTGCTGTTTTTACAAAATTGGCAATAGTTATGTTAGTAATGCAATTAATTGGAATATTTATTTTTCATGCTCAAGACCCTTCAGCAAACAGTGGTGAAGAAATAGTAATACAAATAGCGTCAGGGCAAGTACTGACTGTAGCACTTTCAATGCCAGCAATAATGTCAATTTATTATGCTGTAAGTAAACTCTATGGGAATATATGTAAGCAGATGTTTCAATGCCCATTTTGGTTTAATGATTTTATGCACTTTTTCTTTTTTCTTATGATACCTTACGTATTTTTTAATGTCGTAGAAGTGATAAAACCATGGCCAATAAGTTCAATACAGCTCAGCTATAATAATGCAATGTCAATTACATTTGAGGGGATTTTTCACACATTTTATGCGGTGATTTTACTGTATTTAATAGCATTTATATTCTGCGATTTAACTATGCATGATGCAATTGTCCTAAATAAAAGCATAATTCAGTATGTGAGAGAAAGTTCAGCAGTCTTAGGTGATTATTTACATGATACTGTTAAAAAAATAGGTATTGAATAGTACTTATTTATTTATATATTTAGTATAAAAAGTGTGCAATTTGTGTGAACTTACAAAGTATAATAAAAGAGTTACAAGATTTTTGGGCTAGTGAAGGATGTGTTATACTTCACTCATACACATCTGAAGTTGGTGCTGGCACATTACATCCTGCAACAATTATGTCTGCAATTGATACAAAACCGACAAAAATTGCATATCTACAACCAGTAATTAGGCCAGCAGATGGACGCTATAGTGATAATCCTAATCGTTTGTATCAACATCACCAATATCAAGTTATAATAAAGCCATCTGGTAATAATTTACAAGACGTCTATTTAGATAGCTTAAAAGTTCTTGGCATATCTACAGAAAAATATGATATTAAGTTTGTTGAAGATGATTGGGAAAATCCAAGTGTTGGTGCATCAGGACTTGGATGGGAAGTTACATGCAATGGAATGGAAGTAACACAGCTTACTTATATACAGCAAGTTGGAGGGATTGACTGCAAGATGATTCCTGGTGAGGCGGCATATGGGTTGGAACGTTTAGCAATGTGCATACAAGGTGTAGATAATGTTTACGATATAATTTGGAACGATAACGGTGTAACTTACGGAGATATTTTTAAACAAAGAGAATATGAATTTTCTTATCTAGCGTTAGACTATTATGATACTAAAGTGGTACAGCAGCAATTCGAAGATACGGAAAAATTGTGCAAGTTCCTTATTGAAAAGGAGCTACCAATGGCAGCTTATGACCAATGTATTAAAACTAGTCACCTACTTAATCTGCTTGATGCAAGAGGTGTGCTTGGTGTGAATGAACGTACAGCTTATATTGGTAGAGTTAGAGAGCTGACAAAAAAATGTTGTGAATTGTACATGAGTAAATAGCGTATGTCGTTGCAGTTGTTATTTGAGTGCCTTTCAGAAGAAATACCACCGAGAATGCAGAATTCAGCTACAGTTCAAGTTAAGAGCTGTATTGCCAATGTTTTTAACAAAAATAATGTAAAATTTACATCAATGGAGGTTTTTATAACGGCACGTCGCATTACCCTATTTGTCGACAACATAAATGCTTTGGAGCTAAAGGATTCCAATAACGAAGTTAAGGGACCAAACATTAACGCACCAAAAAGTGCTATCGAAGGTTTTTTAAGAAAATATCAGAAAAATGAAGAAGATTTGCTCGTTCGAAAAGTAAATAATGAGGATTTTTACTTCATTAAAAGAGAAAGCTGCTCATTTAACATTCAAGAGTTTCTTAAAAATCAACTAGGAGAAATATTAAAAAATTTCTCTTGGCCAAAAAGTATGAGATGGGGCAAAGGAAAAGAAAGGTGGGTTAGGCCAATTAAAAACATTTTATGCATTTTAAATGACGAAATAATACCTGTGTCTTTTGCAGGGATCACAGCATCTAACACAACATATGGCCATCGATTTCTCTCAAGTGGTACAGCGTTAACTGTTAAAGCACCTAAAGACTATTTTGAATTGCTAGAAAAAAACAGTGTAATTCTCCAAATGGACAAAAGAAAGCAATTTATACTAGATCAGATTAATAAATTCACAAAAGAGCAGAATTTACAACTTGAGAAAAATGATTATTTACTAAATGAATTGACAGGGCTTATAGAGTGGCCAATCGTACTGTTTGGTGAAGTGAATCAAGAAAAGTCATTTGGATTACCGAAGGAAGTAATACTTAGTATAGTTAATACACAACAAAAATACCTTGCTTTAAGTAATGGAAAGAGAATTTCACACTTTGTCACTGTTGTCAACGTCAACAATGGTGAAGTTGTTAAAGGACACGAAAGAATATTAGAAGCACGTCTTGCTGATGCCCAATTTTTAATATCTCAAGATAAAAAGGAAAATCTAGATTATTATGTCAAAAAATTAGGTTTGATATTATTTCATGCTTCACTTGGCAGCGTGGGGGAAAAGGTGAAGCGTATTACGGCTCTGTCAAAGTATATAGCTATATTTATTCCACATGCTTCGCTGATAAAAGTTGAACGCGCTGCATATTTGGCAAAAGCTGATTTGGCAACATCGATAGTAAGAGAGTTTCCAGAATTACAAGGAGTAATGGGTGGATATTATGCTTCTTATTTTCAAGAAGATAGAGAAATAGTGGAAGCTATAACTGAGCATTATAAGCCAATCGGGCCAGAGCAAGAGTGTCCTAAATCTCCTTCTGCAATTGCTGTGTCAATTGCAGACAAAGTGGATAGCTTAGTTGGTTTAATTGCAGCAGGTGAGAAAATCTCTGGTTCGTATGATCAGTTTGGTTTGCGGAGAATGACAATTGGTATAATTAGGACAATACTTGAAAATAATTTGCATATTCCAATTAGGCTACTGATAGACAAGTCAGTATCTTTATATTCAAGACTTCTATTTAATAAAAATACAACGTCAGCTGATAAGCCAAATAGAAAACAAATTTCAGAACTAGTATTGAGATTCTGCTTAGAAAGATTCAAGGTTATTTTAAAAAATAGAGATATAAGGCAAGATATTATAGATTCAATACTACATAAAATCGATATTAATGATCTGCTGACAGCAGAAAAGCAAACTGTTATATTGGATCGTTATCTTAGTATGCCAGAAGGTGAACAGATTCTAAGCACTTACAAAAGAGTCAGTAACATGATGAGCAAAGTAAGAAAAAGTGATGGCACTACTTATAGTGCATCTTACGGTAAGAGGTTTTTGATTGAAAGTGAAGAAATTGCGCTATCAAATTGTGCTATAACTGCTTGTAAAAACATAAAACAAGCGATAAAAAATAACCACTTTAATGTAGCACTTGATGAACTTGCTGGTTTTGCTCCGTTTATCAATCAGTTTATGGACAGTGTAAAGATTAACTGTGATTCTGATAAGCTGAGAAGAAACAGATTATCTTTGCTTGAAAATGTAGTTTCCATCTTTCATTTAGTAGCAGATTTTAACCTCATACAGGTTAAGCAATGGATAAATGCTTAGGCAACTATAAAGAACAAATCAAATCATCTCCACAGTCCTGTGGCGTGTATAAGATGGTCGGAGATAAGAATAAAGTTTTATATGTTGGAAAAGCAAAAAACTTAAAGTCAAGGTTATCCGACTACCTTCAATTCGAAAATCTTTCTGAACGAATTAGAGTTATGCTCTCACAAGTTATTAAGGTTGAAATATTCATCACTGAGAATGAAATCGAAGCACTGCTTCTTGAAGCACAGCTAATAAAATCATTGAAACCACTTTATAATATTGTGCTTAAGGATGGAAAATCTTATCCTTATATAACAATTTCCAAGCACGATTATCCAAGAATAGCAAAATATAGAGGCAAATTTAAGAAGAATGAGTTTCATTATTATGGTCCCTTTACATCTGCCGCTGCTGTTAAGCAAACTATATTGTCATTGCAAAAAGCTTTTCTCCTAAGAGTATGTTCAGATCAATACTTTTCCTCAACAAAAAGACCATGTATTGAATATCAAATTAAGCGCTGCTCAGCACCATGCGTAGATAAAATCACAAAAGACGACTACTGCCAATCAGTAAAACAGGCACGAAATACATTGCTTGGAAGAAATAAGGAAGTGAAAGAACAGTTACTTTTCACAATGAGAAAGTGCAGCAGTGAAGAAAACTATGAGCTTGCTGCTATATATAGAGATCGGGTAAAGTTTCTTGAGCAAATTCAAATACAGCACACGGATTTTTCTTTTGAAAAAGATGCAGATTTCTTCAGTATTGTACGTGAAGAGGATCTAGCATGTATTAGTGTGTTATCGTTTAGAAATAAAGACAACTACGGCAGCACTCCTTACTTTGCCGAGAACTGTGGTGATCACTCAAATGATGAAATTTTATCCACCTTTTTGGTCAATTTTTATAATTCAGCTAACATACCTCCAATACAAATTTACGTTCCAGATTCTATTGTGGATAAGGAAATTATAGAACAAGCACTATATAAGGTTGCTCAAAAGCCAGTAAAAGTTCTGCATGCAAAGAATAAAAAAGAGCGTGATTTATTGAAATTTGTTTATGATAACTCTCAGCATAGCTTAGAGCAGAAGCTTATCGATTATAGAAATAACCTAGAAAAGCTTGAAGAGCTTAGCAAAATCTTCTTGTTACCAAACATTCCAAAGCGTATTGAGGTTTATGACAATAGCCATATATTTGGAAACCAACAAATTGGTGTAATGGTTGTTGCAGGGCAGGAGGGTTTTTTAAAAAGTGAGTACAGAAAATTTACTATAAAGGAAAAATTTTCAGGCGATGACTATAAAATGATGAGGGAAGTGCTAACCAGACGTTTCTCCGGCAATATAAAAGGCATAATACCTGATTTTTTACTGATTGATGGTGGACCAGGACATGTTTCCATAGTACAGAATGTACTGGAAGTATTGAATATAAACGTTCCTTTTGCTTGTATGGCAAAAGGTCCTGATCGTAACGCAGGAAATGAAAGATTTTATATGCTGGGCAGGGAAGAATTCAGTCTGGCAAATGACAGCAAAGTCATGCTTTACTTACAATCGCTGCGTAATGAAGCCCACCGTTTTGCGATAACTTCACATAGAAAAAAACGCGATAAACAGTTTATAGTTTCACAATTAAGCAAAATACCCGGCATCGGCAACAAAAGAAAAAAAGCGTTGATGTCTTATTTTGGTTCAGTGAAAAATATAAGCAAAGCTTCTCTGGCTGAAATTCAAAACGTACATGGAATTAGTAAAGGTTTAGCAGAAGTCATTCTTAAACACGTGAATTATAAGAGAGGAGTACTGGAATGACACAAAACCCGTTTTATTATTAGGGAATTTATATCTTAAAACCGCAAAAAAAGGTGTGCGTATTTGTGAAAAAAAATCTCCATAAAATTTGTGAAGCAATGTGGTGGGACTAGTGCGATTCGAACGCACGACCTTCGGATTAGGAGTCCAACGCTCTATCCTGCTGAGCTATAGTCCCGTGTTTCCTACCATTCATGTAAAGTTATAGCAAAAAATCCTTTCTTTTCTAGATTTCTTGCATAACCAATTTATGACGACAAAAAACATTTCTGTACTTCTTGAGTATAATGCTATTATATTTAATAACATGGTTTAAGTAAGATTAATGCTAGTTAACAATATTGGTTATTTCTATAACAATCAAAACGACTTTGCTTTAAGCAATATAAACATTAAAGTAAAGAAAGGAAATGTTGCATGTTTATTGGGGCATTCTGGCTGTGGCAAGTCAACAATTTTGAAATTAATTGCGGGGATAGAAAATCCAAAATCTGGAACTATTTTTATAAATGATAGGTTAGTTGCGAGCAATAAGGCATCAGTCGCTATAGAGCATAGAAATATCGGATTGATTTTTCAGCATTCTGCATTATTTCCTCATAAAACAGTAGTAGAAAATATAACCTTTGCTATCCGCAGCTCTTCCAAGAGAGAAAAGCACCTAATTGCATTGGAAATTTTGAAGTTACTCAATATAGAAAAATACGAAAATATGTACCCTAACGCCTTATCTGGAGGACAGCAACAATTAGTTGCAATAGCAAGAGTGATGGCACAAAACCCTGATGTTGTGTTGTTAGATGAACCATTTTCTAATTTAGATATACTGCTCAAGTGCCGAATAAGACAACATATATTGTCCCTTTTTAGAAGTAAAAATATCCCTGTGCTAATGGTAACTCATGACCCGCAAGAAGCATTGAAAGTTGCAGATTTTATCTACGTAATGAAAAATGGTAAAATTATTCAATCAGGAGTTTCTAGCGATATATACCATAAGCCTAAAGACGATACGCTAGCAAAGTTTTTTAGTGAGCTCTCTTCTACTCTACAGTTAAGCGAAAAGTTTCCACTTATTCGCTGCAAGAAAATAATCTAGTTTGGGATTGTTATAAAATAATTAAAAAACCTTGATTTATAATTAAATAAAGGTGATATAATCTATGTGTTACTTGACTTCAGTCAAGTTTTAATATTTAAAGGTCAATATTTTAAATGGAGGTGAAAATGAGTTTAGGACCATGGCAATTGTTTCTAGTCTTAATAATAATTTTAGTTCTGTTTGGTGCAGGCAGATTACCGCAAGTTATGGGTGATTTAGGAAAAGGCATCAAAAACCTTAAACAGGAGCTTAAGGACTCAGAAAAATTATCGTCTAATGAACCAGATCGTTAGCGTCCTCATACTTCGTGACATGCACCTTAGTGCATGTCATCTGTTTAAAAACTTAGTCAGGTTAAAGAATGAAAGAGATGAAGTGTTGGTATGAAATAAATAACAAATATTGAAATACAGCAACAACTATGTTAGCTTAAGAGGAATATTTTATTAAAGGATAATTGTGCAAAAAAGTGAGAAACTAACTAAAGATAAAAAACTAGCTTCTGATATTCTAAAAGAGGTTGCAGATACCAATAACAATGATAGCAATAAAGTAACTTTGTTTGACATTAAAACAGCTTTGCATGAGCGCGGTTTTGGTATTTTAATAATCATCTTCTCCTTGCCGCTATCGGTGCCTATACCGGTTCCACCTGGTTATACAACTATTCTTTCTATACCTTTAATCTTATTCTCACTGCAGCTTCTATTTGGATTTGATTCTCCTTGGATGCCCAGTTGGCTAGAAAGAAGATCTTTTCAGCGTTCAACACTAGCTCTTGTGGTAGAGAAAACTTCCCCTGTATTAGAAAAAATAGAAAAATTCATGAAGCCAAGACTGTCTTTCATTTTCTATGGGCCTGGTGAGAAGATTCTGGCTTTTATGATGTTGCTTTGTGCAATAATAATAGCTCTTCCATTACCTTTTACTCACTTCCTTCCTGCAATTGGCACAACTCTTATTTCACTTAGCATTATGAGTAAAGACGGGTTTCTATCCATATTGGGAGTTTTAGTATCATTGTGCGCGTTGTTGCTTACTCTTGTTGTAATAGTCAAAGGACCACAACTTATAACCGGAGCACTTTCTCTTCTTAAAAGCTTTACAACACTTTAACAAAAGAACGAATTACTAGCGCAAAATGAATAATGTATATTGAAATAAAACAATAATTGTGTTAAGAATTATTTTTATCAAAGGTTTTTCGTGTCAAAAAATGATAAGTTGACTAAAAGTGATAAATTAGCTTCTGATATTCTAAAAGAAGTTGCAGATACCAATAACAATGATAGCGATAAAGTAACTTTGTTTGACATTAAAACAGCTTTGCATGAGCGTGGTTTTGGTATTTTAATAATCATCTTCTCCTTGCCGCTATCGGTGCCTATACCGGTTCCACCTGGTTATACAACTATTCTTTCTATACCTTTAATCTTATTCTCACTGCAGCTTCTATTTGGATTTGATTCTCCTTGGATGCCCAGTTGGCTAGAAAGAAAATCTTTTCAGCGTTCAACACTAGCTTTTGTGGTAGAGAAAACTTCTCCAGCATTAAAAAAAATAGAAAAGTTCATGAGACCAAGAATGTCTTTTATTTTCTATGGGCCCGGTGAAAAAATTTTAGCTTTTATAATGCTGCTTTGTGCGTTATCAATAGCTCTTCCACTACCTCTTACTAACTTCATTCCTGCAATTGGTACGACTCTTATTTCGCTTGGTATCATGAGTAAAGATGGGTTTCTATCCATATTGGGAGTTCTAATATCATTGTGTGGGTTATTGCTTACTCTTGTTGTAGTAGTCAAAGGGCCACAACTTATAATTGGGGCATTTTCTTTTCTCAAAAGCTTCGTATATGGTTAGGCTTTACAACACCTTAACAAAAAAAAAGGAACTTTTTACACCAATCGATCAAGATCATGTGAAAATGTATGTTTGCGGACCAACAGTATATGACACAGCACATATAGGCAATGCACGGTCTGTTGTTGTGTATGATGTGTTATTTCAGCTACTTAAGTTTTGTTATGGCAAAGTTACCTATGTGCGTAACATAACCGACATTGATGATAAGATAATTAATGCAGCAAGCGAGAAAAATAGCAACATAGAAAGTATAACCACATATTACATTAAAGCTTTTCATGATGATATGGAAAGCATAAATTGTAAAGAGCCAACACACGAGCCAAAAGCAACGGAAAACGTAGATTATATTATAAAATTAATTGAACATTTGCTGCAATCAGGCCACGCTTATGAATCTGACAAACACGTGTATTTTAATATAGAATCTTACCATGAATATGGTGCTTTATCAGGAAAAAAAACTGATGAATTGGTTCCAGGTAGCAGAGTTGAAGTTAATGAAAATAAAAAGCACCCGGGAGATTTTGTGCTGTGGAAGCCTGCAAATGATATTGACTACAAACTTTCAAGTTATTGGAATAGCCCATGGGGAGAGGGCAGACCTGGATGGCATATAGAATGCTCAGCAATGTCATATGCTTACCTTGGCAAAGATTTTGATATTCATGGTGGCGGCATAGATTTACAATTTCCTCACCATGAAAATGAAATTGCACAGAGTAAGTCCGCATTTGCTGGATCAATGTTTGCAAAATACTGGATACATAACGGCTTTCTTACAGTAAATGAAGAAAAAATGAGCAAGTCCTTATTTAATATAGTCAAAGTAAGAGATTTGCTAGATAGTGGAATAAAGGGTGAAGTAATACGCTATGCACTGCTCAAAACTCACTACAGAAAACCACTTGATTGGACAGAAAACGTTATTTCTGATGCACAGGAAACCTTAAACAAATTTTATCGGTTATTACGTGGTTTAGATATAACGAATATTGATGAAAGTAACGCAGAGATTTCTAAAGATTTTATAGACGCTTTAAAAAACGACTTAAACATCCCTGAAGCTCTAGCTATATTACATGAAATGGCTGCAAAAATTAACAAAATGAGTAATGAAAGTGAAAAGCTTAAATTAACTGAGAGTTTTGTTAAGAGTGCCAGATTTATTGGTCTTCTTGAGTCAAGTTATCAAGAGTGGTTTACTGCTGGTGTGAGTCATCAAGAAATAGAAAGATTGATAGATTTAAGAAGAGCAGCAAAACAAAATAAAGATTATAATACTGCAGACAAAATAAGGGACCAGTTGAAACAAATAGGGGTTACAATTTCTGACAATGAAGATGGTACAACAACCTGGTAAATTCATATGGAAAACTACTTCCTGTTATTCACAGATAGTCTAGTATCATCATTAGTCTTACCCATACATCAAGGTTTTGTATTCAATACCATGCTTTATTTCAGGTCGTATCACACTCCACTACTTATGTTATTTTTTGGAGTACTAGGATCAAGCCTTGGTGGAATAGTTAACTGGTACTTAGGTAGAATAACAATCTCTATACGAAAATCATACCACAAATTAGAAAACGAATATACAACGCCAAAAGTTACAAAAAATTTGCTAATTTTTGCAACTTTATTACTTTCGTGGGTGCCAGCACTTGGAAGTGTGATTCAAATTTTATCAGGTTATTTCAAGTTAAACCTTTATATCCTTGCCCCTTTAATCATTCTATCTAATTTCTTCTATTTATTATATCTAATACTTACTTTTGGAGTATAACAGCTATAGTATTACAGCTATTAAAGCCCACTTCCGTCATTCTATGCCTTGATAGAAGCGGAGCTATAAATTAAATGCAAAATTCAGTAGTCATAGGATGCACCATGAGCTAAAAGCAATTCCACAAGCTCTTGGTGATTATTATTAGCTGCATAATACAATGCTGTTTTTCCTTCATTATTTTTAGCGTTAACATCGGCGTTGTGTTTTAGCAGTATTTTTGCCACAGCAACTTTTCCCATTACGGCAGCAAAGTGTAGTGGCGTATCGTCATCTTTGTTCTTGGTATTAACACCTTTTTCGGCAAGGTATTCTACTATTTCCAAATTTTCACGAAAAACAGCACAGTGTAATGGAGTCAAGCCATCTTTATCCATAGCATTGACATTAGCGCCTTTGTTTACAAGATGTTCTACTACATCTAAATCACTATTACTAGCAGCTAAATGCAGAGGTGTTTTATAATAAATATCCCTAGAATTAATATCAGCTCCTTTCTCTATAAACTTTTTCACTACAGCTAAGTAGCCTAGATAAGCAACCGAGTGTAGAGGAGTTGTACCGTCATTATCTTTTATGTTAATGTCTGTACCCTTTTCATCTATCAAGTATTCTACTACATTCAAGCTTCCACCCTGAGCAGCATAGTGCAACAGAGTACTGCCGTCTTTGCTCTTAGCACTAATGTCAGCACCTTTACTAACAAGGTACTTTACTACATCTAATCTTCCATTATAAACAGCAAAGTGTAATGGAGCGTGACCAGAATTATTTTCAACATTAACAGCCATTATCAATTTACCTGGGAAATGTGTTGATATATGTGTGAGTATAGCCTTAATTGCTTTAAAATCACCACTTGCAGCAAGCAAGTGCAAAGGAGTACTTTTCTTTATAAAAAATGGTTTCCTATGTATACAAGATGAGTTAAAGTAAAAATCATCAATCAACTTACCATATTTACTTGCATATTCCCAAATAGACACAATGTGACTGATTGCTATATCACCACTATTTATCAATTCCAGAGCTTTTCTAAGAACTTCTTCTTCCCGGACTGCCTTTTGTAAATTCAACTCAGTTACTTTCTGCACTAGTCTGTGAATGTTTGCCACTCCTTTTTTTAAGTCAATTATTGAATATCTATCGAGTAGCTCAACAGCCTTCCATAACTTTTCCTTATCCTCTGCTATTAACTTTGAAAAGACTTCTTCTATATGAATCTTGTCAGGAGCAAGATAAGCCATTACTTCTAGAATCTTCAATGCTTCTGGCCCACATTCTCTTTTTGCTATAGCATCAATCGTAATTTTCCAAGCTATGAATGTTGTTTTAGTATAACGGTCACTTTTATATTTAGACTCAAAGTCGAGCAGTTTCTCTGCTTCTTTTTCATACCTTTTTAGGTAGTCACTAACCCCAACTCTTTCTTCACCTCTGCGACTTAATACAATGTTGCTTTCATTTATATATGCAATTGCTTGCCCCAAAGCTAGTGGGAAATATTGTAACTCCTCTATTAGTTTTTTTATTTCTTCATCTTGTAAATTATCTTTTATATTTAAAGCCCTCTTGACAAACCTTATAGCCTCCGTTTTTTTGAATACACCTAGCTGTATTGTTTTTATTTTTTCCTCGTCTTCTGCTATTCTCCAATCTTTATTACGAGAAGTAATTAAAATGTAAGGTTTTTTATGTCTAGGGTGTAAAGATGAAGGTAAAAACCTTTTAATGTCTTCATATCCCTCAGCATTATCAAAAATGAACAGGCTTCTCCTTCCCCTTCTTGCAAAAAAAGCATATACTTCTCTAACAATGTTTTCTATCGTCTTGTCCCTTTCGTGCCTATCTTTGGTAGGAATGCCTAATCTATTATTAGCTAAATCCAGGAAAGAATTTTTCATAGTTTCAGTGCTTTCAGCATCTATCCAGATAGCATTAACATAATAATCCTTTCCATATTTGTAAGTATATTTCCTAGCCAACTCACTTTTACCTACTCCTCCAAGACCGCTAATAGAGGCAACCTGCGATATCACCGCTTGTTTTTTTGCACTTCTTTGTAGCATATTATGCAGAGCTGTTAACACTCTGCCTCTACCAGTAAAAGATGCCACTGGCTCTATTATGCCAAACCATACCGCTCCTAAAATTTCCTCTCTTATTCTTTCAAGAAGAGCTTTTGCTTTCTCATATGATAGAAACTCCTCTTCTTCTTTTTCCAGCAAAATCAGCACTTCTTCCTGGTAACGGCTGTAGAAGTGACTTGCATCAGTATTGCTGAATTCCTTGCCCAATTCACTCTTAATAATTTCACTAAGTTCAGTTCCGCTTGGCAAATTGACTGCAAATACTAATTTATTTAAAAAGTCTTCTATTTCTTTATCGCTGACTTCTCTACCTACCTCACGCTTTATAAAATTCTTATTCTCCTGCAAGTATGAGATAATGCTATCATCAAATTTATATCTTACACCATCACCTACATCCAGAAATTCATCTTGTGTGTCTATTCTTATGACTGAAATTTCCTTTCCTTTATTCTTCCCACTCGGCATCATTCTCAGCTTTCTTACTGGATGCGATGTCGAATCCGCGGAATCAAAATCATCATTTGTAATAATGACAAAATCCTCTATTTCACCCTCAAACTCTCCACTACTTTTGATCTTTAAATAAGCAATGAGATATTTTATTAAGCCAAACGCACCATTCTTTCCCGGTGTTAATAAGTCACCTATACTGATCTTTTTGTGCCTACCCTGCCTGTGCTTGACTTGTATGAATCTATGTACTATTTTCCCATCTTGTTCATACCGAAGAACAATATCATCAAAATCCTTAGCTGATTTTTTCTCTGTGAATAGGCGGAAAGAATACTCTCTATCTACTGCATGTTTAGGAAACAGCATTAGCCATCTCGCTTGATACATAATACCATGAAAGGTGCGCTTAACCGCCGAGCAGGATAATCTTACAGGCACCTCACTCTAATCTCTCACTCAAAATTGAATTCACAACATCAGGGCTGGCTTTTCCCTTGGTGAGTTTCATGACTTCACCAACAAAGAAACCATATAATTTTGTTTTACCGCTTTTGTATTCTTGAACTTTATCTTGGTTGTTATTGATGATTTTGTCGATAACTTCTGCTATTTGACCTCTATCGGTTATTTGCTTTAGGTCTTGCTCTTCTATAGTTAGAGATGCAGGTTTGCCAGTTTCAAACATACTATCGAATACCTGTTTGCCAAGTTTAGCAGAGATCGTTCCATCAACAATAAAATCTAAGAGTTCGGACAAAGCATTTGCTTTGATTGGAGAGCTCGCAATATCAATACCTGCTTTATTCAAACGACCAAAAAGCTCTACGGTTAACCAGGTAACCGCGAGTTTTGAATCATGTTTTTTTATCAATTCCTCAAAATAATCAGCAATTGCCTTATCGGAAGTAATGACGTTTGCATCGTATTCATTGATACCTAATTCCTCAATGTATCGCAGCTTTTTTTGATCTGGCAACTCGGGCAAAGATGATTGAATTAAATCAATTTTCTCCTGGCTTACCTCAACAGGTAATAAATCAGGCTCAGGGAAGTATCTATAGTCGCTTGCATCTTCTTTGTTTCGCATCACTTTTGTTTTTCCCGAAGCAACGTCAAACAATAAGGTATCTTGACTTATTTCTTCCCCACCTTCTAAAATTTCAATTTGTCTTTGTATTTCATAGTCTATAGCTTGCACAATATAACGTATCGAGTTCAGATTTTTTATCTCACAACGAGTGCCAAATGTGCTACTGCCTTTTAGGCGGACAGAAACATTTGCATCACAACGAAGTGATCCCTTTTCCATATCACCATCACACGAACCAATGTAACGCAAAATCTGCCTCAATTTTTTCATGCATTCTGCAGCTTCCGCAGATGAACGGAGATCTGGTTCTGAAACAATTTCCATTAAAGCAACCCCTGCACGATTTAAATCTACATAAGTTTTGCTTTCCTCATGAACGCTCTTTCCTGCATCTTGCTCTAAATGAATTCTCGCAATTCTTATTTCTTTTTCATTGTCGTTGATAAATACTCTACCGTTTTTAACTATTGGCTCAAAAAACTGAGTTATCTGGTAACCTTGTGGTAAATCAGGATAAAAATAATTTTTCCGATCAAAGTAAGAATACTTATTAATTTCTGCAGAAAGTGCAAGACCAGTGCGTATTGCTTGCTCTATGCAGTAATAATTTAGTATTGGCAGCGTACCTGGCATTGCCGCATCAACTAGAGAAACTTGAGTGTTATGCTCAGCACCAAATTCCGTTGATGAGCTAGAAAATAGCTTCGTATTAGAAGAAACTTGAGCGTGTACCTCAAGCCCAATTACCGCTTCCCAATCCTCTTTCGTCATGTATTTTATTTAAATGATAATCTTAATATTCTGCAAAATTAGCACAAAAAGTCAAAACAAAACTCATGTTAGCTAAGTGGTATGCAGATTGTTTTACCCATAGAAACGGGTTAAATGCAAAAGATTACTTGACAAGCTTCGCCAGCCCTCTTATCATAAAATTGAAGCTATTTATTTATCTTCTCTGTACAGATTAAATGACAAAAAAACTCACGTATCTGGCGTCTCATGTTTAATTTTTTGCACTATGTGCACCTTATGTCTTTATAAAACTTCTACCTACATAAGCTGAAACGCGCTTATAAAGCGTTTAAAACATAAAAAAACGCCAACTTAAAAAATGGATAGTGAATAACTAGCTACCCTAGGGTTTCTTTTGCCTTTTTTTCTGTTTAGTAAATTTCTTAACGTTTATAATTTAGATTAGTTGCGGTTTAAAAGCAACTGAATCGCGGTTATTAAGTGTTTAGAATAAAAAAACGCCATACTTGAAAGTATAATGTAAGTAATTAGCCAACCACGGGGCTTCTTTTGCCTTTTTTTTCGTTTGGTAAATTTCTTAATGTTTGTAGCTAAACGATAACCGTCATCCCGCTACTTGTTAGCGGCCGAGATACCGCGAATGAATTGCGGTATGACGTAGGATTGCTGTCATTCCAGTGCCAAGCACTGGGATCCAGCCTTTATTATTTGGTTGAAATTAAGTCTTCTGGATCCCAGTGTCAGCTACTTGGATGACACCATTCTTTTTCCTGGATTCCAGTGTCTGGGCACTGGAATGACATCCTCCCTTGTGGAGATTGCTCTCAAATCACAATGTTCGTACAGCTATGCAAACACAAAGGTGTCATTCCAGCGCGTGACGCTGGAATCCAGTTGAGCTATTTCAACAAAAATACTGCATTTTGAGATGAACGTCTATTCTCACCAGACTTATTTACAAGTATAACAATTAAAGTCTGGATTCCAGTGTCAAGCACTGGAATGACATCATAGGGGCACTGCCCTTTTGGATGGAAACCAGTGTCAGCTACTTAGATGATACCTTTTTTCTACTTAGTTTGGGTTATGCAAGAAGTCTATTGCATTCCTGAGCAATTTGATTCATTATTCTTTTTGTAAAAAATTTTCTTAACTTTCTCTCCACTTTTTTGGTAAGGTCACTTTAAAGGAAGTCTAATAGATGCTACATAGAAATCCAGATGAGTTTCTAAAGTCTATTCCAAAAGATAAGCGCATAATGTGCCTTGACATGGGAGAAAAGCAAATAGGCATAGCATTTAGCGATAAAACACAGCTCATAGCCACAGCTCATAGCATATATCACAGAAAAAATATGAGCAAAGATTTAGGTTATCTGCATAGAATATTCAAAGAAAATGAATCTGGATCAATGGTAATAGGACTACCATTAAAAATGGACGAGCAAGAAACTAAATGGTGTAAAACTATAATCCAATTCGCAAATAAAATAATAAAAAAATATAAAGTAAATATATACTTACAAGACGAAAGCTTCTCAACATCTATCGCAACTCATACACTAAAAATTACTGGAATATCAATCACAAAATCGAAAAAAATAGATGATAAAATCTCCGCATGTATTATTTTGCAACGAACGTTAGACAAGATAAATACAATCAAATAGTTTTTCCAGATCTGGAAATCTTCAAACTGAATCCCATATAAAAGTTACTCAACAAAACAAGAACCTTTCGTATAAGCATGACAAATTGCTACAGCAAGAGCGTCAGCAGCATGGTGGCATTTTATACTCAAATTTTTAACTATTTGCTTCACCATAAATATCATCTGATCCTTATCAGCATGGCCATTTCCGGTAATGCTTTTTTTTACATAGTTTGCGTCATATTCATTTATAGTTAGATCTGTTATTTTTAACGCTAAAATTACAACCCCTCTTGCATATCCTAAAGTTAGTGAAGATTTAGGATTTTTATTAACAAAAATTTTCTCCACCGCAGCTTCATTCGGAGAGTATAGGGAAATTACTTTCTTTAATTGTTCAAAAATTATATGTAGGCGTTCACCTGTACCCAATTTACCATCAGTTGATATGGTACCGCCGCCCAAAAATTCAATATTATTTTTTTCGTTCAGGCTGATAATGGCCCACCCAGTCTTGCTTATTCCTGGATCTAGACCTATTATTTTAACCACTTAATAAACGCTTAACCAATAGACAAACAAAAATAAAAATATCCAGACTACATCTACAAAGTGCCAATACCAGGAGGCAAACTCAAAGCACAAATGGTCCTGAAGTGTAAATTGGCCTTTCCGTGCTCTAAATAAACACACTGATAAAAATATTATTCCTATTATAACGTGTGCGCAGTGAAAACCGGTAATCATATAAAAATTGGATGTATAAATAAGCTTTTCTCCTGTTTCTTGTAGAGAAAAACTCGCTTCATGATACTCTATTGCTTGCACTATTATAAAAAAAACTCCAAGCAATATAGTTATGGACAGCATTTTAATCATGCTCTTTTTATCATTTTTAAGTAAAGAGTGATTTGCCCAAGTAATTGTTGTACCAGAAAGCAATAATATTAATGTATTCATGAATGGTAGTGACCACGGATCAGGTGGCAAAATTCCCTCAGGGGGCCATTCAACTTTTTTTGCAGGAGAAAACGCCTCAAATAAAAAAACTGGATCAAGCCAGGCTTTAAAGAATGAACAAAAGAACACTATAAAAAATACGACCTCCGAGAGAATAAACAAGTACATTGCAAATTTGAGTCCATGTTTTACAATGGCAGTGTGACATTTGTCATAAATGGCCTCCCTTATTACATCTCTCCACCAATAAAACAGCACCCCTGATACTGCGGAGATTCCCAAAACTAAACAAAACATTCCGACAATTTGTTTATGAAGCGCGCCAACTAATCCAAGTGCAAGAATAAGAATTGCTGCTGATACAGCAATTGGCCAAGGGCTTGGATCCACTAAATGAAAATCATGTTCTTTACTTTTCATAGCATTTTAAAAAATACTTATTAAGGATACAAATTAGCTTAAAATTGTCAATGTTCCTTAGGAAATTGATTGAATCTTGAAAAATTATATGCACCGTTCAAAAAATCTAACACAAATTGTGCAGTTATTCTAAACAACTCAAGCATTCTGCTCTTTTCGTTTTCTCTTGCTCTGCTGCAATATCCATCAACAATATTTTCCAAAATAATGCATCCAGACTTTACTGAATCACTGTAACAAAAATTAAACCAATCCCTATATCTATTATTTTTCTTGAATCTATTTTTCATGCTATCAACGACAGTCTCGTATATAAACATGCAAGAATACAAAACCGTCATAGCCTCATAGGTATTACTATGCGAGATGTATAAAAGAAAATTAGTGAAATTAAAACACTCAAGAGATTTCTTTTCGCGACTTATACCGTACATAGTAAAGTAGTAGTCATATAGCATTCTATTAACAGTCACTACTCTTTGGGCTACTTCAGCAAGCGAGATAATACTACTATAATCTTCCATTTTGGATGCAGTAATTAAGGTGGTACGAATATAATCACCTAAGAACAACGTCTTTTGTTGAGCATAGAATTTGAAGTTCTCTATATTTAGGGTGTTATTCGCTAACTCAACATTAAAAGGATGCTCAATTATATCCTTTAAAAGATTTGACCCGTAACAGCTCCTAATTATGCCACTGAACACTGTAGTTACCGATAAAAGATCAAGTTAACGTAAATAATCCGCTGCTAATATTCTTTGCTAGATATATTAGAGTAATATGCCTCATCCCAAAACATTATTTCTAATTCCAGCCCTTTCTTAAAAAACTCATACATCCTCTTTTTTTCACAGTCACTAGCTTTTTTATATAGCTTATTTGTAATATCAGTAACCTCATCAATTACAGCATTTACTGTTTCGCTACTATAAATGTTGATCCACTCTTTGTATTTGTTATTTTTAACCCCTTTAGTTGTTATCTCATTTACCATATGGCGTATAACGATTTGGTATATGTTAAAGCAAGAATAAGATGCTACTAAAGCTTCATTAACAGAATTGTGATATGCGGCACTCATGAAAAAGTCAGTAAAGGCAGAACAAGCTCTTGACTTTTTGTGATCATCAGATAGATCACAATCTTCAAAATATTTTTTATACTGTTCTCGAACATAAAATGCTCCTTGTGCCAAATTGATTAAACTACTCATCATTTCAATATCATCAACTCTAGCTGCAACAATTAAAAAAGCACGAGCGCAATCTATACAATACAGAAAATCCTGCTGAAGGTAGAATTTGAATTTTTCATAATCTAATGTATTATTTATCAATTCAACATTAAAAGGGTGTTCTTTTATTTTATCAATAAGATCAGAAAACTCTTTTACAATTACGTTGTACAGTTCTCCTTCTATTTCGTTATACACTTTATAAGCCTCACAATAAAAATTGAATATAAAAATTATTACTAATGTGGTATAATTATTATGAAAAAGCGTGCTATGCTTTAACAATAAGCTAGTATATAAATATGGGGCTGTAAATCAAAAATTTTAGCAATCTAAAGAAATTTTACTATTACCTTCTATATTGAATTCTCTACAAAGATCAGCAGATAAGTCCATGTTTTCCCAAGAAAATCCACCGTCCCTTTCCGACTGTTTACCAAAATGTCCATAACAGGCTGTACGTTTATATATAGGATGATTAAGCGATAAATGCTTGATTATGCCTTTTGTTGATAAATCTATATTATTCTCGATAAACTTTTTAATTACTCTTTCCTCTACCTTATTCGCACCAAATGTATCAATATAGAATGAAGTAGGTTTTGATACACCAATTGCATAAGAAAGCTGCACAAGACAACGTTCAGCCAAACCTGCAAAGACAATATTTTTAGCAAGATATCTTGCCATATAAGCCGCAGATCTATCAACTTTGGTTGCATCTTTTCCGGAAAACGCTCCTCCACCGTGTGGAATATAACCTCCATAAGTATCAACCATAATTTTTCGTCCGGTTAATCCACAATCACTAACCGGTCCACCAATAACAAATCTACCAGTTGGATTGACTAAGAGATTTTCCTCAGGACACATCCATCCTTCAGGTAAAGATGAAACTATGTAAGGGTAAATTATTTCTTTTACTTTTGATTGATCCAAATCCTCAGGGTGCTGTATTGAGACAATAATACTTTCAGCACGTACCGGGAGGTTATTCTCATATGCCAAAGTGATTTGTGACTTTGCATCTGGACCAAGTTTTGCTTCTTTAACTGCGCTCATGATATTTTTCAGAATCGAGTGTGCATAAAAAATGGGTGCCGGCATAAGGTTTTCTGTCTCTGTTGTTGCATAGCCATACATTATGCCCTGATCTCCAGCACCTTGATCCAACCCTATTGCAATGTCATTTGATTGCTCATGCAGCAATATATTTACTTTCACTTTTCTCCAGTGGAACCCATCGTGCTTGTAACCAATATCTTTTATTGTATTCCGTACAATACTTTCAATCCTGCTATTTTTGATGTTAGGCCCAAACACTTCCCCAGCTATAATAACGTTATCTTTGGTGACTAAAGTCTCTATTGCAGCTCGCGCAAAAGGATCAGTAAAAAGGTACTCATCAAGTATTGCATCTGAAATTTGATCTGCTACTTTATCTGGATGACCAGCCGCCACTGATTCACTGGTTACTAAATTTTTATATAAACTCATGTTTTTGCTTATACAATATCAAAACCGCTATAGAAAACACAGTTAGTAACTACTAAATGGTGGGTCTGGGAAGAGTTGAACCTCCGACCTCACGCTTATCAGGCGTGCGCTCTAACCACCTGAGCTACAGACCCATGATTTATTCAAGCTGAAGCTTTCATATTATCTGTAGGCACGATATCAATAAAAGTCTTTTTATTTGCTGACCTTCTAAAGCTGACCCAGCCTTCTATTTTAGCAAAAATCGTATGATCTTTACCTATACCAACATTCTTTCCAGGATGGAATTTTGTGCCTCTTTGGCGCACAATTATGTTACCAGGAATAACCTTCCCATTCTTCTTTATTCCTAACCTACGACCCGCTGAATCTCTACCATTACAGGAACTACCACCTGATTTTTTAGTTGCCATATCTTACCTCTTACTTTTGAAGACTAATTTCATTTATACGAAGAACAGTTATATACTGCCTATGACCAGTTTTCCTACGGTAATTTTTTCTTCTTTTCTTCTTAAAGATTATAATTTTTTCCCCCCTGCACTGCTCCAACACTTCAGCTTTAACAGTAGCATTAGATGAATAAGATAAGCCATTATTTGAAATACAAATCACCTTATTGATTTCCACCTCTTTTTTTTCTTCAGCTTCTAACTTCTCTACCTTTATTATACTACCTTCTTTTACTAAATATTGCTTTCCACCAGTCTCAATTACTGCAAACATGATAAATATAAATTATTGTTATTAACTTTAATCGTAAACGATGTCATATACGCTGTCAATATAAATAAAAAGCATGACTTAACGTTCTTTTTGAGCTACTAAAATACTTCTATCTGTTTTCATCTTTTATCTACCTTTTCTCAGACAGTAGACTTCTTGCATAACCTAAGCAGAAAAAAGGCAAATAGTTATTATAGCTCTAAGTTTACCGACACCGTCATGCAAGTAGCCCCTTCTCCTGTCATCCGAGTAGCTGACACTGGTTCCTTTACACCTACGACAATGTTGCAAATTTTTATTTTCCTCTCCATTATGTCCAGAAGAGTTCGGTAGCTCTTTTACGCGAAATACCACATTTACGTCCTCAAGGTTAATTTCAATTCTCTTGACCAATGTTCTGATAATATCACGTTTAGTTAGCCAGTCTGCGTTATCAAGGTTTAACGTAATATTGGAAGAAAAGTCTTCTAAATTGGTCACAACCAGAGTTACCTCCTGTTCTAATTCCTTTTGATAAAATATCTTTTTCTTCTCTTCTTCAATTGTTTTTAAGCTTTGTTTCATTGCTTTAATTCGTGGTTCAAATTCCTCTTGATTGATATATTCTTGAGCATAACCATCAATAAGTCTAGCAATACCACGTTTTAATTTATTTTCTTGTTTCTCTAGCAGGTCGCTTTTTTGATCCAATGATGATTTTTTTAGTTCTGAAAGCCTACGCTTGTATTCTTCTAAAACCCTGTTTGGATTTTTCAATAACTGCTTAACCTCTTCCCACACAGCTGTTTCTAATGCATCTGAGCGGATGAGTTTATTGTCACAAATCTTATTACCACCAAAACGGTAAGAATCTTTACCACTACAACGGTAATATGCATAATGGCCACCTTCTTCTTCTCGTCTACTTTTCATGCAAGTTCCGTAACATCCGTAATTACAACGCTTACATATGACTAAACCTTGTAGTAAGTACTTTGCTCCTCTTTTTCTTGTCCTTGCTATTTTTCTATTTTCAGCTAATTGTTCTTGAACAATATCAAATATATCTTCATCTACTATATTTGGCACTTTAATATAAATCCAATTTGCTTTTTCAACAGGATAGACAGAATGGTTACTTTTTGGCTGCTCACAAGAGCCTTTCTGTGGTCTTACTTGTTTTAATCTTACTCCTAACCTTCTTCTACCAAAGGCTGCTTGTCCTTTGTAAGCAGGGTTTTTCAACATACTCCAAATTGTACCTTTATTCCAGCGTTCTTTTCCTTTTTGTGTCTTAATGGACATAGTATTTAGCCGACGACATACTTCCCCAATACTTGTTCTTTCTCTGCCTACCCACAAAAATACTTTGCGAACGACATCAGCTTCTTCTTCGTTAATCTCAAATAAAGCTTGTCCTCCTCCCATATGTTTATCTATATAACGATAACCATAAGGAGCCCCTCCCATTACATTTACACAGCCTTTGTTAGCTGCATAGATTTTACCACGACGACTTCGTTCCATAATTTTCGCACGTTCATATTCTGCTATCATACCTTGCATTTGTAACAGTAATTGAGATTCTGGGTTACCGTTAATCTCATAATTTAAAAAAACCACTTTTGCTCCTGCTCTTTCAAATTCTTCAATCAGCACCATTTGATATGCATATTTTCTAGATAAACGATCAGGAGAATGAATGTGTGCGCCAAGCAAAGTGCGTAAAGTCCAGTTGGTGAAAATCCAACCCAGGCAAAGCCTAGCCAGCAGGCTGGAACAAACCACTATGCTGCGTAAGGTAACGAGCGTAGTAAAGCTAGTGGAATGGACAACACAGGGTACAACGAAAGTGAAGGTATTGAGTCCCGAAATTCTCGATGTCATAGAGGTCGACACGTTGCATATAGTGGAAGACAGCAAGAAGGGTAACAATAGGGCAAGTTATCACTCACTCTATCGGGATCTGAGGCCGTATCACGTGTTGAGATGGAGTTTACGTAAACTTGGGAGATCCTTTGTATTCCTATTAAGGTACGTTGGAACAAGTCAACAAAGGCGAGTACTGACGGAAGATATAAAGGAAGTCGGACTGATTGATAGTACTCAGAGTGTGGGAAAGCCACATACAAGGGGAAGCGGTCAGCAATATAGTGACTGGTTTAGGAATTGCTATGCCAATACAACGGAGGTTGGAATAACGTGCAAAGAAAACTAAATCAGATAGCAGTAAGAGCCAGGCAAGATAAACGATTGAAATTTACATCGTTAATTCATCTGATAAACGCAGAGAATCTTGCTGAATGTTATAAAGAGCTAAAGCATAACAAAGCATGCGGTATAGACCAGGTGACAGTAGAAGCTTATGGAGAAAATCTTGAAGAGAAGCTCAACACTCTGGTGGATAGTATGAAAAGAAAGCGATATCAACCGCAACCAGTGAAAAGAGTATATATACCAAAAGCTGGAAGCAAAGAGAAACGCGGGCTTGGAGTACCGTCTACAGAAGATAAGTTAGTCCAGATAATGCTGAAGAAGATATTAGAAAATATTTATGAAGCTAACTTTCTGGATAACTCATATGGTTTTCGTCCTGGTAGAAGCTGTCATCAAGCGGTAAATGCACTAAATAAAGCAGTTATGTACAGACCAACTAACTATGTAGTAGAAGTTGATATCAAGAAATTCTTTGATAATGTCCAGCACAAATGGCTAATGAGATGCTTGAGAGAACGGATAACAGACCCAAACATACTGTGGTTAGTAAAACGATTTCTTAAGGCAGGAGTAGTCGAAGCAGGACATTATGAAGCAACTGAACTAGGCACACCTCAGGGGGGAATAGTAAGTCCTATACTAGCTAATATATACTTGCATTATGTGCTGGATTTGTGGTTTGAAAAGAAATTCAAGCTAAGATCTAAAGGTTATATGGAGCTAGTTAGGTATGCAGATGATCACCTGATTTGCTGCGAAAGAGAAAAAGATGCTAGAGAACTCTTAGAGTCACTGAAACAAAGGCTAGGAAAATTTGGACTGGAAATATCTGAAGACAAAACAAGAATAGTAAAGTTTGGCAAAAAGGAGTGGCAACAAGGAATAAGGGAGAAACGAAAAACGGAAAGTTTCAACTTTCTAGGATTCACCCATTATGGTACAAGGAGTCGTAAAGGTAGAGTAATGGTAGGTCATAAAACCTCGAAAGAAAATCTATCTAGAAAACTTAAAGAAATCAAAGAATGGGTGAAAAAGATCCGAAATAAAGTTCACCTTAAAGATTGGTGGTCAATACTTAAAGCAAAACTAACAGGACACTATAACTACTTCGGAGTTAGCGGAAATTACCGGTGGTTGAATAAATTCTTCTGGCGGGTAATCAAGCTAGCGTATAAATGGATAAACCGACGTAGTCAGAAGAAGAGTATGAATTCAAAGCAATTTATACACTATCTACAAGTTAATCCATTACCAAAACCAAGAATATGCTACTCATTATATACAAAATAGGAAATGCTGTGAATACTACATTGTGGAGCCGTGTGCGGGAAAGCTGCAAGCACGGTTCTGGTGGGGGAGTCATAGCGATAAAACTTAATCAGGAGGATTTAAAACTATGACTTCTACCAAACAAATCTTATCAATTTTACCTTCTGTTACTTTATCACGTAATTTTTCTAAATCAGGGCGGACTAAATGAGATCCACTGTAGCCGTTATCAATAAATTTATACTCACTTAACAATTTGTATCCGTCCAGATTAATTTGCTTCTCTAAAGCTGCAATTTGACTTTCTATCGTATTTCCTTCTACTTGTTTCCCCGAAGAAACTCTCGCATATAAACATACTGTTACCATTTGACCCTCCTTGAATCCCATTTTTATGTTTTAAGTTTTTTTGACTTATTTCCTTTGATGCTACCTTTTCATAAGCATCTGATAAGCATTGTTCTGCCAACCGGTTAGGTTCATAGCTACAGCTAATTCGTATAGCTAATCTCTTGTTTCCCATGACTTTTCCTTGAAATAATATGTTCATATCATTCCTTAAAGCCGATGGTTAATTGATTATTAGCGCTATAAGTAAATCGGACTCTTGGTTCTGGACACAGAAGTTTTCGAGAAATGGTTTTCTCTAGTTTTATTTTTATGTTTTTTGCAACATTGTCGGTAGTGTATTTATGACGATGTCATCCAAGTGTCAGCTACTCGGATGACAAAAAAAGGAGCACTAGGATGACATCATCCTTTTTTGGGATTCCAGTGTCACGCACTGGGATGACAGCAGTCCTACGTCATACCGCCGCGAACCGTCATACCGCGATTCATTCGCGGTATCTCAGCAATAGATCCCGCTAACAAGCAGCGGGATGACGATTGTCGTTTAGCCATAAACATTAAGGAATTTACCAAATGAAAAAAAAGGCAAAAGAAGCCCCGTGGTTATTGTCCGCTTTAAAATATTGGCGTTTTTTATGTTTTAAATGCTTGACAAGCAAGATTAAGCTGCTTTTAATTGCAACTAACCTACGCTGCAAATGTTTAAGAAATTTACTAAGCAGAAAAAAAGACAAAGAATCCCCGAGTTAGCTAGTCTTTTACTATCTCTGTCGAGTATTGGCATTTTTTGATGTCTTGTAACGCTTTATAAGCGCGTTCAGCTTATTTAGATAAAAATCTAGATGTAGATGAAGTTTTGTAAAGACATACAGTATCTATATACTGCAAAAAATTGAACATAAGACGCCGATACATTAAGTAATCCTTACCTTTTAATCTGCAGATTGGCGAAAGCAAATACAATAGCTTCACTGTTATGATAAGGGGGCTGGCGGAGTTTGTCAAGGAAGTTTTTTTGTTTCTATTCCCAATAAAAGTTTGTTATATGGTTATGCAAGAAGTCTAATATTAAAAATGACACAACAACATAATTAAATTAGACTACTTTATTCTCTTAGTTACTTGCTTTTCTCTTGCTATTGCAAGGCTTTTTTCTGGTACATCCTCAACTATAACACTACCTGCTGCAATTACAGATTCATCATGAATATTAAGCGGCGCAATTAGTGAGCTATTGGCGCCAACAAAGCAATTGCTCCCTATATTCGTTTCATGTTTATTTTTCCCATCATAATTACAAACAATAGTGCCTGCTCCTATATTACTCTCCTGCCCTACTTTAGCATTTCCTATATAACTTAAGTGTTTTATTCTAGTGTTTTGACCAACTTCACTTGTTTTCACTTCCACAAAATTTCCTATTTTTGCCTTATTACCAATTGTTGTGTTTCCGCGTATTCTGGTAAATGGACCGACCTCAGCATTACTTTTAATTAAGCAATTTTCTAAATGCGAAAATGGCAGTATTTTCGCACCAGACTCTATTTTCACTCCAGTACCGAAAAAAACATATGGGTAAATCACTGAATCTCTGGCAATTTGCGTATCAAGAGAAAAGAAAACAGTCTCTGGCGCAACAAGTGTTACTCCGGCGTCGGTAAAAATTTTTCTTTTATTTTCTTGAAAGTAAAATTCAGCTTTTATAAGGTCATTTCTGTTATTTATTCCCGTTGCTTCTTCTCCACCCGTAATAACGTAACCGACATTTAAATTACTCTTCACTGCAATGGAAACTATATCGGTCAAATAATATTCATGAGTTGAGCTATTGCACTCTATTTTCTCTACCAATTCACGTAAATTCTTTGCACATGCAACCATTATTCCAGCATTTGCAAGAAACTCTTCATGATTATTTTTATCACTCTTTGCTTCTACGATTTCTCTTAAGGAACCATTCTCAATGATTAACCTACCATATTCTTTATTGCTTGCCCTAAAACCTAGGCAAACTAGAGTCTTGCCTTCTAAATAACTAACCATTTTAGTTATTGTGCTGCTTTTTATGAGCGGAGTATCTCCATACTGCACAACAACTATGTTCGAATCTGGCAATTCTTTCAGGTTTCTCATCGCAGTTTTGACTGCATCTCCCGTGCCGAGTGTTGATTCTTGTGTAATTAACTGTATATCCTCAAAGCACTTTAGTCTTTCAATTAAAGGCTGATCAACTACAACAGCAATATTTTCAGGATTTAACTGTTTTGCATTGTAAATGACATGCTGAAGCATGGAAAAATTGCCTATTTTGTGTAGGACCTTAGGCAAATCTGAATTCATCCGCCTGCCATGCCCTGCAGCAAGTATAACGAACGTATGAGTTTTACTTATCACTTATCTTAAAGATGAAAAATGAAAACCGTAATGATCAAGCCAACTGATTTTGTTATCGTAAAAGCTTCTTAGGTCGCTGATTTGATATTTTAGCATCGCAAGCCTTTCTATACCAATGCCAAACGCAAAACCGTTGTATTTAGTATGGTCTATTCCAACATTTTGAAAGACATTTGGATGCACCATACCACATCCAAGCACTTCTATCCATTTACTACCTTTATAACTTATGTCCACTTCCGCAGAGGGTTCAGTAAAAGGAAAAAAACTATTACGAAAACGTATCTTCAGCCCTTTATCTCCAAAAAACTTATTAAGGAAGTGATGAATAGTAAATTTTAACTGGCCCATATTGACGTTTTCATCGACATATAACCCTTCTATCTGGTGAAACATAGGAGTATGAGTTGCATCAAAGTCATTTCTGTATACCCTACCAGGAGCTACTATTTTAATTGGGAATTTTTTTGTTTTTTCCATGGTTCTAATCTGTACAGATGAAGTGTGAGTGCGCAGTACCATTCTTTTATCGTTTATTTTATTCTTTAAGTAGAAGGTATCTTGCTCCTCTCGCGCAGGATGATGACTTGGAGTATTCAGTGCATCAAATACATGAAATTCATCTTCAATATCAGGGCCATCAACTGCTTTAAAACCCATATGTGCAAAAATAAGCTTTACTTCATTTATAACCTTACTGAGTGGATGGACCTTGCCAATTTTTTCTGGCCTCGCAGGCAACGTGATATCAACTGCCTCGTTCTGCAATTTAATGTTAACTTCTTCGGCTTTTAGTATATTTTCCTTATTCATGATAAGATGATCTAGCTTATTACGTAAAACGTTGATAACTTCGCCTAAATTGCGCTTTTTTCCTGCGTCTTCTATCTCTTTTAAGTTGTCAAAATAAGCTTTAATTACACCCTTTTTTCCCAAATATGATAGCCTGACTTTTTCTAAATCTTGTAAAGAAGAAGCATTCTCAATTTCGGAAACTGCTTTATCTTCAAGTGAAAGTATGTCATCTAATAACTCTTTATTCATCTTAAAAACGCTGGCTTAAACTTTCATTATAGTGAAATTTTAAATATCATCAACAATCCGAAAAATTGCCCTATTCTGATTATTAATTTATTGACTAATTAATCTTTTTTATTTACCTTTGCGTTGATGAATTTGCTGTATCAACTATGCACAACAGTAACACTGAAACTAAGAATAAGTATAAAATAGAGGATTTACCTAAGCTCTTTAAGGAAAAATCCAGAAACATAAGTAAAGCATTTTCTAGCGAAACAATTAAGATCAGTGCTATTCGCTCGAGAAGTATTGAAAGCAATATACAAAAATTTTCATTTGAGCTAACAGCAACAGATAAAGACACCTTTAATATAAGATTATTTCGAATAAACCCTTTAATTGATTTTTTCAAAATCTGCCTTTCCCGGGAAAAAAAATTTACAGCCAACATAAAAGTGCCCAAAGAAAGCAGTGAACTATATAATAACTACTGTAAAACTAACAGTTATAAAACTGTAGAAGAATTCGTAAATAGTGCTCCGCCTCAAATCCTTCTGCAGGGCACAACGATAACGCTACAAACAGACGTTGAAAACATTAACCTGGACAACTTGTACCAAATCGAGTTATTTCTAAATGAAAAGCTACAACATGCAGAAAAAACTGAAAATGAAGACAAAAAAGAACAGAGTGAAACTAACCAAAAAAATGCACAAAATAAACAAATCGTACCAGTTACAGGCCTGTTTGGCTATAATTTAACAAGTAGTAAAAAGCAAGTGATGCGGGTTCCAATAGTTGTTGCTGCAATGCGTGACAATTTTTTTTGGTTTGGATCTTCTTTTCGGCTATCCAATTTTTTTAATACAATACAATTCTTCTTTCAACAGCCACCAAAACTGTCCATACGAAACCAGAGGGCTTTGACTTACCATCCAACACTTCAAGAGACAAAACAGGACAAGGTAACACAAAAAGATGGAATCGACGAAAGAAGAATAGAAGACGTCACAATGCTTATTTCTGATTTCGGTCAAACTACTTCGCACACAGAGTATTTTAAGGCTAACAGAAAAAAGAAGTCAAAAAAGCAGACCAAAGAACTATCAGAGAAAGAAAAACCATTAGCCATAAAACAAGCACAAAATGATGCTAGAGTAGCTATGATAGATAACCAAATTGAGCACAGGGGGAAAAAACTCGATAAAATATTTATTGAAGTGATGAGTGGATACAAAAATCAAGATCCAGAAACATTTTGCAATATTTTCAGCTCAGTATTCAATATTGTTTACTTTCAAGATAAACAATTACATGCAATATTAGAGCCAGGCGAAATATCAGAAGTATTACAGATACTCGAAAGGCCACAACCTCTTAGTAACTCACTTTTAGGTAAAGAATATTTACAAAAACAAGTATATAGAAAAAAAGAGCAATTGCTTAAATTAGTTTCAGGTGTTTATATACAACAACCTTCTCCACAACATGAAAATACTCCTCATAAATCTACAAACCCTTTACCAATTAAAGATCTTTCACCAGCAACAAATGAAGCTAAAACTCTACCACCTACTAACATTACACTCAAATCACCGTTAAAAACTGTATTTTCCTCAAAAAAGGCTTATTTTTGTCTATTTATAATAGTAGCATCTGCATCAACACTTTGCTTATGGCATTTTCCGTTAGGAAAAGTGTCAATGTTAAAAGGATTAGTGCCACCAGAAAAAAGAGAAAGTATTGGGCTAGCATTGAACATAGGGTTACCAATATTAACTGCATTATGTGTTCTGAGTTTGGCTTATTTCATATATTCTGAATATTCTATAGAATCTATTGAACAAGTAAGTGAAAACGATCCCCTTTCTCGCGCCTATAGCTAGTGCAGGCTCAGTTTTCCTACGTCATACCGTCACGGTATCTCTAGATCCCGCTAACACGTAGCGGGATGACGAATTTGTCGTTTTTTAAATTGTCGGTAAACCAGAATTACTTTAACTATAACAAAATAGAAATAAGTTGTTGTAAAAAATTTTTCATGGTAAAATTATTTATTTTCACCATATGTTTAAAGGAATTATCACGGATATCGGGACTATAACTGATACTACCACTCACTCCAACTCTGATCAAATTTTCCATATCAAGACACAAAATTTATCCTCTATAAATAAAGGAGATTCAATAGCTTGCTCTGGTGTGTGTTTAACTGTTGTTGATATAATGAGCGATATATTTACAGTCCAAGCATCTCAAGAAACTATGAAGGTTGCTAACTTAAATACGTGGAGAATAGGAAAAAAAATAAATCTCGAACAAGCAATGAGATTAAGCGATAAGATCGATGGCCACCTGGTTCAGGGTCATGTTGATGGGATAGTAAAATTTTTAACAATTAATCAAAATTTAGATTCTCATGAAATCAAACTATCGTGCCCACAAGAATTAATTAAATTTGTTGCAAAAAAAAGCTCCGTTACACTAGATGGGGTTTCCCTCACAGTGAATTCAGTTATTAATCAGGAATTTACAGTAAATATCACTCCCTATACATGGGAAAATACAACTTTTCAGTACAACAAAGTAAATGATTATTTGAATTTAGAAATTGACATGATCGCTAGGTATTTAGATCAATTGATGCAGCATAAATACAATTAATTTTACAACCTTGTTATTTACAACTATTATATCTTGAAAACCATATAGATATAAAACATGCTTTTCGATAGCCTAATTATCTTCATTGTTGTTCTATGCGTAATAATCTCGGTAACTAGAGGCTTTATAAAAGAGCTATGCGCACTAATGTTTCTATTTTTATCGGTCTTTCTGACAGCTAATCACTATGATTTTTTCACTCCAAATTATAGTAAATATTTTGATTCTAAAGTTACACTAAACATACTTTCTACAATCTCTGTATTTATTATACTTAATCTTATATTCATGATAATAAATAACTGGCTAATGTACATATTATTACCCATAAGGTTGGGGTTTATCGATAGAGTTACTGGAATCTTTCTCGGAGTGCTTAAAGGAATATTGCTCTCTTATGTATTATTTTTTGCTGTGCACTTATATTGCTACACAGTATATGACAAAAAAGAGGGAGAGTATAAAATAGAAGCAGAAGACATATTGCCTAATTGGATAATAAATTCACACTCTTATCAGGCTTTATTTGTGACAGCAGAAGAAGTAATTGACATGTATGTACCAGAGTCGTTGATACTAAAAATAAAAGAGATCGGTGGAGAAATGGTTGATCAAGAAAAACCTAAAAACAATAAAAAAGAAGAGTAAATATTTATTTATAAATATTTTCATTGGGAGTATTCAAAAAGCCATATGTGTCAGGTTAAGAGCACAGAATTTTTTACTGGAAATATTAATTTTGTTTTAGCAATAAATCAACTTAAGGTCATAATATCTTGACATTTATTTAATGTTGCTATATAATAGCTATGTACATTTTGTGTACTATAGCAATAAAATTACCTTGTAATAGGTGTATTGGACCCGAGGGCAGTACTCGGCGCCTCCACCATGTTTTTTAATTATACGGGGGCGATTAAGGATCGACATGCATAGTAAAGATGGTAGCTTTGCTCGGTTAGACACCACCGCTAAGAGTTCATAATTTAAATGCAAACGATAATTTTGCTGCTGAAGAATATCGTGTTGCTGCTTAATTTAGCACAACCGGTTTATTACTAAAGCACGGTTTAGGGAACGCCGGGTAACAGAAGTTCCCCCAAAATTTACGTATGTGAAAGTTATATGGAGCAAACAGATTACAAAAAACTGCTTAATTCTGCTAAGTTTCAAGTTATCAAAAAGACTTTAGATGTTATATCAGGTAATGGTTTTATCCCTCACTTAGAAATATTATTTTTTACATATTTTAATGGTGTGACCATGCCAGATCGTTTGAAAAAGTCATACCCTACTCAAATGCTTATTATATTACAGCATCAATTCTATGATTTAAAAGTTTCTGAGGATAAATTTAGCGTCAGTTTGAGTTTTCAAGGAAAACAAGAGCGAATTACTATACCGTTTTTTGCTATTAGTGAGTTTCGTGATAAAATTTCAGGAGATGTTTTAATATTTGACAAAATCAGTATCGACTCTGATAAAGAATACAAAAGTGAAAAATGTACTGAAAAACTATCAAACGGTAGTATTATATCCATAGATCAACTGCGTGATGAGTAACTGCTCATCTTTATAAACAAAAAATATTAATAGAAAAAAGTGGTCTAACTTAAGTAATAGAATAGAGGGTAGATAAATATGCTAAATCTTTAATTATTTATTAACGCAGGTGGCAAAATTTTTCTTACATATCATCAACTTCCTTTATTGAAAAATTCAGAAAAATGTTGTATAATTATTAGTAGACTTTGGTAAAACATATGACAGATTCAGGAATTAGTATAACTTTTGACCCAAAAACTTCACATAACCTTACTAAGTTAGCTGAAATCACCAAGGAATCCGTTCAAGAACTAGCAAAAAGGTTAGTCATCGAAGGAATCGAGTGCGAAGTAGAAGATATTGCGTTATATAAAACTATTAAGGAATGTGAGGATGTAGACTGGAATACAGTACTATCTGAAAGGGAGAGGACATAAACTGAAATACGATATTGTCTACTCAAAAAACTTTACTGAAAGAGATTTTCTAAATCTTCCAAAAACAATAAGATCAAGGATTACAAAAGCGATAAACGAGCGGCTTACAACTGATCCAATTAAATTTGGTAAACCATTACGTGGCAGGCTAAAAGGGTATAGAAGAATAAGGGTTAGTGATTATCGAATTATTTATACTGTAAATATTGCAAAACATAAGGTATTTGTTGCTACAGCAGGACATAGAGACACCATTTATGAGAAGGCTACTTGATAAACATTAAATATATTTTTATACAGCCCTCCTTCCTTCCTTCCTTCCTTCCTTCCTTCCTTCCTTCCTTTCTTTATTGAAAAATTAAAAAAAATGTTGTAAAATAGCTATAGTAGTAGACTTTGGTAAAACTTATGGTAAATTCAAAAGTTAGTGTAACTTTCAACCCAGAAACTTCGCAGCATCTTGTTGAACTAGCTAGAGCCACCAAGCAGTCTGTTCAAAAATTAACAGAAAAGCTAGTCAAGGAAGCAATCGAACTTGAAGCGGAAGATATTGCATTTTCCAAAATTATTAGGGAGTTAAATTCTGATGATGCAGAAGAAGTAGAGGATAGTGAAGACATCTGGAAATAAGCAATACACCATTAAATATCTAAAGCATGTTCTTAAAAGAAATTTGCCTTCCTTGCCGGAAGATGTAAAGCCAAGTATTAAAGATGCAATAAAAGAGTATCTTGAGACTGATCCTATTGGTAACGGTGTGTTGCTACGCAAGAGATTAAAGGAACATAGAAGAATAAAAGTTGCTGATGATTATCGTATTGTCTACCGTGTAAATACTGTAAAACGTATAGTAATTATTGTTTCAATAGGACACAGGGACAATATTTACAAGCAGGCAATATTGGACCTACTGAAACATTAAATATATTTTTATACACCACTCCTTTCTTTATTGAAAAATTAAAAAAAATGTTGTATAATTATTAGTGGACTTTGGTAAAACATATGGCAAATTCAGGCATTAACATAGCTCTTAGCGAAGAAACTTTAAAGCATCTTGCTGAATTATCTGAATTTACTAAACAGCCCGTTCAAGAATTAGCAGGAAAACTATTTAGAGAAGCAGTTGAGCTTGAAATGGAGGATTTTTTAGTATCTAAAATTTCTGATGAGCGTGATGTTGAAGGTGCAGAAACAGTTGATTTTGAAGATATTAAGTGGGATTAGAGCGTTACAAGGTTAAGTCTCTAAAGAGTGTTGTTGAAAAAGATTTACCAAACCTTCCAAAGATAATAAGGCTAAGAGTTCAAAAGGCTATAAAAGAACGTCTTACAGTTGACCCAATAAATTTTGGTGAACCACTACATCATAACTTAAAAGGATGTAGAAGGCTAAGAGTTGGTGACTATCGTGTAATTTACAGAGTAAATCAATTAGATCATATAGTGACTATCACAGAGATAGGACATAGAGATGATATTTATAAGAAATAAATATCAACATTAATATATATTATACACCCCTCCTTCCTTGTCCATTCTCTACTTTAGGTGGCTTTGCGCAGCTCAAAAAATGAAGTTTTTTTTGGTTCAGCAAAAACAACATTTTGAGTTTGAAAAGGCTAAATACTTGTCTTTTATATAACTTTCGTGTAATAGATATGTATGCATCCAATCATATATCTACTCAATACGTTACTTGATCTTTATAGCTTCATTCTAATATGTTGGGTTGTCCTAAACTGGCTGGTTAAACTTAATATGGTGAACATATATAATGAAACTGTCAGTAGCATAATGCACATCTTGAACCAATTGACATATCCACCACTAAAGATTATTAGAAGATATATACCACCGTTCAACGGATTAGATTTATCTATAATGATATTGCTAATAACAATTCACTTTGTAAAATATACAGTAGCTTACTACTTTAGGTAGATGTTAAAAAAATATCTAAAATCAGCAATATATCTATCCTTTTTAATATATATATATATATCAGTTTTTAGCTATAACTATAAAGATCCTTCCTTAAACACGGCTACAAATGAGGAAGTGACAAATTTAGGTGGAATAGTAGGTTCATATTTAGCTGATATATTGGTTCAATTTCTCGGATTAACTAGTGTTACAATAGCTACAACCATAGTTTACTTGTTGATCTTCAGGCCAGCAAAAAGGCTGCTGAAAATTCTCTGTTTAATATTAATCAATTTAGGGATATGTGCTATATTACCACAACTTTCGCTAGGCGTCATTGCAAGGTACAGACACAGTGGAATAATAGGGAATGTACTCGTTAATCACTGTCCGTTTTATGTATTTGTGATAGTAACATCAATAGGTCTTGTAGGATTGGTTGGTTGGAAGAGAACAACTTACTCTATATTTTTCCTATTCAAAAAAATAGCTTGCTTATTTGTAAATGTTCTATTCTTCAGATCACGTAAAACTGCTGAATATTCAGTTGCACCATTAGTAGTAGAAGAAAAACATAAAGCTCAAGTCACTACTAGACAGCAACCAAGAAAAAGACAGACTGAAGAAATTTTTAAACCTTCCAGTGAGTTCGAGTTTCCAAGTATCCATTTACTTTCTAAAGCAGAAGAGTCTTTGCAGAGAAAGCAGCTGAATGAGATGGAGAGCAATAAAAATTTATCTCTGCTGGAACAAGTCCTGAGTGATTTTGGCGTGCAAGGAAAAATTATCAGTGTATGCTATGGGCCGGTTGTGACTTTATACAAACTTGAACCACAAGCTGGTACGAAATCTGCAAGAGTAATTGGCCTTGCAGATGACATTGCACGTTCGATGAGTGCACTCTCTGCACGTATTTCAATAATTCGTGGGCAAAATGCTATGGGAATAGAGTTGCCGAACAAGGAACGGGAAATTGTAATGCTGCGTGATTTGCTTGAATCACCAGAATACCAAAATGCAAACTTAAATCTTCCAATTGCGCTTGGCAAAGAAATAAGTGGAAAACCAGTTATTGCAGATCTAACTAAAATGCCTCACTTGCTCGTTGCTGGAACCACAGGGTCTGGTAAATCAGTTGCGATTAACACTATGGTTCTTTCACTCGTTTATCGATTAAGTCCTGACGAATGCAAGATGATAATGATCGACCCCAAAATGCTTGAGCTTTCAATATATGATGCAATACCACATCTAATAACGCCAGTAGTAACAGAGCCAAAAAAGGCTGTAGTCGCTCTTAAGTGGATCGTGAAAGAAATGGAAAACCGCTATCGCATGATGTCGTATTTGAATGTACGCAATGTTATAAACTATAATCAAAAAATCACAGAAGCGATGAATAGTGGAATAGAATTGGAGCGCGTTGTGCAGATTGGCTTTAACTCAACAACAGGCAAACCTCTGTTTGAAAAAATACCAATCAAGATGGAAACATTTCCATATATTGTAGTGATCGTGGATGAAATGGCAGATTTGATGCTTGTTGCCGGCAAAGAAATAGAGTGCTCTATTCAACGCTTAGCTCAGATGGCTCGTGCTGCAGGAATACACATCATAATGGCAACACAACGCCCATCTGTGGATGTGATCACAGGTGTGATAAAGGCGAACTTTCCAACGAGAATCAGTTTTGCTGTTACTTCTAAGATAGATAGCCGTACAATACTTGGCGAACAAGGGGCTGAACAATTGCTCGGCATGGGTGACATGCTCTATATGGCCTCTGGTGGTAAGATCATTCGAGTTCACGGCCCATTTGTAAGTGATAATGAGGTGCAAGATATAGTTGATCATCTGAAAATGCAAGGTGAGCCAAACTACATGGAGGAAATCACTAAAGAAGATGAAAATTCTTCTACAGAGTCACACGATGAAACGGAGGATGAAGAAAATGACCTCTATAACCAAGCAGTGGCCATCATTCAAAGAGATCAAAAAGTTTCAACCAGTTACATTCAAAGGCAGCTTAGAATAGGCTATAACAGAGCAGCAAACATCGTTGAAAGAATGGAAAAGGAAGGTATTGTCAGCGCTCCAAATTACTCAGGGAAAAGAGAGATATTGGTTGAATAACAATCTTGTAATACCTTAATTTAAGTTTCCGCACTTTCAAAAAGCAAGTCAAACAAAATTATTAAAAGGTCAATACATAATGACAGTTAATTTAATAATAATTTAAACATTGGGAATGTAAAATTATAATATATTAATTAACTAGGGGGTTAAAATGGTAAAAGGAATTTTGTGCAATTGGTTAGGTGTAACAGAATTGCAAGAAAGTCAAAAAATTGATGCTGAGCAGTTTGAAAAAGTTTTTGGTGCATTAAAAGAATGGCAAGAAGCTCAAAAGATAGATGCTAAACAGTTTGAAGAGGTATTTAGTGCATTAAAAGAATGGCAAGAAGCTCAAAAGATAGATGTTGAGCAGTTTGAAAAAGTTTTTAGTGCATTAGAAGACAAGATTGGTACTAAGCAGTTTCAAGCTATGCAAGAGCACTTAAACGGCCTGCAAGAAAAAGTGGAAACACTTGCAGAGGCAGTAGCAGATCAACAAAAAATAATGGCAATTTGTATCATAGTCAGTGCTGTTGCCGCAATAGCAATAACTAGTTTTGTTGCATTCTGTATCTATCAGGGAGTTAAGCTTGATAAAGAGAAGAAAAACGACTTATCTAAAGATACGCCAGACGCAAAACTTAGTAATGTAGATACTACCGATGGTACTGAAAAACTACAGAATAACTTAAAAGTTGCAAACATATAGCTGCATAACACTTTTCTTGAAAAGGTGTTACGCAACTTGTAACACCTTACTCTTCTCTTAGTCTGCGTAGGTTTTTTTGATAGCAAACATATCACTTTTTAGAAAAATATTTGTATTGTAAAGTTAGTAAAGATTCTGGTTTACTTAAAGTTTGTTAATTGCTATCTTTTAAAACACGATATTTACTATAGCACCATATGCTTAGGGTTTTTTCTAAAATTTTATTTATATTAATGTTTTTGGTTTCTAGCTTTTTTACTGTGCATAGTGCTGAAGCTAAATCTAAGCTCAGTAAGAGATACATACCTCCTGGTAACCCTGGTGGTGCAAACTTTCATACAGATGAGGATTTTGCTGAGTCATATAAACTGTATGAGAAGCGTAGGGAATTGCTCAAGAAAAAAAAATTACAAGATCGAGCTATAAATAAAGAAGATCTAATCAAAAAATTAAAAGAGAAAAAAATTGCTAGTCTTGATAATGAGCCAAATGACATGGAAGCTTGCATAGTCGACGATGAAGAGAGCACTATGATAAATCAGCATGGTATTAATATCGCACGTTTAAGGGGTGCTGTATTTATAGATCAAGAGTCAGTTTTCCATTATGAAAATAAGCAGCATGAAAGTGAACAACAAGAAGAGAAGAAAGTTACTTCAACACGAGAAAAGAAAGTTTCTCCTATAAATGTCACTATAAAAGAAACTCCATCAAGAAGAACGTGCTCACATGATTCTATTGCTAATTTGGATAACGTAGATGCTTATAGTTTGAATGGTTCAAGTTCATTTGGCAGTGTAGCTGACACAGTAAAATAGTATCACAATATTGGCCATTAATAATATGCTAGATAAAGACCTGATATTGAATGATGATGCATATGAATTATTGCCGATTTCCAGGCACAAGACTCATGTTGTAGAAGTTGGAAAAGTAAAGATAGGCGGAAATAATCCTGTAGTTGTACAATCTATGGCGCTTGGTGTGCATATAGATTCTGATAATATAAAAAGTAGCGCAAAACATTATGCAAAAGAAATAACAGAACTAGCGCGTACAGGTTCAGAATTGGTGCGAATTGCCTTGAACTCAGAGGAGGTAGCAAGAGCCATACCTTATATAGTAGAAGAGATAAATAAAGAAGGTTTTGACGGTAAAATATTGGTAGGCTGTGGTCAGTATGAGCTAGATAAATTAGTTCAAGATTATCCAGACAACATCAAAATGCTGGGTAAAATTAGGATAAACCCAGGCAATATAGGTTTTGGCAACAAACGTGATGAGAAGTTTGAAAGGGTTATAGAGTATGCAATAATGCACGATCTTCCGGTTAGAATTGGGGTAAATTGGGGTAGTCTTGATAAATACCTTTTGCAAAAATTGATGGATGAAAACTCTTTGCTTAGTAATTCAAGGCCTTCTGACGTTATACTGCGCAAAGCACTTGTAATGTCTGCTCTTGATAGTGCAAAAAAAGCTGAAGAAATTGGTCTAAATTCAAACAAAATAATCATTTCATGTAAAGTTAGCAAAGTACAAGATTTAATTTTAGTTTATATGGCACTTGCAAAATCTTCCAATTATGCGCTGCATTTGGGTTTAACTGAGGCTGGTATGGGCAATAAAGGTGTGGTAAATACCGCAGCAGGGCTTACTTATTTATTGCAAAATGGCATTGGAGATACAATACGGGCTTCTTTGACTCAACGTCCTGGTGAATCGCGTACTAATGAAGTGGTGGTGTGTCAGGAAATATTGCAGTCTATAGGCTTGCGACACTTTAACCCTCAGGTTAATTCATGTCCTGGTTGTGGGCGCACGAGTAGCGATCGTTTTCGTATATTAACTGAAGAGGTGAATGGCTATATAAAAACTCATATGCCGATGTGGAAGAAAAAAAATCCAGGTGTAGAGCATATGAACATTGCTGTTATGGGATGCATAGTAAATGGTCCTGGAGAAAGCAAACACGCAAATTTGGGAATCAGCTTACCTGGGTATGGAGAAAAACCTGTTTCAGCAGTCTACAAAAACGGCAAATATTTCAAAACTTTACAAGGTGATAATGTCTCTGAAGAATTTAAGGCAATTATTGATAATTATGTGAAGAAGCATTACACGTAACCTTTCACGGTTAATTAATAGATAAATCGCAAATAAAAAAGAAAATTAAACCTTGTTTTTCTTTTTTCGTTGGGAATGTTCAAAAAAGTGTGTCAAACCGAAAAAAAAGTAATAAATTGATATAAAAAAAATGGAGGTTTGACTGACCTTACCCAGAAAAAGTGGAGAGAAAGTTTGGAATGTTTTTCACAAAGAGAATGATGAATCAAAATGCTCAGGAATGCAATATAGTATTTTCTAAAATGAATGATAAATTTCCATTATGGTATTACCAACCAAAAGTTGTAAGTCTGTATATTTATGCATTAAAGGTCTGAGGCGGCTTTTGATGGTATTCCAACAATGCTCTATAGGGTTCAAATCTGGTGAATATGTTGGTAGATAGAGCAAACGGCATCTAGCATTATCTATTAACTCCTTTGTTTTGGGAGTTTTATGGAATGTGGCATTGTCCATAACTATTGTAGTACCATGTGGCAATTTAGGTAATAACATCTTCTCTAACCATGTATTGAATACCTCTTTGTCACACCCACCTTTGAAAGTCATTGGTGCAATAAATCTCTTTCCAATCCACCCGCCTATTATACTGATTCTCTCTCGTTTTCTTCCTGGAATATCTGCATAAATTTTCTTTCCTATTGGAGCACGTCCATACTCTCGGTATAACCTATTATCAACTCCTGCTTCATCTATATATAAGATGCTGGAATGGTCTATTTTTGAGATTTTATCGGTAAATCGCTGCCTATCTTCTTGATTGCGCTCTTGATATAGTGTAACTTTTTTTTAAAGTAATTCTTAGCTGTTTCAGCCTATACCAAATTGAATTTATTCCAAATCCAAGATTTTGTTTCATCTCTGCCAGCGTATGATCTGGATTCTTTTTAACATATTCTTCGAGTATTTTTGGGTCTATTTTTCGAATAAAGCTGCCGTTTTTCGATGGCCTTAGGCTTTCACCAGCGGCTTTCTTTCTTAACCAGCGGTACAGAGTTGCTATTCCTATCTCCAAAAGCTCTGCCACCTCAACCTTTGACTTCCCTTTTTCTATCATCGATACTGCCCTTTCCCTTAAATCCACACTATACGCCATTATAACTCAAATAGCTTATTATACCTTTATCATTTACTTTGGGAAGTACTATAGTTAATAGTGACGTTGTTTGTTATAAAAAATTTCTATATATTCAAATATAGCAGTTTTGATATGCTGTTTAGAGTGTCGAGAGGTGTCTATTGGTAACTCCCTTTTTAGAGAACTGAAGAAGCTTTCCACAACAGAATTGTCGTAACAACAACCTTTATAACTCATCTATGTTTTTTATGGATAAGAGATATTGATAACCTTGCGAAGTATATTGTGAACCTTGATCACTATGTAATAGTAGATTTTTGGCAGGTTTACGCTTGTTAACGGCCATTAATAAAGAGTCCATAACCAATTGTTTATTTATTGAACTGCTCATTAACTACCATGCGTGAATATAGATCGATTATTGTTGCCAAATATAGCCATCCTTCTTTGGTTTTTATATAAGTAATCCCATACTTTATTTGGTTGATCGACAATAAAGTTTTGGTCTAATATATTGGGAGCTACGACTCTACTGTCCGTTTGTTGTTTCTTAATTTTAAATTTTCTTCTCAATATAGCCTGAATACCATTTTTCTGCATAATACTTTGCACTGTTTTTAAGTTGCAACTTTTACCCAAAGCCTTCAATTCAGCATGAATTTTAGGAGCTCCATATCTACATTTAGAAACTTGATATATTTTTTGAATAGCTGCGAGTAGCTCTTTATTTGCTGATTCTCTACTGCTTATTTTTCTTGTGGTCCACTTATAGTAGCCACTAGCAGAAAATCCTACATAATTCCTGTACTTTATAGCAGTTACTATATAAAAAAATATTTTACTCTTTTTGACTGGCCAGGGCTTTTTTTTAAATGTCTCTTTCCCTTGTTACTCTTGCTTTGTAAATCAAACCTCTCTTTGTCGTAAGGAGCCATGTTACCTCTACCTGGAAATGCATTTGCCGCTGACTTTTTTTCGTTATATTTCTTCATCCATTTTCCTAATACACTATCCCTTATTCCTAGATCTCTTGCTACTTTTGCAACTGGTTGACCTACCTTTCTTTGTTCATTTGCCAGCTTAACAGCTTCCAATTTGAATTCTGCCGTATATTCTCTTACCATTTCTAATCCTCCAAAATTTTATTTTACCCGAAAAAACTCCTTTCTTTCTCTCCACTTTTTCTGGGTAAGGTCACTTGGCAACAGTTGCTCTACTTTCTCCTTCATCCAATGCTTCCATTGCTTCCATTGCTTTTTTCCTTAAGTCGTAACTATACGCTGCTGGCATACAAACCCCTCTACCATAAATCCATTCTTACCTTATTGGGATTATTATGAGAAGAGCTATAACTCTATGGGAGGGAAGCAAAATCTGGGATTCGGCCTTAATGGCATTAGCGTTGCATCAGCTTCACCCTCCCTGTGAGGTATTTTAGCTCTAATGCCTCACATCATAAAGATACAAGTGTCAAGCTACTTGGATGACAGGGGAGGGAGGCACTGGGATGACAGGAGAAGGTAGTGGGATGACACCCTGACAACCGTCATCCCGCTGCTTGTTAGCGGGATCTAGAGATACCGCGAATGAATCGCGGCATGACGTAGGACTGCTTTCATTCCAGTGCTTGACACTGGAATCCAGCCTTTCTGCAATCTCATCGAAAACGTTGTAACCACTTTCTATGCTAGTTTGCTTGTGAGCAACCTGGATTCCAGTGTCAAGCACTGGAATGACACCGTTATAAAGGAACCAGTGTCAGCTACTTGAATGACACAGTCTTTGCTTAAACCCGTAACGTTCGTACATTTTGCTAAAAGTTCAAATATCAACATCATGCACATTAAGTGCATTGCTATTAATAAAATCACGGCGTGGTTCAACTATATCACCCATTAATATTGAAAATATGGAATCAGCTTCTTCACAATCTTTTATTTCAACCTTTAATAAAGTTCTAGCCTCAGGATTTAACGTAGTATCCCATAGCTGATCAGCATTCATTTCACCAAGACCTTTAAATCTCTGCAGAGTTAAACCTTTTTTACCATAGTCCATTATTATTTTTGCAAGCGTACTTGGAGAAGTGATTCTTATTTCAGTTTCTTGTGACTTTAAAAATGAATCACCATTAAATAAATTACTTATACCATCAAGCAAACTTAATATGTTTTGCATATCTTTGCCTTCAAGCATACTAAGTGCAAATATATATTTGTCTGCCAATCCTTGAAACAATTTAGAGATATGAATTTCTTTTTCTTCATCTTTTATTTCCACTTCCCAAGTGTATTCGCTGTACATTAACTTCAAATACTTTAATATCTCATCAGCCGATGATAGAGCATTCTTTTTACTTAAAATTAGCAATGACTCTAAGAGATTTTGTGGTATTTCTCTATCATAATTTTTGCTAATATTAGAAGTGCTAACGCATTTATTCAAAATAAGGCGTAAGTTGTTAAATTCTGTAGCTGTACCACTTAGTGTTAATCTTTTAACTGCTGAGTTTATTATATACTCTTCAAAAGTTTCGTCATCTTTAATATAAGTGTCTTTGGCATTCTTTGTAACTTTATAGAGGGGTGGCTGTGCTATGTATAAGTAACCTTTTTCAATAACTTCACGCATATGTCTAAAAAAGAAAGTTAGAATCAAAGTTCTTATATGTGAACCATCAACATCTGCATCTGTCATGATGATAATTTTATGATATCTAGCTTTTTCAATATCGAAGTGTTCACTCCCTATTCCAGCACCAATTGCAGTGATTAAAGAGCCTATTTCTGCAGATGAAAAAATACGATTTAAACTTACACGTTCTACGTTTAGAATTTTTCCTCTTAAGGCAAGCACTGCTTGTGTTTTACGATTACGCCCCTGCTTTGCAGTACCACCTGCTGAATTACCCTCTACTATAAATAATTCCGATAACTCAGGGGCTTTTTCCTGGCAATCAGCAAGCTTTCCTGGCAGAGTTGCAATATCAATATTGTTTTTGCTTTTAACTAGCTCGCGCGCTTTTCTTGCAGCTTCTCTTCCTTTTGCTGACCTGATTGCTCTTTCTACTATGCTTGCTGCCAATTTGGGATCAGTTTCAAGGATTGTGCTCAATTTATCAGAAACTATACTTTCTACAACTGCACGTGCTTCAGAACTAACTAGTTTATCTTTTGTTTGTGAAGAAAACTTAGGATCAGGCATCTTAAGAGATAAAACACAAGTTAAACCTTCTCTAACGTCCTCTCCAGTTAAATTTACTTTTGCTTTCTTTAAAAACCCTTCATTAGTTGCATAGGTATTGATACATCTAGTTAGTGCAGATCTAAATCCTGCCAAATGCGTACCACCATCTCGTTGCCGTATATTATTAGTGAAACACAACATATTCTCATAGTAGGAATCATTCCATTCCATCGATATTTCCAAGCTGATGCCAAGATCTTCTGCATCTCCTTTCATACTGGCAATTTTAGTTACATGTGTCTTATTCTTATCTAAATACTGCACAAAATTTGCTGTACCAAAATTGTCTTTAGATTGATTGCTCTGATTGAAATGAGATTCTGTATATGGTTCATTGCGCAGATCACGTAAAGTAATGTCGATATTTGAATTTAAAAATGCTAATTCTCTTATACGACTTTCAAGCGTTGAGTAACTGAAATTAATGCCATTAAAAGTCTCTGTTGATGGCATGAACGTGACTTTAGTTCCTCTTTTGTTTGTATTTTCGTTGACTACCTTTAAAGGTTCAATAGACTCACCATCTTCAAAACGCATAAAGTGTTCTTTCTTATTGCGCCAAATAGTTAATTCCAACCAGCTTGATAATGCATTCACAACTGAGATTCCAACACCATGTAATCCCCCAGAAACTTTATAGGTATTGCTGTCAAATTTACCACCAGCATGGAGTTGAGTCATTATTACCTCTGCTGCTGATATTCCTTCTTCTTCATGAATGTCAGTTGGAATGCCACGACCATTATCAGTTACAGATACTGAACCATCTTTATTTATGCTAACTTCAATTTGATCACAATATCCAGCTAAAGATTCATCTATTGCGTTATCAACAACCTCATATACCATGTGGTGCAAGCCAGATCCATCGTCAGTGTCACCAATGTACATACCTGGACGTTTCCTTACAGCATCAAGACCCCTTAAGATTTTTATTGCATCGGCATTATAACTATTTTCCATGGTATTGCTTCGTTTATGAATGTTAATTAATATTACATTCATATATGCTGATTAGCAACATTTTTAAACTGATAACCCATATTAAAAGCACAACTTTACGAATGTTTATTTTTGAAGACAGCAAATAGTGTCATTCCAATGTGTCTTCCATAACTGTACGAACATTCATTTTTGAAGGTAAATTGCACAACAGATGATGTCATTCCAGTGCTTGACACTGGAATGGCTTTGTTGCATCGCTAGCTATGATGGATTAAAGATAAAAAAGATGGAGAATATCAGTAGCTTATTATTCTGGTATTTATAACAAGAACGGTCAGTGAATACCTAAATTTGAGTAAAAGAAATTTCACTACCACTCACTAATCCGGCTAAAATTCAAGAATTTCAATGCTTTAGCTATTTTCAATAGAATTAAATTTATTAATGTAAATAATAAATTACTATTCTTAAATTTGATCAGATTGATTGCAAAAAAACAAGATTTTCAATAGGTTACTTATAATCCTAACTATAGTTAGCCTTTCATAAGTAGCGATGCAACAAAGCCCACTGGAATCCAGAAATTTTGCTTATAACTGAGCTGATGAGCTAAAGGTAGTTGTCTTACGCTAAAACAAACGTTTTTAATTAAGTTGCATAGAAGCTGGATCCCAGTGTCTGGGCACTGGGATGACACCCCACTGGTGGGAATTGCTCCCAAACTACAACGTTCGTACAGTTGTGTGTGTCTTCCCATGGAGATTGCTCTCAAATCATAATGCTCATGCAGTTGCATGCTCGACTAATTAACAGAAAAATCTATAATTCAGTTTACGTATTTTCTTATCTCAGTCAAAATCTTATCAGATTGACTTTCGTCTGAATTTAAATCAGCTGCAAAGTGTGTAACATATTTTCCTCCAGGGCCAATAAGGTACATTATTGAAGAATGGTTGATTTCTTCTTCTCCACCAACTTTGCTAGCATATACTTTATACTTTGCAATTACTTCGTCTATTTTTTCTCTTTCACCAGTTAACATTTGTATTCTGTGGTCAAATTGCTGCTGAAATTCTTTAAGTCTTTCCGTGCTATCGCGCTCAGGATCGACTGTGATGAAGAATGTTTGTAGCTTGTTGTTAGTTTTCTCATCTAACTTTGCAAGTGTTTCTGAAATTATTCCAAGGTTCATAGGGCAAATTCTTTTGCATGAGGAAAACCCAAAGAAAATCATCATGTATTTATCTTTAAAATCACTACTGCGCAAGATCTGTCCGTCCTGATTAATTAAAGAAAAATCTCCGCCTATCTTAACTTCTGCGTTGTGAATCGCTGCTGGGGCAAATATGCCTTTTTTAGTGAAATAACAATAACCTAAAAAAACAACTGCTAATGCTACTAGCATATTAGATAACAATCTTATAAACCTTACCATTAGGGTGCTCTCAGTAAAATTAAATTGTATCTTTATTGGTTGATCTATTCAATATATTTATTCCAAAGTGTATTGTTAATTTTGTCTAACAGTTTCTTATGTTCATCAATTTCTTCACTATTTGGTGAATGTTCTCTGGGAGTTAGATTACGCACTTTATGCTGAACGAATGTAGAGTTACTGTCCTGATTGCATTCATTATCAAACAGAAAGGTTTGTAACCCTCCTGTAAGTTCAACATATACCTTTGCAAGCAATTGAGCATCAACTAGTGCTCCGTGCAATTCTCTATTCTCTAGCGATATATCAAAACGCTTACATAATGCATTCAAAGAAGCAGGTGATCCTGCGAATTTTTTCCTCGCAAGAGGTAATGTATCTAGCACTCTATCTGAGGAAATTAACCCAGCATTCAGCTTGCTTAGCTCCATGTTAAGGAACTTAACATCGAATTCAGCGTTGTGAATTACCAAAATATCATTAGATATAAAGTCAAGAAATTCAAGTGCAACATCTGAAAATAATGGTTTATCTTCTAAAAATTCTTCACTAATACCGTGAATCTTAAACGAGTGATAAGGTATATCTCTTTCTGGGTTAAGGTACCGATGGAATACTTTACCTGTTGGAATACGATTAATTAATTCCACACACCCTATTTCAATAATTCGATGACCAGATTCAGTGTCAAGACCTGTCGTTTCAGTGTCAAGTACTATTTCGCGTAGCTTGCTTTCCATTTCAAATAAAACTCATCTTACTTATCATTTGTCTTATCGTTACTTGTCTTTTTATAGTGAATAGAAACAAGCAACCAGCTTGGGTCTGATGAATTAACATTTTTTTTGAATTGCCATACATCCTCAACTTTATTAATAGTGGATGTACTACCTGATATTGTATCTCCTTCATTGTTCTTAACGAAGTTAATTTGCTCTGAAAGGAAATATACTGCAATAAACACTGCGTTTTTTACTAGCTTTATTTCTAAAATCTTTTGTGAAACGATAGAAACAATTATAGACTCGTGCACCTCTTTACGATGTTTAATCTTCTCTGCAAAATTATCATATAAGTCTTTATCGAGAAGTGGTTTTAACTGAGACAAATTTCCTTGATTGAAACATTTTATTATTAATTCAAAAGCTATGCTTGAACCTTCTATAAAGTGGGAAATAGAAAAATCTTTGTTTTTTTTTAATATTTGTTTATAAGTAACTTTTATTGAATTTTCATCATTGCTATCAATGTAACCCTCAATGTTTTCTACTACATCTTCTCTACTTCGGCTTACATCCAATACATTAGTTAGCTTTTTTAGGTTGAGGTTGGCTGACCTTCCTAAAGAATTATACAAACGTGAAAAAATGAACGCCGCTAATAAAGCATATATTACAAGCTCTATCATAGTAACTCAACTCCTTGGCATATAAAGTATCCGAACATTATTAATTATTAATGAAAATATGTTTTTCATATCAACTTATAATCAGGTTTGCTATTCGTTTGTAAATGAATATATTATATAAGAAAGTATTAAATATCTCAACTTAATTAAAGGAGACGTAAGAAATGCCACAACAAAAAATGAGAATTCACGGTCAATATGTTAAAGATCTATCATTTGAGAATCCGAATTCGCCATTCCTTTCTTCTAGTAAAGCTCCAGATATTAATGTAATGGTTAATATCAATTCAGCAAAATTAGAAGGGACGAAAAACAAAGAAGAAGTGAATGAAGAAAAATCTTTTCATGAAATTACTTTGCATATAGAAGTCAAAGCAACGGTAAAAGATGAAGGCATAAAAGATGGTGTAGCTTTCATTTGTGAGACGAAATATTGTGGCATTTTTTCAATAGAAAATTTAAAAGAGTTGAGTGAGGAAGAGGTAAGACAAGCTTTGTTTATTGGCGGACCTACTTTTCTTTTTCCTTTTGCAAGAGAAATAATTGCAAGAGTTACAAGTAGTGGTGGATTTCCCCCACTGATGCTAGATCCGATAGATTTCGAAACTATGTATGAGCAGCAAGGTCAACAACAAAAAAGTAACGGCAGTAATTCCAATTTTAACTAATATAGTGTGATAGGATGAACAATTCTTTAAATGCAAAAACGACTTTAAACATTGACGGGAAGTCATACAACTATTTTAGCCTAAGTAGTGCTAGTGAATTTTTAGGAATAGATGTGACTAAATTGCCTTGCTCACTTAAGGTTCTGCTTGAAAGTTTATTGCGCAATGAAGATGGAGTGAACGTAAAGCTAGATGACATAAGAGTACTAGCAGACTGCGTTAATAAACACACTAATCACGAAATTAGCTATAAACCAGCAAGGGTGTTGATGCAAGATTTTACAGGGGTTCCTGCTGTTGTTGATCTAGCTTCAATGCGGGACTATGTTAAGAAAAATGGAGGAAACCCAAGCAATATAAATCCGTCTGTACCGGTTGATCTTGTGATTGACCATTCTGTTCAAGTAGATAGTTATGGAAGTGTTTCCGCATTCAGTAAGAATGTTGAGTTAGAAGTAAAAAGAAATTTGGAGAGATATCAATTTTTAAAGTGGGGAGAATCGTCCTTCACAAATTTTAGAGTAGTGCCGCCTGGCACAGGGATTTGCCACCAAGTGAATCTTGAATATTTAGCGCAAGTTGTGTGTAATAATGATGGAGTCATATATCCTGATACTTTAGTTGGTACTGACAGCCATACTACAATGGTTAACGGATTATCAGTTCTTGGTTGGGGTGTTGGAGGCATAGAAGCTGAGTCTGTGATGCTTGGTCAACCAATTAGTATGGTGATTCCAGAAGTAGTTGGATTTAAATTAATTGGCAGATTGTCGGAAGGAGTAACTGCGACCGATTTAGTGCTGACGGTTACCAATATCCTAAGAACAAAAGGCGTTGTTGGTAAGTTTGTAGAATTTTATGGTGATGGTTTAGATTATTTATCTTTGGCAGATAGAGCCACTATAGCAAACATGGCCCCGGAGTATGGCGCAACTTGTGGATTTTTTCCAATTGATCAAAAAACGCTAGATTATTTAAGCTTAACCGGAAGGCCAGAAAAGCTGATTAAGCTAGTTGAGGCTTATGCGAAAGAGCAAGGACTGTGGCGTAGTAGTGACGAGTTAGCATTTTTTGACACACTAGAGCTTGATTTATCAAGCGTGGAGCCAGTAATGGCTGGTCCCAAAAGACCACAAGATAAGGTTTTTCTTTCACAAGTGGCAGAGTCTTTTTCTAAATCATTTTTAGTTAATGAGTCAAAGGAAAGCGATAAACTCCAAGATGGAAGTGTAGTTATTGCAGCAATAACAAGCTGCACTAATACTTCTAATCCAAGTGTGATGATTGCTGCAGGTCTTGTAGCTCGTAATGCAATTAAACTTGGATTAAAATCAAAGCCTTGGGTTAAAACTTCTCTTGCTCCAGGGTCACAAGTTGTAACAGAATATTTAGAAAAGTCTGGATTGCAGGTAGATCTAAATGCTTTGGGTTTTAATCTAGTTGGATATGGTTGCACAACTTGCATTGGGAATTCTGGTCCACTTAATAAAGATATAGAAGATGGCATTAAAAACAAAAACTTAACCGTTGCTGCAGTTTTATCTGGCAATCGTAACTTTGAAGGAAGAATTCATCCGTTAGTCAAAGCTAATTACTTGGCATCTCCGCCACTTGTTGTTGCATATGCACTTGCTGGTACTGTGCAAATTGATCTGACAAAAGATTCAATATGCAAAGATAAGAATGGAAATGATGTCTATCTCAAAGATATATGGCCAACAAACAATGAAATCGAAGATTGTGTTAAAAGTGTGGTAACACGTGAGATGTTCATACAAAAGTATAAGGATGTTTTTTCTGGTGATGAACATTGGCGAAAGATAAAGTGTGAAAAAAGTGAAATCTATAATTGGGATGCAAACAGCACTTACATACAAAATCCGCCTTATTTTGATAACTTATCACCTAAAAATAATAAAATCGATATAAAGGGTGCACAAATATTGGCAATGTTTGGCGATAGCATAACTACTGATCATATTTCCCCTGCGGGAAATATTGCCTCGAGTAGTCCTGCCGGTCTATATTTAAAAGGGCTTGGAATTGAACCACAGGATTTCAATTCATATGGGTCTCGCCGTGGTAATCACAATGTAATGATGCGTGGCACTTTTGCTAACATTAGAATAAAAAATGAAATGGTTAGCACCGAAGGTGGATATACAAAATATATTCCTTCTCAAGAAATTATGTCAATTTTTGATGCAGCAATGCGTTACAAGGAAAATAATGTACCTCTAATCATTGTTGCAGGAAAAGAATATGGCACAGGTTCAAGTAGGGATTGGGCAGCAAAGGGTACTTTATTGTTGGGGGTTAAAGTTGTCATTGCAGAAAGCTTTGAGCGTATACATAGGTCCAACTTAGTTGGTATGGGTGTTCTTCCACTTGTATTTCAAAATGGAATAACCAGAAAGATATTTGATGGTAGTAAGGTAATAAGCATAAAAGGTGAAATAGTGCCAGGTGGAAATCTAGAATGTATCATCAAAAGAAAGGATAATTCAAGGCAATCAATTCAACTCAAATGCTGTGTACAAACCGCAACTGAGACTAAATACTTGATGTGTGGTGGAGTGTTGAGCTACATACTTGCACAATCTTTTTGATTTAGTGAAGTTATTGCATGGACTTCTTTTAGCCAGCCCTGATCCCTTTGTAAATAGCAATTTGCTCTGCGCAAAGTTATGATATAATTTCACCATACATATGGTGTCGGAGTATTTTTTGGAGATAATTATATATGATAAGCTCTATACAAGAACCTAATGAACTCAGAAAACGTTTACAAGGATTTTATCGTACTGATGAAAAGAGTTATATACGTTATCTTGTAGAAAAAGCAGAGCTTTCGGCTGATTCAAAAAATAGAATTTATAATATTGCAAAACAAGTTATTGAAAAAATCAAACACAATAAATTAAGTATTGTAGATTCCTTTATGCAGCAATACTCGCTTTCCAATGATGAAGGAATAGCATTGATGTGCCTTGCTGAATCGCTACTTAGAATACCAGATGATTATACAATAGACGAGCTAATCAAAGATAAAATTGCCAATCAAGAATGGAGTAAATATTTAGGATATTCTTCTTCATTGTTCGTCAATGCTTCCACGTGGAGTTTAATGATAGGTAGCAGTATATTGAGAGATAATGAAGGCGATTCGAAGTTCTATTACGCAATTTCTAAGTTACTTAAGAATTTAGGAGAACCGATCATTCGCAAAGCAGTAAAACAAGCAATGTCTATGCTTGGTAATCATTTTGTTGTTGGAGAAACCATAGAAGAAGCTTTAAGGTACGCAAAACTAGATGACAATAGTAAGTTTTTATACTCTTTTGATATGCTTGGCGAAGCTGCTCACACAACTGAGGATGCAGAAGAGTATTTTAATTCATACATGCACTCAATAAAAGCTATAGGTGAATCCACTGAAATAAATGATTGTTTTAAATCCCATGGAATTTCAATCAAACTTTCTGCTTTACACCCACGTTATGAATTTAGTCAATTTGGCCGAATTGCTGGTGAGATATTCACTAAGGTTTTAGAGCTCTGCCGCGAGGCAAAAAAATACAACATTTCACTATGCATAGACGCAGAAGAAACAGAAAGGCTTGAAATTTCCTTAATCTTGTTTGAACAATTACGGCTTGATGAATCACTTTCTGAGTGGGAAGGGCTCGGCTTGGCTGTACAAGCATATCAAAAACGTGCTTTATCTGTTCTTGACTTTGTAGAGGATGTTGCTATTCGATCAAAGCACAAAATTATGGTGAGGCTTGTAAAAGGTGCATATTGGGATTCAGAAATCAAGTGTACGCAAGAATTGGGATTAAATGATTACTCAGTATTTACAAGAAAAAGCTATACTGACGTATCTTACCTCGTGTGCGCACAGAAACTTTTGAGTAAACCAAACAGCTTTTACCCATGCTTTGGAACTCATAACGTCTATACTTTTGCTTCTATCATGGAACTTGCTGATAAAAACCACCCTGGATTTGAATTTCAACGCTTACATGGAATGGCAAAAGACTTATATGATTATGCAATGTCAGAGCTTGCAACAAATGTTAGCTGTCGTGTCTACGCACCCGTTGGGGAACATAGTGACTTGTTGCCTTATCTTATAAGACGCCTTCTTGAAAATGGAGCTAATAGTTCGTTTGTTAATCAAATAAGTGATCCTAACGTTAAAATCGATGAGTTAATTTCAGATCCACTGGAAAAAGCTATAAATTTTAATTATGAACCTCATCCAGGCATTCCATTACCACAAGATATTTTGGGACCAGAAAGAAAAAATTCCTTGGGGATGGATATTAGTGATTATGTGATAGTCTCACAATTTGCAGATGATATAAAGGGTTTTAGTGAAAAAAAGTGGCAAGTTGGACCAATAATTGATGGAAAAGCACTATTTGATAATGCTGAATTTATCGAAGTAGTGAATCCTGCACATTTGGAAAATGTAATTGGAGAAGTGTCAAGTGCAACAAGCGATCAAGCTTTAAACGCTCTTGAAATAGCACATAGTGCTTTTGCTGAATGGCAGAATGTTTCAGCAGTAGAGCGCGCTAAATGCCTTGAAAAAGCTGCAGATTTGCTTGAAGAAAGGATGAAAGAGTTGATTTACATTCTGATCGTAGAAGCAGGAAAAATTTTATCTGATGCAATAGCGGAAGTAAGAGAGGCAGTGGATTTCTTACGTTACTACGCAACGATAGCAAAAAATGAACTGAGCGACTGGAAAAAATTGCCAGGGCCAACAGGTGAAGATAACTTCATCTTTTTTGAAGGCAGAGGAGTTTTCTTATGCATATCACCGTGGAATTTTCCGCTCGCTATCTTCATTGGGCAGGTTTCAGCTGCACTTGCAGCAGGTAATGCAGTGCTGGCAAAACCGGCAGAGCAAACGCCGATTATTGCCTATGAAGCTGTTAAGATACTACATGAAGCTGGGATATCAAAAAATGTGTTGCACCTCATTCCTGGGGATGGTGGATATTTAGGCAAAATATTAGTTCCAGACAATAGAATTTCCGGTGTAGCTTTTACTGGTTCAACACAAACCGCTCAAATAATTAATAGAATGCTTGCAAATAGGGATGGTCCTATTGTGCCATTTATTGCTGAAACTGGCGGATTAAATGCTATGATAGTTGATAGCTCTGCTCTTTTAGAGCAAGTGGCTATGGATGTTTTGCTTTCTGCGTTTCGCAGCGCTGGCCAACGCTGTTCTGCGCTTAGAGTGCTGTTTATTCAAGAGGACATAGCAGAGAAGCAGATAAAAATGATATGCGGTGCAGCGCAAGAACTCAAGATTGGTGACCCAATACAACTTAGTACTGATATTGGTCCAATAATTGATAAAGCATCTATCGATATGCTCACTCAACATACGCAAAAAATGTCAGAGGATAAAGATTCAAATCTGTTATTTAAAGTACCCATGGATACAAATTCTCATAATGGTTATTTCTTTCCTCCATATATTTATGAGATACAAAAAATTTCGCAATTAAAGCAAGAAGTATTTGGTCCTATTTTACATATCATACGTTTTAACAAGTCACAATTAAATGAAGTTATAAGTGATATAAATAGTACTGGATATGGGCTTACGTTTTCTTTGCAGAGTCGTATACAAAGTCAAATTGACACTATAAGTAAAAAAATATCAGTTGGAAATGTCTACATCAACCGTAACCAGATAGGTGCAGCAGTTGGGATACAACCATTTGGTGGTAGAGGACTATCTGGCACTGGGCCAAAAGCTGGTGGTCCTCATTATTTACAGCGTTTTTCTACAGAAAAAGTTGTAAGTGTTAACACTACAGCATTTGGTGGTAACACTACACTTATGTGTTTGGATTAATTTGCGGGCCCTAATTTTTCTTACCCCTAAACTAGACGTTCGTGCAGTTATGTACACAGCGCTAAAATCCGAAAAGGACCAGCTCATGCACTGAAATAAATCGTATCCGTTCAGCCAATGGCGTCAACTTAAGAACTTTCATTAGCAAACTCTCCTAAAGACATGATGGCGTTTAGGCTTATCTACTTTATTGCGGCTGTCCCGGTCGGATTTTAACTTTAGCGCGTATACTTAAAAAGGGCTTGAAAGTTTTTTGGCGCAATAAGTATAGTACTTCCCAAAGTAAATGATAAAGGTATAATAAGCTATTTGAGTTATAATGGCGTATAGTGTGGATTTAAGGGAAAGGGCAGTATCGATGATAGAAAAAGGGAAGTCAAAGGTTGAGGTGGCAGAGCTTTTGGAGATAGGAATAGCAACTCTGTACCGCTGGTTAAGAAAGAAAGCCGCTGGTGAAAGCCTAAGGCCATCGAAAAACGGCAGCTTTATTCGAAAAATAGACCCAAAAATACTCGAAGAATATGTTAAAAAGAATCCAGATCATACGCTGGCAGAGATGAAACAAAATCTTGGATTTGGAATAAATTCAATTTGGTATAGGCTGAAACAGCTAAGAATTACTTTAAAAAAAAGTTACACTATATCAAGAGCGCAATCAAGAAGATAGGCAGCGATTTACCGATAAAATCTCAAAAATAGACCATTCCAGCATCTTATATATAGATGAAGCAGGAGTTGATAATAGGTTATACCGAGAGTATGGACGTGCTCCAATAGGAAAGAAAATTTATGCAGATATTCCAGGAAGAAAACGAGAGAGAATCAGTATAATAGGCGGGTGGATTGGAAAGAGATTTATTGCACCAATGACTTTCAAAGGTGGGTGTGACAAAGAGGTATTCAATACATGGTTAGAGAAGATGTTATTACCTAAATTGCCACATGGTACTACAATAGTTATGGACAATGCCACATTCCATAAAACTCCCAAAACAAAGGAGTTAATAGATAATGCTAGATGCCGTTTGCTCTATCTACCAACATATTCACCAGATTTGAACCCTATAGAGCATTGTTGGAATACCATCAAAAGCCGCCTCAGACCTTTAATGCATAAATATACAGACTTACAACTTTTGGTTGGTAATACCATAATGGAAATTTATCATTCATTTTAGAAAATACTATACCTGATAGAGTTTCTGCCTCATTACACCAAATAAAACTGAAAAATTTAAACGATACTCAGTAATTTGATCTGGGTTCCAAGGCCCTTGTGCATCACACATATGAAGCGATAATATATTGCACATGACCAAGTTTGCCCAAAATTCTTGTAATACAGCCTCTCCAGAAAAATTCTCTAACTCTGCTCCTACTTTGAGTCGTTTCCTCTATGTGCCACCTTAACACATAAGCTTTGCTCCAAAGTCTCGGTCAAAAACTCTGTTTCTCAGTTGGCTAATGTCAGCACTATAACTCTTACTTTCTGTCCTTTCATTTTATTTTTTAGCTTTTCATTTTCTAATATAAAATCAAAATCTAATTCGCCAGCGTTCCCATAGCTTACTATAATTTCTTTTTTGCAAGCAAAAAATAAAATCTACTTCCAAATCATAATGCTGCTGAATGAATTTTACTGAAGACGATCATAGATAAATAATAATTTCTCTTGATTTAATAAACGCATTTGAGTGATAACTTCGGGTAATTGCTCTGCCGCCAACGTTTGTTCACCTATATTCCAAGCTGCAAGACGAGCACTGCAAATCAGCGAAGTACACAAATCAACAAACAAATTGCCAATGGTGCCTGTTGTTCCATTTGGTTCAAACTCGGATACAATTTCCCCAGAGCTGGGTAATCTCATACCAGAACCATCTGCTGCAATAAGTCTATAGCCTCTCCAACTCAGGTTCATCCTGATAGGCTGTTTGGATGCTTAAATTCTTGAAAGCCTGTATGGCAAATCTTATATCTTGCTTTAGAAAAAGCTTGCTTTGAGGGTACATGTCAATGGCTCCATAAGTTCACATTCTATTCCCAAACTTTTTTTAACTAACTTTAAAATCATAGAAAATACTGTCGAAAAAGTTTGTTCGTGTAAAACTCAACACAATGGATTTTCTGAAAAGTTTTCGAGTATATTGCATTTTTAATTTGTAAGATAAGATCTTTTCCTTTTTGCATGCCTCACCTAAAAAAGACACATTTTAAACTTTTTTGTTGAAATAAAACAGAAACAAAAGTGCTGTCCCTTGCACTCTTTGGATAATTTAATGATAAAAAATTTGGAGAGAAATTTTATACACAATCTCTGACATTTTTCCTTAAGTTGACGCCATTGTGTGAACGGTTACGGTTTCCCGTCTTCACCATGCTATATAGAAAAAAGTCTGGATTCCAATTTGCATGACAATATGGAGTATCTGCTTCTTTCATCCCAGTGGGATCTTTTATTCCATTTTATCAACAGTTTGTTTTGCAGTATCAAACAATTTTAATCCTATAATCCCGAATGTAACTAAAATAAAGCATATTACTTCGAATAAATTAACTGGTTCATCAAATAGGTAAACTCCAAGTATCGAAGCTCCTATAGCGCCCACTCCAGTCCAAATTGCATAGCATACTCCGATAGGTATAGAACGTGTAGCGAGCGAAAGTAAATATGTACTAAGAGCCATGGAGAGTATGCTAATTATTGATGGTACGAGATGAGTAAATCCATAACTATGCTTAAGTGTTATGACCCAGAACACTTCAATTAGTGACGATAAGAGTAAATATATCCAATTCATGCATAAATTTTTAGGTTTAAATAGAGAGCTTTAGCCCTATGCTTCCTATTACAATTAAAACGATACATAAAACTTGAGATAAATTAATATTCTCTGTGAAAGTGGTTGCACCAATTATAGTTATTCCAATTGTGCATATTCCAGAGGAAACTGCATAGCATACTCTAATAGGTAGAAAGCATGCTGCAAGAGATAAAAAATAAATGCTAATGATCATAATTACCAATGTTGCAATCGAAGGCACAACTTTAGTAAAACTGTTACTAAACTTTAGTGTTACAGCCCACAGTATCTCTAGGATACTAGACAGCAACAAATATAACCAGCACATTTTCGTAACACTTCAATCTTGTATTGTAACAGAAATTGTTAGTTAAAACTACACTAAAGTGCAATAGATCTCTCTTTCGGAATTGCTTTAATATCAAACTTAAAACAACATCCTAAAAAACTTTTCTACGAAATTCAATTCCTGCACGTCATTTGCTGCATAAAGTGGTGTAGTTTGTTGCTCAATACCTGGTATTTCTACAAAAACTTTGCCCACTTCTTGACCTTTTTTAATGGGTGCAGGTATCATATCTTTATATTCAATACGCACCTTAATTTGGTCATGCAATTTGCGGTTGTAAGTTATGGTAACATCGTTTGCAACTGTAATAGGCACTTTTCTATCTTTTCCATAGAGAACATTTACTTCCTCAACTACGCTGTCTTTAACGAATATTTTCTTAGTGTTAAAATGATTTAAGGAGTATTGTATCAATCTTTTTGCTTCTTCTATTCGCTCTTTCTCAGTGTTTAAACCATTTACGACAGCAAAAATTCTCCTATCATTTCGTTTTGCAGATGCTACAATGCCGTAACCACCAGCATTTGTATAGCCGGTTTTTAAGCCATCAACCCCAATGTCGTGAAAAAGTAGAAGATTTTTATTCTTTTGTACAATTTCATTATATGTCAAATATTGTTCGGAAAATAAATCATAATATTCAGGAAAATCGGTGAAAATCCTTTTTGCCAGCATTACCAAGTCTTTTGCGTTCATAAAATGATCTTCATCTGGCCACCCGCTTGAGTTGACAAAATGACTGTCATTCAGATTCAAATTTTGTGCAACTTCATTCATTTCAGCCACAAAATTCTCTTCTGATCCTGCAATACCCTCGGCTAGTGTTATGCAGGCATCATTACCTGAAACTATTGTAATTCCTTCAAGTAATTCTCTCACTGTAACAAATTGACCTTCTTTCAAAAACATAGAAGAGCCTCTCCTTTCCCATGCTTTTCTACTTACTCGAAATTTATCCTCCATGTGTATTATTCCAGCTTTTAGATAATCGAAGGCTACATATAAAGTCATTAACTTGCTCATTGAAGATGGGGCCATTTTTTCATCGGAATTATGGTCAAAAATGAACGAGTCTGAAGCTAAATCTAAGACTACTGCTTGCTTTGCTTTGGTTCTAAACTGGTATGAGTATGAAGAAAAAGGAAGTATGGAAACTAATAGCAAAATTACCAATCTGCTTAACATATCTATAATTTTAAATTTATAGTGCACTAATTAATAGTATAATTTTACAGGGGCATTTCAATAGATCTCTTGCATAAAAATTCCTTGACACATTTCGCCAGCCCCCTTATCATGAAACTGAAGCTATTTATTTATCTTCTCTGTACAGATTAAATGACAAAAAAACTCACGTATCTGGCGTCTCATGTTTAATTTTTTGCACTATGTGCACCTTATGTCTTTATAAAGTTCTAGGTTTTTACCTAATATAAGCTAAAATGCGCTTATAAAGCATTTAAAACATAAAAAAACGCCAACTTAAAAAATGGATAGTGAATAACTAGCTACCCTAGGGTTTCTTTTGCCTTTTTTTCTGTTTAGTAAATTTCTTAAACATTTATGACTAAAGGTTAGTTGCATTAAAAAGCAGCTAAATCGCGGTTATTAAGCGTTTAGAATAAAAAAACGCCATACTTGAAAGTATAATGTAAGTAATTAGCCAACCACGGGGCTTCTTTTGCCTTTTTTTTCGTTTGGTAAATTTCTTAAATATTTATAGCTAAACGACAACCGTCATCCCGCTACGTGTTAGCGGGATCTATGCCAAGAGATACCGTGAATGAATCGCGGTATGACGGTTCGTGACGGTATGACGGTTCGCGGTGACATGACGATAACCTCGTCATCCCGCTACGTGTTAGCGGGATCTATGTTAAGGTATGGCGGTTAAATAAGGGATCTATGTTAAGAGATACCGCGAATGAATCGCGGTATGACGGTTCGTGACGGTATGACGGTTCGCGGTGACATGACGATAACCTCGTCATCCCGCTACGTGTTAGCGGGATCTATGTTAAGGTATGGCGGTTAAATAAGGGATCTATGTTAAGAGATACCGCGAATGAATCGCGGTATGACGGTTCGCGGCGGGATTCCAGTGTCTGGGCACTTGGATGACAGGAAAAGGGGCTACTTGGATTACAGCAGATCACCTCTTCACAAAGATTTTATCAGTAATACGCATATCAATAATACTCCAATCGCTGAAAGTAAAATCAGTTGTATTTTGCAAGTGGTTTAAATATTCCCATGCACTATAAGGGTTATCTTCAGGCAGTTTTACTGTGGAATCGTTATCAAGTATGATATTCCATCTTCTATTCCCTATATAAGCAAAAGAAGAAATGTGGTCACTTAATTGAGTTTTACTCTCTAACACATCTCTAACAAATTCTAGGTTTGATAACGAGTTTTGTCCTGTAATTACAACAAGATCATCTACTAGATAGTCATCTACGATCACTTTGCCTTCGAAATCAATTACCGAGGTTTTGTTATTATCTTTCCAGAGAGCAAACGGTTTATGCTCATCTATATTAATGTGTAGAGTATTGGGCAAAATTCTGTGAACTCTTACGTGTTTTATCCACCTGCTTACGGATTGTATGTTACCGGCAAGTTTTGAAAGTGATATATACAGGATAGGTTGCGTTCTATCTGTCAAACTTAGAATATCCTTTTTGTTTGTAAATTTATTGCCGCTCACGACTACTTCGTCGATTGAAAATCCACTACTGAGTAATAAACTAGATAGGCAGTCATTATACCAAGTAAAGTAGTAATTAAATCGATTTATTATTTTATCAAGTGAGCTGTAAAGTATTAGCGTAAGAAAAAGTGCTGTGATAATAACCAAGGCACACTTACGCAAAAAACTCCTTTGGCTTCTAGTAATACTGCTCAACATGACTTAAATCCCTAATATTTTTGTGCTGCAAACTATCTTCAATAATAATTTTAACTAATTCATTAAAATTGATTCCTTTTGCCAATTTTGCAATTTCTGGCACTAACGATAACTCAGTAAAGCCAGGATGTGTATTAATCTCAAGCATTTTTAAAGTGTTATTTTTGGGATTATAACGGAAATCTGAGCGGGAAATAGTTTTGCATCCTAAAAATTGATGAACTTTCAGTGCGTGTTCCAAGGTCATTTTATATATATTGTTAGGAATTTCAGCAGGAAATATATGTTCTGCAAATCCATCTGTATACTTTGCTTCATAATCATAGAATTTATTTTTTGGTCGTACTTCTATAGTGCCAATTGCTTCATCCAGCAATACAGCAGTATGTAACTCTATGCCCGGTATGTATTCTTCTACGATCATCTTTTCCATTATAGTAGAACTATTATCTTTCAGTTCTAAGTAATCCTCGTGCGAGAAAATTATGTACACTCCAATACTTGAACCTTCATTAATTGGTTTTAAGACGTACGGATAATCAATTTTAATATTATTTTTTAGTAGATCTTCTCGGCTAATTACATAACCTTTTGGAGTATCAATACTAAGGGACCGGAATATATGCTTTGACATTGCCTTGTTCATAGCAACAGCCGAAGCCATAACTCCTGAGTGTGTATATTTTATACCTAAGATTTCCAATAAACCTTGAATGCAGCCATCTTCACCATAAGGTCCATGCAGAGCTATAAAAGCAAGACCCGGATTAATTTTTTTAAGCTTTTCAGCAATATTGCTGTCAACATCTATTTCTATTGCATTATATGAAAGGCTATCAAGCGCCTTCTTGACTGCTTTTCCGCTCATAAGCGATATTTCTCTCTCACAAGAAAATCCACCACTTAAAATTGCTATAGTTGGAATCATAAGCATTCTATGTTTTGCTATATAGCATACATAATGGTTACATTAAGCTTATTAAATACCTACTTTGGCTAACTATAAACTTTCTTCAAGCACTTTTTTTATCCACTTCAAATAGCGTGCTCGGCAACGGTAGTGGCGTGTTTGCTGCACCTTTATACTGTTCACAGATAAGCTTTTCTAAATCCTCAGCAGATTGTTCTTTTGCTTCTTCTTTTTTCACTACTCCACTAGTTACTAAATCAATTAAGGCTGTAGTGTGTATTATCATTCGATTATTTAGCTCAAATATCTTTTTTGTATCAAGTGAAGAGTTTCTAATTAAGGCAGATAGTGCATGCATATATTTGTCTATATCAGAAAGACTTTTGCTTATATCATAGTTGCTAACTAACATATATTCCTTCAAACGCTCAATTTCTTCTGGAGTAAACTTGTAAACTTCATCAAGTTTCCTTATTAAAGATATAGTAAGTATTCTACTTAGAACTCTCAATTCTCTAATAAATTGTACTCCTTCTCCTTCAGGATAAGACATTTCTTCTTTTTTATATTTCTTAAATAATTCTTGATCATAAGACTTTCTGAGATCTGACGTCATTGCCAATGCTAACTCTTTTGAACCTAGCTTAAAAACTTCGTTGAAGCTGCTTGCGTTGGCATCTTGTGCACTGCCTGCAGTAATTCCACAACTCCAAGAAATCTTTTCAAACAAGCTATGATACTCTTTTATCATCTCTTCCAGCAATATTTTAATATCATCTTCGGTTAACTCTACTGTTGATAATAGATCACATGCTTTTTCAAGATTACCGTTCGCTTGAAAAAGTAACCCTTCAATCTTTTTAATGGTTTCTCTTTTATTTATACTCATAACTTACCCCCAAGATTTAATGCTAACAGCTAGTTTTATAATCAAATATTTCAAAAGTCAATAAGCCTTTTTCCTTAATCCTTAAATTAATCGATACTAATTTATCAGCATAACAACTTAGATAACGCAACTATTTTCAGCAACCAAAAACAACAACCCTGAAATACAAAAAGTTTCTTTTCCTTCAGTAGCATTATTCTAAATTTTCATCAAAATAAGCTGTTTTATCCTTTTTTTCCTTATACTCTTCTGCGGTATAGAGGGGTTGCTTCTTAGCTGTGATATTTGGCCATTTTTGTGAATATTCTACGTTTATGTTGTAAAATGACTTGAAGATTTTTTGTTCACTGTTCAGTAACTCTTCATCTAGTTCTAAAATATCTTTTATGGAATCATCAGTTACAATTGCATCCACTGGACACTCAGGTATGCACACTCCGCAATCAATACATTCATCTGGGTTAATCACGAGCATGTTTTTACCTTCATAGAAGCAGTCAACGGGACATACTTCCACACAATCCGTATATTTACATTTTATGCATTTATCTGTAACAAAATGCGTCATAAAACACTGTATATTTGCATTATCTTGGGTACACTAAATTGATAAGAAATTCAAGCCTTTTATGAAGATAAATAAATTGAACAACAAAGAATTAGAAGTATGGTTAAGCTTGGCTAGAACTATAGGACCAACAAAGTTTTTTAGTATACTAAGAACACATGGATCGCTAGATGAGGTGCTAAAATATCTCAATAGGGTGGCTAATAATAAGGTGTATGGCATTCAAGATGCACGAGAAGAAATCAATAATGCAAAAAGAATTGGAGCTAAAATTATACCCGCATGTGACCCAGATTACCCTGATCTTTTAAGAAATATCTCTAGTTGTCCTCCTGTAATAACTGCGTTTGGTGATATATCATTATTAAGCCGTGAGATAATTGCAATAATCGGTGGGCGTAACTCTTCGATGAATGGAAGAAATTTTGCCAATAAGTTGGCACTTGATTTAAGTGAAGCTGGTTTTGTTATCGTTTCTGGACTTGCAAAAGGAATCGATACTGCAGCAAACAGTGTAATATACAAAAATCATCCCACTATTGCTGTTACAGCAAGCGGAATTGATGTGGTGTATCCAAAAGAGAATTTTGATCTATACAAAAAAATCACTGGGAACGGTGGGTTAGTAATTACTGAGCTTCCATTTGCTACTAAACCAAAGCCTCAATATTTTCCTCAGAGGAATCGAATTATATCTGGTCTATCGCTGGGTGTTGCAGTGATTGAAGCATCGAAACGTTCTGGCTCTCTAATAACAGCAGATTTTGCTTTAAATCAAGGGAGAGAGGTGTTTGCAGTTTCTGGTTTCCCTTTAGATTCACGCTGTAGTGGTAGTAATTATTTAATTAAAAACGGTGCTAAGCTTATCGAATCCGCTGATGACATAATAGAGAGTATTAGGTTTAGTTTACCTCCGCAGCAAAAAAACCTATTTGATGTTGAGCACCATTTTGTTAACCAAAAACAAGAAAAATTACAACAGGCAAAATCTGTTATAGTTGATCATATTAACTCTGTACCTGTTGACATAGATGAACTTATACTAGCAAGCGGACTTTCTACCAACATAGCTCTAATGGCTCTTTTAGAACTAGAGTTGGAAAACAAAATAGAGCGTTCACCGGGGAATAAAATATCGTTAATTTTCTAGATTACTTTAGCTATACTAGATGTTCGTACAGATATAGCTAAAGTGGCTTAGGTTTACCTACAATTTGAAAAACAACAAATTCGTCATTCCGCTACTCGTTAGCGGAATCTATGCTGAGATACCGCGAATGAATCGCGGTATGACGTAGGGAAATCTTTCTTGGGTTAGCTATATATGCTTGACACTGAAATGATGCCATTTGTTATAGGATTCTTAGTTGCTGATTTTAGAATTGATAAGAGAAAACTTTTTTTCAACTTGTTGTATAATTTTATAAAAGTGATCGAAATCTAAGCTTGCACTGCCAATTAAAACTCCTGATAAATTTGAGATACTGAGCAAATTTTCTATATTTTCTGAACTGACTGAACCACCATATATAATGTGTTTTTTACTAGTACACAATTTTATTACCTCTATCACCTTAGCAATTGCATCATTATTTGGCACATGACCTGTGCCTATTGCCCATATTGGCTCATATGCTACGGTATATTCACCGTGTGTTGGCAAGCGGTTTTTGCATTGATATTCTATTACTTCTTTTGTTTTTCCACTTTTATAATCTTCTGAATTTTCGCCTACACAAATAATTGGGTGTAAGCCTGATTCTATTGCTATTTCCGACTTAAGTTTTATTTCACTATCTTTTTCATTAGCCCTTTCAGAATGCCCAAGTATTACGTAAGTACACCCTAGTTCTTTTAACATTTCTGCACTAATTTCACCTGTGTAAGAACCGAACTTTTTATGATGGCAATTCTGTGCTCCTATATTAATATTATTGTTCAACTCTATACTGCTTGGAAATGACGTAAAAGGAGGGCAAATCACTAGCTTAGAGGTAATTTCGTTGCTCTTGTTGTTAAGTTTGCCTATAAAGTCAACAAATGAAGAACGCATTCCATTCATTTTCCAATTTGCTACTATTAAAAAGGACATCAACTTTACTTATATGGGCGAGAGTGCCGGCTGTCGGACTTGAACTGACAACCTACTGATTACAAGTCAGTTGCTCTACCAATTGAGCTAAGCCGGCGTTAAACACATTAATAATATACAATTATCAATGAATTTTCGTCAACTAATTTTTATAAAATACTGTATAATGAAAATAATATGAGAAAATTTTTACTGAAGCCAAAAAAGAGTCTAGGGCAAAATTTTATTTTATCGAGTGAGATAACAAAAAAAATCGTCGCTTTAGCTGGTAGTCTGGAAAATTTTAATGTCATTGAAATTGGTCCTGGATATGGTGCATTAACAAGAGAAATATTGGTGCATAATCCAAAGTCTCTACTTTCTATAGAAAAAGATAGAGATTTAGTAAAACACCATGACCAACTGCTAAATGAGCATCAAGGAAAGTATAGAATTATAGAAGCGGATGCACTGCATGTTACAGAAGAAGAGCTGATAGAGCGCCCAGTTAAAGTTATTGCTAACTTGCCTTACAATATCTCGGTAGTGTTATTTTTAAAGTGGTTAAATAATATAAAATTTTTTACGAACTTGACATTAATGTTTCAAAAAGAGGTAGCAGATCGCATTACGGCAAGACCCAATTCTAAAGATTATGGTTCCTTATCAGTGCTAAGCCAGTTACTATGTGATATAAAAAAGGAATTTGATATTGAACCTAAAGAGTTTTTTCCAAGACCAAAAATACATTCTTCAGTAATTACAGTAAATCCTTTGCCTACCCCAAAGTTTGTAGTAAACTTGGAAACCTTAATAAAATTAACACGTGCTGTTTTTGCTCAAAGAAGAAAGATGCTGAGAAATAGCTTGCAAAATATAACGAACCACGCTGAAACTGTCCTTGAAAACGCTAAATTGAGCGGAAACCAGCGTCCAGAAAACTTAACTATTGAGCAGTTTTGTTTGCTGGCAAATAATGTAGAATGCTTATTTTGCAATAAAATGTATTAGCAACCATATAGCTTTTCTATCTCCTAAAAACAGTTAGAGCTATACAATTAAAGGCTCCTAGCTAATTTTGCCTATTGCAATTTAATTAATTGGCGTATAAGCTTTAAATAAAGCCTATGAAAAAAATGGAAGCTTGTTATTCGTTTGACGATATACTTCTTTTGCCAGCCTATTCTAATATATTGCCTTGCGATGCAGATACAAAAACTTATTTAACAAATAGTATAGAACTAAATATCCCTCTCATATCCTCTGCAATGGATACTGTTACTGAATCGGGCTTTGCAATAGCTATTGCCCAACATGGAGGGATAGGTTGCATACATAAGAATTTATCAATAGATGAACAAGTTTTAGAAGTAAGAAGGGTGAAAAAATATGAAAGTTGGATCGTGTATAACCCAATTACGATTTCACCGGATAAAACAGTTGCGGAAGCAATTTCATTAATGAGAGAGCACAATTATTCTGGCATTCCTGTAGTCGATCAACGCAAGTTAGTTGGAATTTTAACTAACCGAGATGTGAGATTTATTGAAGACCAGAACATGAATGTAAAAGTTTCCGAAGTGATGACAAAAGATAAGTTAGTGACAGTGCGGGAGCAGGGAGTGAATAGTGCATCAGCAATGAAATTGTTGCATGAAAATAGAATAGAAAAGCTTTTGGTCGTAGATGAAAATTCTTGTTGTATAGGTTTAATTACGGTTAAAGACATTGAAAAATACAATAGATACCCAAATTCATGTAAAGACAGTAAAGGGCGTCTCAGAGTTGCCGCTGCAATTGGCACTGGTAAAAAAGATGGTATAGACAGATGTGAAGCTTTGATCGGAGAAGAAGTTGATGTAGTTGTTGTGGATACTGCTCACGGTCATTCCGAAAACGTTATCAATACCATTAGGGAAATAAAAAAGATGTATCCTAATACGCAATTAATTGGCGGAAACATTGCAACAAAGGAGGCTGTTGAAGCGTTGATTGATGCGGGTGTTGATGCAGTGAAGGTTGGAATAGGACCAGGATCAATCTGTACAACCAGAATAGTTACAGGTGTTGGTGTGCCACAATTCTCTGCAATCAAGAATGTTGCAGAGGCGTGTAGAGCAAGAAACGTCAGACTAATTGCTGATGGTGGGGTAAAATACTCAGGAGATGTTGCAAAAGCTATTGCAGCTGGTGCTGACTCTGTGATGATTGGTTCGATTTTTGCTGGCACTGACGAAAGCCCAGGTGAGATTATTATGTATAAGGGCAGAGCATATAAAGGCTATCGAGGAATGGGATCTATTAGTGCAATGAAACGAGGTTCAGCTAGCCGTTATTTTCAAGATAAAGATTCAAAACTCAAATTAGTTCCACAAGGAGTGGAAGGAAGAGTTCCATTCAAAGGTCCAGCTTCAGGAGTAATCCATCAATTGATTGGCGGATTGCAAGCTGCAATGGGGTATACTGGTAATAGGAATATAGAAGAGATGAAAAAAAATTGTAAATTTGTTACTATTACTGCATCAGGATTAAGAGAGAGTCACGCTCATGATATAGTCATTACACAAGAAGCTCCAAATTATGCTTATCAAACGTCCAATTTGTCAACCGATTCGGAGTAGTCCAGAAAAAGTAGAGAGAAAGTTAAGACGTTTTTGGAGTAAAATAAAACGTTTTTTCAAAATATGACAAATAGAAGAGAATATACAGCAGAATTCAAATTAGAAGCTGTTAAGCTGGTTAAAGAAACAGGTCAAGCAAGTACAAAAATAGCAAAAGATCTAGGTATAGATGGTAGTATGTTAAGTAAGAAAATATGATGGAAAAATGTCTGGAGCATACGCATTTCCAGGCAAAGGCTCCTTATGACAAAGAAAGATTTGATCTAAAAAAAGAGCTAATAAGAGAAAGAGACATCTTAAAAAAAGCCCTGGGCAAAGAAAAAGAGTAAAGTATTCTTTTATATAGAAATTGCTATAAAACACAGGAACTATGTAGGGTTTTGTACTGGTGGTATGGGTTGCTAAGGAAAAAAGCAGTAAAGAATTAGCAAAAGAAGGGCTTCTAGCAGATATTCAAAAAATACATCAAGCTTCTAAATGCAGATATGGAGCCCCTAAAATTCACGCTGAATTAAAAGCTTTAGGCAAAAATTAAAACAGTACAAAGTGTTATGCAAGAAAATGGCATTAAAACCAAGTTTAGACGAAGGTTCAAAAATAAAAAACAGCAAATAAGCAACCGAGTTGTGGCTCCGAACACATTGGATCAAAATTTTACTACTGATCAGCCAAATAAAGTTTGGGATTACCTACATAAAAACTAAAGAAGGTTGTTGGCGGCAATAATTGACCTATATTCACGCATGGTGGTTAATGAGTAACATGATAATTATAGTATTTTCTAAAATGAATGATAAATTTCCATTATGGTATTACCAACCAAAAGTTGTAAGTCTGTATATTTATGCATTAAAGGTCTGAGGCGGCTTTTGATGGTATTCCAACAATGCTCTATAGGGTTCAAATCTGGTGAATATGTTGGTAGATAGAGCAAACGGCATCTAGCATTATCTATTAACTCCTTTGTTTTGGGAGTTTTATGGAATGTGGCATTGTCCATAACTATTGTAGTACCATGTGGCAATTTAGGTAATAACATCTTCTCTAACCATGTATTGAATACCTCTTTGTCACACCCACCTTTGAAAGTCATTGGTGCAATAAATCTCTTTCCAATCCACCCGCCTATTATACTGATTCTCTCTCGTTTTCTTCCTGGAATATCTGCATAAATTTTCTTTCCTATTGGAGCACGTCCATACTCTCGGTATAACCTATTATCAACTCCTGCTTCATCTATATATAAGATGCTGGAATGGTCTATTTTTGAGATTTTATCGGTAAATCGCTGCCTATCTTCTTGATTGCGCTCTTGATATAGTGTAACTTTTTTTTAAAGTAATTCTTAGCTGTTTCAGCCTATACCAAATTGAATTTATTCCAAATCCAAGATTTTGTTTCATCTCTGCCAGCGTATGATCTGGATTCTTTTTAACATATTCTTCGAGTATTTTTGGGTCTATTTTTCGAATAAAGCTGCCGTTTTTCGATGGCCTTAGGCTTTCACCAGCGGCTTTCTTTCTTAACCAGCGGTACAGAGTTGCTATTCCTATCTCCAAAAGCTCTGCCACCTCAACCTTTGACTTCCCTTTTTCTATCATCGATACTGCCCTTTCCCTTAAATCCACACTATACGCCATTATAACTCAAATAGCTTATTATACCTTTATCATTTACTTTGGGAAGTACTATAGTTATAGATTCTTTATTGATGGCCGTTGATAAACGCAAACCCGATAAAAATCTGCTGTTACATAGCGATCAAGGGTCACAGTATACCTCTCAAAATTACCAATTTCTATTGAATACAAAAAACATCATTTCCAGCATGAGCCATAAGGGCTGTTGTTACGATAACTCTGTTGCAGAAAAGTTCACTTAAAAGGGAGCTGCTTATTGATACTTCTCGCTCAACAAACCAGAACTGCCATATTTGAATACATAGAAATCTTTTATAACAAATAACGTAGACATTCTACTATTAACTATTGCATTCCTGCACAATTTATTCTCATGATAAAAACGTCTTAACTTTCTCTCTACTTTTTCTGGGTAAGGTCAAATAGAGAATTTTACAAAAATCTATTTTTAACTTACAATCAATTATTACAATTTTAAACCTACAACTTATGTATAACAGACTTATAGTCAAATCTTTTTCAGTATTATGCATCTGTTTATTTGCTTTATACATAACACTGCCAAATTTCTTTGATAATAAGCTTTTTATTTCGAAAAAAAGAATAAACTTAGGCCTTGACCTGAAAGGAGGGGCATCTTTGCTTTTAAACATAGACTTAGACTTCTATTTTAAGGAAAAGCTAAGCATGCTAGCTAACGAAATAAAAGAGACATTGCTAACAAAAAATATTGAATCTAACGTACAAAATAGCGTTATAACTTTAAATAATATTGATGATTATAAAAAAGCATCTGTGTTGATTAATGCGATAAATCCAAATTTAGAGCTAAATAGAAAAGATTCTTCAATTCTCATTTCGTATAAACCCCATTATAAAAATTCTTTGATCAGTGAAGTAGCTGCAGAATCAATAAACAATGTCCAGTGCCGTTTGGACAAACTTGGCACAAAGGAAGTCAGCGTTCAAAAACAAGGGCAGAATAAAATATTAGTGCAGGTGCCTGGAGTAGAAGATACCAAGCAGATAAAATCTCTGCTTGGCAAAACTGCTAAGCTAGCTTTTCATTTGGCAAACACTAACATAGCCAAGGTGCAGGATATAGACCATGAAACCACTGTCATGCTCAAGGATTCTTTAGGTAATTCTTATCCAATATTCCGCAAAACTGAAATAGGTGGCGATTCGCTGGTTAACGCATCAGTTAGATTCGGCAATTTAGGTAAACCGACAGTGCATTTTAAATTTGACAGCATAGCGAGTAAAAGATTCGCGAAAATCACTAAAGAAAATGTGGGAAAACCTTTTGCAATTGTTCTGGATAACACAGTCTTAACAGTACCTACAATACGTGAGCCAATTTTAAATGGAGAGGGAGAAATTAGCGGTAATTTCACTGAAAAACAAGCAAGCGAACTTGCAATACTTTTAAAATCTGGAGCACTGCCAGCACCACTTAAAATAATTGAAGAAAAAAACATTGGCCCAAGTCTTGGAGAAGAATCAATAAAGGCAGGGGAAATGGCAGCAACAATCTCTATTATAGCCGTGGCTTTATTTATAATCATCACTTACGGCAAATTAGGTGTATTGGCCTCTGTTGCACTTTTTTCTAATGTAGTTCTTATATTATCAATTCTCACTCTGCTTGAAGCAACTCTAACTTTACCTGGAATTGCCGGTATTGCACTCACTGTCGGTATGGCGGTGGATGCAAATGTTTTAATATTTGAGCGAATTCGTGAGGAAATAAAATCTGGCAAGAGAGTGGAACGTGCTATTGAAGAAGGGTTTAAAAACGCTATAAAGACAATACTGGATTCAAATATCACTACATTAATTGCTGCAGGAATAATGTTCATTATTGGCAGCGGAGCAATTAGAGGCTTTTCTGTCACTTTATCAATAGGAATTTTATGTTCGATGTTTTCTGCAATCACAGTCACAAAACTCCTGATAGAGTTGTGTATGAACCCGAAGGAACTAGCGCTTTGAATTAAGGATTTAGATCTCAGTCAACCACCTTCATTCCCACAACGTTATATCCTGAATCGACGTGCAAAATTTCTCCAGTAGTGCCACTACTTAAATCGCTTAATAAGTATAGCGCTGCCTTGCCAACATCCTCTATTGTAACATTGCGTCTGAGCGGAGAATTATTTCTATTCCATTCTGATATGAAGTGAAAATCGCTTATTCCAGAAGATGCTAAAGTTCTGATTGGACCAGCGGAAATTGCATTTACTCTGATATTTTGTGGCCCGAGATCACATGCTATATATTTTACACTTGCTTCAAGTGCTGCTTTACATAAACCCATAACGTTATAATTTGGCATAACTTTTTCAGCGCCATAATAAGATAAAGTAAGTAAACTACCACCATTTGACATCATTTTTTCAGCCCTTTGCACTAAAGCAGTAAAAGAATAGCACGATATATGCATTGCATTGAGGAAGTTATCCAGTGAAGTATTGACATATTTACCATCTAACTCATTTTTATCGGAGAATGCTATTGCATGCACCAAAAAGTCAAGAGTACCCCATTTTTTCTCTATTATTTCGAAAGCGTTATCTATGATTTTTTCATTTGAAACGTCGCAGTGTAATATTAGCTCCACATTTAGTTCATCTGCTATTGGTGATAGTTTTTCTTTTATTATTTCATTCTGGTAGGTGATTGCAAGTTCTGCTCCGTGCTCTGAGAGAGTTTTTGCTATACCGTATGCTATTGATCTCTTATTTATTATTCCGGTTATTAATCCCTTTTTGCCTTGTAATAGACTTGTCGTCATAGAACTATCTGTTTTTTTATAATTTGGAATATTAACTAGGTAAAGTCAAGATATCACTATGTTTTAAAATATTTTTTGCAGTAACTTGAAGTCTATAAACAGTAATCTTGATTCTTCTACAACAAAGCCATCCCATATGACATTTTACCTATACCCAATCAAGCATATTAATAAGTAAGTAAATCTTAATATAATCTTATTATACTTATAAATACGCTGTATAGAATGAAAGTATGGATGATTTCATAACTGCAAGAAGAAAAGATGATGCTGTGGTATCTGTTTGTCAGGATAATAAGAAAAAAAACGTGTTAATTTTAGGGCTCAATCAAGCCGCAAGGAATTTGTTAAAATACGAGGAAGGGAATTTACTTAATAAGCCGTTAATCAATATTTTAAGTGCAAGAGCAGCTGACGACATGAAGAATTATTTAGAGTATACCGAAAATGGGCACGATTTACTTGATATATTACCTAAAGTGATAGATTTTTCCTTAACTGATGCTAAAGGAGAAGATATCAGGACAAAAGTAAAAGTTTTCCGCACTGCACAATTTGCCAGTAATAAAATAAATTATGAGCTATTAATACGTGATATCAGTTTGTCCCATAAACTAGGAATCTTTAGAGATAAATATCTAATGGGTAAAAAATATAAAAACCATGACTTATTCGATATACCGGGCAATGAGTCCACTATTCTAGAGTTATACGTTATATTAAATTTTGCCTTTCAACATCAAATTAATGCAGCTATAGGAGTGATTGGCTTAAATAGTAGCTGTAGTGAGACAAATAATGCACTGAAAGTTATCATAGAACATTTTTATAAAAATTGCCGTAGTGATGATTTTCTAGGGTATATTGATGAGAATAAAGTGCTTTTTGTTTTGATTAACTGCGATGTAAAAAGTACATCTAAAATAATTAATCGTATACATTCTGCCATTAATAAGCAGTTATTAATGCAAAAATTACCAAGTGTATCAATAATTTATGGGAATATAGCTCAAAAACAGGCAGCAAAATCTACCAGCGGTGCCTTCTGAAAAGTTGTTTTTTATTTATATTGAGTTTAAACTTAAATTTTTATAAAGATTTAAGTTTATTTATGAAGTTAAAGTACTACCTGGTAGCACTGCTTTCATCATTGTTTTTGCAGAATAGTGCTAGCTCTAAAACAATTTTGGATAAGGAAATATTTTATGCAGAACTAGACGGAAAAATAGATTTGAGATTCGGCTACGCCTTCAACAGAGATTCTTTCAATGCTAAGCCTAAGGATAAAACTTCAAGTTATTCATACTTGCGCTTTCTTTATTTACAGCAAGTTTATCCAAATACTCAAATGGAGGTTAATGTTAAGGCAGGGGTTTCTGGTATTGCAAACCTAAAAGCGTTAGACATAGAAAAGTTAGACATGGAGGAATGGTATTTTATCATAAAAAACCAGGAACTTGGATCAATTGAATATGGTAAAAGAAGTTTAGTTAGTCAGAGCATGTTAATTAACACTTCAAAAATTTATGCAGCTGCTGGAGGAGTAAATGGTCATTGGACAAACTATGCAAATTTGCGCGGTGATCATAAAAAGGATGGTGACCCTGGATATGATCAAGACAAGGTGTTCTGGGTCAAGCCCAATATTTATAGCGATTATAATGAACTCGAACTAGGGTTAAAACAATCATCAATTAACTACATCTCCCCTGAAATCTATAACTTTCAACTCGGATTCAGTTATGTTCCAGGAAAAAATAACTTACAGTACAGCAATTTAATTGCTGCTGGCCTTTCCTATAAAAACAGCTTGTCAGATGATATAGGTTTTACTACTGCCTTAACTGGTGAATTTGCAAGAGAAAATTTAACTGATTGCTCAGATTGGACTTCTAAAAATTATGAATGCCGCAATCAATTACTACACTGGAATTTTGGTTTGAAGCTAAAATTGTTCGATCTTGATTGCATTTTTTCGTATGGTAATGGTGGTAAATCTGGTGAGAAGCGTAATCCTGAAACAAATAATACGTATTATATGAATGCAGGTATCGCTTACCGTTCTGATTCTTACAAATCGAGCTTAACATATTTTAGTAGTGGTAGGGATATTGCAGGCGAAGGTACAAACGAGTTAACATCATATGCTTTAAGTCTTGAAAATTCTCTTTTTTTAGGTACTTCATACTATTTCGATATTGTAAAGTTTAGTACAAAAGAGCCTAAAATAGAAAATAACAACTCTGGTTATGTGTTCTTGGCTGGACTGAAATTAAGTTTTTAATATTGCCTCCTTCCAACACTCTTTTCTGTCATCCAAGGTAACCGTTCACACTTAATTTTTCAATCTCACTCATGGAGAGGCCAGTAAACTGACCTTACCCAGAAAAAGTGGAGAGAAAGAAAAGAGTTTTTTTGGGTAAAATAAAATTTTGGAGGATTAGAAATGGTAAGAGAATATACAGCAGAATTCAAATTGGAAGCTGTTAAACTGGCAAATGAACAAAGAAAGGTAGGTCAACCAGTTGCAAAAGTAGCAAGAGATCTAGGAATAAGGGATAGTGTATTAGGAAAATGGATAAAGAAACACAACGAAAAAAAGTCGGCAGCAGATGCATTTCCAGGTAGAGGTAACATGGCTCCTTATGACAAAGAGAGGTTTGATTTACAAAGCAAGAGTAACAAGGGAAAGAGACATTTAAAAAAAAGCCCTGGCCAGTCAAAAAGAGTAAAATATTTTTTTATATAGTAACTGCTATAAAGTACAGGAATTATGTAGGATTTTCTGCTAGTGGCTACTATAGTACTTCCCAAAGTAAATGATAAAGGTATAATAAGCTATTTGAGTTATAATGGCGTATAGTGTGGATTTAAGGGAAAGGGCAGTATCGATGATAGAAAAAGGGAAGTCAAAGGTTGAGGTGGCAGAGCTTTTGGAGATAGGAATAGCAACTCTGTACCGCTGGTTAAGAAAGAAAGCCGCTGGTGAAAGCCTAAGGCCATCGAAAAACGGCAGCTTTATTCGAAAAATAGACCCAAAAATACTCGAAGAATATGTTAAAAAGAATCCAGATCATACGCTGGCAGAGATGAAACAAAATCTTGGATTTGGAATAAATTCAATTTGGTATAGGCTGAAACAGCTAAGAATTACTTTAAAAAAAAGTTACACTATATCAAGAGCGCAATCAAGAAGATAGGCAGCGATTTACCGATAAAATCTCAAAAATAGACCATTCCAGCATCTTATATATAGATGAAGCAGGAGTTGATAATAGGTTATACCGAGAGTATGGACGTGCTCCAATAGGAAAGAAAATTTATGCAGATATTCCAGGAAGAAAACGAGAGAGAATCAGTATAATAGGCGGGTGGATTGGAAAGAGATTTATTGCACCAATGACTTTCAAAGGTGGGTGTGACAAAGAGGTATTCAATACATGGTTAGAGAAGATGTTATTACCTAAATTGCCACATGGTACTACAATAGTTATGGACAATGCCACATTCCATAAAACTCCCAAAACAAAGGAGTTAATAGATAATGCTAGATGCCGTTTGCTCTATCTACCAACATATTCACCAGATTTGAACCCTATAGAGCATTGTTGGAATACCATCAAAAGCCGCCTCAGACCTTTAATGCATAAATATACAGACTTACAACTTTTGGTTGGTAATACCATAATGGAAATTTATCATTCATTTTAGAAAATACTATATAAGTGGACCACAAGAAAAATAAGCAGTAGAGAATCAGCAAATAAAGAGCTACTCGAAGCTATTCAAAAAATATATCAAGTTTCTAAATGTAGATATGGAACTCCTAAAATTCATGCTGAATTGAAGGCTTTGGGTAAAAGTTGCAATTTGAAAACGGTGCAAAGTATTATGCAGAAAAATGACATCAGGGCTATACTGAAAAGAAAGTTTAAAATTAAAAAACAACAAACAGATAATAGAGCTGTAGCTCCCAATATACTAGATCAAAACTTTATTGTTGATCAACCAAATAAAGTATGGGATTACTTACATCAAAACCAAGGAGGGATGGCTATATTTGGCAGCAATAATTCTCACGTATGGTAGTTAATGAGCAGTTCAATAAATAAACAATTGGTTATGGACTCTTTATTAATGGCCATTAATAGGCGTAAACCTGTTAAAAATCTACTGCTGCACAGTGACCAAGGTTCACAATATACTGCGCAAGGGTATCAATATCTCTTAGCTGTAAAGAATATAGATGAGTAATAAAGGCTGTTGTTACGACAATTCTGTTGCAGAAAGCTTCTTTAGCTCATTGAAAAGAGAAATACTTATTGATACTTCACAACACTCTGCTCAACAAACTAGAACTGCAATATTTGAATACATAGAAATTTTTTATAACAAACAACGTCACTATTAACTATTGCATTCCAGAACAATTTGATGCATCATTCTTTTTGTAAAAAACATTCCAAACTTTCTCTCCACTTTTTCTGGGTAAGGTCACTGACTCAATACCCAGTCAATATCCTTTCCACCAGTTCTTTTACTGCCGGTACGTAGCCATTCTCATAAAATGGATCTTGCTTAAATTTGTACACATTGTGCCCGGAAAACATGAGTTCGTTCTCAATATCACCATCGTGTATAACGTTTTGCAGTGTTTTTTGTATGCAAAAACTACGCGGATCTGGCTTTCGTCCTGTTGAATGGTCACCATGATCTTTCCAATTGCTAAACAAACAATGACTTAAGCATCCCATACAATTGATTTGATCTTGTCTTATCTCTGCAAACCTGCCTGGCGTCACAAAAATAACAGTTGTATCTGGAGTTTTCATTGCTTCTGTATACCCTGCTTTAGTCCATGTATTTGCCAGTTCTTTGTCTTTTGCAGTAAGGTAGATCTTTCTACCTCTGCTACCCATTGCAAATTCATTATTAAATTCTTCGCTAGCATTTTCTGAAAACTTTATTTGACGTGAATTCCGTTCCTGCAACTCACGTATGAAGTTATTTTTTACTGCAGATGAGTAAAACCCTGTTGGACTGAATTTATTTAAAAATACATCACCTTCTTCTAAAGTGAGTAGCTTCTTTTTCCACTCTGCAGAAATTGGGCTTTCTTTCGTCAAAAGTGGACGAGTGCCAAACTGAAAAGCTATTGGTCCAATTTGCAGATTGTCAAACCAATGTTCCCAATCTTTCAAATGCCACACTCCTCCTGCCATAACAATTGGTGTTTCTGAAAGACCGATCTCGTTCATGAAAGATCTAAGCTCTGCAACTCTTTCAAATGGAGCCTGTGGTAGCTCTGGGTCTTCACTGTTACTCAGTCCATTGTGCCCTCCAGCAAGCCATGGATCTTCATACACTACTCCACCAAGCAAATAGGAAGATATTCTTTGGTAAGCACGCTTCCATAATGCTTTAAAAGCACGCACCGATGAGATAATAGGGTAATAATAAACCTGATATTTAGCTGCAATTTCTCCAAGCCTATAAGGCATACCAGCACCGCAGGTAATACCATGAATCAAACCTTTCGCTCCTTCTAATATGCCATGAAGCACGCGTTCTGCTGCTCCCATCTCCCAAAGTACATTCATATGTACTCTTCCATGACCTTTTGATATTTCATTTGCTATTCTTGCCTGACTAATTCCAGCTTTAATACTATATTCAATCAATTCGCTGTGTTTTTCATTTCTTGTTCTGCCTTTGTAAATCAGCGGCACCAACTCGCCGTTATCATCAATAAGCTTAGCATTTGCACCAGAAAACGTACCCACAGCATCTGCTGCAGCAAATGCTCCGCTTGATCTTCCATCACTAACTGCAATGCCTTTGCCGCCCTCGATGATTGGCCACACTTCCTTTCCTGAAATTACTATCTTTTTTATCTTATTTTTCAAAACTTCCTCGCAATCTTTCACTCTATTTTACTTAATTACTAAAAAAATGATAGCTGTTTATTTTTTCTTGTATCATTAGAGCTTCTATAGCTACTCACGCTGTTGTAGTTTGAGAGCAGTTCCCACCGGAAGGGTGTCATTCCAGTGCTTGACACTGGGATGACAGGGGAGGGAGGCTGCTGGGATCCTGACAACCGTCATCCCGCTGCTTGTTAGCGGGATCTAGAGATACCGCGGCGGTATGACGTAGAGCTACGTGTTTAGGTTTAATGAATCCACTATATCTTTTACTTGAGAAAAAACATACTCTTTGCTTACACTGGTATCGATAATAAAGTCACTTATCTTCCTTTTCTCCTCAATAGATAACTGAACATCGGAGATTAGATTAAGCTTTTCTTTATCTATGTTGCGTTCGTTAAGTCTTTGAGCTTGCACAACGCTATCTGCATGAACAAAAACAATAAGGTCGCAATATAAATAAAATTTTGTTTCTAATAGAAGTGGCACATCTAAAACTAAAAGTTTTCTATCGATCTTTTTTTCCTTAGCAATAAAAAATTCTAATTCACGCAGCACAGTAGAGTGAACCAAAGATTGAAATTGTTTCCAATTTTCATCGTAGGCTAAGAAATATTTAGACAGTACTGTTCTATCTATTTCACCATTTACTACCACTCCAGGAAAATTTTTCTCTGCATAACTTATTATGCTTTTATCCACTTTATAAAGTTGGTGTACAACAGAATCAGCATCAAATACAGCAGCACCAAACTCTTGAAAGCAATTAGTTACAAAGCTCTTTCCTACCCCAATTCCGCCTGTTAGACCTATAATCATATAACAAAAACACATTAGACTTCTTTCGAAACTATAGCTAAGGTTTCTCTATATATATTAACTAGATTTTCTAGATCCCAGTGTCAAGCACATAACTATACGAACATTGCAATTTGTAGGTGGTGTCATTCCAGTCTGGGATCTAGCTTTTTGGTAATTTTATCGAAAATGTTTGCTCGTTTACAATCAATTTTCCTGGATTCCAGTGTCAAGCACTGGAATGACACCCTACTTAACCGTCATACCGCCGCGGTATCTCTTAGCCACTAACACGTAGCGGGATGACGATTGTCGATAAATCTAAGTTACTTTAGCAACAGTTATTCTCCACTAAATTACTCTGAATTTTGGTTATATTATTTGCGGATTTCACTGCTGAAATCTCAAATTTTGAGCTTGTGTTCAAAAATGATTCAACTGACCTGCCAAAAAAATCATATCTCCATCCCTTGAATAATTTATCTGTCTGTCCAGATATTGACCCGGTTAACTCATCTTTTGAAGAAACTAATTTCCTTGATATGTTACTTTCTTTACATTTACTATCTAAAATAATTGAGAGTATATCAAGTACAGATTTGTCATAATTACTCGATAAGGTGTTGTTTTGCTGCATCCAATTTCTCTCATTTTCATTAAAAATATTCACAAACTCTAGTAAATCTGCATCTTTTATATTTTTTGCATTCCTCTTGAGATCATCTAAAATTTCATCAACATGCTCTATATTTTTTTCAATAAAATCAGCTATTACAGCATTATTGATTATTTTATTACGGTTCATATTATAGCGCTGTGCTAAGGTTTCTTGCCACTCACTAACTGCTTTAACAGTTAGTATCAATCTTGGATTTACTTCATAATTAAATTTAATCCTCTTCCATGCATCTTTTGGGCTATGTAAATACTTATTTATATCAACTATTGATTCCATCTCTTCTTGAAACCAACCCATCCTATTATTTTCTTCAAGTTTATTGCACAATATTTGGTATAGGTCATATAGGTGTACCACGTCGTTTACTGCATAATCTAACTGATCTTCGGACAACGGACGCCTTAACCAATCTGAATTTTTAGCTTTAATTTTATCCAGTGCTATTCCTTGATATTGCTCCACTACTTTTGAGTAACCAATAAAGTCATGATAATAATGACAAAACATAGCAGCAACTTGGGTATCAAAAATGGGAGTGGGAATACATTTAAACACAGTGAGTAAGGATTCTATATCCTGCCGGCAGCTATGAAACACTTTGGTTATCCCCTGATTTAGCATTATTTTCTTAATGAATGATAAATCAATTTCTGGCACTAGTGCGTCTACAATAAAACTCTTCTCTCCGTAAGAAATTTGAATTAACGATAATTTTGGGTAGTAGATTAAATTATTTCTAATGAACTCCGTGTCAACTGCTATAAATTTTGGCTTTTTTGCTATCAACCCCTCACCTATGTCCTCCAGCTCCGACGTTGTATTAATTAACATATGTTTTTTATTCAGTGGTTCTATTTTACTACTTATATTAAATTTTGCAATTAGAGTCACTACGAAATTAGTAATGGAGCTTGCTAGTTACTTATAATATTATAAAGTGTTTGTTATGTAGTGGTGAAGTGTTATGGTAGATTTTATAGACCTTTTTCAAGGAAGTAAAGATTTTACGATGTGCATGCACAACGGTTCAGGGGATGCAATATATAATCGATGTATATCTGCTGTAAGAATGGACCCGCCATGTATGCATGGTGAATCTATTCAAGGTTTGTTTGAAAGTTCGTTTGAACAAGGTGTTGTGACTGTTAGAGTGAACTTAGACTTAGAAACTTTAAATGTAGTGGTATATAAATCTCCTCCAACTTCTGATAAGCTTGACGCATTTTCACTAGCATATCAAATAGACAGATATCACATAGATGAGAATACTATAGTTTTTGATGAGAAAGTAAATACAATAAAATTTGATATATCAAATCCTTTAAAACATAAATTTATTACATTTGAGATTTTTAAAAGATAAATTATAATTCTGGTTCATTTATAAAAGGCTAGACTTAACGTGCCAGGCAGGAATTAACTGAAAGAAAAATTGAAGTAGCAAGAATTGATCTAGTTTGATATTACTAATATAGTAAATCTCTGGATATATAATAAGAACTAGATTCCAGCGTCACGCGCTGGAATGACAGGGCTATAGGTATCATCCAAGTAGCCTCTTTCTTGTCATCCCAGTGTCCTGACACTGGTTTCCATCCAAAAGGGTGTCATTCCAGTCTGGAATCCAGATTGGACACTGAATTGGTGAGTGTAAAATTCTACGTCATACCGCCGCGGCGCTAACAAGAGATCCCGCTAACAAGCAGCGGGATGACGGTTGTCAGGCTAGCTGTCATCCGAGTAGCCTCCTTTTTTTGTCATCCCAGTGCCCAGACACTGGGATCCAGCCTTTCTGCAATCTCATCGAAAACGTTTTTCTATGCTAGTTTGCTTGTGAGCAAGCAAACTTTCCTGGATCCCAGTGTCTGGGCACTGGGATGACACCCTACTAGCGGAAGTTACTCTCAAATGTTTGTTCATGTTAGCCACAAACATTAAGAAATTTACCAAATGAAAAAAAAGGCAAAAGAAGCCCTGTGGTTATTATCCGCTTTAAAATATTGGCGTTTTTTATGTTTTAAACGCTTGACAAGCGAGATTCAGCCGCTTTTAATTGCAACTAACTTACGCTGCAAATGTTTAAGAAATTTACTAAGCAGAAAAAAAGACAAAGAATCCCCGAGTTAGCTAGTCTTTTACTATCTCTGTCGAGTATTGGCATTTTTTGATGTCTTGTAACGCTTTATAAGCGCGTTCAGCTTATTTAGATAAAAATCTAGATGTAGATGAAGTTTTGTAAAGACATACAGTATCTATATACTGCAAAAAATTGAACATAAGACGCCGATACATTAAGTAATCCTTACCTTTTAATCTGCAGATTGGCGAAAGCAAATACAATAGCTTCACTATCATGATAAGGGCGCTGGCGAAGGGTGTCAAGTAAGTTTTTCGTTTCTATAGCTACTATAGTACTTCCCAAAGTAAATGATAAAGGTATAATAAGCTATTTGAGTTATAATGGCGTATAGTGTGGATTTAAGGGAAAGGGCAGTATCGATGATAGAAAAAGGGAAGTCAAAGGTTGAGGTGGCAGAGCTTTTGGAGATAGGAATAGCAACTCTGTACCGCTGGTTAAGAAAGAAAGCCGCTGGTGAAAGCCTAAGGCCATCGAAAAACGGCAGCTTTATTCGAAAAATAGACCCAAAAATACTCGAAGAATATGTTAAAAAGAATCCAGATCATACGCTGGCAGAGATGAAACAAAATCTTGGATTTGGAATAAATTCAATTTGGTATAGGCTGAAACAGCTAAGAATTACTTTAAAAAAAAGTTACACTATATCAAGAGCGCAATCAAGAAGATAGGCAGCGATTTACCGATAAAATCTCAAAAATAGACCATTCCAGCATCTTATATATAGATGAAGCAGGAGTTGATAATAGGTTATACCGAGAGTATGGACGTGCTCCAATAGGAAAGAAAATTTATGCAGATATTCCAGGAAGAAAACGAGAGAGAATCAGTATAATAGGCGGGTGGATTGGAAAGAGATTTATTGCACCAATGACTTTCAAAGGTGGGTGTGACAAAGAGGTATTCAATACATGGTTAGAGAAGATGTTATTACCTAAATTGCCACATGGTACTACAATAGTTATGGACAATGCCACATTCCATAAAACTCCCAAAACAAAGGAGTTAATAGATAATGCTAGATGCCGTTTGCTCTATCTACCAACATATTCACCAGATTTGAACCCTATAGAGCATTGTTGGAATACCATCAAAAGCCGCCTCAGACCTTTAATGCATAAATATACAGACTTACAACTTTTGGTTGGTAATACCATAATGGAAATTTATCATTCATTTTAGAAAATACTATACCACGATTGTATAGGTAATTCTTCACTTATAATAATGATTCAAGCCTTCAGCTCCTCAAACACTTCACTTGCTCTATTTAAAACAGAATCAGGAAAACCAGCAAGTTTTGCTACATGTATTCCATATGACTCATCTGCAATGCCTTCAATTACTTCATGTAGAAAGATAACCTCTCCGTTCCACTCTCTTATTTTTACACAAAAACATTTCACGTTCTTCAAGTATTTGCTTACTTTAGTTAATTCATGATAATGAGTTGCAAAAATGGCGCGGCACTTATTTACATTGTGAATATGTTCAATCACCGCCTGTGCAATAGATAATCCATCATACACCCCTGTGCCCCTACCAATTTCATCAAGTATCACCAAGGAAAGGTCCGTTGCCTGATTTACTATCGTTGCTGTTTCGATCATTTCTACCATGAAGGTGGAATAACCAGCTGTTATATTATCTGTTGCACCAACCCTGCTAAATGTTTTGTCAATCACTCCAATATGTGCACTCTCTGCTGGCACAAATGACCCCATGTGAGCTAAAATTGCAATGAGAGCGTTTTGCCTCAAGAAAGTGCTTTTTCCAGCCATATTAGGACCAGTAATTAGATGTATACCAGCTAAATTGATGCTATTTGCAATGAATTTATCGTTAACTTCAACCACTGGATGTCTTCCGCTACAGATATTGAACTCTTTGCTGTCATCAATAATGGGTTTTACGTAATTATTTTGCACTGCAAGCTCTGCAAACGCGGTTCTAATGTCAAGTTTTGCCAAAGCATTTGCAGCAAGAGCAATTTTTTCAGACTCTTTAGCAACTTCACTACACAGTTCACTAAAAATTTTCATTTCTAAGCCGATTGCAGCATCACGTGCCGTAAGAATTTTATTTTCTAGTTCTTTCAATTCATTAGTAGTGTAGCGCATGCTATTTGCTAAGCTTTGCCTATGAATAAATATATCCGAAGTTATTTTGTGATTTGCTGATACTTCAACGTAATAACCGAGTATATTGTTGTGCAATATTTTGAGTGCGGCAATGCCAGTTAGGTCGCGATAAGATTCACGGAGCTTAGTTACCAACTTGTTACTGTTGTTCAATATATAAGATAACTCAGATAATTCTGAGTTGTATTTTGAGTGAATAAACCCTCCTTCTTTCACGGAACTGAGGTTATTATCAAGTATAGCACTATTTAACAGTTCAAATAGGTCTTTATGATTGCCAAGGCTTTTATGTATTGTGCTTAGTTCACTCTCGTCTGATTTTACTGTTATTCCAGCGCGTGACGCTGGCTGGATCTCAGTTTGGATGACATATTGTTGTGGGAGAGATCCATTTTCACCTGATTCAATTTTACATAAGAACTCAGACAATTCTAAAGTCTTTCCTAGGCCTATTTTCAATAGGTTCATATCCTTTGGTGAACCACGCCCTAGTATTAAGCGCGATAAAGACCTCTCAATATCCGGAATGTTAGATAATATCTCTCGTATTTTTCTGCGTGGCTCATGATTATTTACAAAAAATTGAGCGGTGCTGAGCCTCAAATTGATTGCCTTGGAGCAAGCAAGGGGTGAAGCGAGCATTTGTTTGAGCAGGCGTCCACCAGAAGCTGTAACTGTATGATCAATAACTGAAATTAGTGAACCTTTCTTTTCACCAAATTGAGTTGAAAACAACTCAAGATTTCTCCTTGCTGAAGCATCAATAAGCATGAAATTTTGTTGCTTATAGGTTTTTGGGAATTCAAGCCTTGGAATAGAGCCCCTTTGTGTTACTCTGACATATTCAAGCAGTGCACCGCACGCCATGATTTCTACTTTGCTGAAATTTCCTATACTCCCAAGTTCCCTGATTTTATAAAACTCGCATAACGTTCTGTGAGATTTACTATACTCAAAAAAGCTCTGTGCGTGTTGCGTAATTGATATTTTATAATTTTTTAAAACCGATCTAATTTTTTCGTCCTCAGTGAATTTTTCAGAAATTAATAATTCTCTTGGTGATATACGCAATAAATCACTATCTAGAGCTTTCAAACTCGTTAAAGTGTGAAAAAATTTTCCCGTCGATAATTCAAGCCAACTAATAGCATATTCGTCATTTTGTTCAACTATGGACGCGAGATAATTATTGCTTTTATCCTCCAGTAGTGAATCTTCTATAATTGTACCTGGAGTTACAACTCGCACTACATCACGTTTTACTATGGATTTATAGCCCCTCTTTTTTGCTTCATCAGCAGTTTCTAATTGGTCACAGATTGCTACTTTGAATCCTAAATCTATTAGCTTGTGTAGGTAAGATTCACTACTGTGTGCTGGCACTCCACACATTGGTATGTCCTGCCCACACGAATTACCTCTCTTGGTTAGCACTATATTCAGCAATTTCGCAGCTTTAATAGCATCATTGAAAAACAATTCATAAAAATCTCCTAGCCTATAAAATAGCAGATGATCTTTGTATTGAGCTTTCAGGTTCAAATACTGCTCCATCACAGGGGTGTTTTTTTCTTTCACGAAGCTCATAATATTTTTTAATATATTGTATTGATAAACGTTATTATAGATTATATTGCACATGTGGATAACATAAATTTTAAATAGGTGTATAGAGGAAAAAATTTAAAACAATTAAATTTCTTGGATCCAAGTAGTCAGGACACTTGGATGACATAAAGAGTAGGAGTATTTGATGACAAAAAAACAAAAAACGCAGTTGTCATTCCAGCACGTGACGCTGGAATCCAGCTTCTATGCAAACTCATCAAAAACATTCATTTAGTGTAAGATCAGCTACTTTCCATGCTAGTTTACAAGCAAACTTTTCTGGATCCCAGTGTCAAGCACTGGGATGACATCATAGGGGCACTGGGATGACACCCTCCTTGTGTGTATTATAGCTAAAAAGTGACTTACGACAATTTGAAAAACGACATATTCATCATTCCGCTACTATAGTATTTTCTAAAATGAATGATAAATTTCCATTATGGTATTACCAACCAAAAGTTGTAAGTCTGTATATTTATGCATTAAAGGTCTGAGGCGGCTTTTGATGGTATTCCAACAATGCTCTATAGGGTTCAAATCTGGTGAATATGTTGGTAGATAGAGCAAACGGCATCTAGCATTATCTATTAACTCCTTTGTTTTGGGAGTTTTATGGAATGTGGCATTGTCCATAACTATTGTAGTACCATGTGGCAATTTAGGTAATAACATCTTCTCTAACCATGTATTGAATACCTCTTTGTCACACCCACCTTTGAAAGTCATTGGTGCAATAAATCTCTTTCCAATCCACCCGCCTATTATACTGATTCTCTCTCGTTTTCTTCCTGGAATATCTGCATAAATTTTCTTTCCTATTGGAGCACGTCCATACTCTCGGTATAACCTATTATCAACTCCTGCTTCATCTATATATAAGATGCTGGAATGGTCTATTTTTGAGATTTTATCGGTAAATCGCTGCCTATCTTCTTGATTGCGCTCTTGATATAGTGTAACTTTTTTTTAAAGTAATTCTTAGCTGTTTCAGCCTATACCAAATTGAATTTATTCCAAATCCAAGATTTTGTTTCATCTCTGCCAGCGTATGATCTGGATTCTTTTTAACATATTCTTCGAGTATTTTTGGGTCTATTTTTCGAATAAAGCTGCCGTTTTTCGATGGCCTTAGGCTTTCACCAGCGGCTTTCTTTCTTAACCAGCGGTACAGAGTTGCTATTCCTATCTCCAAAAGCTCTGCCACCTCAACCTTTGACTTCCCTTTTTCTATCATCGATACTGCCCTTTCCCTTAAATCCACACTATACGCCATTATAACTCAAATAGCTTATTATACCTTTATCATTTACTTTGGGAAGTACTATAGTTAGCGGAATCTATACCGCGAATGAATCGCGGTATGACGTGTTGCTTGGGTCAGCTATATGTAAGTTGTGGCCCTTCTTTATTATTTTTATTAGCGGCAGTTGTATCATCAACAGATATTTCAGAGCTAACAGTGCTAATAGTTTTTTCTATCGCTTTAGCCTGTTCATAGTCTTGACTCAAAAAATACATGGCCAGTCCAATAGCTATACTAGCAACAAGAGAAGATGCTATCATTACACCTAGTATCATACCACCAGAAAGACTTACTGCAACACACACACCAGCTCCAAGTACAACACCAAGAAAACCACCAATTATTACGCCAGGCACCAAACTGCCTACCATAGCGCTTTCTTTTTTCGTATTAGCTTGTTTTTTCATACTTTTAATAAGCACTTCTTTTGTTTCTCCTTGAGCTAAATCTAAAGGAATTTTATTATCCGCGTTTTGTATCAAAGGATTTGCACTATATGTAACAAGAAGGGTGGTTATTTCTTCAGTTTTATTACCTATAACTGCATGATGTAGTAATGTATTTCCCTCTTCATCTTTAAAGTTTATATGAGTACGAAATTCTTCATCTAGATTTCTTATTGGGTTGTTTTTTGCATATATCCTAGATTGTATTGCTCCATCTAAGTATTGTATTACTTGTTCTAGTGATTGCTCGCCAGGATTTTGTATAAAATGAAGCAGAATTTCGTGTACTATCGCTTCCTTTGTAGTTTGTGGGCATTGTAAAGCGTAATTAAATGTCTGTGTAGTAATAACTTCTTCTTTTCTTTTTTTAAGAACAACCCTTAAATCTTCAATCGCCTTTTCACCATCTTTTATTCCAAGAATTATTGAATCCAAATTATTTATCATGCTATCCTCCTTGGTTTGATTGCATTGCTCATTAATAAATAATATAATAAATCCTGCTAAAAGTCAAGCAATTAATTAATAAGTTAATATAATCCTCCAAAAGGAGCTCCTTACTTTTTGTTCAGCATGTCCATTGGATCAGACTCTTTAAGCTTGCTGTTTGCTGAATTTATTCATCATAATAGCTACAATGTGCTATCGAAGTTCTCTGTAATCTTAGTTGGTTCTTCTAGAATATTCAAAATATCAGTTGCACAATAAACCCGATCTCTCTTTCCTTGAGAAGTTTGTGAAACGATGCCTAAATCTTCAAGCTTTACGATTGCTCTTTGGGCTGTTGTAAATACGACACCTAAGTTTTCAACCACTTTCCTTATAGTAAAGTAAGGGTTTAAAGACTATTAACTAAATCATTGTCCCATTCAAATTTTGGTGGCAAGGGGCTTGGTATAAATGCCTGATAACCAGCGAATACTTTGCCTGATGGTGATCCTTTAATATACATTCATTCAACCTAGCACACTATTTTTATAGTATATATTATTTTCAAATAAAGTCAAAAATGAAAATAAGGCTTTATCTTATTTGCGTGCATGAAAATAAGAAACTCTCTTATTATTGATTTTGCTCAAAAACGAAAATAGAAGAAGCTGCTGAACTTTATATATCCTGTTTTTCTGGAGAACTGCTATAAAACTTCTGAGTGAAGTCACTTAATTTTTACACATCTATTGTAGAGTAAGAAGAACCGAATTTGAAACAAAAATGCTAACTGATGCTTGGACTTTACTGACACTTACACTACTTGAAACTATACTTAGTGTAGACAATTTAATCTTTATTTCTCTAGCAATAGATAAGGTACCAAATGCGCTGAGAGAAAGAGTGCGCCTTATGGGCCTTGGATTAGCACTATTAATGCGTTTTGTAATACTATTTTTTACATCATCTATATTGTCAATGCAAAAACCTATATTTCACACTGCATCAGCAAGGGATTTACTTATGATCGCAGGGGGATTATTCCTTATTGTTAAGAGCTCTATGGAGTTACGGGATGACATCTTTGTATGTAAGAAAAATAAAAAGAAAGCAAACGTTAAATCAAAATTTTTTTTAGTTGTGCTACAAATTATATTAATAGATTTAGTTTTTTCGGTTGATTCGATATTAACTGCTATAGCACTAACTTATAACATGGTAATAATTGCTACAGCATTTACATTTTCCATGCTAGCAATGCTGTTTTTATCAAGTTATACCGCCCAGTTAATCAAATCTAACCCAGGGTTAAAAATAATCGCCATTTTATTTATTTTACTTGTCGGTGTGTACCTCATACTTCATGGATTTCATATAGAATTACCAAAAGGATATTTGTATTCTTCATTTATGTTTGCACTGCTTGTGGAAATTATAAGCAAAATAAAGAAAATTAACCGTCATACCGCGATTCATTCGCGGTATCTCTAGATCCAGCTAACAAGCAGCGGGATGACAGCAGTCCTACGTCATACTGCTGCGGATAGATCCCGCTAACACGTAGCGGGATGACGAGGTTATCGTCATGTTGCCGCGAACCGTCATACCGCGATTCATTCGCGGTATCTCGGCAATAAATCCCGCTAACAAGTAGCAGGATGACTAGACTTTTAATTTACTCCCACTCGATGGTTGCAGGTGGCTTGGAAGTTATATCGTACACAACTCTATTTACTCCGGGAACATTATTAACAATTATACTGCCGACATTGCGTAAAAAATCCCAAAATACTAGCAAGTGTTGATCCTTATCTTCAAATGGAAATGCATCGGCTGTCATACCATCAGATGATGTTACAGCCCTTAAAGCACAAACATATCCATACGTACGACCATCTCCCATAACGCCTACAGTTTTTATTGGTAATAATACAGCAAAAGCTTGCCATATCTTATCATATAGATCGTAATTTTTCATCGTATTAATATATATTTCATCTACTTCTTGCAATATTTGCACCTTTTCTTTATCGACTTCACTTATAATCCTCACTGCAAGTCCGGGTCCAGGAAATGGATGTTGAAATATTATCTCGTCTGAAAGCCCAATTTCTTTTCCAAGTAGCCTTACCTCATCTTTAAAGAGGTAACGTAAAGGCTCCACTAACTTCAGATTCATCTTTTCTGGCAACCCACCAACATTATGGTGAGACTTAATTGTGCTAGTGTTGTCTGAGGCATGCCCTGACTCAACTACATCAGAGTAGATGGTACCTTGCATCAAAAAATCCACATCACCTATTTTTTTTGCTTCTTCTTCAAACACTTCAATAAAAGTGTTACCGATAATTTTTCGCTTTTCTTCTGGATCAGTTATTCCCTTCAACCTACTCAAAAATAAATTTGATTTATCAACGTAATTTATCGGAATCTCTTTCAACATAGCGATGGTTTGGTTCTTGCGTAACAACCCAGTATCGATAAAAATACAGTTCAATTGTTTTCCTATAGCTTTATGTGTGAGAGCCGCTGCAACACTTGAATCAACCCCACCACTCACTGCAGCGATTACTTTTTTCTCTCCTACTACATTTTTGATTTTTTCCTTTTGCTCCTCAATAAACGACTTCATTGTCCAGTCCCTTTCGCAATTTGCAATATCCAAGAAGTTAGAGAGCAATTTACTGCCATTTGTTGTGGGCTTAACCTCAGGATGGAACTGAGTACAGTAAATCTTCCGCTGTTCGTTGACAATCATTGCAATTGTTTGATTTATCACACCTGATGCAATAACAGTAAATCCATGTGGTATAGTATCAACACTGTCCGCATGGTTCATTAATACATCCACTTCAGAATTAACGTCCCAGGTATCCTTTACAATGGGGGATTCTTTTAGTATCTTGATTTTAGTTCTACCAAACTCCTGTTTGAAACTCTCTTTTACTTTTGCTCCAAAATAATGACAAATGAGTTGCTGTCCATAGCATATTCCAAGTATAGGAACGTTTGTTGCCTCATTAAGTTTTATAATTTCATGTACTACTCTACTTGTTTCAGAACAATCATCATTTACAGATTGTGGTCCTCCAGAGAGAATAAACCCATTGAATTTTGATATTGTTTCAAAACTGATGTTGCTTGGAAATATCTCACAATAAACGCCCATTCCTCTTACTTGTCTTGCGATAAGCTGTGTAAACTGTGAACCAAAATCAATAATGGCAATTGCTGACAATTTGCTCCTCCATATTATTTAAAATGATATCTGATAATAAAGAAAATAATGGAGTAAGTAAACCAAGACCTGTTTAAAAGCTTTAACGCGTGGTACAAGTTAGCTATATAGCTAATTTTCCTACACCATACCGCTGCGGCGCTAACTAGTAGCGGAATGACAGCAATCTACGTCATACCGCCGCAGTATCTCAGCCGCTAACAAGTAGCGGGATTATCTTCATGCTGCCACGAACCGTCATACCACCGCGAACCGTCATACCGCGATTCATTCGCGGTATCTCGGCAATAGATCCCGCTAACAAGTAGCGGGATGACGATTGTCGTTTAGCCATAAATGTTTAAGAAATTTACCAAATGAAAAAAAAGGCAAAAGAAGCCCCGTAGTTGGCTAATTACTTACATTATACTTTCAAGTATGGCGTTTTTTTATTCTAAACGCTTAATAACCGCGACTCAGCTGCTTTTAAATGCAACTAACCTTAGCTATAAATGTTTAAGAAATTTACTAAACAGAAAAAAAGGCAAAAGAAACCCTAGGGTAGCTAGTTATTCACTATCCATTTTTTAAGTTGGCGTTTTTTTATGTTTTAAACGCTTTATAAGCGCGTTTCAGCTTATGTAGGTAGAAGTTTTATAAAGACATAAGGTGCACATAGTGCAAAAAATTAAACATGAGACGCCAGATACGTGAGTTTTTTTGTCATTTAATCTGTACAGAGAAGATAAATAAATAGCTTCAATTTTATGATAAGAGGGCTGGCGGAGTTTGTCAAGGAAGTTTTTTCGTTTCTATTCCCAATAAAAGTGCGTTATATGGTTATGCAAGAAGTCTATTTACCCATTTGCTTAACTTTCTCTCTACTTTTTCTGAGTAAGGCCGCTATTGGCATGACAGACATTCATCGTAGTCAATATCTGTTTTTTGTTGCAATATTTCACTTTTTTTGAATATGTCATGCGAGACCTTATCGGCTCTCTGCATTGATTGTGATCTGCAGTAATATAAGCTCTTCAATCCTTTTTTCCAAGCAAGCATGTGTATTTTGTGCAAGTAACGTTTATGTACGTTGGCAGGTAAGAACAGATTTACTGATTGAGATTGACAAATATACGAAGTTCTATCACTTGCATGTTCTATAATCCATCTTTGGTCAAGCTCGTACGCTGTTTTAAATGTCAATTTTTCATGCTCACTAAGAAAATCTAAATGCTGAACGGAACCCTCGTTTGTTGAAATTGAAGACCATATTTTATCATTGTCTTGATTTTTTTCTGCTAATAGTTTTTGCAAGAATTTATTTCGCACTACAAATGAGCCTGTAAGTGTCTTTTGTATGAATACGTTTGCTGCATATGGTTCTATTCCAGGAGAGGTATTACCTGCAATAATGGAGATCGAGGCAGTAGGAGCAATAGCGAGTTTGTGTGTAAACCTTTCCATTAGATCAACTTCTTTGGCATCAGAACATGCTCCCTTTTCTTCTGCTAATTTTTTAGAAACTATATCTGCTTGCTCGCGTAAATACTTAAATATTTTTTTATTCCATTGTTGTGCTGTTACTGATTCAAAAGGAACCATTTTGCTTTGTAAAAATGAGTGAAAGCCCATCACACCAAGACCAATACTGCGTTCTCTGGCTGCAGAATATTTTGCTCGCTGCATTTCATTCGGTGCTTTATTTATGAAATCTTCCAATACATTATCAAGAAAGCGCATTATATCTTCTATGAAGAGTTTATTGTCTTTCCATTCTTCGTAGTACTCAAGGTTTACGGATGATAGACAACACACAGCAGTGCGTGACTTATTCAGGTGATCATAACCTGTGGTTAAAGTTATTTCACTGCATAGATTTGACATCTTGATGTCTAAGTTGAGCTTTTTGTAAGATTCTGGCTTATTGTTATTTGTTGCATCAAGGAAAATAATGTAAGGTTCTCCAGTTTCAACTCTTGCTGTTAATATTTTGATCCATATATCCCGCGCTTTTACAGTTGAAATAACCTTATTGTTGTGAGGGCTTATTAAATTCCATTCTTGATCATTCTCAACAGCCTGCATAAATTTATCTGTTACTATTACAGCATGATGTATATTTAACGCTTTGCGATTTGGGTCACCGCCTGTTGGCTTGCGTAAATCTAGAAACTCTTCTATTTCCGGATGAGATACAGGAAGGTAGACTGCTGAACTTCCTCGCCTTAGGGATCCCTGACTAATTGCAAGCGTTAGAGCATTTTGCACTACAATAAATGGAACAATTCCTGATGTTTTGCCGCTACCCTTTACGCTTTCGCCTATTGAGCGTAAATTTCCCCAATAACTACCTATGCCTCCTCCACGTGCAGCAAGCCAAACATTTTCGTTCCATAGATCAACTATTCCCTGCAAGCTGTCTTCGGTTTCATTAAGAAAGCAAGAGATAGGTAACCCTCTCTTAGTGCCACCATTGCTGAGTATTGGTGTTGAAGGCATGAACCACAAGTTGCTCATGTAGTCATAAAGACGCTGCGCATGTTCTTTATTATCAGAATAGTAATTAGCAATACGTGCAAAGAGGTCTTGATAACTTTCATTTTCTATTAAATACCTGTCTGATAGAACTGCTTTTCCAAAGTCGGTTAATTTGCTGTCCTTTGCGTAATTAATGGTAATGTTATTCATAAAGTTCCTTTTATTCTTTTATTATATATAGATACTTAAAAGTCATTTTGAGCGATTTTTAAGTTAGGTTTTTCGGATTTTCTTGTTGATGCTGTAATGCAAACAAGATACCGTCAACCTGACTGCCATATATTTTACAGTAACTCATATAACTTATTTGCATATTTATTTCTTTTGCAACATGTTGAACATAACTTTCTGAGTGACGAAAATAGTCTCCTTTATTTACAAGGTCAATACCTTCACCTTCCTTTCTTCTTATTAAACATACAATAACTCCTTTTTTGCTCGTAGATCTTTTTGCTAATTCCAACTCTTCTTGAAAGTCATGTAGATAATGTAGCACTTCAGCAAAGATAATTACATCATACTGCTGGTTTTTCTCTTGTTTAAGAAACTCTTTCATTTCCATATGTATTAATTCATTGTAAACAGGCTTACCTTTTATAAAGCATCCTCTTGCGATATTTAGCATTCTACTTGAAATGTCAATTCCTGTTATATGGTTTCCAATACTATTTATTTTCAAGAAATGACCACATATTCCAGTTCCACAACCAAGGTCGAGTATATTGAGCTCAGAAGTGGAGTTGTTGAAGATTTTTGTAATTATCATGTGTACAAGTTCATGCCCTCTATATTGTTTGGCAATCAACCAATGCTCAACAAAATATTCACCTGTGTAATCAAAATATTGTCTTATGAGGTTTTTTGGCAATTCTGTAATAGGCGCTGAGTTTGTCATTTTTTTTATATAGTAAGACGCCTCCTCGTGGTCATTATCTAATTTTAGTGCCCTTGTTAAATAATTATAAGCTTTGTTAGTATTCCCTACCGCAAAATGACACCTTCCGATGTTATACCAGACTATAGGTAAATGGGGGTAAAATATGCTAATTAACCAAAATCGTAACTTTGCATCTGATATGCTACCTTTATAAAAGTGATATAAACCGATTTCAATGTTGGTGTTTAACAGGTTCTTAGATTTTTTAAGAAGCACTGTCATTTCTTTATGAAGAGTATTATATTTATTCACAATGAAGTGTTTTACTTTCTTAATATTTAATACGCCAATGAGCTTAGACATACAATTTAAAGCAACGTTTTTTATAAGAGAGATTACTTTTCATACGTTAGAAATACTCCGAATGTTTATTATCATTTTTAGGCAATTGATTTTAACACATTTTATCTTACAAAATATCTTTTTTATTAATTTTTACTGTATATATAAGTTTACCACATATTTCTCAGATTATACTGTTTAGGATTGCTAGTATATTGTTGTTGATAATATAAGTAAATGTTTTGTGCAAAAAGGCGTTGACATATTATTTATTAGGTTATAACATATAAAAGATTAATTTAGTTTTTAGATGTTTGACAAGTTTTATGGTAGAGATTAATTTAATCTCAATTCAATTTTAATAATATTTAACTCTGCATATTCTGCATATAGTCGGATAAATAAATTATTAAGAGCACTTGATGGATGCCTTGGCGTTAAGAGGCGATGAAGGACGTGGCAGGCTGCGATAAGCTGTGGGGAATTGTCAACAAATTTTGATCCGCAGATTTCCGAATGGGGAAACCCAACTAGTTTAGCTAGTTATTACGTACTAAGTATGTAAAGCAAACTTGGTGAACTGAAATATCTAAGTAGCCAAAGGAAAAGAAATCAACCGAGATTCTGTTAGTAGTGACGAGCGAAAGCGGAAAAGGCTAGTGATTTAAGAATAAGAATTAGAATACTCTGGAAATAGTAACCATAGAAGGTGATAGTCCTGTATAAGTAGAAAGTTTTTAAATCCTTGAGTAGAGCGGGGCACGTGAAATCCTGTTTGAATATGGGGGGACCATCCTCCAAGCCTAAATACTCCTTAACGACCGATAGTGAACAAGTACCGTGAGGGAAAGGTGAAAAGAACCCCGGGAGGGGAGTGAAATAGAATCTGAAATCAAGTGCTTACAAACAGTTGGAGCTCTATATCAATTTATTGATATTTAGAGTGACAGCGTACCTTTTGCATAATGGGTCAGCGAGTTAATCTATGAAGCAAGCTTAAGCCGTTAGGTGTAGGCGTAGCGAAAGCAAGTCTGAATAGGGCGTTTTAGTTTTATGGATTAGACCCGAAACCAAGTGATCTAGTCATGACCAGATTGAAGGTGTGGTAAAACACACTGGAGGATCGAACCAGTTAATGTTGCAACATTATTGGATGAGTTGTGATTAGGGGTGAAAGGCCAATCAAACTTGGAAATAGCTGGTTCTCCGCGAAATCTATTTAGGTAGAGCGTTGTATGTATGTTGTTGGGGGTAGAGCACTGGATAGACTAGGGGGATTCACCGTCTTACCAAATCTAACTAAACTCCGAATACCAACAATTAATTATACAGCAGGCACACTACGGGTGCTAAGTCCGTGGTGAAGAGGGAAACAACCCAGATCACTATCTAAGGTCCCAAAATTACAGCTAAGTGGGGAAGGAAGTAGAAAAACCATTACAGCTAGGAGGTTGGCTTGGAAGCAGCCATCCTTTAAAGAAAGCGTAACAGCTCACTTGTCTAAATAAGTTTTTCTGCGCCGAAAATGTACCGGGGCTAAAGCTGTATACCGAAGATGTGAGTGCTTATTGATTTCGATCAATAGGCGCGGTAGCGGAGCGTTCCGTAAGTCTGTGAAGGTGGTTTGTGAAAACTGCTGGAGATATCGGAAGTGAGAATGCTGACATAAGTAGCGTAAAAGAGTGTGAAAAACACTCTCACCAAAAATCTAAGGGTTCCTACGTTAAGTTAATCTGCGTAGGGTTAGTCGGTTCCTAAGGCGAGTCCGTAAAGGAGTAGTCGATGGCAATTAGGTTAATATTCCTAAACCTCTTAAGTGTGACGGGTTTCGTATTTGTATAGATCTCATTGGATTGATCTATGCTTAAAAGAAGCTCCAGGAAATAGCACTTATATTTATGAGGCCGTACCGCAAACCGACACTGGTGGATGAGTAGAGTATACTAAGGTGTTGAAAGAATGATGTTGAAGGAACTCGGCAAATTATACCTGTAACTTCGGAAGAAGGGTAACCTGCTTTTAGGCAACTATGAGTAGGTGGCACAAAATAGGGAGTAGCGACTGTTTACTAAAAACACAGGACTCTGCAAACACGTAAGTGGAAGTATAGGGTCTGACGCCTGCCCGGTGCTGGAAGGTTAATAGGAAGGGTGCAAGCTCCGAATTGAAGCCCCAGTAAACGGCGGCCGTAACACTGACGGTCCTAAGGTAGCGAAATTCCTTGTCGGGTAAGTTCCGACCCGCACGAATGGCGTAACGATTTCTCCACTGTCTCCAACATCACTTCAGCGAAATTGAATTCCCCGTGCAGATGCGGGGTACCCGCGGTTAGACGAAGAGACCCCGTGCACCTTTACTATAGCTTTACATTGCTATTAAAAGTGTGATGTGCAGGATAGGTGGGAGACTTTGAAGTTATGGCGCTAGCTATAATGGAGTCAACCTTGAGATACCACCCTTTACACTTTTGATATCTAACTATGTTTCATTATCTGGAACTAGGACATTGTATGGTGGGTAGTTTGACTGGGGCGGTCGCCTCCTAAAAAGTAACGGAGGCGTGCGAAGGTAAGCTAGAGCTGGTCGGAAATCAGCTTGATAGTATAATGGCATAAGCTTGCCTGACTGCGAGGCTGACAAGCCAAGCAGAGACGAAAGTCGGTCATAGTGATCCGGTGATTCTGTATGGAAGGGTCATCGCTCAACGGATAAAAGGTACGCCGGGGATAACAGGCTGATGGTGTTCGAGCGTTCATAGCGACGACACCGTTTGGCACCTCGATGTCGACTCATCACATCCTGGGGCTGAAGAAGGTCCCAAGGGTTCGGCTGTTCGCCGATTAAAGTGATACGTGAGTTGGGTTTAGAACGTCGTGAGACAGTTCGGTTTCTATCTGCCGTGGGTGAAGGAAATTTGAGAAGGTCTGACTCTAGTACGAGAGGACCGAGATGGATATACCTCTGGTGTACCAGCTGTTATGCCAATAGCATCGCTGGGTGGCTATGTATAGATGGGATAATTGCTGAAAGCATATAAGCAAGAAACCCTCTTCAAAAAGATTTCCCAATTAAGGCCGTGGAAGACTACCACGTTGATAGGCTAGGTGTGGAAGCATGGTAACATGTGAAGCTAACTAGTACTAATAGCCTGATTGATTTATTTGCTTTCTATATGTGTGTATGCAGTGTTAAATATTAAGTTAAAATTGTTAAGTTAGAAATTTTTATTGACTTGGTGGCTATAGCAAAAATGAACCACCCGATCTCATCTCGAACTCGGAAGTGAAACTTTTTAGCGCTGATGGTACTTGAAAAGGGAGAGTAGGTCGCCGCCAAGTTTATAAAAATTTCTTTGTTAATTAGACAGTAGGTATACTTATATTTTAACTTTCTTGTTTTGTTACTATTCTTTAAGTTTTTACTTTAACTACGATATCTTTTTTTTCTTATATGTTCTTGGTCATTTTCTACATTATTTAGCATTGTTCCTACTTCCCCTAATTGATTCCCTTTTGAAGGAGAATTACTGATTTCTGGTAATATTACATTACCTCCCACTTTTTTAAATAATTCTTCTTGTTGGCGAAATGCTGACCTCCAATCTGTTCCTGTTCCTTTAGGAAGAAATAAGAATTGATACATCTGACCAAAGCCTGTGTTATTTACCTCTTTTATATGCTCTACCATTCACCACACCCATTAACTATTTTTAAAAATTTTACCTATATTATCATAAAAAATATAGTTGTAAATAACTTAATTGAGATTTTTTTTTATTTTATCTTTTTTAAGCAAATAGTTAGATCTTTTTGTAAATTTTTATAACTTGCTTGCATAATGTTTCTATGAGTTAGTATTATGTAGTAGTGCCCTATATTACTTATATTTAAAATGTTAATTTTAGCAAGCATTCGTAGTTGCCTTTTTATTTTATTTCTTTTTGCTGCTTTTCCGGTTTTTTTACTGATAGCCAGACCTACTCTAATAGTATGAATGTACTTTTCAGGTTCTCTTTCTTTTATAGCGTACAGTGATATATAAAGCCCACGATAAAAAAGACTGTTGAGTGCTAACTTATTTTTGAAAGCAGAAGAAAAATCTTTTTTTTTATACTTACTATGCGCATAATTTGTTACACCCTAATGAACGGCGCCTATTAAGGATTTTTCTTCCAGCTCTTGTTGCCATACGTGAACGAAATCCGTGTCTGCGCTTTCTTATCAAATTTTTTGGTTGAAATGTTCTCTTCATTGTTTTTATATTAATATAATTATTTATTTTAAATTGTTTTACTTTATTGTCAAATAATGGTGAACTTGTATGACATTTTCGTAGAATAAAATTTGATGCATGGAAGAATGAATTCGGTGATAGTCATACCTGTCTTACTAATCCTTTTATTTTGTTTTAGTAGGTTTCAAGAAGTAAATAAGGTTAAATCTTATCTATATCTTAGTTGTGTATGGATGCTAACTTGGTTGTTAGTATTCTATAATAATTGTTTTGTAACTTTTATTTCTATAGCGTTACTTTTTTTCATGCTTGCTTTTATCTTTAAAAATAAAAGAAATAAGATAATAAAACTTTCGTTATTTGTGGCTTTGGCCATATCATTTTTTATCACTTTATTTATAATGCTGTCTATTTTTATTCAATCCATTAGTTTTTTTAATAAAGTAGCTATTTCAGAATTCTTGTTTTGCTTGAAATGGGGCCACAATGTAGTCACTATCAATGAAGAGAAGATAGGATGTTTTGGTATAGCGCCGCTTTTAGTTGGTACATTACTTATAACTATTATAGCAATGTTAGTTGTCGTTCCGCTTGGTTTATTTTCTGCAATATATATTAGTGAATATGCGAGTGAGAAAGTGCGTTATATTGTTAATACAACTTTGCAAGTTTTGTCTGCTATTCCTACGGTTGTATATGGATATTTCGCGGTTGTGTTTTTGTCTTTCTTTATAAAGCAGGTAGCAAATTTTTTTGGTTTAAGTATACACTCAGAAAGTGCCTTAGTTGCCGGTTTATCGATTGGGATAATGATTCTTCCTTTTATTATTTCTTTACTCGAAGATGCCATAAGATCTGTTCCAAAAAGCTTGCGTTATGGCTTCATGGCACTTGGTGCAACTCCAGCGGAAACTATATGGCATATAACAATACCTTATGCAATGCCTACAATTTTAAGTGCAATTTTATTGTCAATTTCAAGAGTGATAGGTGAAACAATGATTGTGCTAATGGCTGTGGGAATCAACGCAAATTTGACTTTTAACCCTCTTAATTCAGTTACTACCATTACCGTGCAGATCGCTACATTACTTACCGGAGATCAGGATTTCAATAGTGTACAAACTCTTGCTGCTTATGCGCTTAGTTTAGTATTGTTTATTATTACTTGGCTATTAAATGCATTTGCATTGTTTGTAATGAAGCGTAACTAGTAAGCGTTTTAATGTTGCAAAATTTCTATTAATAATATAAAATTTATTTTCTTTAGAAGTTCTTTTATGGAATTATAGTGTTAGGTGATAAAAATAAAGAGATGAATATAGGTAGAGCGATTAAGGTAACTCAAGCAGTTGTTGATATAAAATTTGAAGGTGAATTGCCTAAAATATTTAATGCTTTAAAAAGCAAACTAAAATATAAGGATAAGGAGCTGGTTTTAGAAGTTTCGCAGCATATAGGTGACAATATAGTTCGTTGTATTGCTATGGATAGCACAGATGGCATGTCAAGGGGGGATGAATTTGTTGATACAGGTGCACCAATATCGGTGCCAATTGGGCGTTCAACTTTAGGAAGGATTTTTAATGTTGTTGGAGAGCTTATAGATGAGTGTGGTCCACTGAAGGGAAAGTATAACTTAGAGCCTATACACAGAGCACCTCCAAGTTTTACTGAACAGAGAATACAGGAAGAAGTTTTAGTTACGGGAATAAAAGTTATAGATCTTCTTGCACCTTATCTTAAAGGAGGAAAAATTGGCTTATTTGGTGGAGCCGGTGTTGGTAAAACAGTCCTAATAATGGAATTAATTAATAATATAGCAAAAGCTCATAAAGGATTTTCTGTGTTTGCCGGGGTAGGGGAGAGAACGCGTGAAGGTAACGATCTTTATCACGAGATGATCACTTCAAATGTAATAAATATAAATGAGCATGAAAAATCTCAAGCTGTTTTGGTTTATGGTCAGATGAATGAGCCTCCTGGAGCAAGGGCTAGAGTTGCTTTAACAGCACTTACTATGGCAGAGTATTTTCGTGACCGTGAAAACCAAGATGTTCTATTTTTTGTGGATAATATCTTTAGATTTACACAAGCTGGTTCTGAAATTTCTGCTTTACTTGGAAGAATACCGTCAGCTGTTGGTTATCAGCCAACCCTTGCAACTGATATGGGTGCAATGCAAGAAAGAATAGCTTCAACAACTTCTGGCTCTATTACTTCTGTGCAAGCTATATATGTTCCTGCGGACGATTTGACTGATCCAGCCCCAGCAACTACATTCTCTCACCTTGATGCAACCACAGTGTTGTCAAGGCAAATAGCTGAAATGGGAATATACCCTGCTGTTGATCCACTTGATTCAACTTCTCAGTCTTTATCTGCTGAAATCATTGGTGAAGAACATTATAATGTAGCTTCTGAGGTGAAACGTATATTGCAAACTTATAAATCACTGCAAGATATTATCGCAATACTTGGTATGGATGAGCTATCTGATGAAGATAAAATTATTGTTGATAGGGCTCGTAAGATTCAGAAATTTCTTTCTCAACCTTTTCACGTTGCAGAAATATTTACTGGCATGCCTGGTAAATTTGTTTCACTTTCTGATACTGTTTCCAGTTTTAAAGGGATTGTTGAAGGCAAATATGATCACTTACCAGAGGCTGCTTTTTATATGGTGGGGAATATAGATGAAGCAATAAAAAAGGCTGAATTAATACAAGCTGAAGCTAAATAAAAGTTAAAGATTATGAATACTTTTAAAGTGCAATTTTTCTCTCCTGATGATCAAATTTCATTCAGTGGAGTGGTTTCTCTTTCAGTAACTGGGCTCGAAGGGGAGCTTATGATTTTAGCTCACCATGCTCCTTACTTAATTTATTTATTGCCTGGTATGATTACTGTTAAAATGAGTAACCAAACAGAAAAGAAGGTTGTAATTGATAGTGGCGTATTAGAAGTTGCAAATAATAATTGTAGCATTATAACAAGTCAAATTCAGGTTTTTGATCGTGCAATTCATGATGAGAAATCGTTTAAAAATAAGAGAATTAGTATATATTTAAGTTATCTTGATGAGAAGTTTCTTTCTTAGTTATTTTAGGCAAAAAGTCAATTATCATTCAAGTGGCTATAAGATTTTTGCTCAGGGGGCTCTTTTTTGTCATCCCAGAAACCCCGGGGTGTCATCCCAGTGTCGGAGTACTTTAGGTGTATGATCCCAGAGTGTGATGGTATGGGACCATACACCTAATCAAATAAAAATTAAAGAAGGAGAGTTGGTTGTAACGGTTGGAGATAACGACTTTGTTTTACCTGGAATTTACGTTGGATAAACTACAAAAAATAACAGGTAAAAATCAACGTAAATTTAAGATAAATCGATTTTATTAGTATTATCAAATCAAAATCTGTTTTTAATTAATCAATAATACTTTTTTACATATTTTCATCCCCTTTCATGGATTTTTTAATTTTATAGATGATATCTAATATTATTAGAAGCATTGTAAAATATCTTATGAGAAAAATTATAAAATATATTAGCATTATTGGTATTGCATGTTTAGTATTGTTATTTTTTATATCTAATGTGGAAACACGCGTAAAAACACAGGAAGAACAATTATTCCTAGCTGTAGAAGATGGTAATGCACAAGAAGTAAAACTATTACTCAAAAATGGTGCAGACCCAAATTGACCTTACCCAGAAAAAGTAGAGAGAAAGTTAAGACGTTTTTATCATGAGAATAAATTGTGCAGGAATGCAATAGTTAATAGTAGAATGTCTACGTTATTTGTTATAAAAGATTTCTATGTATTCAAATATGGCAGTTCTGGTTTGTTGAGCGAGAAGTATCAATAAGCAGCTCCCTTTTAAGTGAACTTTTCTGCAACAGAGTTATCGTAACAACAGCCCTTATGGCTCATGCTGGAAATGATGTTTTTTGTATTCAATAGAAATTGGTAATTTTGAGAGGTATACTGTGACCCTTGATCGCTATGTAACAGCAGATTTTTATCGGGTTTGCGTTTATCAACGGCCATCAATAAAGAATCTATAACTAATTATCATGTTACTCATTAACCACCATGCGTGAATATAGGTCAATTATTGCCGCCAACAACCTTCTTTAGTTTTTATGTAGGTAATCCCAAACTTTATTTGGCTGATCAGTAGTAAAATTTTGATCCAATGTGTTCGGAGCCACAACTCGGTTGCTTATTTGCTGTTTTTTATTTTTGAACCTTCGTCTAAGCTTGGCTTTAATGCCATTTTCTTGCATAACACTTTGTACTGTTTTAATTTTTGCCTAAAGCTTTTAATTCAGCGTGAATTTTAGGGGCTCCATATCTGCATTTAGAAGCTTGATGTATTTTTTGAATATCTGCTAGAAGCCCTTCTTTTGCTAATTCTTTACTGCTTTTTTCCTTAGCAACCAATACCACCAGTACAAAACCCTACATAGTTCCTGTGTTTTATAGCAATTTCTATATAAAAGAATACTTTACTCTTTTTCTTTGCCCAGGGCTTTTTTTAAGATGTCTCTTTCTCTTGTTAGTTCTTTTTTTAGATCAAATCTTTCTTTGTCATAAGGAGCCTTTGCCTGGAAATGCGTATGCTCCAGACATTTTTCCATCATATTTTCTTACTTAACATACTGCCATCTATACCTAGATCTTTTGCTATTTTTGTACTTGCTTGACCTGTTTCTTTAACCAGCTTAACAGCTTCTAATTTGAATTCTGCTGTATATTCTCTTCTATTTGTCATATTTTGAAAAAACGTTTTATTTTACTCCAAAAACGTCTTAACTTTCTCTCTACTTTTTCTGGGTAAGGTCACTACTTGGATGACAGATAGTAGTGCGAAAGTCTCTTACAACTTACTTTTAATTAGTCTAACCCATGCGTGCCAATCCCTCTCACCAAGATTGCTTTCAAAAGATAGGAGATCCTTTACAGCTTTTGAGCAAATTTCTTCACTTGGAATTGATAACTCCTTATTCATTGCTAACGTTAAACATTGAGTTTTGCACGCTCGTTCTAAATGATATGTGTAGAACATTGCTTCTTGTATAGTCCGACCACACGTTATAGATCCATGATTACGCATTAACATGACAAAATTTTCTTTCAGATCAGCTATTAACCTCTTTCCTTCTGTATCGCTAAGTGCTAGGGAATTATAATTATGGTAAGAGATTTTATTGTAAAAGTGCAGTGCCCATTGACTTATAGGAAGCAGCCCATCTTTGAGAGAAGAAACCGCTACAATAGAAGGTGTATGCAAGTGAAAAATTGCTTGAATATCTTTCCTTGCTTGATAAACAAAACCATGAATTATATAGCCAGTTCTATTATATTGATATTCTTTGCCTTCAATTACATCTCCATCAAATGATACTTTCATTAACGAACGTTCATCTACTTCATCAAAACGCATACCAAACGGATAAATATAAAACGACTTTTGATCTTCAGAACGCACTGAAAGGTGAGTATATGTATGATCATCGAACTTAAGGTAGGACAAAATCTGATAGGCATAGACTAGATCCCTTTTTACTCTGCTCTTTGTTAACAACACAATCCTCTGTTAGAATCTTCTGAAGGTTTATACGCGAAAAGAGACTTGTAGTAAACTAATAAGTCTATGCCACTCTGTCTTGCTTTCTGAATACCAAACACTTTTGTGTTGTAGCTTGCTTAAAAATAGTTATCGTTATTATAGAGTTTATATACAGAATTTATGTTTTTAAATTACATAATATCTTAACTACAAAAATAATTTTCTATATAATATTTCATATGTTTTAAAGCTTCATTTTTATGTTATTATAAATGTAAGTTTCAAGATTGAAAATAATATGGTAAATATTAACACAAAAAAACAGCCAGCAGGATTTTTCATATATCTCTCTGGTCTTTCGGGAAGTGGTAAACTTTCCACAGCAATAGAATTATCTAATATGATAGACGCATTAATTGTAAATAGCAAGTTCTATAACAATGTTCAAGCTTGCTCTATATACGATGGTGTCTTTGAACGTGATCAAATACCTAAAGAAGTTCAAGATAGAATATATGGCATTATGCAAATTATGCTTCAGGTAATAGAAAATTATCCGATTCACTCAAAAAATTACATATTTATTGATGAGTTGATGGAAAATAATGACCAGAACATGAGGATGTATGATTCAATAGTAAGGCTTAGTAAAAAAATGAACACAGAAATCCTTCCTGTGGTACTTAGGTGTGATCTACCGACATTACAAAAGCGTATTGCATTAAAAAGGCAAAGAAAAAATAGGAAGGTGATTAATCTAAATAGCATGATAGAGCAATGTAGGATTAACAATTTATTTACACCACCGAGTGCTATAGAGATAGAAAATTCAAATATGAGTATAAAAGAAGTAGCTCAAGAGATAGTAAACCAGATGCACAAGCTTAGCCAAATTGCGTGTATGCAAAAAAATAGTCTATAGCAATTTCATATACTGAGGCTCATTTAAATATAGAGCTTCAACTTCATTTAATTTTTGCTTGTTCTTCAGTCTATAATGAACTAATAGCCCTGCATGGCTAGCATTTAAATTGCAATCCATATGTGTACTGCTTGTAGCGTAACCAGGGTCACATGCTGCAGTTGGACCAGACAGCGGCAATAAATTGAAATCAAATAACTGTGTATAAAACCCTTGAGCATTTTTGATTATAGCTCTGATATTTTTTTTGCTATTTGCACAAAGCAAAGATATTGCGTAGGCTTGAACTTCCAGCGCACTAACCCCGTATAACGGCTTATTTGTAGCAAGATTTATACCTTGTGCAGCTGATATACCAACTCTAATTCCAGTGAAACTTCCTGGTCCAACTACTACCGCCAAATGATCTATTTTATCATAATTATAGTTGTGCTTATCAAATAAAGTACTTAGTATTTGAAAAAATGATTCTGCATGACTATTGCTGGTGGAATTGTGCTCTACAAAACAGTTACCATCATAATCAACTATTGCTATTGAACTACCAATACCTACAGTATCAATCGCTAAAATAGACATTACTTAAGCTTATCATAGAGTTTTGAAAATATTATAGTAAAGGCACCATTACCCATAACATTTGCTGAAGTGATTATTGGATCAAACACTATATACAATGCTGTAATTAACGAAAGCATTTCTGGAGAGAATTTGAGATATTTCTCAAGAATAGGTAGCATTACCATAATTCCTCCTGCCGGCACTGCCACGATAGCAAACTTAAATAACAAAAAATAGAGAAGAAAAGTTACATAATCTATTGTGAACAATGAATAACCGGAGGCAATTATCATTGATAATATTATGATAAAAAAGCAATCACCTACTAAATGAAAGCTAGCAGTTATTGGTACAACAGACGATGCTATGTCAGGTTGCTTTACATTTTTTTTGCTTCCTTCAAGAGTAAGTGGCATAGTTGCATTACTAGACATTGTGCTCATTGCAGTAATAAATGCCGGTATCATATTGCCTATACTAGCTATCCAGCTTGTAACCTTGAATGAATTTGCTGCTCCATATAAGAGGAAAACATAAAGGTAGGTTGCAGATGCTATAATAATGAAAATTATTGAGTAATCCTTAAATATTATAGATAAAACTTGATCATGCTGCATTTTTAAAGCAAGCCCAAGTACAAATATTGGAATAATCGGCGTCAAAAACGTCTTCAAAATAAAGAGAGTTAAATCTAACATTTTGTTCGAAAGCTCTTTGCTTTTCTTGGGTAGCAGTGTGGACACTACTATGCTGGACACAAATCCACAGGCAAGGGCATAAAAATTAGAAAGCAATGCAGGCAGCCTAAACGACCATAAGGGAACAATTGTTTCTTCATACGTTATATCTTGTATTGAATGAGTGTTTTGTATGATAAAATGCCCAACAGAATAAGCTATTAAACTTGAAGCCAGATTTGACAAGAAGATCATTATAATAAGTAACAATATGAACTTTATAGCTGACTGCTTAAGATTGTTAACACTGCTAAAGATTAACGCAAAAATAATAAAAGGCATTATAAATAGCAAAACCTCTTTTATACTCAGGCTCGTTGAGTACAAGAAGGTTTTTGCTTCCATTGGAACTAAATGACCAAAGAATGCAACTGAAGTGATGACCGTGAGTAAGATTAATAGTTGTAGCACGTTCTTATATACCAATGTCCTATGGACATATATATGGTAAGTTAGTTGTTAAGTAAAGCAAAACTGTCTAAACTGCACAGCAAATGACGTAATGAAAGTAGCTGACACTGGAATGACAAAGAAGAGTGAAATTAGCACTCACTTATTATTCGTGTCGTTTTCAGTAAAAGCCTCCTCCCATGTGCCTTGAGTTGCTGCACGGCTATACTCTGTTACTCTATTTTCAAAGAAATTCGTATGTTCCACGCCATTTAGTATTTCATCAAGCCACGGAATAGGATTATCATTAACATCATATATGGACTCAAGACCTAATTGCATTAACCGTCTGTTTGCTACGTAGCGTATGTAATTGCGCACTTCTTCTGCAGATAGTCCTTCAACGTCTCCGAAATTAAAAGCAAGCTTTATAAACTCATCCTCAAGCTCAACAATAGTACGGCATGCAGAATATAATTCCTCTTTAAACTCGTCGTCCCAAATTTCATTATTCTCTTTAATAAATGTATTAAACAACATGATAATTGAATTGGTGTGCAAAGTTTCATCACGGGCTGACCAGGCAATTATTTGTCCCATGCCTTTCATTTTTCCAAAGCGTTGAAAATTGAGCAAAATTGCAAATGATGCGAATAACTGCAACCCCTCGGTAAATGCACCAAACACCGCTAGAGTTTTAGCTACATGTTTTTTATCGTGTTTTTTGCTTTCCTCGAATTCTAACATGTATTCATACTTCTTTCTCATAGCATCATACTTTAAGAATGCTTGATACTCGCTTTCTGGCATGCCAATTGTGTCTAAAAGATAAGAATAAGCTGCAATGTGTATAGTTTCCATATTGGAAAAGCTTGCAAGCATCATGCATATTTCCGTTGGCTTAAATATATTTGAATAATGCCTCATGTAGCAGTTATTTACTTCAATGTCTGCCTGAGTAAAAAATCTAAAGATCTGGGTTAGTAGATTTTTTTCTACACTTGAAAGTTTAGTTTTCCAATCCTTTACGTCATCAGCAAGCGGAACTTCCTCAGGTATCCAATGGATTCTTTGTTGCTGCAGCCACGCATCATACGCCCAAGGGTAATTAAAAGGTTTGTATATTGGATCTGCTTCTAACAATGACATAAGACACCTATTATTTTCTAAAGTAAATATTATATTAAGTGATATTGAGAATCAGTCAATTTAACTTTTTTGAAATTTGACGGCAGATAATTTATTAGTGTATTATAGCTTCAAGTAATTTATCAACAGAAATGCGAGTATTAATATCTTTTATTTTATTATTTACAGTGAGCTGCACTCACACTATTCACAATCACGGAGCTCCTGGCATTAGTGTTGAATTGTGGAGCAAGATAAAAGTAGGTGACGATAAAGAAAAAGTGGTTCACACTTTAGGATCACCAACATTAGTATCAAAGTTCGATGACAATGTTTGGTACTATGTCTCATATAAAATTAAACAAGCCAATTTTTTAGGAAAAAGGAAGTATAGTAGTAAGTCTCTGCAAATTTCATTCGACCAGGACGGTAAAGTTGAAGATACAAAAGAAACTGACATCTTAGAGAGATCTTTGGCTGTTTCTGATTGAAAGTTTGCTCAGATCTTCCTACGTCATACCGCGGTTCATTCCATAACTGTACGAACATTGCGATTTGGGCCTACCAGAAGGGTGTCATGAAAGTAGCTGACACTAGTTCCTTTATGACGGCAGTGCCCAGACTACTTGGATCCAGGAAACTTAATTGCAAGTAATGCATTGGGTTTGGTAAGTATGGGTTTTGCGTTATAGAATGAAGCACTTTTGGTGAATTTGTAAAGAAAACTGGATCCCAGTGGGCTTTGTTGCATCGCTACTTATGAAAGGCTAACTATAATTAGGATTATAAGCAACCTATTGAAAATCTTGTTTTTTTGCAATCAATCTGATCAAATTTAAGAATAGTAATTTATTATTTATATTAATAAATTTAATTCTATTGAAAATAGCTAAAGCATTGAAATTCTTGAATTTTAGCCGGATTAGTGAGTGGTAGTGAAATTTCTTTTACTCAAATTTAGGTATTCACTGACCGTTCTTGTTATAAATACCAGAATAATAAGCTACTGATATTCTCCACCTTTTTTATCTTTAATCCATCATAGCTAGCGATGCAACAAAGCCATCCCAGTGTCAAGCACTGGGATGACACCATTTGTTGTAAACTCACTTTTACTCTATGGTTATACTACCTTGCTGCTATCCTGAACGGATACAGTGGGCTTATTAAATTATAGAATTACTTTAGCTATAGAATAAAATCTAGTGTTACTTCACGCCAAATGTGGTGGTGCTGAGTAGGCAAGCCGGTCAATGGGCTACATTTATATACTGCACGCATTGCATTATCTGCTATCGACCTGAAAAGTGGATTATTTCGATAGGAATCACTGTCTGCTACATCCGCCATAATTATCTCGCCTTGACTGGATAACAATAAGTTAATTTTTATATTAAAATTTTCTTTGTAAGCTATGCTTTCAGGAATGCTCCAGCATTTTGTGAGCTTTTCTCTTATAGAGTTAATAATTTCTGTTACAACTAATTCATCCTTTTTGCTCTCAACGCTTTTTTCGTTTCCTATTTCATTCTTTGCCTCTCTGACATCCCTTCTTAGTTTCTTCTCTACACTTTTTTTTCTTTTTGGAACAGGAATGAATTCTTTACCCTCGTTAATAATGACTTCTTCTTGCATTTCGATAATTTGCCTCGGTTGTGCTACAACAGTGTGCTCAACTATTTCTTTTTTCCTTTGTGGTATAGGAATAGCTAACGTATCATTCGTTTGGGCTTTTGTTGAAGATAACGAAAAAAGCAAAAAACAACATAAAGACAAAAAAAGAATATAATTAGAATAGAAAAAACGCATATGTTAAGCAGCTTGTTTTACTGGTTTAAAGCTAATATTGCACGTAAAGTCAATATATTTTAGTTGATGGACAAGTTTGAAGTCAATAAGGAATTCCTTCAAAGCTGAAGGCAAGCGAAAGATTGTCTTCTCGACAGACAAAGGAATTGTATAATGGATTAAAAGGAACCGTATGACAAAAATTATAGCAAAAGAATATACAGAATTTTTAGAGCAGTTGAAGGATCATATTGCAACAAACCGTTATAAAGCAGCACTTGCAGTAAATAGTAAGCTTATTTTGCTTTACCACCATATTGGTACAGAGATCCTAAAACGCCAAAATCTGGGGAGCTAAGGTAATTGATCAATTAAGTAAGGATTTGAGAAGTACATTTCCAGAAATGAAAGGCTTTAGCATGAGAAATCTGAAGTATATGCGTAAGTTTGCCGAAGAATATCCTGATGTTGAATTTGTGCAGGAGCCTCTTGCACAATTAACTTGGTATCACAATATCACTCTTTTGGAAAAAATAGAAAGTCATGAAATAAGATTATTTTATGTAAAAAAAGCTATTGAACATACGTAACATTATGGTTATGCAGATAGAGCTTGGACTACATAAACGTCAAGGGAAATAACTTTAAAGAAAAATTACCATCTCCACAATCCGATCTAGCACATTACACATTAAAAGATCCGTATATTTTTGATTTTTTAAGTATAGGTAAGGATGCTCATGAAAGAGAAGTAGAAAAAGGACTCGTAGGGCATATGGAAAAATTTCTGTTAGAACTCGGTGAAGGATTTGCATTTGTTGGTAGACAATTTCATTTAGATGTTGGTAATAAAGACTTTTATATTGATTTATTATTCTATCATTTAAAGTTACGTTGCTTCGTAGTGATTGAACTAAAAGATAAGGATTTTAAGCCGGAATATGCTGGTAAAATGAATTTTTATCTTTCTGCAGTTGATGATTTACTGAAGCACTCGACAGATCAACCTTCTATAGGGTTAATCTTATGTAAATCTAAAGACGATGTACTTGCTAAATATACACTCCGAGACATGACCAAACCAATAGGTCTTGCAGAATATCAAATCACTGAGAATCTACCAGAAAACATAAAAACAGCTCTGCCAACAATAGAAGAATTAGAAGCTGAATTATCGAAAGTTTCAGATAAGGAAAAGTAATGCTACTAAAATCATTCAAACAATTATTTAGCAAACCAAAAGCTCAGCATGGAGGCTCAGGAAGAAGAGTGGCAGCCAATAACTTACTCTCTCATAGCCTTGAAACTTTGGAATATAGTATTTTCTAAAATGAATGATAAATTTCCATTATGGTATTACCAACCAAAAGTTGTAAGTCTGTATATTTATGCATTAAAGGTCTGAGGCGGCTTTTGATGGTATTCCAACAATGCTCTATAGGGTTCAAATCTGGTGAATATGTTGGTAGATAGAGCAAACGGCATCTAGCATTATCTATTAACTCCTTTGTTTTGGGAGTTTTATGGAATGTGGCATTGTCCATAACTATTGTAGTACCATGTGGCAATTTAGGTAATAACATCTTCTCTAACCATGTATTGAATACCTCTTTGTCACACCCACCTTTGAAAGTCATTGGTGCAATAAATCTCTTTCCAATCCACCCGCCTATTATACTGATTCTCTCTCGTTTTCTTCCTGGAATATCTGCATAAATTTTCTTTCCTATTGGAGCACGTCCATACTCTCGGTATAACCTATTATCAACTCCTGCTTCATCTATATATAAGATGCTGGAATGGTCTATTTTTGAGATTTTATCGGTAAATCGCTGCCTATCTTCTTGATTGCGCTCTTGATATAGTGTAACTTTTTTTTAAAGTAATTCTTAGCTGTTTCAGCCTATACCAAATTGAATTTATTCCAAATCCAAGATTTTGTTTCATCTCTGCCAGCGTATGATCTGGATTCTTTTTAACATATTCTTCGAGTATTTTTGGGTCTATTTTTCGAATAAAGCTGCCGTTTTTCGATGGCCTTAGGCTTTCACCAGCGGCTTTCTTTCTTAACCAGCGGTACAGAGTTGCTATTCCTATCTCCAAAAGCTCTGCCACCTCAACCTTTGACTTCCCTTTTTCTATCATCGATACTGCCCTTTCCCTTAAATCCACACTATACGCCATTATAACTCAAATAGCTTATTATACCTTTATCATTTACTTTGGGAAGTACTATACTTCGGAGTTAGCGGAAATTACCGGTGGTTGAATAAATTCTTCTGGCGGGTAATCAAGCTAGCGTATAAATGGATAAACCGACGTAGTCAGAAGAAGAGTATGAATTCAAAGCAATTTATACACTATCTACAAGTTAATCCATTACCAAAACCAAGAATATGCTACTCATTATATACAAAATAGGAAATGCTGTGAATACTACATTGTGGAGCCGTGTGCGGGAAAGCTGCAAGCACGGTTCTGGTGGGGGAGTCATAGCGATAAAACTTAATCAGGAGGATTTAAAACTATGACTTCTACCAAACAGATAAACTCCTACCTTTTCCACAAATATTACATGATGTATACAATAATAACCTACAAAACAGCTACTCATTCCAAGAATTTCAGTTAGGACTGAAAGTCACAGGATATTTTTTAAATAAGTATCTATTTTTGCAGTTAAACGTGAAATTTCCAGAGCTGAGAAACCTCATGTTGTCGCTTTAATCTTAGCAGTCCTACGTCATACCGCGATTCATTCGCGGTATCTCTTAGCATAGATCCCGCTAACAAGTAGCGGGATGATGAACTTATCGTCATGCCACCGCGAACCGTCATACCGTCACGGTATCTCTTAGCATAGATCCAGCTAACAAGCAGCGGGACGACGGTTGTCAGGGTGTCATCCCAGTGCCCAGACACTGGGATCCAGAAAAGTTTGCTTGTGAACAAGCAAACTAGCATGGAAAGTGGTTACAACGTTTTCGATGAGATTATATGGAAAACTGGATTCCAGTGTCAAGCACTGGAATGACAAGGTATAAACCTTATCGTCATGCTGCCGCGAACCGTCATACCGCGATTCATTCGCGGTATCTCAGCATAGATTCCGCTAACTAGTAGCGGAATGACGGTTGTCGGCAAACTTAAGCCACTTTAGCTATAGCCAGTAACCACTCTATTTCTACCACTGTTTTTTGCTTTATATAAATATTTGTCGGCACGTACTATAAATTCTTTAATATTGTCAAGGTCAGATTCTTGCATTTCTGCAATTCCAATGCTCACAGTTACATCGTGGGTTGTATTTTTATCCGCAAGTATAAAAGGTTTTTTAGCAATAATTTTGCGTATTCTTTCCGCAATAGTATACGCATCTGATGTATCGGTATCTGGCATTACAACAACAAATTCCTCACCACCAAATCTAGCTAACAAATCTGTCACTCTAATATTTTCAGAAATTCTTCTCTGTATTTGCTTTAAAAGTTCATCTCCAGCACTATGCCCAAAACTGTCGTTCACCATCTTAAAATAGTCTATATCAAGTATCATAAGAGACAACCTTCTATCCTTTTCCACAGAGTCCTTAACAATGTTTCTTAAGTGTGCATCAAAATATCTTCTATTATAACAGTTAGTTAATGGGTCCTTTATAGACATTTCCGCATTATTAAATAAATTCATTCTCAAGGCATCTTGATATCTTTTGCGTTTTACTTGCGAATTAACCCTTGCTATTAGCTCACCCTCATCCAAAGGTACTGTTAAATAATCATTAGCACCTACATCAAGTGCTTTTACTAAATTGTTTTTATCATAATCCTCAGAAAGAATCAGAATTGGTGTATAACGTGTTTCCACCTTACTACGAAACTCAGAACACAAACGCAAGCCGTCAGTTTTTGAAAATTGCATATCAGAAATGATCAGGTCGTAACCATTCTCAATACCAACCTTCAATGCTTCCATTGGATCACTCAGTATTTTAATTGACCTAAAGCGTTGCTTTAATATATTATATATCTGCTCTGCTTGATGAACATCCTCATCTATAACAAGTATGTTAGCATCAAAAATCTGATTGGAATAATCCATAATACTGTTTCCTGCGACTCCACCAATCTCAGCGTTAGTTTCTCCTCTCAAACGCAATTCATCGATAATCATCTTTAAGCGTGTGAGAGACTTAATTCGTGCAGATAAAGCAGTTTCGTTTATTGGTTTAGTCAGAAAATCATCCGCGCCAGCATTAATACCTTGCACTCTATCATGAGTATCATGCAGCGCAGTTACCATAATTATTGGAATATGGGTTGTCAAGGGATCACTCTTTAGCTCCTTACAAACTTCAAAGCCATTCATCTTTGGCATCATGATATCAAGTAATATAATATCAGGCTGCTGCTTTGCTACTAAATCTATAGCTTCTTCACCATCATGAGCTACGATAACCGTATAGTACTCTGCTTTTAGTCGAGCTTCTAAAAGCTTGACATTAGATAGTACATCATCTACTACCAGAATCTTCGCTGTCATTATCTTTAGATGTATTATCTATATCGTAAGTAGGATAAAGCTTACCATTTTTACCAACTATGTAATTTACTTTCTCAGTATTACACTCTTTATATAAGTCTTCAATTCCGGCATCCTTCAATAACCTTCTGGCTTTTAACCTTACAATTGTAAAATACCTATATATAGTCTTAATAAAATCAATAAATACAGGTACCTTATTTTTATCAAGAACAATTATGCTCACTAAAGCTACAACTAAAATTTCTGAAAGACCTATATTGAACATTTTCCTATGAAGCAAGTACTTTAATCCTTCTGATTATAAATATTAATTTGCTTAAATCAAGTTTAGAAGCAACCATCTCATCTAAAAAACTATTATAACGTTCTATGTAGTCCTTATCATCACAAGCCCAGGTTTGAACCTTATCTTCGGGGTTATCAGTAGCTTTTATGACTTTAACAGCTAGCTTGTGATGGTAATTGCTTAAATCGTCCAATAAATCATTAACTAAGCTGCGATCCCAATAAGAAGAGCGGCTTTTCATCTTGATGGCAATTGTTCTAATCAGATCGAATCTTAACAGCGACTTTAACTCAAAGTATATTTTACCAGCATCAAGAATGGACAAAGATGTCTGTTCAGCAACAGATATAATGTCCAGTGCATAAGCAAGAACGCATAGATCAGCAACTTTTTTTGCTAGATCTTTATTTATATTAAGTTCTACTAAAGAAGTTGATCCATGGCTATAGATCTTTAATAGGTGTTCATCTAAAACATCAGTTAAGTTCTGGCCTAAAGTTTCAATTGCATCTTTAAATTTTGTAACATCATCCAATTCTACAAAGCTAAGCTTGCCAAGATTTTTCACTAGCCAAAATGATACTCTGCCAATAAATTTCTGCACGTTCCTCACTATTTGTAAGTATGAGTTAACATCAATTTTTCCATCCAATTCATCAATTTTCTGCCACAGGCTGTTTAAATCATACAGGTGGTTAACAACAATATATATGTTAACCGCTTCTTGTATCTTAATTCCAGTGTTCTCAGCCAAATTATTGATGAATATACAGCCCATTCTATTCACTACATCATTTGCAATGCAAGTAGAGATAATTTCTCTACGAAGTTGGTGTTTTAATATGAAATCCTTAAACTTTGTTACCATCTTTTTAGGAAAATAACCTAGCAAGTAGTCATGAGATATAAGATCTTTTTCAGACAGATCGGAATGTATAATTTCATTTTTTATTGCTGTTCTAGCATAAGACATTAGAACAGAGAGCTGAGGAGAACTGAAACCTTCTGCACCAGTTAACATCCTTGCTATCTCTTCTTCAGTTGGAAGAAATTCTACGCTTCGGTTTAACAGCCCAGATTTTTCTAAACTGAGCAGTAACCTGTGGTGCTGCTCCAATCTCTCTTTAGCTTGCAAACACTCAAGAAGTAATGCTTTTGTTTCAATTTTGTTGTGGTTCTCAAGCACTTTGGATGCAACTTCATCCACCATACTTGCCAGTATTTCATTCCTTTTTTCTAAAGAAATACCCCCTGCTTTCATAGCTGAAACAAATGCAATCTTAATGTTAACTTCAAGGTCCGAACATATCACTCCGGCTGAATTATCAACAAAGTCTGCATTGATATATCCACCTTTTTCAGCATATTCTATTCTTCCAAACTGTGTACAACCAAGATTTCCACCCTCTATAAACATAGAAGCTCTAATATCTTTACCATTCACTCTTAACTCATCGTTTGCTTTGTCACCGACCATGCTATGATTTTCACTCTTTGCCTTAACAAACGTGCCGATTCCTCCATTCCATATGAAGTCCACTTTTGCTTTCAATAGATATCTAATCAAATCACTTGGAGGTAGCATATCTTCTGTTATATCAAAGCACTTTTTTATTTCTTGAGAAATGTTTACTTGCTTACTGCTACGCTCAAATACTCCTCCACCCTTAGAAATCAAATCTTTATTATAATCCATCCAAGTTGAAAATGGTAACTCAAAGAGACGTTTACGCTCTGTGAAACTCTTTTCTGCATCAGGGTTTGGGTCAACAAAAATATGCATATGGTTAAATGCGCCGATTAAATGTATATTTTTTGAAAGCAGCATACCGTTTCCAAATAGATCGCCAGCCATATCTCCAATTCCAATAACAGTTGTATCCTGGTAAATATCCTTATTCATTTTCCAAAAATGCCTCTGTGCTGCAATCCATGCACCTCTGGCTGTAATACCCATTTTTTTGTGATCATAACCTGCTGATCCACCAGATGCAAATGCATCGCCAAGCCAAAAATTGTATTCAGAGGCTATCTGGTTGGCATAATCAGAAAATGAAGCAGTGCCTTTATCTGCTGCAACTACCAAGTATGGATCGTCTTCATCATACCTAATCACATTCTCTGGTGGAATTATTTCACCATCAACCACGTTATCAGTAATATCAAGCATTCCTCTAATAAAACTCTTATAGCACTCAACACTTTTCTCTCTTAAAGTATCTTTGTCTTTATAAACTTGCTTAATTACAAACCCACCCTTTGCGCCAACAGGGACAATAACCGCATTTTTTGTCATCTGAGCTTTCATGAGCCCCAAAACTTCAGTGCGAAAATCTTCCGTCCTATCCGACCACCTTAAGCCACCACGGGCTAATTTCCCTCCTCTTAGATGTATTCCCTCAAAAAGGTTTGAATAAATATACAATTCGCGATACGGACGAGGATCAGGCAAACCATTTATTTTACTTGAGTCAAATTTTGTAGATAAATATGGTTTATCGTCTTGATAATAACTGGTCCTTAAAATAGCCATTATCAAGTTAAATATCGAGCGCAAAACGTAATCATGTGAAACATTGCTGATCTCTTTTAGAAGTTCCTCAATTTTTTCTCTGACAATGTCCGTAGTTTCTGCTCTATCAATGTCTATGTTAGGATCAAATCTTGCATGAAATAGTTGTATCAAATACTTTACTACTTTTGGATACTCTGAGACTACCTTTTGGATATATTCTGGGTTGTAGTTAAATGACGTCTGCTTTAGATAGGCACTTAGCGCTCTAATCAGAAGCACTTCCTTCCACTTGAGCCCAGCAATAATGATCAAACTATTGAAATAGTCATTTTTAATTTCCTTGCTAAACACTTTCGCAAGTGTTATTTCAAATTGCTCTTTTAGAGTAATGTTGTCTATTAATTCATCGACTCTTGACAACACAAAATGGTGTATCCATATTCCACCGTTAATTTCTATGTAATAGCCATTATGAGATAGAATTTTAGCTCCCAAATTCTTAGTGATCCTTAATATCTTCGATAATTCAAGGCCTCCATTGTTTGGAGTATAAACCTTTAATTGATAATTAAGATTATCACGAGTAAGTCTTAAATCGACCTCGCTAACTCCTTTCTTCCTCACTATCTCCAATTTTTTCATATCGTAATATGCGTCATGAGGTTCGAAACTCTCTTGATAGCTTATTGGAAATGCCTTGCAATAACGGATGAATATATCCTCAACAGTGCTAAAAGTATTGTATAAATTGTCTATAAAACGATCTTCCCACTTTTCTGTAATGTTTCTTAATTTGTTTTCGATACGCAAAACTTCATCATCAAGAACGCTAGCATTTTTGGTCTTTAGCACTACATGCAATTTCATCAAATCATATTCATTGATAATGTGATTGTTATAAATATCTGAACTTCCTGCACTTGTCTCATCCTTCAATATGTCACGTATCTTGAACATTAGCCTAGCGCTAGCATAACGCATCGGTATCAGCACTATGCAACTAATAAAATCCCCGACTCTTCTTAAAAATAATCTGACCCTTGGCCTAATCGCAAGAGACATGATCGAAATGCAAATTTTAAATAATTCGTCTTCATTTGATTGGAATAATTCATCACAAGAGAACACTTGCAAAATAGAAATCAAAGCTTTATTGTTGTGGCCCCCGGTTACAAATCCTGCATTTTTTTCTATAACTTTAACTTTATCTTTTATTATTGGAATAGTTCGAATATCTTGGACCTCCGCTACAGAAGTAAATAGCCCGAAAAAACGCCGTTCCTTTACTACATTACCCTGGTCATCAAATTCTTTTACTCCTATACAATTCATGTATGTACGCCGATGGACTATTGAGATTAGATCTGATCTCAATATGTATAGGGAATCAAGGTTTGCAGAAGGAATCAACGTACTTTGACCTACTCTCATCAGGCCAAGGTCCTTTTTGCCATCACAGACGAGTTTTTCATCTTTACCAGCAATATATTCTTGATAACCTAGAAATACAAAATTATTATTCTTTAACCAAACTAGAAAATCTTTTTGCTCTTGATTTCGGTCTGGTGTCATTCCAGTGCGTGACACTGGAATCCACGTGTCCTTTTCCTGGATCCCAGCTGGGATGACAGAAAGACTTGCCTCATCAAGTTTCTTAAGCATTAAGTGCCAATCTTTCACAACACAATTAACTGCTTTCAGCGTTTTTTGTAGAGATTCTTTTAATGTATCAACAAAACTGTCACTTATACCTTTGATAATTACATATATAACTGACTCTTTTATTCCATTACTTTCTTCCAAAGGGTAAATCTCATCTATTAGGCCATCTTTTCTTTTAATGTTAATTATGCTGTTGCTGTAATAGCATATGGTTAAATCGTGCGACTTAATAGTTGTAATAACGGAGTCAACCAAAAATGGCATATCATCGTTTGTTATCTTAATCGTGGTAAAATCGCCTTCTATTCCTGGTATATCATCTATATTACTTACTACTAACTTACTTTCATCTTTCTCTTTTTGAGAAACAAAATTGTAAGCATCGTTTACAATATATAGCAAAAACTTATCATTGGCTTTTAGGTCGCTTTTATAAACAAAACTATAAAAATACTTAATAAATTTTTTAATTTTTTCTTTATCTTGCTGATTTTCTTGATCAGCTAACTTAAATAAAGACTCAGTGTCAACATTATGATCTATACACATTTTTTTTAACAAAAATACACAGTGAACTTAAACCTTTTTAACTAAGATTTCATTATCAAGAGCGTACACTATTAGTTCATCATTTTCTACTACTTCCCCCGATAAAACTAATTTAGCTAAATTATTTTGAATACACTCTTGTATCACCCTTTTTAGGGGCCTTGCTCCATATTCAGGGTCATAGCCAGTTTGTGCTATTAGTTCTTTAGCTTCCTGCGACAAACTTATACTCAGTTTACGCTTAGCAAGTGTTTTTTGTAAATAAGAAAATTGAACATCTATAATTTTATAGATGTCATTTCTGGTTAAACTGTGAAATATAATAATTTCATCCAGTCTGTTTAAAAATTCTGGACGAAATGTTGATTTAATTATCTGCATTACCTCATCTTTTACAGACTCAGCAATCCCCTTTAGCATTATCTCAGCACCAAGATTAGAAGTTAAAATCAGTATGGTATTGCGAAAATCAATCAATTTGCCATGACTATCAGTGAGTCTCCCCTCATCCAAGATTTGCAGCAATAGATTAAATATATCTGGATTTGCCTTTTCTATCTCATCAAATAAGATTACCTGATATGGTCTTCTCCTCACTGCTTCAGTTAATCTGCCACCTTGTTCATAGCCAACATACCCTGGAGGCGCGCCAATTAACTTTGAAACAGAATGTTTTTCCATATATTCTGACATATCAAAACGCAAAAGCGCTGATTGATCGTCAAACAGAAATTCAGCAAGGGCTTTTGCCAATTCTGTTTTTCCAACTCCGGTTGGACCCAAGAATAAGAATGAACCAAAAGGTCGATTAGTATCTTGCACACCAGAGCGAGAGCGCCTAACTGCATTACTTATCGCTTCTATTGCATCTTTCTGCCCTATTACTCTTCTTCCTATTTCATTCTCCATGTTGAGAAGTTTTTCCTTTTCGCTGTGCATCATGTTATCAACTGGAATTCCTGTCCACTTTGAAACAATGTTTGCAATATCATCTCCAGTCACTTCTTTCTTTAAGAAACTATCAGTAACCTTTTCCTGATTTTTTAATTCATTCTCAAGCTGAGGAATCACACCATACATCAGCTCTCCTGCTCTTCCCAAATTCCCACTACGCTGAACTAATTCCAACTCTTTTCTAGCGTTATCTAATTTTTCGGCTGTTTCTTGTATTCTAGCTATTTTATTCTTTTCCATCTGCCATTTGCTGTTCAAGTCAGCAAATTTACTATTTAGATTTTCGATCTCTTCATTTATCTTTTTTAAACGCTGTTTAGAATTTTCATCACTTTCTTTTTTTAAAGCCTCTGCTTCAATCTTTAGCTGTATAACCTTTCTCTCAAGTTCATCAATAACTTCAGGCTTGCTATCCATTTCAATTCTCACCCTGCTTGCTGCTTCATCAATCAAATCAATTGCTTTATCAGGTAAAAACCTATCTGTTATATATCTATTGGACAACGTTGCAGCAGCAATTATTGCACCATCTGTAATTCTTATACCATGATGCACCTCATATCTTTCCTTCAAACCCCTGAGTATTGAAATGGTATCAGTTTCAGTTGGTTGAGAGATAAACACAGGCTGAAAACGCCTTGCAAGTGCAGGATCTTTTTCTATATGCTGACGATATTCATCTAAAGTTGTGGCTCCTATACAGCGAATTTCTCCACGCGCAAGAGCAGGCTTCAGCAGATTCGAGGCATCCATTGCACCACTTGTTGCTCCTGCTCCAACTAAAGTGTGCAATTCATCGATGAATAATATAATTTTTCCCTCCGCTCTCGAAATCTCATTAATCACTGCTTTTAACCTTTCCTCAAACTCTCCTCTAAACTTAGTGCCAGCAATTAGTGCTCCAAGATCCAAAGCTAAGACCTTTGCATCATGCAAACCAAGTGGCACATCGTTTGCAACAATTCTATTTGCAAGCCCCTCAACTATTGCAGTTTTTCCAACACCAGGTTCACCGATCAGCACTGGATTATTTTTTGTCCGCCTCAGTGATACCTGCATAGTTCTTCTGATCTCTTCATCACGACCAATTACAGGATCAAGCTTTCCTTGCATAGCAAGCTCTGTAACATCTTTTGTATATTTCTTTGCCGCGTTTAATTTTTCCTCACTGTTTGGCGAGTCCGCACTGCTGCCCTTTCTCATTTCTGCAATAACTGAGTTCAGTTTTTGTAGAGTCACACCATTCTCTGCCAGAATTTTGCCTACAGTATCATCTTTTTGTGCAGTGAGGCCCTGTAGTAAACGCTCAACAGCAACAAATGAATCTTTATTTCTTCTTGCAATACCAATTGAATCTTCAAAAACTTTTGCTATTTCTCTTGAAAGTTGAAGGCCACCACTTCCTGGACCTTCAATTACTGGCAACTTTTTTATTGCGCTATCCACAGCATCAGAAATACTTTGCACACTTCCACCACAAGCGTTTATCAAATCCTGAACTAAACCTGATTCATCTTCAAGCATCACTTTTAGTAAATGCTCAGGCATAAAAATCTGATGCCCAGCTCCCAACGCTTTCATTTGAGCACTTTGAATTAGACTTTTTGCTTTTTCGGTAAATTTATTTAAGTCCATAACACCAGTTAAATTCGTATTTGCTGATGTATATAACAACTGATTTCATAAATTTAAACCTAAAGTTGTTTATCGTTAGGTATGAAATTTAAAACTTTCTTAAAAAAGGAACTATCATAGTAACCATACAAATATCTTGTATCTCAAGACCTTTGGTTTTTGTTGCTGAAAATGGTTGTATTATTTAAGTTATTAACAATATACAATACTAAGTTAATGTAATTTATTTGGAGATGACAGGAAAATTTATTGTAACTTTATATTCTAAATAGAATAAAGTTCTTTTGTTAATATTGTCCTTTTTGTAAAAAATATTCCTAATTTCTTCATCATTTCTGTGGGTAAGGTCATCTGCTTCTCTACCTCAAGTGGTTAACAAAGTTTCTTGTCACGAGGGACCAAATGGAAATCTGCTCGTTTTCACGCGAATTAATGTTACAAATTCTATACATTTCGTTACAAAATGGCATTCGCTTTCTCCATTATCCTTTACCTGCATTTTCATCAGCGTTCCTTGCGGTTTGCTTGCCATATAGGCGGAAATACAGGCTTACCCTGTTCCTTCTGTCATACAACAGTGGGTTAGGTGACTTCTCTATACCGGTGATTTGCGTACATCCAGAAATGAAAAATGTCACATTACCTTTTGGTCGGAGCTTATCAGCATCTTTAGCTCTTTAATCGTTACGATACTTATGAAGCTTCACTTACGTTCACCATACCACTAAGCCTAGCTCTCCAACCACATGATGCTTGTAGTTTATGCTCCTTTCACGATTGAGCATCTTCTTTTTCAAGAGGAGGTTCATTGTCCGCATCGCTTGGCACCAACCGGTTACCCGATTCGCACTGATGCGTAGACTCAGATGGCAAAACATCTGGTTTAATAAGTTTTAGAACTCTTTTAGTTTCTTTCTGAAGGAATTCCTCTCCTTTTAAACAATATGACCGAAGACTTTCAGGTCGCACCATTTCAATAATTAGCTGGGTTCCAGCAGAATCAGTACAGAAAACATCAACAATACTTTGTTTTTTAGAGGCAATCTCAGCATCCATGATAGTGCTGAGAAATTCTATTTCTTCTATTTCATCTTTGCCAGCGAAGCCCAATATATCATTGAGAAAGTGAATGAGAATATCTTTATTTTTCTCAGTGCCAAATATTCTCTTGAACGCGAAATTGTTTTTTGGATCGAGAAATTTCGAAAAGGCCATAATTAAATACAATTAGGAGACGAATAATTATACACTATTTTTCGCAAATGTTCAACCTCTGATTACTCCTTATTCTTTGCCCTTCCTGCACGCTTACGTTCATTTGGATCAAGGAATTTCTTGCGTAAACGTATAGATTTTGGAGTTACTTCCACCAATTCATCATCATCTATATACGCTATCATATCCTCCAGTGTCATTATCTTTGGTGGAGTGAGCTTTATAGCTTCATCACTACCTGAAGCTCTTACGTTTGTTAATTGCTTACCCTTTAACACATTTATCTCCAAATCATTGTCACGGCTATGCTGGCCGACAACCATGCCACAATATACCTTATCCTGTGGCTTAATAAACATAATTCCCCTGTCTTGCAAATTGAAAATTGCATATGCCACAGCCTCACCCTTATCTGTAGAAATTAAAACTCCATTGCGCCTTCCAGAAATTGGACCTCTATGTGGAGCATAACTGTGAAATAAACGGTTAATTATGCCTGTGCCACGAGAATCAGTTAAAAACTCTCCTTGATAACCGATTAATCCTCTTGATGGCACTAAAAACGTTAATCTTGTCCTGCCATTACCAGAAGGTCTCATGTCAGTTACTTCACCTTTACGGAAGCTGAGTTTTTCCATGATGATTCCACTATATTCATCATCTACATCAATTACTACTTCCTCTATAGGTTCAAGTTTTTTACCGCCTTCTTCTTTAAATAACACGCGAGGGCGTGATACCGAAAGCTCAAAACCTTCTCTCCTCATATTTTCAATTAACACTCCAAGCTGTAACTCACCACGCCCACCTACTTCAAATGCTTCACCGCTTGGTGCCAAAGTCACAGTAATTGCAACATTTGTTTCTGCCTCCGCGTATAAGCGATCCTTTATAGCAGTTGAGGTAAGCTTTGTACCTTCTTGTCCAGCAAAAGGCGAATCATTAACGCTTAGAGTAATCGCCATTGTCGGCGGATCAACTGGAGTTGAGCTTACTGCAGTTGTAACCTCTGGTGCTGCTATAGTGTCTGAAACTGAAGCTTCCTCAAGTCCTGCAATTGCAATTATGTCTCCCGCTACAGCTTGTTCTACTGGAATGCGTTTCAAGCCAGAAAATGAGAGCAACTTAGTTAATCTTCCTCGTTCAATTACTTTGCCATCGAGGTCAAGCACCTTAAGATCTGAATTAACTTGTGCAACACCCTGATAAACCTTTCCTGTCAATATTCTGCCAAGAAACTTATCAGACTCAAGTAGAGTGACCAACATAGCAAAAGGTGCATTTTGATCATAAACAGAAGGTTTTATATAATCTATAACCGTTGAAAATAATGGGCTTAAATCTTTTCTTTCATCAGAAAGCTCCTTAGCACACCAACCATTTCTACCTGAAGCATACAACACTGGAAAATCTAGCTGCTCGTTGGTTGCATCAAGGTTAAAAAATAACTCATATATTTCATTTAGTACTTCATCAATTCTGCTGTCTGGTCGGTCGACCTTATTGATTATTACAATTGGCTTCAGATTTGCTTTTAGTGCTTTTGACAACACAAATTTAGTTTGTGGCATGGGACCTTCTGCAGCATCAACCAGCAGCAACACACCATCTGCCATGCACAATACCCTTTCTACTTCTCCACCAAAGTCTGCGTGCCCTGGCGTATCAATAATATTGATTTTTTCATCACCCCACATTATTGATGTGCATTTTGCAAGTATTGTAATCCCGCGCTCACGTTCTTGGTCGCCACTATCCATAACTCGTTCTTGAACTTCTTGATTCTCGCGGAATGTGCCACTTTGTTTTAACATGTTATCAAGTAAAGTAGTTTTACCGTGGTCAACGTGTGCGATTATTGCTATATTTCGGATCGATTTAAATTCGTTCATTTTCTATCATTTCAAAATTAATTTAGTAATAAGTATACATAAAATACACTTGGAGTAAATAACTAAAGCTGTGTATAAATGCTGTGTTTCCAAGATATTATAGGATTACTTTGTTAAATATTCCCTACTCCCAGGTTTTGTTATGGGTAGTTGTTTTAATTCACTTGGAAGTTCTTCCTCGCTGTAGTTTTTGATGTTCAGTTCAATCAAAGATATGACAGGAAAAGGCAGTTTCGTTTCACTATTTCTCTTTATCAAAGAAGCTTCAGCAACAACTTTACCTCCTTCCCCTTCTGCACATTCCACTGCTTCAAGTGAAGATTTACCTGTGGTTATTACATCTTCAATGAGCAATATTTTCTCACCCTTTTTGATCTTAAATCCACGGCGTAATTCAAACTTACCATTAACGCGCTCGCAAAACATTGTCTTTATTCCAAGCTGCCTGCCAATCTCATAACCCACAATTATTCCACCAATTGCAGGAGATAATATTAAATCTATGGAGCTATTTAATTCTTTTTTTATTTTATCTGCTAATAATGCGCAAACTTTCATGGCTCTGCTTGGATTTTCAAAAATCTTCGCACACTGTATGTATGTGTCACTATGCAGCCCGGATGATAAAACAAAATGCCCATGCAAAATTGCTTCTGCTTCTTTAAATTCTTTTATTATTAGGTTATTTTTGTCTAATATCATTTTTTAAGTTTCACTATTACATTCTTTATTAATTATCTGAGTGATACAAACATCAGACCACACATTTATTGCAGTTTCAAACATATCGATGATTGTATAAATAGGCAAAATCAGTCCCATAATATGCAGAGGAACATTCATCGACATGAGATAACTGGTTGCCATAAAATAGCACCCCATCGGCACTCCAGCGTTACCAATTGCAGCCCCTGTAGCTAAAAAAATCCATATCAACATTTCGCTTAAGGAAAATACGTATCCGTTCATTTCTGCAACAAACATTACAGTGATTAGTATAAATGCAGCACATGCATTCATGTTAATTGTTGTGCATATTGGTAAAATAAAAGACGATAATTTCTTTGGCACCTTTAGCTTGTTCTGCACACATTCTATAGTTGTTGGCAATGTTGCACTGGATGATTTAGAAAAAAACGCAAGTGTGAGTGCTGGCATAACCCCTTTCAGCGTTTGAATTGGTGATATGCCTTTATACCACATAAATAGCGGTAAAATCAGAAATGCCTGCACAAAATTTGCAGACATTATGCAAACAAAATACCATAAAAGATTGTAGAACTCACTACCGCCTTTTAATTCATGCAAAAAACATGTGATAAAGGACCACACAGCAAGCGGAATGAATTTTAGTAACCCCTGAGCAATTTTAAGTAGCGTATCAAAAAGTGCAGAGAATATTTGATGTAATATATCCTGCTTTTCTTTTGAAAGTGAAACAATAGCTCCACCCATCAAAAAAGCGATTAATATGCTACCAATCATATTATTTTCAAGAAAAACTTGCACAAAATTAGAAGGAATGAGTGATTTTAAATATGAAAAATAACTGTGGTTATTGCTGTTAATACTCCCTATTGTATTACTTATGAAATTTTTTCTTGCTGGATCTATTAACAAATAAAACGATAATGCAACAAACGCAGCTATAATAGTTGTAAGCAGAGTATAAAATAGTGTTTTCTTAACTAAGACTTTGATTTCAATTGAGTCTTTGAGCCCGGAAATTGTGGAAACTATGGATAAAAAAACCAGAGGTAAGCTTATTAATTTGAGCAAGCTGATAAAGATATCACTAAATAGCTTTGCTATTTCAAATATGATTTCATTGTTTAGGTAGTAAGCAACTATTGCAAGCAGTATAGAAAAAAGTATTGCAAACTTGTGCATTGAAAATAAAACTTCAAAGTAACATTATACAATAATTTTGCTGTTTTGGAATCAGATTGATAGACAAAATAACTTTACAGATTAGGGAAAGATAAGAGGATGTGTTTATTCGGAGACAGTGTAAGATTTCTTAATTTAAATTTAGGTGCACTTAGCCCATTCTGGTGATAACAAATTGGAATAGATAAGATATGATAACTAACTCTTCTGCGAGTATATAGTTTTGCCGGACACAACAGTACGTACTACGTGTCCTTTTACTTTGCGACCATCGAAAGGAGAATTCTTTGATTTACTAGCAAAGTTGTCAGTTTTAATTTCCCATTCATGATTGAGGTCAACTAAAATTAAGTCTGCAGCAAGGTTTTTTTGTATACGACCACGTGGTATGTGTATTATATCTGCAGGCTTATATGTCAATTTTGCGAGCACATCAAGTAGACCCATTTGCCCACTGTGATAGAGTTCAAGTGAAAGGGGCAGCATTGTTTCAAGACCAACAATACCAAATGCAGCATTTTCAAGTGGCAGATCTTTAGAACTACGATCATGCGGAGCATGATCGGTTGCAATGCAATCAATCACACCTGTCTTTAAACCTTCAACCATAGCTAAACGGTCTTCTTCAGTGCGAAGTGGCGGGTTCATTTTTGCAATTGCCCCATGTTGTTTTACTATATCTTCAGTCAAAGTGAAGTGATGAGGGGTTACTTCGCACGTAACATTTAATCCCAAATCTTTTGCACGTTTAATAGCATCAAGTGAATCTTTTGAAGAGACATGTAGAATATGGTAGTGCACATTCTCCATATCTTTCATGAGCAGTATATCGCGACTTACCATAACCGATTCTGACGCACTTAAGATCCCCTTTACTCCCAATTCTTCAGAAATTTTACCTTCGTTGATTGCACCACCTGCTGATAAATTTAAATCTTCTGCATGTTGAGCAATAGGAACACCCAGCATACTTGAATAAAGCAGCGCCTGTCTCATAATCATTGGGTTCATAACTGGCATGCCATCATCAGTGAACCCAACCGCACCTGCTTCCTTTAAAAGTGCCATTTCAGTCAGGTGTTCTTCCGAAGTGGTGATTTTAGCGTAAAATTCAACATTCACATGCGAAGTTTCAAATGCTCTATATTTCAAATATTTAGCCAAAACAACGCTATCAATTGCTGGAACAGTGTTTGGCTGACAAACTACAGTTGTAACGCCTCCTGCAGCTGCAGATTTGCTACCTGTATATATAGTTTCTTTATGTTCCTGGCCTGGTTCACGAAAATGTACGTGAATGTCAATAAGGCCTGGCATTAGAACAAGCCCTTTACAGTCTATTGTTTCATCAACTCCACTTGTTGAAAATAATGATTCACCAAAGTCAACAATTTTATCCCCTTCAGTCAATAATGAACCTTTTATATCAAGTTTAGTTTCCGGGTCGATAATACGAGCATTAGTATACGCAATTTTATAGCCTTCCTTTTGCCCTGTTTGCAACAAATCCCAAGTTTGAGTCATTATATTTGAGTATCGATTATAAAATAAATCTAAAGTTTTTTTAATAAAACACAACCAAATTAAAACACAGACTAAGAGCTGTCTTGAATTAAAGTGCTTTCATTATCCTAAAGATTTGGTTCTTATAACCTAGTTAGCTCAGTTTTAACGTTAATGTGTGAAGCTCTGAGTTCTGTTGAAGGATTTTCCAGCTGAATATCTAGCTCATTCTGTATGTTCGATAAACAAATTAAAGCTGAATCAAAAATTTCATCACACTGCTTTGCTTCATGTATATCATCAATTATTTCCTCGAATTCTTCCACATCATCCATTTCTTGCGGCGCACTTTTTAATATCGCTTTTATTTGGTTTAAGTTTTGACGAATTTTCTCCTGATATCCAACAATTCTCTCTTGATATATATCAATCATTTTTTGACATGCGTTGCCTCTAAATGGATGTTCTTTTTTCTCTTTTATGTAAGAATTTTGAAAGTCTTTACAGTTAAGGATTGCTTCTCTATGTTTTTTTATGTCATTAATTGCGCTGATTATCGACTTATCTATTTTCTTTAAATTTTCTTCCCGTTCTTCTCTTTTAATTATACTTTTGGATTCATTTTTTATCTGGTTCATTTTGTCATACAGGTTTCTGCATCCTTTGTAAGATGCCATTGGTTGTAACATTCCTTCTTTTACACCTTTATTGTAAAAATTCTTCAACTCATCACTTGATAGTATTGTTATAGCATCTTCCCTTTTACCTTGTGATTTAGGATACTTTTTATTCAATAAACTAACATGATTTAACAAGAAATCTCTAACTAGCCCTTCTTTTTTTACTTCGGATAATCTTTCTAGTGTTTCTATATATTTCAGAGTTTCCGCAAAGAGCTGTCCACCAGAGGGAGCAAATCCTTGAAGTGATTTACTCTGTGCTTTACAAAAATCGGTTTGTAAAAAATCTTCAGCTTGTTTTTTTATTACTGAAAGTTCATTAAAGGCTTTTTCTGGATTGATTTTTCTCAAAATACTAATAGCTTTTCTAATCGCTTTTTCTCTCTTTTTATTATCTTGCTTTTCATTTAATATGAGATGTTCAGTTTTGGTAAAAGCATTACCTTGATCACTCTTTGCAATGTTACAAACGATGTTTTTTACAACTTCTTCGGTTGCTGCATAATCTATTTCTTTTGCAAAGCAGTCAACAAATGATTGCCAAACTTTTTTATTAACAAATTTACTTGTCTTATTTTCAAAATCTTCTATATCTTTGAATCCTAAAATAGTATAGAGATTTTTTTCGATTATTGGTTCGGCATGTTGTTTTGCCACTTTACCTTTTATATTGAATGGAAATTTACTAATCTTAGTTGTACCCACAATGTTACCTCAATATTAATGCTATCTATAAAAGTATAAAGATTTAATATTTAATTTTTAATTAATACTAGCACAGCTAACTACGGGAGCATTATGCTAGCATCAATTAACACTTTAACTTCTAACTTGTCATCAGTAATATTGTTTATATAAAAACTATAATTTTTTATGCCTGAACTTGGGAATATATTGCTATTGCTAGCCTGCTTATTGTCTTTGACATATTTGTTTTTACCGCTTAGTTCTTGTCGGTTTATTACCACTGCCATATTTTTTTGTGTATCAGTGTCAATGGCTATTTTGATCTACTGCCACATTACAAATGATTTTTCACTTGAAAACGTATACTACCACTCACACACAACAAAACCTTTGATCTACAAGATTTGTGGTGTTTGGGGAAACAAAGAAGGGTCCATGTTGCTTTGGACCTTAGTGCTTGTCATGTATTTATTACTAATGGATATTTATATACCTTCTGTCATCCCAGTTTCCCCCTCTGTCATCCCAGTCTCTTCTTCTGTCATCCCAGTGCCCAGACACTGGGATCCAGACAATTTAATTGCAAATGAGTACATCAAATGGCAGTGTAATAAAAACTGGATTCCAGTGTCAAGCACTGGAATGACACCAGAACGAACTAATGGTAGTAAATTAAAAAAAATATCTCTTATCACTCATGGGCTGATTTGCTTTTGTTTTTTGCTGTTCACTTTAATTGAATCCAGCCCCTTCACTAAAATGCCAGGCATTGAAACAGATGGATTGGGTTTTAATCCGATATTGCAGGATATAGGCCTTGCTATTCATCCACCGATATTATATTTGGGGTACCTTGGATTTAGCGTTCCTTTTTCGCTCTCTATAGCTGGATTAATTTTAAATACTGAAGGAAATGTTTGGGCTAAAATTGTCAGGCCTTGGGTACTTATTTCTTGGTCGCTGCTCACTTTGGGCATCAGCTTAGGTAGCTGGTGGGCATATCGCGAACTTGGGTGGGGTGGATTTTGGTTTTGGGATCCAGTGGAAAACGTTTCTTTGATGCCGTGGCTAATTGCAGTAGCGCTGACACATTTGTTGCTCGTGGTGCGAAATTTCAATGTTTTAAGGAACTTTGCTATTTTACTTACGCTTACAACTTTTATATTGAGTGTGACTGGAACATTTCTAGTCCGCTCAGGAATACTTACCTCAGTGCACACGTTTGCAGATGATCCAAGATATGGACTATATATATTAGCTCTACTTGGTGTAATTACAGTCAGTAGCTTAGTAATATTTGTAGTATTTACGAGAAAAAATCACACGTCTGCGATGTCATTCCAATGCTTGACACTGGAATCTGAAAAGAAACCTGCTACTCAAGTGACAGAGGGTAGAAGATTCTTTTCACGCCTTACGATGATGCTGCTGAACAATTTATTATTCATCACTGCCTTTTTCATTGTGTTCGTTGGCACTTTATACCCTACAGTGCTCGAATATTTAACCGGTGAATTAATTTCAGTTGGAGCACCATACTATAATTCCTTATTTAACCCTATTGCACTGGCTATTCTAGCCCTCACGATAATTGGGCAATACTGCAGTTGGCAGGGAAATAGTCTATTGCCAATATTCCGTGAATATAGATTTTCATTTTGTAGTGCTGCAGCTATTTTGCCGTTTATTTTTCACATGGAGCTAATAATTGTGCTATCAATTACTATCTCCATAGCATTATTAATCTTTGTTTTAGAAGCATACAGTAAAAGAATTTGTTTATTTAAGGTAGCATTTGGTGAATCAATTTTATTAGCAAGAAAAGTTTCTAAATCCTACTATGCAATGATGGCAGCTCATGCTGGAGTGGCAATTCTAGTGCTTGGTATAGCATATTCGGTTGGTTGGCAGGAGAAAAAAGAAAATTACTTAAAAATAGGGGATAGCATAACAGTCAATAAATTTAAAGTTACTTTACGAAATATTGAGCTAATAAAAGAAAAAAATTTCCATGCAGTGAGGGGTACAATGGATATCAGGAATTTGCTGAATAATAAGATATTAGGTGAGATGACCCCTGAATATAGATTTTACCTTGTGGAAGGTCAGAAAAATGTTGAAAGCAGTATCTACCACAATTTATTTTCTGATATTTATGTTGTAATTGGAGAGATTGATAAGAGTAAGAGCAAAATCGCAGCCAAAGTGCACTATAAACCTGGAATGTCTATAATCTGGCTTGGATCCTTTCTTATCGCTTTTGGTTCACTCTTTGCTGCTTTTCCTTTTAGTAAACGGGCGAAGGTTGTCTAGCTGTCGTGGATTTATTAACAACGCTCCTAGGTCCAGAGTGCAATATATGAGAAATTACCGGGCTATAGATACTGATTTGCAAAGGTTAGAACCAAAGAAAGTTATATTTTTTTATTGACAGACCTATATATTACGATATTCACTAAGGGATTAGTGAGTAATGGTTATACAATATGAATGGTGGGGTATCAGGCAAGGAAAAAGTTATACGCACTGCTTTCGATTTTAAGGAGCCTTACAGCGATTGGCATCAAATTTTTAAACGTCCTAATCAACAGTATAACCCTTCCAACTATGATTCGTCAAGTGAAATAGATGAATACGATATAGAAACTCAAAAGATTGAAGAAGGTGATGGCCATGATTCAGGTATTAGTTCCGATGATGAGGATGACCGGACAACTTATACAGCAGTACAATTAACTAATGATTCTCTTGATAGCCAAAGATATACAGGAATATGCATTCCAACAACAACTGATGGTTGGGTAGGTGAAAATAATCATCAGACTGGTTTATCAGGTAATTTGCCAGACGGAAGTAATAATCCACAAATTTTTAAAAGCGATCCTTTACAGCATGGTAGTAATGGTTTAGGTTATAACTTCAATGATTATAGTCAAGCGACTTGTAGCAAATTAAGTGCTTCAGATCAAGAAGAGGGTCAAGGCTATTCTTTAGGTGATTCTTGTGAAAGTAAAGAAAATTTGACAAAGGGCGCTGGCGGTAGTAATCAGACTTTTGAAGGTGAACAGAAAAGCTCAGAATTTCCGAAAGTTGACAATTGGTCAGATAGTGATGGGAACTCAGAAGATAGTTCGGACTGTGGTGATAATGATGTTGGTCATTATGATACAGATTGTGGTAAACGCTACAGTCATCTGAGTTTTCATGATGAAAACACAAACATAATAAAAAAAGATTCTTTTTCTTTAGCCCAAATAGAACTGAATAAAGCAGAAAAGGAAAAGTATGAAAGTATTTGGCAAGAAATGGATAAAATCCTTAGTAATTCAGATGAAGCTGGTGAATGTGAAGAAGATGATATTGGGAAGTTGAAAGGGAGACTTGATGAAGTTATAAGCCAAGCACTGGAACAAGGAATTATGTTCACTTTTCCATATAAAGACGGCGAGTCCTTTGTAGACCGTATAATTAATACAACACAAGAACTATATTGGGTCGATTCTACTGAGAATTCTAGACTTCTAGAGGAGAAAAAGATATTACAAGTAATATCGGAGGGTGCAACTTTAAATAAATTTACTAAAGAGAGGTACGATGATTATGTAAATTGTATTTACAGAGAAAAAGAGATTTTAAGTCAAAGGAATAAAAATATTTTAGGACTTAATAATTTAGCATATGAAAGTATTGTAAACAAAAGCAAGCAGACTCAAAATGTATTAGGAGCGTCGAACAAGAAAAAAATCTTGTTAAACCGGAAAGAAACTATTTCTTCACTTCCATAGCAATTTTTATATATAATTTATCAAGAAGTACTTCTGCAGTTATAACCGACTGATCAATGGTGCTTAAGTGCCCGTTTAGGAGCGTGGTTTTGGAGGAACGGTTAAACCACTGATGGAGTCTATTATGACTACCTCGATTAGAAGATTGTATAATCTAACCGTCCCAAGCTTAAGTGCTTCTCCATTATAAGTTATAGTAGGATAATTACCATGATAAAGGCAAAAAATAAACTAGAAATAGTGAATCCTGATACAACAGGAATTGATATCGGCTCAGCTGTACATTATGTATGTGTACCTGAAGGAAGAGATGAACAACGTGTCAAAAAATTTGGATGCTTTACAGTTGATCTTCATAACTTAGCAGGGTGGTTAAAGAAATGTAAAGTTAGAACAGTAGCTATGGAATCAACAGGAGTATATTGGATTCCTTTGTTTCAAATACTTGAGTCATATGGATTTGAGGTAAAATTGGTAAATGCACGATATATTAAGAACGTGCCTGGTAGAAAATCCGACGTTCAAGACTGTCAATGGTTACAACAATTACACAGCTATGGATTACTCCATGGGTCGTTTAGACCTGATGATCAAATGTGTGTGTTGCGTAATTACGTTAGGCAACGTAGCAACCTGATTGAAAGTGCATCCACACATATTCTACGTATGCAAAAAGCGTTAATTCAAATGAACGTTCAATTACACAAAGTCATAAGTGATATTACTGGAGTGACCGGTATGCAAATTATCAAAGCAATAATTGAAGGTGAAAGGAATCCTGAAAAATTATCAGAATTGAGAGATGTACGGATAAGAAATGATAGATCTACCATGGCAAAAGCGCTAAAAGGCGACTACAGAAAGGAACTCTTATTTGTGTTAAAGCAAGAATTTGAATTGTATAATATTTATCAGGAAAAAATAGCAGAATGCGACAAAAGCATCGAACAATATTACAAAACATTTGAAACAAAATCTGACGAGAATAAGCGATGCAGCAAAATAAAGAATAGGTTTTCAAAAAACAGACCAGACTTTCCTTTACACGAAGAACTGTATAGAGTAACCGGTATTGATTTTACTAAAGTTCCTGGGCTTGATGTGCTAACTATACAAACAATTATCTCAGAAGTTGGTTTGAACCACGATAAATGGCCATCAGAGAAGCACTTTACTTCTTGGTTGGGGCTAAGTCCTGCTAATAAAGTTACAGGGGAAAAAGTATTTGGGACTAGAACTCGCAAAGTTATTGCTCGTGCTGCAAATGCTTTTAGGATGGCTGCCCAGTGTGTGTCAAGAAGCAACAGTGGGATTGGTGCATATTGCAGAAGGTTAAAAAAACGACTAGGAGCACCGAAAGCGATTACCGCTACGGCTAGGAAATTGGCGTGCATTTTTTATAGTATGCTAAAGTATGGACAGGAATATGTAGAGAAGGGCATTGATTACTATGAAAAGTTATATAAGGAAAAAATAGTGAAGACTCTAAGCAAGAAAGCTAGTGAATTTGGTTATGTCTTGATTAAAAAAGAGCTACTAGCAGAAAGAGTTTCTTAGAAGTAGACAAGGATAATAGATATTTTTGTATAGAGTACTCGCAAGATAGTATTGTTGAAGTTGCAGAAATCCTAAACAATGAAAAAGCCAAAGACTTAAATTTAAGAGTTGGCATACTCAAAATTGGAGAAAGTATAGTAAGAGTTGAAAATGTAGAAGAAATAGGGGGAAAAAGAAATTACATGGATGTCTCAAAAGGTGGTATTGAAATGTCTTTTACTACTGAGGTAGGAGAGATAAGTATTTATCTAAGTCCTAGTGAGAAAGGCAGCAATAAAATAAAAGTGGAGATTGATGGGGAAAACAGAGCAAGGCTTAATGAGTTAAAAAATAGGGGAAAAAGTTTAGGGGAAAACTGTCTTTTAGGAGGAAAAAGTGTTGAGGAAGCTATAGAGCATGAAAGTTTTGAAAGATATGGCAGTGTACCTAACACTGCTATGAAGGAATCTAGCTTAGGTTGCGTTGCTAACATAGCAAGGGGGGATAAGCTTGCAGAGATAAAATGATGGGCCAAATTGGCAGTATTTCGCTTTTGTAATGTACTTCAAAATGGTAGTATGCAAGCTAGATAGAACTTAATTGACAGACAAGAATTAACTGATGGAAAAATTGACATAATCAAACAATCACAGAATAAACTAGTGAATTTTTTGAAAAGTATATAAAATTCAAGTTTAAGTAAATAGCATGGCACTTAGACTCATTCCAGACAACCTCGATATCAAGTTTAGTAAATATAGGGATTTGACTGCATTAATTAGCATTATTCTTATCATCTTTTCAATATTCACTGTTGTGCTGCGTGGAGTGAACTTAGGCATAGACTTTGCAGGCGGAATTTTGATAGAGATAAAATCTTCAGATGAGAATCACTCTATTCTCGATGCATTAAAAGAAAATGGTTTTACAGTGCAGAGTTCAAAAGCGGGTGATAATTTAGTCATGCGTTTTAAAGATGAAGGAGATGAAGATAAAATCAAAAAGATAAAAAGCATACTAGAAGAAAAGCTGGGGAGCTCAATAAGCTATCGTAAAATAGACTATGTTGGCCCACAAATAAGCTCAACACAAATATTTGAAGGAATGTTATCCATGTTGATCGCGATTGTTGGAATATTTTTTTACGTTTGGTTTAGATTTAATTGGCAATGTGGATTCAGTGGAATAACAGCACTGATTCATGACGTGATTTTAACTGTTGGTTTTATTAGCCTAACTGGCATTGAGTTTAATATTTCATCAGTTGCAGCTCTCCTTACTGTCATTGGTTATTCAATCAATAACTCAGTAATTATATATGATCGGATTCGAGAGTATCGCAGGAGTGGTAAAAGTGGGCGGATGAGTGAGGTAGTAGATGCAAGTATCAACGCTACATTATTTCGCACTATATTAACTTCTGGTACAACCCTTCTTGCTGCTCTTCCTTTGGCATTAATCTGCACAGATGCAGTGAAAGACTTCAGCTTGATCATTTTTTTTGGTATTTTGATTGGCACTTGTTCTGCAATATTTATTTCTGCTCCTATATTGACCTACAGAGCTTTGATAAGTAGATTGTAGAAGTGTTTAGTCGCGGTATAATATCAACTTATTATCTCTTATAGTGAAATGAAAATACCTTAAAAAGCTCATTCCAAGTAGTGAATGAGACATAGAATGAGTGTTAACGCTTGCCTGTACATCATTAATCAAAAAATTTCCTATTTTAACTTGAGGTATTTGAACCACTCCAGCTTTTATTTGACCTTTCGCAGTTTCATATATTTTAAAATCCTGAACATTTTGTAAGTTAATACCAACATGTAATGCGTCTTTTTGTGATAGAACAATATCGGTTGCTCCAGTATCAAGCAAAAACGTTATATTGCGATCATTGACTTGAGCCTGAATATAAAAGTGTCCATCATATGACTTCGTAAATTCAATACTTCCACTATTCTGACCGCTATTTTGAATTCTTCCTTTATATGGTAAAAAAGTACTGAGAAATCTGTCGCTTAGTTTGTCCCTTTGTGAATCAATAAGCATTGCAGTAGTGGCTATTATTAGCAACCAAATAACTAGATTTTTCACCGCGTTCATATTGTTAAAATTTGAAGCTATTAAAATAAATTTTAAAGATCAGCGTTAAAAGTTATTATTAAAAATAAGTAAATTTCATTGTTTTAGTACAATATTTAGTATACACTTTAAGAAGATATGTTTGATTTAATTTCATGTCAGAAGCAAAAAGTTTAATTTTGGCAGCTATCCTTTCCATGTTAATCATGGTGTCTTGGCGTATTATTTATGATAATTTTTTTAGTACAAACCAAAACCAGCCATTGATTGAAAATATTGAACATATCGAATCTTTTAACGACCTTGCTCCTATAATATACCAAAATCGTTCTGAAATTATTAATTCTACTCGAGAACAGAGGGTTAGTTTAACCAATAACATGATTAAAGGATCAATTTCTCTGAAAGGTGCAAGGTTTGATGACTTAATTTTAACTAATTACCACTTAGAACCGAGTTCTTCTTCTCCACAAGTGGTGTTACTGTCACCTGCAGAATCAAAAGATGTATATTTTGCAGAATTTGGGTGGCTCGATCCGAGTAACAAGATTAAAGTTCCAGATTCTAAAGCAGTCTGGCGAGCAGATAAACTTAATCAAAAAGAGGTCAATTTATCTTGGGACAATGAGAATGGCATTTTATTTAGAATGAAAATTAACCTCGACGATAATTACATGTTTAAAGTTGAGCAAGTTGTTGAAAATAATACAAAGGATAATGTAGTTTTGGTTCCTTATGGTAAAATTAACCGTAAACGTGACAATATCAACGAATCTTATTGGATATCCCATGAAGGAGTACTGGGTGCATTTGATAATAAACTAGAGGAGTGGACATATAAGGATATTTCCAAAAAACATTTAATAAAAGCAAGCACGAGTGAAAAAAATTGGTTTGGTTTTGCTGATAAATACTGGCTCACAGCCATCATACCTGAAAAATCTGATAAAATAAATGTAAGCATTAAACACACAAACGTTAATAATACTGATAAATTCCAAGTAGATTTTGTCAAACCTTACAAGAGCATACTTCCTGGTGCAAGCGTTTCTAATGTGAATTATTTTTTTGCTGGAGCAAAAAAGTTGAATTTACTGGATTCTTATAAGGACACTCTCAATATACCCCTGTTTGATAAAGCTGTAGATTTTGGTGTTCTTTACTTTATAACTAAACCAGTGTTTTTACTGCTTGAATATTTTAACTTCGTTTTAAAAAATTTTGGCTTAGCAATATTATTGCTGACTTTAGTAATCAAACTTTTGATGCTTTCCTTATCTAATAGATCATATATTTCGATGTTTAAGGTAAAAAGCCTGCAGCCTGAATTAACTCGTATAAAAGAGTTGTATAAAAATGACAGCTTAAAGCAGCATAAAGAGACAATTGCATTGTTTAAGAGAAACAACGTAAATCCAATGTCGAGCATTTTTCCCATGCTAATACAAATACCGGTATTTTTTGCTCTATATAAAGTATTATTTGTTACTATAGAGATGAGGCATGCTCCTTTTTTTTTATGGATTAAGGATCTTTCAGCTCCTGACCCAACGAACATCTTTACATTATTTGGGTTGTTTAATTATAACTTTCCTATTTCTATAGGCATTTTACCTATAATTTTCGGTGCCACCATGATAATTCAGCAGAAGCTAAGTGAGAAAGATCAAACCAGTAAAGATGATATTCAAGTAAATGTTATGAAGTTTTTACCTTACATTTCTGTCTTTATTTTTTCTTCTTTTCCTGCCGGCCTGGTAATATATTGGATATTTAGTAATATTATAACTCTAATTCAACAGTCATTAATAAAGTTGTTTTTAACAAAAAAAGTGGTAGTAAATGTCGAGAATACTAATAGTTAATTCGATTTATTATACTGAAATAGCGAACCTTTTGCTTGAAGGTGCAATTGATAAATTAAAAGGCAGTAATGCCAGTTACGATGTAGTTGAGGTTCCTGGTACATTTGAGATACCAGCTACAATTCTTTTTGCAGTCAAGAGTGGGCATACTAATTATGATGGTTATTTAGCTCTTGGGTGCGTAATTCGCGGTGAAACCGATCATTATCAATATGTTTGTAAAGGAGTAATTGAAGGCTTAAATGAGGTTGTTATGCATTATGCAATACCCCTTGGTATGGGTGTAATTACCGCTGACAGCAAAGATAAAGCACTAGTTAGAGCTGATAAAAACAAAAAGAACGTTGGTGGCCATGCAGCCTCAACTGTTTTGCGTATGATAGATTTACACAATAAATTAAAATAATGGAGGAAAAACCAGTAGATAAAAAGTGGCGCATAAAAAGAAGCACGGCAAGATTTCTTGCTGTACAAATTGCTTATTCAAATATTTTCGTAGGTTACAACAAAAGCACTTTTAAACTGGAAAATTGTGAGCTTAAGGACTACATAAATAAGTTGAAAGATATATTTGAATGTGAAGAATTTGAACATCAGTTCTTAGAAAACTTGTTATATAAGGTTATAAAAAGCAGTGAAGAATATGATAAAATAATAGAGTCTTATTTACACCCAAGTTGGTCCCTTTCACGGTTAAATCTTATAAGCTTATCTATTTTGCGTGTTGCAATATGTGAGTTAGCTAATTGTGATACGCCAGTTCCAGTTGTCATTAATGAATATACTAACATTGCATCTGATTTACTTGATAAACCAAGCGAAATAGGTTTTATTAATGGGTTATTGGATAAGGCAAAAGATGCAGTTAAATTAAATAAAAATCCTTAGCAATTATAGCCAGCAAGCACAAGGTGTCATCCGAGTAGCTGCTGTATGAACATTGTCTACCAGATCCCAGTGCTTGACACTGGGATCCAGCCTTTATTATTTGGTTGAAATTAAGTCTTCTGGATCCCAGTGGGCTTTGTTGCATCGCTCAAGTGAAAAGAACTGGCAGTTACTGACAAAATTCATTATAAATAGCCATTTAACTGTTGAAGAAAAAATATGCCACAAAAAATGAGAGTCAGTAACTGCCATGAATATAACAAATTTCTCCAAGAAAGAGGAAGCATTTTTTGTTATATCAATGACGCCATAGAAAATTGGTACGAGAATTGTCCAAAAATGCAGGGCGGCAACTATATTTATAGTGATAAAGTTGTGATTTTGGTGCATATAATCGTCAGTTTCTTTAGAATTGGTTTAAGACAAACAGTCGGGTTTATAAAAGGGTATTTGCAACAAATAGGAAGAGATTTGGCAGTTATCAGCTATTCACAAGCATCAAGAAGGTTTAAGAAACTTAATATTAAGATAAATGATTGCAGAATTGATAAAAATAATATGGAAGATATCGAAATTGCTATAGACAGTACAGGAATTAGTATATACAACAACACACAGCAAGGAAAATAGCACTGACAGAAAATATCGTGGCTATGAGCAAACGAGAAAATTGCACGTAATGTTGAATATAAACAACAAAAAAGCCATAGCTGTAAAATACAGTAACGGTGTCTACTCTGATCACTATGGAGCTTGTGATTTGCTAAAAGAAGTTGATTTTCAGCATGCCATAAAAGCACTATATGCAGATAGAGCATGTGATAGGCACAAGTTTTATAAGTTGTGTAACGAATATGATATAAAGACAAAAATTCCACCAATAAACAATGCGGCAGAACATCCAGAAATAGATTATATGTCTGACAGGAATGCTGCTATTAGGTTAATAAAATTATACGGTGAAGATGGCATGAAAGAATGGAAAAAAGAAGTAAATTATGGGAAAAGATCTTATATTGAAGGGTTTTTCTCAAGATTAAAGCAAATATTCGGATTTAGTTTTAGGAATAAATCTGAGATAAATCGAGAAAAAGAACTGCTAATCAAATGCTATTTGCTTAATAAATTCACTGATATTGGTATGGCTAAATTTGAGATAGTTACATGAATTTACCATAAATCACCATCTCATAAAGTGTGATGCAACAAAGCCATCCCAGTGTCAGCTACTTGGATGACAAGAAAGGGAACACTGGAATTTTTGTTTCAGCATTAGCCATGCATCTAAACAGATACGTTGCCTTGAGAATCGCAACATCCATGCAGTTATGCGCGTAACACTGAAAATCAAAAAAACAAAGAGGCAGACTTAATCTACCTCTTTTATACTTAGCTGTCTAGTCTGGTACTTTTCCTTTAGCAGCTTGTTCAACAATAGGTGAGCCTAAATAAGTGTTAACCTCTTTAGCACCATCTTTGTCTAAACCTAATGTTTTATTCCACTTTGTTTCATTTACTGCCTCGAACTTACCTTCATCGTTTTTCTCTTTTAGTGAACCTATCTTGAAGAGTAAAGTATTGCCTAGTATACTGGTAAGCTGATTAATATCAACAATAATACGGTAGTTCTTGCCTTCTAAGCTGAAGTCTATATAATATTTATCCTTTTCTACCTTACCTTCTTCATCTTTAACTTGGTTATTCCTTGCAATTTCCCTAAATGCGTCTTTTGTTACTAGCAACCCATCCTTAATAACCTTCAGAGCTTTCAACTCAGATATTTCGTTATTTTTGCTGATAGCATATATTGCTAAATAAGTCAGCGCAGCAGCAACAAATGCTAAAACGCCCATTCCAAGTGGTGTAGCTGCAAAAGCTGCTAGCTTGCAAGTTGAAGGCCTCCAAAGCGGTGTTGAAAGTATTGCTAATCCACCTATAACGTATATAGCAGTAAATGCAACAAATACAGTGTTTGCTTTGTGGAGCTGGCCACAATGATTTTTGAAAGTTAGCATAAACGACTTCATTTAATAAAATATTAATATGCTTAAATTGTGTATAAAAGAACTGTCATAGTTAAGCTTTTTCGTAAGCTACCTGCCGCTTGAGCCAAAGCCCCCTGCATTGCGACCGGTTTCTTCTGCGCAGAATTCTTCTCTGTCATCCCAAATTACCTGAGATACAGGAGAAATAAGGATTTGTGCGATTCTATCTCCTCTTTTTATTTCGTATGGCTGATTACTTAGATTAATTAGACAAATTTTAACTTCACCTCGATAATCAGAGTCTATAGTACCCGGAGAATTTAAGACAGTGATTCCATGTTTTGCAGCAAGACCAGAACGTGGGCGGATTTGCCCCTCAAAACCGTTTGGTATTGCAATCACAATTCCAGTTGGAACAAGTAATCTTTCAAGTGGATTTAAAACAGCAGAATCATTCAATGCAGCATAAAGATCCATGCCAGCACTCTGCGTAGTTGCATAACATGGAAGAGACAAGTCTTCTCCGTGTGATAATCTTTTTATTTCTACTTTAATTTTACTTCTTTGCACTCCAATTTACCATCTATGAAGACTCAATTATAGCATGTAAATTGTATCTGCAAAAGTGATAAATGTAAATGATGTCATTCCAGCGCGTGACGCTAGGCCATAAAATTCCTTGACAAGTTCAGTGCTCCTTTTTTTGTCATCCCAGTGCCTCTATGATGTCATTCCAGTCTGGAATCTAGTCCTTATTATGCAGCCACTTGGTTGAAATTAAGTCTTCTGGATCCCAGTGTCTGGGCACTGGGATGACATCATAAGGGCGCTGGGATGACACCCTGACAACCGTCATCCCGCTACTTGTTAGCGGGATCTAGAGATACCGCGATTCATTCGCGGTATGACGTAGATTGCTGTCATTCCAGTGTCAGCTACTTGAATGACACCCTCTTGGTATTCGTGTAGTTGCAAGCAGTATAGCTATAAATCACTCACAATCGATATGCTTGAATTACTCTCAGTAAATAAATCAAGCATAATGTTAGGTATTCTACCATCAACTATGTGAACAACTCCAGCACATTCCTCCGCCATTTTAACGTATGCCATAAGCCTTTCAATAAATTTTTCCCCTTTAATTTTCCCACAATCAATCGATGCATTTAAATTTTTAACAGATATCTTCCTGCCACCAATTTTATCTATTTCTTCATCTGTGTCACTCAAGATTATCATTTTAGATGCAGAAACTGCGATTGCGATTGCGCTTGCAGTGCTATCGGCATCAATATGATATGTTTCCCCATCTTTTCCATGACCAATTGGTGCAATAACTGGTATAAAATCTGATTCTTCAATAAAAAATAATATATCAGGATTGATTTCAGTGGGTCTACCGATGAACCCCATGTCTAATATCTTTTCGATATTATTTGATCTATCTTCTCTAAGCGTAGCGGTTATTTTTTCGGCTTTAATTAAGTTACCATCTTTTCCACATAATCCAATAGCTGAACCACCAGCAGAATTTATATGCTGAACAATTTTTTTATTAACTGAACCACACAGTGCCATTTCAATGATTTTCATAGTGTCTTTGTCTGTAAGTCTGATACCATTCACAAACTTACTGTTCATATCCAGCATTTTTAACACCGAGTTAATTTCATATTCTCCGTCATGAATTATTACCGGATTTATACCAAGCTGCTTCAACAAGACAACATTATGCACAAAAGTATTAAATAGTGTTTCATTTAAGATTATTGTACCACCGCATTTAATGACAAAAGTCTCGCCTACAAAGCTAGGTATGTTAGATAGCACTTCAAGTAATATTTCTGCTTTTTGTTCAAATGATACCTCACCCTTTAAAAATTCACTACTCTTCATTTTTTTATCTTGTAAACTTGAAAAACTCATCTCTTACCTTGGTTATTTTATGCTTAACACGGATGCTCATTTGATGAATTGACACATTCTCATTATTAATCCATTTTTGAATATCTTCTATAACAGCACCTAAGCTTTTTTGACTTACTTTATCTATTTTTGTTAGCACAATGTTAAAGTTAATGTTATTATATATTAACCAATAAATGAAGTCTTTGTCTATTTCTTTTAATCCTACCTTGCTATCTATCAACACAAACACTCTTCTTAGATTTTCTCTTTGAATTAGATAATACTCAATTAAGTTTAAATATTGTATAATTTCCTCCTTGCCTGCATGAGAGTAGCCATACCCTGGTAGATCAACAAGTCTGAACTTATCATCGTACATAGAGTAAAAATTTATTTGTCTAGTGCATCCAGGTTTAGAGGAAACTCTGGCAGCTTTTTTGCTGTTTATCAGTAAGTTGATCAGACTGGATTTTCCTACATTTGATCTACCAGCAAACGCAATCTCTGGAGCCGACTCATTTGGTAATGATTTTATGTCCGAAGCTCCAAATATGAAATTGCAGTTTGATGTTATCTGTTTTGCCATTATATTCAACTAGAAGGTAGTAGGTATATTATAGTGTTATTGCTTGATATAAGAAATTTTTTATTTCAGTATATATTACTTAGCTAGATCTGTGCTATATGGATATGGAAAATAATTTACAAGACTTAAAGAAAAAATTTAATGATATAGAGAGGAATTTGGAAAATCCTACCAATTTAAGTCAAAAAGAATTCATTACCCTTTCAAAGGAATACTCTGAGCTCAGGCCAATAATCAAGATAATTGATGAATATAACACGCTGAAAGAGGAAATTTCAGACTTAGAAGAAATAATGAAAGATGAAAACAGCGAAGGTGATATAAAAGAGTTAGCAAAAGAAGAATTCTTCGAAAAGCACAAGGTATTATTACCAAAAATAAAAGCAAAATTAAAGTTAGCATTATTGCCCAAAGATGAAGATGACTCAAGGAATGCAATATTAGAAATTAGAGCAGGCACAGGCGGAGAAGAAGCAGCATTATTTGCAGCAATGTTATTTCGTATGTATCAAAAATATGCAGAAAGAAGAAATTGGAAGTTCGAGCCAATAAGCATTTCTAATACAGGTATAGGTGGCTATAAGGAAGCTTCTGCACTCATTAATGGAACAGAAGTTTTTGCAAGGTTGAAATTTGAATCAGGGGTGCACAGAGTACAGAGAGTGCCAGAAACTGAATCTTCAGGAAGGTTGCATACCTCTGCCGCTACTGTTGCGATATTACCTGAAGTAGAAGAAGTTGACTTTAAAATAGAAGAAAAAGACTTACGAATAGATGTTTATAGATCCAGTGGTCCTGGAGGGCAATCAGTGAATACAACCGATAGTGCAGTAAGGGTCACCCACTTGCCAACAGGGATAGTTGTGATACAGCAAGATGAAAAATCGCAGCATAAAAATAAAGCTAAAGCGCTCAAAGTATTGAGGGCAAGGCTATACGAAATTGAAAGACAAAAAAAAGAAATGGAAAGGTCAACAATGAGGAAAAGTCAGATTGGCTCTGGTGATCGTTCCGAGCGCATAAGAACATATAATTTCCCACAATCAAGAATAACAGACCACAGAATTAATCTAACTTCACATCGGCTAGAGCAGATTATAAAAGAAGGCGAACTAGATGAATTTATTGAGGCATTAATCTCACGTAATGAAGCAGAAAGATTGGCAGGGGAAAGTTAGCAGCCTACAATGGAATATCTTTATTAATTACATAGGATCTTTTAAACGCAATAGATAGACAGTAAAAACAAGTTCTAGTACTATCGCGGATAAAACAAGAACAGCTACACTAATTGTTTGACCATTGTAAATGTAGCTTGTTAAGCCGATAAAAATAGCCATGATAAAAGTTCTAATGAACGAGACTGCAGAAGAAGCTGTGCCTTTAATTTCAGGGAAAACATTTATTGATGCATTAAAAATCACTGGCTGGAAAATTGCACAACCGATAGAAAAAATAATCATAGACAGTGTTACTAAGTAGAAAGAGTGGGGTACAATTATACTGAATATTACAAGCAATAGAGACCCAATAGCACCCACGCTCGTACCAGAAATTACACACTTTATTGCTCCAAGTTTCTGCAAGATTTTGCCAGCAAATAGACTGATGAGTGAGAAGCACCCAACTATTGCACCTTGATGTAGTGCATAAATAGTGCTAGATAAACCAAAAGTCTTCATATACAGAAAAGGTCCACAAGTAATGAATGACATATACGCAGCAGAAAAGAGGCTTGACATCAAAGACAACGTAACAAACCTCGGACTAGATAGTAGTTTTCTGTAATCTTTCATCATTTTTTTCAAACTGAAAATATCGCGGTCCTTTTTTGTTTCTGGTAACGCTAAAAGCAGCAAAACCCAAGAGATTAAACAAAGTATTGCAACAGTTGCATAATTACCACGCCATCCTACAATTTCATTGATGAAACTGCCTAACACTGGCGCAATTGCCATGACAACTGTAAGAACAGAATTCATGATTCCAATAAATTTCACCGCTTCGTCGCCTTTGTAGCTGTCTGCAACGATTGCAAACACAACTACAGATGTGCTAACACCAATGCCCTGAACAAAGCGAGAGATTAAAAGCCAAAAAATCGACGGTGCAAAAACACAACCAACAGCGCCGATTAATAACAAAGTGTTACCTATGATCATAATTCTCCTTCTGCCATAGCATTCAGACAATGGACCAAAAAACAACCCTCCTATGCAAAAGCCTAGGAAATTATAAGCAATAGTTAATTGAATTATGCCTTCCGGTACGTTAAAATAGTGCACCATATCAGGAAAACTAGGTACGGAAATGTCAATTTCAATGAACTTAGCAATTAGAGACAGGATTAACAGAAATGGTAGTAACATTTGAGATTTTTAATTAATGAATAAAAATATCACATTTAAAGCGTTGAAAGAAAACATTTTTTACTGTTATTAAAATGGTTAGAAACACCTCATGTGAAGGAATGGTGGATAAATTGGACACTAGGGTTAATTAAAGAAAAATATGACAACTATGTTAAAGCTCTTACCTCTCTGCCCTAACTTTACTTATTTCCTCTTACTTTTTCAACAGTTCGTCTAAATTACTACAAGCAGTTTAATTTTTAGTAAATATGTCATTAGACTTCTTTCAAAATTCATGTAGGGAGCTCAAAATTGTGAATTGCAGCAATCAAATTAAACCTTAAACCAAAACGTTTTCGTCGGTTTCTATACCTGTCCGAGATGATTTTAAACCTTTTCAATAAGCCAATTACGTTTTCAACAATTGCCCTTTGGCTCATAAGTGCTCTGTTCTCTTTTTTTTGTTCTTTGCTTAACGGATTCTTTTTCGTTTTCATGTGCGGTAATACAACATTTTTGTGTATCTTCTGCATTCCCCTGTAGCCGGCATCAGCTAAGATTTTAGTTTGCGGCAATACTGCTACCTTTGATTCTCTAAACATCCGAAAATCGTGTTTTCTACCATTCGAGAAAGATGTGCATATGACTTTTTTACTCTTCCTCTCTGTTACTATTTGTGTTTTTATAGTATGCCTTTTTTTCTTTCCAGAGTAGAAGGGCTTTTGCTTTTTTTTGGTCTCTCTACTGGCGTTTCAGTTCCATCTATTACTAAAACTTCATATTCTACATCACTCTTTAATAGCTCTTTTTTTCCTGGTAATGCAAAATCTGGATGTTTTATTAATATGTCTTCTACCCATCTTATTATTTTAAAACTGTTACTTTCACTCATGCCATAGCTTTGCCCAATATGAAAATATGTACGATATTCTCTTATATATTCCAGTGCCATAAGTAGCCTTTCTTCTATGCAAAGTTTACTTTTTCTTCCATTTCTAGCTTTTTTTCTTTTATCCTCCACTTCTAGAATTTCTACCATTTGCTCAAATGTTGCTTTTTTTACCCCTGTTAAACGTCGAAACTTTTCTCCTTCTAACTTTTCTATTTCCTTATATTTCATGCTTTCAAATACTTCATCTTACACTCCCTCTAACAATTTTGAAAGAAGTCTATTATTTAAAAATATGCAAGAAGCTTTATAGAAACTTAACATAATTTTATCATAAAAATGTCATTCTTAAGTCCTATATAAAAACGAATTTTGGCACTAATGTAATTAACTATGAGCTGGATAAATTGGAAAATAAATTTTGTTTACTTTTACAACACCTTAAGATCTAATGTCACTTTATCAATCAAAAATATTACAATAGGCTAGTATGTTCCTTACTCTTTTTCTCAAAATATTACCTATTTATATTACAATATTTATTGGTTACTTAGCAGGAAAATATCTTAAAATTGATAGAAACACTATATCTCAAATACTTTTTTATATAGCTAATCCAATAGTGATTTTATATGGAGTCTCTCATACAGAAGTTAACTTAAAAGTAATTTCTCTGCCGATTTTGATATGGTTTATAGGTAGCACTATGTCCTTATCAGTGTATTATCTTTCTTCTTTTTTATTTAAGGATAACACAAGAAACATATTAGCATTTAGCTCGGGCAGCACAAGTATGGGTTATTTTGGCCTGCCGATTGCCATGGCTTTATTTGATGAAGATTCAGTATCTGTATATGTTGTTTGTTATATAGGAATGGCGCTATTTGAAAACAGCTTAGGATTTTACATAGCTGCAAATGGTATTTATACCGCAAAAGAATGCATATTAAAGTTGTTCAAACTTCCTTCGCTTTATGCGATGGTTCTGGGCTTCTTTTTAAGTATATACGATATACAAATACCTACTTTTTTAACAGATGTTATGATGAACATTAGAAGTACATTTGTCACATTAGGAATGGTGCTACTTGGAGTGAGCATTGCGAATATTGCAAGCTTTAAAATAGATTGGAAGCTTGCTTTGATCACTATTACAGCAAAGTACGTATTCTGGCCACTGTTTGTTTTAGGAATTGTCCTTTTAGACAAGCATGTTATAGGTATATACGATGAGAGCATATATAAAGCACTGATGTTGCTGGCTATTATTCCAGTTTCTGGGTCCAGTATAATACTTGCTAATATTTTGAATTATCAACCAGATAAAGCTACTCTGTTGCTTCTAATCAGTACTGCAGTGGGACTGTTTTATGTTCCACTAATAATATCATTATTTTTTACTAAACTTGTTCCTTTTTGATCAAAAAATTAAGCGCTTGCACAACCATTATTTGGGTAACAACACAAGACATTGATAAAACTTGAATTTATAGCTAAAGCAACTTCTACAATTTGGTAACCCGTCATCCCGCTACTAGTTAGCGCCGCGGCGGTAAATTGACCTTACCCAGAAAAAGTAGAGAGAAAGTTAAAACGTTTTTGGAGTAAAATAAAACGTTTTTTCAAAATATGACAAATAGAAGAGAATATACAGCAGAATTCAAATTAGAAGCTGTTAAGCTGGTTAAAGAAACAGGTCAAGCAAGTACAAAAATAGCAAAAGATCTAGGTATAGATGGCAGTATGTTAAGTAAGAAAATATGATGGAAAAATGTCTGGAGCATACGCATTTCCAGGCAAAGGCTCCTTATGACAAAGAAAGATTTGATCTAAAAAAAGAACTAACAAGAGAAAGAGACATCTTAAAAAAAGCCCTGGGCAAAGAAAAAGAGTAAAGTATTCTTTTATATAGAAATTGCTATAAAACACAGGAACTATGTAGGGTTTTGTACTGGTGGTATTGGTTGCTAAGGAAAAAAGCAGTAAAGAATTAGCAAAAGAAGGGCTTCTAGCAGATATTCAAAAAATACATCAAGCTTCTAAATGCAGATATGGAGCCCCTAAAATTCACGCTGAATTAAAAGCTTTAGGCAAAAATTAAAACAGTACAAAGTGTTATGCAAGAAAATGGCATTAAAGCCAAGCTTAGACGAAGGTTCAAAAATAAAAAACAGCAAATAAGCAACCGAGTTGTGGCTCCGAACACATTGGATCAAAATTTTACTACTGATCAGCCAAATAAAGTTTGGGATTACCTACATAAAAACTAAAGAAGGTTGTTGGCGGCAATAATTGACCTATATTCACGCATGGTGGTTAATGAGTAACATGATAATTAGTTATAGATTCTTTATTGATGGCCGTTGATAAACGCAAACCCGATAAAAATCTGCTGTTACATAGCGATCAAGGGTCACAGTATACCTCTCAAAATTACCAATTTCTATTGAATACAAAAAACATCATTTCCAGCATGAGCCATAAGGGCTGTTGTTACGATAACTCTGTTGCAGAAAAGTTCACTTAAAAGGGAGCTGCTTATTGATACTTCTCGCTCAACAAACCAGAACTGCCATATTTGAATACATAGAAATCTTTTATAACAAATAACGTAGACATTCTACTATTAACTATTGCATTCCTGCACAATTTATTCTCATGATAAAAACGTCTTAACTTTCTCTCTACTTTTTCTGGGTAAGGTCACCTCTTTAGGTGCTCCTTTTTTCTTTCTTATACACACAAAAATCATATAGAATTGTAAATACAGCTTTTTTATTCTGATGCTTTTCAATTCTATAGCTCTGGTTGTCTCTCTATTACTATTTTTCTACATTATCGTAAAAAAACTGAGCGAAAAGAAAGCAAACCTTGAGGGTAATTTATGTAAATTAGAGCAAGAACTTCAAGAAACAAAGCAAACTTTGCTTACGAAGAATGAAGAAATAGTTGATTTAAGGGTCAAAAAAGCAGAACTTGAAGTAACTCTGCAAAAAGAACGTGAGGAAAAGAAAAAGGAAATAGAATTACTAACAAAAGCAGAGGAGAGATTAACAAACACTTTTAAAGCGCTCTCTCTTGATGCTTTGCAAACAAATAACAATAATTTTCTGAACTTAGCAAAGGAAGTAATCGATAGTAAATTAAAAGAAACGGAAAGCGATTTCAAAAAAAGACAAGCAACGATCAACGAAGTTGTAACTCCAATAAAAGAAAAATTAGAAAAATTCGATAATGAAATACGTGAGCTAGAAAAGGAGAGGGTAGGGGCCTATGAAGGTTTAAAGGAGCAAATTGGAGCGCTGATGAACCAAACTTCCAACCTTGCTAATGCCCTGAGAAAACCTCACATTAGGGGCAAATGGGGTGAAATGCAACTCAAAAGAGTGGTAGAAATGGCAGGAATGATTGAGTATTGCGATTTTTTTACTCAGCCGTCAGTGATTGATAAAAACGAGGATAATTTATTGCGTCCTGATTTAATAATCAAAATGCCATCTGGAAAGCAAATAATAATAGATGCTAAAGTGCCGCTTGATTCTTACATGGATGCTATATCACAAAATGATTTGCAAATACAAAAGGAGAAATTAAAGAACCATTCCCTGGCAATAAAAAAACACATAAATGATTTGGGTAAAAAAGAGTATTGGAATCAATTTGAAAATACGCCAGAACTTGTGGTGCTTTTCTTAACAGGGGAGGGGGTTTTTAGCGCAGCACTGGAATATGAGCCTGCTTTGATAGAGATTGGAGTGGAAAAAAAAGTGATCATTGCAACACCGATCACTCTAATTGCGTTGCTGAGAGCAATAGCGTATGGATGGAAGCAAGAGATGATAGCTGAAAACGCAAAGAAAATCAGTGAACTAGGTCATATTTTATATGAGCGCATTTGCACAATGGGTGAAAACTTTGATAATTTGCGCAGGAGCTTAAAAAGTGCTGTTGATCATTATAATAAAACTGCTGGCTCTCTTGAAGCAAGGGTGTTTCCTGCTGCTCGAGAATTCAATAAGCTTGGTATACATGCAAAAAATAAAAGTTTAAGTGCTGCAAAGGAATTAGAGTCTTTACCACGCAGTTTACATACTGAGGAGCTGAAAGTAGATTAGGCATCTTAACAGGGAGTGTTAAATAAACCATACGCGTCAAGTTAAGGAATGTAGAGAGCTTAAAGTAGATACCCTGGTCTTCCTATATCTGTCTTTCAAAGAAAACTTTGACCAGATTATAGTAAGCTTTTTTAGAAAAATTTTTAAATTATTGACAATATTGTTTAATATCAAAAAGAGCTCTCTAACCCGCCTTTTCAATTCAATAAATGCCTTTGTTAAACTGAGCTCCGTGTTCTTTTTTAGTTTTACACAGCCAACCATTTCGTGAAATACGAGAATAGCACATAATTTTGCGTATAGCTCGCACAATACTCTAAATGGATTTGTCTTTCCTTTTAGTTTATCAAGATTGATATGACTTTTATATAGTTTAAATAGTAATTCGATTTGCCATCTTACTCTATAAACCGTCAATATTTGTTCAGCATTAATTTTACTCTCTGGAACATTAGTTATAAATATTGACCAATCTAATAACTTTTGATTCTTTTGAGAAGATGTATATCCATGTGACTTTGCTAATTTATTAGCCTTTCTTCTTCTAGCCATAGACTGTTCTTCAGTTAGCTTTTGACATATAATTCTTACCTTAATTTTTACTTCCTTTCCTAATAATACTTCTTTTTCTGAAGATAATTGACCTTCTAAATACTCCAATAGCTCTATTTTTTGATTTGTTTCTATATCATATATATTGGTATCAGACTTATAACGACTAACAAAATATGCACCTGCTTCATCAATCTGTTTAAAAGAACTAGGCACAAAGTAGCCCAAGTCAAATATTAGCAAATCATTGGCTGATAAACCGTTCAGATAATCCCTATAACCTTGATCCGACCTTATTCCTTCCATAAAATTTAACTTATCTAGCGCTTGATTCAGGTAATCAAAGACTAACTGTAGCTTTATTCCTGATTTGGTATTATTCTCACAATCTCTATAGCTACTGCCATATCCTTTGTACATATCTTCCATGCTACTGGGCAGGCTAATGTAGCTGCTATCCAATAATTTAACGCTTCCAAATTGCTGTAAAATTTTGCAATCAATCTGTAGACTTTTTTTAAATAAACACAAAGCTTCGTTATACATTTTTTTCATGAACTCAACTGCTTCTTCACTAAACCTAAAATCTAAACCCTGTTTTGTAATTTCTATCGAGTCTTCATTTAGCAATTGGCACATTGTTTCTATGCTGCAATCATCAACTCCTATGTTACCAAAAACCATAGCTTTTATGAATGATGAGCCATTAAGTTTTCTCTTTCTTTTTATAAAACCTACTGCAATTGATATTTCGTCTGCTTTTTCATTAAAGAATTCATTGAGGTCTTTTGATAAGCAAGCTATTCTGTCCATTGTAAGTTCTCTCATTCATATATCCAAGAGAATTTATACCTTATTATTTTCCTTCACTCTATCAACTTTACTTACACTTTTCCTTAACTTGACGCGTATGGTTTATTTAACACTCCCTCACTTCATTATAGAGAACGGCCTACTGTTTCTTCAAGACTTGAAGCTTTTCTCATTTTTTCGCGCTTTGCCCAAGGGCCCACTTTTGTTGCATCAGATTGACTAATTGTTTCAGAACGAATCAACTCTCCAGATCTAGTAAAAAAACCTCGTTCAATAGCATCACGTACTGAACACCCACCAAGCAAACATTTTTCCCCTATTCGTTCCTCACAATTCTGTAATTTTTTCCACTTTTCTTGATCTTCTACTTCTACCTTTATTAGATTTTGCTTATCAGGGTATAATCTCACTTCCAACTCTCCCAAGCCAGTATCGAAAGTCAATACTATATTACTACCATCTGCTAGGCCTACATAATTCCTTATAGCGTTTTCCGTTATAATTTCTACCTCACTCTTACCTATCTTTATTATATTTCTTCCGTATTGTACACCTTCCTGAGTGATACCTAAACCCCTTGCTCCATTTGTAATCTTTGCAACATCTACTTTACTATCCTGTGAATATTCAAGACAGAGAGTAGAGTTGTCGATTTTTACGTCTCTTACCTTACCACTTGTTGCGCTTTGAACGATTGTTATGAAATCTAAAGCACGATTCTCATAATCTGCATAAGCGTTTTTCATATTAGCTTTGTGGCTTTCAAACTCTTCCAGTTCGTCAATTACATATATACTGCTTATGTTGTACAAAATTGCCCCTTTTGATATCAATTGACATACTATACCACTAGCAACCTCTATATTCCTTGAACCTTCGGAACTCTTTCTTAATTCACTAATCTTTCTTATCACAAAATCTGTAAAACTATATTCCTTTTCATATACCTTTCCGTATATACTACCCTGGTTAGGAAAGTTCAGCCTTACCCCAAGTTCTATAGCTTCGTTTACAACGCGTTTTAACTCATCTATATCTTTGGATTTATTTACCCTACCCAAAAATATTTTCAACTTTTCCGACTGATCTAATATTAAATCATCCCATAGAGTTCTAAGCTTAGGCAAACGTTTTTTGTCCTTCCACTCTTCGTAATCAATCGCTCCTGCTTCTAGCAGCAACTTTTTTGCTTCTTTGAAATGAGTTTCATTACCATAACAAGCCTCCCTAATCTTTTGAAAAACTCGAGACTTTCCTTCGCAATCACGGAGATTGAGAATCTCTTTAAGACCTTCATTTCCTTTGTGCTGATTGAAAAACTTTCTTAGTCGATTAGTGTTAAAGCTATGACCGCAAATACCTTCTAAATCATTTTTTGCTTCCAATTGCTCCTGAGTTAAAAAGATCTGTTCTAAAAGATTCACTTCAAAAGGTTTTTTGTTAATAATTACAATGTCTAGAGGAGTTTTTCCTTGTCTGTCAGTTTGACCACGTGCTCCTTTTTTCAGAAGCAAAGGTATATTTAAAGTATTATAATAAGCAGCATAGTGCAAAGGTGTTTGCCCTTCACTGTTAACTATGTTAGGATCAGCACCAGATTTTAAAAGTAAAGTCATAAATGCACTAACTGCACAACCTATGTCTTTTTCCACTGCTAAATACTCCATACCTTGTATTACATGTAGTATTGTCAATTTGGATTCTCCCCTTTGAAGATTGAGAACAGCTTTTAGATCATCACCTTTGTTATCGTGTAAAAAGTCCTCAAACCTTGTAATGTCACAAAATGGAAAGTCTGTAAGAAGATTTAACAGTGCCTTATTCAAATTTTTTTGGTTATCTTTTAAATCAGGTACGTTGAAAGACCAATCAGATATTAAATTTTTGAATTTTTTCCTTTTAATAATAGAGGTCAAAGAGCTGTTATCACTAAGCAGCAACGAGTATTTAATTGACTCATACTTATCATCTACCCGCCCCTCCTTCTGTTCCACCTTTACCTCCTTTAAATACTCTGTATCATCATCTTTGATGCGTTTAACTAGATCCTTTAAAAATTCAATATCTCTGTTTTCCAGTAAAGGGAATGCTCCCTTCTTCATGAGAATCGAGACCATTTGTGTACTTCGTCCAGCTAAGTATAATGGAGTGCGCCGTTTTTCATCTAACGCATTAACATCAGCTCCATTGTTTATAAGATACTCTACTATTTTTATTTTTTGGCTCAAGACAGCATGATGTAGAGGAGTGCTTCCGTCATTATACTTCTTATTAACACTTGCTCCATTTTTTATTAGGATCTCTACCATTCTTGTGTTCCCTTGCAAGATAGCATAATATAATGGATCACGACTGTACGCATCAATTGTGTTAACATCAGCTCCTCCTTTTATAAGGGCTTCTACCATTTGTTTATTGTTTTTTAAAACAGCAAGATGTAATTGGCAGAATGTACCTGGATCTACTTGTTTTGATCTCTCTTCTATTTTACTAACTACATTACTCTTACTGAAACCAACATCAGCGTTAGCAGAATTTAATACTTCCTGCAATTTATTCAATTCCATAACTCCACCTCGGTTAAAAATACTACACACCATTTTCACACGCATGACATAAAATGCAAGAACTAATATGACATGCAACATTCGTCCTTAGGCATTTGAGGTAAGCTTTGCCTATTCACTTCACATTCATTTAGCCTACTATTAGGCTTTAATACTGCATATGTAATGCCACCAGCAATGGCCCCAACAATCAATGCAGCAGTAGCTGATATTGATAAACTAAGATGAATAGCAGTACATCCAATAGCCACACTTGTCAACATGGTCATTATCCCTACACAGAAACTGGTCTTTATTGCTCTATTAGTTATAGTTAGGTGTTTATTTTCTGTCACTTTTTGATACTGTATCACATTTTTATCATCAGCCAGACTTCCCGAGGTTTTGGGACACTCCCTTACTCGAAGACTAAGATACTTAACTATATCTTTGTAACCATTAGAATCTGCCAAATCGGAAGGAGTCTCACCTCTAAAGTTTTTTACATCAATAGTAGCCTTTTCTTCCTCTACAAGATATTCAACTATATCGTAGCGATTCATTCTAGCAGATTCATGTAATGGAGTATCGCCATTTTTTTCGCTTACTACATTAACATCAGATCCCTTTTCTAACAGAGCTTTAACTATGCCTAAACAGCCCACCTCACAAGCAATATGCAAAGCAGTGCATCCTTCTTCGTTTCGTGCTTCAAAACTAGCTCCTTTTTCTAACAGAAATTGAACTACTTCCAAATGACCACATCCAGCAGCTTCATTTAAAGCAGTATCGCCTTCATAGTTTGTTGCATTAATATCAGTACCTTTGTCTAATAGAGCTTTAACGATTTTTAAGTAACCCTCTCGAGCAGCAATATGCAATACACATTTGAAACTATTCTTTCGTATGTCAGCATTATTCATTTGGCCCAATAGAGCTTTAACTATTTCTAAGTGGTCCTCGCTAGCAGCAATATGCAAAGCAGTACAGTCTTCGTTGTTTCGTGCCTCAACACTGGCTCCTTTTTCTAACAGAAATTGAACTACATCTAAGTGACACATTTCAGCGGCAATATGCAAAGGAGTGTCATTATCATCGGTTGCTTGGTTAATATTGATTTTTTCTTCACTTATAAAGTACTCAACCACTTTTAATTTACCCATTTCAGTAGCAGAATGAAGAGCAGTGCATCCTTCTTTGTTTCGTGCCTCAACACTGGCTCCTTTTTCTAACAGAAATTGAACTACATCTAAGTGACACATTTCAGCGGCAATATGCAAAGGAGTGTCATTATCATCGGTTGCTTGGTTAATATTGATTTTTTCTTCACTTATAAAGTACTCAACCACTTTTAATTTACCCATTTCAGTAGCAGAATGAAGAGCAGTGCATCCTTCTTCGTTTCGTGTCTCAACACTAGCCCCTTTTCCTAATAGAACTTGAACTACTTCTAAGTAGCCTGCTTTAGCAGCAATATGTAAGGCAGTGTCATCATTATCTTTTTGCGCATCAACATCAGCACCATTATCTAGTAGAACTTGAATTACGTTTAAGTGACCCATCTGAGCAGCGATATGCAGCGGAGTAGCTTCTTCATTGTTTATTACCTCAACAGTAGCTCCTTTTTTTAACAGGGTTCCAACGATTACGAAGTGGCCCCTGCCAGCAGCAAGATGCAAAGGCGTGTTACCATTGTTGTCTTTTATCTCAACACTAGCTCCTTTGTTTAATAGATCTTGAACTTTCTCTAAGGAACCATGAAAAGCAAAATTAAGTAAGTCAGTATGTATATTACTTTCGTGTACACAATGCTCATCTGTTTTTAAGTGACTATCGAGCGTAGCTAAATATGAATACGTAATATTTTGATTAACTTGATAAATTGGTATGGTCTGTGTTGCATAAAAACCTTGTTCTTTTGACCGCTTTTCTATTCCATCAACCATACTGTTCTCTTCTAAATCTGCTTGAATATTTATTGGACTAGATACTTCTTCCAATTGATTACCCACGACACTACCTTAACTTAAAAACTTATGTTTTAATTATTACACAATTATTATAATTAGCAATAGTTTTATATTTTTTTCAGAATTACAAATTTATTGTATTCAGATATAGGAAAATACCTTTTGTCTCTAAAAAACATTGCAACCAAGTATTACAAAGATTTCAATTATTTACTTCTTCAAAGATCCCAAAAAGATCGTATCTTTGTGAGAACAAGCTACGTAAAAGTAGGGTTATGAAAATAGGAACTTGCAATCTTTGCAACAAAGTTAGGTAAGTTAGTTCGTATGTAAATGTAGTAAAAGTAGGCTAATATAGCTGGTTTTAGGATATAGTAGAATCACTATAAAGAAAAGTTCGAACGGTACACTTGGTAGACCAACGCATTCCAAAGAAAGTTGTTCTCACGTACGGTAGTTTTGGGTGCTGGAAATGGCTATCTTGCTTGAGATCTTAATAATATATCTTCCTAAATTAATAAAGATTTATCTAAAAATAATTTAGGTAAATTTATAATGAAAAGAGATCTTAATTTAATAAAAGATCATAAAATGAGTCTGTTAATGGCCTTTTATCAAAAGTTGTTTTGGGTTAGAAATTTTCTAAAATAGTGATTGACAGGTTACAAAGGTGGAGTATGATGTTGAAATTAGTATAGAGTCTATAAATTATTATAGCTCTGTATCTTACGTATGGTTTTGTTTGTGAGGTAAGAATTATGGACTGTGATGAACTAAGAAAAGCTGTTTTCTCTATTGTTAAGGATGATGATCCTTATAAAGAATCTAAACAACTTCAATTGAAAAATTGGTGTGGTGCATTTTTGGAAATATTTGACAGTTGGGGTGAAAAAAAACTTCCGTTCTTTTTGGATATATTATCAAATGAAGAATGTTGGGAAAAAACCGATACAATACATGGTATCAAACTCAATAGAAGAGTAGTAGCTAAAAAGATGATAGAATCAAAAAGTTCTAAGGGTATAAGTAATCCACTAGATGACTTTGATCGTTACCAGGTTGCATGTTGGTGTTGCTTAGAAGAAGACATAATCTCTATATTTGAACATTTTAAACGGGAAGATGAAATAAATGAGGGAGATTCAGATGCATTAAAAAAGTTAGTTAAATCAGTAAGTGGGAGTTGGTATACGGACACAATGATGCAATTTTGGTCACATTTCATTAGTGGATATATTTCAGAGTTAGATCTAAAAGGCCAGCATCCTTATGTCTTTGGTTTACATCGTGCAGCAATAAGTTCAAATAGAAGACATGTAGAAGCAGTGGAATTCTTTTGGGATAAGGTTCAGTCATTACCTGAAGGTGAGTTAAGTGCTCAGGAAAAAGATGAAGTTTTCATGAGAATTGCAGTGCATGCGGCACATGATAATGGCTATCCTGATGTGTTTGAATTTTGTTTAAGTCAGATAAGTCCTAATAAATATCCAGAGCTTTTGAAAAGAGATTTAGAGAAAAATGGTTATTATGGTTCTTTAGGAAGAATGTTAGAAACGTCTAACTTTGACCAATTTCAAAGATTATTCGACTGCTTAGAGCTAAGTGATGTGCCAGTAGGTCCTTATTGTACCTGGTTAAGATATATAAAAATAGAAAGTTGTTCTGGGCAGTATTTAAATGCAGGTATGAAGCTCTTGATGCATATGTTAATGAAGGATGGATTTGATAGTCATCTTACTTCAGCATTAAATGGAGAAATGATGAACAATTCCATTTATCAAGGAAGTTTATTAGTCCCTTTGGTCGAGAAAGGCTGTATGGGGCAAGTGTGGACAATATTGGATAAAGCTAATCCTAGACAGGTTAAAGAATTTATGAGTTCTAAGCAAGCGGATTATATACGTTCCGTTTTAGAGCAAGGAGATAATGCTTCATTAAGTAAGTTTTTATCCTATGGTAGTTCTGTTTGTGTAGATTTTAACCAAAAAAGTATACCTGGTCCGAGTGGAGATTTGTCTGAGGTGAAGCTTAGCAAAATGCATGATAAATCTCATATAGGGTTGGGTGAATAAAAAATTGTTATATATTATCTAGGGAGGTATATGTTAGGCCAAGAAAAACCACAAGATTTTGAGTTAATAGAGTTATTAATTCGAGAAGCAGCAGGAGTTAGTCAACCTGGCCAGAGTACTTCAGCTCAACAGAAAAGTGGTTTTGAATCTTTCAAAGCAAGGTTTCAATCATATATTGATCAGATCCCATCATATTTACATTCGGTAGGCAAAGAAGGGTTTTTTCCGCATTTCTTTTTAGGAAGCTTTTCTATTTTGCCGGATACACAAATTGCGGAAAGATTAGGTGTTAAAAAAGTTTATTTTCGTTTTGATACTGCAAAAACATTAAAGGTAGTTGTTGTTAAAAATGATCAAATTAAAAAAGATAGTGATGTTATTAGAATTACAAGAGCAGAAAAAAGTATAGAGTTATTTTCTATTTCAGAGCACGATGGCCCTGGTCATCAGTTTACTTCTGGTGAATTAGAATATATATTGAAAGAAAATTTACATCCTGATATCGAAAGAGAAAAAAGAACCGATACGGCACGAGGTATTAAAGATAGGGTTAAAGGTACGATTAAATCTAAGTTAGTACAAATCAATAGAAGTGAAAATACTATCTCTGTTGAGACACAAGATAAAGAAATACTTGACTCTGCTGCTAGTCACAATTTTCACAAAATCAAAAAAGAAGAGGAGATATGGAAAGATCCAGAAGACAGTGCAAAAAGCAGGCCTGAGGATTATATAGCTGAGTTAACTAATTCTGACGTAAGAGAAGTTGAAAAATCCTCTAGGAAGGTCATTAGTAGAATCAGTAATGTTCATTCGAAACATGAGAATTCACTTACCTATGCTCAAGGAACAAGAGAAGCAGCCCATCATGGATTTATAGCAGGAGCTTTGGTAAATTTCCGCTATAGATATAATCTCAGGGTTTACTTGGAGCAGTTTGCAGGAAGAGGTTATGCTGATATTGTTCTAGTGCCTCGTGGTAAGGATAGATCATTAAATGCTGTTCCAATTATTATTGAATTGAAAGCTGGAACAGGTCGTGGTACTACGCCAGAAAATGCTTTGGAGCAAGCAAAGGATTATGCAAAAGGCTTTCAGCCAAATACAATGCGTGTTTTAACCATTTCAGATAATGTGCTTTGTGTAGGGTTAAATTTGGATTCAACTGAAAAGTTTTCTATGTATATATCTCCACCTGCTGACAGGAAGCCTGCTCGACCTACGATACAGAAACTTCTAGAAGTAACTTCAAGTTGGAATGGTGAAGAAAGTACAATCGCTGATCTTAAAAAGGAAATAAAACAGCCACTAGAACGTATGTATCACACATTTCCTGGTACACCAGAGAAAGGAGGTAATTACTTTAGTAGATTTCTATTAGGGCAACTCCTTCTTGCTAATGAGTTCAAAAGAGTAGATCTAAAGAGATTTATATTTTTATACGATGAATACCCACTCGATTCTACCACAAAATCCGGAAAGCCTGTAACAACTTTTACGTTGATTAGAGGAGGTCGTAATGAAGAGGTATTTATTTTTCATGTTAGAGAAGGAGGAAGAGGGGATCGTAGCAGTAAAAAGATACTTATGCCTGATAGCTTAACAGAACAAAGCAAAATCACAGAGGTGTATATAAGTTTAAGTGAGCAAAAGAAGTCAGATTTTTTTAACATAGAGGAAGTTAATAGGTATGACTCCTTGAGTGAATATAAAAAAGGAAAAGATTTTTTCAAAGGAAAATTAAAAGAAGTTCCCTATCTTAATGGATTGAGAGAAGCATTTGATGAAGCGTTCAAGTCTCAAATTACTCCTGCAGCAGGTAAGGTTCTATCAGTAGATAAATATGATTCACTAACAAAGAAAGTTGGAGAAGGGATGTTTTCTTTTAAGGATTTTATTGGTGAAGAGGCTCATTTTCAAGGAGTGTTACATGGGGCATTTAGTTATTATAGTGATTTAAAATTAAAAGAATCTCCTAGAGCATTAATATTAACGGAGTTTCAAACAGGGAGAGGAAAACGTATTGATATGGTTGTTCATGGCATCAGTACAGATAAGGATGGAAACGCGAAAGAATACGATCCAGTAGGGTTAGAACTTAAAGGACCCAGAGAAGGTAAGACAGCTAATGCATTAAAAGATGAGGCAAATAAACAAATAAGTGATGAGTATACAAAAGGTGTAACTTATAAAACACTTACAGATGGAAAGGAAGTGGCCTTTATGGGTGTTGTGTTTGATAAAGGTGCAAGTAATGCAGATTCTCTTATCTTAATGAGCAAAGATGAGTTTGCTTCTGTTAAAGTAATTCATAGCTCTATCTTTAGTTTTAGTCAGCAGCAGCCTGGAAAGAGATTTGATCCAAATAGTTGTGTGGGGCAAAGTAGTAGAAGCAAGAGAAGTATTACTAACTGCTTGTTTTCAAGGGACGATGTAGAAAAGTTTAGTAAAGGCAAAGTCGATGAAAATAATGTAGACAAAATTATAATTGATAGTGAACAGTTCCTAACTTATGTTAAAAGTAGTCAAGATGAAGCGAAAAATGCTCAACTAGTAGAGTTTGTTGGAGGTAAAAGCATTGAAGGTGATCGTAAGTACTTACTTGACAAGGTTGTTGGAGATCAAGGGTATGAACGCTATGTTCAGAACGAACGTATCAAGGATTTGCACGATGATATTATACATCAAGATAGTAGTTTAACAAAAAATCCAAAGCTAAAGGGCAGGTTAATGAATGCTGCAGGTGGAATACAATTGATCAGAGGAATCCATGGTGCTATTGTATCTTGCAAGGATGGAACAGCAACGGATTGTGGATTAAATCTAGGTGGAATAGGATGGTCTTTTGCATCTCAACCAATTGAGAATGTAATGGTTAAAATTGCTCCAAAAGTTGTAACGTCATCTGAAAAGGTTGTAGCAAGAATTGTACCTGGTACTTTAGGTAGGCAGACAAAATTTGCTGTTAAATTGGCGGGAGTAAAATTTGGAAGTACAATAGCAAAAGGTGTGGCAGGGGCTGTAGGTGGTGTCTTTGATATTATTGATATAGGCATATCAGCAAATAATCTTGTAGACTGTAAAAATAGAGAAAGTAGTGATAATCCATGTGGAGAGAAAGAAATAAGGGATAATATAGCATCTATATCCTTTTCTGGAGTGTCATTTATTTCTGGTGTTGCTCTTACAGCAGCTGGTATGCCGGTGGTTGGTATTGCAGTTGGATTTGGGCTCATGGTAGGTTATGGAGTTTATAGTGGTATCAGCAATATAGTAGAGTACGAGAAAAAGTATGATACAACCCATGGAGAAAACTGGAGCATATTTTGGAGAACGATTCTATTTCAAGATATGGCATCTGATGTGCAACACCTTGCAGATAGAAAAAACACAGTTGATAGTCTAGCTAAAGAAGTATGGAAGGCTTTAAATAATGCTCCTAATAGTGTTGTTGCTTATGGTGTTGGTCTTGGAAAAGTAAGTGATAATACTCTTCGGCCTGATTATGCAAAGATTTTGATGGATAAAGAAGATACTAATACCAAAGATCTTTCACGTGTTATACCTGATAGTATACCAGGTGCTAGCAGGATTTGTTTGCCAAAGGTTACTGGGCAGGATTATGAAAAAGGTATTACAAGTTCAGTTCAACCGCCTTTATACTACTGTGAGAATGCAATGGTTATTAGTCACGATGGTAGAAATGGCAAAACAATTGTTTATGATTTACAAAATATAGATAAAGGCGAAATTGTTGGAAGCAATAAATGGAACAATAATTTTCTAATTTATCCAGGTACAACAAAAATAACTGGTGGCAATAATGTAGCAAACAGATTTGTTATTGTAAATAACCCTAGCTTTTCAGGCAAAATGATTGGTGGAAGTAACTCTATTAATATACTTGATCTAAGTCAATTAGCAGAAAATAAAGTTACAGGTGTGATTGACTATCGTTTTAAGCCTAATGCCTATGGGAGATTAAAGGTAAGAATAAATAATCGTTTGTTAATTGATGATTATGTTAGTAACAACCTCTTTAATTACCATTATATTGGAAGACAGAACAAGGTAGATGAGGTCTTGTGTATGGGTTATTCTGAGCATTTTACAGGAAGTGATAACCGTGATGTTATAATAGATAGTGGTGGCGGTGTTAGTAGAAATAAGAAAGATGTAGTCAAAAATTGCAGAAAAGTTATCATTTCGCCGTATACTACAGTCGAAGGTGGAAAAAGCAATTATACTTTTTACGTAAAAACTGCAGACTATAAAGGTAGGGGTTTATATTCAGAAATTAATGTAGATGGAACAGGAACTGTAGTTTTTCCAGAGATTGATTTATTAAGTGATTGTGATCAGATAACCTACTCTAAAGAGAGTAATACTTTATCTTTGAAAATAAATTTTGGTCAAAATAATCAATTTACTCTTGATGTGAAAAATTATGTCGAGCAGAGCAGTAATAAACCTCACTTTGTACTGATAGATAAAAATGGTAGTAATATTGTTCCTAAGATTGAGAGATCAGACTCAGCAAATATAAAGATTAATTCATTTGAATTACATTCAGAATATTCTCTAAATAAATTTGACGATGTTGAAACTCATTATAAAAAGATTCTAAAGAATAATAAGGGTTATAAAGTTTTGAGTGTTATTAGAGGAAAAACACAAAGTCAAGATAATAGTGTAGTTCCACATATGGTTTTCGGTTCTTCAGGAGATGATGTAATCAACTTCGACCAAGGTACCATGTTTGCAAGAGGAGGAAAAGGAAGGGACGTATATGTTATTACTGATGATATAAATAATAAAGAAGTTAAGATTGATAATAGTTCAGATGATGAAAAAATAGATACGCTATTTATGCCAGAGGTTGAAAAAGATTTTTCAATCCAGCAATGTGATCTGTATTTAAAATATAATAATAGTAACATTCGAGTAAAAAACTACTTTCAAGATCGTAATTATAGGCATCTTATAATTATGAATAAAAAGGGAGAAGCATTTATCCCTATTATAGAGTCAATGTCATGTTCTTCTTCAGAAAAAGGGAAATTAGTTCCTTTTTTACAAGCTACACAAACTCAGAATATGTTTTTATTGTCTAAAGATTTTGAAGATGATCATGTAGTTATAGATTCCCATCTTAAAGATATTGAGAAATATAAAGATAAAGATGATCTCTTATTAATAAGAGAAGGAGAAGCTCCTTTGATTATTAGAATAGAAGATTTTTATAATGATCAAAGTAAATGGAGAGATATTAATTTTCTTCTGTGGAACAATGGTAATTTTTCCCAATATTTAGGTTTACAGCAAGAAGTCAATGGAATAATAGACTATCAAGACAAACTTAAGGGTGATTATAGAAAGATCATAAAAGAATATAATGTAGATTTTACTCAGTCTATCAGTATTACACATAATCAAGACGATACTTTAACTTCTCTAGGGAACGATGAAGAACGTATAGGAGTAGTGATATTAAAAAATATTGCTCCAGATAGGATTAAGATTTCTAGTAGTGGTGCGGATCTGATATTTCACGATAAGAAGTCCAATCGTACGGTCAACATAAAAGGTTGGAATCACAGTAAGTCTTATAGGATTTCTACATTGGAGTTTGATCTAGGCTTAGAACCAATAACAATCCGTAGGTTAGATAGGTTTAGCTTATCTGAGGTGGGAAAAATACAAGATTTAATTGGTAAAGCTTCAGAAAATTATCAGAATAAGGATAAATATACTCCTAAAGTAGAAACTGACTTTAAATGTTTAATATCAATTGATGGTTTTAAAAGTGAAAATAGAAATCCAACGTATCAATGTTTAGGCTTTTCGTCACTCCAAGATCAAATTGGCTTTACAGAGGATTCCTGCAGCTTAGAACAGTTATCTGAGTTTGGAAATAAGTTAAATGGTACTCAAATCTCAGCATTGTCAAGGACTTTACAAAACAATCTCTTATTAAGTGGTTATGGTCAGGATGTAATAAACCAGTGCTCTAAATTAATGATGACTGAGGCAGGCAATCAGCAAAGTAAAATATCTTCTATGGTCAAAGATGTTGAAGAATCTACTTTCCTTGGCCAATCAGAAAATAAGTTAGATTTAGGTGGATGTTTAAGTGAAAGGAAGAAAAGAAGCTTTGATTTTTGTCCAGCGTTTCTGGAAAATATACACAATGAACTTAATAGAGAAGAAAGTGAAAGGAGAAATATTGTTGTAGAAGAAAGCAGTATACGTGTAATTACTTCAGACCATGAAACACTCGATATAGAAGACTTACCTATTCGAGAAGTAGTAATGAATGACAATATCAACAGAAAAAGGAGTTTAAGGAATACGTTAGATTTGCGTAAGTTGGTACAACAAATAAATAAGGATTTGGGTATTAAACCAATATCAATGGTTATTAAAGATGCAAGTGATTTATTAATTAAGGTGTCTATATCAGCCACTGATTTGCAGCAAGATGTAATGACAATTAGGTTAAAAGATGCACTTATAAATAAGTGGTATAAGAAATTACAAATTATTTTTAATAATACACCGATGGAAATAGACGATAGTCTAGATTTAAAGCCTTCACTTTTAATCTCTGATAAAGAAATCGTTGTGGTAACTCCTCAAGACGTAGAAGAAAAGAACAAGCTGGTTATATCTAAAAAGGCAGGACAATATGCTTTTCTTTATTCTAGATATGACTTGATAGTTACCAACGCTTTTAATGCCAATATGGAGTTATGTATTATATATTTTAAGGATTTTTATAAAGAACCTAAAATGAAAACGTTGTCTATAAGATTCACTGATAAAGAAATACTATTGAGTGATGAAATAGATAAAATATACAACGCAGATAGTATAGATAAATTAAATTATGTTAGTTCTATTACTAATTTGCAAAAAAGCCTTATAACTTCTTTACACCTTGCTGCTCAAAATGGCGATTTAGATCAAGTCAAACTTCTTTTTGATAATGGTGCTAATATTGAAGCTCAAGATGAGTTTGGTAAAACACCAATACTTTGTGCTGTGGAAGCAGGTAAATGGAGTATAGTAGAATTTCTTCTTGATAATGGTGCTAACATCAATAATGAAACAACATATCAGGAAACGCCTTTACATTGTGCTGTGCAAGAAGGTAATTTAGATATAGTTAAATTTCTTTTTGATAGAGGCGCTGATATTGAGTCTCAAAATGCATATGATGAAAAACCTTTGCATCTTGCTATTAAAGCAGGCAGATTGAAAATAGTAAAACTTCTTCTTGATCAAGGAGCCAATATCAATGCTAAAGATAAGGATGGTAAGACACCGCTAGATATCGCCATCGACCGAAAGCATGATAGCATCTTAAAATACTTAAAACAAGCTCAATTAAATGAGCAATTACTGGCTGCAGTAAAAGATAGTGATTTTAATGAAGTTCAAGGCCTTGTAAATCGAGGTGCTAACGTTAATGCTAAAGATAAAGATGGTAAAACCCCTCTACATTATGCTTCACGTTCTGTTCATCATTTAGATATGGTGAAGTATCTTATAAGTAAAGGTGCTGATATTGATGTTAAAGATAACAGTGGTAGAACTCCTGAAGATGAGGAACATTATACTAATTCTGATACAATGAGGCAAGTTTTTATGCAAGCACACTTAGATAAAGAATTGTTACTTACTGTAAAAAATGAAAAAGATCTAAAGACAATTAGTGATCTTATTGCGAAAGATATTGACGACAGAACGCATGGCGGGTTTTATTATACTTGGAGTGGTAATTTAGGTACAGTAGAGTTTCTTGTTAGTAAAGATGTGAGTGTTAATGCGACTGATAAATATGGCTGCACATTACTACACTGGGCTGCATTGAAAGGTCATTTAGATATTGCTAAGTTTTTAGTTGATAAGGAAGCTAATGTGAATGCTAAGGATATACTTGGCAGGACTCCTATTCACTTTGCTGTTATGAATAATCACATGAATATCACAGATTTTCTTCTGAAACAGGGAGTAAGCGTTGATGAAACTGATAAAAATGGTTCGACCCCTTTACACTATGCTGCTGAGTTTAGTGAATTAGATAGTGCTAGATTTCTCATTGAGAAAGGAGCCAATATTAATACTGCAGACAACTCTGGTAAAAAACCTATTCATGTTGCTAGTGAGAACAATAATAAAAATATTATAGAGCTTTTCCTAAGCAAAGGAGTAAGCGTTGATAATGCTGATAAAGATGGTTGGACATCACTACACTATGCTGCACGGAGAGGATGTTTAGGAGCTACTGAGTTTCTCATTGAGAAAGGAGCTGATACTAAAGCGAAAGACAAAAATGGTCAAGTACCTCTGTGCGTAGCTGCTCAATATAATAAGTCGGATATAATTGACTTTCTACTAAATAGAGGTGCTACTATTGAAGCAAGTGACTTTAATGATGGTCCAATACTGAAGTTAGCCTATTGTATAAAGGGAGTTATGGAGAAGATAAATAATAAAGAACAAATATCTCACTTTGAAGAATTAAAAAGCAAATTACCGGAATCAATAAAAAATGCAGTGTTTTCATCAAAAGTATGTATTAAAAATCTTTATCAAAATGAGTATTTATATGCTGCTAGTAGTGATTTTAATTATGATGACAAGAGAAGAAGAGTGTTTACTTGGATTCCAAGGGATAAAAAGGATGGCGAATTAAAATGGAAGATAGAGCCTTATGGTGATAGTTACTCTATAATGAATGTTGGATTTAATGAATATTTATATGCTGTTCTTGATGATTTAAATTATGATAAAGATAGGCGAAGGGTATTTACTTGGGTTCCAGGAGGAAAAGATGAACAAAGTCTGTGGAGAGTTGAACCTTATGGTGATGATATTTATATAATGAATGTGAAATCTAAAGAGTATTTGTATGCTGCTGATTATGCTAAATATGATGATAATAGGCGAAGAGTATTTACTTGGATTCCAGGAGAGTATATTAGACAAGGTACTTGGAAGATTGAAAATTGTGGGTCTATTCACAAGAAACGTGATATACAAGAATTAGATGGTAAAGCAGGTTCTGATTCCCTAGAAGCTATAAGGGTAAGGGCTAGAAACAAGTCAAGTGATTCTCAGCTCTTAGCGTTACCAGGAAGGTTAGATAATCACTTACTAGATGGCTCTAATCGAACTAGAGTTGGGAAGTTTGTAAGTCAAGTAGCTAATACTAAAGATAATGAAGAAAAAGATAGACCTGCACAACGCAAACGCCGTCATCACCATGGAGATCATAGTCGTCATCACTTATCACGTAAACCGCTTGCTATAGATTTAAGTAATCAACCTGAGATAGCAGCAAGTAGTGGTACAAGACAATCTTCGTGGATAAATGATTGTATTTCTTGGGTGAAAAGCTCTATAGGTAAATTATTGAGTTCTAAATCTGAGGGGACTGCAAGTTCAGTATCACAAGTTGATGGGCAATTTGCCAAAGCATCGATAAGTAATAGTAGTTTTACAGGTACCACACTACCATCTGATGGTACAGATAAAAGACAAGAAAATGGAGGTTTCTTTCGAGACAACGTCGATTATGTAAATGCAAATCTAAAACGAATGTGTGAAAGGCAAGCACCTGTTAAATTTAAGCCTATTGGAGGAAATACAATACTAGAAATGGGAGATCACTATCTATCACAGGTTGACTTTAATGGTACAATAATGTTACTTGACTTATTGATTAGAAGGGTTGCAGGTCAAAAGTATGTTTCTACAGCAGATCAGTATATATCTTCACTAGAAGCACAGGGATATGCACTAAATATTACAGAGGGATGTGAGAAAGTAGTAGAGCAAGCTGGATTAAAAAGTGGTGTATCAATGCATCGATTAAATATTGATTATATGGAAATGCAGAAAGAGATTACTAGAAAAGTCATGAGTGGTAAATTTAATGAAATTTCAGGGATTTTAAAATCGTATGTAGAGAAAGCATGTCCTGGTGAAGAAGCTGGTAAATTAAGTCCGAAGAAATTTGACAAGTTTATAGCTCAATTTAATAAGGGTCTGCTAAATCAATCAATAGAGCAGATATTACACAACAGAGATGGTACATTAGAAGTTGATAGTGCAAAGCAAATAAGTTTAGAGCCTCAAAGTTATTTAAGTAATGCTTCAGTTCACAGCCATTCAAAAGTATCAACTTGTCTTTCTGAGATAGGAGTAACCAAGCTTAGAGGTAATCTCAATAGGTGAGTTATAATATAAGGGGTGGAGCTATAATATGCCAAGTAGTGGAAAATTTAAAGTGAGGGTAGCCAAAATAATTAGGGAGACCAGTAGCAAGTTTAATAGTCTTAATACTAAAATGGATGAAGTAGACATTAAATGCTAAGTGGTTAATGTGTTTTCCATATTGAACTTACAGCACGTAGCTTTGATATAGAAGTTTGGGTAATGTTATGATAGTAATTTATACAATTCTATGTACAATCTTCATAGCTGTTTTAGACAGTTCACTAGATTCTTAATGAGGGGATATGTCTAACTTAGAGAAGGTTTTCATAGATGTTGAAGTGAATAAGTAGGAATATTATGTTTTTTCTTTGAGTTGTGAAATTTCAGAATGAGAAAAACCTGTAGTTTGTGATATGATATCAGTAGAGACACCAGCTTTAAGTAGGTTTTTGGCCACAGCTATTTTAGCTTTCATTTCACCTTTTTCTTCGCCGATTTGGATGCCTTCTTGTCTACCTTTTTGAGTAGCATCATCAAGTTTTTGAGCAAGGACAGCCTGTTCATCACGAATACGCTTGATCTCTTGTTCATAGGCAATAAATTCTTTTTCTGACCAGTTGAACCTATTTAGTTCTTCATATGCTCTTTCAATTATTAGATCACTTCCTATTATTCTCTCTAGCTCTTCTTCACTAGTTTCATCTGCATATCTAAAGAAGTAGACCCATTTTTCAACTATACTTGAAAGCTGATCTTCTTTGTTTTTTGGAAATTTAGGCAACTCAATAAATATAAAGTAAAAATCTTTTAGATCATGTTCATTAGTATCTTCATCCCGAATAGTGTGCTTTGATTTGTACTCAGACTTATCAGGAAATAAAATACAATCTGCTATAGCAATAAAGATAATTTCCTTAAGGTCATGATATTGATCACCTTTATTAGCCTGTCTTGAGTAAGCTTTAGCAGCATAGTATTGGGCACGTTTTTCAAAGCCTTTAGTTTTAGCGACCTGCATTTCGACTATCACTTGCAGGCCATTTTCATCTCTACAAAGAACATCAACAATGCTTTGTTTTTTAGAAGCAATATCAGGGTCTTGAATAGTACTTAAGAACTCTATATCCTTTATTGTACTTTTGCCAGTGAAGCCAAGGATATCATTAAGGAAGTGAATAAGAATGTCCTTATTTTTTTCAGTGCCAAAGATGCGCTTGAACGATATATCATTCTTAGGATCAAGAAACTTAGAAAGAGCCATAGAAAATCCACTTAAAAAGCATTAATAATTATACACAATTGTGAAGAAATATTCAACTAAAATTCAAACATAGAAAGAAGTATCCCTTTTGTATATCTTTATTTGGTAGTATTAACCTGTATAATATTTATGGCAAATATCTCTATAAGGTATCAGATAGCAGAAAAAGTGAAAAGCTGGAGGTTAAAAAGAAAATATACTCAAAAAGATTTAGCAAAAAAAATCAGTACAACATATCAGGTAATACTGCAATATGAAAAAGGAACACGCAGAATTTCAATTAAGAAGTTATATGAATTAGCAGAAGCATTATCAACAACTGCTAGAGATCTAGCTTGCGTACAAGAAGTATCAAATGAGGGAGAAGAGGTATTAAATCTAGTAAGAAGACATAGAGAGATTAAGGATCAAGAATTACGTGAAACGTTTTATTTATTAACTAAATTTATCCGTATTAGTGAGGAAAAAAGTGGAAAGGCAGTAAAAATGGAAGTGGCAAAGGGTTTAGTTAAGGAAGGAGTTTCTGCTCATGTTATCTCTCGAACAACCAATTTATCTGTTGATGAATATGATAATGATGAGAAAAAAATTTCCATTCCGTATAAAGTAGGTCAAAGAATAAAAGAATGGAGGTTGAGAAGAGGATACACTCAGGAAGATTTAGCAAGTAAAGTGGGCATAATAAATCAAAGAATATATGAATATGAACAAGGACGAGCTGGTGTTTCACTTGAAATGTTAGATGAAATAGCAAAGGTACTATTAATTAATATTACAGATCTGCTTCCAGAAACAAGAGAAAATGAGAATAGTGAAGCAGAGCTATCAAGGTTAATAGAAGAATATAAAAAGATTAAAAGCCAAGAACTACGTCATGTACTAATAAAATCTCTGTTTGAAAGCATACAAGTTTGCAAAGAGAAAGTGAAGAAAGTAGAAAAGATGAAAATTGCAAAGAATTTAGTTAAGGAAGGAATTTCTATCAATATTATTTTAAAAACAGTGGGCATCTCTTTAGACGAAATTCAACAAATTTAAAATAAAAAATCAGTATCTATTAATATATTTACTTTTTAATGAAAAAATAAGTAAAAAAGATTGAAAAATTGATTTGACTTCACTCAAAAGCTATGGCTCTATGCCAATGCTGATAAAAAACAGCAGTAAATATCTAAAAAAAGTTTGTTGTTAGTGAAAGGTAAATTATATGAATAATAATAAGAATAAAGAAGAAATAGAATTCAGAATATTAGAAAGCAAAGGCAAAGCACTACTTGATCGTGAAATAATGGAAACGTTTCTAAGTGCAGTACATGAAAGACCACAGGCTCAAGAAATTGCTAAAAATCTGGTGAATACTTATACGGGAGTAGGAAGGATTTTAGGTAGAGAAATGGATGACCTGAAAGTTATAGAAGGAGTAACTGATTCTGCAGTAGCAATGATTATGTGTGTTAAGGAAACACTAGAAAGGGTACTGAGAGAAAAGCTCAAGAGTGAGCCAATAATGGACTTACAAGGGCTAGTAGAGTACTTAAACGTAAGTATAGGACACTCAGAAAGGGAATGTGTAAAAATACTGTACTTGAATAAAAGGCGCCAATTAATCGGAGAAGAATCCTATATTGGTGAAATGGAAAAAGCACCAGTATACATAAAGGAAATTACAAGAAAAGCATTAATAAAGAATGCAACATTAGTAATAATGTCACACAACCACCCTGGGGGAAGTTTAGAACCTTCAGAAGAAGATCAAGCAGTAACGAAGAGCTTAGCAGCAGCGTGTAGTACTGTAAGTGTTAGATTATTTGATCATATTATCATTACAAGTGGGGGTTATTTTAGCTTTAGAGAAAACGGATTGTTATAGCAGAAAGTATTTGCAAATCTACCCACTATAATTTATAATGAGTAATATAATGTATAATAACAAAGTTTATTGTACACTTAAAAAGTATTTTTAATATGAGGTTTATATGACTAGTAAAGATCAGAATAAAAAGACTAATGTTAATCACAAGAAAATATTTGGTGCTCTTGAAAGCGTTGATATAGAGCAGTCTAAATTTGTGAGTAAAATTAATAGCCAGAAGGAGATAAAACTGGAAGATACAATGCCTTTCCCTAGCAGAAACGTTCGCGAAAACAAAATCAACTATGGAAAAGGACTTGATTATATATATGGTACAAAACCTGTAAGTGATCAAGAAGATAAAAATCCATTTGCCTCAGCTTTGCAAAAAATAAAGCCAAATACAGAGAAGCTGAGCTGGTTTAAGAGTTCTATAGTAGAGGCAAAAAACGTAAATGAATTGCACAAAGTTATAGACAAAGTACTAGCTTCTGGAGCAAGGCTAAATGCATGTAATGATGGAGAATGGAGCTTCGCGGAATATGTGATACTGGGCACACATTTTCATAAATTTGATAAGGCTGATCGTAAAAAGCTAATACGTAAATTAATGCTAAGTGGTGCAGAGTTTCATGATACTCTACTGCAGAATAAACTGATAGGTGAAATCTATAATGAGCTACAGCCAGAAGTTCAGCCACAGATAGATAAGCAACTAGAAGAGCTAGAGGAAGCTGGCGAAAATGCTGTGCAAGAAGGAGAATTAATAGATGTTGAGATAGATAATACAACATCGTATATAGAATTTTCTGGGAATAGTAAGGTAGAGGTAGCCAAAATACTGGAAGCAAACAGAAAGTTAGGAAGTAATATCTTAAAAATTGGTAATGATGCAGTTGAAGTTAAAAGTGAGAAGGGAGGTATAAGAAACTATACCGATATTTCAGATGGCAGCTCTATCATGTTAGAATTTCCTACAAGCATTGGTAAGCTAAATATTATATTGTACCACGATGTAAAAAAATATGATCAAGTACAAGTCAGAGTAGAAAACAAGGAAATGTGGGCTGAACTACAACAAAGAGGGGAAGAATTTGGAAAAAATTGCCTTTTTGCTGGAGTAAAACTTAAAGAAGCAGTAGAAAAGGGAAGTTTTATGAGATGTGGCATATGGAATAGCAAGCAGCTTATGAAGGAGGTTGATAGCCCAGGTGAAAAGCTGTCTTCATGGGTAGATAAAGTACGTGAAAAAAGTAAAGAAACTTGTAGGAAGCTTTAATTATGGCTAACTTTGAGGTTCCAGAGTTTACTGGAGCCTTAACAAAATTGAGCTATAGTAGAAAATATTATATGTAAGGTTCTTTGCGTGGAAAAAAGTCTAGACTATGAAGTAGGGAAAAAAGTAAAAAATTGGAGGTTAGAGCGAGGGTATACTCAGAAGGATTTAGCGAGGAAAATTGGTGTAAAGTACTGGGTGATACTGCAATATGAGAAAGGGAATCGTAGAGTTCCAATTGAAAGGTTATATGCTATAGCTGAGGCACTATCAATCAGTATTACCGATCTTATTCCTATATCAAAAAGCTGTCTTGAAGATGAGGGAGAGGAAATATTAGATCTAGTAAGAGAATATAAAAAGATTAATGATCAGGAGTTGCGTAGGATGTTTTGTTTGCTAACCAAATTTGTCCAAGTTAGTGAGAAAAGTAGTAGAAAATCGGAAAAAATAAAAATTGCAAAGGATCTAGTTAAAGCAGGAATTTCTATTGATATTGTTTCACAAGCAATTGGCCTCTCTGCTGATGAATGTGTTGAAGAAAAGGTTGGTTCTATCTACTACCAAATAGGAAAGAAGATAAAAGAATGGAGGCTAGTGAGAGAGTATACTCAAAAAGATTTAGGAGAGAAAATGAGTACAACACGTCACGAAATAAGCAACTATGAACAAGGAAGGACTGCTGTTCCACTTGATAAATTATATGAAATGGCAGAAGCGTTATCGATTAATATTACAGATCTACTAATAGAGAAAAATGAAGGTAGTAAAGTGGAAAATGAGCTGCTTGATTTGATTAAAGAATACAAAGAAATTGAGAGCCAAGAACTACGTAATGCATTAATAAAATCTTTGTTTGAAGGGATGCATATTTGCGAAGAAAAAGTGAGGAAAGCGGAAAGGATCAAAGTTGCAAAGGATTTAGTAAAAGGGGGAATTTCTATTGATATTATTTTGCAAATAGTTGGTTTATCCGCTGATCAAATTGCATGAAAATTTATTTCTAAGTAAGGTATATATGTTTGTTTCTGTAAGAGATGTTAGTTCTATACACTACAAAATAGGGCAAAAAATAGAAGATTGTAGATTAATGCAAAGGTGTACTCAAGCAGAGTTAGCAAGTAAAATCGGATTAGCATATAAAGAAGTAACCAATTATGAAAATGGGTATATTCCTATTACGATTGAAGTACTATATGTAATAGCAAGAGTATTGTCAGTTAATGTTGTAGATCTATTACCTAAACCAATAACAGTAAGAGAGTATGAAGATGAAGACGAAGAAATATTCTATCTAACGAAAATATATGAGAATCAAAAGTTAGGCAAAATAGTACCTTCATTAGTCAGGTTTGTTCATATTAGCGAAAAAATTGATCAAGAAGAAGCAAGGTTGGAAATAGCAAAAAATCTAGTTAAAGAAGGAGTGTCAGTTGACATAATTTCCCAAGCAACCGGCTTATCTATTTACGAGTATGATAATACAGAGAAAGAAGTCTGCACTGATTCTATATACTACAGAGTAGGGCAAAGAATAAGAGAATGGAGATTGATAAGAAGGTATACTCAGGAAGATTTAGCAAACAAAGTTGGTTTAACACTCAAGGAAATACACGAGTATGAAATAGGATACACTGCCATATCATTTGACAAATTATATCAAATAGCAGAAGGATTATCAGTGAATATTAAAGTTCTGCTGCCTAAAACAAATGAAGATAGTGAACTACTTAATTTACTAAGAAAAACTGAAGAGCAAGAATTAGTGAAGAAATTTTTATCTAGGGATATGAAGAATAGCAAAGAGAAAGTTAAAAAAACAGAAAAGATCAAGGTTGCGAAAAATCTAGTGAAGGCGGGTGTTTCTACTGATGTTATTTTGCGAGCAAGTGGCCTAACTGCTGATGAGTGTGAAAATTGAATTGTGTTAAAAACAGTTAGGAGTAAAAAATAATATATTAAGATATAAGTAAAGATAGTTATATATTTAATACATCTATCCCAAACCCTTGTTTAGCTCTGCAGGATTTGACGTATCAAGATACAATATCACAGAATTTATCGACTACTTTTTGATTATCCTCTATCATTGCATTTGCCTCCTTCTGTAGAAATTTAATATTTTTAGGTGTTACATTATCCATCTCAGCAGACGCTATTGTCAGGTGTGATTGTATTCTTATATACTTGTCGTCCATTACATTACTCATCTGATAATTTACTACATCAAGGCTCGAAGCAAACATCACATCTAGTAACGGCTTTATCCAAGCTATTTTCCCTAATTTCCTGTACTTGATTCGATTAGATAGCCGACCTGTGCCAATTGACACCAGAATGATCTCTTCATTAGGGAAAAGTTTTTTACTGTTTGCGTATGCACATGTCGCTGGATTATTTGCAAAAACCCCTCCATCCACTAATACTCTGTCTATCTGGTCAATTTTTAGATGTTTTGGTATGAAATAAGTAGGTGCAGCCGTTGCAGCTCTGAGTGCATCTTTCAGCTTAATATTACCTTCTTTCCAGCTTTTAAAGAAAAATGGGCAGTTATTCTGAATATCGTAACTCGTAATCAACACATTACTTAAAGTGTTTTTTAGAATATCCTCTCCAAAATATTTATCCAGTACAGATTCAATATTTTTATGTGGATATTGTGCGCAGTTAAACCAAGATAGTATTGATCGCCTAAAAAATGAAGACTTAAAAATATATGGTCCATATTCCCGATAGAACTCGACTAAATCATTAGCAGAATATTGAGGTTTATCTTTTTTACATAATCCTGCTACAACAATCCCACCGGTTGAAGTACCTGTCATTAAGTCAAAGATCTGGAAAATAGGCTTCCTTGCTCTCTTTTCTATTTCTGCTAGAATAATGGCTGGTATTATCCCTCTAATGCCACCTCCATCTACAGATAAAATGTACTTTGTCACTGTAAAATTTATTTGTGTTTGTGAATAGCTTCAAGTTCATTGACTTCTTCAGTGAGGTTTTTCACTCTCTCTTCAAGTCGATAGACTATTTCGATTAGTCCTTGGTTTTTTTCTATAAATTTATCATGGATGTGTACACGTAAGTCAAGTTTTGCCAACCACCATATGAATCCTACAGTCTGTAGAACTATTGTTATTATTACCGCTATTGGGATTTTTTGCTTTTTCATGTGAAAATATTAACTTGTTATGGATAGTTTTGGAAATTTATATGCAGATTATAGAAAACTTACAGCTTTAGTGATTACTTTTTGTTGATTCGTATCGGTCCTCTGCTTCTGCAAGTAGCTTAATGATTTCATCATAAGGTTTGTCCTTATTATGCCGTGATCTTAATACAGCAATTTTCCTTGGTGTTTTTCCATCTGTATCTCTAATGGTAGGGTCTGAACCTTTGTCTAATAAAAATCTAATTATCTCCAATTTGCCTTCATATGTAGCTGCATGTAAAGGTGTCCATCTTTCATATTTCGTAGCATTTATATCAACTCCTTTTTCTACTAGGAATTTTACAACCTCTGCACATCCCTCTTCTGCAGCATAATGTAGTGCTGTTAATTTAGGGATCTGCACATTAATATCTAATAGATTTTCTACTAAGAATTTTACAGTCTCTAAGTTACAATTTTGAGAAGCAATGCGTAACATCGTTTTATAATTATCTGCAGCTCTTGCCTTCATGTAGGAATAGGTAGCAATAATACATACTATTACTGTTATAAGCCACCAAAAATGCAGCTTGTTTTTTGTATCTTGACCCAATTTATCCATATTCAACATCTTTTTAATATTAAATAGATCATTTACTCATTTTTTATTAACATTACTTACTCAAAGATGCTGACAACATAGTAAGGTAACCTGAGCTATTTAAAGTATGCTCCGCTCTGTTAACTATCCATTCACCATCTACCGCTTGATTAAAAGCTATAAGATTAAGTTTAGCTTCTGCAAATAACTCTGGATTACCAGGTATAGTGATATCCAATACTGCATTATTTCGCTTTAGTTGTTTTAACTTAGCATTTGCTGCACTTAGTGCTGATTCTGCATTTGAGTACATTTCTAACATAATATAACTTGGCTCGCCGCTACCAACTGTTTCTTTAATAGTTTCACCCTTTTCATAGCTATGCCACTTTGCCACTACTGAATTATACTTATCACGTACGGTAAAATGCACTTTCCAGTTAATTGTATCTTGAGGTCTAATAGTCGTTGTTCCTAAAGCTTTTCCTGTGGCTGATTTTGCCATATTCTTTGAAATAAACAATATATACCCACCAGCTAATTTTGCCATTGCTTCACGCTCTGTTGCGATCTTTGTTAACAGACTTATATCACTTTCATCTGCCTGATTAATATGGGGTATTAATACATTCTTAAATTCCTCAGCGACTTTGTATCCATATCCATGTTTTTGGGCTATTTCTTTTACTAAGTTTTCTATGGTAATTTGGCGCCATTCTTTTGATACTTTTGCCTTCAAAGATATTCTTAAATTTGTTGCATGAGCTTTGATTAGTAGAGTCTTAGGTGGAGCCTGTATAGTCACTTCGTTGACTGTATACATACCCATTGGAAAGATTCCAAATTCCTTATAACCTAGTGCTATGTTCAATTCATTCGGAATATCTATGTCTTCATCCCTGTAATCAACACACACTTCAACTACATCATCTATTATTCCTGATTCATCTGTAAGGTGCAATGATATAACTCTATCTTTAATTGATTCACATTTATCTATTATAAAATCTGGCTGCATTTATTCCCAGACCTTTAATTTTGACTTTTGTATTGTTTTCTGAATAGTAGGAAGCTTTATCTTTAATCTTGCAGGCAAAAAGCTTCCGTATTCTGCAAGGCCTGGATTTTCAAGCAATACTTCCTCCACTGCTCCACTACTATACCCATAATGCTTCCAGCAAATCAGGTCTAGCATTTCTCCTTCTTTGGTTAAGTAATATATAGTCATCTATAGCTCTTCAAACTCAAACTAAATTCAACTTTTCTTGGTAGTCCATTAGGTAAAAAATACATCTGCTTTTCTTCTAACCTGGTAATTACGAACTGTCCTAAAATATTACCTAAACTATCTACTAAAACATGTGGTTTTTCAGCTTCTTTCATATTCTTTAATTGATTTAGCCCATTGAGATTATGTAGATAAATCGTTCCTTCTAAATCTATATCTTCTATACCTTGACCGATATTTTGTAATAGTGGCATATTTTCAATACACTCAATTGTGCTCCAACGATTTTCTCTATTATACTTTAAACTTGTTGGAGCAAATTTATACGGGCCAAGAGACAACATTTTAATAAACAGGGTCTATGGTATCAAACAGAACATCACGTGATTTTTCTCTTATCCTTTTTATTACTTCATCAGCAAGGTTACGAACATCTTGATTTGGTGCTGCTTGTACACTTATGTTGAAATAATTATGTTGAGTTTGGTTAAAAGTTTTATTTTCATATTTGCTTTTTACGTACTCTTTCAGATTGAGATCTTTCTCATCTACTATAGATTTCTTTTCTGCAATAGCATGTTTAATTTTAACATTATTCCAGCTATTTTTAGAAATTCCTTTCATCACACTATTATTTGATAAAGGATTCCCATTATTAAAAACACTATTTTTAGAAAGTACATTGCTAGCTTCTCCATCAACTAACGAAATAACAGTTTTTCTTCTCTCAAATTCTTTTATTGGACTATTTTCTGACACTTTCCCAAATACGCTACTAACTGTATCTCCCATCCATGAAAAAGCCTCTCCTATCGGTTTTATGATTGATTTCCAAAAACTAGCAAAGAATTCCTTCACTTTTTGCCAGTTAGTTATCACAAGTGCTGCACCTGTGATAAGTCCAGTAATTAAAAGTCCTATAGGATTACTCATTACAGCAAGTGTTATTGCTCTTAGTCCTGTTATTACTGCAGGAAAAACTGTAGCTGATAAAAATGAAAATACTCCGATTAGATTTGCTTTCAGACCAAAAATCGCACTTCCTAGCAATGTAAATACATATCCTAGTCCTACTGATGCAATTTTTAAACCTATCAAAGCTGCTACGGTACCCATAATTGCTGTAGTTAAAGTTGGATATTTTTCTGCAAACTCTGCTATATATCTAGTTTTTTCTTGTAAAAATTCAGCTATAGATTTTAAAGTAGGCAGCATCACTGAGCCCAGGTTCATACCAACTTCAGCTATTGCATTTCGAAGAAGTCGTAATTTATTAGCTGTAGTGTCTGCACGATTTTTGAATTCTTCTTGTAGAGAGCTCTTGTACTTTTCTGTATTAGCCAATAACTTTATTGCATCCTCATACTTATTAAAACTTCCAGCTAATAATGCAATATCATCTTGATATTCCTGACCGAAAAGTTTCATAAGGATTGTAGAACGTTCCTGGTTATCCATTTTCTTTAGAGTTTGAAAAAAATAGAGTAATGCTTCTTCGCCGTTTTCGCTTATTCTTTGTACTATTTCTTCTGCAGTTATTCCCATTTGCTCTAATGCTGCTTTAAAATCCCCTCCTTGTTCTTCAGCAGTCTGAAGTTTACTAAGTAGAGCATTTATAGCAGTTGCAGCTTTTTCAGGTGTTTTACCTAAGCTAATGAAAGCATTTGCTAAACTACTTGTTTTCTCGATATCCAAACCAAACTGCTTTGCAGTACCACCAACTATTGCTAGAGTTTCAACCATATCTCTTGCTTTAGCAGCAGTGTTATCTGATAAGTGGTTGATCACATTACCAACATGTTCCATTTTACTAACATCAATTCCATAAACGTTAGAGAGTTTAGCTATAGAATCACCTGCTTGCTCTGCAGACATATCAAATGCTGTAGACATTTTTGCCACTGCTTCTGTAAACATAAAAAGATCTTCTTTCTTGATACCAAGTTGACCACCACTTGCAGCTATTTGTGCCAGTTCTGCGGCTGATAATGGTATAGTGCGTGACATCTCTTTTAACTTCTTTGCAAATTTAGTTGCTTCATCCGTTCCTTTTTTAAAATCTACCACTTTTGTAACATCAGCCATAGCACTTTCAAAGTCAATCGCAACTTTAACTGGAGCTGCAAGCGTTAGCCCTAGCCCAATAGTTTCTATAATTTGTGACTTAAAATGTGCTTTGCTTGCTAAAAAACTTTGGTGACTACGTATTGCAGATCCAAGCTTACCATACTTACCTTTTAATACTTCAATAGAAGAGCCAAGTTTATGTTGGTCACTTACTAAGTACTTAATATTTCTTCCACTTTTTCTTACTTCTTCATTGAATGAATGCAAAGCATCTCTCTTTCTTAAGTACGCCTCTTTTGCTTTTGTTGCAGAAAACTTAGCTTTATCAAACTCAACTTTTAAGGTTTTGCTTGGTTTCTCTATTGCTTTCATTTGTTTAGCTAAAGATTTTACTTGATCTTCAAAGCCCTTCCACGACCTCCTGCTGGTCAAAACATCATGACCTAACTGTTTAAACTTTGATACTGACTTTAAAGATGAATCAAGCTTTCTTATATTCTCACCAAGATTAGAGAGTTGACTACTACTGCCCTTTATTACAGTATTAAAACTGCCATCAAGCACTGCACCTATTTTTATCGATAATACTGACATTTGAACTCCCTAGCTAATTTACTCCATGACATGAACTCATTAATCTCCATTTCAAGTAAGTGCTCAACTCCACCACCTATGATAGAGCCAAGCACTATAGTATTTTCTAAAATGAATGATAAATTTCCATTATGGTATTACCAACCAAAAGTTGTAAGTCTGTATATTTATGCATTAAAGGTCTGAGGCGGCTTTTGATGGTATTCCAACAATGCTCTATAGGGTTCAAATCTGGTGAATATGTTGGTAGATAGAGCAAACGGCATCTAGCATTATCTATTAACTCCTTTGTTTTGGGAGTTTTATGGAATGTGGCATTGTCCATAACTATTGTAGTACCATGTGGCAATTTAGGTAATAACATCTTCTCTAACCATGTATTGAATACCTCTTTGTCACACCCACCTTTGAAAGTCATTGGTGCAATAAATCTCTTTCCAATCCACCCGCCTATTATACTGATTCTCTCTCGTTTTCTTCCTGGAATATCTGCATAAATTTTCTTTCCTATTGGAGCACGTCCATACTCTCGGTATAACCTATTATCAACTCCTGCTTCATCTATATATAAGATGCTGGAATGGTCTATTTTTGAGATTTTATCGGTAAATCGCTGCCTATCTTCTTGATTGCGCTCTTGATATAGTGTAACTTTTTTTTAAAGTAATTCTTAGCTGTTTCAGCCTATACCAAATTGAATTTATTCCAAATCCAAGATTTTGTTTCATCTCTGCCAGCGTATGATCTGGATTCTTTTTAACATATTCTTCGAGTATTTTTGGGTCTATTTTTCGAATAAAGCTGCCGTTTTTCGATGGCCTTAGGCTTTCACCAGCGGCTTTCTTTCTTAACCAGCGGTACAGAGTTGCTATTCCTATCTCCAAAAGCTCTGCCACCTCAACCTTTGACTTCCCTTTTTCTATCATCGATACTGCCCTTTCCCTTAAATCCACACTATACGCCATTATAACTCAAATAGCTTATTATACCTTTATCATTTACTTTGGGAAGTACTATAGTATTTCTAATCTCAAGTTTTTTGGACAATCGGTGAAAAAAAATCCTTTAATACCTCTTGTACTTTCACATAATCAGCAATATCTAGCTCTTCAATTGATTCTTTTGCAACTGATGTCAAATTGGCAGTCAAAGTTACTTCCTTACTTAGATCACTACCATTAAGTCTCTCAATAGCTAGATAATCTCTAACTTTTGGACGTCTAACGGTAAGTTCTGAGACAGAAATACCATCAACTGTGATTGGGTTGTTTAGTGTTATAGTTTGTTTGGTAGAAGTCATAGTTTTAAATCCTCCTGATTAAGTTTTATCGCTATGACTCCCCCACCAGAACCGTGCTTGCAGCTTTCCCGCACACGGCTCCACAATGTAGTATTCACAGCATTTCCTATTTTGTATATAATGAGTAGCATATTCTTGGTTTTGGTAATGGATTAACTTGTAGATAGTGTATAAATTGCTTTGAATTCATACTCTTCTTCTGACTACGTCGGTTTATCCATTTATACGCTAGCTTGATTACCCGCCAGAAGAATTTATTCAACCACCGGTAATTTCCGCTAACTCCGAAGTAGTTATAGTGTCCTGTTAGTTTTGCTTTAAGTATTGACCACCAATCTTTAAGGTGAACTTTATTTCGGATCTTTTTCACCCATTCTTTGATTTCTTTAAGTTTTCTAGATAGATTTTCTTTCGAGGTTTTATGACCTACCATTACTCTACCTTTACGACTCCTTGTACCATAATGGGTGAATCCTAGAAAGTTGAAACTTTCCGTTTTTCGTTTCTCCCTTATTCCTTGTTGCCACTCCTTTTTGCCAAACTTTACTATTCTTGTTTTGTCTTCAGATATTTCCAGTCCAAATTTTCCTAGCCTTTGTTTCAGTGACTCTAAGAGTTCTCTAGCATCTTTTTCTCTTTCGCAGCAAATCAGGTGATCATCTGCATACCTAACTAGCTCCATATAACCTTTAGATCTTAGCTTGAATTTCTTTTCAAACCACAAATCCAGCACATAATGCAAGTATATATTAGCTAGTATAGGACTTACTATTCCCCCCTGAGGTGTGCCTAGTTCAGTTGCTTCATAATGTCCTGCTTCGACTACTCCTGCCTTAAGAAATCGTTTTACTAACCACAGTATGTTTGGGTCTGTTATCCGTTCTCTCAAGCATCTCATTAGCCATTTGTGCTGGACATTATCAAAGAATTTCTTGATATCAACTTCTACTACATAGTTAGTTGGTCTGTACATAACTGCTTTATTTAGTGCATTTACCGCTTGATGACAGCTTCTACCAGGACGAAAACCATATGAGTTATCCAGAAAGTTAGCTTCATAAATATTTTCTAATATCTTCTTCAGCATTATCTGGACTAACTTATCTTCTGTAGACGGTACTCCAAGCCCGCGTTTCTCTTTGCTTCCAGCTTTTGGTATATATACTCTTTTCACTGGTTGCGGTTGATATCGCTTTCTTTTCATACTATCCACCAGAGTGTTGAGCTTCTCTTCAAGATTTTCTCCATAAGCTTCTACTGTCACCTGGTCTATACCGCATGCTTTGTTATGCTTTAGCTCTTTATAACATTCAGCAAGATTCTCTGCGTTTATCAGATGAATTAACGATGTAAATTTCAATCGTTTATCTTGCCTGGCTCTTACTGCTATCTGATTTAGTTTTCTTTGCACGTTATTCCAACCTCCGTTGTATTGGCATAGCAATTCCTAAACCAGTCACTATATTGCTGACCGCTTCCCCTTGTATGTGGCTTTCCCACACTCTGAGTACTATCAATCAGTCCGACTTCCTTTATATCTTCCGTCAGTACTCGCCTTTGTTGACTTGTTCCAACGTACCTTAATAGGAATACAAAGGATCTCCCAAGTTTACGTAAACTCCATCTCAACACGTGATACGGCCTCAGATCCCGATAGAGTGAGTGATAACTTGCCCTATTGTTACCCTTCTTGCTGTCTTCCACTATATGCAACGTGTCGACCTCTATGACATCGAGAATTTCGGGACTCAATACCTTCACTTTCGTTGTACCCTGTGTTGTCCATTCCACTAGCTTTACTACGCTCGTTACCTTACGCAGCATAGTGGTTTGTTCCAGCCTGCTGGCTAGGCTTTGCCTGGGTTGGATTTTCACCAACTGGACTTTACGCACTTTGCTTGGCGCACGCATAAAATTCTCCTATAAAAAATAAAATCTTGTAAAATGTTTTTGATCAACATCTAAAAAATAGAATTCTAAAAATCTTCATATTCCAAGCACCGTTTGAAGTAGTGCCATTTGATCAACACCATTTATCTTTCTAATCATATTTTCAGCATCGATCTCTATCAGTTCATTACCACCTATCGTAAGTTTATAATAATGGGCAGCTACAGTACACTTCAGCGTTGCTTTTTCAGCAGGTTTCCAGTTACCAAAATCAAATTCTTTAAAAATGCCTCTTAAATTGATTATTACTGCTTCAATATCATTACTTCCACTACCTTGCATTCCACCTCTGAGTGTCAAAGAAACTGAATTTCCATTTATCAACCCAAATAGCCGAAAGAGTTCTGTATCGTATTCAGAAAAAGTAAAGTCTGCTTCTAACTTTTCCATACCCATGTCAATATTTATTGGAATATCCATACCACCAGCTCTATATTCATCTGTTTTAATGGTGAGCTTCGGCAAGGTTATTTCATCAATTTTTCCTGCATAACCACGACCATCAACGAATACATTAAAATTTCTCAGTATTTTGGGTAACACTTTGCTTTCTCCTAACTTATATTTACAAGATGAGACCTGAATATTATTTGCTCAGCAGGATATGGCGGTGTAAACTCAAAGTCAAAATACACTTTTCCATTTGCAATATTTGCTGGTGTGTTTAATTCTGGAGTTGCATAACATTTTCCGCTGATAATTGCTCCTTGCGCTTTTAAATTGGCCAAATAAGAATTCACCCCCTCAATCACATCATCTATATAAGTTTTGGTAATATTGCGATCAACTGCCCATAGATGAGCTCGCAGCAGACTATCGTTGATTAAATCTGCAGTCCTTCTCACTGACAAAAAAGCCCATTTTGAGTCATTTGAACATGTCCTATTTCCCCAAAGTCTGTAGCCGTTTTGATGAATTATCGTTGTTACTTCATTTTCATTTAAATGGTTTGCTCTACAATTTGCATAACCTAAGCTAAAATCAATAGGCCTGCTTGTTCCAACAATACCATTTATCTCTTTATTTGAAGGCGAATGCCAAAATCCTTGCTCGCTGTCTATCTTAGCTATTAACCCAGCTACAAATGGACTCGATGGCAAGATTTCTTCTTTTCCTTCAATAAATACCTTAACCCAAGGATCAACTACGTAAACTCTTGAGCTGCCTACACTTTTTCTCCATTTAATTGCTTCTTCATCATTAGTATTTGGTCCATCTGCTACTATTATAGCTCTTAATTTTTCTGCTATAGAAATTAATGCTGCAACCACTGCATCTTCTGGTAATTGATGAGTAAACTGAGGTGCAATTAATATTCTTGGAGCAACATGAACTATACTTTCACTGCTGAGAAATGCCTCTATCCCTTGATATTCTCCAGTCTCTTTATCAACTCCACCGATTATACTTTGAATAGTTTCACTTTCTTTGAGCTTTGGATCGCTGTTTTCACTTTCTTTAACTCGAATAACTACTACTGTTGCACCAATCTGGGAAAATATTCCATTTATTGCAGAAGGTAAACTGCCACTCTTTCCGAGCTTTGCTGTTTCCTTTAAGCTTCCTGCAACTAACACTGGTTTATTTAGCGGAAATTTTTGCTCATCTGCTTCAGGTGCAGTACCAATTACACCTATCACTGATGATTTAGCTGTACGTACTGTCTTTGCTCCTGAGGTTACCTCAATAACATTTACGCCATGTAAAAATTCTTCAGCCATTTCTTTGTATTTTTTTCCTGAAATCATCGAGCAAAGTCTGTAGCTCTACTTCACTTTTAGCTTCTGCAATTTTCTTCTTGGTAATGTCTTCCAACTCTTCACATTTAATTATTTCTTTTACTGCTTTTTTTGCTTTTTCTTCAATTATTCTTGCCATTTCAATAACTGTAATACCACGGACTTTTGCTAATGGTTCTATAATTTCTGTATCCTTTTTACTTATAGACTCTGGTGCTGCTAGAATGCTTTTTGCTGCTTTTTCTTGTATTTGATACGATTTAGCTTTTTGGTGAGAATTTCCAGCGTATTCGTTAGTATAGTTATTAAAATAAAAACGCACACTATCAAGTGCAGAAAGTTTCGCATTTTCCAATAATTCCAGCTCAATATCTTCCTTATTCCTTTCAACAATTTTCTCTCCTTCTGTTAAACAATAACTTTTTTGCCAGTCAAAATTCTTTGGTGCTTCATACCAATCATTTCCAGTTGGCTTGTTTTCAAGTGTTGTTGTTTCAATCTGCTTGTGGTTTTCAAAACGTATATAAATAGTCACAAATTCCTCCTTATTGCCATATTTGATCAGTTTGTTCTAATCCTGGACATTGCCAAGCTTTTAGCGTTCTCTCTACATCTATTTCAAGCCCCGTGGTTAGAAAATTGCTACGTATGTTATAAATCCCCCACTGAATAAATTGACCATAGTTGTGTACATAATTTGATGCAAGCATACCTTGACTAACTTGTGTTCTGGAATACAGATAAGATGATGTGTAAAGTAATATTGCAACTGTTTTTCCTGCTGGAATCTCCACATTACCAGATCCGGCTAACTTGCTATCAGAACTCGTGTATTGGTAAACATTTTTCCATACTATTTTTGAAATACTTGATTTATTAGAATTAGTATTATCAGGAGTTCCCACAAATAATCCTGCTCCCCCATACTCCGTACTCGAATACGATGATCCAACAAATTCCATTGTCTTATTTATGTTCACATTGGTTGTATTTTTTACAAATACTACTCCAAGTGCAGCATACGGGTAATAGTATATCTCATCATAACTACCCGAAAAACTTTTTGTGCATGACTCTCCGTAAATAAATGTTCCTTTACTTCCCTCTATAAAACTTAGTTGTCTTGGCCGATAAAAACTAACGTAATCTGTATCGTATGTATGGCTACCTGCTAGTAATTGCAACATATAGTCGGTTTTTGTTATATCACTACTCCACTTTCCAAGCTCTGTCGTAAAAGTTCCGTGGCCAAAATAATTATTTTTTCTGCCAAGTACACCAAATAAGAAAGGTAATGACCCTGGTTCAACCATGTTGCGCTTTCTTATTTCATTTATAAGAGACGCTTTTAACTGTTCATCCCGAGTTTTTACCTCATTAAGGATGTTTTCAATTCGAGTTTCTATTTCCCTAATAATTGATGAGCCACTTGGCACATCATTAACAGTACGGAAGTTATTCACTAAACCTTTAAGACCATCTTTATGACTGTTACTAATGCTATTTATTGCTGCAATATTGGCATTCTTTCTCGTATCAAGTAGCGATAAATTTGTTGTTCCTTTTTCATCAATTCTCTTTAATAACTGCTTCTCTGATTCAGAGATCACTGCTAAAGAACTAGCTTTTTTATTATCCAGATCAGTTAAGTGTTTTTTTGCACTATCAAGAAGTTCTTTTAGCTTACCATCTGTCATCTGTACAATTTCAGAAACTGCACTTTTGTCGATTATTGATTCCAATGCTTTAGCAAGATATGCTAATTGATCTGGTGTACTGTTTTCTGCTAAATCCTTAAGCCTCTTTTGTAGTGCATCAATTATCTCTTTTACCTCAGTCATCTGCACAATGTCAGCAATAGCTTTTTTATCTGCTATCAATTCCAGCGATTTTGCAAGATATGCCAGTTGATCAGGTGTGCTATTTGCTGCTAAATCCTTTATCCTTTGGTATATTGCTTCTTTCATTTCCAAAAATTTAAAAAAGTCTCAAAATTAAACCGCTCAAAATTACTCTTAAGTTGATTATGCTCATCTTCTCTTTCGGTAATATCTTCATCTATTTTCTTAATTGTGGTACGGATACGAACAACATCCTGCACAGCAATATTTTCTGGATGTGGTAGTGTATATCCTCGTTTGCTTTGGTCATTTGGCATTGATTCAAGTAATAATCACTCGCAAATTTTTGACTTTAGGACGATAGACAACTGTTCCACTTAAAACCAATTTTATCCTTGTCTCATTGCCATTAAAGTTTGTCAGTATGTGGACTCTCTCTACCCAATTTTCTCCAATTGGTTTTCCTGATGTTAAATTTACTAATTGCCAATCCACATTTTTTTGCACATATGCTTTTACATCTGCAGTGCCAGGTATTAGCGCATCATATGTTATGGTGATCTTAGTGTTAGCTCCTGCTGTAATGCTTCTAGTTACATAATCTGCACTCTTAGAAAGATTACCCATAACTAGCTGTAACCCAGGATATAGCACTGGACTTTTCTCTCGCCCTCCTTTTAGGCTTGCTTTTACCGTTAATTCCCCATTTATTCTTTCACGCAGTGCAAGCGGCAAATTATCAGACAAAAAGTTTTCTCTTCCCTCTTCATCTGTTAAGATAAATTCTACATTGGTATCAAATGCTACTTTTTCGACGTTTGTCAAAACAATTAAATCTGAAGTATTGGTTGCTGTAACTTTGCCAAGATCAATAACATGAGAATTTTCGCTAAATTTTGCAGCTAGTAGTCGAAACGTTAAATCTAAATTTTGATGTGGAGTCCAGGTACTTGCATTGCTAGATGAAAGTAATACTCCTACTTGATATGGCTGACTTGTTACCCAACGGCTATTTACTGCATCATATTTGCCAAGTTCTGCTATTTTGACTGCAGTACCCTGATCATCAGTAAGCAGTACTATTGCATACTCCTCTCCTGCATGGCAAAACACTGGTGGCCATTCTATACGTGTTGCTGTGCCATCTACTTTTATATCTTTCGGCTCAATATAACTTTCAGCAATGACAGTCTGCGAGGGCATTCCCACTGCTGTTTCTCTAATCTGCACAACAACACGTTTTTTGCTGCTATTTACGAACCATAGCTCCACGCCTCCTATGTGTCTGCTCTCATTTAGCGTAAATGTTTGGGCTAAAGGATCAACTCGTCTTGCTGCGATCACTCTTCTTCTTTCCTCTATGGTAATTGTTTTTTTACCAGTATACGTTGCTTCTCCATAACTTCCTTTATCACCGAAGAACTGCACTAACTTAGTCCCAGCAGGAATGTTTCTTGGTACAGTAAATCTTCCTTTTATTTTTCCTCTGTTATCAGCAATAAATGTTGCGATCATGTTTTTCTTTCAAATATTTTCTATGCTTGAGGTTGAATGCTTATGCCATCAAATTTTACTTCCTTAAGCTTTTCACCAGTTGCAAAACCTTCAATCTCAAAATTTTGAGTTGCTTCTCGCATAAATTCAGTTTCGTATGAGGTACTTGACAGCAGCTCTGTTGTTTCTTTAACATTAAACACTCTGGTTACTGGACTTTTCCAATTCGTGGTAACCTCCGTCCAGTGATCTATATTTTTATTTAGAGTAATTTGTGCCGGGACTGGATCAAAAGCTTGATATGGATTGATCTTTTCTCCTTTAGTCTGTAAAAGCTGCTCCAGTACCGGTTCAAGTTCATATGGCAACAAATAAGTTTTTTCTCCTCCATCAATATCAGCAATCGTTACATCTATTGGTAAAATTAGTTCCTTATTTACTATTGCTGCAGACTGCAAAATTCCTTGATCGCGCATATCATCATCAAAGAATGAATCAACAAATACTCCTTTTTTGGTGGTAGGTTCTCTTGAATTTGCATCATTGCGTAGACGTTCCTCTGCAACCAGCGCATAAAGATCATTTATTCCTTTTTTCATTGCTTCAAGCTCATTCATCGGTACAGCATGAATAGCATTATTCACTATTTTTACCCCTTCGCCTTTTTTCCACGTCTGATGAATGTAGCAGAGCAAAAGTTGTCCACTAGGCGCTCTAGGCATTGATGGTCGCCAAGGGTGAGAAATTCCTTTTATTCTTCTTACCACTCCTTTGCTATCGATAGTAATTAAATCATAGCGGGGCATTTTCCAGGTGTAATCAATCAGAACCAAGCTGTTATCAACTGCTCCTTTTACTTTGCATCCCTGTTCACTTATATCTTCAGGGCTTACATGAGTACGACAGCGGTAGGTTATTTGATAACTACTTCCAGGAGCTGGTTCTTTACCTGGTAATGACCAATCAACGTTTCCTGCGTTTAATTTGTAATCTATACTATTTTCATAAATAACATTGCCTCGTTTAACTTGAATAATCTCAAGTACTGCAGAGTCAGGTATCGGATCAATAGCTCCAGAGTATGAACCATGAGTAACAGTAATGGTTTTCTGAACAGTTATATCTACTTTTTTAATTTCACTTATTGGAAAATCATTAACCTTCAGTTCCATTACTCTTTGGCTATTTGGCTGAAAAGTATGTGGTTCTGATTCAACTGATTTTATATCCGGATCTTCATCAAAAGAAACACGAATACTGTGAGGAAGTTCAATCTCATAGCCATCAACATGAGCTTTGCCCTCATTAATCACAAATATTTCTTTTTTACCTTTTTTTACCCCTTCTTCTCCCTTTTCTTCTTTGTGGAGGAACATCACTTCAAGGCCATTTACAACGTAGGAACCATTTGCCTCTTTGTCATAACGAGCAAGAGCAGTAGTTACTATGTTTGCTTGTGGTGGCGGTGAATACTGAACAAGAACTCCGTTTTCAATGTTATAGATTGGATAAAACTCTCCTTCAGAAAAACGTGGAGAAAGACCTTCTGCTTGATAACCCCAAATGGTGGAAACTTTAAGCCTTGCAGCTCCTACTTCCTGATAGTTTCTTGTACCAATAGCAGGATCACGAAGATTTTCGTCCTCAAGTTCTGTAATGGTAGATTCTACGTAATAAACACCTATACGCACTGTGGTACTCAGTGGAATAACAAATTCTTCTTTTTCAACTTTTCTAACTGCACCGCGCAGATAGATTTTTCCTCCCTCAAGTGTAGCTTTACCAGTTTTTGCATCTATAATACAATTGCTTCCTGTTATAACATCACCATCGCGGAATATCGCATCTCCTATGCCTTTGAGCCTCAAAAGGGCATAATCTTGAATCTCATTTAATTCTGCAGACTGTAGACCTCTTCCTGCAAGGAACAAACTTTTTTCGTACTCTTTGTCAGGATTAAAGCGGTTATAATAGGCGTTTAAAGTCATTTTATTCTAAAAGGTTACAACAAATGAAAAAGTTTCCCGAGTTGCAGATGTTCTGATAAGTGGTACAGTGTGTTCTAAAACTAATAAGATCCCTGGGTCTTCTATATCTTGTGGTTCAAAATACCTCTGTCCTATAGGTAATTCTTCTTTTACTTTAGTACCAACCATAACCCCTAATTCCCGTATAACTTGATTTGCTGCGTTTGTGAAATCGAAAGTAAATTTGAGATAGAGATACCGTCTTGCATGTCAATAAAAATGAGCTTAGATTTTGTTGATTCTTCTGATCTAAGTGTTTTTCTTTCAAAAAATAGACTATTGCCATATGTCAAAATGTTACAACAAAGGAAAAAGTTTCTCTTGTAGCTGCGGTTCTGATAAGTGGCACAGTGTGCTCTAAAACCAATAAAATCCCAGGATTTTCAATATCTTTAGGTTCAAAATATCTTTGCCCTGGTGGTAAAGCTTCTTTTACTTTGGTGCCAACCATAACTCCTAGCTCTTTGATTACTTGATTTGCTGCATCCGTGAAATCGAAGGTAAATTTAAGATATAAATTATTGGTTGGCATATTTGAAGATTTAAACCTTCCCGAAGGAGTTATAAGTTCTCCATTTTCATCACCTGTGCAAAAAAGGACTTCATCAACAATGCGTCTTCCAAGTTCATTAAGCAGCTTTGTAGAAGTAATAGGCTCTGCTGGTGTATTTTGAGTATACTCTACGGTAACTGTGCTACCTGCTGCAATAGAGCTATTTTCAAGACATTTAACAATACCAGTGTTACTATCAACTGTGTAGTCCTTGCTTGGTTTATAGACTGCCAACTCTTTAGAGATCTTTACCTCTTTAATAGGGTTATGATCAAGCGTTAATTCACCATTTGCGAAGATTTTTTCTACCTTGTGGCTACTTTCCCAGTTTGAATCACCTGTTCCCCAAGCAAGATATATAGATTGCTCTTTGATGCTTAGTGCAATAGCAGCTCTGCCTGATTGTGTGAGTATTGACATACAAATTTTACATTTAATCTCTATCAAACAAGGAAGCTTTTCATAGATAACCTTGTTTTGCGGTTTTTTATATGATCAGGATCAAAAGCCTTTTTTGAGCTTAAAACACCAAAAACCATATGGAGTAACTTACGCATTGCAGCTCCCACAACGGCCATATTATGCTTGCCTTTCTCTTTTAGCCTCTCACAAAAAGTCATAATGATAGGGTTGTGATTTTTAGCTACTATAGCAGGAAAATATATTGCCTTACGTAATGTTTGTGAACCGGCTTTGCTTAATCTGGGCTTGGCATATACAGAGGAACCTGACGTTATATTTTGTGGTATAGTTCCTGCATATGCTGCTAATTGCCTGGCATTTATAAAAGCTTTTATATCAGGAATTTCAGCTAAAATAGCTATTGCTGTTTCCTCTCCTATTCCTGGAATAGTTAATAGGAGTTGAAAATCTTCCAGCAATTCTTTGTGTTGTCTTAATAGTTCACGTATGGAGTTTTTTATTGTTTCTATTGATTGTTCTATGTTCATTGCAAGGTTTTCCCAAGCATTTACAACTTCTTCATGCAGTCTCTCTCTCTTTCTTTTCTAAATGATTATTTACGAATGTTAACTCATCTTTTAATGCATCTGAACAACGATAAAGATGCTTTAATTTTTTCTTCTCAGGAGAAGGTGGCGTCCAACGAGAAGGTTCCTGTCTTTGGCAATAATCTACTATAATTTCTGCGTCAGTCTGATCATTCTTTTGCCGTACAAGCTTACTCCTTGCATAAGATTTTATGCAATAAGGATTTACAATGCTAACAAAATATCCAGCATTGTGCAGAAATTCAGCCAAAGCTTCGCTATAACAACCAGTGGATTCCATGCAAGCTTTTACTTCTTCTACGTTATGTTTTTGTAGCAAGTTCAGCAGGCCTTGAAACCCAGTATTATCGTTTTTAAATTTCCTTTTTCTAGTTTCACGTTTTCCTTTTTTACTTATGAATGAGAGAGAAACATCAAAGTGTTCTTTTGAAACATCTATTCCTAAAAAGTTGTTGATCATATATCACTCCATATGTTACCATTAAAATGAAAAGTAAGGCTAACCTTGTGAATACAGAATTAGAACCATTTAGGTCTTTCTAAGATACCGTCCAGCCTTAACTTTTGAGAAGGGATTCTTAACTCTATCACAGATTTTATATCTAAGATTATTAACAAAATTTTCCCTTCTCCATCCAATGCTTAAGCTTAAAACACTAGATGCTTTTTTCAAGATACAAGATTATTAGTTGGTACATTTGAGGGCCTAAACCTTCCAGATGGAGTTATAAGTTCACCGTTTTCATCACCTGTGCAGAATAGCACTTCGTCTGCAGTACGTCTGCCAAGTTCATTGAGCAGCTTTTCAGAAGTTATCAGCTCTGGTGGTGTGCTTTCACTATACTCTACAGTAACTTTATCACTTACTGGAATAGAGCTATTTTCCGTAAGTTTTATTACACCAGTACTGCCATTAACTGTATAGTCAATACTTGGCTGATAAGTTGTTTGCCCTGTAAAAACCTTCACATCTTTAATAGGTTGACGATCAAAAATAGGTTGATGATCAAATTTTATTTCACCCTTAACGAAAGTTTTTTCTACTTTGTGGCTACTTCCAGAGCTTGAATCACCACTTCCCCAAGCAAGATGGATAGATTGCTTTTTGATGCTGGCTGCTATTGCTGCTCTTCCTGACTGTGTGAGTATTGACATTTTTAATTAAGCCCCCTATATTATATATGTACGGTGAGTTCAAAATTCGTCCGCAAAAATCAAAATATTTTTTTATATCAGAAAAATTTTTTAGGAGAATAGCTCAGCTCCACAGCTAAACTTTCCAACGCCGCGAGCAAATGGTCCGCTAGGAATGTCAAGCCATTTATCTTCTTTTGAACCAGTAGCCATTCCCTTAACCAGCTTCCGTGTTTGTAACAGCTCTTGAACTATACGCTCCATTCTATCTCTTCCTATACTGTGAAACTCCTCAGGTAGTCTATGCCGCTGTTTATACACTCCTGTACTTCCTGTATGGGTAAATGGATGTCCAGAAATTGCTGCTCGTGTAATTGCAGTTATAAGATGCTGCTTTGAATCTTTTTCGTTCATATTTTTTATTCTTAATCTTTCAGTTATGTCCTCTAACAATCCTGTTTCTTCATTTCTTAAATAAGTGCGTAAAGTGCGATCAGCCAAACCGTTTGCTTTAACAATTGCTCCATAAAATAATGCGTTCTGTCTTACAGATTCTCCTATTGATTTAAAAATTGTCGGTTTAGCTGCATCTTCTACAGACCAAAAAGCGTATGAACACCTAACACCATTAACAAGAGCAGATGTACCTCTAATGGCATCACGTGCTTGCTCAACAGTCGATATAGGTTTTTCACTTTTTGGCTTTCTCATATGATGGGCAGTAATTATTGATGCTCCAGTGCTACCTGCTAAATCAGATAATAAAGACATCAAATAATCGCCTACGGCTGGGTCAGTATTTAAATCAGCATGCACAAATGATGCAAGTGGATCAAATACGATTAATTTTAAGTCTTTTATTTTATTAAGTTGTTTTGTTATAGATTCAAATTCAGGAGAAGTCTCTATAACTTTACCTGAAACACTCTTTATGATTGTAAGTGATCCACTAACATTTGGTAATGGTACAATAAAGAGCCTATCTTTATATTTTAATCTTTCGCATTGCGAATCAAGACGCTCTAAACGACGATGTATTTCACTCATATCATCTTCTGCTGAGAAAATTACCACAGATCCATGTTCAGTAACTAAAGGACCAAAACCACATGGCTGATCTTTTCTACTCGCAACTTTCAGTGCTAAATCAAGCAGAAGCATACCTTTACCAGTATCTCCCATTGCAGCTAGAATAGATGTCACTCCTAAAGGAAATAACCCTTCAACAAGAAACTTTTGCTCTGGTACTGGACCTATAAAACGTTCCACACTCCATTCTTGAATATTAAGAAATTGCTTAACGATGATTTTTTTCGAGTTATTTTCAATGAATTCAGGAATATTCATCTTTTCTTCTATACCATCAGCTGAATCCCATCCTTTTGGTTTATTCTCCGGTATTTCAAGAAGAGTAAGTGATAAAACACCAAGAAAAGTAAGCTTTTTCACAACTTTCTCAGCATATTGTTTACCTGGCTCATCATTGTCTGGCCAAATAATAACATGCTTACCCTTAAGTGGTGACCAGTCTGTTTTTTCTATTGGTGCATTTGCTCCTAACATTGCAGTTGTGGCAGTTATACCTTGCTCTATCAGAGCATCTGCACACTTTTCACCTTCAACTAAAATCACCTTATCAGATTTCATGATACCTGGAATATTATATAAAGGCCTGGTCTCTGGTAGAGTAAAACTAGACCTTTTTACATCAAAAGGAAGATATCTTTTTCCTGAATCAGTGTTATAACGATAAACTGTAACAATCACTTGATCACTTTCATCGTAATAGTTCCATGATGCCGTTGGTTGCCCCAGAGTGTTATTTTTTTCCGAATAACCAATCCACTTAGCAATATCTTCTATCGTATCAGTAAATTGATTTTTTCCAGTAACAGCAGCCCAAAGATCAAAAATATCTCCTCCTTCTCCGGTAGAAAAATCATGCCATAATCCGGCTTTACTGCCAGTTAACTCCACTATCATACTTTTTCCTTGATTGCCTTTTAGATCACCTACATAGAACTTATCACCACGAAAAGTTCCTCTTGGCAGTAAATAAGAAAGACATGACCTTATATTTGATAGGAGTTGAGTTTTTAACTGTTCTTTCTCCCCTAATAATTTATAACGTCCATTTCTTTGTGAACAATAAATATCCATACCTACCTGAAGAATTTTTATGTTCTAGCTATAACGTTAGCAGATTTCCAACATCCATTAATCTTATTGATGAATTTTGTTGGTATAGATCTACCGTTTCTAAGTTCATATACTACTTGCAAGATATTTGTACGTTTATTGGGTTGAAATATTACTATTCCAGATGTATAAAAACTTCTTAGAGCGTTAGCACCAACGAGAGCTTGAAATGGATTCTTTTCCAATATAGAGACAGGTACTTTTTTGGTGTGATTTGTGATGATTATTCCAGCCATAGGATTAATCTTGGAACGTAGTTTTTCTATTGCATGCTGCAGACCATGGTTAACGGAATTATAAGGAGAATCAATCACAACTAAATCAAACTTTTCCTCTACCATATTTTTTATTTTTTCTATACCTTCTTCATTTAAGGTCAAATTCATCTTGTTCGTCACAATTAAGTTTTCTGTTGCTAAATGAGGAAGTTTGTTGAGTTGTTGTATACGTTCTCTAATGTAATCATATTCCATTTCGTTTTGTAGATAGAATATTTTTAGCGGTCTTGTAGGCTTCATGCCAAGAAATGATCTTCCTGCTGCCAGATGTACTAATAGAGAAAGAAGAAAATGACTTTTGCCAATCTTTGGAGTACCACCTATGACCAAAAGACCACCTGGTGTCAAAATTCTTGGGCCTATTATATCTTGTGGCATTGGTGATTTGTCATTTAAGTAATGGTTTACAGAAAATGCTTTTCCTTCGTTTTGTTTTTCTTGTAATATGGAACTTCTTTCATCTTTACTGTTCAACCATGTTTCAGCAGAATCTATATTACCTTTAACTAAAGTCCAAAGGTCTATTATATTTCCTTTCTTTTCTTCGATCAGGTTGTACCAATTTCCTGCATTTTCTCCTTCCATTTCAACTATTATCTTATTTCCATTTCTACTGCCAATATAGAATTTATTTTGGTAAGATTTGCCTTCAGGTAACAAATAAGATAAACAATCTTTGATATTATTAATTAATAATGATTTTATTTTTAAAGCATTTTTAGATGAAAAATCCATAAAATTCTCCTTGTTTATTCCAAATTTGTTCAACATATTTTTTAGACGTTTAAAGTCAAGATTAGCCAGCTCACAAACAGTTTCAAAAGATCGTGAGCGAATCCATTGACAAGCCTCTTTTTTAAGTTTAGGGTTTTTTCCTGCTGCATCCTGAATAGCTCTAGTAATAACAGCAGCCCACAACTTTCCTTCGTCATACTTCAAAATGGCAACCAATCATCTTGAAAACTTTTTTGTAATTCTGGAGTAATAACTGTAGTAATCCTATTCCTATCTCCGTACGTATTATTAGTTTCAACGCCTACTTTTGCTGTAAACTCTAAATCGTTGAAATCAGCTATAGAGTTTATTCTTCTAGCAGTAACTGCTTTCTCTGAAGTGTCATTTGCATGAATATTTCTGGATGATTCCAAAATACTACGCAGCATAGAACGTCCAGATTCTCCCCAGATGTCTTCTTCACCTTCTGCTTTGCCATTTTTGATACCTATAATCTGAAAAATCTTGCGTTTTGCATATGGGCCTTCAGTGACGGTAAATTCTACATTTAAATAGATACTGCCAGTAGTGTAGTTTTTAGTGAACCAATTTTCATAACCTCCAGGCTTTATTGCCATTTTTACCTTGACTATTGTACCTTTTGGTATTAAACTGCTTTGCAGTTTCGCGTTATTAAAATCAGTTAAAAAATCTTGTAGCATACGCTCTCCTATAAGTTGACTTTAAAGTGAAAATTAGCTATTCCATTAGCTGCCAATGACCATTTATCTTATCGACAAGTTTATTTTGCACGCGTTCACCATTACGAAGCTCAAATACTATCTGGCGTACACTACTTTCTTCATCATGAGCAAACATCACCATACCAGTACTGTAAAATCCACGTAAAGATCCAGCACCACTTAGGCCTTGAAATGGATCTTCTTCGAGCATCTTTTTTGATAATTTTTTTGTATGATGAGTAAGTACAATACAAGCATCTGGATTGATAGCACTGCGTAGCTTTTCAAGAGTCTTTTGCAGAAAAAACAGCATAGCACTATTGTCATTTTCATTTCCATATTCACTGCTAAAGATGTTACGTAATGGATCTATGGCCAAAACATCAGGTTTAAAGCGTTCATTTACAATCTCCTTAATTTCACTTATTTCATCATGATTAAATGATAAGTGCACTTTTGGCGTAATGATTAAGTTGTTAGCAGCTACATTCAAAAGTTCATTATCAAGTTGTTGCAAACGTTCTTTCATATATTCATATTCAATTTCAGTTTGCATGTAGAAGATTTTCAAAGGTCTATTTGGTGTCATACCGAGAAATGATCTACCAGCAGCCATGTAAACAAGCCAAGAGATCAAAAAGTCACTCTTGCCGATTTTAGGTGGGCCACCCAGTACCAATAAGCCTCTTTTTGTTAAAATTCTTGGTGAGATTATATCTTCTGGTATTGGCGATTGATCATCCAAGTATTCTTTCACACTGAAAAAAGGAATTTTTTGACCAATAGTTAAAAAGTTTTGTAGCATATAATAACCTCCTATATGTTGTGCGTGATAGGTTGAATTGCAAAAGCTTTGGTTTTAATCTTTGTAAGAAGTTTTCCTAGATGCGGTTCTTCAACCATATTCAGGCATCCACTTCGATCTTTAGCAGGATATCCCCAAGAATTAATTGTCTGACAGACAAATGAACGAACCTCTGTACCATCATCTTTCTTGATTCCAACCATACTGATTACTTCGTCAACTATCCCAGGAATTTCACTTGCAGTTTTAGCTCCTTCACATTGAGGTAGCCAAGTTGAGCGATTGAAATCATCAAGGTATTGCCCAAGAGTTCCAACTGTAATGATGTCTTTATTTGGAATATGTTGAAACTGATTGAGCCAAGCCATCATCTCTTGAGCAAGTAACCCGTAAGCAGCTCTCATATCTTGTTTTCCTGATCTTTCAGAAAAAGCTTCAGGTTGCATTTTTGACCATAATATACATAAACGCGAGGCTACTGTAATACTATCGATAAAAATACATCGATACTTGAGAAACTCTGAAGAAAGCTCTTTGTATTTACTGGATACATGCTCATAGTGTCTTTGGCTATATGCTGAGTCAGATTTTAACGCAGGATTAGGACCACCTATGAGACATGCAATATCTCTTGCCTCATTCCAAGTACGAATACTTACAGAATCCCCTTGCCAATCTTGAACAGCAAGTAAACCTGCCTCAAAATCAAGACAAAGTGTTGGTTCATTTATGGTCTTTAAGAGACTAGTTTTACCTATACCATAAGGACCAAAGATGACCATTTTTATACCTGTTTGAACTTTTAGCCGTTCATTGCTGTTCATTATTTTCATTTTTCTCCCAGTACCTAAATATATATGTACGATGACCTAGGCAATTCGTCCGCAATTTGCAAAAAAAAATTTTTGAGCAAATATAATCGAGAGCTTATAACTTCTCTAAAACTGAGAATTTATTGCGTATTCGTTCTAGTGTGCGATAGATAGTTGTCTTTGGTATTTTGGTTATTACAGAAACTTCAGTAATAGTAAATACCTTAAGTAATTGACATAAATTACTATCTTTTTCAGACAAAGTTGAAATTATATTATTTATATCAGTGCGAATTATCGCTTCGATTTCCGAGTTCCTATGATCTGGAATATCGTCGTTTATATCATCAAAAGTTATATTACGTTTTAGACATAACTGATTGCGTAACATATTGCGAGCACAATAATTAGCTAATCTAGCAACGAAAGTACTAAAACTACTTCTTTTCTCATCGTGCCGGTTAAGATATTGCCAAACCTGACAAAAAAGCTCTTGTTCTATATCTTCGAGACTTTCGTTAATAAAACAGCTTTTGGATTTAAGGCGCGAAGCTTGAAATCTCACATGTTTAACAATTGTAGAATCGATTCCTTGATAAGAATTCTTCATAAAAACTCCAAAAGTTTCATGAATAGAGATTTTTACCAAGACTTTGTATGACTAATTTATTATAAAAAAGTAGTAATAATTTTTTTATCTAAAAGAATAAAATCTTTAAAAATTAAAATAAGATTTAAACGTTTTGATACACTACTGAAGCTACTTTTTCATAGGTAAAAAACTACCAATTTCGTACCTAATTTCTGAGTTACTAATTAGTATTTCAGAAAGCAGTGATCGTTAAGTTATTGATAATATTGTCTTTTTTATGTTCTATTCCTAAAAGCCGTTTCTAAAGTTAAGTGGCTAAAATCGGCCAGTAAAGAGGGTTTGCGGATTACTGAAGTCTTATATATATTATATATATATTTAAATACAGGTAAAATATAATATATGATAATATAATAATATAAATATTGGCGTAATATAAGTTATGTAAAATAGTTATTAAGATAAGTAAAGATGAAAAAAACTCAAATGGCAGGATATGAAATTTTTTTTAATTTTTTTTCAAAATTGCGGACGAATTTGCGAGTCATCGTACATATATATTATACAGGGCATTGAACTTTAATTACACAAAGGAGTTTTTGTACGTCAATCTTAACGCTAGATCTCGGCAAGCAAACAGGCTGGGCAATTCTAACAGATGGAATAATTGAAAGTGGGAGCAAAAGCTTTCATGGTAGTCGTTTCAGCGGAGGTGGAATGTGTTTCTTAAACTTTTGCAATTGGCTCAATTCTTTGAAAGACATTTCTGCAGTGTACTTTGAGGAGGTGAGAAGACATTTAGGAACTGATGCAGCCCATTGCTACGGTGGGTTTCTTGCAGTGCTGTCTGCTTGGTGTGAAGAGAACAATATTCCCTACCAAGGTGTTAATGTTAAAACTATAAAACGCTTTATAGCAGGCAAAGGTAATGCAAGTAAGAGTGAAGTTATTGAAGCTGTAAAGGAAAAAGGGGTTTTGCCTAAAGATGATAATGAATCTGATGCTTTAGCATTAATGTTCTATGTTATGGATTTCAGTAAAGATATTAATAAGATGAAAAATCCATAAAAAGTGGGTCCTTTCGGCCATAATGGCGGGTTTGGTGGGTCAGACCCCAGGCCTTCTCTAGCGTCAGAGATATTTTAATTATTAACTTTTTAATTAGTATAGCAATTATATGAATTTAGCAATCCACTATTATCCTACTCGAAACCTAGTTGAATATGATCGTAATCCACGTAAAAATGACGATGTAGTCAACAGAATGTGTGCTTCTATTCGGGAATTTGGCTTTCGTATTCCAATAGTTGCAAAAAGCGATGGAACTGTGGTTGATGGTCATTTAAGACTTAAAGCAGCAAGAAAACTTGGTATGGAGAGTATTCCAGTGGTCTTAAGTGATAATCTAAATGAACCACAAACCAAAGCTTTTCGATTACTGGCAAATCAATCAGCTAATTGGGCAAAGTGGGACGATGATCTTTTGAGAATGGAAATTCAAGAGTTAGAAGATTTGCAGTTTGATCTTAAAATGACTGGATTTGAATTGGAAAAAGTTCAAAACTTTCTTGATGATTTAGATGGTGAAAAAGAAGATCTTTCTGACTTAGTTGTTGATGACAAAAAGGTAGAAATAACAAAGCCAGGTGATCTTTGGATTTTAGGTGATCATCGAATCTATTGTGGTGATAGCTCTGTAGTTGAATCATATAAAGCGCTGTTAGATGATAAAATGGCAGACATTACTGTTTGTGATCCTCCATATAACGTTGATTATGGTAATAGCCAAGACAAAAAGATATTAAATGATAATCAAGGTGAAAAGTACGAACTTTTTCTCTATGACATCTGTTCCCATATTTTAGCATATACGAAAGGAGCAATTTACATCTGCATATCATCATCAGAGTTTTCAACGTTGCAAAAAGCATTTGAGGAGGCAGGAGGAAAATGGTCAACATTTATCATTTGGGCAAAGAATCACTTTACGCTAGGCAGATCAGATTATCAAAGACAATACGAAGCAATGCTCTATGGATGGAAAAGCGGCAATAAACGTGAGTGGCATGGAGGAAGAAATCAAAGTGATCTGTGGTTTTATGATAAGCCAACGCACAATACACTACATCCAACGATGAAGCCAGTAGAATTAATGGAAAGAGCAATAGTTAATAGCAGTAGACCAGGAGATATAGTACTTGATCCATTTAGTGGTTCTGGTAGCACATTGATTGCATGTGAGAGAACAGGAAGAATTTGCAGAACAATAGAGCTAGATTCAAAGTTTGTAGATGTAACGATAAAACGTTGGCAAGTATACACGGGAAGAGATGCCATTTTAGCCGGTACTGGTAAAACCTTTTCAGAGACTCAAGAAGAAAATTCGTAAAAAATAGGCAAAAAAAAGTGAAAAAAATAACACAAACAGAATGGGCAAGAGAGATAGGAGTATCAAAGCAATATGTCTGTTATTTAGTAAAGAAAGGGATAGTTGAGTTGGAGGATGGTTTGATCAATAGAGAACAAGCAAATGAAGCAGTAGCGGCAATAAGAGATCCAAGTCAGCCACTTAGGAGGAAAAATCCAGAAAACGAAAATACAAGTAACCTTTCCACGATGTTGCTAAAAACTCGAATAAAAAATGAAATGGAACGAGGTAAACTTCTTGAGGCGAAAGCTAAGGCTGAGATTGGTGAACTTGTAGCAGTAGAGGAAGTAAAGCGCGATGCATTTAATGTAGCAAGAGTTGTACGTAATAATTTGCTTAATATTCCAAATAGAGTTTCAGCACTACTTGCATCACTGAGTGACACTGAAAAGATTCATATGGCGCTAACCGAAGAGATTACAAACTCATTACAAGAATTATCTAATATTAAGTTTTAAATAATGTCTGCTAACTTAAGTTTAGAATTAATAAAGTGTCTTATTAATCAACCAGGAGTGGATGTAAATGTTAGAGGATTAAATGGGAAAACCCCACTACATTATGCAGTAGAAATTAACGAGCTTAGTATGGTTGCTCTCTTACTAAATAGGAAAAATATTAATCCACTGATCACTGATGATGATGGTAAAAGTGCGCTCTCTTGTGCAAGAGAAGAAATATTACAAGCACTAATCAATCACAAATACGGATCAGAGGAAGATAGTTTGCTTCACTTAGCTGCGATGTTGAATGAAGCAAATGCTGTAAGGTTTTTACTCAACAAAGGAGTTAATGTTAATGAGCAGAATGCTTTACTACATACACCGTTACATTTAGCGGCAGGAGCTGGGCATGAAGGGATAGTAGAAATTTTAATTAGAGAAGGAAATGCGGATAAAGATGTTCTTGACGTGAGAAATCATGCAGCAATGCATTATGCAGTAAACAACAAGAAGCTAGAAGTAGTAAAATTACTTTCAAATCTTGGTGCGAATGTCAATATAGCTGGTAGCGGCAGAAATGCAATGAAATTATCTTCTTTGCACGTAGCTATAAGTAGCAGTAATTACGACGAAAGAGACTTATGTTTAGATATTGTAAGATGCTTAATAAATGTTCCTAATGCTGGGGTCAACTTACAAGATTATGAAAATAAAACGCCACTACATTATGCTGAAAGACTTAAAACAATAGAAGTTTTACTAACGCGAGAAGATATAGATCCTTTGATTAAAGATGATAATGGCAAGACACCGTTTTGTTATGCGAAAGAAGAGAACAAATCTGAAATAGTAAAAGCTTTAATAAGTAATAGGTATGGAGTAGAGAAGAACAATTTACTTCACTTAGCAGCAAAAAAAGGATATGAGGAGATTCTGGGGGCGATTTTAAAAGAAGGAGTTGAAGTAGATGTTTTAAACGATCAAGGAGAATCAGCAGTATATCTTGCAGCAATAAATAGGCATTTTAATATAGTAAAATTACTGCTAAAGAAAAGAGCAGATGCTACAGATGTTTTTGAGTACGCAATAACAACAAATAATGTAAAACTGATAAAGTTACTAAGCAAAGAAAAAGATATAGTTTTATTTGGAAAAAATGACAACTTTCCAACGTTTCATTTATTGAGCAATAAATATTTTGAAGAAAGGAAAATAGCAGACAAAAAAATAAAGAAATATACCAATATCATCTGTGTCACTATAACAATATGCGCAATAGCGATAGTAGGAATTTACCCTAACATTATAGCTGCGGTAATGGTGGGAATAGTTGCACTCATAGCTGCAATAATGATGAGTAATTTAACTCAGAAATACGTAGAAGAAGCGCTTGAAAAGAAAATGTTTACTGAACTCGAAAGTGAGAAAACAAGTGAGAGCGTAAGTCCTATTTTAAGTGATGTTGAAGTATCATCTAATGATGGTGAAGAGCTAGAGGTATGATATACGCCACATCTTTTTCTGAAGGTTTAAGACCAGATCCGCAGCTTAAAGTGTCAGAGTGGGCAAATGAGTATCGAGTTTTAGCAGCAACTGCAGCATCAGAGCCAGGGAAATGGAGAACGGAAAGAACTCCTTATTTAAAAGAAATCATGGATTCACTTTCTCCGTCCTCACCAGCAGAAAAAGTAGTATTCATGAAAGGAGCGCAGATTGGGGGAACAGAAGCTGGTAACAATTGGATTGGCTATATCATCGATCAAACACCAGGACCAATGCTAGTAGTACAGCCAACAGTTGAAATGGGAAAGCGTTGGTCAAAAGGAAGATTTGCGCCACTGATTGAAAGTACACCATGTTTAAAAAGTAAAGTAAAAGACCCAAGATCAAGAGATTCAGGCAATACTGTACAAAGTAAGGAGTTTCCAGGTGGAATTGTAGTAATAACCGGAGCAAACAGCAGTGTGGGACTTCGCTCTATGCCAGTAAAGTATCTCTTTCTTGATGAAATAGATGCATATCCAGGAGATTCAGGAGGTGAAGGAGATCCAGTACTGCTCAGTATTGCACGAACTAATACATTTGCACGGCGAAAGATTTTTTTAGTATCAACACCAACGATTCATGGAATAAGCAGAATTGAGAAAGAATTTGAAGCAACAGATAAGAGATATTTTTTTGTACCATGTCCATATTGTAATTACTATCAAGTTCTGAAATGGTCACAAATTAAATGGGAAGATAATGACTCAAGAACAGCACATTATGTCTGCACTGAATGTAGCGGCAAAATAGAAAATCATCAAAAAACAGAGATGCTTGAGCGTGGAGAATGGAGGCCTACTAATAGAGTAAAAGGTGAGAAAAAAGGATTTCATCTTTCAAGTCTTTATAGTCCAGTTGGGTGGTATAGTTGGCAACAAGCAGTAGAGGATTTTCTCCATGCAAAGGAAAGTGAACAATTACTGAAGGTTTGGATAAATACCACTTTAGGAGAAACCTGGGTAGATAAAGGAGAAGTACCAGACTGGAAGCAATTATTTAACAGGAGAGAATTTTTTCAGATTGGCACAGTACCAAAAGGCGAAGTAGTTTTGACAGCAGGAGTTGATGTTCAAAAAGACCGCTTAGAAGTAGAAGTTGTAGCATGGGGAAAAAGCCGTGAAAATTGGTCAATAGACTACCGAGTATTTGAAGGAGATACAGGAGGTGGAGAAGTATGGGGAAAACTCTCTGAGCTCTTAAATCATCATTTTATCGGTGAAAATGGGCTTGAATACATGATAAGCATGATGGCAATTGATGCTGGGTATGCAACGCAGGAAGTTTATAACTGGGTGAGAAGTCATCAAGGGTCGGGAAGAGTAATGGCAGTAAAAGGTGTAAATAAAGCGCTAGTACCACTTAGCAGCCCAAGTAGAGTAGATATAACAGTTGGTGGTCAAAAGCTAAAAAGAGGAATAAAGCTCTGGCCAGTGGGAGTATCGATTTTAAAGTCAGAACTTTTTCAATTACTTAATGTTTTAAAGGACGGTGAAGAAGCTCCAGCAGGATACTGTCATTTTCCCGAGTATGCACCTGAATATTTTAAGCAGCTAACGGCAGAGCAATTAGTCAGCAAAGTAGTAAAAGGTTATACCAAACAAGAGTGGCAAAAGGTAAGAGAAAGAAATGAAGTATTAGACTGTAGGATTTATGCAAGAGCAGCATCTATTGCGCTTGGAATCGATCGTTGGCCAGAGAGTAAATGGAATAGTTTAAGTGAAAAACCAGAAAGTAAAAAATCAAAGAAAATAGTGAAAAGCAAATGGATCAGCGAGTAGTAAATGTATAACGAAGATTATCTAATTCAAGTCGAAGAAGCGATAAAGAAACTACAAAACGGAGAGCGAGTAGTATCAATTGCATATGGTGACCATGTTGTAAGATATGCTGAAGTAGATATAAATGATTTACTAAGCTTAAGACAACGTATTAAGGCTGAATTGAAAATTGCAGGTATGAAGCCAAAGAGAAAAATTGTTTTTTCAACAAATAAAGGGGTTGACAAAATTATGTAAAAATGTTATAGTTTAGAGTTGATATCTTACAGTGAATAATATGGATCAAAGTCAAGGAAGGCTTAATGTTAATGTAAATTTTGAGGGGGAATTTGCTCAGTATCTTACAGAAATGGCAAAAGTTCAAAATAGAACTATTGAAGAAATTGTAAAAGATCTAGTAGAAGAAGAACTTGAGGTAAGTAAACTATCTGAAGGTGACGAAATGGATGAAGGAGAAATAGCTCTACTTGAACTTGCTGCTAAACGTAATGTTCCTGGAGCAAAAATAATTAGACATGAAGATATCAAGTGGGAATAATTTACCAAATTGGTTATTTAGAAGGTGTAGATACCGAAGATCTTCCTTCTCTTCCGAAAACAATACGGTTAAGGGTGCAAAAAGCTATAGAAAAACGTCTCACAATTATTCCTGATAAAGTAGGTGAGGCTTTATCGCATAAATGGGTAGGCTACTTTAGGTTGCGTGTTGGCGATTATCGAGTCATATACTTAATAGATAACTCAGAGCACATGGTCAAAATTGCAGCAATAGGACATCGAAAAGAAATTTATAAACGTAGTCCAGAGTAATGACTCTCTACATACAATCTGTTGACCAAATTCTCTAGCAACTTGCTATAATTTTTCAATGTCAAATTGTGCAACAACTTGTTGCATAATCAAAGAGGCAAAATGTTATTAAAATCATTCAAACAACTATTTAACAAACCAAAGATAAAAAGCTCAGCCTGGGATGCTGCAGGCTCAGGAAGAAGATTTTTTCACTTTCAACCAGAGTTAGGAAGTATAAACAATTTGCTGTCTCAAAACCTTGAAACTTTACGTAGTAGATCACGTGATATGGTGAGAAAAAATCCATATGCAGCAAATATTATTGATACAATAGTAAGTAACTCTATTGGAACAGGAATAAAACCGCAATCAAAAGCAAGGGATGGGGAATTTCGAAAGAGGGTGCAAGAATTATGGCTAAGATGGACAGATGAAGCAGACAGTAACGGAGTAAGTGATTTTTATGGATTACAAGCTCTAGTATGCAGAAGTATGATAGAGGGAGGAGAATGTTTTGTACGTTTAAGAACGAGAAAGCTGGAAGATAGATTTTCTGTGCCATTACAACTGCAAGTACTTGAGTCTGAACATTTAAATAATAAAACAAATCAAACTTTAGGAAATGGTAATGTAATAAGAAACGGGATTGAGTTTAACAAGCTTGGGCAAAGAGAAGCATATTACCTATTTAAAGAACACCCTGGTGAAGGCTCATTTGGTGAATCAGTGAGAGTGCCAGCAAATGATGTTTTACATATTTATAGACCATTAAGACCTGGGCAAATTAGAGGAGAGCCATGGCTTTCGAGTATACTGCTAAAGCTCTATGAACTTGATCAATATGATGATGCAGAATTAGTGAGAAAAAAGACAGCAGCGATGTTTGCAGGGTTTATTACAAGGCTCGATCCTGAAGCAAATATTTTAGGAGAAGGTGAAAGTAATGAGCAAGGAGTAGCACTATCAGGTTTAGAGCCAGGAACAATGCAGCTTTTAGACCCAGGAGAAGACATAAAATTTTCAGAGCCATCTGATGTAGGAGGAAGTTATGAAGCATTCATGAGACAGCAGCTGAGGGCAATAGCAATAGGCACAGGGATAACATATGAGCAACTAACAGGAGATTTAACGGGCGTTAATTATTCATCCATTCGAGCAGGATTAATAGAGTTTCGTCGTAGATGTGCTATGCTGCAACACAACATTATGGTATTTCAATTTTGCAGACCAGTATGGAGTAGATGGCTAGAATTAGCAGTACTCTGTGGAGAACTGAGTATAGATAAAAAAGTAGCAAAAGCAGCGAAAGAAGAAGTAAAATGGATACCACAGGGATTTGATTGGGTGGATCCTTTAAAAGACCAGCAAGCACAACAAATGGCAGTAAGAAATGGATTTAAGAGTCGATCAGAAGTGGTTTCAGAGCTAGGTTATGATGTAGAAGAAATAGACCAAGAAATTGCAGAAGATCAAAGACGTGCTAGTTCCTTGGGTTTAAGTTTTGATTCCGACGTTACTACTAATCAAGAGATAATATGAAAAACCAAGCGATATGGCTAAACAGATGTGTAATGGTAGAACCAAGGAGTTTTGAATTACTGTCACTACAAACAGGAAAGCAGCCTATCTTTAAAAATATAAAACATGCGGTAAGAAATAGTGAAAGAGGAATAATACCAATACATGGAATCTTGACGAAAAAGTCAGAAGTTTTTGATGATGTATTGGGGATGACATCGTATGAGAAGATAAGTGAAGAGATAGAAGAAGCTTTAATAGATAAAGAAGTAGAAACAATAATTTTGGACATAGACAGCCCCGGAGGAGAAGTAAACGGTTTATTCGACCTTTCCGACTTTATTTACCAAGCAAGGAGAAAAAAGAGGATTGTGGCAATAGCAAATGATGATGCGTATTCTGCGGCGTATGCAATTGCATCAAGTGCTGAAAAAGTATTGGTAACTAGAACTTCAGGAGTTGGAAGCATAGGAGTAATAGCAAGTCATATAGATCAAAGTGGGTTTGATGAAAAACAGGGAATAAAATATACGACAGTATTTGCAGGAAGTAGAAAAAATGATTTAAATCCACATGAGCCAATAACTTCTGAGAGTTTAGAAAGCCTAAAAAGCGAAGTGAATCGTTTATATGGAATGCTGGTTGAGCTAATAGCACGCAATAGAAACCTTTCTGTAGAGGCAATAAAATCAACAGAAGCAGGGCTATATTTTGGCGAGAAAGCAGTAGAAATAGGTCTTGCAGATGGAATTACAATTCTTTCAGAGTTTAAATCTATTAATAAAAAAGGGGATATTACTATGAATGAAAAAACTACAAATGACCTAGAAACTGACAATTTAACTAAGTATCGTACTGAAGTTCTTGAATTAATACGTTTATGTAACTTATCACGAATGCCAGAAAAGATAGGAGAATTTATTGAGCAAAGCGTAAGTGTTGAGCAAGCTAGGGAAGTTTTAATGGAGTTACTTGCAGAGCGAACGAAGAAGACAGAAATACTAAGTGCAATACCACAGAATTCAGGAGAAGAGTTGATGATGCAGGTAGCGAAAAGTCGTGCGCAATCAAACATTTAAAGTATGTGTATAACCGCCGTGTATAACAACCACAAATATGGCGGTAAAAAAATAAAAAAAGGAGAGAAAAAGACATGATAAGTATAACTGAAGGAAATAATTTAGGCGATCTTCTGAAATATGAAGTGTCCAACCTATATTCAAGAGATCAAATAACAGTAGCCAAGGGACAAAATCTAAAGCTGGGAAAAGTAGTTGGTTATGATACTAAAGATGGTTTTATTAAAGCTTTAAATCCAACTGCCACAGATGGGACACAAACGGCTATAGGAGTGATAGCAAGCGATGTAAACGCAAAGGAAAATAGTAAAGGAGTAATTATTGCTCGTGGTGCAATACTAGCAGATCATGCAGTTGTATGGCCAGCAAATATCATTGAAGAGCAGAAAACTGCAGCAATAAAGCACCTTGAAGGACGAGGGATCATTATCCGCAAGGGAGCTTAAAAAAACTATTAAAAATACAAAAGGGGGAAAAGAAAAAATGCAAAATCCATTTACAAATACAGCATTTAGCATGACGGCACTAACAAATGCGATAAATATATTGCCGATAAATTATGGACGAGTTGAAAATTTAAATTTGTTTCCAAGTAGGTCAGTAAGATTTAGACATATTACTATAGAGGAGCAAAATGGAGTATTAAGTTTACTACCAACGCAGTTACCAGGAGCACCAGCAACAGTAGGAAAACGTGGAAAACGAAAAATAAGAACTTTTACCATTCCACATATACCACATGATGACGTAGTGTTGCCTGAGGAAGTACAGGGAATAAGGGCATTTGGGTCAGAAAGTGAACTGAAAGCATTGGCAGATGTAATAACTGATCATTTGCAGCTAATGAGAAATAAACACGCAATAACGTTAGAACATTTGAGAATGGGAGCGCTGAAGGGAATCATTCTTGATGCTGATGGGTCGGAGTTATTAAACCTTTACAACGAATTTGAAATTACACCAAAAGTAGTAAATTTTGCATTGGGGACTGCGACAACCGATGTAAAGCGTAAGTGTCTGGAAGTATTGCGCCATGTTGAGGACAATTTAAGTGGTGAATATATGACGGGGATTCATGCACTGGTAAGTCCAGAGTTTTTTGATGCACTAATTTCGCATAGTAAAGTGAAAGAGGCATATGAAAGATGGCAAGAAGGAGCAGCGCTGAGGAATGACATGAGATCAGGATTTACGTTCTGTGGAATAACATTTGAAGAGTATAGAGGGCAAGCAACCGACCCTGAAGGAACCGTAAGAAGATTTATAGAAAGAGAAAGTGGAAACTGTTTTCCACTAGGAACAGCGAGCACATTTACAACGTATTTTGCACCAGCAGACTTTAATGAGACAGTAAATACTCTTGGACAGCCACTTTACGCGAAACAAGAGCCAAGAAGATTTGATAGAGGGACCGATTTACATACTCAGTCAAATTCTCTGCCAATGTGCCATAGACCGGGAGTATTAGTAAAAGTCGTTGTAACATAACAACACAGGTAGAGCAACTATAAAGTGGTGAGGCAGAAGAATGCTTTACCTGTGTGCCCCTTCTTAGCATGTAAAGGTTAGTATATAGCAGAAAAATATGCAAGAAAATATTAAGAGATTATTGCAAGATTGTTTTGCCCATTTAGGAAAAGTAGCTTTGTATGAATCAAAGGATAAGTCATATATGGTACAAGTACTAAAGCAACAGCCAGATAAATTATACGAGATTGGTGAAGGACAATTTGTAGGAGAAATTTTATTGTTGGAAGTAAGTGTGTTTGATGTATTAAAGCCAATGGTAGGAGATACTTTTTCCATAGGTAGTTGTAGATACAGAGTACACACACCACCACTTAGAGATAATTCAGGAATGGTATGGAAAATTCAAGCATCGGGGGTGTAAAATGTCTATTAATATAGAAGTTACCGATAATATTAATAAGGTAATTGAAAATGTAAATGCTGAAAGGAAAAAAGTGGAAAAAGCAGCGGTGAGGGCATTGAACAAAACAGCACTATGGTTAAAAACGCAAGCAGCTAAGGAAATTAGTGAGGAAAAGAAGATAAAATTAACGGTAATGAGAAAAAGGCTAAGAATTTTTAAGGCTAAGACAAGTAGGTTAGATGTATTAATGAGAGCAAATTTATATGATATTAGGGTATCAGCAATTGGCAAGATGAGACAAACAAGAAAAGGAGCGAAAGTAGGAAAACATAAGTTTATAGGAGGATTTATGGCAACAATGCCAAGAGGAAATAGTGGTGTTTTTAGGCGTGAAGGAAGAACAGCTTTGCCAATACAAGAGGTAAAATTAGGACTGGAACCAGAAGCATCAAAAATAATAAAGGAGCTAGTTAATTATGAAACAGAAGGGATATTTGAGAAATATTTTGAGCGTGAATTAAACTATATTGTAAAAGTATGATTTTAATTGAGTTGCACAAAGCAATTTGCAGAATGTTGAAGAAAGAAATACCAGCGATACAGACATGTGAAATATATCCAATGATAAGAAGGGAAATAGTAGCACCAGCGGTATTTGTGGAATTGTCAAGTTTAGAGCAAGGAAAAGATTCAGGAACAGAAGAATTAGCCCTGAAAGCAAGATTTGAGGCACGAATTGTGATTGATAGCACAATAGAGAATGCAGCTATTATTGTCAGAGAATTAGCTGCTGAGGTTGCGAGAGTAGTAAATAAAAATACTTGGAACGTAAAAAATGTTTCGCCAGGTGAATTTATATCAGCAGAAATTGACGGATTTAGGCCAGAATTAGACGCGTATTTAGTGTGGATGGTAGACTGGGTGCATGAAGTACACTTGGGTCGATCTATTTGGGAAGAGGGAAAATTTATGCCACACAAAATAGAAATCGGTGAAATAAATGTTGGAAAGTAATTTTGCTATTTCAGAGTTGCAAAGAAAGTTAGCTAACATTGTACGTATTGGGCTTGTGAAAGAAGTAGATTATGAAAAAGCGAGAGTAAAAGTGCAAATAGGGGAATTTTTAACAGATTGGTTGCCATGGATAACAAGTAAAGCAGGAAAAGATAGAAATTGGTCTCCTCCAGATATCGATGAACAGGTTATTATACTTTCTGCGCTAGGAGAACTATCATTAGGGGTGGTATTAGCAGGAATATATCAGGAAAAATACCCTGCACCAGAGAATAAAAAAGAAATAAATAGTGTAAAAATTCAAGATGGGACAAGATTGTTATATGATAAAGAGAAGCATCATTTAGAGATTGAAGTAGTGGACAAAATAACATTGAAAGCTGGGGAATCAAGTATAGAGATGACAAGGAGCGAAATAAAACTGAAAGCAGATAGAATAGAACTTAATTAATTGGAAAATGAATAAATCAGTTGTGCGAGTAGGAGATTATTGTGGAGAAGCAACACCACATTTTTGCATTAGCGGCAGTAATAATGTTTTTGTAAATGATTTCCCAGTCTGTAGGAAAGGAGACAATTTTAACGAAGGAAAAGTAATGATTCAAGGATCAAAAACAGTGTTTGCAAATGGTCATGGTGTAGGAAGAGTAGGGGATTCAGTATCTTGTGGGTTAAAAGTAATAAAAGGCAGTAAAAGCGTCTTTGCAAAATAGAAATGAAGGGTATGGATGGTAAAACAGGAAAAGCGTTAGAAGGAATAGAGCACTTAAAGCAATCAATAATTGATATACTTACGACTCCTATAGGATCACGAATTATGATGAGGAATTACGGGTCTAGGCTATTTGAATTATTGGATAAGCCAGTTAATCGTGATTTAACACTAGAAATTTACGCAGCAACTGCAGAAGCTTTGGAAAAATGGGAAAAAAGGTTTAAATTAGAAAAAGTAAAAATGACAGAAGTAAAAGAGGGAAAAGTAACGCTTGACCTGGAAGGGTTGTACGTACCAATGGGGAAAAAGATTCGCTTCGATGAGGTTGTAGTATAAAGATGCAGCAGACTAACATTATTGAGCCACTGAACTTCGAAGAAATCTTTTCACGTATGAAAGAAGAATTAATAAGTCGAGATGAAAGTTTTACGGCATTAGTAGAAAGTGACTCAGCGATGAAGGTATTAGAAGTAGCAGCCTGGAGAGAGCTTTTGCTGAGACAAAGGATAAACGAAGCAGTAAAGAGTAATTTACTTAAGTTTGCGACAGGAGAAGATCTTGATAATTTAGCTGAATTTTATGGAGTGGAGAGGCAGAAAGAAGAAGATGACGAACGTTTTAGAAAAATAATTAAAGCAAAGATAATAGGCTGGAGCACGGGAGGAAGTAAAGAACACTATCGATATCATGCACTGTCAGCAGATAGTAGAGTAAAGGATGCATTAGTAGAATCACCTATACCAGGGAAAGTACAAGTTTCAATCTTATCCACAGAATTATCCACACTGCAAGAAGAATTACTAGAAATTGTCAAAAATCAGCTAAACAGGGAGGATGTGAGGATTTTAACAGATACAGTTGAAGTGGTAAGTTGCAATATGATAGAAATAGATATCCACAGTAAAATTAGCATTAAAAGACCAGATATTATTGAAACGGTGAAGAAGAAATTTATCGAAAAATTTGGAACAACGAAAAGATTAGGATGGAAGGTAACAAGATCATGGATAATAGCCAATTTGTTTATGGAAGGAGTAGAAAACGTGGAATTAATAGAGCCAAGAGAAGACATAGTTGTGAAAGGAAATGAGTGCGCTTTCTTAAAAAGTTTAAATGTTGAGTTAAATTAATGCTATTACCGCCAAACGCAACAAAAAAGGAAAAAGCGCTGGTTGATGCAATAGATTACAAAGTAGATCCTGGTTGTATCAGAGGGTTTAAATTTAGCCAAGGGGAAAAAGTGTTGCCATGGATAATAGAGGAATATGGGCTAGGAGAAATCCTACATTGGGTAAAAGACAAAAGAAAGGCGATAAAAAAAGGGATAAAATTTCAGCGTTTAAGAGGAACACCTGCTTCACTGAAAATAGCACTAAAATGGGCAAATATAGAAGATATTACAATTATCGAAGAACCATCTGGCAAGCACTTCTTTGAACTGCAGATAGGGATAAAAGATGTTCCGAATGACTTCTTCGTTGATGCAGTAGTAGAACTAGCAAAACTATCATTGCCTGCAAGATCGAGGCTAATGAGGATTTTTAACGATTATTACAACATTAGCAGGTTCATATTGGATGAGAGTTTTTTCGGAAGTTTATTATCGGATTATTCCGGGGTAAAAATAGAAAAAGATGGGCCAGTTTTATCATTTGGAAGAGTAAATTTTTTCAGGTCTCATGGTCCGGTTATTAGGATTGTAGAAAACTATCTACGCGATCATTATGAACGAGCTTTAAGCAATGACATATATCGCTTGGATGTAGCAATACTTGGAGAAACCGAGCCTCATACTAAGAACTACAACGGTATTTATGAACGAAATCATGTGTGGTATAACTTCAAAGCGCTATATCCGCTACCACAGAGCTTATTACCTAAGATTAAGTTTGCTAAAGCGCAGATAGTATTATCAGATAGCTGGAACTTAGGAGAAATAAACGCGTGTTTTCCGGTTACGAGTGGAGAAGAGAAAGGAAGTAAATTTTTACTAGGAAGTGATAAACTATCTGAACAACTGTGGAATTTAAAACACAAGCCAATTTTAGAAAGGTTTAGCGTTACTCACCACTACAAAGTAGAAGATTTTACCAACCAAAAAGTTATAATATTTGGTGTGGCAGAGCACAATATTCATTTTGAAAGGGATTTAAATTCAGAGCAAAAGGATTCAATACATGAACCGGAAAATTACGTTTTAGTGTTTTACCCAGGCGTACTAACGTGGCACGAACATCGTCATTTGAACAGAGGTTGGGAAGAGAAACAAGTAATATGTTTAATGCATTAAGCATATATATTTATATCTTCATATACTATATTAGTATTTAGTTAAAAAGGTGTACTACGCGAAAAAAGACTTGCCTTTTTATGCCAAAACGCACATAACTTGAATAGCAGCAGGTAAATATAAGAAATTTGTCTGGCGCTAGAAAAGATAATTTTGTGAGGTATGAAATGGGGTTCAGCGAAGAAAAGAAAGAATCTTTTAACAAGTTTTTTAAAGAAGTATCAAGGAATGGATTTAAAAATATTAATAAAAGGGATGAAAAAGGAGAAACAGTATTGCACCATGCAGTAGAAAATTCCGATCACAAAACAGTGAGGTTATTAATAGAAAAAGGAGCGGAGATCAATGCAAGAGATAAAAATGGTTATACGCCACTGCACTGTGCAGTATTCGCAAAAAGTTTAGAAAATGTAAAAGTACTGCTAAGGTCAGGAGCGGAAATAAATGCCACTCAATATGTCAGTGGATGTACGCCACTGCACTCTGCATGTAAAATAGGAGGAGCAGGAGTTGAAATAATAAAAGAGCTAGTAAAAGCAGGATCTGAAGTTAATCAACTGAATAAGTATGGTTCAACACCAATGTATTACATATGGGAAAGTGAAAAGTATTGTCTATGTGATAGGGAAGAGAGTGAAAAGGCAAGTAAATTTTTGAGAGCAAAAGGTGGAGTAACAAAAAGTAGAAAACTGACGTGCTATGGAATAGAGGGGCTAGTGGGAGAAATAGCAGACAAGTTGGATAGGAGCTATATGCCAGAGCTAAAAATAATGGAGATCGAAGAAATAAGGAAGAGAGACAAATCATTAATAAAGAAAGAATGTCAAAATTTAGCAACCAAGATAATGTGCCAAGTAAACGAAATGATAGATGAGGTGGTGAGAATTAAAAAAGGGACTTAAATTTAAAGAAAAGGTGAGGTAGGTTATGAGTAAAAAAGAAAAAGAGGATGCACTAAAAGAATTATTAGAGAACTCAGGTAAAAATATTAAGGGGACAAAAAAGGAACTGCATTATGCAGTAGACGGAAAAACAGTGAGCTTATTAGTTGAAAAAGGAGCGAATGTGAATGCAGCGGATGTAGAAGGATATACAGCACTGCACCTAGCGATAACGGAGAAACGTCTAGAAACAGTTAGAGAATTGATAAAATCAGGAGGGAATGTAAATGCTGAAGAGTATGGCAGTAAATGCACACCGCTGCACCTTGCATGTATGGTGGGGAAAGTGGAAATAGTGGAGGAGCTAGTAAAAGCAGGGGCTGAAATAGAACAAGCAGATAAATTTGGGATGACAGCGATGGATTATGCGAAAAATAGTAAAGAGGTAACTGAAGTATTGAAGAAAGAAACAGACAGAATAGAAAAGTTATTTGAGAAATTATGAGAGGCTGAAAATATGGAAAGAAAGGAAGAAATAGAAAAGAAAGTAATGAATTTAGAGAAAAAAGCGTTGGAAGAGGTGAGGAAAATATGGAAAAAGGTATATGGAGAAGGAGCGCCTAGATACTCAAAGAAATACCTGATACCAAGATTAGCTTATAGAATGCAGGAAAAAGCGTACGGAGAAATATCAAGAAAAGGGGCAAAAAGACTAGAATACCTGGCAGATCGACTAGAGAAGGGAAAAAGGATAAGTAGCGATAAACTGCCAGTAGAGGGAACAGAGCTAATATTAGAAAGAGGGGAAGAGACGCATGCGGTAATGGTAACAGATAAGGGTTTAATCTATAAAGAAGAGTTTTATACGTCATTATCAGCAGTAGCCGGCAAAATAATGGGAATGAGTTATAATGGACCGCTCCTATTTGGAATGAGAGATAAGGAGAAAGAATGCTGAAAGAGGTAAGATGCGCGATATATACGAGAAAATCAAATGAAGACGGGCTAGAACAAAAGTTTAATAGTTTAGATGCACAGCGAGTAGTATGTGAGAAGTATATAAAAAGCCGAGAAGGGTGGGTAGCATTGGCAAAAAAGTACGATGATGGAGGGTTCTCAGGGAGTAATTTGAATAGACCAGCGATAAAGGAATTGTTTGAAGATGTAAAGGTAGGAGAAGTCGACTGTGTAGTAGTATATACGCTAGATAGGTTATCAAGAGAAACAAAGGACTGCATAGAAGTAACATCATTTTTTAGAAGGCACCGGATAAGTTTTGTAGCAGTAACACAAATATTCGACAATAATACGCCAATGGGAAAATTTGTACAAACAGTGCTATCAGGGGCGGCACAACTAGAAAGAGAAATGATAGTAGAGAGAGTAAAAAATAAAATAGCAACATCGAAAGAACAAGGGTTATGGATGGGAGGAAATCCACCGCTTGGCTATGATGTAAAAGAAAAGGAATTAATAATAAATGAAAAAGAAGCAAAAATAATAAAGCATATATTTGAGAGGTATATGGAGCTGAAGTCAATGGCAGAATTGGCAAGAGAGTTAAACAGAGAAGGATATCGAACGAAAGCAAAATCAGATATCTTTAAAAAGGCAACAGTGAGGAGAATAATAACAAACCCAATATATATGGGAAAAATCAGGCATTATGAGAAACAGTATAAAGGAAAGCATGAAGCGATAATAGAAGAAGAAAAATGGCAAAAAGCGCAGGAATTGATAAGTAATCAGCCATATAGAAAAGCAAAATATGAGGAAGCACTGCTAAAGGGAATAATCAAGTGCAAGAGCTGTGATGTAAATATGACTCTGACATACTCAAAAAAAGAGAACAAAAGGTATAGATATTACGTATGCAACAATCACTTAAGGGGGAAGAATTGTGAATCAGTAAATCGAACTATAGTAGCTGGGGAAATAGAAAAAGAAGTGATGAAAAGAGCCGAATGCTTATATGGGGATGGAGAAAATTTAAGCTTCAGAGAACAGAAAGAAGCAATGAAAAAATTAATAAAGGGAGTAATGGTAAAAGAAGATGGAATAGAAGTGTGTTCTGAATCAGAGGAAAAATTTATACCAATGAAGAAGAAAGGAAACAAATGCATAGTAATCGAACCAGAAGGTAAAACAAATAATGCACTATTGAAGGCAGTGGTGAGAGCCCATTCCTGGAAACGGCAATTGGAAGAAGGAAAATATAGAAGTGTGAAAGAGCTGAGTAAGAAAATAAACGTAGGTACAAGACGTATACAGCAAATTTTAAGATTAAATTATTTAGCACCAAAGATTAAGGAAGATATAGTAAATGGGAGGCAGCCAAGGGGTTTGAAGTTAGTTGATTTAAAAGAAATACCGATGCTGTGGAGTGAGCAAAGGGAGAAATTCTATGGTCTTGATTTATAAAAGCAACAGAAAAGGGCCACACAAAAAGATGTTGAAATTGATATAGAAAAGTAAGTCAATGTTACAGAATCAATTATGCGAAAATATCAATATAAATAATGAAGATTTTAGCATATCAGATGCAATAGTGATAAAAAATGTATCCAACTTTAACTGCATATTTTAATAGTAGATTTGGAGGAAAATTCTGTAAACATCAAAAAAAGCAATACTCTAAACTTCAGCACACAACTCCACGAAGTAGTACATGTCGAGCAATCTATAGCCTCTTTGAATCTGAAAGTGTACTTGAAAATTCATAAGCACTAAGTAAGTTTTTTAAGTAAAATAATTTCTTTTTTAACTTAATAAATAAACTTTCCCCTTCATTGTTGTGTAACAAGTCATATACAAAGCTATGGTCTACTTACAAGCAGTGCCTTATGTTGGCTTTTTCTATTTTTAACTCATCCATACTACAGCTTGGCAAGCTTGAATAGCATAAGGAATCTTTTTGTTCTTGCGTTTGTTTTGCCAAGGCCTTATTTCTATAAAGTAGGGGTTGAAAATGATCATGGCCTCCATTTACCATATGTAAGGCACTATTGTGACTATAATCTATCTTACCTGCTTTTGATCCTGAGCTATCTATTAACTGATGCAAGAACGGATCTTGTTGCTTATCAATAGTGTGCAATGGGTTACTTTCTGCAACATGCAATTTCACACCATACTTATCACAAAGTACTCTGCCCTCGATATCGGAACGTCCCCAAAATTCATTCTTTCCAATGCTATTGATATATTGGTTACACGTAATTCCACGATTTACGAGCTCACTTTCAACCTCATCAAAGTCATTGCCAATTTTACTTATAAACCACTCTGGAGGATTGTCTTGCGCAAATCTCTTACACTCATTCCTTAACTGCTCTACAGTAACTTTGATTCCCTTCTGTTGTTCTAGACTTTGCCTGAATGAATCAAAAAAACAGCTTCCATTATTGATTGCGTGCCCTAAATAGAAGTCATCAGGTATGTTTGATTTTTGCTCTTTATCACCTTGTTTTTCTACCTTTTCAATAATTTCTTCCTCTAAACCAAAAATCTTACTCCAGTTGTATTTACCTTCTAACCCCAATTTTTTACTTTCCTTTTCTGCTGCTTTAGCTAAGTCTGTTTTAGAAATATCCCCTTTTTCTTCATAGAACCTAGATAAAGTTTTAAAGATGTCTATCAGGTAAGTTTTTATGTCAAAATTCTTCTCCTTTTGTACAATATTAGACTCAATATTGCGTAAATCTTGTAATAACTTATGCCTTCTAGCAATTTCCTCCATAGAATCCCTTCTTAACTCTTCACGTTCTGTCCATTTGTTGTTAGACTCGCTTATTACTTCAGGACGCATTAATTTTCTAGACCTTTCAAAATATCCCTGTTCAATAGCATTGTAGACCGAGTAGCCACCGAGCGCGCAATCATTGCCTAACTCTTCTTCGCGACCTTTGAATTTTTCTAATATTTCTTCTCTATTACTCACTTCTACTATAATCTTGCTTTTATCCTGTATGTCAGGATACAGTCTAAGGTCTATATTTCCCAAACTAGTATAGAAAGTTAATACTATATCGCTGCCTTCTGTAAGATCTGTGTAATACCTTATGCCGTTTTCGGTTATAATTTCCATCTTACTTTTGCCAATTTTTATTATATCCCTTCTATATGATTCCTGAATTAGTTCCAGATTTCTTGTTCTATCTGTGATTCTTGCAACATCTATTATACTATCCTCTGAGTATTCTAAGTAAAATACATTATTATCGATTTTTCCATCATATAGTTGACCGCTGGTAGCAGCCTTTGCAATTCTAAAAAATTCCTCAGTATTACTAACATACTCTAAATGAGCACTGATCATATTAGCCTTATGAGCTTTGAACTTTAATTCTATTGTATCAATGACTTTTAAACTTTCTGACCTTTTTAACTTTGCTCCTCTTGATATTAATGTACATACTATATCACTGGCAATTCCATAGCTTCCTTCTAGCTGAGCAATTTTTTCTAGTACGTGATCTGCAAAGTAATAATCTTTGTCTTTAGCAAAATTTAATCTCATTCCAGAAGCTATAATCTCATTTACAACTTCTTGTAATTCAATCATGCTTTTAGCTTTTACTACCTTACTTAAAAACTCATTGCGTTTAGCAAGGTAATTTATTTGATAAATCTCTGATAAAAAACTATCGCATTTTTCATAATTGTCTTGTTTTTTACCTATAAAATCAGCTGCTCCTGCTTTTAAGAGCAAGGCTTTTACATTAGGAAATTGACGAGATGGCGAATCAAGAAGTACTGAACTATCATCCTTAACATTTAAAACTATCTTTAAGTCGTTGTCATTTTCATATTGATTTAAAAACTTTCTTAGATTTTCAACCTCTGGATCATAAGCATTATCCCAATCTTCATCAGAACTTGTAGCGAGAAGCATTTTACCTAGTTGCTCTCTTAATTTTTTTTGACTATTAGTTAATAAACATCCTATAATGTTGTCATTATCAATTGCAACTTGCAGTGGAGTTTTTCCATCGTTATTTTTTATGCTTAAATCAGCTCCTTTGCTTATGAGCAAATCCATAGTTTTTCTGCTTTGATCACTACACTTAGCAGCATAATAGTGTAAAGGTGTGTTACCTTTTTCATCTTGTATATTTGGATCAGCTTTTGCATCTAAGAGATACCCAAGATCTTCATATCCACTAGAATAAATAGCAGTATCATGCAAAAGTGTTTTACCTTTATTATCCTGCATATTTAGATCAGCACCAGCTTTGAGAAGAGAAGGAATAATTTCGTCGTATTCGAGAAACACGTTCAATATTGTTGTTCCTAGATGCCCTCTTTTTAGATTAAGAACGTACTTCAGGTCTTTATTTTTCTCGTTACTTTCTAAAAACTGCTTAAGATTTGAAAATGAGTCATAATTTCCCATATTAAAATCTTTTATAATACTATTGAGTAATTTTTGATTTAACTTTTTTTGACTCTCTTCCAGTCCTAAGTTAGGTGCATGAATAAGCCACTCATCTATTAAATCCTCTAAGTATTTTTTATCATCTATCAAACTTCTATCAGCCGAAAATAAATCTCGCTTAATGAATTCATAATAACTATCTACTGGTAATCCAGTTGCTTCTGTTTTTGGGCTACCTATTTCTGAAAACTCTTGTCCAGCACTTAGGTCACACTTCAGTTTTTGCTCATCAGTGTGTTTGCTTTGTTCACTGATAGGTTCTGCAATATATTTTACTGACCCTGTATCCATATTACCTCCTAGCTCTAGATATAGAATATATTATATAGAATGTGTAGTATGTGTCAAGTTAATTTCAACATAATCTTTTTACTACTCATATTTTTGTTAAGTTTTTATGGTGAGTACTGCTAGGTTAAAAGTTGTTTATTACTGGAAGTTTTAGCCAATTTTACTATAGATCAACAAAATTGAGAACACCAGCTATATTTAATATATAGGAATATGATGCTTTAAAGGAGTACAAAAACTGCTGAAGCTTATACAGTAACCTGCGGAGCCACTTCAGCAGAATAAACAAACATATGCTAGTATTAGTAGAGAATTATTTATAAGTCAACTAACTTTTTAAAAAAATATTTTAGTGAAGATACCATGCTAGCTAGTGTTATAAGGAATTGAATTATTGACTCTTCCTAAGATTGCAAAAAAGGTCGTATATTTGTGAGAACAAGCCGCGTAAAAATAAGGTTATAAAAATAGAAGATTTAAATTATTTCAATAAGCTTAGGCAAAAAAGTTCGTATGTAGATATGGATGAAATGGGCTAATATAGCTATAGTACTTCCCAAAGTAAATGATAAAGGTATAATAAGCTATTTGAGTTATAATGGCGTATAGTGTGGATTTAAGGGAAAGGGCAGTATCGATGATAGAAAAAGGGAAGTCAAAGGTTGAGGTGGCAGAGCTTTTGGAGATAGGAATAGCAACTCTGTACCGCTGGTTAAGAAAGAAAGCCGCTGGTGAAAGCCTAAGGCCATCGAAAAACGGCAGCTTTATTCGAAAAATAGACCCAAAAATACTCGAAGAATATGTTAAAAAGAATCCAGATCATACGCTGGCAGAGATGAAACAAAATCTTGGATTTGGAATAAATTCAATTTGGTATAGGCTGAAACAGCTAAGAATTACTTTAAAAAAAAGTTACACTATATCAAGAGCGCAATCAAGAAGATAGGCAGCGATTTACCGATAAAATCTCAAAAATAGACCATTCCAGCATCTTATATATAGATGAAGCAGGAGTTGATAATAGGTTATACCGAGAGTATGGACGTGCTCCAATAGGAAAGAAAATTTATGCAGATATTCCAGGAAGAAAACGAGAGAGAATCAGTATAATAGGCGGGTGGATTGGAAAGAGATTTATTGCACCAATGACTTTCAAAGGTGGGTGTGACAAAGAGGTATTCAATACATGGTTAGAGAAGATGTTATTACCTAAATTGCCACATGGTACTACAATAGTTATGGACAATGCCACATTCCATAAAACTCCCAAAACAAAGGAGTTAATAGATAATGCTAGATGCCGTTTGCTCTATCTACCAACATATTCACCAGATTTGAACCCTATAGAGCATTGTTGGAATACCATCAAAAGCCGCCTCAGACCTTTAATGCATAAATATACAGACTTACAACTTTTGGTTGGTAATACCATAATGGAAATTTATCATTCATTTTAGAAAATACTATAGTTTTAGCGTATAGTTAAATTGTTATATTAAAAAGTTCGTATGGTACATATGGTAGACCATCGCATCCCAAAGAAAAATGTTCTCACGGGTAGCGGTTTTTGTTGCTGGAAATGGTTGGATTATTTAAGTTATTAGCAATATATAATACTAAATTAATAGTAATTCATTTGAGAACAAAAAGAAAAATTTATGATAATTTTACATTTCAAATGGATATTGTTCTTTTTATAAAAAATATTCCTATACTATGTAAGGTCAAGTTCTAATCACATCAATTTTTCTTCCAAATTAAATCTTATCTTTTACAGTGGATCTTACGTTTAAATTATTTTATATCCAAAATTAAGGAAGTTATTCTAAACGGTACACAACTTCAGCATCTAAAGCTAGCTGATTTTAAGAAAATATCGCTCTCATGAATGTGCTTTACGGACAAAAGCTTTATTAATATCTTCTATATTATTGTTAATAAACAACCCCCCAAAAAAAATATGCAGAAATAAATTAAAAGACCCATTACAACCAACGCGTAAATATGGAGTAAAGAAATACTTCATTCACCTATTAACCTCTACCTACTGCCTCTACCATTGCTATGATCATAAACTCTATTCACTCCATCAATTTCATCCAATACAGATTGCGGACCAAAATCAATTGATATCACTCTTTCTCCGCCTAATTGCAATGCTCCCCCACCTCCACGCTGTGGATATTGGAGTTCTAAAAATTGTAATAGTAATGGATCAATTTCATGTTGAATTCCTGGACGACCTTGAATCAATCTACCCCTAGGAGAAGATAGAGAATCATTTTGGAATAATTGTGAAATATTTCTTCTCCGATTTCTAAAGTATTGTTCATTTCTTTGAGGTTGTCTAGTGTCATTTCCAATTCCTGCACTAAGAAGACCACGTATATAACCTATAATACCTTCACCTTTCTCTCCAAAGTTACTATTTCCCTGTAAAGCTTGATCAATAGCTTGGTTAATATCCCTAGCATTTTCGTATGCCCATATGCCACAATTATGGCCATCTGTTTGCTGATGAACGGAAACATCATGGACATTATCATCGCTAATATCACATTCTCTTAAAGCTCCTCGAATATTATTGTCAATACGACTATCTGGACCAAGTGAATCAGCATAATACCCATAATAATTTCCATTTTGGTGGACAATAACTAATGTAACCCAATGACGATTACCTACATTAATAATAGCAGTTAATCTATCTTTTTCACCCGAATCTACTTTTTGTTTAAAGTTATCTATGTTACTACTTAATAAGTCCCTACCTGTTGGATCATTTTGATTTCCATCGACTCCTACTGAAGTTATTGCAAAATCATGACGATCATTAGTTGGATTAGATCGATCATCATGGAAAGTATATTGTCGTGCAGCGAAAAACATGTCATGAGTTTGTAGCCAATAACGGAAATTTTGATTTTCTGTTGCAAAGTCTAGTGCAAGTAGATTATGCACATCTTCTATTTCACGAGCGTTGTTTCTACGAAGGATAGTGTTTATTTGTTGTAATATTCCTTGTGCTGTAGAAGTACCACCTCCCCTTATTCTTGACCTTAATGTTTCTATTGCCTGTGCTCTAGTACCTTGCAAGTAACTAAATGGAACGTGCAGATTATCATCTATATCAAGCAAAAAAATCGAGTTCTGTCCTGGTCTTTTTTCCATGTAAAAGCGCCTGAAATTTTCACGAGTTTGATCTGACAATAGATTTTCTGGTGGATTTTCATCAATAACACTTTCAGGTCCCACTAATACTTCTGGTCTTGAGTCATGACCACGACGATCAAGTCTATGTACATACACTGCTTGTTGTGGAAGAGATATAAAGTCTTCTGCTCTCTGTGCACCTCTATTAAATACAGCATAAGACAAAACCACCTCATTTCCAGAAGTAATAGGCAAATATCCCCTTTGTTTGCTCATCAATTCTGTTATTTTGTACCTTGCCTCGTCTTGCTCCTGTTCTACTTCTTCTGCATTATCAGCAAATCCTAATACATATCCAATTGGGTGAGTATCTGCTGTAGGTTGTCTTAATAATAGAAGACCTAGTCTCTGTTCTGTAACTCTTGTAAGTATTACCCTTTCTCCTTCTTCTTCCTGCCACCTTTTTAAACTATATGTTTGACCAACTTTATACATAGCAAGCACTTTATAAGGATTATCACTAGCATAAAATGTACCATGTAGTATAGAGCGAAACTTATCTTTGCTATTTACATCTATTATCATATTGCCATGCGTATCTTCTGGCATTAATACTGCAGAAATGTTTCTAAATAATTCTTGATGCTGAAATCTATCTTGCCAGCCATCATTCATAACTTGATTTAAAGCATTATGCACATTTCCAGCATTAGGCACTTGCACAAGATTACCACCAAGAAAATTATTTGCATTATTATTTTGGTAATTGTGATATAAACCAAGGTTATCTGTATGAATATTAAGGCCAAGTTGATTATTAAGTGTGCATGAAACTTCCCGTACATGAACATTATTTCCGTCAACATTAAGATCTTGTAAATTGATGGCTCCTTGTTGTACAGCGTTGTTATCTCTAATATGAAGTATAACTATATCAGAACCTTGAGTATGGAAGACCATGGTTAAAGCATGATTCTCATCACCATATCTAAATATATACTTTCTTACACGTTGTTGAACTGCGTTTACTAATCTGAACTCTTCTAAAATACTATTCCCAAAAGCAAAACCAGTTATGCAATCAAATATTCTGTTATAATTCTCTGCATTTCTTGGTATTTCGTTAGGAAGATGTTGAAGCAAGAAATCTCTAATATTTTCTCTAATTCCTTCATCCTCCAAACACTCAAATAATCTTTGTACCAAAGGAAATCTATTCTCTAAAAACTCTACTGTATCAATACTAAAAGGATCTATATTCAGATTAAAATTTAATCCAATACAAACAGCATTTCTTGATTCAGTGTGAATAGATATAAATGAAGAAGCATGTAATCTTTTAGCATCAGCTCTAGCGCGGTTTAATGCAATATCAGACGATGTCCTCCATCTAGTAACATTAATAACGATAGGAATGTTTTCTCTCTCTGCCTGATGACATATAAGAAAAGCAACATATGAATTTCCAGGAGACAAGTCAAGGTCAATATCTATTGTGTAGAGATGAATAAAATTTGCCAACAAACCTAAGAAAAATCCGTGACTCTCAAACTTTTGACTGCGATTTTGAATGTCATTTTGTAGGCTGCCTAGGTAACTACGATAGATTCGAGTTATGTATGGCAAAATTCCTTCATTTATTCCACGTTCTATATTTATTCTTTGGTTACTTGCTAGCACTTCCATAAAACTGAAATCCCTTGCTGACCCGGTGCAACTTGCACAAAATTGACCAAATGACCAAGCTGTACTCTCTGATCTTGATTGAGTCGTATACTTCCTATTTCCTTAACTGTCAACAAACTGCGTGGCGCAGGCGCATTAATCCCCTTAAGCCTATTGCGTTCTATATGCCTAAGAAGGCTAATCTCAGACGCTGAATATTTAGCAAATCTATCTCTACCTTGAGAATCTTTTTCACGAATCACCTCGAATACTGTTGCAATCGCCTCTCCCTGACTCTTGCCCTTTCCATGCATGCATACTTTGTATTGCTCAAAATTTAGGTCTTCTTCCCTTAAATTTGGATTTTGCCCTCTAATCTCTCGCACTAGAGCATTTCTTTCCCTTGTACTGAACCTTAACCCATCACTATTAAGACGATCAGAAATACTGTAGCATCTGACAACTTGCTGTCCGTCACGATAAACAGCGACTTTTAGGTTCCCTGTATTTCTATTTCTACCACCTGTATCAATACCATGATTATCAAAACGAAAATACACTCTCTCATTTGCTTTTAAGATATTAGCATCATGAGCAGTAGCAAACATACTGAAAAAGAATACAGGAAGGAAACGTCCTGTACTTACATGATACAAGAAAAATGGACATTGATCTAAAAAGGATTCAAACTCTTGTCTAAAACCATCAAGATCTCCATCCACTAAACTTCTTATTAAAGACACAAAGCACCTCTCTATTTGCTAAGACCAGAAAAACCACTCACATTAATGAGTAGACTAGATTCTTCTTTTCTTATGAGAACCAGAAATACCACTCACACTAGGAGCTTCAAACTCAGACTGTGGGCCATCACCAGAACCATCAAGTGGCAAAGATACCTTAGATTGAGACCGCAAATTATTCCAAGGACCATCACCTACAGAAGGTAAAGTTACTTTCTCTAACTGAAGAAATAACTCTTCTGCAAACTTGCCGTAATCTACACCTTTCCTCTTTCCTTCCCTACCACATATTCTAAGATTTTCTATCATGACTTCTTTAAAAAGGTCAAACTTTTCAGGAAAGCAACCTTTGGCAAATGAAATCATATCTAATATTTCTTCTTTCTCTATTTCCCTATCGGGCTTACAAACATCTTCTCGTTTCCAATTAATGATTAATCCCCCAAGTACACTCTTTATAGGAACTGTATAATTAGAAGTATTAACAGAGGTCTCTCTGTATTCAGCAAAGCGTTCACATTTCCAAATCTCCATAATAAGGGATCTAGCTTGAACACTTAACTCAGGATTTTTCAACATCACATTTGAAAGTGAATAAAGAAAAAGTTCATAGTCTTGCTGTGAGAATATCTTGTCCGAACAGTCTCCTCCTGCTGAAACGCCTTTATAACACCAGCACTGTACCAAATCATGAACCGTATCAAAAAAACATGACTCTATTAATTCAGCAAGAAGGGAATATACTCCCTTATCTTTCTGCAATAATTTCTGTAAAAGAGTATCTTTATCGCCTATATTCCTTACACAAAAATCTAAAATAGGAGCGTCTTTCTCAACAGATTGAGGACGAGAAAGAGCAACAATAGCTTCTGTAAGCTTCTTCTCCTTATCTTTTTCCTCTAACTGATTATAAAAATACTCTACCCCTTCGCTCCACTTAAGTTTTACAGCACTGTCAAAACCTTCTACTGCATCATACTTCTTTAATTCCCCAGATTCTCTATCGATCCAGAAATCAAACACAGGACCATTTCTCTTCATGGATGATAGCAGAATGTTTCTTACATATTGATCACTGATCGGATTACCTTGACTATCTACCTCTTCTGAAGTAAATTGACCTCTAGAGAGTACAAACTGTTTGTTGAAAAAATCACCTATCTTGCCCGTTATACAGTACCTAGATGCCATACCATACCTTGGTAGTGGGTTATCGATTTCTCCTATTTTCTCTTCAGTCAATTTCTGACCTAAAACAGTATTATTTAACCTTGTACCTAACCAACAACCTTCATCTCGAAAAACATTATATAAGAATTCCAGCTTATCATCCTTAAAAAGTTTGATATACTCTATATAGGTCTCGACCCACCTTTTAATAGCTAACTTTCTTCCAGCCGCAATGTCACGATCTGTATGTTTTATCACATCTTGTAGCTTTTTAAGCACTTCAGCCTGACGTTTTGTTTCTATTGGCATTTAAACCTCCCTATATCATGAAAACAACGCTATGGTACTAAATTTGTAACTAAGTTACAACACCTAATTACTCCAGAAAGACCTATTTGATACCCAAACGTTCTGGTCAGGCCTAGAGAAATCTGTCTGGAATTATTGAGTATTTTCTAGAAATCTTAATTTGACAGCTAACACCAGGTTTTCTGGAGACTATAGGTGATGCACTTTTTCTATTTATATTCCCAAGAATAAGGTCAGTAGATATGTTGTTTTCCAGAAGAATATTAGTAAGATTAATTGGAGAAGTGCTTATGACTTTAACTAAGTGTGTTTTAACTTCGCCCTTAAGTTCTGTTCAGCAGTATCTGTTAGTGTTAGGTAAGGTTATGGTTGTAAATACAAAATCCGATCAGCAGAGGGCTGAAGATGATCTATATACTGTTTTGAGATTCAAAGAAAAAGGAGATTTTGAAAGACGGATAAGAGAACTGCTTGTTAACGATTATAAGAAACTTAAAAAACCACTGAGCAAACTCCTTGGTAAGTTAGAAAGTAAAATAAGGACTGATAAAGAGAATAACCAAGCAGCCAGAAACGTTTATGATCAAATCAAAAAATCTAAAACTAATGAAGATAAATTAAGTAATTTATTGAACTTTAAAAAACAGCTAAAAGCTTTCCTAAAAAATCAAGATGATTGTAGTATTGTGTTAAATGCGATTGACTCTGCAAGTGTTATCCCTGTTATTGAAGTTAATGGTGTGCATCCAAAAGATAGTGAGATCAAAAAGTTAAAAAAAGCTCAACCTCTCACCTCTAACAGACAAGACTTTGAAGAAGCTCTAGGATACATAGAATCACAAGAAAAAGTTATGGGGATTACATTAGAGGAAATTATGGAATACAAGCAACACTCTGTTAAGATTTTTCTACTGAACCGTGTTCATTCATGCAAAAATGGGCATTCTCAATTGCATCCTGATGTAAAAGAAGCTATAGCAATATTATCAAATGATAAGCTGAGAGCTTTCTACGATGAAGAAGTAAAGAAGAAGACGCTACAACCAATATTGTCCTACAAAGAATGTGAACAATTATATGATAAAATTAACTATGAAAAAAATGAATCTCGTATTATAATCGAAAGAGAAGAACTTGGAGAGAATGTTAGGAGGGTAATGGGAGTGAAGCGCTTTACGAATGAAAGCAGTAGAGAAGATCAGAAAAATGGTACTAGTCCAACAGGAACTTCTACAAATTATAGACAAGAGCAAGTTGCCTCTAGTGGTGATAGAACACTTTATAATAGTGATATACCTTCACTAGGTAGATCGATTAAGAGCAGCCGAAGTGCACTGTTTATGCCATTTGGAGCTTCTGTTGATACGAGTACCCCGATTAAACCTGCCAATCCATCTAACCTAGTTACCACTGGTGAGAATTATACTAGTAATGCAGATCTGAGTGATGAATTGAACGTAAGTGAAGTAACTAAAATTGTTGAACGAATGGAGCTATTATCCAATAGTTTAAAAAAAATCCAAGAAATTGTGGAAAAGCTGGGTAATACTACACTAAGTGAAGAAGTGATAGTTCATGAGAGACATTTCAAAAAGTTTATGGATTTTGTAGGAGAAATTCTCGTAGATATTGGTACAAGATTACCACAAAGTGATTCTAAAAGCATGTATCTTGAACAAAAATTGAAGGGATTGGAAAAGATGAATGAATCCTTAGATAACAGTGTTCAAGAGTTAGAGAAAAAAGTAGATAAACTTGAAAAAGAGAATAAAGATTTTCTAGCAGAAAATGATGAACTTAAGGAAAAACTTGCTACAGCGAAAGAAGAAAAGGAATTGCTATTTAATAAAAAAGAAAAGATGCAGGAAGTTATAAATGGGCTGAATGAGAACAATCAACGATTAATGCAAAAAATAAATGGGTTAGAAGATGATTATGAGTATTTGTTAAGAGCGGAAAAGACAAAAAGAGAAACCGAAGATTCGTGTATACAAGTGGAGGATGCAGATATACCGGAAGGAAAAGCTGAGTTATGTAAAGACTATGAAATTAAACTAGTAAAGCTGGAACAAGAGATAGATGCAAAAGGGAAACAATGTGAGGAATTGCTATTAGAAAATAGTATATTACGAGGAAATATAGAACGATTAAAGGAAGAGAATAAACGATTAGAAGGCATTGAAGAAAGCTTTAGTATCGATCCCTCACATTTTTGCTCTGTAAAAAATTTGCATGATGAGCTTATTCTAGCTAATGAACAGCCGGAAAATATTGATATATCAATCCAGGATGAGATGGATTCAAAAGTTGCCACTGAGTCTGTGGGTGTTAATGTAAAACAAGGTTATAGTAAAAGGACTAGCAACCTATCTCGAGTCTCTGAACAAAGTTCAGCAGTAAAATCTCAATTCTCAGAAGCAAGAGCTCAGAGTAGAAAGCAAATAATTTATGCCTCTGCTTCTCTTATATTATCTGGAGTATTTGCTGTTGGCACAAGTTTAACAATGTCTCATTTAGGAATATCTATTTCACTTGCTTTGACTGCATTAACTTTCCTTACATTGGGATGTTATTGTTCATATAAGGCAAGTACAACGCTTAGGAATATTGAACTTGATCGAACTTTTAAAATGGCTGATCATGAAGCTGTTTTTATGGTTCCCAGCTTATAACTATGTGGAAAAATATATTGTTTTACTCACCCCAAGAAAAGAGATAATGGGAAAGATAAAAAGGTCTATCAGTTCTCGGTGCGGCAGATTAATTTCTGACGGTGATATAGAGCATTACTTATTTCTCTAGAGAATAGGAAATTGGCGAATAGAGTTCTAGGTGTAGAAGGAGATATAGATGAAGAAAAGACCAGATTTAGTAGAAAAATATAAGGGCTTCTTTGTAAATGATAGTAAGGGAACAGCAAAGTAGTTATATTAAGGGACTGGTTTTATGTTCTGAACTCAGATTTTCGTTAGGTTATAAAAGAAGTAATATCGAGACCTTACTTTGAAATTCCAGATTATCAGAGTACTTTGCTCTTCTGAAGTGAGTGATGTTGGAATACCTCTGGATCGCAGTACTAATAACCAAAATTAAAGAGTAAATAGTTTATAATTTAAGTATTTATAATAGAGAAATTAGCATGTATCTAAATTTGAGCAGCAAATACCTTGAAATTACCATCAATTCAGTAAAATTGAAGAGTTTTAATGGTTTAATCATGTAAAGTATTCAATAAACTGCCGTTTTTAAATTTTATCAGACTCAGTTAAAAGAGTGGAGATTTTAATGATTTACCTCAAATCTAATTAAGAGTTAAAGTGAGAAGATGTTTTAGTTTTTATGCACCTTCCTCTCTACTAATTAAGGCGTTCTTTTTATTTGCGGCTTTTCAGACGTACGATTCTGCTTAGCAACCAATCCGGTACTTCTCTACCCTTTTCCCACTTAGCAAACCTCATCTTTTCTTTTAGGTAGTACTCTCTGTAAGCTTTTACTGAATGACTAGACTTATATTGATCTGGTAACGCCTGTACAAAAGGCTTTATATCGGTTGATTGAAAAACAAGCAAATTCTTATTACTATCACACCAATCTATAACTTCTTCTGATCTATGTTTTCTTTTATATCGCCAAGTATACTCTTTGCACAGCTCCCTTCCGTATTTTATTAACCAGAAAAAGTTCCCTTTGGATTGTCTAGCCCATAGAGAACAAGGGTGGTTTTTGTGAGTAAGTTTATATGGAACTTCTATATTCTGGTCTGTGATGCTGACTAAAGGATTTGGCACTTTTAATGCTATTGAAAAAACATTACTCAGTAACTGAGCAGTTTCTAATAGCATTTTTACTATATGCTTATCACATAACATTTTTGCCGCAATCTCTGGGTTTTCATCTAGTACAAAGATGTTCATCTAAACATCCAAAGAGCTTAAGTCTTTAATTTCATTAGCTGTAAGACCAGTAGTTTGAGCTATGATATCAATAGAAACTCCTGCTTTAAGTAGATTCTTTGCAACTTCAATTTCCCTCTCTTTTCTGCCTTTTTCATGTCCGATGAGGATGCCTTTTGCAGTAGCATCATCAAGTTTTTGAGCAAGGACAGCCTGTTCATCAAGAATACGTTTTATTTCCTGTTCATAGGCAATAAATTCTTTTTCTGACCAGTTGAACCTATTTAGTTCTTCATAGGCCTTTTTAATTATTAGATCACTACCTATTATTTTTTCCAGCTCTTCTTCACTAGTCTCATCTGCATATTTAAAGAAGTAGACCCATTTCTCAACAATACTTGAAAGCTGATCTTCTTTGGTTTTTGGAAATTTAGGCAACTCAATAAATATAAAGTAAAAATCTTTTAGATCATGTTCATTAGTATCTTCATCGCGAATGGTATGCTTTGACTTATACTCAGACTTATCAGGAAATAAAATACAGTCTGCTATAGCAATAAAGATAATTTCCTTAAGGTCATGATATTGATCGCCTTTGTCAGCCTGTCTTGAATAGGCTTTAGCAGCATAGTATTGAGCACGTTTTTCAAAGCCCTTAGTTTTAGCGACCTGCATTTCGACTATCACTTGCAGCCCATTTTTATCTCTACAAAGAGCATCAACAATGCTTTGTTTTTTAGAAGCAATATCAGGATCTTGAATAGTACTTAAAAACTCTATATCCTGTATTGCATTTGTTCCAGCAAAGCCGAGAATATCATTAAGAAAGTGAATAAGGATATCTTTATTTTTTTCAGTACCAAAGATGCGCTTGAACGATATATCATTCTTGGGATCGAGAAACTTCGAAAGAGCCATAGGAAATCCACTTAAAAAGCATTAATAATTATACACAATTGTGAAGAAATATTCAACTAAAATTCAAACATAGAAAGAAGCATCCCTTTTGTATATCTTTATTTGGTAGTATTAACCTGTATAATATTTATGGCAAATATCTCGATAAGGTACAAAATAGCACAAAAAGTAAGGAGCTGGAGGTTAAAGCGAGGTTATACTCAAAAAGATTTAGCGGGAAAAATTGGCGTAACGTATCAAGTAGTACTACAATATGAAAAAGGAACACGTAAAATTTCGATTGAGAAATTGTATGCTATAGCAGAAGTGTTATCGGTTGGCATCATAGATCTTATTCCTGTATCAAGTGAAAAAATTTGCCTTAAAAACGAAGAAGAGGAAATATTAAATCTAGTAAGAAAATATAAAACGATTAATGATCAAGAGTTGCGCAAGGTGTTTTACTTGCTAACAAAATTTACCCGAGTTGGTGAGAAAAGTAGTAAAAAAGCAGAGAAGGTAAAAATTGCAAAGGGTATGGTTAAAGCAGGAATTTCTGTTGATATTGTTTCACAAGCAATTGGCCTCTCTGCTAATGAGTGTGTTGAAGAAAAAACAGGTTCTATCTACTACCAAATAGGAAAAAAGATAAAAGAATGGAGGCTAGTGAGAGAGTATACTCAAAAGGATTTGGCTGAGAAAATGGATACAACACGTGATGAAATAAGCAACTATGAGCAAGGACGTGTGGCCATTCCACTGGAAAAATTATATGCAATAGCAGAAACATTATCAATTAGCATTACAGATCTGCTCATAGAGGAAGATGAGATAGTAGAAAGTGAGCTACCTGATTTAATAAAAGAATACAAAAAAATTGAGAGTCAAGAATTACGCTATGCGCTAATAAAATCTCTGTTTGAAAGCATACAAATTTGCGAAGAAAAAGTGAAAAGAGCAGAAAAGATGAAAATTGCAAAGGATTTAGTGAAAGGAGGAATTTCTACCGATATTATTTTGCAAATAACAGGCCTCTCTTTAGGCGAAATTCAACAGATTTAAAATAAAAAATCAGTATATATTAATATCTTTACTCTTAGATGAAAAAATAAGTAAAAAAGATTGAGAAATTGATTTGACTTCACTCGAAAGCTATGGCTTTATGCCAATGCTGATAAAAAACAGCAGTAAATATCTAAAAAAAGTTTGTTGTTAGTGAAAGGTAAATTATATGAATAAAAGTAAAGAAGAAATCGAATTCAGAATATTAGAAAGCAAAGGCAAAGCACTACTTGATCGTGAAATAATGGAAACGTTTCTAAGTGCAGTACATGAAAGCCCACAGGCTCAAGAAATTGCTAAAAATTTGGTGAATACTTATACAGGAGTAGGAAGGATTTTAGGTAGAGAAATGGATGACCTGAAAGTTATAGAAGGAGTAACTGATTCTGCAGTAGCAATGATTATGTGTGTTAAGGAAACACTAGAAAGGGTACTGAAAGAAAAGCTTAAGAGTGAGCCAATCATGGACTTACAAGGGATAGTAGAGTACTTAAACGTAAGTATAGGCCACTCAGAAAGGGAATGTGTAAAAATACTGTACTTGAATAAAAGGCGTCAACTAATTGGAGAAGAATCCTATATTGGTGAAATGGAAAAAGCATCAGTATACATAAAGGAAATTACAAGAAAGGCATTAATGAAAAATGCAACATCAATAATAATGTCACATAACCATCCTGGAGGGAGCTTAGAGCCATCAGAAGAAGATCAAGCAGTAACGAAGAGCTTAGCAGCAGCATGTAGTACTGTAAGCGTAAAATTGTTTGACCATATTATCATCACAAGTGGAGGCTATTTCAGCTTTCGAGAAAATGGATTGTTATAGTAGAAAGTATTTGCAAATCTACTCATTATAATTTATAATGAGTAGTAAGATGTATAAAGTTTATTGTACGCTTAAAAAGTATTTTTAATATGAGGTTTATATGACTAGTAAAGATCGGAATAAAAAGACTAATGTTAATCACAAGAAAATATTTGGTGCTCTTGAAGGCGTTGATATAAAGCAGTCTAAATTTGTGAGTAAAATTAATAACCAGAAGGAGATAAACCGGGAGGCCTCCCCTAGCAGAAACATTCGCGAAAACAAAATCAACTACGGGAAAAGCCTTGACTATGTTTATGGCACAAAACCTTTAAATGATCAAGCAGAAGATTTAAATCCATTTGCTTCAAATTTGCAAAAAATAAAACCAAGTGCAAGCGAAAGTGAAAAGTTGAGCTGGTTTAAGAGTGCTGTAGTAGAGACAAAAAACGTAAATGCATTGCATAAAGTTATAGAGCAAGTATTAGCCTCTGGAGCAAGAGTAAATGCATGTAATGATGGGGAGTGGAGCTTCGCAGAATACATGATATTGGGCACACACTTTCACAGATTAGAAAAAAGTGATCGAAAAAAGATAATGCGTAAGCTAATGCTAAGTGGTGCAGAGTTTCATGATACTCTACTACAGAATAAACTGATAGGTGAAATCTATAATGAGCTACAACCAGAAGTTCAGCCACAGATAGATGAGAGACTAGAAGAACTAGAGAAAGCTGGCGAAAGTGCTGTGCAAGAAGGAGAATTAATAGATGTTGAGATAGATAATACAACATCGTACATAGAGTTTTCTGGGAATAGCAAGGTAGAGGTAGCCAAAATACTGAGAGAGTTAGGGAGTAACATTTTAAAAATGGGTAATAATGCAGTTGAGATCAGAAGGGAGGAAGGAGGTGCAAGAAATTACGTTGATGTATCAGATGGTAGCTCCGTTGTGTTAGAATTTCCTACAAGCCTTGGTAAGCTAAATATTGTATTGTACCAGGACGTAAAAAACTGCAGTCAGGTACAAGTAAAAGTAGCGGATAAGGAAATGTGGGCTGAATTACAAAAAAGAGGAGAAGAAATTGGAAAAAATTGCCTTTTTGGGGGAGTGAAACTTAAGAAAGTGGTAGAAAGAGGTAATTTCACTAGGTGCGGCATATGGAGTGAAAAGCAGAAGGAAGTAAGTGAAAAATTGTTTTCATGGGCAGACAAAGTACGTGAAAATAGTAAAGAAACTTGTAGGGCACTTTAATTCATCAATTTAAAGGTTCCAGAGTCTGGCTATTATATCTGGAGCCTTTGAGCTATAGTATAAAATATTATATGTATGGTTCTTTTTGTGGAAAAAAGTCTAGATTATAAAGTGGGAGAAAAATTAAAAAGTTGGAGGTTAGAGAGAGGGTATACTCAGAAAGATTTAGCAGAGAAACTTGGTGTAAAGTACTGGGTAATACTTCAATATGAAAAAGGGAATCGTAGAATTTCAATTGAAAGGTTATATGCTATAACTGAGGCACTATCAATCAGTATTACGGATCTAATTCCTATATCAAAAAGCTGTCTTGAAGATGAGGGAGAAGAAATCTTAAATCTAGTAAGAGAATATAAAAAGATTAATGACCAGGAGTTACGTAAGATGTTTTGTTTACTAACCAATTTTGTCCAAGTTAGTGAAAAAAGTAGTAAAAAAGCAGAGAAAATAAAGATTGCAAAAGGTTTGGTTAAAGCAGGAGTTTCTGTTGATATTGTTGCAAAAACAATTGGCCTCTCTGCTGATGAATGCGTTGAAGAAAAAGGAGGTTCTATTTACTGCCAAATAGGAAAGAAGATAAAAGAATGGAGGCTAGTGAGAGAGTATACTCAAAAAGATTTAGTAGAAAAAATGAGTACAACACGTGACGAAATAAGCAACTATGAGCAAGGAAGGACTGCTGTTCCACTTGATAAATTATATGAAATGGCAGAAGCATTATCGATTAATATTACGGATCTACTAATAGAGGAAGGGAGTAAAGTGAAAAATGAGCTACCTGATTTGATTAAAGAATACAAAGAAATTGAGAGCCAAGAACTACGGCATGCACTAATAAAGTCTTTGTTTGAAGGGATACGGATTTGTGAGGAGAAAGTGAGAGAGATAGAAAGGATTAAAGTTGCAAAGGATTTAGTAAAAGGGGGAATTTCTATTGATATTATTTTGCAAATAATCGGTTTATCCGTTGATCAAATTGCATGAAAATTTATTTCTAAGTAAGGTATATATGTTTGTTTCTGTAAGCGATATTAGTTCTATAAGCTACAAAATAGGACAAAAAATAGAAGATAGCAGGTTAATGCGAGGGCATACTCAAGTAGAATTGGCAAGTGAAATAGGTTTAACATACCAAGAAGTAAACAGCTATGAAAATGGGTATATTCCTATTCCAATTGAAGTACTATATGTAATAGCAAGAGTATTGTCAGTTAATGCTATAGATTTATTACCCGAACCAGTAATAGTAAGGGAAGACAGCTATGAAGACGAGGAAATACTCTATCTAACGAAAATATATGAGAATCAAAAGTTAGGCAAAATAGTACCTTCATTAGTCAGGTTTGTTCATATTAGCGAAAAAATTAATCAAGAAGAGGCAAGGTTGGAAATAGCAAAAAATCTAGTGAAAGAAGGAGTTTCAGTTGACATAATTTCCCAGGCAACCGGCTTATCTATTTACGAGTATGATAATACAGAGAGAGAAATCTGCACTGATTCTATATATTACAGAATAGGGCAAAGAATAAGAGAATGGAGGTTAATAAGAAGGTATACTCAAAAAGATTTAGCGGATAAAGTTGGCGTAACACTCAAGGAAATACATGAATATGAAAGAGGTTATACTACCATACTATTTGATAAATTATATGAAATAGCAGGAGCATTATCAGTAAATATTAAAGTCTTGCTACCTGAAACGAGAGAAAGTAAAAAGCTATTGAGTTTAATAAACGAGTACAGAGAACCGGAATCATTAGATGCGTTAGTCAAATCTCTATCTGAAGATATGAAAAGCGGCAAGGAAAAAGTTAAAAAAGCAGAGAAAATCAGGGTTGCGAAAAATCTAGCAAAGGCAGGTGTTGCAATTGATATTATTGTGCGAGCAAGTGGCCTAACTGCTGATGAGTGTGAAAATTGAATTGTGTTAAAGACGGTACTGAGAAACATTATATTAAGATATAAGTAAAGATGGTTACGTATTTAATACATCTATTCTGAAAATTTGTTTAGCTGACTCAACTGAAGCATTTTCGTAAAGTTTTGCTGCTAATTTGCTTGTTTGATAACTTTCTTTAACGTCTTCACAGCTAACACTGAAAACACATATTGCTAATGCTAGCAGAGAAGCTAGTTGGTAAAATTGCCACAGCCGTCAGTACTCCCGATTACTTTTCCTGATAATGTGATAGTATTCGCAAGTATTATCATATATTACAAAAAAATCAGTTAGCATTTCTGTTTATTAAAATTATACAATAAAGCTGCACTTTATATAATACTTCTCAAATCATTTCTACTAAATATTTATGAATATGGTTAAACAGTAGATAGAGGAAAACTTGTCTAGTATTGATCTTTTTTATAGTAAAGTTATCTCATAAAATATTAAATTGGGAGTTTTATGGATCACAGATTAAGAGCTTATTTGCTTGGAGTTACCTGGTTTATACTCAGTTTACTTAGTAGTGTAGCTAATGATACTATATCAAAATATCTAAGTTTACATCTCCAAAGTTTTGAAGTAATCTTTTTCCGCTTTTTATTTAGCACTATTACCCTTGTACCTTTTATGCTTTACTATGGAAGAGAAGCTTTTAAAACAAGTCAAATATCTATTCAGATAACTAGAGGAGTATTGTTATTTGTTGGAATAACCTTGTGGACCTATGGGTTAGCTATTTTTCCCATAGTAACTGCAACAATTATAAGTTTTTCTATACCATTATTTGTTATACTTCTTGCAATCCCTTTACTAAATGAAAATATAATTTGGCAAAGATGGTCAGTAACTGTTATTGGCTTTGTTGGTATTGCTATTACTACCAAAGCTTATAGTGAAGACTTTAATCCTAAAATTCTTATTTTTATTGTATCTACATTAATCTTTGCTATATTAGACATACTTAATAAGAAACTCGCAATAAAAGAGTCCGTAATAAGTATGTTATTTTATTCAGCTCTAACAACAACTATTTTTTCCACTGTGCCTTTGCTGTTTTATTGGCATTTGCCTTCCTTGTTAGAATTAGTATTACTACTGATTTTGGGAATTAATTCAAATCTAATTCTGTTCTTCACATTAAAAGCTTTTACTCTTGCAGATGCTACTGCACTTGCACCATATAGATACATAGAGCTAATAATTTCTGCAATAGTAACATATGTTATGTTTAATGAGTTGCCTGATAAAAGTGCTTTGTATGGTATTTTAATATTAATACCATCGACTTTGTTTATAGTTTATTCAGAAAGTAAAGTAATTAAGAAAAATAATGTATGCAACGCTAGAGTAAAAATTTATGACTCTAATTGTTAATGATGTTCTTTTTAAATGTTTAAGCAGTTGAGCTACATTAGGATATTTTTAAGGTGATGACAAGATGTATATAACCATTATAGGAATAGGGTATGTAGGTTTAGTATCTTGTGCAATGTTATCAGAGCAGGGTCATAACGTTGATTGCATTGACATAAATACTAAGAAGATTGAGTTATTGAAATTAGGAAAAATTCCTATATATGAGCCTGGATTAGCAGACTATTTAGAGAATAATATAAAGTTACAAAGGATAAGATTCTTCGATTCGTATTCTCAAATAAATCCCAACACAGAAGTAGTGTTTGTAACTGTAGATACTCCATCAGACTCCCTAGGAAATGCAAATTTACAGAATGTATATAATGCAGTAAGTGAAGTTTCTGAGAGAGTTAATCAAGATTGCTTAATAGTGATAAAGTCAACTGTTCCTCCTGGTACTGCAGAAAATATATATAATTATTTATCTAATAAGGGCTATAACTTTGATTTGGGGGTTAATCCAGAGTTTCTCAAGCAAGGCTCTGCAGTATCAGATTTTTTATACCCAGATAGGATAATAATAGGAGTAAAAACTAAGCTAGCTAGAGCAAAACTAGAAGTTATATATAGATCATTTATAGATAAGAATATTCCGTTAATAGTCACTGATACAGTTACTGCTGAAATGATTAAATATGCTTCTAATGCTTTTCTAGCAACAAAGGTTGCTTTTATCAATGAGATGGCAGGTTTATGTGAGCTATTAGGAGCAGACATTGACCTTTTAGCTAACAGTATGGGAATGGACCATAGAATAGGTAAGGAATTTCTCAAAGCTGGTCCAGGATTTGGAGGATCATGTTTTCCTAAAGATTTGTCAGCTTTAATAAGGCTTGCTGAAGATCACAATGTCAAGCTACAAATTTTAAATTCAGTTAAGGAATCTAACTATAATCATATAACAAACATTGCTAAAAAGGTAGAATATGTATTAAATGGAGTCCAAAATAAAAAAATAGCAATATGGGGGCTAACTTTTAAGTCTGGTACTGATGATGTAAGAAATAGCCCAGCTATAGATATTGCACAATTGTTAGTGAATAACAAGGCTAAAATTACTGCATATGACCCAATGGGGATAGATAATGCTAGGCAAGTTCTAAAGGATATAGAATACGCGGACAATGCTATAGGGGCTGCAAGGGACGCGGAAGCCTTGTTATTGTTAACGGAGTGGAAAGAATTTAAAAATCAAGATTTTGCAAGTTTAAAGAGTATTATGGCTGCACCTAATGTTTTTGATTTCCGTAATTTATTAGATAGCGAGCTATTACTAAGATATGGTTACCATGTTTATTCCTTGGGTAAAAAATCTATCTACAAAGTTTAACTGTTGAGAAATTTTTTTTACACCGCTTTACTTAGTTTTTTTAGATCTTTGCTTGATAGTATGGAAAAGCAAACGAGTGCAACAACAGAGCAAATGGAAAAAAATGAAAACATAATACTGTTACCACAGTGCTTAACAAGTACTCCTAAGAGCACGCATGAAAATATTGAACTTGCAATATACCCAAATAATCCTGTTAAGCTTACAATTGCACATACATTATTTTGTGGAGCAATTTCTACAGCTATAACACCTGTCAGTACTTGCACTCCAAATATAAAGAATCCTGATAAGATTGCACAAAGGTTCATAAGAATTATGTTTTGACCAAAGTTCATTGCAATAAAAGTGAGTGCTATACCCAACATATAAAGTGATGCCAGCAAGCTTCTATTTTGAAAGAAGTACATATCACTAATTCTTCCTGTTATTAAAGTTCCAAGGATTCCACCTAAATCATATACGCCTGTTATTAGTGAGGATTGTACAAGAGAAATTTGTAATTTATTCTTTAAAATTATAGGAAACCAAAAGAAGATTCCCATTTTTATAATATAAGCACAAAAAGTAGCACAACATAGAAACCATATGGAACTTGTTACCTTGATACCTATTTGAGATTTCTGCACCTTATAATAGGTAGTAAAGTTGGCACTTTCTTTGTAATATGCCTTTAATATTATATAAATTCCAAAAAGTAAGCATAAGAAACCAGAGTACAAAAATGCACTTTTTGCATTATATATTTTAATTATACTTGGTAATACAATTAAAGTAATACAAGAACCAAGTTGCTGAGATGCGCTCATAACTCCCCATGATGATGCAATTGAAGAGATGCTAGAGTTTGTAACCATAAACTTGGTAATAGCTGGCCAACCTAACCCTTGTGTCCAAGCTAATAATATTAATGTTAACAGTAATAAAGTTAGATTATTATATGATAAAGTTATACCAATGGTTAATAATCCAGTTGCAATATTGCATAGCCCAAACATAAATAATGGATTATTTTTGGAGTCCATGATTATTCCATTAACAAATTTTGATACTCCATAAAAAAAAGAAAAGCAGGCAAAAAAATAGCTTAATTTTACATGGTCAGTATCTATTAACAGTGGTAGAGCAATTGGTATACTTTGTCTTGATAAATAAAGCAGCATATATCCACAGAAGAATAGTAAATATTGAAAGAAGACAAAGTTCATACCTATTCCCAAATAGCTCTATGCAGATGCTAGCATAATACTATATTGGTATAATATTGTTTGACAAGAAGTTTGCAAACAATTAGTGCAGAAAATTACTTAGTATCTTTCTTATAGCAGATACAGTAGTATTAATATCTTCATAGCTTATATCTCTATGTGTTATAGCTCTGATTTTACCTTTGATGTTAGCCATTCTAATTCCATAATTTGTCATTAGTACGTTTATTAATTCTTGAGTAGATATACAATTAGTACGTAATGAAAAATACGCTATATTAGTTTTATACAGGTCGATATCAATTATAACTTGATCTATGGAGTCTAGGCCTTCTATAAGGTGCTGCATTTTTTTATGATCTTCTTCTAAAGAATTTACATTATTACGTAGAGCATATAAACATGCAGCTGAAATAATGCCAGCTTGGTGCATACCTCCGCCAATTTGAAACTTATAGTACCAAGCTTTTTCAATAAAATCTTCACTTCCAAGCAATATTGCACCCATTGGAGCACCTAATCCTTTACTAAAATCAATGAATACCGAATCAAAATAACTTGCATACTCCTTTGGAGATATTTTAGTATGAGCACAAGCGTTGAACAGTCTTGCTCCATCTAAATGAGTGAATACGTCATTCTCTTTGCAGAGACTTGAGATCTCTTGAATATATTCTAAAGGCCACACAGCTCCACCACCAAAATTTGTCGTTTGTTCGATAGAAACAAGCCCAACTCTCGGAATATTTCTTAAACTAGGACGAGTAATAAACTCAACAATTTGTTCTCCAGTAAATATTCCTCTTGTACCTTTGATGGGCAAAGGAGTAGCATGTGCCTGGGCTGCGATCAAGCCAGATTGTACTATGAGTGGATGTGAAGTTTCATCAAGCAGCAAGTAATCACCAGGTCTTTGAATGTGTACTTTATAAGCAATTACATTGGACATCGTTCCTGAAATCAAAAAGATTCCTGCAGGTTTACCTAATATTTTACATGCGGTTGCCACTAATTCGTTCACAGTTGGATCTTCACATGCAGCTTCGTTTCCAACTTTTGCTTTAGCCATCGCTTCCCTCATTTTAGCTGAAGGGTCAGTGTTTGAATCGCTAAAGAAATCTATTTTTACTCTCATATTAAATTTAACACAACCTCCTTTATAATTTCAGCAGCTTTCATGATGTCTGTTTCCTTTGTGCCAAGATGGGTAACTGCTCTTATATGAGACTCGAGCCAAGGAAAAAGCAATAAACCATAAGCTTGGCACTTACTCAAGAAAACCTCATTAGTTACATTTAGTGCTTTTATACTAAAGCTTACTATATTAGTTTCTGGATAAGGTAGTACCAGTTTTATGTGTGGAATTTCCTTAATCTTGTCTGCAAACAGTTTGGCGAGTTTATTGTCTTCTTTAAGCCTAGAAATATTGTTCTGTAGTACATACTTTGCTGCATTAGCACAATACCCTATCTGATGATAACCACTACCTAGCCAAACCTGTAGCTTTTTAGCCCTTTCAATTATCTCTCTTTTACCCATAAGCATTGAACCAAAAGGAGCTCCAAGTCCTTTGGTAAAAGAAAAGCTCATTGTATCCACATATTTAGCATAATCTGCTAAAGCAATATTTGTTTCGACATGAGCATTAAATATTCTTGCACCGTCTAAATGAAGATTTACATTGTGAGCTTTTAAAAAGTGATATAACTCGACTTGTTTTTCAAAAGGATAAATTTTACCATTAAACCCGTTTATACTATTTTCTATAGAAACAAGACTCACCTGAGCAAAAATTTTGTACCTTGGCTTAGAATTAATAGCATATTCTACTTCAGCAACATCTAAGATTCCGCTATTATTTCTAATACAATTAAATACGATATTATTTACTTTTGCATTGCCTGCGCTATCGAAAAAATTAACGTGATAATTATAATGAGTTATTAGTTCATCACCAGGACTTGTTTGACTGGCAATGGCTAATCTATTTGCAAGCATACCGCTGGTTGCAAATAATGCTTCTTCTACTTTGAATAATTGTTTGCAATATTCTGATAAGTCATTACAGCTTTTGTCTTCACCATAAGCAAAATCTCCAACAGTTGCATTACTTATTGCATGTATAACGTTGGAGCTCTGCAGAGTTGTAGTGTCACTTCTCAGATCAATAATTTTTTCCATCTTATTTTTTGCCATTCAAACAACCAATTTGAGCATTCCAAAGTTCCTTGTAAAGACCTTGCTTAGAAACTAATTCAGCGTGTTTACCATCTTGGACAATTTTTCCTTTGTTAAATACTAGAATTCGGTCCATATGTAAAAGTGTAGAAATACGGTGTGCTATAGTAATGGTGGTTTTATTTTCCATCAACTTAAATAAACTCATTTGAATTGTTTTCTCTGTTATAGAATCTAACTGACTAGTTGGCTCATCGAAAAATAATATCGGAGCGTTTTTTAGAAATGCTCTCGCTATGATTATTCTTTGTCTTTCCCCTCCAGATAGCTTTATGCCTTTTTCTCCGACTACAGTTTCATATTGATCGGGTAGAGTCATAATGAAATCGTGAATACCAGCCAGCTTTGCAGCTCTTATTATTTCTTCGATAGTAGATTGAAGTTTACCATATATAATATTTGCTAAAATAGTATCATGAAACAACAATGGTTCTTGAGGTATTACAGATATTTGTTGCCTCAAAGAACTCTGTGTAACTTCCGATACTACTTGATTATCAATCTGTATATTACCTTTTTTAACATCAAATAGCCTTATGATTAAGTTTATAAAAGTAGATTTACCACCTCCAGAATAACCAACTAGACCTACCTTTTCGCAAGGATTAATGGTAACTGAAAAATCTTGAAATAATGACTTCTGACCCTCATAAGAAAAAGAAACATTATTAAACGTTATTCTTCCACTTAATAAATTTAATTTTTTAGCATTTTCCTTATCTTGAATTTCTGGTACGGTAGTCAAGATTGGCAATGCATCTGAAACTTTGCCGAAATGAGTAGAAAATTGGGTAAGATTCCTAGTTAGATGGTTAAGAAACTCTATAATCGATATATTAATTCCAAGTACAAGAGCAATATCTCCTATTGCAATCTTGTTCAATTGATAATCATGAATTAAAAAATACAAGTTTACTGCTTGGAGTATATCAAATGAATAGCCATATATAAACCAAAGCCAAAAGTATGCCCATTGTAATTTTCTTTCTGCAATAGTTTTTTTCTTGCATACTTGAAAAAATTTATGCCTCTCATGCGCTTGCCGAGAAAATAACCTTACTGATATAACATTTAAAATACTGTCGGCTATACCCGCTATTACTTGTGAACTTTGTTTAGAATGATCATCGGCTAATCCGGTAAGCACCCGAAAACTGAAAACCGAAATCAAAATAAAAATGTTCACCCAAATGAATGTAGCTATTGCAAACTTTATATTTACTAGTGATAAAGTATAAATAGCCAAGATTAATGCTATACTATAACTAAAGAAACAGTCTATAAGCAGTCTTATTAGCTCTATCACACTATCCATTAAGTTACTGACCTTATATACTAAACTTCCGGATAGGTTGTTTTGATAATAGGAATGGTCTTGCTGAAGCAGCCTGTAAAAAGACATATCAGCTATTTTTTGACGCATTGAGGTAAACATTCGAATGTCAACAAAATAGCCATAGAATCTAAAAGCAGTAGTAATAAGTAATGCCATACAAACATAAGCGCTTACAGGTAATAAAAGATTTTCAATTACATTACCTTCTTGATATTTTACAGCTGTATCTAAGATATTTTTTACTAAATACTTTCTAAAAGATAAATCAACAGCCACTACTAGGGCAACCAGGAACATTACAAGCACATTAAGCTTAAACTTGGATAAGATATTCAAAATGAACACCAATATATACTTGAAACTACCAACTCTACTTTTGTTCATTTATAATGCTAGCTCCACCACATTGACTTTTTTATTGAGAAATACAAGCAGTGAAAACCATAAATTTTTGTATATTTTTCCTGAAATGTCTCCAGCATCATGTAGTGCTGACGCTTGATTCAGAATAAGTAGCTTATATAAATCTCGCTTAGCTTCAGCAGTGTTGACCTCAGAAATATTTGTAGTTGTGTCTGTAATAAAGGCTAACCAGCTCTTAATAAGTTCTTCCATATTTTTTGTTTTTATACTTTCCTGGCGACGAAATAATGATAAGTATTCTCTCAGTATAAATTCTGTTAATGCACCACAGTTTAATATACCAAAAACTGAAGGCTGAGGTTTTGGCACACAAGGAAGACTTTTATCTTTTACAACCCATCTCGTAACATAAGCAAACCTATCTTTAGCATCTATATTCTTATCACTACCATGCCATAACCGTGAATCAAAAACTATCGCATCTCCTGCTGAAATAGGTAGTGACTTAATTTTATAATTTTCCCGGTTATCCGAGTATTGATCCAAAAAGTATGGATGCCAAAAATCAACTAGAGGCTGTATTTTCCAGTTGTGACTATCTTCTATAACTTGTAGTGCACCTGAAGTTTTATTGACATTATTCAAAGCTAGCCAAACAGAAAAATGATAAGGGTCATTAAAGCTATAAGAGATGTCCTGATGGAAGGGAACTGCATCTATTAAATCAGCAGTTTTACATATAACATTTGATTTTTTCTGCAGTATCTGGCATTGAAGTGACTTTTCAAGATAATTTTTAATAATTTTATCTAATACTTGAGATACAATTCTAGTTACCTGAGATGATGTACCCCATCTTCCAGTGCAGTTTAAATAGTCAGAAGTTGAAACACCTAATTCTTGAGATAACTTTGATATCTTGCTTATTATATCATTTAAAGACTGAGTTATTAACTCTAAAGGAACTAGATTTTTGATAATAAAAAAACCATTTTTTTGCAATGCTTTCATATATTAACACCTAATGTCAATAACTGATAAATAATCTGTTAAAGGTACAATACTAAAAATTTTAAGCCCTTTTACTTGTTTTAGTATTCTTTTCCAATCGCTCAATGTCCTTAGTTTACCCCCTGTTTCAACCATTACATTAATATCTACAGAACCTCCCACTGGGGAGTAGTAATCTAGGATAGTTTCTATCACTAAAACGCGTGGTATTCCTTTATTTTTTACCAATTTTAAATAAGACAATACCTTATTATCATCATAATGCTGCAGAAAGCGGCAAAAGACACCTAATTCATAATTTGTAGCTGATAATTCTTCTTGAGTTATGAGTTTAATTTTTAAATCTTCTACTGCCTGCCTAGGCACTTTATGTTCGTTGTAATAATATAAGCCTATAGAACCTTTATTGTGTATATCAGAATAAGCAAGAAATAAAGAGTGTACGCCAAATAGCAATATATTTTTAGCACCATCTATATTAACCCTAGAATTAAACTCTTTAGTGTCAAACCTGGAATATCCTAGCAATGCTTGGTAAAACGCTATTTTCCTGTCTTCTGATGTTTCTTTCTCCTTAAAAGATTCAAATGAAGATATTGACTCCTGCCTTAATATATCGGCAATTTTTAACCAATTCTTTTCAGCGGCAACCCTTGCCCACATTGCTGCTGCTTTAGGCAAAAATGGTATTTCCTTAAAACACTTACCTTTTGATGATAGTTGCCATAAGTCCTTGTTCTTATCGTAATCAATAAACCCTATTTCCCACAACGCCCTTAACAGCCTTTCTAGATTTGGAACGATAATATTTAACTTTTGAGATAAAACTGGCATAGTTGCAGGTAAGATATTTAACAAATCAAGTTCAATAGCAACATTTGCGAGGTAAGTTTTCCAAAAGGCTGAAAGTTCTGCAGAAATCTTATGCACTTGAGATTCTTTATCTAAATCAAAAATACTAAACTTTACGTTTCCGGTAATATCGATCTGTCCTAATACACCTTCAAAAGTTTCAACTTTTGCCATGCCATTATAGAATGCTTCTACCATTTTAAATCTTTGCCGGTAAACAGGATTGCCATTAATATCTATATGAAACCAGCCATGCTTATCTTCTGCAATAGCAAATCCTTTATGAAAAACATTAAGCTTTTTATACCATTTATTATGTACTAACTTTCCATGATTATTAATATGTGTAGCTTTACCATCTTTATGGACTACAGCGATACCATCCTTAAAATCCCCAACATAATTGTATTCTTGCTCATAAACTCTATTGCCGTTCAAATCAATATGAAAAAACTTATCATGCTTTCTAATCACACAAATATCTTCTTGGTAATTTCCAATCCATTGATACGAATGTTTGTATACTCTACATCCAGATGGATCAATATGGTAATACCCTGTGTCATCTTCTACGGCTGCTCTATTGCAGTAAAATCCAAAAGTTTTTAAAAATCTGTCGCGATAAATTGCTTCTCCCATTGCATCGATGTGATAAGCGCCTGTCTCATCATAAACTGGTGCAAGGCCAGGCTCGTGAAATTTATCAACTCTAATAAATCTATTTTTGTACAAAGGATTTTCTGACAATTGGTGAAACCTTTCACAGGGGGAAACCCTAATAGATTTAAGGTACTCACTATCTTTCATTAATTGACTAATGGTTTTCTCATGTTGCATGTTTTGCATAATTCATAGTTTAAATAATTCTTTTGTAAGTTTAGGTACTCGCTACTTTGCCATATTTCCTCCAGTTTAACTTCATTAACATTGCCAAAATCTCCTAATGTTTTGCGTAGTTCATCTGGAGCACAGCAGGGACTAAACTTGCCTTCATTGTTTATCCATGCTTCTTTACCTAAAAATGGGCACTGACCACCTGGAGCCAAATCCTTGATACCCTCTTGAGAAAGGATCGTAAAATTTTCTAATTTTATCTTTTTACCATTTGGCAATAGCATATTATCCCTAAGTTCATATAACCTTCCCACCTCCGTATTCCATCTACTAATTGCTAATTCATCTCTCCTCATAGATAGATCCTTAATTTCCTTAAAATGTGCCCAAAGATGATGTCCTTTAACTCTATCTATGCCATTTTTTATAGCCATCTCAACTATGTCGTAAAGTTCATGTAAATTACTTTCTAAAAATGTTAATTGTAAAGTAACGGTACACCTTTCACCTGTATCGCTAAAGTATTTATCTCTAACTTCAAGGAAAGTTTTTAAATTTTCTGTCACTACTTCCCATTTTGAACCTTTCATGATTCTTTCATGAGTTTCTTTAGTTGCCCCATTCCAGGAAATCTTAACATCAGATAAAATTGGTACCAATAGTTCAGCCCATTTTCTAGCTCCTTTAATAGGAAAAGAACCATTGGTCGTGAGGTTAAGCTTCAGGCCGAACTCATGGCACAAATTGATTATTTCATCAAAGCTTTTATACATTAAAGGCTCACCCATAGTAGAAGGAATGATTTCCCTTAAAGGTGTTCCATCTGCTTCCTTAATTACCTTCCTGATAGTTTCTATTGACATTATCTTGGGTTTTATCCCTTTAGCTTTCTTCTCCTCTTTAACTTTACTATATGGTGAAAAGCATTCACACATTACACAAGCAAAGTTGCAGTAATCTGGATTAGTATCAAAAGTAATTCTCCAAGGACCAGGTTTTGTAGCCACTGATTTGCCTTTATTTTCAATAACATTACGGTAAATTTTGTTAAGTTTCTCAGTATGCTCACTTATAGAAGGTACATTACCATTTTTAGTATAAAGATAGCCTCTTTGGGTCAGTTCACTGTATAATTCCTGGTCTGTAGATAGGACTTGCATTTTTTCTGACAAACTATTTGTATCTCTATGCTTAAATAATAGTCCGTTTATTCCATCTCTTACATATTCTGCCATGCCACCATAATCAGCCGTTATTACTGGTACACTCAGTTGCTGTGCTTCATGTATTACTAATGGTGAATTTTCACCCCAAATTGAAGGAACAACTATCGCATCAACTTTATTAAATACATCAGTAACTATATTTTTATTGTTATAACTTCCCATCCATTCTATCCTTTCTTTAACAGCATGTGGAAACTGATCGGCAATCGCTTTTAAAGTTTTAGTTTCTTCCCTTGCCGCTCCCCAAATTCTAAGTTTTGCTTTAGATGATAAGCGAGAAAAAGCCTTCAATAATAGGTCAACACCTTTCTCGGGAGTATGAGTACCTATATAACCGAAAATAAACCCTTTTTCTTGCACCCTATTTCTATTCTTAAGACGATTTAGATCAAAACCATAATCAAGATAAGAAATTTTGTTTATCGGAACATTAAAGTCTTGAGTAAATTTATCCATTAAGAATTTTGACGGAGCAATGAAGTAATCTATATAGTCCACTACTTTCTTTGTTTGCTTCATTCTAGTTGCAACCCATTGTTCCCAATAATTTATGTCTAAATTCAGGAATTCTTTATCTCCTGTAAAATATCCTTTGTAACATTGGGTTGCACATTTTTGATCCTTTTGTCCATCACAAAGCCGTAACAAATCTTCAGAATTGCGTTGAATAAACCTTCCTCTTGGACACATTAACCAAAAGTCATGTAGCGTAAAAATTGTAGGTATATTTTCTTTAAAAGCAATTTCTGGTAAAGTAATTGATAGATGATTAAGATGACCAAAATGTATAAGATCTGGCTGAAAGTTATCTATTACTCTTTTAAATTTTATATCTACTTCTTCATTAATAAATTTATAACGATATTTAGCTATGGGTATATTAATTAAATGCAGTAAGATTCGAGAATCACTACGATCTAGGACTGTAGTGTAATAAAAATCAGGTAAAAAGCTATTTTCATACCTAGTAAATACTTGTACCTCATTGTTATTTGCTAGTTCATGAGCAAGAGTTTGGCTATAAACCTCTGAACCAGCACTATAATAAGGAGGGTAACCATGAATAACTTTTAATATTTTCATATATTACCATATCTATATTGTTAGGATGTTCTTGTGTATTGTTTTGTAGACTTTTTATAAATTTACTTAATCCTACTTCTAATGAATGTTTTGGAGACCAACCAAGTAGCTCTTTAGCTCTAGTAAAATCACCATGGAACTTAGTTACATCAAAATTTCTTGGAGGATAAAAATCAATTCTAGAATCACTTTTCGTGACTTTTAATATTGTTTTTGCTAAGTTTTCTAAAGTACATGGGCTATTAGTAGTAAGATGAATAGCAGGAAGGGAAGATTTTTCGCTTTGTAAATATTTAACAGTTAAGCATATACCCTCTATAACATCATCCAAATAGGTAAAATCAAAAACACATTCTTTACCTTCTATTTTAATTGGATCACCTCTTAATGCATTAATACAGAGTGCGGGAATTACTCTACTGTTATGATCTAGTAAACCACCGTATACATTTGAAAAGCGTAATATTGCTACATTAAAATCTTTTAAACTTGTTATTTGCTTCTCAATAAATGCTTTACCTTTGGCATAATTATTTATTGGATCGATACTAGCAGATTCTGTAACCGGCAGTTCCTTCTGCTCTCCATAGACTTCCCTACTACTTGCATATATAAACCATGGTTTATTTGGAAGTGACTTACATAACCCTAAAAACCGCATTGTACCATCAACATTAATCTTTTGACACAGTGTAGGATAAAGTTCACCATGTATAACTCTAGAAATTGCAGCCAGATGAATGATTCCTGTACACTGAGCAAGTAGTGGTACTATATCTTCTGAAAAAAAACTGAGTGGATTATCGTGAAATCTAATATCGCAGCTTATTACTTCATGGCCTTGGTTTTCTAACTTTTTCACCAAGGTTGACCCTATCAAACCTGCAGCACCTGTTATTAATATCCCCATGTATACCCTCTCACTACAAATAGGAAAATTTGTCGTACCAATTATCTTACAAGTAAGAATCAAAAGGTATTATAAAACCAATATAAAACAAATGTCAACTTAAATTAATGAATAAAAAAATGTAATTATGAAAGAAAAGTTGGCTGCCTTCTTTCTTGAAAATAGTGTTCGGCTTTAATCAAATCCTCCTTATTATTTACTCCCATTGCTTCTCTTTCATCAGAAACTACATAACCTACACTCAAGTTATTGTTTGCTGCAATGGGCACTATATCATTAAGACAATATTCATTGGTCGAATTATTAAATTTTATTTCTTTTACTAAGGTAAAGAGATCTTTAGCATATGAAGCTATTATTCCAGAGTTTGCAAGAAGCATTTTATCTCCATTTTTTAGGATTTTTTGAACATTGCCGTAATTATCAATTACTAATCTTCCATATTGTTCATCTTGACTATTGAATCCAAGAAGAACTAAATTATTATACTTTAAACAATCAGTCATTTTCATAACTGTATCGCTAGATATAAAAGGAGTGTCTCCATACTGTATTAAAACTATGTCTTGATCAGATAACTCCTCCAGATTTTCTAGAGCAATTTTAACTGCAGTGCCAGTGCCTGTAATATCTTCTTGAATTATTAGTTTTATATTGTATTGATCGATTATACTTTTTAGAGTATCAAAGTTTTCTAAATCTTTTAGAAGGGAGTTGTTAACAACAATTGATAAGCTTTTTAGACTCAGCGATTTTGCATTAGAAATTATATGTTCTAAAAGAGTAAGATTTCCCACTTGGTGCAACGCTTTTGAATATTCAGAATTCATTCTACTGCTCTTTCCTGCTGCTAATATTATCAAAATGTTACTCATACATAACTCAGGAATTGATTAGGTAGTAAGTTAATTTATAATTAGTAAGATGTAAAGTCCACTTTGATTTTCTAGAGGAAAATAACTACCATCGAACAGACAAAATTCGTTAAATTAGCATCTGTAGTAATTCTTAAGTAAAATTTTAGAAAGAGACGCCCCATAGTTATAATTGAGTGTGTGCTACTTTCAAGTATGGTTTTTATTGATGAAACCTCTTAGACCACTCTGTTTGAAATAAGGTAACTACTGCTTAATTCACCAAAAAGCCTGTAATTAAGTTCTAAAGCGAGTGTGTCCAACCCAATCGATTGTATCTCTTTAGCGTCTGTAATGCCCTTTAAAATTTGAATAAAATGTACTTATACTAATTCTATTAGTATAAAATAAACTTGCACATGATTTTATCGTCATTTTTATTCATTGTAAAGAAAATTTTGTATGAAGGTTTTTTAGAAAACTCACTTGCCCCTCTTAAATGCTCTCAACATCCTGAAAATTTGAATAAAAGTAATTGCTATTTTCAGAAACTTTTTGAAAAATTACCACAAAACATCTAAATCTTTAATAGGCAAGACCGCACCATTTGCTTGTAGATAGTAATGTGTTGGCTTTATTAACTTGTGCTCTACTTTATCTCCTACTGAAACTTTAAATTCCATATCCTGCACACAAAGAAATCCATATTTAGAATTGGTCCCATATCCTGCAGCATTACGAAAGAATTTAATCTGTCCAAGAGTTGCAAGATTATTTATTCTTTCTCTAATATTGCGCTCACTGCCAAGCCCCCCTTCTCCTTCAAAACGCTTTGCAAATTGTCCAGCAGTATAAATATTACCTTGATATGCGCTACTGCGAATTAAATTCAAGATAACCTCATGTTTTCTCATCCGTTCTAAATCCAACTTTTTACTATATTGATCTCTGATTATTGGTTCTGAATTTAAAACTGAATTGTCATGTACAAATGCCCCATTTTTCCAGTAAAGTGTCATTTGCCCGTTATTGCACTGCGAATAGTTAGATTTTTTGCGCGATAAAATTCTCTCATCAGGAGAAGCATTAGCTTTATCTGGTCTAGTCAAATACCAACGAGACCTTACTGTATTATTCCATGCTGTTGAACCGCCTGTGCCAGTTTTACGTATTATTCCCGCATCAGAAGGGTGGGCAAGTAATAAAACAGCTCCTTTTATTGCTTGAGCTATTCGACCACAACAACCTTGAATAAATTGTCTCACATGAGAACGGTCGTTTTCATTTCCTCCAAATAGGTCTGCTGCTGTATCTAATATCACAAGCTTCGGCTGAAACGATTCAATATCCTCAAGTAACTCTTGAAAGTACGTAGTTAATTGACCAGTATCTTTGTTATTAAAAACCATAAGTTGATTATTGTGCCCTGCTCGTGACCATAAGCCAACATTATCCTGAAAATCAGAAGATTCCATACCTGATTGATAAAATTCATTTATTGCGCATTGCCGACGCCAAAGTTCTTCTTCATCATCTTCACAGAACACACCATATGTCTTTATTTTTTCCAGATCTATTCCAAGCCAAGGTTTACCAAAAGCAGCGGCTGTCATTAATTGTTGAGCAAGGAGAGATTTTCCAACACCACCATCACCATAAAGAGCTGTAACACTTCCTACAGGGAGCCAATCCTTAATAACCCACTTTCTTTCTGGAGGGATATTGGTCCAAACTGTAGTATCAATTCTTTTTGACTTTCTTGAAGAATAAGGGCTTTTGTTGTTAAGGATAAATTCTTCAACGTTCATTCCTTCTAGCACACTATCTGCAGCATCCCAAGATTTTGGCTTATCTTGAGGAATCTTGAGAATAGAAAGTGATGCAACTCCAAAACCAGAAAGCTTTTTTGCGGCTTCTTGAGCATAATCTTTTCCAGGATCATCGTTATCTGGCCATATAATAATGTGTTTACCTTTAAGTGGAGTCCAATCAGTTTTCTCAATAGGTGCTTTTGCTCCAAACATTGCTGTTGTTGCAGTGATCCCTTGTTCTATGAGTAGCTCAGCACATTTTTCCCCTTCTACCAATATCACTCTATCAGATTTAGTGATGCCTGGAATGTTATACAGAGGCCTGATCTCAGGTGCAGTAAAGGTAGATTTTTTAGCATCAAATGGTTGATAACTTTTTCCTGAAGCAGTATCATAACGATATTTGCTGGCAATCAACTGATTATCCTGATCGAGATAGTCCCATTGAGTTATTCTCTTTTGCTCTTTAGTAGGTCGCTTGTTACATCCTATCCATTCACTTATCGAAGAAATTACTTCAACAAATTCTATTTTAGCGTTTTTCCCATGTGCAGCTGCCCAAAGATCAATAATGTCACCACCGTCCCCAGTTGCAAAATCAATCCATAATCCGACCTTGCCATACGCTAATTCAACTTTGAGGCTTTTGCCTTTATTACCTTGTACATCACCTATCTGAAATTTGTCACCATGAAAAGTTCCTCTTGGAAATAAATAAGAAAGGCATGATCTGATGTTTAATAATAGTTGTCTTTTTATTTCTTCTACATCAAATTGTTCTAATGGTTCTAAATGTGAGACAGCGTCGTTAAAATCATAATTTAAAGTATTTTTTTCTTTGACATCAGTTAAAAAATCTTGTACCATAGGTTGAAGCTCCTTTTAAAGTTAAGTGTTTGAAAGGTTTTTGAGCAAGGCTGTATTGGTTGCGGTCTTGTTCTCTTATCATGAAGTAAAAAATGTAGTAGGTGGTTCTCTTGGCAAAGCTTGAAAAATATATTAATAAGTGAAGGAAGTCAGTTCAGGTTTACAGTAAAGGTAAGATTGAAGGCTCTTAGAGTTTTCTTTCTTTTAAGACAAAATACTCTAATATAATTCTACAATATTTTCCTCACTATGTCAACTTCCTATTAAATAATCATAATGCTTCTATTTTGTCACATTGATATATTACATATTTATAGTATGTAATATATATTATATATAAGGAAATTTGCCATTTAACATTTTGGTTAAACCTCCACATATACGCAGCTTTGGAGCCGATTGGCAATTTTGCCAAATGAAATTTTATTTGCCATTTGAAATTCTCTTAAGGTATTGATTTTCTTGTATTTCTCTTTGTAAGTTCATCTGGTTATTTGGTAGGTTTGCCAAATGATTTGCATTTTGAAGCTTACTTTAATAAGTAAATATACCTATATGCTAGAAAATTTATAACAGTTGCTTACTGCATAAACTAAGTTCACTTATTAACATAACTCAAGAGATGCTTATATTTCTGTACCATTGACTATAGTATACCGGATCCCTTATCGATCTTTCCGGAAGTGAGGGAAATTTTTCCAAAACACGTTTACTCCTTATTATAAAAACATCTGACTTTAAACTTACACTATTTCCTTACTATATATGTTCACAAAAATTCTAAAAACTGTTCACTTTTTTAAAAAATTTTGCACAACTCCGCTTTCATACTCCACTAAATGACCTACTTTTCTAACGACTAAAAATGCAGTCCGAAATATGATTTGCTCTAAAAATTTTTCATTGAAATTACAAAAATGAACAGGTAACGCAAATTCTGTAAAGGACAATGGTGGTATTGAAAATTTAGCTCTGCTCTCAACTTACACTCCTCAAAAAAATTACAAAATTTAATTTCATTTTAACTTTAAACAAAAAGGCCACCTATAAGTTGCATCTGCATTATGTTGCAAAATATACTATACTTTCCTTATGAGACACTTACATAATCAAATAAGCTATCTACTACTTTTCTTCTCCTCCATAACAGATATATACTGTAAATGTGGTTTGAAATATGAATTGCTCTAAAATTTTTTTTATTACGATTTTTCTATTAAACTTTAATAGAGCTTAACGTGTTTACAATATACCCAGGTGAGAGATTTTCCGTCTATAAGAGGTAGCCGTAAAAATGCTATATTAGTAAAACTATTAATAATAATTATTTGTGAATTAAGTACTTTAGATTCGAGATTATATAGACTTTTGGCAGTTTAAGCCATTTTAGATTGGAAAATGAAATCTCATTAAGCTGAGAAGTGGGCTACTGTAGGGGAGTTTAACATAATTTAAGGTTACAAGTCAAGCAAACTACTATAATATCATAAAAGGCTGTTCCTTGGCTGATTTTGAGTGTTTCTTAGTTTAGAGAAAAACCCTATTATTATAAATAATAAAAATAAGGTATATAATAATACCCTATTTATATTTTATATTTTTCATTCTTATTTATTCTTTAATTTTTTAACTCTTATAGATAGCTCTCTAAAAAAAAAGGATTTGAGACAGGAAACGTTAAATTCTTTTTAAAAAATTTTCTTTACAAGGCATGAAAACCGTGTTAAACTTATGTGTAAGTTTCTTTCGTGATAGTAAGATTAATTAAAATACCTTTTAGTTGAGTTTAGAGTTGTTTTATAAGCGATCTTTAATCAGGGGAGTATTTTTTTGCTTAAAAGTTGTGGCTAGCTTTAAAACATAGGTTTTCTCCTTTAGTTATTAAATTTCTGCTTTGCTTATAATATAAATGTCCTAACAATTAAATTACAATATGTATTCCGTTCAAGATTTCAGCCAATTTATTGAGTATTCCGGAAAAAGAGGATATGATTTGTTTGTTCTTTAGGCATAGGTGTCTAAAATTACAGAAATGAATCATTTTTTTCTATTGAGCTTTTTCTGCATCTAAAACTTATGTACCGCTTAAAATGGAGACAAAGATCAAAATTTATTTATTTACGTCTCTAATTTTATCTCGTATAATGGAGACAAAGATTTATGTTTTCACTATTTATTGGCAGATAGGGCTTTCTAAAGGGTGGTTCACCCCCCTTGAAATTAAAACAAAAGCAAGATGTCAAACACAGATAGCTCAACTACAAGCTGGTTTTTGTTATAGTTATTTTCTCACTTTCTTTACTTGCTTTAATTAATTCATCAAAGTCAGATTCATGTAATTTATCTTGTATAACTCTATACTTTTCGTATTCTCCTTCAGCTAGAGCTTTTGCAACTTCAGCACTCAGCATCTTTAAGTACTTCATAATCATTGAACAATAGAAATGCATCCAACTTTTCAACCCAATTCTGCATTTTCATTAGCCGATGCTTTCTTGCTTGAAGTTCTGCATAATCTAGATACATTGAGACAATGTGATTTAGTTCACTTAATTCTTTTTCAGTCAAGTAGTTTTTTGCAACACTTACATCACTCTTATGAATTTTATTACCTAGACCATCTTTCCAAGTAGTTAGTCCCATATGTGGTTTTTTATGATCAACTCGATAGCTCTGCTGCAGTCAAGCCGTAAATCGCCCAATATAATTTATTCTGTACTTTTGCATAAAATTGTTTTGTTATTTCTGAATTTGGATCATAGTCTGCAGAGCATTCAGCATAAATGTCGGTAATCTTCTGGTAAAACCTACGTTCGGATGCTCCTGATTTTTTCAAGTAATTCATTGAAGTAGTCTTTGCCAAACTTTAGGCCGTTTTTTAGCCGTTCGCTATCTAATGCAAATCCTTTGATGATGAAATCTCTCAAAATTTTTGTAGCCCATACTCTGAAAGATGTAGCCTTTTTAGAATTAACTCGATAACCAATAGCTATCCAAATTATAAAATTGTGTAGGGTACTGTTTACCATCTTCAGCAGTATTCCGGGAAATCCGGATAACTGAATCTTTATCTAACTCTTGACTAGCAAATATGTTCTGTAAATGCTCACTAATTGTTCTAATATTAACATCAAACAACTCCGCCATTCTTTTTTGTGTAAGCCAAATGTTTTCATCTCGATACAAAACATCAATTCTCACGTCTCCATCTGGAGTTGTATATAATAAAATTTCGTTTTCATTTATTATCATATCTACTCTACCTTACTTCAAGTAGCATATAGGTTATTTGTAAAAAAGACAAGCAACTGTAAAACTCTAAAAATAGAGAACTATCTACTTTATTCTTTAGCTGGTGAGCAGTTTTGAAATTATTTTAACTTTTTTTTTAGAAAATCCCGGAAAAAGTAGTAAGAAATCCGGTATATATATAATAGAAGGGCATTGTTTCAACGAGGTTAGTTTACCTCTATACGCTTCAAACACAAAGAAAATGTCAATCCTAACACTCGACCTTGGCAAGCAAACGGGCTGGGCAATTCTAACAGATGGAATAATTGAAAGTGGAAGCAAAGGCTTTCATGGTAGTCGTTTCAGTGGAGGCGGTATGTGCTTCTTAAATTTTCGTAATTGGCTTAATTCTTTGAAAGACATTTCTGCAGTGTATTTTGAGGAAGTAAGAAGACATCTAGGAACTGATGCAGCTCATTGCTATGGTGGTTTTCTTGCAGTGCTGTCTGCTTGGTGTGAAGAACATCACGTACCATACAAAGGTGTTAATGTTAAAACTATAAAACGCTTTATAGCAGGCAAAGGTAATGCAAGTAAGAGTGAAGTTATTGAAGCGATACGTGAAAAAAGTTTTTCACCTAGAGATGATAATCAAGCAGATGCTTTAGCTTTGATGTTCTATGTTATGGAAAGATATTAATAAGCTCATAAAAAGTGGGTCCTTTCGGCCATAATGGCGGGTTTGGTGGTGCTGACCTCAGGCCTTCTTTAGCGTCAGAGATATTTTGAATATTAACTTTTTAATTATTAAGATATGAATTTAGCAATCCACTACTATCCTACTCGAAATCTGGTCGAATATGAGCGTAATCCGCGTAAAAATGACGATGTAGTCAACAGAATGTGTGCTTCAATCAGGGAATTCGGCTTTCGTATACCAATAGTTGCAAAAAGCGATGGCACTGTGGTTGATGGTCATTTAAGACTGAAAGCAGCAAGAAAACTTGGTATAGAAAGTATTCCTGTGGTTTTAAGTGATAATTTAAATGAACCACAAACTAAAGCTTTTCGATTACTGGCAAATCAATCAGCTAATTGGGCAAAGTGGGATGATGATCTTTTAAAGGTAGAAATTCAAGAGCTAGAAGATTTGCAGTTTGACCTTAAAATGACAGGATTTGAATTAGAAAAAGTTCAACATTTCCTTGATGATTTAGATAGTGAAAAAGAAGATCTTTCTGACTTAGCTATTGATGACAAAAAAGTAACAAAACCAGGTGATCTTTGGATTTTAGGTGATCATCGAATCTATTGTGGTGATAGCTCTGTAGTTGAATCATATAAAGCGCTGTTAGATGATAAAATGGCAGACATTACTGTTTGTGATCCTCCATATAATGTTGATTATGGTGGTAGCCAAGATAAAAAAATATTAAACGATAATCAAGGTGAAAAGTACGAACTTTTTCTCTACGATATCTGTTCCCATATTTTAGCATATACGAAAGGTGCAATTTACATTTGCATATCATCATCAGAGTTTTCAACGTTGCAAAAAGCATTTGAAGAGGCAGGAGGAAAATGGTCAACATTTATCATTTGGGCAAAGAATCACTTTACGCTAGGCAGATCAGATTATCAAAGACAATACGAAGCAATGCTCTATGGATGGAAAAGCGGCAATAAACGTGAGTGGCATGGAGGAAGAAATCAAAGTGATCTGTGGTTTTATGATAAGCCAACGCACAATACACTACATCCAACAATGAAGCCAGTAGAGCTAATGGAAAGAGCAATAGTTAATAGCAGTAGATCAGGAGATATCGTACTTGATCCATTTAGTGGTTCTGGTAGCACATTGATTGCATGTGAGAGAACAGGAAGAATTTGTAGGACAATAGAGCTAGATTCAAAATTTGTAGATGTAACCATAAAACGTTGGCAAGTGTACACAGGTAGGGAAGCAATTCTTTCTGGTACTGGTAAAACTTTTTCAGAGATTCAAGAAGAAAAACAGTAAGAAAAAAGTGGAAAAGATAACGCAAACAGAAATTTAGTAAGCCTTGGTAGTTGTAATATTAATTTACTGGTATATACCGTATTTTAATGAGTTTAGCGTAACAAATAACTTTGGATTAAATGTGGTGTACTCAATGAATCAAGAAAAGACGTTAGCTGGAGTAGTAACGTCGCAAACAAATAATGAAGCATCGTTTTCTGAAGAAGTAGAAAATAATGTTTCAAATTCTACACTATCTGTTAAGGAGAGAATTGAATTGTTTGAAAAAGGTACGAAGCAAGAACCTGACCTGAACACTGAATGCAAACTAGCTTCTTTAAATGTGATTAGCAATAGTAGCGATAGCAGTATTACAGCAAAAATAGACGAAGCAGGTGCTGATTTTTCAGTGAGTTGTTCTTCTTTAGTATTTGATGATGGTAAAGACATAGAGGACGAATTTAATGCAGTTTGTGAGGCAAATGGAATAGAATATAACCGTCCGTATTCTCTTGATCAGTTTGAGGCAGCATCCAACACATCTTCCAACCCCAAAATAGACAATACAAAAGAAATGCAAAAAGAGGAAGAGGATAAAGAATTAGGAGATAAACCAAAGCCGTTACCTAGGAATGGAATGTTGGAGAAGGACAATATTAGAAATGTAGCTCCACCTTCACCTAGAACAGCAGAAAATCATCGGTTGAGTATTATTCAGAATATTGCACCACCAAAGCTACCACATTCTTCTTTCCAATTAAATGGAGAAAAATGTGATGAGCAAGAAGCTATAGGAGAACCTATGTATGCAACTATAGACAAAAATAAAAAATTCTCGAAAAGAGGTTTAGATGGTGAAATAAACGATCAAAGTCCGGAGATGGAAAAGTCAAATTCTGAAGAAACATCAATTAAGAAAGGATCAGAAGATATAATTGGTGAACCTGTAGATCTGAATACAAAATTTTTAAAAAAGAGTTTGGAAGGAAGTGATAGTGGAATAGACAGTAGAAGTGCAGAGATGACAAGATCAAATTCTCAAGTAACAGAAATGAGTGAGTCTTGTGGCAATCAAGGATGGGAGAATATGTCATTAAATCATGATAGTCCAGTTACACTTTCAACTAGCTCATCAGAAAAAAGTGATAATGAAGAAACCCCGTTAATTAAAAAAGAAAAGAAAACAAATAGAATTTTGCCAAGAGTAAAATATGCAGTGCAGCAGAAGGAATTTATAATTTTCGGTATAGCTGCTGTTGCACTTAGCGTTTCTGCAGCTTTGGTATATTTACAGGATAAAGCACAATTTATTGCATTTTTTGCAAACAGTGTCATCTATGTAACTATACCAATTCTAGCTGTTGCATTATTGGTTGCAATTAGTCCGATATTTTGTGGAATAAAGCAATTTAGAGATACTGAAGAGTGTCAAATAGGGGGAAAGAATGCGAATGAAACTTTGAATCAGGTGCTAAAGTATCAACCAAAAGATAAAGTAATAAAATCAGTCAAACTGGAATACGGCAATGGTACTCATTCGCATTTTACACTTAACGCTTGGGAGGGTAAGAACAACTTCATTAATATTGACGACAAAGTCATTAGTAGAAGAAATAAAGTAGAATCAGTAATCAAAGATAGGCCATTATTTACAGCATTATTAAGCAGTTTGGTTGCTGCAAATATAGTATTGCCTTTATTACTGTATGTAGAAGGTGATATTAATAGTGTACAGAAGTTTTACCAGAACGCTTTGATTAATAACGTAGGGTTATCACTACTTATAGGCTCGAGTATACTTGCACTATCAGTGATATTCCTTGGAGTACATTACTACAGAAAAACAAATTGCACAAATCTTGTATATTGTGAGGAAAGAATTGAACCAGAAAAAGTTAATGGAAAGTTCATTGAGGAAATAAAGGAAGCAAGGACAAAAGTGCTTGAAGAAAACCATAGTAAAGATGCCAAATGCAGCAGTTTAACGCTAGAGCAAGTAGTGGTTGAATCTCATAACTACAAAGATGCAATTTATAGTATTAGTTGAAAATAGCCAAATTTCACTATGTAAAAAGAAAGCAGCTATAAACCGGAGTACTTCGCTCTATATTAGTAAAATATCTCTAAGACGCCGGCAAGTATAAACAGGTAGGAAATTGCTGATACTGGCAAAACCTTTTCAGAGATTCAAGAAGAAAATTCGTAGAAACAAGAGAGAGGAGAAAAAAAAGTGAAAATCACACAAACAGAATGGGCAAGAGAGATAGGAGTATCAAAGCAATATGTCTGTTATTTAGTAAAAAAAGGAATAGTTGAGTTGGAGGATGATTTGATCAATAGAGAGCAAGCAAATGAAGCGGTAGCAGCAATAAGAGATCCAAGTCAGCCACTGAGGAGGAAAAATCCAGAAAACGAAAATACAAGTAACCTTTCCACGATGTTGCTAAAAACTCGAATAAAAAATGAAATGGAACGAGGTAAACTGCTTGAGGCAAAGGCAAAAGCTGAGATTGGTGAACTTGTAGCATTAGAGGAAGTAAAGCGCGAAGCATTTAATGTAGCAAGAGTTGTACGTAATAATTTGCTTAATATTCCGAATAGAGTTTCAGCACTGCTTGCATCACTGAGTGACACTGAAAAGATTCATATGGCGCTAACCGAAGAGATTACAAACTCATTACAAGAATTATCTAATACTAAATTTCAAATATAAAAAAGATTTTGAATATAAAATGGCTGATAACTTAAGTTTGGAGTTAATAAAGTGCCTCATCAATCAACCTGGATTAGATGTTAATGTCAGAGGGTTAAACGGAAAAACTCCACTGCATTGCGCTATAGAGTTTGATGAATTAAGCATGGTGGATCTGCTACTCACAAAAAAGAATATCAATCCTTTTGTAGAAGATAATGATGGCAAAACATCTCTTGATTACGCCAAAGAAGAGAAAAAAGCAGAAATATTACAAGCGCTAATTAATAACAAATACGGGTCAGAACAAGATAGTTTACTTCATTTAGCTGCAATGATAGGTGAAGTTAATGCAGTCAGATATTTGATAGGAAAAGGTATTGACGTTAATGTACGAAATGCTCTGCATCATACGCCATTACATCTAGCAGCAGGCATAGGACATGGAAATGTTGTTAAAATTTTAGTAAAAGAAGGAAACGCTGAAATTGATGTCTTTGATGCACGAAATCAGACACCGATGCACTATGCAGTTAATAACAAAAAGTTGGAGATAGTAAAGTTACTGCTAAAGCTAGGAGCAGATGTAAATAGCGCACGTGTAGGACAAAACTCAATGAAATTGTCGCCTGTTCATATAGCTGTAAGTAATACTAATTACGATGAAAGAGACTTATGTCTTGATATTCTCAAATGCTTAATAAGGGAGCCTAATGCTCAAGTCAATTTACAAGATTACGAAAATAAAACGCCACTACATTACGCTGAAAGACTTAAAACAATAGAGGTTTTACTAACACGAGAAGATATAGACCCTCTGGTAAAAGACGATAGCGGCAAGACACCATTTGATTACGCTAAACCTGAGATAAAGAAGGCTTTGATGAGTAATAAATACGGTTCTGAAAAGAATAGTCTACTCCATTTAGCTGCACAAAGAGGAGAAATTGAGATTGTAGAGTCTATCTTAAAAGAAGAAATTGATATTGATATTTCAAATAATAAAGGTCTATCACCGATTTACCTTGCTGCAGAAAAAAGGCATTTACATGTAGTAAAGTTATTGCTGACAAAAGGAGCAAATTATACACCTGTTCTGCACTTAGCAATCAAGTCAAATAATTTAGAGTTGCTAAAAACTTTATTTAAAGAAAAGAGCATCAAATTACCAGACGAGATAGGCAAGTCTGTACCAGTTTATTATAGGTGTATAGAACATAGAGATGCAAAAGTAAGAAAATACAACAATGTGATCTGTGTTTTTACCTCAGTAAGTGCAGTAGCAATAGCGGTATGTATAGGGTTAACAGCAACAACAATAAGCAGTGCAATCATTTTTGCAACAATAACAGGGATATTTGCGCTTATTATAGCACTAATGATAAGTGAGATGAGCAAAAGATATATAGAAAACGAATTTCAGAAAAAGATGTTTATGGAATTGGAGGAGTGTGGAGGAATAAACTCTACTGTTAACAATATTGAGATAGAACCAATTATGAGTAGATGCAGACAATGATATACGCTAGAGCTTTTTCTGAAGGTTTAAGACCAGATCCAGAGCTTAAAGTATCAGAGTGGGCGAATGAGTATCGAGTTTTAGCGCCAACTGCAGCATCAGAACCTGGTAAATGGAGAACGGAAAGAACTCCTTATTTAAAAGAAATCATGGATTCACTATCTCCGTCTTCACCTGCAGAAAAAGTAGTATTCATGAAAGGAGCGCAGATTGGAGGAACAGAAGCAGGAAATAATTGGATTGGCTATATTATAGATCAAACACCAGGTCCAATGTTAGTAGTACAGCCAACAGTTGAAATGGGAAAGCGTTGGTCAAAAGGAAGATTTGCGCCACTGATTGAAAGTACACCATGTTTAAAAAGTAAAGTAAAAGACCCAAGGTCAAGAGATTCAGGGAATACTGTACAAAGTAAGGAGTTTCCAGGTGGAATAGTAGTAATAACTGGAGCGAATAGTAGTGTAGGACTGAGATCTATGCCAGTAAAATATCTCTTTCTTGATGAAATAGATGCCTACCCAGGAGATTCAGGAGGAGAAGGAGATCCAGTACTGCTCAGTATTGCTCGAACTAATACATTTGCAAGGCGAAAGATTTTTTTAGTATCGACACCAACGATTCATGGAATAAGCAGAATTGAGAAAGAATTTGAAGCAACAGATAAGAGATATTTTTTTGTTCCCTGTCCGTATTGTAATTACTATCAAGTTCTAAAATGGTCACAAATAAAATGGGAAGATAAAAATCCAAGTACAGCACACTATATATGTATAGAATGTGGTGAAAAGATAGAAAATCATCAAAAGACAGAGATGCTTGAACGTGGAGAATGGAGAGCTACAAATCCAATGAAAGGTGAGAAAAAAGGATTTCATCTTTCAAGTCTTTATAGTCCAGTAGGCTGGTATAGCTGGACTCAAGCAGTGGAGGATTTTCTCCATGCAAAAGAAAGTGAACAATTACTAAAAGTATGGATAAATACTACGCTTGGAGAAACCTGGGTAGATAAAGGAGAAGTACCTGATTGGAAGCAATTATTTAACAGGAGAGAATTTTTTCAGATTGGCACAGTACCAAGGAGAGAAGTGGTACTTACTGCAGGAGTAGATGTCCAAAAAGATCGTCTAGAGGTGGAAGTTGTAGCATGGGGAAAAAGTCGTGAAAGTTGGTCAATAGATTACCGAGTATTTGAAGGAGATACAGGAAGTAGAGAAGTATGGGGAAAGCTTTCGGAGCTCCTCAATCATCATTTTATTGGTGAAAATGGGCTTGAATATATGATAAGTATGATGGCGGTTGATGCAGGGTATGCAACGCAGGAAGTTTACAACTGGGTGAGAAGTCATCAAGGGTCTGGAAGAGTAATGGCAGTGAAAGGTGTAAATAAAGCACTAGTGCCGCTGAGCAGCCCAAGTAGAGTAGATATAACAGTTGGAGGGCAAAAGCTGAAAAGAGGAATAAAGCTCTGGCCAGTCGGAGTATCGATATTAAAGTCAGAGCTTTTTCAATTACTTAATATTTTAAAAGAAGGTGAAGAAACACCGCCAGGGTATTGTCATTTTCCCGAGTATGCATCTGAGTATTTTAAGCAGCTAACGGCAGAGCAATTAGTCAGCAAAGTAGTAAAAGGATATACCAAACAAGAGTGGCAAAAGGTAAGAGAAAGAAATGAACTACTAGATTGCCGAATTTATGCAAGAGCAGCATCGATAGCACTGGGAATAGACAGATGGCCAGAGAGTAAATGGAATAGTTTAAGTGAAAAACCAGAAAGCAAAAAACCTAAAAAAGTGAGACAAAGCAAATGGTTGAATGAGAAGTAAGATGTACAACGAAGAGTATTTAATTCAAGTCGAAGAAGCGATAAAGAAACTACAAAACGGGGAGCGAGTGGTATCAATTGCTTATGGTGACCATGTTGTGGGGTACGGGGAAGTTCAAATAAATGATTTATTGAATTTAAGACAACGAATTAAGGCTGAGTTAAAAGTTGCAGGTATGAAGCCAAAGAGAAAGATTATTTTTTCAACCAATAAAGGAATTTTATAAATGCTGCTAAAAACCTTCAAGCAATTATTTAACAAACCAAAGATAAAAAGCTCAGCGTGGGATGCAGCAGGCTCAGGAAGAAGATTTTTTCACTTTCAACCAGAGTTAGGAAATATAAACAATTTGCTGTCTCAAAACCTTGAAACTTTACGTAGTAGATCACGTGATATGGTGAGAAAAAATCCTTACGCTGCAAATATAATTGATACGATAGTAAGTAACTCTATTGGAACAGGAATAAAACCGCAATCAAAAGCAAGAGATGGAGAATTTCGAAAGAAAGTACAAGAATTATGGCTAAGATGGACAGATGAAGCAGATAGTAACGGAGTAAGTGATTTTTATGGATTACAAGCTCTAGTATGCAGAAGTATGATAGAGGGAGGAGAATGTTTTATACGTTTAAGAACGAGAAAGCTAGAGGATAGATTTTCTGTACCACTACAACTGCAAGTACTTGAGTCTGAACATTTAGACAATAAAACAAATCAAACTTTAGCAAATGGTAATGTAATAAGAAACGGGATTGAGTTTAACAAGCTTGGGCAAAGAGAAGCATATTACTTATTTAGAGAACATCCAGGCGAAGGCTCATTTGGAGAATCAGTAAGAGTACCAGCAAATGATGTTTTACATATTTATAGACCACTAAGACCTGGGCAAATTAGAGGAGAGCCATGGCTTTCGAGTATACTGCTAAAGCTCTATGAACTTGATCAATATGATGATGCAGAATTAGTACGAAAAAAGACTGCAGCAATGTTTGCGGGATTTATTACGAGACTTGATCCAGAAGCAAATATCATGGGAGAAGGTGAAGCAAGTGAGCAAGGAGTAGCACTATCTGGCCTGGAACCTGGAACAATGCAGCTTTTAGACCCAGGAGAAGACATAAAATTTTCAGAGCCGTCAGATGTTGGAGGAAGTTATGAAGCGTTTATAAGACAGCAACTGAGGGCAATAGCAATAGGTACAGGAATAACATATGAGCAGCTAACAGGAGATTTAACAAGCGTTAATTATTCATCCATTCGGGCAGGGTTGATAGAGTTTCGCAGAAGGTGCGCAATGTTACAGCATAACGTGATAGTGTTCCAGTTTTGTAGACCTATTTGGAATAGATGGCTAGAATTAGCAGTGCTTTGTGGAGAACTGAGTATAGATGAAAAAGTAGTAAAAGCAGCGAAAGAAGAAGTAAAATGGATACCACAGGGATTTGATTGGGTGGATCCACTGAAAGACCAGCAATCGCAGCAAATGGCAGTAAGGAATGGATTTAAGAGTCGATCGGAAGTAGTATCAGAAATGGGTTACGATGTTGAAGAAATAGATCAAGAAATAGCAGAAGATCAAAAACGTGCAAATAGTCTCAACTTAATGTTTGACTCTGATTGTAAAGGATTATGATGCTCTTAGGAAAACCATTAATGCTTGAACCAAGGAGTTTTGAGCTATTGTCATTAAACAATCAAAAACATCCCACGTTTAAAAACATAAAGCACTCCATCAAAAGTAACGTAGAAAGAACTGCAATTATAGCAATACATGGAATCTTGACTAAAAAACCAGGTGCGTTTGATGAAATGCTCGGGATGACATCATATGAGCAAATAGAAGAACAAATCAAACAAGCATTAGCAGATAGTAGCATAGAGACAATTATGCTGGAAATAGATAGCCCCGGAGGAGAGGTAAACGGTATATTTGACCTAGCTGACTTTATTTATGAATCAAGAGCAAAAAAGAGGATAATAGCGATAGCAAATGATGATGCATACTCTGCTGCATATGCTATAGCTTCAAGCGCTGAGAAGGTATTTGTGAGCAGAACTTCTGGTGTTGGCAGTATTGGAGTAATAGCAAGTCATATAGATCAAAGTAGATTTGATGAAAAGCAAGGTATTAAGTACACCACAATCTTTGCTGGTAGTCGAAAGAATGATTTAAACCCACATGAGCCAATGACGTCTGAAAGTCTGGGAAGCTTACAAAAAGAAGTAGACCGACTATATGAAATGTTTTTGCAGCTAATAGCAAGGAACAGAGGTCTTTCAATTGAAAAGATTCGATCAACAGAGGCAGGGCTATATTTTGGGGAGAAAGCAGTAGAAATAGGCCTTGCAGACGGAATGACAATTCTTTCATCTATTAATAAAAACAGGAGTATTACTATGAATGAACAAATTACAAATGACCTAGAAACTGATAATTTAACCAAGTATCGTACTGAAGTTCTTGAATTAATACGTTTATGTAATTTATCGAAGATGCCAGAAAAGATAGGAGAATTTATTGAGCAAAGTGTAAGTGTTGAGCAAGCTAGGGAAGTTTTAATGGAATTACTTGCAGAGAGAACAAAGAAGACAGAGATACTGAGTGCAATACCACAGAATTCAGGAGAAGAATTGATGATGCAGGTAGCGAAAAGTCGTAGGAGTTAAAGTATTTTTATAACCGCCGTATATAGCATTGATAAAAGCGGCGGTAAGCAGTTAAGGAGAGAAATTTATGAGTTGTATAAGCGAACAAAATAATCTGGGTGACTTATTAAAGTATGAGGCATCAAGTCTATATTCAAGAGATCAGATAACAGTAGCAAAAGGGCAGAACCTAAAGCTTGGTACAGTAGTAGCTCTCGATAAAGATAGCATGGTTAAGATAATAAATCCAACTGCCACAGATGGTACACAAACAGCGATAGGTGCAGTAGTAAGTGATGTAAATGCGACAGAAAATGCTAAAGCAGTAATTATTACTCGTTGTGCAATACTAGCAGATCATGCGGTTGTGTGGCCAGCAAATATCACTGAAGAGCAGAAAGCTGCAGCAATAAAGCAACTTGAAGCACGAGGGATCATTGTCCGCAAGGGAATTTAACTAAAATTAATAGGAAAAAAAGGAGAGAAAAAATGCAAAATCCATTTACAAATACAGCATTTAGCATGACGGCACTAACAAATGCGATGAATATATTGCCGATAAATTATGGACGAGTTGAAAATCTAAATTTGTTTCCAAGTAGGTCAGTAAGATTTAGACATATTACCATAGAAGAACACAACGGAGTATTAAGTTTATTACCAACGCAAGTACCAGGGGCGCCAGCAACAGTAGGAAAAAGAGGAAAAAGAAAGGTAAGAACATTTACGATTCCACATATTCCGCATGATGATGTAGTGTTACCAGAGGAAGTACAGGGAATAAGGGCATTTGGATCAGAAAGTGAACTTAAAGCGCTAGCAGACGTAATAACTGACCATTTACAGCTAATGAGAAACAAACATGCAATAACATTAGAGCATTTGCGAATGGGAGCGCTGAAGGGAATAATTTTAGATGCTGATGGGTCAGAATTATTAAATCTGTACAACGAATTTGAAATAACACCAAAAGTAGTAAATTTTGCCCTTGGAACAGCAACAACTGATGTAAAACGTAAGTGTCTGGAAGTATTGCGGCATATAGAAGATAACCTAAGTGGTGAATATATGACTGGAATTCATGCCTTGGTAAGCCCTGAGTTTTTTGATGCACTAACTTCTCATGCAAAAGTAAAAGAAGCATATGAAAGATGGCAAGAAGGAGCAGCACTTCGAAATGATATGAGGTCAGGGTTTACATTTTGTGGCATAACGTTTGAGGAATATAGAGGGCAAGCAACTGACCCTGAAGGAACGGTTAGAAGATTTATTGAGAAAGATACAGGGCACTGTTTTCCACTAGGAACAGCAAGCACGTTTACAACATATTTTGCACCAGCAGACTTTAATGAGACGGTGAATACTCTCGGACAGCCACTCTATGCAAAACAAGAGCCAAGAAGATTTGATAGAGGGAACGATTTACATACGCAGTCAAATCCTCTGCCAATGTGCCACCGCCCGGCCGTTTTGGTCAAGATCGTTGCAGCATAACAATACTGGTAGAGTAACTACAAGGTGGTGAGGCACAGAACGACTCTACCGGTATGCGCTTTCTTAGCATGTAAAGGTTAGTATATCAAAAAGAAATATGCAAGAGAATATTAAGCGATTATTAGAAGATTGTTTTGCCCATTTAGGAGAAGTGGCTTTATATAAATCAAAGGATAAGTCATATATGGTACAGGTGTTAAAGCAAGAGCCAGATAAATTATACGAGATTGGTGAAGGACAATTTGTGGGAGGGATGATTTTTTTTGAGGTAAGCGTTTTTGATTTACTGAGGCCAATGGTAGGAGATATTTTTGTTATAGGTGATCGTAAATATAAAGTATATTCTCCACCGCTGCAAGATAATTCAGGAATGGTATGGAAAATTCGAGCGTCAAATGCGTATTAACACCGGTAGTATTATACAAAGTATAGATGCTGAAAGGAAAAAAGTGGAAAAAGTGACGGTGAGTGCATTAAACAAAACAGCAATATGGCTAAAATCAAAAGCAGCTAAGGAAATCAGTGAGGAAAAGAAGGTAAAATTAAGTTTGATAAGAAAGAGATTAAGAATTTTTAAGGCGAAAACTAGCAGATTAGAAGTGTTAGAGGTTGTCCGGAAACTAGTAAATTCAAGCATATTCCCTCTTTAACATAACCCTACTCATAGCTAGGTATATGAAATTCTCAGTGGATGTTGTGAGTAAATCATACTCCTTCGATAGCCTTCTATTCCTATTAACCCAAGCAAAAGTCCTTTCTACAACCCATCTTCTTGGCTGTACTTTAAACCCTTGTTCTCTTGTTGGTAGTAGCTCAGGTGGCGTATCTTTGTGCACCCAAAATCTACATGGAGGCCTTTTAACAATTTCAATATCTATGTCATATTCTTCCTTTATGTGATTCTTTAAATTTCTTCCTTGGTATCCCATGTCAGCCCACATTTTTTTAACTTTAGTATATTTTGTTCTCATATTGTTTAATGCTATTTTAATACCATCTCTATCATTTTCGTTAGCAGCGCCTACGTAACAACCTAGTATAAAACCCTGAGTGTCTGTAATTATATGCCTTTTTCTACCCTTTACTTTTTTACTTCCATCATAGCCTTTGATCCCCCCTTTTCTGTAGTCTTTACAGATTGACTATCTACTATACAGGCACTCGGCTGCTCATTCCTTCCTATTTTTCTTCTACTATATTTTGTAATTTCATAATTCATTTTCTCAAAAATTCCCTGCTTCTTCCATTGCCTGAACTGCTCATACACAGTCTTCCATAGCGGAAAATCATTTGGTAAATACCGCCATTGACACCCTGTACGCAATACATAGAAAATTGCTTCTAATATTTCTCTTTTGCTATACTTTGGCGGCCTTCCTCCTTTCTTGTATGATACTCTGAAGTGTTTTTCTATTCTTGCCCATTCCCTTTCGCTTAGATCTGTTGGATACTTTTTTCTCATCTTTACCCCGTACTAAAATTTCAGATATTATAGCCTTTTACTTGTTTCCGGACAACCTCTTAGAGGTTGTCCGGAAACTAGTAAATTCAAGCATATTCCCTCTTTAACATAACCCTACTCATAGCTAGGTATATGAAATTCTCAGTGGATGTTGTGAGTAAATCATACTCCTTCGATAGCCTTCTATTCCTATTAACCCAAGCAAAAGTCCTTTCTACAACCCATCTTCTTGGCTGTACTTTAAACCCTTGTTCTCTTGTTGGTAGTAGCTCAGGTGGCGTATCTTTGTGCACCCAAAATCTACATGGAGGCCTTTTAACAATTTCAATATCTATGTCATATTCTTCCTTTATGTGATTCTTTAAATTTCTTCCTTGGTATCCCATGTCAGCCCACATTTTTTTAACTTTAGTATATTTTGTTCTCATATTGTTTAATGCTATTTTAATACCATCTCTATCATTTTCGTTAGCAGCGCCTACGTAACAACCTAGTATAAAACCCTGAGTGTCTGTAATTATATGCCTTTTTCTACCCTTTACTTTTTTACTTCCATCATAGCCTTTGATCCCCCCTTTTCTGTAGTCTTTACAGATTGACTATCTACTATACAGGCACTCGGCTGCTCATTCCTTCCTATTTTTCTTCTACTATATTTTGTAATTTCATAATTCATTTTCTCAAAAATTCCCTGCTTCTTCCATTGCCTGAACTGCTCATACACAGTCTTCCATAGCGGAAAATCATTTGGTAAATACCGCCATTGACACCCTGTACGCAATACATAGAAAATTGCTTCTAATATTTCTCTTTTGCTATACTTTGGCGGCCTTCCTCCTTTCTTGTATGATACTCTGAAGTGTTTTTCTATTCTTGCCCATTCCCTTTCGCTTAGATCTGTTGGATACTTTTTTCTCATCTTTACCCCGTACTAAAATTTCAGATATTATAGCCTTTTACTTGTTTCCGGACAACCTCTTATAGTACTTCCCAAAGTAAATGATAAAGGTATAATAAGCTATTTGAGTTATAATGGCGTATAGTGTGGATTTAAGGGAAAGGGCAGTATCGATGATAGAAAAAGGGAAGTCAAAGGTTGAGGTGGCAGAGCTTTTGGAGATAGGAATAGCAACTCTGTACCGCTGGTTAAGAAAGAAAGCCGCTGGTGAAAGCCTAAGGCCATCGAAAAACGGCAGCTTTATTCGAAAAATAGACCCAAAAATACTCGAAGAATATGTTAAAAAGAATCCAGATCATACGCTGGCAGAGATGAAACAAAATCTTGGATTTGGAATAAATTCAATTTGGTATAGGCTGAAACAGCTAAGAATTACTTTAAAAAAAAGTTACACTATATCAAGAGCGCAATCAAGAAGATAGGCAGCGATTTACCGATAAAATCTCAAAAATAGACCATTCCAGCATCTTATATATAGATGAAGCAGGAGTTGATAATAGGTTATACCGAGAGTATGGACGTGCTCCAATAGGAAAGAAAATTTATGCAGATATTCCAGGAAGAAAACGAGAGAGAATCAGTATAATAGGCGGGTGGATTGGAAAGAGATTTATTGCACCAATGACTTTCAAAGGTGGGTGTGACAAAGAGGTATTCAATACATGGTTAGAGAAGATGTTATTACCTAAATTGCCACATGGTACTACAATAGTTATGGACAATGCCACATTCCATAAAACTCCCAAAACAAAGGAGTTAATAGATAATGCTAGATGCCGTTTGCTCTATCTACCAACATATTCACCAGATTTGAACCCTATAGAGCATTGTTGGAATACCATCAAAAGCCGCCTCAGACCTTTAATGCATAAATATACAGACTTACAACTTTTGGTTGGTAATACCATAATGGAAATTTATCATTCATTTTAGAAAATACTATAAGAGGTTGTCCGGAAACTAGTAAATTCAAGCATATTCCCTCTTTAACATAACCCTACTCATAGCTAGGTATATGAAATTCTCAGTGGATGTTGTGAGTAAATCATACTCCTTCGATAGCCTTCTATTCCTATTAACCCAAGCAAAAGTCCTTTCTACAACCCATCTTCTTGGCTGTACTTTAAACCCTTGTTCTCTTGTTGGTAGTAGCTCAGGTGGCGTATCTTTGTGCACCCAAAATCTACATGGAGGCCTTTTAACAATTTCAATATCTATGTCATATTCTTCCTTTATGTGATTCTTTAAATTTCTTCCTTGGTATCCCATGTCAGCCCACATTTTTTTAACTTTAGTATATTTTGTTCTCATATTGTTTAATGCTATTTTAATACCATCTCTATCATTTTCGTTAGCAGCGCCTACGTAACAACCTAGTATAAAACCCTGAGTGTCTGTAATTATATGCCTTTTTCTACCCTTTACTTTTTTACTTCCATCATAGCCTTTGATCCCCCCTTTTCTGTAGTCTTTACAGATTGACTATCTACTATACAGGCACTCGGCTGCTCATTCCTTCCTATTTTTCTTCTACTATATTTTGTAATTTCATAATTCATTTTCTCAAAAATTCCCTGCTTCTTCCATTGCCTGAACTGCTCATACACAGTCTTCCATAGCGGAAAATCATTTGGTAAATACCGCCATTGACACCCTGTACGCAATACATAGAAAATTGCTTCTAATATTTCTCTTTTGCTATACTTTGGCGGCCTTCCTCCTTTCTTGTATGATACTCTGAAGTGTTTTTCTATTCTTGCCCATTCCCTTTCGCTTAGATCTGTTGGATACTTTTTTCTCATCTTTACCCCGTACTAAAATTTCAGATATTATAGCCTTTTACTAGTTTCCGGACAACCTCTAAGAGGTTGTCCGGAAACTAGTAAATTCAAGCATATTCCCTCTTTAACATAACCCTACTCATAGCTAGGTATATGAAATTCTCAGTGGATGTTGTGAGTAAATCATACTCCTTCGATAGCCTTCTATTCCTATTAACCCAAGCAAAAGTCCTTTCTACAACCCATCTTCTTGGCTGTACTTTAAACCCTTGTTCTCTTGTTGGTAGTAGCTCAGGTGGCGTATCTTTGTGCACCCAAAATCTACATGGAGGCCTTTTAACAATTTCAATATCTATGTCATATTCTTCCTTTATGTGATTCTTTAAATTTCTTCCTTGGTATCCCATGTCAGCCCACATTTTTTTAACTTTAGTATATTTTGTTCTCATATTGTTTAATGCTATTTTAATACCATCTCTATCATTTTCGTTAGCAGCGCCTACGTAACAACCTAGTATAAAACCCTGAGTGTCTGTAATTATATGCCTTTTTCTACCCTTTACTTTTTTACTTCCATCATAGCCTTTGATCCCCCCTTTTCTGTAGTCTTTACAGATTGACTATCTACTATACAGGCACTCGGCTGCTCATTCCTTCCTATTTTTCTTCTACTATATTTTGTAATTTCATAATTCATTTTCTCAAAAATTCCCTGCTTCTTCCATTGCCTGAACTGCTCATACACAGTCTTCCATAGCGGAAAATCATTTGGTAAATACCGCCATTGACACCCTGTACGCAATACATAGAAAATTGCTTCTAATATTTCTCTTTTGCTATACTTTGGCGGCCTTCCTCCTTTCTTGTATGATACTCTGAAGTGTTTTTCTATTCTTGCCCATTCCCTTTCGCTTAGATCTGTTGGATACTTTTTTCTCATCTTTACCCCGTACTAAAATTTCAGATATTATAGCCTTTTACTTGTTTCCGGACAACCTCTAATTAGAGCAAATCTCTATGACATTAAAGCATCGGCAATTGGCAAAATACAAAAAACAAGAAGAGGATCGAAAGTAGGAAAGCATGAGTTTATAGGAGGATTTGCAGCAGTTATGCCAAAAGGAAATAGCGGTATGTTTAAACGTGAAGGAAGGGCAGCATTGCCAATAAAGGAAGTTAAGTTGCCACTAGAACCTGAGGCTTCAAGGATAATAGGGAATCTTGTTAATTATGAGGTTGAGAAAGTATTTACAAAATTTTTTGAACGTGAATTAAGTTATATTACAGGAAGTGTATGAATTTTAAAGATTTGCATAACGCAATTTGCACCACACTGAAGAAAGAAATACCAGCAATACAGACATGTGAAATTTATCCATCGATAAGAAAGGAATTAGTAGCGCCAGCGGTGTTTGTGGAACTTAGCGGATTTGAAAAAGGACATGATCCTGGAACAGAAGAATTAGCGCTGAAAGCAAGATTTGAAGCGAGGATTGTGATTGATAGCACAATAGAAAATGCAGCTATTATTGTCAGGTCATTAGCAGCAGAAGTAGCAAAAGTAGTAGATAAAAATACTTGGAACGTAAAAAATGTTTCACCAGGAGAATTTATCTCTGCAGAAGTTGACGAATTTAGACCTGAATTAGATGCATATCTTGTGTGGATGGTAGAATGGGTGCATACAATACACGTAGGGCGATCTATTTGGAAAGAAGGAAAATTTATGCCACACAAAATAGAAATCGGTGAAATAAATGTTAGAGAATAATTTTGCGATTGCAGAATTACAGAGGAAATTAGCCAATATTGTCCGTATAGGAGTTGTAAAAGAAATAGATTGTGAAAAAGCAAAAGTAAGAGTGAAAATAGGAGAATTTTTAACAGATTATTTACCATGGATAACAAGCAAAGCAGGAAAAGATAGAAATTGGTCTCCACCAGATATCGATGAACAAGTAATGGTATTTTCTCCTCTTGGTGAACTATCATTAGGAGTGGTATTAGGAGGAATATATCAGGAAAAATACTCTGCACCAGAGGATAAAAAAGAAATAAATAGTGTGAAGTTTCAGGATGGAACAAGATTGTTATATGATAAAGAGAAGCATCATTTAGAGATTGAAGTAGTAGACAAAATAACACTGAAAGCTGGGGAATCGAGCATAGAGATGACGAAGAGCGAAATAAAACTGAAAGCAGATAGAATAAACCTTAATTAAATGAATAAATCGGTTGTACGAGTAGGAGATTATTGTGTAGAAGTAACACCGCATTTTTGCATTAGTGGGAGTAACGATGTTTCTGTAAATGGTAAGCCAATGTGCAGACAAGGAGACAAATTTAGTGAAGGAAGAGCATTAACTGAAGGATCAAAAACAGTGTTTGCAAATGGGTTTGGAGCGGGAAGAGTAGGAGATATAGTTTCATGTGGGTTTAAAGTAATAAAAGGCAGTGAAAACGTGTTTGCAGGCTAAAAATGGAAGGGATGGACTCCAAAACAGGAAAAGAATTAGAAGGAATAGAACATCTGAAACAATCAATAATTGATATACTGACCACTCCTATTAACAGTAGGATAATGAGAAGGGATTATGGGTCTAGACTATTTGAATTAGTGGATAAACCAATCAGTAGAGATTTAACACTTGAGATATATGCAGCAACAGCAGAAGCTTTAGGGAAATGGGAAAAAAGATTTAAATTAGAAAAAGTAAAAATAACAGAGGTGAAAGAAGGAAAAGTAACGCTTGACCTAGAAGGATTATACGTACCAAGTGGGAAAAACATTCGCTTTATAGTATAAAGATGCAGCAGACTAACATTATTGAGCGACTGAACTTCGAAGAAATTCTGTCTCGGATGAAGGAAGAGTTAGTGAAGTGTGATGCAAGTTTTACAGCATTAGTAGAAAGTGACCCAGCGATGAAGGTATTAGAAGTAGCAGCATGGAGGGAATTGTTACTAAGACAAAGAATAAATGAATCAGTAAAGAGCAATTTACTAAAATTTGCAATGGGAGAAGATCTTGATAATTTAGCTGAGTTTTATGGAGTGGAGAGGCAAAAAGAAGAAGATGATGAACGATTTAGAAAAAGAATTAAAGCAAAGATAGTAGGCTCAAGCACGTGTGGAAGCAAGGAGTATTATAGGTATCATGCACTGTCAGCAGATAGTAGAGTAAAAGATGCATTAGTAGAATCACCTATACCAGGAAAAGTACAAATTTCAATCTTATCAACACAATTATCCACAACTGGCATAGTATCAGAAGAACTACTTAAAATTGTAAAAAAGCAGGTTACTAGAGATGATATAAGGGTTTTAACCGATACAGTAACAGTAGTTGGTTGCAATATTACGGAAATAGATATTCACAGCAGAATGAGCATAAGTCCTGTGATATCGAAGGAGGAAATCAAGAAGCAGTTCATTAAGAAGTTTGAAGCAAATAGAAGGCTGGGATGGAGTGTAACAAGATCATGGATAATAGCGAATCTATTTGTAGAGGGTGTAGAAAATGTGGAATTAATCGAGCCAAAAGAAGATGTTGTAGTGCTAGGAAATGAATGTGCAAATTTGCGAAATTTAAAGATTGAGTTGAATTAATGTTACTGCCACCAAATGCAACAAAACAGGAAAAAGCGCTAGTAGATGCGATAGATTATAAAGTAGATCCAAGCTGTATCAGGGGATTTAAGTTTAGATTGGAAGAAGAAACATTGCCGTGGATAATAGAAGAATATGGTTTAGAAGAAATACTACTCTGGGTAAAAGATAAAAGAAGAGCCATAGTAGAAGGAGTAAAATTTCAAAGACTGCGAGGAACACCTAAATCACTTAAAATAGCACTCAAGTGGGCAAATATAGAAGATATTAAAATTATCGAAGAACCACCTGGTAAACATTTTTTTGAGTTGCAAGTAGGGATAAAAGAGGTACCAAATGACTTCTTCGTAGATGCAGTAGTAGAGCTGGCAAAACTATCACTGCCTGTAAGATCCAGATTGATGAGGATTTTTAACGATTATTATAATGTGCAGAGATTTATATTGGATGAGAGTTTATTTGGAGATCTTCTTTCTGATTATTCAGGGGTAAAAATAGAAAAAGATGGACCAGTGTTATCATTTGGAAGAGTAAATTTTTTCAGGTCTAGTGGTCCAGTTATTAGGATAATAGAAAACTATCTACGCGATCATTATGAGCAAGCATTTAGTAATGACATATATCGATTAGATGTAGCAATACTTGGAGAAACCGAGCCTCACACAAAGAATTATAACGGTCTTTATGAAAGAAGTCATCAGTGGAATAATTTAAAAACGTTATATCCGCTACCACAGAGCTTATTACCTGAGATTAAGTTTGCTAAAGCGCAGATAGTATTATCAGATAGCTGGAACTTAGGGGAAATAAACGCATGTTTTCCGGTTACGAGCGTAGAAGAGGAAGGGGATAAATTTTTACTAGGAAGTGATAAGCTATCTGAACAACTGTGGAATTTAAAGTACAAGCCAATTTTAGAAAGGTTTAGCGTTACTCACCATTACAAGGTAGAAGACTTTACCAACCAAAAAGTTATAAGATTTGGTGTGGCAGAACACTATGTTCATTTTGAAAACAATTTAGATTTAAAGCAAAAGGACGCAATACACGAGTTAGAAAGTTACATTTTGGTATTTTACCCAGGAGTACTAACGTGGCACGAACATCGTCATTTGAACAGAAGTTGGAAAAATAGCCAAGTAATATCTATAATAAGTTAAGCACTTATATTTAGATCCTCATATATTATGTTAATAATAGGTTAGAGTGTATGAAATAAAAAGAAAAAGACTTGCTTTCTTATGCTAAAACGGACATGAATTGAATAGCGGCAGGTAAATATAAGAAATTTGTCTGGCGCTAGAAAAGCTAATTTTGTGAGGTATGCAATGGGGTTCAACGAAGAAAAGAGAGAATCTTTTAGTAAGTTTTTTAAAGAAGTATCAAGTAACGGATTTAAAAATATTAATAAAAGAAATGAAGAAGGAGAGACGATATTACACCAAGCAGTGGAAATCTCTGATTACAAAACAGTAAGGTTATTAATAAAAAAAGGAGCAGAGGTAAATGCAAGAGATAAAAAGGGTTATACACCACTGCACTGCGCAGTATTTGCGAGAAGTTTAGAAAATGTAAAAGTGCTGATGAGGGGAGGAGCAGAAGTAAATGCTACTCAATATGTCAGTGGATGTACGCCATTGCACTCTGCATGCAAAATAGGAGGAGCAGGAGTTGAAATAATAAAAGAGCTAGTAAAGGCAGGAGCTGAAGTTAATCAACTGAATAAGTACGGTGCAACACCAATGTACTACATATGGGAAAGTGAAAAGTATCGTCTATGTGATAGCAAAGAGAGTGAAAAGGCGAGTAAATTTCTGAGAGAACAAGGAGGAATAACAAAAAGTAGAGAACTGACATGCTATGGAATAGAGAGGCTAGTGGGAGAAATAGCAGACATGTTGAATAGGAGTTATTTACCGGAGTTAAAAATAATAGAGATAGGAGAAATAAGGAAGAAAGATAAGTCACTAATAAAGGAAGAATGTAAAAATTTAGCAAGCAAAATAATGAGCCAAGTGAACGAAATGATAGATGAGGTGGTGAGAAGTAAGGCTTAAAAGAGGGGTTTAAATTTAAAGAAAAGGTGAGGTAGATTATGGTAAAGCTTGATAAGAAAGAGAAGTCAGCAAAAGAATTATTAGAGAACTCATTCAAAAATATTTATGAAAGAGATGAAAAAGGAAGAACAGTTTTACATTATGCAGTGGACGCAAAAACAGTGAGGTTATTAGTTGAAAAAGGAGCAAATGTGAATGCAGCAGATGCAAGAGGATATACGGCACTGCACCTAGCGGTAACGGAGAAACGCCTAGAAACCGTGAGAGAATTGATAAAATCAGGAGGGAATGTAAATGCTGAGGAATATGGAAATAAATGCACGCCGCTGCACCTTGCATGTATGGTAGGTGAAAAAGAAATAGTGGAAGAGCTAGTAAAAGCTGGAGGAGAAATAGAACAAGCGGATAAATTTGAAATGATAGCAGTGGATTATGCAAAAAATAGTGAGGAAATAGCCGAGATATTAAAGAAAGAAACGGACAGAATTGAAAAGTTATTTATGAGAGGCTGAAAACATGGAGGAAGAAACAGAAAAGAAAGTAATGAATTTAGAGAAAAAAACGTTAGAAGAGCTAAGGAGAATGTGGAAGAAGGTATTTGGGGAAGAGGCACCTAAACATTCAAAGAAATATCTGATACCAAGACTAGCTTATAGAATGCAGGAAAAAGTATATGGAGAAATGTCAAGAAAGGGGACAAAAAGGCTAGAGTATCTGGCAGATCGGTTAGAGAAGGGAAAAAGAATAAGTAGCGATAAATTACCAGTAGAAGGGACAGAATTAATACTAGAGAGAGGTGAAGAGACGCATGCGGTAATGGTAACAGATAAGGGTTTAATCTACAGAGAAGAATTTTTCACGTCATTGTCAGCAGTAGCAGGTAAAATAATGGGAATGAGTTACAATGGACCGCTCTTGTTTGGGATGCGTGAAAAGGAGAGCAAAAGTGTGTGAAGAAATAAGATGTGGAATATATACGAGAAAGTCAAATGAAGACGGTCTAGAACAAAAGTTTAACAGTTTAGATGCGCAGCGAGTAGCATGTGAAAAATATATAAAGAGCAAAGAAGGCTGGGTAGCATTGGCCAAAAGGTACGATGATGGAGGATATTCAGGGAAAAATTTAGAAAGACCAGCGATAAAGGAGTTGTTTGAAGATGTAAAGACAGGAGAAGTTGACTGTGTAGTAGTATATACATTAGATAGGCTATCAAGAGAAACAAAAGACAGCATTGAAGTAACGTCATTTTTCAGAAGGCATAGAGTAAATTTTGTAGCAGTAACGCAGATATTTGACAATAATACGCCAATGGGAAAGTTTGTACAAACGGTATTATCAGGAGCAGCACAGCTAGAAAGAGAAATGATAGTAGAGAGAGTAAAAAATAAAATAGCAACATCAAAGGAGCAGGGGTTATGGATGGGTGGAACTTTACCGCTTGGATATGATGTAAAGGATAAAGAATTAATAATAAATGAGAAAGAAGCAAAGTTGGTAAAACATATATTTGAGAGGTATATAGAGCTGAAGTCAATGGCAGAATTGGCAAGGGAGTTAAATAGCCAAGGTTACAGAACAAAATCAGATATCTTTAAAAAGGCCACGGTGAGAAGAATAATAACAAATCCAATATATATGGGAAAGATAAGACATTATGACAAACGGTATGAGGGAAAGCATGAAGCAATAATAAAAGAGGAAAAATGGCAAAAAGCGCAGGAATTGATAAAGAATCAACCATATAGAAAGGCGAAATATGAGGAAGCGCTGCTAAAGGGAATAGTTAAGTGCAAGAGCTGTGAAGTAAACATGACGCTGACATATGCAAAAAAGGAAAATAAGAGGTATAGATATTATGTGTGCAACAATCATTTAAGGGGAAAAAGTTGTGAATCAGTAAATCGAACAATAGTAGCAGGAGAGGTGGAAAAAGAAGTGATGAAGAAAGCGGAAGATTTATATGAAAAATGGGGAGAAAAAGCGGAAGAGTGGAAAAATTTAAGTTTCAGAGAACAGAAAGAAGTAGTGAAAAAGTTAATAAAAGGAGTAATGGTGAGAGAGGATGGAATAGAGGTGCATTCTGAATCAGAGGAAAAATTTATACCAATAAAAAAGAAAGGAAATAAATGTACAGTAGTAGAGCCAGAAGGAAAAACAAATAATGCGCTACTGAAAGCAGTGGTGAGAGCACATTCCTGGAAACGTCAACTAGAGGAAGGAAAATATGGGAGTGTGAAGGAGCTGAGCATTAAAATTAATATAGGTACAAGACGAATACAACAAATTTTAAGATTAAATTATTTAGCACCAAAAATTAAAGAAGATATAGTAAATGGGAGGCAGCCAAGGAGTTTGAGGTTAGTGGATTTAAAAGAAATACCGATGTTATGGAGTGAGCAAATAGAAAAATTTTATGGATTAACGTTTATAAAAGTAACAATATGAAAAAACGTCGAAAAAAGTATGTGCCAGAAAATTAAAAAAGGTTATTACAAAAGGAGCTACTACAAAGGGCCACACAAAAAGATGCTGAAATTGATATAGAAAAGTAAGTCAATGTTACAGAATCAATTATGTGAAAATATCAATATAAATAATGAAGATTTTAGCATACTGGATGCAACAATGGTAGAAAATGATCCAAAATCTATAAATTATAGTAGTTTATATTTAAATAATAATCTTTAACCTTTATGGCAAATTAATCTACCTAGAAACTTCTCTCCTAGGATCAGAAGTCCTTCTTAATTCTTCACGTTCTGTCCATTTGTTGTTAGACTCGCTTATTACTTCAGGACGCATTAATCCACCAGATCTAGCAAAAACACCTTGATCTATAGCTTCAATAACCGATAAACCTCCCAATAAGCAGTTTTGCCCTATTTCTTCATGACTTGCTATTTCTTCAAATAGATCTTCATCGCTCACTTCTACTCTTATCAATTTTTTATTGTTCTCATCAGGATATAATCTAACTTCTAATTCTCCTAAACTAGTATAAAAAGTTAATACTATACCGCTGCCTTCTGTAAGGTCTGTGTAATTCCTTTTGCCATCTTCAGTTTTAATTTCTACTTCACTATTGCCGATCTTTACTATATTTCTTCCACACTTTACATCTCCATCAGTTAGACCTAAATCTCTTGCCCCATCTGTTATTTTTGTAATGTCTATTTTACTATCTTTAGAATATTCTAAGTAAAAAACGGAGTTGTCTACTCTTGCATCTTTTAGCTCGCTATTGGTTGCACTTTTTGCGATTTCAATAAACTTATGAGAATTGCTAATATAATCTCTATAAGCTTTTTTTAGGTTAGTTTTATGCTCTTTAAATTCTGATGTCAGTGTGTTAGCATCAACTGTATTACCAAACACTGCCCCTTTTGATACTAATTGACATATTATACTACTAGCAACTTTAGGATTTTTTTCCAACTCACTGATTTTTTTCATCACATAATCGGTAAAAGTGTACTCATTACCTGAAAAGAAATCTTGTGAAAGAGAATAGTTTAATCGTACACCAGACTTTATAGCATCGTTTACAATCTTTTCAAGTTCAGCCATATTTTGAGCTCGAAATACCTTATCAGAAAACTTATTTAACTTCTCCTTTTGATTTGAAGTTAAATTAACGAGTAATTTACTGGCCTGCCCTTTCTTTTGCTGACGATAAATATTTATATCATAATCTAATGCTCCTGCTTCTAGAAATATCTTTCTTAACTCTTGAGCAAGATCTTCATTGTCCCAAGCAAAACGTTCAACATATGAGAACACTTTTGACTCACCCATTCCGTGCCGAATATTTAGCACCACTTTTAGATCTGAATCTCTTTTATGCTTACTTAAAAACTCCTTTAAATTTTTAGTGCAGTCTGAATCTAATGCAAGTAAGTCATACAATTCTGCATTTAACTTTTTCTGTTTATCAGTTAAAAATAATTCTTCAATATCATAGCAGAGGTTATTAGTTGCTATTTGTTGTGGAGTTTTGCCCTTTCTACTTGTTATATTAGGGTTAGCTCCTTTTGAGAGGAGAGAGTTTGTATTACCGTAATGACCTTTGGCAGCAGCAAGGTATAATGGTGTTTTTCCTTTACTATCTTGTATGTTAGGATCTGCACCTGCACCTAAAAGTAAATCTATAGCCTGATTTCCTGTACGACGAAATCCACCAATATTTGCTCCTGCAATTGCATGCAATACTGTTGATTGAGATTCTCCTCTTCTGAGATTAAGAATTACTTTTAAATCTTTATTTTTTTTATTATCATCTAAAAATTCTTCAAGAGGTTCAGTATTATCAAATGAACCACAGTTAGAAGCTAAACATTTTAGAGCACTAAGTAGCTTTTTGTTTAAAATTTTTTGACTTAGCGTAAGATCGTGATCTAGAGCAAACCAAACACAAATTTGCTCGCTTAGTCCAAGTTTGCTATCAACTAAAGAAGGTAGTTCATTATGATTTCTAACTGATGGTAAATCTCCTGAGTACCACATATCATTCATCAGCTCATTTAATAAATGTTCTTTAGATGATAGATGTTCTATAATGGATTCATATTCAATATCAGATAGTTCTGGCTTGGATTTTGGTTTTAGTTGATTGATGATAGATTTTACTATCTCAGTAGACTCACCCATACTTACTCCTTAAGCTAAGATATATGATATATTGTATGCGATATGCAACATTAAGTCAATAACCATAATCTTTTTATTACTTATGTCGTTAAGCTCTTGTTAAGTTTTTATGGTGAGTAACAATGGATTATATAGATAGGTTAAAAGTTGCTTATGACTCCAAATTTGAGCTAATTTTACTATAGATTAAAATAGTTAAGACCTATATTTGATATCACTATTATTAAGGGCATGATGGACTATGCTTTAAAGGAGTGGAAAAACTGCTGAAGATTATACAGTAACCTGCGGAGCCGCTTCAGCAGAATAAAAAACACATGCTAGTATTAGTAGAGAATTATTTATGATTCAACTAACTTTTTCAAAAAATACTTTAGTAAAAGTATCATGCTAGTTAGTGTTATAAAGAATTCAATTGTTTACTCCTTCAAAAAAGGTCGTATATTTTTGAGAACAAACAGCATAAAAATAGGATTGTGAAAATAGAATTTTGAAATCTTTGCAATAAAGTTAGGCAAAATAGTTCGTATGTAGATATGGATGAAATGCGCTAATATGGCTAGTTTTAGCGTATAGCAAAATCACTATATTAAAAAGTTCGTATGGTACACATGGCAGACCAATCCATTCCAAAACGAACTCTTCTCTCACTAGCTGGTTTTGAGTGCTGGAAATGGTTATATTATTTAAGTTATTAATGACATATATTGTTAAATTAATACCAGTTTATTTTAGAATAATAATTAAGATAAAATTATAAAAAACAGAATTTAAAACAAACAAAACGTTATGTATCTCTCATATTTGAGAAGCTTTTTTTGAAAATTATTTCAAGTCTAAAATTTTCTACAGTATTGATTGACAAGTTTTAAAGATGTGATAGTATACTTAAAATATATTAGACTAATTCATTATGGCACGTGAGAGGGTTAAGAATCAAAGTATTTTTTCGTTCATTTGCAAAGAGGGGTAATTATGGACCGTGGAGATATTCCGGAAGTTTTGTTTTCATCTGTTAAGGAGGATGATCCTTATAGGGCATCTAAGCTCCTCCAAATTGAACGCTGGTGCTATACGCATTCGAAGATAATTGAAAGAAGTGGTCAAAAAGGATACAATCTTATTGCACAAGTGTTATCTGACAAGCAGTCTTGGGAGGAGGTAGGAGGATTGCATGGAGTCAAGCTTAATAGACGGGAGGTAGGTAAAAGGCTTACTACCCTGCCAGATTCAGATAATGCTTTTTGCAGGGGAAGTAGATACAAAATTGCATGTGAGTGTTGTTTGGAGGATGAAATAAGAGCTATATTTGAGGAAAGAAAAGAGGAACTTTCTGCTCAAGGTCATGATAGGTTGCTTGAGTATCATCATTTAGTTAGGTGTTGTGGAGAAGGTCCTATAGCACAGTTTTGGTCACATTTCATTAGTGGGTATCTTGATAAACTGGATTTGAGGGACCGTCATCCATATGAGTATGGGCTTGACTGTGCAGTGGGTTGGCAACAAGTAGAAGCAGTGGAATTCTTTTGGAATAAGATAAAATCTTTGCCTGAAGATGAAATAAGTGCACAAAAGAAGGATGAGATCTTGATGAAAAATGCAGCTTATACGGCAGGACCTAGTTTTCGCATTTATCCTGATATATTTGAGTTTTTCCTGAGTCAGGTAAGTCCTAATAGATATCCAGAGCTTTTAAGAAGAGATTTAGAGAAAAATGATCATTATGGATCTTTGAATAAAATGAAAGACATGCCCAATTTTGGTAAATTTCAGGAATTGTTTGATTGTTTAAAATCAAGTGAAATTTCAGAAGATGATTACTCTCTTTGGTTGAAATTTATGATAAAGGACTGTCCAGAGCATTATTTAGGTGCTGGTGTGGAAGTTTTTATGCATATGTGGAAAAAAGAAGGATTTGATAATCATCGTACTTTCACATTGGACGAGGAAATGATGGAAGATTCTTCTTTTCAAGGAAAGTTTTCAGTGCATTTGGTTGAAAAAGGTTTTATGGAGCCAGTATGGGCAATGTTAGATAAGGCTAGTTCTAGACAAATCAAGGAGTTCATGTCTTCCGAAAAAGCAAATGATATACGTTCTATATTAGAGCAAGGAGATAATGAATCATTAAGTAAGTTTTTAGCCTATGGTAAGTCTGCTGATAAAGGGTTTGATAAAAAGAACAAACCTGGTCCAAGTGGTGATTTAGTTGAAGTAGAAGTTAGAAAAACGTATGGTAAGTCCAATGTAAGACTAGGCAAGTAAAAAACATTATATATTGTTGGAGGATTTTGTGCCAAATCAAGAGAAACCACAAGGTTTTGAATTAATAGAGTTGTTGATTCGAGAAGCAGGTTCAAATGCAGGAGCTAGCCCAAGTACTTCAACTCAACAAGGAAGTGATTTTGAATCTTTCAAAGCAAGGTTTCAGTCATATATCGATCAAATTCCATCATGTTTACATTCAGTCGGTAAAGAAGGTTTTTTCCCTCATTTCTTTTTAGGAAGCTTTTCTACTTTGATAGATACAGAGATTGCGAAAAAGCTAGATATTGAAAAAATATATTTTAGTTTTGATGGTTCGAAAACTCTGAAAGTGGCTGTTATAAGAAAAGGTGGTATTACAAATCAGAAAAGCGCGATTGAGAAGGTAAATCTTTTTGTGATTTCAGAGTCTGGTAAGACTGATAGTAAGAGTAAAAAATTTACCTATGGTGAGCTAGAAAAGATACTGGGTCAATCAAATTTACCTGCACAGAATGAACATGTGAGAAGTGCTAGGGATGATCTTAAAGTTAAATTAGTAAAAATTGTTAAAGCCACAGGGGAAATATCTGTTGAAGTAAAAGATGACAAGTTGGATAAGAATACTTCTGCAACACATGAGTTTAAGGAAATAAAAAAGGGGTTATGGAATAATCCAGAAAGTGATATAGCTAAGCTGACTAATCCTGATGTAGAAAAAGTGAAAAAGCCTGTTGAAAATATTCTAAAAAAAGTTAGTAAAATTCACTCTGAATATAAGAATTCACTTACCTATGCTCAAGGAACAAGAGAAGCAGCACATCATGGGTTTATAGCAGGTGCTCTTGTTAATTTTCGCTATAAACATAATCTTAGGGTTTACTTAGAGCAATTTGCAGGAAGAGGTTATGCTGATATTGTTCTAGTGCCTCGTGGTAAGGATAGAGCATTAAATGCTATTCCCGTTATTATAGAGATGAAGGCTGCTACTAAAGCAGAGCTAAAAGAAGGTAAAATAGGGGAAAAGAGTGGAACTACACCAGCTGCTGCTTTAAAGCAAGCTGAGGATTATACAAAAGGTTTTCAACCGAATGTAATGAGAGTTTTAACTACTGCAAATGATATTCTGTGTGTTGGTGTAAATCTTGACCATCCATCTCCTATTTCAGATATTTTGGATAAGTCACGCAATCAAAAAATAATTCCTCTTTTTAATGAAATATTGATATCTATTGATGGACGAAATAATGGTAGAGTTAATGAAGAGGGGCTGAAAGAGAAAGTTCAGAATAATATAGAACGTATCTATCACACATTTCCTGGTACAGGAGAGAAGGGAGATAATCATTATTTTAGTAGGTTTTTGTTAGGGCAGTCCCTGTTATTAAATGAAGTTCAAGTTTTAGAAAGCAGTTTTAAAAAGCACGTTTTTATTTATGGAGAAAATATACCTACCGAAGCTCAACCTGAACCTAAATCTCAACGTCTTAAAGATCAGAAAAGTAAAGGGCAAGGTGCCGGTCAACCATCTCACTTGGATCAAAGCCATGGAGTTGTGACAATGGTATTTATTCCAAGCAATGATCAAAAATCAGTTTATGTGATGAATATTGTTGAAACAGATGGAAGGACTGAAGTATTAAAAAAAGGCATTCCTCTTGATCAACTTAAGCAAAAAGTAGGAAATAGAGAAATAGTCGAACTAGACCTCAATTTCAACATTAATGAAAAGTCAGATTTTAAAAAATATTTTAGTATGGAGGTTAGTGAGCCTATTTCTTTAGAACAGTATAATAATAAAAAAACTAATAAATTTAAAGGTGATTTTGAGAATATTCCTTATCCTTCTGAGTTAAAGGCAACATTTGATGAGGTATTGAAGTCTCAACATATCGATCAATCTGCATCAGAAGTGTCTGATCTTGAGAAATTAAAAGAAACACTCAATAAGGCACTAGATAAATATAAAGAATTATGGGGAAAAGTTGGAGAGGGAGTATCTCCTTTTAAGTCTTTAATTGAAAAAGAAGCACATTTTCAGGCAGTGTTACATGGGTTATTTAGTCACTATGGCGACATAAAGCTAGGAGAATCACCAGAGAGTAGAGCACTAGTATTAACGGAATTTCAAACTGGTAGAGGAAAACGTATTGATATGCTGGTTCATGGTATTAAGTTTGCAGATCGGGGTAGTAATGCTAAAGAATATATACCAATAGGATTAGAGCTTAAGGGACCAAGGGAAGGCAAGACAGCTGATGCGTTAAAAGATGAGGCAAATAAACAAATAAGTGATGAGTATACGAAGGGTGTAACTTATAAAACGCTTACGGATGGGAAAGAAGTAGATTTTATGGGTGTAGTTTTTGATAAAGAGGCAAGTGAGGGAAAATCTCTTATCTTAATGAGCAAAGATGAGTTTGTTCCTGCTAAAGTAGTCCATAGTTCTGTACTTCTGATTGGTGGTGATAAAGTTATTGATAAATCCAGGGGAAAGCCTTTAGGATCAGTAGAAGAAGTAATACATAAAATCGAATATTCATCCATACAAGAAGAAGATTGGCGGACTTTAGAATCTGCAACAGCAGCAGAACATTATGACTATTGGCTGCAGCAATATGATATAGCTGATATTGCAAGAACAAAATATGGTTATGGAATTGATGGAGCTGACACATTATTTGAAATAGTGGGATTACCGGAACACATAGTTAATCAATTGCAACAGTTTCAGAATAGCGTAAGAGGTGGTGAAAGAAGGCCATTAACTTTAATTGTCAATTTGAATAATAATCACTGGGTTACGTTGGTCATTTCCCATCAAAATGAGCAGTATAATTGATATTATATAGACTCATTGGGTAGTAATATCCCAGATAATATTCGTCAAGTTCTACAACTTGCTCAAATTACCGTTAATGACGTTTCTATTGCTCAACAAACAGATGGTTACAATTGCGGCTTATGGGCATTGGAAAATGCTAGAGATATTAATGCTGCATTGCAAGAGGGTAGAAGTAACATTCCTAATGAAATACGTAACCGTTTGCAAGTTCAGGAAAGGGATGAAGGCTACTTTGTACGCGTTAGAGAAGATGTTTCAGAAGCATTGCGTACAGATCCACAACGTATAGCTAACTTAAATGAAGCTATACTTGCTGAAGCACAAGCACCTAGGAAGAAATTCAACCTAAACAGTTGTGTAAGGCCTGGTGGTAGAAGCAAAAGAAGTGTTAATCCTTGTTTATTTTCAAAGAGTGATGTGGAAAAGTTTAGTAAAGGAAAGGTAGATGAAAATAATGTAGACAAAATTATAATTGATAGTGAAAAGTTCCTAACTTATGTTAAAAGTAGTCAAGATGAAGCGAAAAATGCTCAACTAGTAGAGTTTGTTGGAAGTAAAAGCATTGAAGGTGATCGCAAGTACTTACTTGACAAGGTTGTTGGAGATCAAGGGTATGAACGCTATGTTCAGAACGAACGTATCAAGGATTTGCACGATGATATTATACATCAAGATAGTAGTTTAACAAAAAATCCGAAGCTAAAGGGCAGGTTAATGAATGCTGCAGGTGGAATACAATTGATCAGAGGAATCCACGGTGCTATTGTATCTTGCAAGGATGGAACAGCAACGGATTGTGGATTAAATCTAGGTGGAATAGGATGGTCTTTTGCATCTCAACCAATTGAGAATGTAATGGTTAAAATTGCTCCAAAAGTTGTAACATCAGCTGAAAAGGTTGTGGGAAAAATTATACCAGGTGTTTTAGGTAAACAGACAAAATTTGCTATTCGGGTTGTAGGGGTAAAATTTGGAAGTGCGATAGCAAGAGGTACGGCAGGAGCTATAGCTGGTGTCTTTGATATTGTTGATATAGGGATGTCAGCAAGTAATCTTGTAGATTGTAAAAAAAGGGAGAATAGTGATAATCCATGTGGAGAGAAAGAAATAAGAGATAATATAGCAACTATATCTTTTTCTGGTGTGTCATTTGTTTCTGGCGTTGCTCTTACAGCAGCGAGCATGCCAGTAGTTGGTATTGCAGTTGGGTTTGGGCTGATGGTAGGTTATGGAATTTATAGTGGTATCAGCAATATCGTAGAATACGAGAAAAAGTATGATACAACCCACGGAGAAAATTGGAGCATATTTTGGAGGACGCTTCTTTTTCAATCTATGGCAGCTGATGTACAACATCTTGTAGCTAGAAAAGAGACAGTTAATGGTCTAGCTAGGGAAGTATGGAAAAATCTAAATGCAGACTATACTCCTAGTAATGTTGTTGCTTATGGTATTGGTCTTGGGAAAGTGAGCTATGGTACCCTCCGTCCAGATTATGCAACAATTATGATGAATAGAACAAATGCTAATACAAGAAGCTTTTCGCGTGTTATACCCAATAACATTAAAGGCGCTGGCAGGGTTTGTTTACCACAGATTACTAGTCAAGATTATGAGAAAGGTATTGCAAGTTCTGTGCCATCAGCTAAATACTATTGTGAAAACGCAATGGTTATTAGCCACGATAGAAAAGTAAACATGAAACAAGAGGATAAGACAATTGTTTATGACCTACAAAATGTAAATAGAGGCAAGGTTGTTGGAAGTAACATATGGAATAATAATTTTTTAATTTACTCAGGCACAGAAGAAATAGTTGGTGGCAATAATGTAGCAAATAGGTTTGCTCTTATAAATAACCCTAGCTTTTTAGGTAAAATCATTGGTGGAAGAAACTCTAGTAATATACTTGATTTAAGTCAATTAAGAGAAGATAAAGTTACAGGTGTGATTGACTACCGTTTTAAGCCTAGTAACTATGGACAATTAAAGGTAAAAATAAACAATCGTTTGTTGATTGATGATTATGTTAGTAACAGCCTATTTAATTACCATTATATTGCAAGGCAGAGCAAGGTAGATGAGATCTTGTGCATGGGTTACTCTGAGCACTTTATAGGAAACGATGACCGCAAAGTTATCGTAGATAGTGGTGGTGGTTTTGATAATAACAAGAGAGATATAGTTGAAAATTGCAAGAAAGTAATCATTTCGCCGTATGTTACGGTCAAAGGTGGAAAAAGCAATTATGATTTTTATGTAAAAACTGCAGACTATAAAGGTAAAGGTTTATATTCAGAAATTGATGTGGATGGGACAGGAACTATAATTTTTCCGGAAATCGATTTATTAGGTGATTGTGATCGAATCACTTATTCTACAAGCAGTAATACTTTATCTTTAAAAATAAATTTTGGTCAAAATAATCAATTTACTCTTGATATAAAAAATTATGTTGAACAAAGCAGTAATAAACCTCACTTTGCACTAATAGATAAAAATGGTAGTAATATTGTTCCTAAGATTGAAAAATCAGATTCGTCAACTATAGAAATCACCTCATTTGAATTACATTCAGAACATCCTCTAGATAGTCTTAATGCTGTAGAAAATCATTACAAAAAAATTTTAAACAATGGTAAGGATTACAAGGTTTTTAGTGTTATTAGAGGAAAAACACAAGGTCAAGATAATAATATAGTTCCACACATGGCTTTTGGTTCTTCAGGGGATGATGTGATACACTTCGAACAAGGTACTATGTTTGCAAGAGGAGGAAAAGGAAGTGATGTGTATATTATTGCTAATGATATAAATAATAAAGAAGTTAAGATTGATAATCATTCAGACGATGAAAAAATGGATACGTTATTTATGCAAGAGGTTAAAAGAGATTTTTCAGTCCAGGGATGTGACCTACATTTAAATTACAATAACACTAGTATTCAAGTAAAAAACTATCTTGAAGATCTTAACTATAAGCATCTTATAATCATGAATAAAAAAGGAGAAATTTTTATTCCGAATATACAGTCAATGTCATGTTCTTCTTCAGGAAAAGGGAAATTAGTTCCTTTTTTACAGGCTACACAAACTCAGAATATGTTTGTGTTACCTAAAGATTTTCAAGATGATCATGTAGTGATAGATTCCCGTCTTGAAGATATTGAGCGATATAGAAATAAAGATCATCTTTTACTGATAAGGAATAACGAGGTTCCTTTTATAATAAAAGTAGAAAATTTTTATGATAATCAAAGTAAATGGAGAAACGTTAGTTTTTTTCTGTGGAATGATGGTAATTTTTCCCCATATCTTGGCTTACAGCAAGAAGTTAATGGAATAATGGACTATCAAGATAAACTTAAGAGTGATTATGAGAAAACTGTAAAAGAATACACTATAGACTTCACTGAGTCTGTCGATATTACACATAATCAAAATGGTACTTTAAATTCGATAGAGGAAGATGAAAAGCGTATAGGAGTAATGATACTAAAGAATATTACTCCAGATCGGATTAGAGTTTCTAGTAGTAACACAGATTTGGTGTTTTCTGATGAAGTATCCAATCACACAATCAATATAAAAAGTTGGAATAACAATGAATCTTATAGAATTGCTACATTGGAATTTGATCTAGGTTTAGAACCAATAACAATCCGTAGATTAGATAGGTTTAGCTTATCTGAGGTAGGAAAAGTACAATACCTAATTGATAAAGCTTCAGAAAATTATCAAAATAGAAGTAAATATACCCCTAAAGTAGAAAATGACTTTAAATGTTTGATGTCAGTTGATGATTTTGAAAGAGAAAACAAAGAGCCAACACATCAATGTCTTGGTTTTTCTTCACTCCAGGAACGGGTCGGGTTTACAGAAAATTCCTATAGTTTAGAGCAAATTAAGGAACTTAAAAGTAAAATACCAAGTAGCAGTCAGATTTTATCATTGCTTGAAAAGTTAGAAAACAACCTTTTGCTGAATGGTTATGATAGGAACATAATAGATCGGTGTAATAAGTGGATGACAACTTCTGGATTGGGAGTATTAAAACCATTGGTAAGCAGAGCAGATGGTGAAGGTAAAAGTGATGAAGTTAAAACTCTTCTTGATAGAACTGCTAACAGAAGTAATGTCAATGTTGAACATAAGAATCAGTGTTCACAAAACTGGACGGCTTTGAATTATGCTGTTTATAACGGTAATGTGGAATTAAGCCAAAGTATACTTAAACCATTTTTAAAAAAGAAAGGTGACATTAATGCCTTAACTAGTTGCAACGATGATAATTGGGCGCTTTTACATTATGCTGTTCACTACGATAATCTTGATATGGTTAGCTTTCTTATAGATAAAGGTGCTAAGGTTGACATTCAAAGTAAAAAGGGTAAGACGCCTCTATATTTGGCTATTGAGGAAGCCAAGCAGTTGGATATAGTTAAGCTTCTCCTTGATAGAGGTGCGGATATCAAGATTAAGTACAATGGTAGAACACCTCTGTACTTAGCTGCTTACAATGGTAATTTAGATATAATCACATTTTTTTGTGATAGGATTAAAGCTGAAAGTAACAACTTATTTAAAATAGAGCAGATTAAATTTTTAAAGGAGGAAGTTGTTAACCAAGCGAATATTCCATCCGATACAAAAAGATTGGTAGAGTCTTGTATAAGCAGTTTAAGAGGTTCGATAAAAAGTGAAGCAAAAAGGGTGCTAAAGGACGGTATGCTGAATGGTCGTAGTGCTTCAACTATTGAACTTTTGGATGAGGTTTATAATTTTGATGAAAAGTTGTTTGATAGAGCAATTAAGGAAGCTGTAAATGACACATATTCAAGTGTAGGTATAGAAGGAATATTAAAGTTTATAGGCAGTCACAATTATATTGGTCAGTTTATTTCAGGTTACATAGCTGTGTTTGACAAAATACCAGAGGATGATGGTGCAATGTTTAAATTAGCTTACTCTATTAGAGAGACCATGAAAATGCCTAGGGTCAATTCAGAAGAGAAATCTGATCTTGAAAAGCTAAAAAACAAATTACCAGAATCAGTCAGAAATGCAGTATTTTCATCAGCGGTATGTATTAAAAATGTTGAGTATGGAAGGTACTTATATTCACCTAATAGTGCTGATAATTTCCAATTTGACGATGAAAGGCGTTATGTGTTTACCTGGTCTTCAAAGGTGGGAGACGATGGTAAGTGGAAAGTTGAGCTTAATGGCGATAATGTGTATCTACGGAATGTTGAGTATGGAAGGTACTTATATTCACCTAATAGTGCTGGTAATTTCCAATTTGACGATGAAAGGCGTTATGTGTTTACCTGGTCTTCAAAGGTGGGAGACGATGGTAAGTGGAAAGTTGAGCTTAATGGCGATAATGTGTATCTACGGAATGTTGAGTATGGAAGGTACTTATATTCACCTAATAGTGCTGGTAATTTCCAATTTGACAGTGACAGGCGGTATGTATTTACCTGGCCTTCAAATGGAGGGAGTGGTCAATTTAAGTGGAAGTTTGAAAATTGTGGATCTACTCGCAATAGGCGTAGTATACAAGAGTCAAGTGGTTATAATCAAACTGTAGTAGACTATCAGTCAATATTGACTGAAGAAAATAGTCAGCAAATAGCAAGTAGAATATCTGCTATAGTTGAAGATGTTGAAAGGCAAACCTTTTTAAATCAGTCAAAAAATAAGTTAGATTTAGATAGTTATTTAAATAATAGAGGGAGAAGCAATGCTGCGGATTCTATGAGGAGAGATGTGTGTAGTGAACTCAATGCAAATGGAAGAAGAAATATTGTTCTAAGCGGAAACGATGTATGTGCAATTACTTCAGGTCATGAAACGCTTGATATTGAAAACTTCCCTATTCAAGAAGTAGTGATTAATGATGATGCTGATGGGAAGAAAAGTTTAAGAAGTACATTAGACCTACATCATTTGGTGCAGCAGATAAATAGGGATTTGAGTATAAAACCGATACCAACAGTTATTAAAGGTAAAAGTGATTTATTAATTAAGTTATCTATATCAGCTACTGGCTTACAGCAAGATGTAATAACAGTCAGGCTGAAAGATGCACTTGTAAATAAGTGGTATAAAAAATTACAAATTATTTTTGATAATGCACCGATGGAAATCGATGATAGTTTAGGTTTAAAGTCTTCGTTCTTTATTTCTGATGAAAAAATTATTGTAGTAACACCTCAAGACATAGAAGAAAAGAATAAATTAGTAATATCTAAAAAAGCAGGACAGTATACCTATCTTCATGATAAATACGACTTGATAGTTACCAATGCTTTTAATGCTAATATAGAAGCAAGCGAGTTGTGTATTATACGGTTTAAGGATTTCTATAAAGAATCTAAAATGAAAACATTAACTATAAAATTTACTGACAAAGAGATATTATTAAGTAACGAAATAGATAAAATAAATAATTCAGACAGTATTGATAAATTAAATAATGTGAGTTCTATTGTTAATTCACAAGAGAGTTCTATACATTCAGAGGTTCCAAACAGTGGAGACATAAATGCTCAAGGTAAACTTGACAGAACACTGTTGCATCTTGCTTCCGAGGCAGGTGAATTTGATAAGGTGAAACTTCTTCTTGATAGAGGTGCTAATATTGAAGTTCAAGATAAATTTGGGTACACACCAATATTTCTTGCTACTCAGTCAGGTAAATGGAGTATAGTAAAACTACTCCTTGATAGAGGAGATAATATTGATGCTCAAGATGAGAAAGGTCAAACACTTTTACACTTTGCTGCGTCAGGGAATAATTTAGATATGGTTCAATTCCTTCTTGACAGAGGCGCTAATATTGAAATTCAAGACAAGCTTGCTTGGATACCAATACTTTATGCTGTTCAGTCAGGTAAATGGAATGTGGTAAAACTTCTTATTAGTAACGGTGCTAAATTTAATAATGAAATAACGATTCAAGGAACGCCTTTACATTTTGCTGTGCAAGAGGGTAATTTAGATATGGTCAGATTTCTTCTTGATGAAGGTGCTGACACTGAATCTCAAGACAAAGATAATAAAAAGCCTTTACATCTTGCTGTTGAAGCAGACAGGTTGAACATAGTAGAACTTCTTCTTGATAGAGGTGCTAGTGTCAATGCTAAAGATGAGAATAATAAAACACCTTTAGACTTAGCCACTAAAGAAGATGTGAAAGAGCTTTTGAAGAGAGCACAATTGGATCAAGGATTGTTAATTAGTGCACAAGATGGTAATCTTGATAAAGTAGTAGAATATTTTATCGGGAAGAGAGTCAGCTTAAAGGTTAAAGACAGAGATGGTAAAACACCTTTAGATTTGGCTGAGCAGAAGGGTCACACAGATATAGCAAAAGTGATAAAGCAGATGCAGTTAGAGTTGGATAAAAAACTGTTATCTGCAGTAAAAAATGGTGATCTTAATAAAGTTGAGGATTTTATTAGCCAAGGTAGTAGCTTAGAGGTGAAAGATAGCAATGGTAACACTCTTTTACATTATGCTTCTCAGAATGATCATTTGGAAGTAGTAGAATATCTTGTCAAAAAGGGAGCTAGCTTAAAAGCTAAAAATAAAGATGGTAAAACACCTTTAGATTTGGCTGTTCACAAGAATTATATAAGTATAATAAAATTTTTGAAAAAAACACATTTAGATTTAGATAAAAAATTGTTGGCTGTAGCAAACGGTGACGATCTTAATAGAGTCAAGGCTCTTGTTAGCCAAGGTGCTAGTTTAGAAGCGAAAGATAACAGTAATAATACTCCTTTACATAGCGCTTGTAATAACGGTCATGTAAAAGTAGTAGAATATCTGATCAAAGAGGGGGCTAGCTTAAAGGCTAAAAATAAAGATGGTGAAGTACCTTTACACGCAGCTGCCCAACATGATAGTACACTTGAAGTAGTTGAGTTTATTTTGAACAGAGATCCTAGTGGTATTAATGATATAACTAATGACGGTAGAACGCCTTTACATTTAGCTATACAAGGAAATAAAACAAACACGGTTGAACTCCTTCTCAGAAAAGGTGCGAGTATTGCAGTTAAAGATAAAAATGGTAAAACACCTTTAGATTTGGCCAAACAAGAAGATTACACAAGTATAGTAGAAATGATAGAAAAAGTACAAATAGCTTTAGATGAAAAGCTATTGACTGCAGTACAGAATGGTAATCTTAATAAAGTTAAGGATCTGACTAATCAGAATGCTAATGTTAATACTAGAGATAAGTACAGTTGGACACCACTACATTGGGCTGCGTATAAAGGTCATTTAGAAGTTGCAGAGTTTTTAGTAAAGAAAGGTGCTGATGTTAATGCTGCAAGTGAAAATCTTTATGGCAGCAGACCTATACATATTGCTATTGAGAACAATAATAAAAATATTATAGAGTTTCTTCTCAGCAAAGAAGTAGGTGTTAATGATACTGACAAGCAAGGTTATACACCACTGCACTATGCGGCATGGAGAGACCGTTTAGAGGTTGCAAAGTTCTTGATAGAAAAAGGAGCTGATATCAATGCTGCAGACACTTCTACCGCTGGTAAAAAGCCTATGCATGTTGCTGCTGAAAATAATAGTGAAAGTGTTATAGAGTTTCTTCTTGAAAAGGGAGTGAGCGTTGATGAGGCTGATAAAAATGGTTGGACACCACTACACTATGCTGCTAGGTTCGGCCAACTAGAGGTTGCAAAATTTCTGATAGAAAAAGGAGCTGATATCAATGTTGCAGATGCTTCTATTGCTGGTAAAAGACCCATACATGTTGCCACTGAGGAGAATAATAAGGATATTATAGAGTTTTTTCTGAGCAAGGGAGCGAGTGTTAATGATACTGACAAAGATGGCAGGGCGCTATTATACTGGGCTTCTTGGAGCGGCCATTTAGATTTGGTAAAGTATTTTATAGATAAAGGAGCCAACATTAATGCTGAATGTAATGATAGTAAAACGCCGCTAGATGTTGCTATTGATCTGAAATATAATAGTGTTGTGGAGTATTTACAGCGAACACAATTAGACCTAAATGAACAATTATTAGCTGCAGTACAAGGTGAAGATTTTAAGAAAGTTAAAGATCTTGTAAGCCGAGGTGCTAGCTTAGATGCTAAAGATAAGGAAGGTAAAACACCTTTGCATTTTGCCGCTCAAGAAGGCGATTTGGGCATGGTCCAATTTTTCCTTGATAGAGGTGTTAAGATTGAAGCTAAAGACATATATGGATGGACACCTTTACACTTTGCTGCTTCTAGTGACAAGCTTGACATAGTTAAGTTTCTGTTTAATAAGAACGCTAATATTAAAGCTAGAGATATCTACGGCGATACGCCTTTACATGTGGCTGCTCGGTATAGTAATAAGCTTGAAATAGTTGAATTTCTTTTAGACAAGGATGCTAATGATATTAATGATGTAACTAATGACCGCTCTACACTTTTACATGTAGCTGTCGAGGGAAACAAATTAGATACAGTCAAATTCCTTCTTGATAGAGGTGCTGACATTGGAGTCAAGGATGTTCATAACCAAACACCTTTGGAATCGGCTATTCAAAAGGGTTACACAGATATAGTTAAAGCTTTGGAACAGGAACGATTAGGTAAAGAGTTATTTACTGCTGTGAGAGAATTTAGTCTTCCTAGAGTTGAAGAGCTTATCAGTCGAGGAGCTAATGTTGATACTAAAAACAAGAATGGTAAAACACCGCTAGACGTTGCTATTAATACAAAGAACGTTCTTGAAGAGGATCATGAATCTCTCAATAGTTCATTATTGCTCACCCAACAAGGTCATATAGTGAGAGTTTTAGAACAGGAGCAATTACGCAGGAAGTTGTTTACTGCTGTAAGAGAAGAAAATCTCCCTAAAGTTAGAGAGCTTATTGGTCAAGGGGCTGATGTTGATGCTAAAAAGGATGGTAAGGCGCCACTAGATATTGCTAAAGAGAAACTAAGAGAACGTGGTAAAAACGAAGAATGTAGTGATATTGTGCAGTGCTTAGAAAAACTCAATCAGAAAAGAGGAGAAGCTGTACAACGCAGACGCCGTCATCATATGTCGAGAAAACCACTTGCTATAGACCAACCTAAGATAGCAGCAAGCAGTGGCACAAGACCATCTTCATGGATAAATGATTTACTTGGTTGGGTGAAAAGCTCTGTAGGTAGATTATTGAGTTCTAAACCTGAGAGCACTCCAAGTCCAATCTCACAAGTAGATGCAAGAGTGGATGTAAATGGTACAATAATGTTACTTGACGTGCTTGTTAGAAAAGTTACAGGTCAGAAGTATATTTCTACAGTAGATCAGCCTATATCTCCACTAGAGGCACAGGGATATGCACTCAATATTACAAAGGGATTTGAGAAAGTAGTAGAGCAAGCTGGATTAAAAAGTGGTGTGTCAATGCATCGATTAAATATTGATTATATGGGAATGCAGAAAGAGATTACTAGAAAAATCATGAGTGGTAAATTTAATGAGATTTCGGGGATTTTAAAATCGTATGTAGAGAAAGCATGCCCTGATGAAGAAGCTGGTAAATTAAGTCCAAAGAAATTTGAAAAGTTTATGCTAGAGTTTAATAAGGGTCTGCTAAATCAATCAATAGAGCAGATATTACACAATGGAGATGGTACGTTAGAAGTGGATGATGCAAAGCAAATGAGTTTAGAGCCTCAAAGTTATTTAAGTAATGCTTCTATTCAAAGCCATTCAAAAGTATCAACTTGTCTTTCTGATATAGGAGTAACCAAGCTTGGAGGTAATCTCAATAGGTGAGTTATAATATAAGGGGTGGAGCTATAATATGCCAAGTAGTGGAAAATTTAAAGTGAGGGTAGCCAAAATAATTAGGGAAACCAGTAGCAAGTTTGATAGTCTTAATACTAAAATGGATGAAGTAGACATTAAATGCTAAGTGGTTAATATATTTTCCATATTGAACTTACAGCACATAGCTTTGATATAGAAGTTTGGGTAACGTTATGATAGTAATTTATATAATTCTATGTACAATCTTCATAGCTGTTTTAGACAGTTCACTAGATTCTTAATGAGGGGATATGTCTAACTTAGAGAGGGTTTTCATAAATGTTGAAGTGAATAAGTAGGGATATTATGTTTTTTCCTTGAGTTGTAAAATTTCAGAATGAGAGAGATCGGTAATTTGAGCGATAACATCTATAGAAACACCAGCCTTGAGTGAGTTTTTGGCCACAGCTATTTTAGTCTGTTTTTCACCCTCTTCTCTCCCTTTTTCTGCACCAATCTTGATGCCACGTTCTTCACCAATGAGGATGCCTTCTTGTCTACCTTCTTGTCTACCTTTTTGAGTAGCATCATCGAGTTTTTGAGCAAGAATAGCTTTTTCTTTTTGCACGCTCAATATTCTTTCTTCATATGCGATCAAATCCTTTTCATTCCAGCGGAACCTGTCTAATTCATCATATGCTAGCTTTATTATCGGAGCTTCTGCTGCTATCTTTTTCAGATCTTCATCAGTTGTTTCTTCTGCGTATTTAAAAAAGAAACACCATCTCTCTGTAGTATTCTCTAACTGCTCTACTCTATTTTTTGTAAATTTAGGCAACTCAATAAAGACAAATTGTAGATCTTTTAAGTAATGACCATTGGTTTTGATATCCCGTATATTATGAGTAGAAATATAGTCAACTTCTTCAGGCAGAAGGTTACAATTGGAAATAGCAATAAAGAAGACTTTCTGAAGATCAATATAATTACCAGATTTATCTAATTGTCTTGAGTAAGCCTTAGCAGCATAAAGTTGAGCGCGTTTTTCAAAGCCCTTATCACGAGCGAGCTGGTTAGGTAAGGAAGTAGTATTGCTACTACTCCCTCCCTTAGAAACGCAGCATGCAGGTTTCCCCACACTACGCTTGAGCCCCTTATCTAAGTCCTTCTTTTCTCGAACCGGCTTGTCCTTCATGATTCCTCAGAAAACATCATTCTTAATGGTGACACCAACAGTAGAGAACCTTCTCTTGAGAAAGAGCTTGCTAACATTTTTGTTTGTTTCACTCTTTCATCAAAATACTTTTTCCATTTTAAGTCAAGTGGATTTGCATCCGCCCTGATTTTAACATGTCGTCTGATAGGTATATCAATCAACCTAAGCAGTCTTAAATACCTTATCTCTTTCGGTTTGTTCTTGCATATGGGTGCAGCAAAGACCCATTGGCGTTGTTTCATTACCTTGAAGTAACGATTCTTTATCCAACGTAATCCTTTACGAGGATGTCTTTTCTTTGCCCATTTCCATAGAGCACACATAATTTCATGGTCTATTTTGTTAAAAGCTCTTTTCGCACACACATGGCTGTAGTAATTTCCCCATCCCCTTAATAGGGAATTGAGCAACTTGATTAGTACGGCCTGAGTGTTCGCTATGTTTGCCTTTATCAATGTACGTGCTTTATTAAGAAGTTTCTTAATACTTTCTTTTGAAGGTTTTATAATTAACTTCTTATTATACCTGCGTACATTACAACCAAGAAAGTCAAACCCTGTTGTAATAGATGTAATTTTTGTTTTCTCTTCGGAAAGGATAAGACCTCTCTCCTGAAGAAAGGACGATACTAGAGGTTTTACTTCATTTTCCAGTACTTCACGTGTGATTCCTGAAATGATAAAGTCATCTGCGTACCTGATTACATTTACTCCACTTCTGATTTTGCTTCTTCTTTTACTGCCAAGTTTACCAAATTGACTTTCCAATGATTTTTCAAGTCCATTTAGGGCTAGATTTGCTAGTATTGGAGAGATGATACTACCTTGTGGGGTACCTGCAGTTGTGGAATACAGAGTTTTTGATTCTAGGAAGCCAGCTTTTAACCAGCTATGAAGAATTTTCTTCTCCATAGGAATATGCTTCATGAGCCATTCATGGTTAATGTTATCAAAACACCCTTTAATATCACCTTCGAGTATCCATTGTAGTTGGTTACGGCTTGCCAGTAACAAGTGACAAGCCACAGTAGCGTCTGCGCAGGATCTTTTTGGTCTAAAACCATAAGAGTGACGATCACTGATCGTTTCAGCTATCGGTTCCAAAGCAAACAAGTATAATGCTTGCATGGCTCTATCTTTTATCGTAGGGATTCCAAGAGGTCTTCTTTTGCCATTAGACTTACTGATGTATATCCGTTTTAGCGGAGAAGGTTTGTATCCTCTTTGTTTTAATAGCTTTATTCCTTGAAATTTTGTGTTGCAAGTTGACCATATTTGACGATCTACACCTGCTGTGTTTTTTCCTTGGTTTTCAGTTACTCTCTTAACCGCCAAAGCTTTGCCGCTAAAAGAGCGTGTGAGAAGGTGTTGTAAAGTTTTCACCTTACCCCATCTGCCTTGTTGGACAGCCTTAACAATACGCCTCTGTAGCCTCATAACAACTTTTTGGCATTTCTTCCAGGGTAACTGGTTCCATGCTTCGGAGTTATTGGTAGGTGCACTTACAGTTGTACTTGTAATCATCTGCTTTCCTACCTTAAGTGGTTAACAAAGTTTCTTGTCATGAGGGACCAAATGGAAGTCTGCTCGTTTTCACGCGAATTAATGTTACAAATTCTATCCATTTCGTTACAAAATGGCATTCGCTTTCTCCATTATCCTTTACCTGCACATCCATCAGCATTCCTTGCGGGTTGCCTGCCATATAGGCGAAAATACAGGCTTATCCTGTTCCTTTTGTCATACAATAGTGGGTTAGGTGGCTTCTCTATACCGGTGGAATTATTATTTGCGTACATCCAGAAATGAAAAATGTAACTCATCCACATTACCTTTTGGTCGGAGCTTATCAGCATCTTTAGCTCTTTAATCGTTACGATACTTATGAAGCTTCACTTACGTTCACCATACCACTAAGCCTAGCCCTCCAACCACATGATGCTTGTAGTTTATGCTTTCTCTCACGATTGAGCATCTTCTTTATCAAGAGGAGGTTCATTGTCCGCGTCGCTCGGCACCAACTGGTTACCCAATTCGCACTGATGCGTAGACTCAGATGGCAAAACATCTGGTTCAATAAGCTTTAGAATCCTTTCAGTTTCTTTCTGAATGAATTCCTCTCCTTTTAAACAATATGACCGAAGGCTTTCAGGTCGCACCATTTCAACTATCACTTGTAGCCCACTTTCGTCTCTACAAAGAACATCAACAATGCTTTGTTTTTTAGAGGCAATATCAGGGTCTTGAATAGCACTTAAAAACTCTATCCCCTTTATTGCACTTTTGCCAGTGAAGCCAAGGATATCATTAAGAAAGTGAATAAGGATATCTTTATTTTTTTCAGTACCAAAGATACGCTTGAACGATATGTCATTCTTTGGATCGAGAAACTTGGAAAGAGCCATAGGAAATCCGCTTAAAAAGCATTAGTGGTTATACACAATTGTGAAGAAATATTCAACTCTTTTGTTTTTCTAAGTTTTGAATGTGTTGATAAAACAAATCTCTTCCATAAGTGGCGTGAGAATTGCATTTAAGGCTTTAGATGTAGTTTTAAGATCATCTTTTTATAACTGCCTTATAAAGGACCTAAAAACCCCAGCAAATGAATTGATAAGCTATAAAAAGTTTCAAAAACACTTTGGTGTAGGCTCTCAAAAAAATGCGAGTACAAATTATCTATTGGTGAGAACCTGTCTTGAAAGGAACTAAGCAGCTAATTTAGCAAGCATAATAGTAATCATATTAAAGGAGATATTAGTTTTTGAAGTAAGAGGAGAATGCTCATAATCCTTGCTCATACGTCTAAAATTGGAAAGCCAAGCAAAAGTTCTTTCAACAATCCACCGTTTAGGAATAACTTGAAATCCTACAGCATCAGCTGCTTTTTTAGTAATCGTCAATAAACATCCTGTTTTCAATAAACAGTAATTTTGCAGTTTACCAATATATCCCTGATCAGAGAGAAACCTTTGTAGCGTTGGAGCTTTTCGTTTAGCTTGAGTAAAAAGATTTAGAGCACCATCACGATCTTGAATGCCTGCACTATGAACATCAGCTGTAATAATTAGGCCTATTGTATCCACAATGATATGACGTTTTCTACCCTTTATTTTCTTGCCAGCATCATATCCTCTGGATCCCCTTTTTGAGTGGTTTTCACTGATTGACTATCAATTATTCCTACCGAAGGTATTTCATTTTTGCCAACCATTTTTCTTACCTTTTTTACTAACATATCGTGTATTTCTTCCAATTTGCCACTATTACGCCACCTGAGAAAATAATCATACACCGTTTTCCATGGCGGAAAATCTTTTGGCAGCATTCTCCACTGGCAACCACCTTTCATTATGTATCTTATTGCATTAATAATTGTTCTAATATTGTGCTCTCTTGGCCGTCCTACTGCACCTTGTGCAACACTTGGCTCCAAAATTTCCCATTCTTTGTCACTTATATCACTTGGATACATTTTTACCTACTATTTTTTACTTATCTCATCATATTCTCTTTCTCATTTCTTTTCAAGACAGGCTCTAAATCGTTTAAAATTATTTTTTAGTTGATTATGCTCATCTTCTCTTTCGGTAATATCTTCATCTATTTCCTCAATTGTGGTACGGATACGAACAACATCTTGCACAGCAATATTCTCTGGATGAGGCAGTGGATATCCTCGTTTGGTTTGGTCATGTGGCATTTCTACGTTACAATAACTCGTAGATTTTTGACTTTAGGACGATAGACAACCGTTCCACTTAAAACCAATTTTATCCTTGTTTCATTGCCATTAAAGTTTGTCAGTACGTGAGTCCTCTCTACCCAATTTTCCCCTATTGGTTTTCCTGCTGTTAAATCTACTAACTGCCATTTTTCCACCCCCTTCTGCACATATGCTTTAACATCTGCAGTGCCAGGTATTAGCACATCGTACGTTATGGTAATTTTAGTGTTAGCTCCTGCTGCAATACTTCTCGTAACATAATCTCCGGACTCTGAAAGATTACCAAGAACTAGCTGTAAACCAGGATATAACACTGGACTTCTTTTTTGCCCTCCTTTTAGGCTTGCTTTTACCGTTAGCTCTCCAGATAATCTTTCACGCAGTGCGAGCGGCAAATTATCAGACAGAAAGTTTTCTTTTCCCTCTTCATCTGTTAAGATAAATTCTACATTGGTATCAAATGCTACTTTTTCAACATTTGTTAAAACTATTAAATCTGATACGTTGTTTGCAGTAACTTTTCCAAGATCAATAACATGAGAATTTTCGCTAAATTTTGCAGCTAGTAGTCGAAACGTAAGGTCAAAGTTTTGATGTGGTGTCCAGGTACTTGCATTGCTAGATGAGAGTAATACTCCTACTTGATAAGGCTGACTGGTTACCCAACGGCTATTTACTGCATCGTATTTGCCAAGTTCTGCTACTTTGACCGCATTTTCCCCGTCATCGGTAAGTAAAACTATTGCATGTTCCTGCCCTCCATGGCAAAATACTGGTGACCAAGTTATACGTGTTGCTGTGCCGTTAGTATTGATCTTAGCTGGCTCAATGGAATTTTCAGCAATGACAATCTGAGAAGGCACTCCAACTGTTGTTTCACGAATCTGCACAACAACACGTTTTTTGCCGCTATTTGTAAACCATAGCTCTACACCTCCTATATGCCTACTTTCATCTAAGGTAAATGTCTGTGCTAAAGGATCAACACGTTTGCTGGAAAAAACTCTTCTTCGCTCTTCTATGGTAATAGTTTTTTTACCAGTATATGTTGCTTCTCCATAGCTTCCCTTATCCCCGTAAAATTGCACTAATTTAGTACCTGCTGGAATATTTGCCGGTATCTTCACCTTTCCCTTTATCTGTCCCTGATTATTAGCTATTTTTTCCATTTTTTTGCCTTCTATGCTACGGGTTGAATGGTTATGCCGTCGAACTTTATTCCCTTAAGTTTTTCATGAGCTGCAAAACCTTCAATTTCAAAGTTTTGTACTGCTTCTCTCATAAATTCAGCTTCATATGAATTACTTGACAATAGCTCTGTTGTTTCTCTAGTATTAAATTGTCCTGTCACTGGACTTTTCCAATTTGTTTTTACCTCCGTCCAGTGATCGGTGTTTTTGTTCATGGTAACTTTTGCTGGTACTGGATCAAATGCCTGATAAGGATTTATCTTCATCTCTTTAGTTTGTAAAAGCTGCTCAAGCACTGGCTCAAGTTCATACGGCAACAAATAAGGTTTTTTTCCCTTCTCAACATCAATAATTTCTACGTCTATCGGTAAAATTAGTTCCTTATTTACTATTGCTGCAAACTGAACAATTCCTTGATCACGCATATCATCATCAAAGAACGGATCAACAAATACTCCTTTTTTAGTGGTAGGCTCTCTTGAATTTGCATCATTACGTAGACGTTCCTCTGCAATAAGTAGCATAAGATCATTTATGCCCCTTTTCATTGCTTCAAGCTCATTCATCGGTACAGCATGGATAGCATTATTCACTATCTTTACCCCTTCTTTTTCGCCGTTTTTCCACGTTTGATGAATGTAGCAGAGCAAAAGTTGTCCGCTAGGTGCTTTTGGCATTGATGGTTTCCAAGGATGGGCAATTCCTTTTATTCTTCTTACCACTCCTTTTGCATCTATGGTAATTAAATCAAAGCGGGGCATTTTCCAGGTGTAATCAATCAAAACTAAGCTGTTGTCAACTGCACCTCTTACTTTACATCCCTCTTCGCTTATATCTTCAGGACTTACATGAGTGCGACAGCGATAGGTTATCAGGTAACTACTTCCAGGCGCTGGTTCTTTTCCGGGTAATGACCAATCAACGTTTCCTGCGTTTAACTTATAGTCTATATTATTTTCATAAATAACATTACCTTGTTTAACTTGAATAATCTCCAGTACTGCAGAGTCAGGTATAGGATCAATAGCTCCAGAGTATGAACCATGAGTAACGGCAAATGTTTTTTGAACAGTGATATCTACTTTTTTGATTTCACTTATTGGAAAATCATTAACTTTAAGTTCCATTACTCTTTGACTATTTGGCTGAAAAGTATGTGGTTCTGATTCAACTGATTTTATATCTGGATCTTCATCAAAAGAAACACGAATACTATGAGGTAACTCAATCTCATAACCATCAACATGAGCTTTGCCCTCATTAATCACAAATGTTTTCGCCCCTTTTTCTTCCCTCTGCAAAAACATTACTTCTAGGCCATTTACGACGTAGGAACCATTTGCCTCCTTGTCATAACGAGCAAGAGCGGTAGTTACTATGTTTGCTTGTGGTGGTGGTGAATGTTCTATTAATACTCCATTTTCAATATGGTAAATTGGATAAAATTCCCCATTTGTAGAGTTAACAGTAACACTCTCTGCTTGGTATCCCCAAATGGTGGAAACTTTAAGCCTTGCTGCTCCTACTTCCTGATAATTTCTTGTACCAACTGCAGGATCACGAAGATTTTCGTCCTCAAGTTCTGTGATGGTAGATAGGGCGAAAAAAACACCGATACGAACTGTAGTATTAAGTGGAATAATAAATTCTTCCTTTTCGACTTTTCTAACCGCTCCACGAAGATAGATTTTTCCAGCTTCAAGCGTGACTTTACCGTTTTCCCCATCTATGATAAAATCAGCTCCAGTTATGATATCACCATCGCGGAATATCGCATCACCTATGCCTTTGAGCCTCAAAAGAGCATAATCTTGAATCTCATTTAATTCTGCAGACTGTAGACCTCTTCCTGCAAGGAACAAACTTTTTTCGTACTCTTTGTCAGGATTAAAGCGGTTATAATAGGCGTTTAAAGTCATTTTATTCTAAAAGGTTACAACAAATGAAAAAGTTTCCCGAGTTGCAGATGTTCTGATAAGTGGTACAGTGTGTTCTAAAACTAACAAAATTCCATGGTCTTCTATATCTTTTGGTTCAAAATACCTCTGTCCTATAGGTAATTCTTCTTTTACTTTAGTACCAACCATAACCCCTAATTCCCGTATAACTTGATTTGCTGCGTTTGTGAAATCGAAAGTAAATTTGAGATAGAGATTATTAGTTGGTACATTTGAGGGCCTAAACCTTCCAGATGGAGTTATAAGTTCACCGTTTTCATCACCTGTGCAGAATAGCACTTCGTCTGCAGTACGTCTGCCAAGTTCATTGAGCAGTTTTTCAGAAGTTATCAGCTCTGGTGGTGTGCTTTCACTATACTCTACAGTAACTTTATCACTTACTGGAATAGAGCTATTTTCCGTACGTTTTATTACACCAGTACTGCCATTAACTGTATATTCAATACTTGGCTGATAAGTTGTTTGCCCTGTAACAACCTTCACATCTTTAATAGGTTGATGATCAAATTTTATTTCACCCTTAACGAAAGTTTTTTCTACTTTGTGGCTACTTTCCCAACTTGAATCACCTGTTCCCCAAGCAAGATGGATAGATTGCTTTTTGATGCTGGCTGCTATTGCTGCTCTTCCTGATTGTGTAAGAATTGACACCTGTGATGAGTTTGAAAGGCTTATATAATATATATTCAGGATTTGGAAAATTTTTGTCCAAAAAAAATGAATTTTTGCCTAATTTTTTGTTGCAGTATTATTTAAATTTGGATGTGTATTATTCTTGAAGAAAAGTAATTGAATATCAGTAGTTTAAAAATTGCATCTGTATTATTTATTTTTGCTCCTGTCCTACAAAGTGCACCTATAGGTTCTCATCCTTAAAGCATTAATTGTTTTAGGGAAAAGTTATGAAACTAAAAACTGCCATAGTTGTTCAAAATATACGGTATCAAGCTAAGAGATTAAAACTTTTTGAATGCTTTGCTCATGAAACTCATGAAGATCTTGAGCAAGAACTTTTCTGTGAAATTTGGACTTATCTTGATAGATATGATGAAAGTAAAGGTAGCTTTAACACTTTTGTAGCAAGATTAACTGAACGTCGTGCCAATAACTTATTGGAGAAACAACTATGTATGAAGCGCAATATTAATAACTATGTCAATATTGAGAAAACAGAAGCTTTTGAAGATGAAGTAGCGAAACGTACTGATGTAGATTACATGATTTCAACGCTACCAAGAAAGATGCAAAAGATATGCGAACAACTCAAGTACTTTAACTTATATGAAGTTGCTAAGATGAACAACATATCAAGAACTACTTTAAATACTATGGTAAGAAAAATACGTATAAAACTCTCTTCCATCTACTACAAGAGCAAAAAGAAAAATTGAACATAAATTCTACCTTTCCTGAATATATAACATATACCATTGAGGTGAATAAATGACTTTTAAAATTTTAAACAATAATGAAAGATTGAAAACAACTACAGGAATAAAAGTAGTAATTTTTGGTCCTTACGGTATTGGTAAAACCAGTCTCTTAAAGACTATAAGTGAACCAACACTATGTCTTGACTTTGAAGCAGGTCTGCTTGCTGTTCAAGATTGGCAGGGAGATTCAATTAGTGTTCGTACTTGGAATCAAGCTCGGGATATTGCCTGCCTAATTGGTGGTCCAAACCCTGCACTAAAGTCTGATCAGGCGTATAGTCAAAAACACTATGAGCATGTCTGTAGCAAGCACAAAGATCTTCTTTCTGAAGTTTCTAAATACCGATGCATCTTTGTGGATAGTATAACCGTTGCTTCACGTTTATGTCTATTATGGGCAAGGATGCAACCTGAAGCTTTTTCTGATAGATCAGGAAAAGAAGATAAAAGAGCTGCTTATGGGTCACTTGCTCAAGAGATGATGGCTTGGCTCAATCAGTTTCAACATATCAGAGACAAAGACGTTATCATAGTTGGCACGTTAGGTCAATATCTCGATGAATGCAATCGTTCAACCTGGCTGCCTCAATGTGAAGGGGCTAAAACTGCCAGTGAAATTCCAGGTATTGTTGATGAAGTAATTAGTATGGTTGGAATCAAGAAAGATGATGGAACAGAAGTACGTTCATTTGTCTGTCAGACGATTAATACTTGGGGATATCCAGCTAAAGATCGCAGTGGCTGCCTGAATATGGTTGAAGAACCACATCTTGGTAAATTACTTGCGAAAATTAAAGCCAAAACTTTGGCTCCTATTGCTTAATTAAAAATTGGAGAACAATTATTATGGAACAAAGCTTTTTCAATATCGGTCAAAAAATTCCCTTTTTCAGTGTGAAAGAATACTTGAATGATCAATCGCCAATACCAGAAGATATAATTTCCCCTAGAATTCTAACTAAAAGAGGTTTGTTAGTACTAGGTGGCCCTCCTAAGATTGGCAAAAGCGACTTTTTGATCTCTTGGCTTGTTTACATGGCTGCTGGTAGATCATTTCTTGGTATGACACCAAATAGACCTTTAAAAATTTTCTACATGCAAACTGAAATTGAATATGAATATATGAAAGAACGTTTGCAACAACTTCAACTTGATAACGAACTTTTGAATGTAGCTGCCAATAACTTAATTATCACGCCAAGAGTGCAATTATCATTTAGTAGTGAAGAAATAGATGAAATTAAAAATGTTGTTAAAGAGCGTTTCAAACCTGATATTATTGCAATCGATCCTCTTCGCAATATCTTCAACTCAAGTGAATATGGCAATGAAAATGACAATAGCGCTATGCTATTCTTCTTGCAAAAAACACTTGAAAGACTCAGAAATGTTATCAATCCAGATTCAGGCATAATACTCACCCACCACACAAAAAAACTGTCCAAAAAGATGCTGGAAGAAGATCCATTTCAAGGCCTAAGTGGTGCTGGATCTTTACGTGGATTTTACAGTACTGGTATGGTGATGTTTGCTCATGATGAAGAAAGTACTGTACGTCAGATAGTATTTGAACTGCGTAATGGTGAACGTGTGGCAAGCAAGCTTGTCGATAAGATAGATGGCCATTGGAAGATTGTAGACCAATGGAGTTGATTTTTCTTACTTAATTTATAGGAGACAATATGTTATCAGATTTTTTAACTGATTTTAATAACGCGAAACTGCGAAGCAGTTTAATACCGAAAGGTACAACAGTCAAGGTAAAAATGGCAATAAAGCCTGGAGGTTATGAGAATTGGTTCACGAAAAGCTACACTACTGGCAGCATCTATTTAAACGCTGAATTTACTGTCACTGAAGGTCTATATGCAAAACGCAAGATTTTTCAGATTATAGGTGTCAAAAGTGGCAAAGCAAGCGTTGAAGGAGAAGATACTTGGGGAGAATCTGGTCGTTCCATGCTTAGAAGCATTTTGGAGTCAGCACGAAATATTCATGCACATGACACTTCAGAGAAAGCGGTTACTGCTAGAAAAATCAACTCTATAGCTGATTTTAACGGGTTAGAGTTTACTGCAAAAGTTGGTATTGAAGCCGACAGTAGATACGGAGATAGAAACAGAATTGCTACAGTTGTTACTCCAGAACAAAACAATGGTATTGAATCTGACTGGTTACCATTTTGAAGTACGACGAAGGAAAGTTATGGGCTGCTGTTATTGCTAGAGCTCTTCAGGATGCAGCAGGAAGGAACCTAAAACTTAAAAAAGAGGCTTGTAAATGGATTCGATCACGATCCTTTGAAACTGTTTGTGAACTCGCCAATCTGGACTTTAAACGTTTAAAGAATATGTTGATTAAAAAGGAGGAAAATTTTATGGGTTTTTCATCTCAAAAAGAGATTAAATCATTGTTAATTGATAACATAAAAGAATGTGTATCTTACTTACTTCCGGGTGGAGAATTTTATCAAGATAGGTTCTATCTGGCAAATTTAGGTAAAGATAAGATAATAGTTGAAATAAAAGGAGAGAAAGCAGGAAATTGGAATAACATTTATAAAGAAAAGAAGGGAGACATACTCAGTCTTTGGACTTTAGTTGAAGGTAACATAGATTCTGCCAAAAAGTGGTTGAACGCTAAAAAAAATTCCACGTTACAAAACAATGGAGAAAAAGCATTTTCTGTAAGACACTACTTAAATGATAAATCACCAATGCCAAAAGATATAATAGGGCCAAGAATATTAACTCCAGGCGGTCTTTTGGTCATAGGTGGAACTCCCAAAATCGGAAAAAGTAATTTTCTTCTTTCCATGTTAGTACATTTAGCTGCTGGAGTATCATTTCTTGGTATGAAGCCTGCAAAGCCACTTAAGATATTCTATCTACAGAATGAAATGGAATATGATTACATAAGAGAGCGCTTACAGAAGTTAAGAATCAGCAAGAAAATCCTTGATGAAGGAACAGAAAACTTAGTTATTACTAAAAAAGTACAGTTAACTTTGAATGTGGAAAAAATAAAAGAAATTATGTCGGAAAATCTCGATGTAAAAACAGTTGATCTTATAGTAATAGACTCTCTTTTTGATTATAGGAGTATGATCTCTTTTCTGCAAAATGGTATTGATGAACTACGCTCTATCACTAATTCTACGGCTGGAGTAATAGTTACACATTACACCAAAAAAGTGTCAACAACCACGTTAAAAAAGAATCCATTTCAAGCATTGAGTGGTGCTAATGTTTTAAGAAGTTTATATACATCTGGAGTAATGATATTTAGGCCAGAAAGGAATATCCTGCAATTGATGTACGAACTTAAAAACGGCAAACCAATACCAACAAAATTCATAAATATGGTTAACGGACGCTGGATAGCTACAGCTTAACCAAATTTCTAAACTTTAAATATATTGGAGATTTTATGGGTATCTATTGTGATTTTAATACTGCAGCTCCACGAAAAAATGTACCGTTAGTAGAAAAAGAACAACTTAAAGCTCAGCTTCTGTTAAACATCAGATCATGCCTTTCATATCTATTACCAAGAGGAACTTTTCGTGGTGATAAGTTTTATGTAGGCAATATACAAGGTGATAAAGGAAAGAGTCTAGTAGTAGAATTAAGTGGTAGTGAAGCTGGACTATGGCACGATTTTGCAACAAAAGAAGGTGGAGATATAATTGATCTTTGGGCAGAAGTGCATAGAAAAAGTACTAGAACAGAGTTTACTGAAGTAATGGACTCTATAGCTGAATGGCTTGGTCATTTTAAAAAGATCAAAACTGACAAAACTGCAGGTAATCCAACTGCATATTGGGATTATTACGATGAAAACGGCCAAGCTATTGTTAGAGTATATCGTTATGATGATGATAGTGGAAAGAGATATCTTCCTTTTGATATCAAAAAATCCACCTTTAGTGTACCAGAGATAAGGCCACTATATAATATTCCAGGTATTTTAAAGTCCGATAAAATTATTCTTGTAGAAGGGGAAAAGTGTGCAAATGCTCTCATAGAGCAAGGTATTACTGCCACAACTGCAATGTCTGGAGCAAATGCAGACCCAAATAAAACAGATTGGACACCACTCAAAGGTAAACATGTGATTATTTGGCCAGATAATGACACACCAGGTAAGAAATACGCTGAAAAATCTGCTATGAAACTTACTTGTCTTGGAGTTGAAGAACTTTGCATTTTGGAAATACCTAAAGATAAACCAAAGGGTTGGGACGCTGCTGATTGCGTGAAAGAAGGTATAAATGTTGAAGAGTTCATCCTTAGTACAAAAAAGGCTCCTTCAAAAAAATCGTTGAGAATAGATACCAGAGCTTGGGCTAATATTGCTCCAGAAAGAGAATAGACTTCTTTCAAAATTCATGTAGGGAGCTCAAAATTGTGAATTGCAGCAATCAAATTAAACCTTAAACCAAAACGTTTTCGTCGGTTTCTATACCTGTCCGAGATGATTTTAAACCTTTTCAATAAGCCAATTACGTTTTCAACAATTGCCCTTTGGCTCATAAGTGCTCTGTTCTCTTTTTTTTGTTCTTTGCTTAACGGATTCTTTTTCGTTTTCATGTGCGGTAATACAACATTTTTGTGTATCTTCTGCATTCCCCTGTAGCCGGCATCAGCTAAGATTTTAGTTTGCGGCAATACTGCTACCTTTGATTCTCTAAACATCCGAAAATCGTGTTTTCTACCATTCGAGAAAGATGTGCATATGACTTTTTTACTCTTCCTCTCTGTTACTATTTGTGTTTTTATAGTATGCCTTTTTTTCTTTCCAGAGTAGAAGGGCTTTTGCTTTTTTTTGGTCTCTCTACTGGCGTTTCAGTTCCATCTATTACTAAAACTTCATATTCTACATCACTCTTTAATAGCTCTTTTTTTCCTGGTAATGCAAAATCTGGATGTTTTATTAATATGTCTTCTACCCATCTTATTATTTTAAAACTGTTACTTTCACTCATGCCATAGCTTTGCCCAATATGAAAATATGTACGATATTCTCTTATATATTCCAGTGCCATAAGTAGCCTTTCTTCTATGCAAAGTTTACTTTTTCTTCCACTTCTAGCTTTTTTTCTTTTATCCTCCACTTCTAGAATTTCTACCATTTGCTCAAATGTTGCTTTTTTTACCCCTGTTAAACGTCGAAACTTTTCTCCTTCTAACTTTTCTATTTCCTTATATTTCATGCTTTCAAATACTTCATCTTACACTCCCTCTAACAATTTTGAAAGAAGTCTAATGGATTGTTAAAGATTGGCTTCCTATTGGAAGTGTTACGGCTCTCTACGGTGATGGTGGTATGGGAAAGTCTCTACTTGCTCAACAACTAATGACAGCAGCGAGCACAGGTAAATCTTGGTTGGGAATGGAAATTGAGCAGATGAAGACATATGGTGTATTTTGTGAAGATGATACAGAAGAGCTATGGCGAAGACAGTGTGCTATAAATAGATTATATCAGTTAGATATGGAATCCTGTGACTTTCATGATAATATTGGCTTTTTATCGAGAGTGTGGAAAGATAATCTACTCATGGTATTTGATAACAAAGATATAGGTAAATCAACTCATTGCTTTGAAGAATTACTTGAAGATATTAAATTGTTTCAACCAAAGCTAGTAGTTTTAGATACAGCAGCAGACTTATTTGGTGGCAATGAAAACAATCGCTCTCATGTGAGACAATTTATTCAAAGTTGTTGTGGAAAAATAGTGAAAGTAATAAAAGGAGCTGTATTATTATGTGCTCATCCTTCTGATTCAGGAATAATCCGTAAAACAGGTACAGGTGGTTCAACTGCGTGGAATAATACAGTAAGATCTCGTTGGTACTTGTCAAAGCCAGATAAAGCTGATGCTTCTGGTAATGAACGAGTACTTTGCCGTAAGAAGTCAAATTATTCTGCATCTAACGAAGAAAAGATTTCATTTTATTGGCATAACGGTGCGTTTGTACAATCTGATGATACATTAAATTCAGAAAGAATAGTAAGGTCTAGCTATAATACTAAATTGGATTTAGAACGTCTAAGAAGATGTGATATAATTTTAGAGTTAATTGCTAATGAAGCATATAAAGGCGAAACTTACACCGCGGCACACTTTGCTAGGTATTTTGAGGGAAAGCTAGGCCTTGGAAGTGAACGTAGCATCCGTGAAAGGATTAGCCATCTTGCAGCTCTTGGCCACATAAAGTTCTTTAAGGAAGCTCTTGGATATAAAGTATCAAGCACTAAATCAAAGTACGGCTATTTATGTGTTAAAGACATGGAGTTAAAAATTTCTGAAAATCAACATGTGCTGGTAAAGCCAGATTATTATCTTTCACCAAATAACGGAGTAACCTTACCAGTTGAAAATCCAGACGTTTGGGTGATACATAATTCTACAAAACAAGATGGCAAAATAGTATAGTAAGTTGGCAAGATGGCAAGTTGGCAAACTGAAGAATCTGCCATTCTACCAACTTAAAATTGATAAAAATATAAGAAAATCAATAGTTTAAAGAAATAGTAAGATGGCAAGATGGCAAAAAGTTGCCAACTAGATAGCATGGGTAAAGTCCTCTTCTATAGCGGGTTTAGGGAAGTTGGCAAGATGGCAAAAATCTATATATATAAATATATACTATGCTATAGTACATAGTATATATCAGTTAAGAGAAGAACTTAACGTTTTTTGATGTCCTTTCATAATTTTGCTTTTTCTATGGAGTTGCAACCTATAATAAAAATATAAAGTAAAGGCAGTGAAAAACAAATGATCCATGATAGCGTTTTAAAAAGATTCTATGACTTCAGGGTACAATTATACCACCAAGACCTAAGTTACTTATGTAGGGTAGCTTAAAACTCGATTACGAGGCATCTTAATACCCCAAACTTTTATTTATTAGAAAAAACCCTACAACTAGTTTATCATGCTTTTTGTTGATTGCAAAGAAAATTTTTTGAACCTAAAGAACAAATGGTTAGTAGACTTTTTGAAACATTATTTTTGCAATAGCTTTACTTCTACCATAAGTTTAACAGAGGCTCTAACCCTCATCTTTTTTTTAACAAACGCATAACGCTGGTCTACTGAGTTTAATAGCTGAACTAAGAATTCAGATCTCCGGATTTTCCGGAATACTCAATAACTTCCAAGTGAGCTGGGTCTAGTTGCTTTAATAAGGCTTTTATGCAAGCGCGATGAAGACTTGAGGTAGAAAAGATTGAAGAAAGCAAAATAAACAGCTTTATATTCTTAATTTTTTTAGATGAGGCAAAAGCTGCATTTTAAAGCTATCTGTAACTTTAGGGTAAAACTTACTAGCCACACTAAAGAACGCTTATAATGCCCTCTAAAACGCAAATAAAAGGCATCTTTAGTAAACTTACTAGTAAGTTTAACACATTTTTTACACTTTGCAAAGAAAATTTTTCAAAAAAGATTGAACAACTTATGGTGAGTATAAGGGGTTATGGAGACTATTATGGGAATACAACAACTTTTATCGCAAACCTCTGAGCAATTAATTGCAAAACTCTCAGTAATGAAATTAGCAAATTGTAGAGGTAGCTCAAGGAAAAAAGTTTGAAGTTACTGCCATAGAAGAAGAAACAGAAGCTCGTAAAACTTGATTGCCCCTTAAAATGGAGACAAAGATCTAAATTTATTTATTTACGTCTCCAATTTTATCTAGTATAACGGAGACAAAGATTTATATTTCGTATTTTATGTCTCCATCATTTATTGGTAGGCAAACTGAGTTAAAACAACTACTGGAGCTTACAGAAAAAAATACTGCATCTTTTGTAGTAGTCAAAGGAAGGCGTCGTATAGGAAAAAGTCGTTTAATTCAAGAGTTTGGTAAGTATTTTGAACAATATTACTCCTTTATAGGTTTGCCACCAGAAAAGCATACTACAATGTCCTACCAACTTAATGAATTTTCTAGACAAGTTGCTAGACAATTTAATACATCTTTTGCTAGGTATGATGACTGGAGCGATTTACTATGGGCAGTTGGTGAACGTCTACTATCAGGAAAAACATTATTGCTGTTTGATGAAATTTCTTGGATGGGCTCAAAAGATCCAACCTTTTTAGGCAAAATAAAAAATTTTTGGGATACGCAGCTAAAAAATAATAACAAGCTAATTTTTGTTGTTTGTGGATCAGCTTCATCCTGGATCGAGAAAAATATACTTAGCAGCACTGGTTTCGTAGGGAGAATATCGTTAACTTTAACACTCGGAGAATTATCACTTTCTGATTGCAATGAATTTTGGCCGAAAAATATTTCAGCATATGAAAAATTTAAGGTGCTTGCAGTAACTGGCGGAATTCCAAAGTATTTAGAGGAGGTAAATTTTAAACATAGCGCTGAAGAAAATATTAAAAGGCTTTGTTTTACAAAAGGTGGGTTTTTAGTTGAAGAATTTAATCAAATATTCTCAGATTTATTCATGCGAAAAACGGCTTTTTATAAGCAAATAGTCAGAGCTCTTTCTACTGGAGCTAAAGAACAAGAAGAAATTTGTGCTACTTTAAATATCGTAAGACATGGACGCATTTCTGAGTATCTACATGAGCTTGAGCTTGCTGGTTTTATTGCAAAAGATCATACTTGGAGTATAAAAACTGGTACTGATTCACGACTCAGGAGATACAGACTTCAAGATAATTATTTAAGGTTTTATCTAAAATATATCGAAAAAGATCTAGGAAAAATTAGTCGTGACACCTATTCTATAGGGTTCTTACCAGAGTGGTATACAATTATTGGGCTTCAATTTGAAAATTTGGTGCTGAACAATAGAAAGGGTATACATAATATCTTAGGAATTGATGGAATAATAAGCGAGAATCCATTTTTTCAGAAAAGAACGCGTAATGGTGCAGGTTGTCAAATTGATTATATGATTCAAACGAAGTTTAACACTCTCTACATTTGCGAAATCAAATTTTCAAAAAATAAAATTGGTTATTCAATAATACAAGAGGTACAAAAGAAAATAGATGCACTAAATCGTCCAAAAGGCTTTTCATGTCGTCCAGTCCTTATCCACGTCAATGATGTAAGTGATGATGTTATAGATAGTGATTACTTTTCAAACATAATTGATTTTGGAGAATTGTTGAATTGTAAGTGATGTTTTTTCTGACTTTAAAAAATAATAGTTTCTACAGTTATTCTTAAGTTTATAGAGTTTGCTAACATTAGTATCTTTAGCTTTACAAGAAGGGAATGGAGCCAAAATAATCTCTCTACTACAATACCATTCTTTAAAACGTCTTTAGAGGGCTATTATAGCGTTATTGATGATTTAGATAGGTTTTGTATGTTTTTACCAAAAACTCATGTAATCTCTTTTCAGCTCAAGTAAAAAGTTGTTTCCAAAATGGAAAGGACTCAAATAGCGAAGATTTCTGTTGTAAAAGACATAATGCTCTTTTTAATTTCTTAGCTGTCTTAAAATTATTTTAACTTTTTTTCAGAAACTCCCGGAAAAAGTGGTCGGTATATATTAGAGGTTGTCCGGAAACTAATAAAAGGGTATAATATCTGAAATTTTAGTATGTGGTAAAGATGAGAAAAAAGTATCCAACAGATTTAAGTGAAAGGGAATGGGCAAGAATAGAAAAATACTTTAGAGTATCGTACAAGAAAGGAGGAAGGCCACCAAAGTATAGCAAAAGAGAAATATTAGAAGCGATTTTCTATGTACTGCGTACAGGGTGTCAATGACGGTATTTACCGAATGATTTTCCGCTATGGAAGACTGTATATGAGCAGTTCAGGCAATGGAAGAAGCAGGGGATTTTTGAGAAAATGAATTATGAAATTACGAAATATAGTAGACGAAAAATAGGAAGAAATGAGCAGCCAAGTGCGTGTATAGTAGATAGCCAATCTGTAAAAACGACAGAAAAAGGGGGATCAAGGGTTATGATGGAGGTAAAAAGGTAAAGGGTAGAAAGAGGCATATAATCACGGATACTCAGGGTTTTATATTGGGATGTTATGTGGGAGCTGCAAATGAAAATGACAGAGATGGAGTTAAGATAGCATTAGATAATATGAGGAAAAATATACTAATGTTAGGAAAATGTGGGCTGATATGGGATATCAAGGAAAAGAGCTAAAAGATTACGTAAAAATAGAGCACAATATAGATATTGAAATTGTTAAAAGGCCTCCCTGTAGATTTTGGGTACACCAAGACACACTACCAGAGCTATTACCAAAAGTAGAGCTAGGATTTAAAGTGCAGCCGAGAAGGTGGATTGTAGAAAGGACTTTTGCTTGGATCAATAGGAATAGAAGGCTATCAAAGGAGTATGATTTGCTTACAACATCTACTGAAAATTTTATATATTTAGCTATGAGTAAGGTTATTTTGCAGAGGGAATATGCTTGAATTTACCAGTTTCCGGACAACCTCTTAGTATAGGGGCATTGAATGTAGATGTGCTTCAAACACAAAAGTCGGCAAACGAACAGAGTAGAAAAGATTGAAGAAAGCAAAAGAAATTTAGGCTTTTACGTAATTGAGAATTTGTATTTTTTTTAGATAAGGCAAAAACTGTATTTTAAAGCTAGATGTGACTTTAGGGTAAAATACCAACCAAAGAACGCTTCTTTAAAGCTTGATCACAAGCCTTGTCACAAATTTTACTTTTTCCATTGTAACATCTTTTACTTCTCTTCAACACAGTTAACGAACTACTTTTATCAGCACAGTAAAAGGGTTAATACGGTAGCCATAATCTTTACGCGATGATCCAGGCCAACCAACTGTTTGAATCACATCATTACGTTCGATGTTTAATCCTAACTTTTTAGCTAAGGTGGTTTTTATTGTTCTTTGGATTGTGTTTATTGGTTTTCTAATGTAATGTTCTGGGTCTGCTTCTGGATCAAGATTTAGGCGCTTTTCTATTTCAGTTATGCTAAGCAACATGTGTTTTTCAGGAGGTAATTCTTTTTTACAATCATGCAAAAATTGTTCAAATAATATGCGAAAAACCTTCATACATGCTACAGCTTTCTTATTTAGAATCTCTATATTGTTTACGCAAAGTGAGCCCTCTATCAATTGCAACTTTAGTAATTCCTTCTCTTTAGGAGCGTCGAACAAGAAAAAAATCTTGTTAAACCGGAAAGAAACTATTTCTTCACTTCCATAGCAATTTTTATATATAATTTATCAAGAAGTACTTCTGCAGTTATAACCGACTGATCAATGGTGCTTAAGTGCCCGTTTAGGAGCGTGGTTTTGGAGGAACGGTTAAACCACTGATGGAGTCTATTATGACTACCTCGATTAGAAGATTGTATAATCTAACCGTCCCAAGCTTAAGTGCTTCTCCATTATAAGTTATAGTAGGATAATTACCATGATAAAGGCAAAAAGTAAACTAGAAATAGTGAATCCTGATACAGCAGGAATTGATATCGGCTCAGCTGTACATTATGTATGTGTACCTGAAGGAAGAGATGAACAACGTGTCAAAAAATTTGGATGCTTTACAGTTGATCTTCATAACTTAGCAGGGTGGTTAAAGAAATGTAAAGTTAGAACAGTAGCTATGGAATCAACAGGAGTATATTGGATTCCTTTGTTTCAAATACTTGAGTCATATGGATTTGAGGTAAAATTGGTAAATGCACGATATATTAAGAACGTGCCTGGTAGAAAATCCGACGTTCAAGACTGTCAATGGTTACAACAATTACACAGCTATGGATTACTCCATGGGTCGTTTAGACCTGATGATCAAATGTGTGTGTTGCGTAATTACGTTAGGCAACGTAGCAACCTGATTGAAAGTGCATCCACACATATTCTACGTATGCAAAAAGCGTTAATTCAAATGAACGTTCAATTACACAAAGTCATAAGTGATATTACTGGAGTGACCGGTATGCAAATTATCAAAGCAATAATTGAAGGTGAAAGGAATCCTGAAAAATTATCAGAATTGAGAGATGTACGGATAAGAAATGATAGATCTACCATGGCAAAAGCGCTAAAAGGCGACTACAGAAAGGAACTCTTATTTGTGTTAAAGCAAGAATTTGAATTGTATAATATTTATCAGGAAAAAATAGCAGAATGCGACAAAAGCATCGAACAATATTACAAAACATTTGAAACAAAATCTGACGAGAATAAGCGATGCAGCAAAATAAAGAATAGGTTTTCAAAAAACAGACCAGACTTTCCTTTACACGAAGAACTGTATAGAGTAACCGGTATTGATTTTACTAAAGTTCCTGGGCTTGATGTGCTAACTATACAAACAATTATCTCAGAAGTTGGTTTGAACCACGATAAATGGCCATCAGAGAAGCACTTTACTTCTTGGTTGGGGCTAAGTCCTGCTAATAAAGTTACAGGGGAAAAAGTATTTGGGACTAGAACTCGCAAAGTTATTGCTCGTGCTGCAAATGCTTTTAGGATGGCTGCCCAGTGTGTGTCAAGAAGCAACAGTGGGATTGGTGCATATTGCAGAAGGTTAAAAAAACGACTAGGAGCACCGAAAGCGATTACCGCTACGGCTAGGAAATTGGCGTGCATTTTTTATAGTATGCTAAAGTATGGACAGGAATATGTAGAGAAGGGCATTGATTACTATGAAAAGTTATATAAGGAAAAAATAGTGAAGACTCTAAGCAAGAAAGCTAGTGAATTTGGTTATGTCTTGATTAAAAAAGAGCTACTAGCAGAAAGAGTTTCTTAGAAGGTTCAATTAGATTAAGTGCAGTATGTAAGATTTGCATTGAAGTATTTGGTATGAACTCTAGTATTCCTCTTTGTGCTGCTTCTTGGAATACTTCAATTAAAGTCTTATGCTGAAAGAAAAGGTCAACCATTTTTACTATGGGCAAATCAAGAGGTATGTTTGATGGATTTTTTCTCAGTATTATTAATACAGTTGGATTAGCTTTAAGCTTATCTATCGTTAAGAATGTTGGATTGGTGCAAAAATCAAGTATGATTAAACTTACAATCTTACCTTGTCCACCAACATGATAAACTCCACTTTCCACTTTTTGCCACATAAAATTTGTATCACTTAGCTGACCTTCAAACCAATTCATAAATTTCTCTGGGTTAAAATATACAGATAAGCGGTGAAATCTTTGCTTCTTGTAGGTGTTAGGCAAAATATCACGGTTGCAATTTTCACAAATTATATTATCGCATGCTTCGTTAAAGTCCTCATCAATGAAAATCTCATTGTTACAGTATGGATCAACTATATTGGGCCAATCTAATTTATCTTGTCTACGAGAGCAGATAATGTAAGACCTCTCTTGCATCTTAATTAATTCAAGATCTGACAAATACCTTGCTGCTTCGATGTAATTTTGATTTGGATTAACCCAAGAGCTGCCAGAATTAAGAAGATCAGAGATTTGCTCTTGGCAAGATTGTAAGACCATAAAATTGTTTTATGTATGCTTTAAAATCCTCTCTTTCCCTTTTATTCAGAGGATGTTCAGAGTAGTAAATTGCTATATATTCATCACTTCGCTTGAAAAATAAGCCTATCTTTTTGCCTTGAAATATTACTTTAATCGACTCTATAAATGGCACTATGTCTCCTACAAATGGCTTTAAAACATGCAATTCCGGTGCAATAGGATCATATGGAGCAACAGTCAAAGTGATATTAGTATAGCTGTAATTGAAACGATTTGACTGAAACTTTAACTCAAAAACACGAATATTTGAATCAGATTCATTAATACAAGTTTCTATAAATTTATGTACCTGTTCCGCGAAATTTTTATCCTGCACATCTACAAAAATACATTCGCAACCAAAGTAACAACTTGCAATGCTATTTGCTATTTCTATAGCTTGATCAATATTTCTAGCACCAAGATCTACCTGAGTGCCATTTAGTAGAAAATCCAAAATCATCCACTCTGCCTTATGGCCATGAATGACTTTGTTTGAATTTAACAACAAATCTATATCGCTAGCTTTGCGTATTAACACATATAAACGATTCTGATGATAGAAGAAACCTTGTAGTTGATTCTCGAAACTGTCATTCCTCTTAATGTTATCTTCTTTCAGTATTTGTTGTATGATTTCCTCTGAGATAAAGTCCTTAAATGGAGTACTTGGTCGTCTTGGTATTTTTTGTAAGGCAAAAGACATGAAACTCTTTCTTTGTATTTTTTCAAAGTGATAGACAGATTTTAAAAGATTGTAATCTGCATGAAACAGTAGAAACAGCAAAGACTTCTTATCATATTTATTATTATTTTTTACAAGGTAGGATTTCATGAGTTCCGTAGTTAATGCAGATCTTGCAATTTCACTGACAGTAACTTCTAGTTTTGCACGGTCAAAACAGGTAATCAAGTAGTAAGTAACGAGAGAATCGGAATAATTAGCAATCACTTTACGTTTGTATTGTACAGATGTATTATCGTAACTTTCATCATCAAAGAGTTGAGCATTTAATTTATCTTTAAAGGAGTTTTGAAAAATAATATTTAATTGCTTACCAGAAAGTGAATCTATCCAAGACTGACGTGTTTTTGTATTGTGAAAACGATCAAGCAAATGGTTAACAGGGACTTCTAAATCATCTTCCCAAAATTTACGATTTGGATAAATGTTCATAAGAAACTAACCACAGCATAATAACATAGTAGACTATTTAAATAGTTAAGATAGAAATCTGAAAGTCTTGACCAATAATTATGCAATGGCTGTTTACTGATTTTTAACCAAGTTTTTTCTAAAAAGTTTGCTTAAGAAGAAGATTTTTTGGACAAAAATTTTTCAAATCCTGAATATATATTATATAGGGATTTTACATTCTAGCAAAACAAATTCTGAATATAAATGTCAATCCTAACACTCGATCTCGGCAAACAAACCGGCTGGGCTATTTTCACCGATGGAGTAATTCAAAGTGGTAGTGAAAACTTTCATGGTAGCCGTTTCAGCGGAGGTGGAATGCACTTCTTAAATTTTCGTAGCTGGCTAAATGAAATGAAGGAAAAGTTCTCAAACATTGAAGCAGTGTATTTTGAAGAAGTGAGAAGACACTTAGGAACTGATGCAGCGCATTGCTACGGTGGTTTTCTTGCCGTTCTTTCTGCTTGGTGTGAAGAACATCACGTACCATACAAAGGTGTTCCTGTAAAGACTATAAAGCGCTTTATAGCAGGCAAAGGTAATGCAAGTAAGAGTGAAGTTATTGAAGCGATACGTGAAAAAAGTTTTTCACCTAGAGATGATAATCAAGCAGATGCTTTAGCTTTGATGTTCTATGTTATGGACTTTGGTAAAGATATTAATAAGCTGAGAAATCCATAAAAAGTGGGTCCTTTCGGCCATAATGGCGGGTTTGGTGGTGCTGACCCCAGGCCTTCTTTAGCGTCAGAGATATTTTGAATATTAACTTTTTAATTATTAAGATATGAATTTAGCAATCCACTACTATCCTGTTGAAAACCTCGTCGAATATGAGCGTAATCCACGTAAAAATGATGACGTAGTAAACAGAATGTGTGCTTCAATCAGGGAATTTGGCTTTCGTATTCCAATAGTTGCAAAAAGCGATGGCACTGTGGTTGATGGTCATTTAAGACTTAAAGCAGCAAGAAAACTTGGTATGGAAAGTATTCCAGTGGTCTTAAGTGATAATCTAAATGAACCACAAACCAAAGCTTTTCGATTACTGGCAAATCAATCAGCTAATTGGGCAAAGTGGGATGATGAGCTTTTGAAAGTAGAAATTCAAGAGTTAGAAGATTTACAGTTTGATCTTAAAATGACTGGATTTGAATTAGAAAAAGTTCAACATTTCCTTGATGATTTAGATGGTGAAGAAGAAGATCTTTCTGACTTAGTTGTTGATGACAAAAAAGTAACAAAACCAGGTGATCTTTGGATTTTAGGTGATCATCGAATCTATTGTGGTGATAGCTCTGTAGTTGAATCATATAAAGCGCTGTTAGATGATAAAACGGCAGACATTACTGTTTGTGATCCTCCATATAATGTTGATTATGGTGGTAGCCAAGATAAAAAGATATTAAACGATAATCAAGGTGAAAAGTACGAACTTTTTCTCTACGATATCTGTTCCCATATTTTAGCATATACGAAAGGTGCAATTTACATTTGCATATCATCATCAGAGTTTTCAACGTTGCAAAAAGCATTTGAGGAAGCGGGAGGAAAATGGTCAACTTTTATCATTTGGGCAAAGAATCACTTTACGCTAGGAAGATCAGATTATCAAAGACAATACGAAGCAATGCTTTATGGATGGAAAAGCGGCAATAAACGTGAGTGGCATGGAGGTAGAAATCAAAGTGATCTATGGTTTTATGATAAGCCAACACATAATACACTACATCCAACGATGAAGCCAGTAGAGCTAATGGAGAGAGCAATAGTAAACAGCAGCAGATCAGGAGACATAGTTCTTGATCCATTTAGCGGTTCTGGCAGTACACTGATTGCATGTGAGAGAACAGGAAGAATCTGTAGAACAATAGAGCTAGATTCAAAATTTGTAGATGTAACCATAAAACGTTGGCAAATATACACAGGTAGGAAGGCAATTTTAGTTGGTACTGGAAAGACTTTTGCACAAATTCAAGAAGAAAAACAGCAATAAAGGGGCAAAAAAAGTGGAAAAGATCACACAAACGGAATGGGCAAAAGAACTAGGAGTTTCAAAGCAATATGTCTGTTATTTAGTAAAAAAAGGAATAGTTGAGTTGGAGGATGGTTTGATCAATAGAGAGCAAGCAAATGAAGCGGTAGCAGCAATAAGAGATCCAAGTCAGCCACTGAGGAGGAAAAATCCAGAAAACGAAAATACAAGTAACCTTTCCACAATGTTGCTTAAAACGCGAATAAAAAATGAGATGGAACGTGGCAAATTGCTTGAGGCGAAAGCTAAGGCTGAGATTGGTGAACTTGTAGCAGTAGAGGAAGTAAAGCGCGAAGCATTTAATGTAGCAAGAGTTGTACGTAATAATTTGCTTAATATTCCAAATAGAGCTTCAGCACTGCTTGCATCACTGAGTGACACTGAAAAGATTCATATGGCGCTAACCGAAGAGATTACAAACTCATTACAAGAATTATCTAATACTAAATTTCAAATATAAAAAAGATTTTGAATATAAAATGGCTGATAACTTAAGTTTGGAGTTAATAAAGTGTCTCATCAATCAACCTGGATTAGATGTTAATGTCAGAGGATTAAATGGAAAGACACCACTACATTGCGCTATAGAGTTTGACGAGTTAAGCATGGTGGATTTATTACTCACGAAGAAGAACATTAATCCTTTTGTTGAGGACAATGAAGGCAAAACCTCCTTAGATTATGCCAAAGAAGGTAAAAAAGCAGAAATATTACAAGCGCTAATTAATAACAAATACGGATCAGAACAAGATAACTTACTTCATTTAGCTGCAATGATAGGTGAAGTTAATGCAGTTAGATATTTGATAGGAAAAGGTGTTGACGTTAATGTACGAAATGCTTTTGACTATGCATGTTGATACTCCTATAAAAAATTTATATTGTTGAATTTGCCATTTTTAAAATCCATCAGAATTTTAATAGTTTCTGGTTTATCCTCAAATAAGTATTTGCCCTTGGCTTTACTATCATCTTTTCGTATTTTAATTTGACCACTATTGATTTTATGGTAAAGCCAATTCCTAGAAACTTTGAGGATCTTTGCAACTTGTGTAACAGTAAGGTAGCCAGGTGCAAGGAGACGTGGTTGATGTCTTTTTCGAAAAATATCATTTTTTAATCGAATACTTTCGACTGTACTTCTTAAAACAACATTTTTCTTTGGAGAGCGATATCCTTGTTTTTCTAAGTACTTGGCGATTTCTATATCTGATTTACCCTCCTTACTTAACTTTATTATAAGCTGTTCCATTTCTGTTGCTGTGGTTAATTCATAAAAGGATTTTACTGGAATAGGGACATGAAAAGTAGTAGTTTCTCCACCATGCCATACAATACGTATTTGTAAGCAATCGCGTTTGATCCGGTGTGCTACTACCTTATCAATTATGCAACGAAGAAAGGATTTTTGCTGCTGACTTGACAGAACTGACTTATGCCAAATTTCAGGTAATTTCCTACCCACATCTAAAAATACTGTTTTCAGCTCTTCAGATAATTGAAGATTAGGTTTCTTTGGATGTTGACGTTCGAATGTAATTTCTGCTTGCTTGAGTTCGTTCAATGCTTGTTCCCAACGTTTTTCAAGTTCTGCAGCTACAAGACGATTATCAGGATCAACTTGATTAAATTGTCGTTCTGCCAACTTAGCTTGATATCTCAGACGTTCTAATTGTTGCAAATGTACTTTATTAAGGGCTTGTTCAGATTGTGACTGTGAATCAATAGCATTAGTATAAGCATCTAGTTCAATTTGACTAAGTGCTGCAAAAAATTTAGAAACCACTGCACAATCGATAATATCAGTTAGTAAACGCTGACATACAGGTTCATGATACTTTCGTTGCAGGTAATTACACATATAATAGTTTCTTTCTTTATATCGCATTGTCATTTTGTATCCACATTCTCCACAATAGATTATTCCCTGCAATAATGCTTCTCCTGATCTAGCTATGCCACGCGTGCTATTGTATTCATACTTTGCATAATTGTCTTTTAGTGTCATCTGAATTTTTATAAAGCTTTCCCAATCTATATAAGCTGGATATTTATCTTTTATTAAAATTTTCCATTCTTCCATTGGCATGCTTTTTGTTGTTTTTTCAGCAGAGGATATTTTATGACTTCTAGTACGACCATAAACAAATGCTCCAGCATAAGCTGGATTTTTAAGTATCGAGAGAATTTTTCCACGTGTCGGTTTTTTCCATTGCAACTCTTTAAACTTATCATACCTAGGAATAGTAAGTTGATGGTCATTAAAATGCTTTAGAACTTTTGATGCTGCTCGTTTCTCTAGAAAAGTTTCAAAAATAAGCTTAATACGATGCTGAACTTCAAGATTATGATCCTTATGTACTGAACCATCGGTATGACGAATAAGACCAACTGGAAGAGATAAGGCTAAATCACCTCGTGCTGCTTTATTCAATAATCCAGCATTTAGTCTAGCTCTTATAGTAGATAACTCCATTTCAGCAAGTTGCCCTTTTAGACCCAGTAATAATCGACCATTAATGGTACCAGGATCATAGATACCATCACGATCAGCTATTAAACACTGTTTATAGCCACATATATCTAGTAACGGATACCAGTCAGAACAATTGCGTGATAAACGGGTTACATCATAGGAAAGTATGATCCCTACCTTCGCTAAAGTGACTTTAGTAACAAGTTCTTTAAATCCTTCACGCTTTTCAGCACTAGCACCAGTTATACCAAGATCAGTGTCAATTATAATAATACTATCAGCTTTCCAGCCAAGATCAATTGCCTTTTGTTTCAGCGCATACTGCAACTCTAGACTTTCTTGATTGCTTAATATTTGATGATGTGTTGATTGTCTGATGTAAATTATCGCTTCGCGTGCTAAATGTTGTGCTGTGATTAGCTCTGATGTACTCATGGATAACCTCTTTGGATACTAATAATATATTTTCTAAAACTTCTGACTTAAAACGTTGTGGCATTTTCTGCCACACTTGACATGATTTACATGGCATAATTTATACTCCTTTGCTAGAGAAACAAACTCGTATAATGAAGTCCATGTTAACTTGCTGGTGAGAAAATCTTGCTTACTAGCTAAGTTAGTAGAAAAAAATGGAATATGTAGAGTGATGTCATCACGATAAATAACAGATACATTACCACCTTTGTAGGCTGTTGAACTGAAAGATGATACGGGAAAAGTTCTGCCAAATAGTGGATGTGTTGGATCTGTAACTGTAATTTCTTTGGCTACTTGATTGTTGAAGGGGGTATTAAGGTGACTGATCGTTTGAATTAGTAGATAAGCCAATAAATAGAGATTTAACACTTGAGATATATGCAGCAACTGCAGAAGCTTTGGAAAAATGGGAAAAGAGATTTAAGTTAGAAAAAGTAAAAGTTGAAGGAGTAAAAGAAGGGAGAGTAACATTGAATTTAGAAGGTATCTATCTTTCAGAAGGTAAGTTCATAAATATTAATGGAGTAGTTGTTTAAAAATGCAGCAGCCTGAACCACTGAACTTTGAAGAGATTTTTTCTCGGATGAAGGAAGAGTTAGTGAAGTGTGATGCAAGTTTTACAGCATTAGTAGAAAGTGACCCAGCGATAAAAATATTAGAGGTAGCAGCATGGAGAGAACTGTTACTTCGGCAAAGAATAAATGAAGCTGTAAAAAGTAATCTACTTAAGTTTGCGACAGGAGAAGATCTTGATAATTTAGCTGAGTTTTATGGAGTGGAAAGGCAGAAAGAAGAAGAGGATGAACGATTTAGAAAAAGAATTAAAGCAAAGATAATAGGCTCAAGCACGTGTGGAAGCAAGGAGTATTATAGGTATCATGCACTGTCAGCAGATAGTAGAGTAAAAGATGCATTAGTAGAATCACCTATACCAGGGAAAGTACAGATCTCGATTTTATCAACAACAACTGGCATAGCTTCAGAAGAGCTACTTGAAATTGTAAAAAAGCAGGTTACTAGAGATGATATAAGGGTTTTAACCGATACAGTAACAGTGATAGGTTGCAATATTACGGAAATAGATATTCACAGCAGAATGAGCATAAGTCCTGTAATATCAGAGGAAGAAATCAAGAAGCAGTTTATTAAGAAGTTTGAATTAGCAAAAAGATTAGGGTGGAGTGTAACAAGATCTTGGATAATAGCGAATCTATTTGTAGAGGGTGTAGAAAATGTGGAATTAATTGAGCCAAAAGAGGATGTTGTGGTGCTAGGAAATGAATGTGCAAATTTGAGAAATTTAAAATGTTATTGCCACCAAACGCAACAAAACAAGAAAAAGCGCTAGTAGATGCAACAGATTATAAGGTTGAACTGAGCTGTATCAGAGGATTTAAGTTTAGTCTTAAAGAAGAAACATTGCCGTGGATAATAGAAGAATATGGTTTAGAAGAGATACTGCGTTGGGTAAAAGATAGAAGAAAAGCCGTAGTAGAAGGAGTAAAATTTCAAAGACTGAGAGGAACTCCAGCATCACTAAAAATAGCACTAAAATAGGCAAATATAGAAGATATTACAATTATTGAAGAGCCACCAGGTAAACATTTTTTTGAGTTGCAAATAGGAATAAAGGATGTTCCAAATGACTTTTTTGTAGATGCGGTTGTAGAGCTTGCGAAGCTGTCATTACCAGTAAGATCAAGGCTAATGAGGATTTTTAACGACTATTACAACGTTGATAGGTTTATTTTAGATGAAAGCTTTTTTGGAAGTTTGTTATCGGATTACTCAGGGATAAAAATTGAAAAAGATGGACCAGTGTTGTCGTTTGGTAGAAAGAACGCATTTGAGCTAAAAATCTTAAATCCAAGTTTTAAGTTTAGTACTTTTCGTGTTCATTATGAGCAAGCATTTAGTAATGACATATATCGGTTAGATGTAGCAGTACTTGGAGAAACAGAGCCTCACACAAAGGATTACAAAGGCATTTATGAAAGGAGTCATCAGTGGTACAATTTAAAAGCACTATATCCATTACCACAAAGTTTATTACCAGAAATTAAGTTTGCAAAAGCGCAAGTTATATTATCGGATAGTTGGTATTTAGGAGACATAAATGCGTGCTTTCCAGTTAGTAGCGTAGAAGAAAGAGGAAATAAATTTGTATTGGGAAGTAGCAAATTATCTGAAGAACTGTGGAATTTAAAATACAAGCCAATTTTAGAAAGATTTTTTGCCGTTCACCACTATCAAGTAAAGAATTTCTCTACCCCCAAAATGATAAGATTTAGCGTAGCAGAACACTACATTCATTTTGAAAACGAATTGGATTCAAAGCAAAAGGATGCAATACAGGAGTTAGAAAATTACATTTTAGTGTTTTACCCAGGTGTACTAACATGGCACGAACATCGACATTTGAACAGAAGTTGGAAAAATAGCCAAGTAATATCTATAATAAGTTAAGTACTTATATTTATATCCTGATATATTATATTAATAACAGGTTAAAGTATATGAAATAAAAAGAAAAAGACTTGCTTTCTTATGCTAAAACGGACATGAATTGAATAGCGGCAGGTAAATATAAGAAATTTGTCTGGCGCTAGAAAAGCTAATTTTGTGAGGTATGTATGAAGTTCAGTGAGGAAAAGAGAGAAGCTTTTAATAAGTCATTTTATGAATTATTAGAGAACTCGTTTAAGAATATTAATGAAAAAGATGAAAAAGGGGAAACAGTATTGCACCAAGCAGTAGAAATCTCCGATTGCAAAACAGTAAAGTTATTAATAACAAAAGGAGCGGACATCAATGCAAGAGATAAAAAGGGTTATACACCACTGCACTGCGCAGTATTTGCGAGAAGTTTAGAAAATGTAAAAGTGCTGCTAAGGTCAGGAGCGGAAATAAATGCCACTCAATATGTTAGTGGATGTACGCCACTGCACTCTGCGTGCAAAATAGGAGGAGCAGGAGTTGAAATAATAAAAGAGCTAGTAAAAGCAGGAGCTGAAGTTAATCAACTGAATAAGTATGGTGCAACACCAATGTACTATATCTGGGAAAGTGAAAAGTATTGTCTGTGTGATAGCAAAGAGAGTGAAAAGGCGAGTAAATTTCTGAGAGAAAAAGGTGGAATAACAAAAAGTAGAAAACTGACCTGCTATGGAATAGAGGGACTAGTGGGAAAAATAGCAGACATGTTGAATGGGAGCTACTTACCGGAGTTAAAAATAATAGAGATAGGAGAAATAAGGAAGAAAGATAAGTCACTAATAGAGGAAGAATGTAAAAATTTGGCAAGCAAGATAATGAGCCAAGTGAACGAAATGATAGATGAGGTGGTGAGAAAGAAGGCTTAGGTTTAAAGAAAAGGTGAGGTGGATTATGTTAAAGCTTGGTAAGAAAGAGGCATTTAATAAGTCAGCAAAAGAATTATTAGAGAACTCATATAAAAATATTTATGCAAGAGACGAGAATGGAAGAACAGTTCTACATTATGCAGTAGACGCAAAAACAGTGAGGTTATTAGTTGAAAAAGGAGTAGATGTGAATGCAGCAGATGTAGGAGGATATACGGCACTGCACCTAGCGGTAACGGAGAAACGTCTAGAAACAGTTAGAGAATTGATAAAATCAGGAGGGAATGTAAATGCTGAAGAGTATGGCAGTAAATGCACACTGCTGCACCTTGCATGTATGGTAGGTGAAAAAGAAATAGTGGAGGAGCTAGTAAAAGCAGGAGCTGAAATAGAGCAAGCAGATAAATTTGGAATGACAGCAATGGATTATGCGAAAAATAGTAAAGAGATAACCGAGGTGTTAAAGAAAGAAATAGAGAGAATTGAAAAGTTTTTTAAAAAGCAAAGGTAGCAAAGAGGAAAACCTTCTATGAGAGGCTAAAGATATGGAAAAAGAAACAGAAAAGAAAGTAATGAATTTAGAGAAAGAGTCATTAGAAGGGCTGAGGAAAATATGGAAGAAGGTATATGGAGAAGAGGCACCTAAACATTCAAAGAAATATCTGATACCGAGGCTAGCATATAGAATACAGGAGGAAGCGTATGGAGAAATGTCAAGAAAGGGGACAAAAAGGCTAGAGTATCTGGCAGACCGACTAGAGAAGGGAAAAAGAATAAGTAGTGATAAACTGCCAGTAGCAGGAACAGAGCTAATATTAGAGAGAGGTGAAGAGACTCATGCGGTAATGGTGACAGATAAGGGTTTAATCTACAGAGAAGAGTTTTACACGTCATTGTCGGCAGTAGCAGGAAAAATAATGGGAATGAGTTATAATGGACCTCTCCTATTTAGGATGAGAGAAAAGGAGAAAGGATGCTAAAAGAGGTAAGATGCGCGATATATACGAGAAAATCAAATGAGGATGGACTAGAACAAAAGTTTAACAGTCTTGATGCGCAACGAGTAGCATGTGAAAAATATATAAAGAGCAAAGAAGGCTGGGTAGCATTGGCAAGAAAGTATGACGATGGAGGCTTTTCAGGGAGTAATTTAAATAGACCAGCAATAAAGGAATTGTTTGAAGATGTAAAGGCAGGAGAAGTAGATTGTGTAGTAGTATATACATTAGACAGGCTATCAAGGGAAACAAAAGATAGCATAGAAGTGACATCATTTTTTAGAAGGCACCGAGTAAATTTTGTAGCAGTAACGCAGATATTTGATAATAATACGCCAATGGGAAAATTCGTACAGACAGTGTTATCAGGAGCAGCGCAACTAGAAAGAGAAATGATAGTAGAGAGAGTAAAAAATAAAATAGCAACATCAAAAGAACAAGGTTTATGGATGGGAGGAACTTTGCCGCTAGGGTATGATGTAAAAGATAAGGAATTAATAATAAATGAGAAAGAAGCAAAGACGGTGAAGCATATATTTGCAAGGTATGTAGAGCTGAAGTCAATGGCAGAATTGGCAAGGGAATTGAATAGAGAAGGATATCGAACGAAAGCAAAATCAAATATCTTTAAAAAGGCAACGGTAAGGAGAATAATAACAAATCCAATATACATGGGAAAGATAAGACATTATGACAAACAGTATGAGGGAAAGCATGAGGCGATAATAGAAGAAGAAAAATGGCAAAAAGCGCAGGAATTGATAAGGAATCAACCATATAAAAAAGCAAAATATGAGGAAGCTTTGCTTAGGGGAATAATTAAGTGCAAGAGCTGTGAAGTAAACATGACGCTGACATATTCCAAAAAGGAGAATAAGAGGTACCGATATTATATATGTAATAATCATTTAAGTGGAAGAAGGTGTCCATCAATGAGTCGAAGTATAGTAGCCGGAGAAGTGGAAAAAGAAGTAATGAAGAGAGCTGAAAGCCTAAATGAAAATTGGGAAAACTTAAGCTTCGGAGAACAGAAAGAAGCGGTGAAAAAGTTAATAAAGGTAGTGTGGGTGAGAGAGGAAGGAGTAGAAGTGTGTTCTGAATCAGAGGAAAAATTTATACCAATGAGTTTAAAAAAGAAAGGAAATAAATGCACAGTAGTAGAACCAGAAGGAAAAACAAACAATGCGCTACTAAAAGCAGTGGTAAGGGCTCATCTGTGGAAACGTCAACTGGAGGCAGGAAAATATAGAAGTGTGAAGGAGCTGAGCACTAAAATTAAGATAAGCATGAGAAGAATACAGCAAATCTTGAGATTAAATTATCTGGCTCCAAAGATTAAGGAAGACATAGTAAATGGGAGGCAACCAAGTGGTTTGAGGTTAGTTGATTTAAGAGAAATACCGATGCTGTGGAGTCAACAGTTGGAGAAATTTTATGGATTAACGTTTATAAAAGCAACAAAATGAGAGCACTGAAAAAAGGTATTGGCAAAAAACTTGATTCTGGTCTTTCAAGGCATGTTACAGAGGTGGTTATAAAAAGATATGTAAAGTAGGGAATGCGATCTCAGCCCATCTCTGACAGTCGTTTTTTTCTTTAACAAGCCCAAAGTTAAAAAAAGAGGATTTAAAAATAAAGAGGTTGAATATTTGAACAGAATAGAGTATAATTATTAATGCTTTTGAAGAGAATTTGTTATGGGTTTGTCAAAGTTTTTAGATCCAAAAAATAATTATGCCTTTAGGCGCATCTTCGGTACTGAGAAAAATAAAGATATTCTCATTCATTTTCTCAACGATGTCCTAAACCTAACAGGTGAAGCTAAAATAAAGAATGTGCAGTTCCTAAGCCCCATTCAAAATCCCGACATTACCGCTAAAAAGGAGAGTATTGTCGATGTACTCTGTAGAGATTCTGCAGGTGTTCAATTTATATGCGAGATGCAGGTTGCGAGAACGACCGGCTTTGAAAAACGCGCACAATACTATGCTGCTGGAGCTTATTTTAGCCAAGCTGGCATAGGTGACAAATATCATGAACTTAAAGAAGTTATCTTCATTGCCATCACTGATTTTGTTCTGTTTCCTAAAAAAGCAGCCTACAAATCAGATCACGTTACTCTTGATAAGGTTACTCACGAGCATGACTTGAAGGACTTTAGTTTTACTTTCATAGAACTACCGAAATTTCCAAAGACAAAAGAGGATCAACTAGAAAGCATAGTTGAAAAATGGATATATTTCTTTAAGTATGCAAGTGAGACTAATGAAGAGGATCTAAAGAAAATAGTAGGAAGTGACGAGATTATTGGCAGAGCTTATAACGAGTTGATAGAGTATAATTGGACTAGGGAAGAACGGACTATATATCAACAAGCTAAGAAAAATGAGGATGATAATGTATCTTGCCTCAACCAGAAATTTAATGAAGGAAAAATTGAAGGAAAAATTGAAGGAAAAATTGAAGGAAAAATTGAAGGAAAAATTGAAGTGGCAAAAAACTTACTTAAGGTTGGAGTATCTGTTGACCTAGTAGCTGAATCTACAGGTCTTCCTAAAGATGAAATTGAACAACTCAAGAAGAAATAGTCTCATAGACCACCAATTTCTTTCTGCTATTACTAGCGGCGAAAAGTTTACCTATAGGGGTATGTCCTGAGTCAGAGAAAATTTATACCAATGTAGTTAAAAAAGAAAGCAACGAAGTGCACAGCCAGAAGGGAAATGCGCTACTGAAAGCAGTGGTAAGGGCTCATCTGTGGAAACGTCAACTGGAGGCAGGAAAATATAGAAGTGTGAAGGAGCTGAGCACTAAAATTAAGATAAGCATGAGAAGAATACAGCAAATCTTGGGATTAAATTATCTGGCTCCAAAGATTAAGGAAGACATAGTAAATGGGAGGCAACCAAGTGGTTTGAGGTTATTGATTTAAGAGAAATACCGATGCTGTGGAGTCAACAGATGGAGAAATTATACGAACTGGTGTCTTAACTTATAAAAGCCGGGAGATCGATGTACCAGAAAACCAATACTTTAAAACAAAGAATCTATAATATGCAAGTTGATGAAAAGAATTGAGGTAAACTAGCGTTACAGGAACTGATACTTAATTATGTAATAAAAAAAGTGATAATCTTAAACCTATATATGAAAAGATCTCAGAACTCCAAAGTTATTGCGTAAGAGCCAAATGTCCCTGACAGCCCTTCTACCGCTGAATCATGTCGAGCGTATGGTTTATACCTAAAAAAATCTTGCTTTGAAAATACATCAATATGAACGTACTACCGGAGCTTCCATCTTATGCAGCTGTCTTAAACTATCAATTGGCGTTATAAGAGTAGACGGAGTACTTGATTCTTTTACTACAAAATCTGATTGTTTAATAGTTTCAGCTAACTCTATAGGTATTCCGCCGTTTCTTTCAAAACCTTTATTTTTTATAGCTTGTAGAACATTTTTCCCTTCTAAAAGGCAACTTTCCCCTAAACTTGATTGATCTTTTAATTTGTCAAACTTCTCCTGGCTCTCTCCATCAAGCTTTACTTCTATTATATTACTATCTTCATTACTAGGACATAGATGAATACTAATCTTGCCCACTTCACTGGTAAAGTACATTTCAATGCCACTTCCTAAGACATTCGTATAATTTCTTTTTCTTCCTACGCTCTCAACTCTTATTATACTTTCCCCGATCTGTAAGATGCTACTTTCTATACTGAAATTTTCATTCACCTTACTATTCATAACCTTTGCAACTTCAACAATACTGTTTCGTGGCCACCTGAAAAGAACAAGATTGTTATCTACTTCTACTTTCAGATTATCATCTTGAACTTGTTCATTCTTATTTACTAAACCTTCATATGCAATACTTTTCAGTTTGTCCTTAATTTTTTCACATTCTGTAAAAATAGGCTCATCATTTCCCCACATAACTTCATCTATCATATTATCATTATAAAAATCGGACTCTATTTTTGCACCTGATAACAGCAGCTTATTGACAATATTGAATAAAGGTTCTGAAGCCTCTTCCCACGGATCCATTGCCTCTTCCCCATTGTCTTTATATCGTGCTCTAGTAGTAGGCGTTATACGCATAACACTGCTAGCATCAGCAATGTCAATTATTTTTTTAAATATAAAATTCGACACAGTACATTCATAGTGATCACAGCGTAAATTTAGCTTTATTTTCCTTTTCAAATATTCATCTATTAAATGTTCCATCTTTTCTAGAGTAACCTTTGCAGAATTTTCGTATCTATTTTCATGAAACCCTTTCATTATACTTTCCATCTTGTCATGAAATTCATCAATCGAAACTTTTTCGCCCTCAGTTAATAGATTTGCTAAATTCATTAAAATTGAGTTTTCTGGAATAAAAGAACTTGTAACAGCAGTATTGTTGTCTTCAATAACGGACTCATCCCAGTCATCAACGGACTCACCCCAGTCATCAGTTTGTTCTTGACTTGACAACGATGCAATAGTTCCCGGAGTTTGCCAGCCAAAATGTTCTGTATGCTGTTTTTCAGTAGCTAACCCACAAAATGGCTTAGTCTCTAAAATACGTTCTAATGCCATACTTATCCCTCCAAACTAAAATATATGGTATATTATATGCAATATACATCATTAAGTCAACAACCATGATCTTTTTACTATTCATATTTTTGTTAAGTTTTTATGGTGAGTAATACTAGTGTGTAGATAGGTCAAAAATTTCTTACAAATGCAAGTTTGAACCAATTTTACTATAGATTAATATAATTGAGAACTGCCACTTAGAGGTTGTCCGGAAACAAGTAAAAGGCTATAATATCTGAAATTTTAGTACGGGGTAAAGATGAGAAAAAAGTATCCAACAGATCTAAGCGAAAGGGAATGGGCAAGAATAGAAAAACACTTCAGAGTATCATACAAGAAAGGAGGAAGGCCGCCAAAGTATAGCAAAAGAGAAATATTAGAAGCAATTTTCTATGTATTGCGTACAGGGTGTCAATGGCGGTATTTACCAAATGATTTTCCGCTATGGAAGACTGTGTATGAGCAGTTCAGGCAATGGAAGAAGCAGGGAATTTTTGAGAAAATGAATTATGAAATTACAAAATATAGTAGAAGAAAAATAGGAAGGAATGAGCAGCCGAGTGCCTGTATAGTAGATAGTCAATCTGTAAAGACTACAGAAAAGGGGGGATCAAAGGCTATGATGGAAGTAAAAAAGTAAAGGGTAGAAAAAGGCATATAATTACAGACACTCAGGGTTTTATACTAGGTTGTTACGTAGGCGCTGCTAACGAAAATGATAGAGATGGTATTAAAATAGCATTAAACAATATGAGAACAAAATATACTAAAGTTAAAAAAATGTGGGCTGACATGGGATACCAAGGAAGAAATTTAAAGAATCACATAAAGGAAGAATATGACATAGATATTGAAATTGTTAAAAGGCCTCCATGTAGATTTTGGGTGCACAAAGATACGCCACCTGAGCTACTACCAACAAGAGAACAAGGGTTTAAAGTACAGCCAAGAAGATGGGTTGTAGAAAGGACTTTTGCTTGGGTTAATAGGAATAGAAGGCTATCGAAGGAGTATGATTTACTCACAACATCCACTGAGAATTTCATATACCTAGCTATGAGTAGGGTTATGTTAAAGAGGGAATATGCTTGAATTTACTAGTTTCCGGACAACCTCTTATATTCAATACCACTATTATAAGAATGTCATGAAAGATAGATTATGCTTTGTTGCTTAAAACCTGTTTAAAACATCCACTACTAAAACACAAGCTATCTTATTCCCATAGTCGTTCTACCATGAATATTGTCAATCTCATCTTTAGACAATGAATCAAATTCAGTATCTGGAATAATTAGCTTTTTTGGCCTTTGAACTTCCAATCCATACTCTGTTTCTTGATCTTCTTATATGATGTTAAATACTCTGTAGCTTTATTAAGAGTAGATCTGGGAAAAATACTATCTAAAAAAGTAGTTGGAGTATCAGTACGACTATATAGTACTTCCCAAAGTAAATGATAAAGGTATAATAAGCTATTTGAGTTATAATGGCGTATAGTGTGGATTTAAGGGAAAGGGCAGTATCGATGATAGAAAAAGGGAAGTCAAAGGTTGAGGTGGCAGAGCTTTTGGAGATAGGAATAGCAACTCTGTACCGCTGGTTAAGAAAGAAAGCCGCTGGTGAAAGCCTAAGGCCATCGAAAAACGGCAGCTTTATTCGAAAAATAGACCCAAAAATACTCGAAGAATATGTTAAAAAGAATCCAGATCATACGCTGGCAGAGATGAAACAAAATCTTGGATTTGGAATAAATTCAATTTGGTATAGGCTGAAACAGCTAAGAATTACTTTAAAAAAAAGTTACACTATATCAAGAGCGCAATCAAGAAGATAGGCAGCGATTTACCGATAAAATCTCAAAAATAGACCATTCCAGCATCTTATATATAGATGAAGCAGGAGTTGATAATAGGTTATACCGAGAGTATGGACGTGCTCCAATAGGAAAGAAAATTTATGCAGATATTCCAGGAAGAAAACGAGAGAGAATCAGTATAATAGGCGGGTGGATTGGAAAGAGATTTATTGCACCAATGACTTTCAAAGGTGGGTGTGACAAAGAGGTATTCAATACATGGTTAGAGAAGATGTTATTACCTAAATTGCCACATGGTACTACAATAGTTATGGACAATGCCACATTCCATAAAACTCCCAAAACAAAGGAGTTAATAGATAATGCTAGATGCCGTTTGCTCTATCTACCAACATATTCACCAGATTTGAACCCTATAGAGCATTGTTGGAATACCATCAAAAGCCGCCTCAGACCTTTAATGCATAAATATACAGACTTACAACTTTTGGTTGGTAATACCATAATGGAAATTTATCACTCATTTTAGAAAATACTATAGTAACCACTATCATTCTTCCGGTCTTTTATATTTTCTAAATTTCTTAATTCTTTGGTCATATTAGATAACTCTGAATATTTTTCGGACAATTGAGCTCTCAATACTTGAGTTATAGTATTTAGAGCTTTGTTTTTAACTTCTAACCCCTCTATCTCTCTTTTATTTTCCAAAGCTAATTTGAATTTTTCACTCTCTAAAGCATAAGGCTTTTTATTCTGATTGATTACCTTATATGAAAGCGCAATTGCTACTGCAGAAAGTACAAATAAAGCAGCAGGTAACCTATACTTAAAGCTGCTACTGGAGCTAAAATGGAGTATAAGGAGCTATAGCGAAGATTCCAGATGCAAGCATGTAACAGTAGCAAGAGTACCAGTAAAGAAAAAGGGGAGATTAGGTTTGCTAAGTATATCTAACATCATTCCAAATAATTAACTTAAAAGGACTATATAAATTCTCAATACAACAAGCCTATACACATAATCATAAAGTAAGGTATAGCTACCTTTGACGAAAAGAGCACTGTAAAAGCCGCTGAAGTTTGCACAGTAAACCTGCATGTTCAGCAGAATAAACAAACACATGCCAGTATTAGTAGAGAATTATTTATAAATCAACTAACTTTTTCAAAAAATATTTTAGTGAAGATACTATGCTAGTTAGTGTTATAAAGAATTGAATTATTTACTCCTTCAAAAAAGGTCGTATATTTGTGAGAACAAGCAGCATAAAAATAAGGTTGTGAAAATAAAAGCTTGAAATTATCTGCAACAAAGTTAGGCGAGTTAGTTCGTATGTAAATTTAGCGAAAGCGAGCAAATCTAGCTAGTTTTAGCGTATAGTGAAATTATTATAAAGAAAAGTTCGCACAGAACAAGTGGTAGACCAACCGATTCCAAGAAAAATTGTTCTCACGCTTGCTGGTTTTGGGTGCTGGAAATGGTTATATTGTTTAGGTTTTTAACAGTATATATTGCTAAATTAGTAGCAATATATTAAAGACTTTCATCAAAAATTATTCCATAAAAAATTTCTAAATAGGGGTTGATAAGTTTTAAAAATGGAGTATTGTACTGAGTAGGAAAATAGTTTTTTTTATATAGTTTATGAAAGATCAAACGAGCCTTACAACGGATTTTACGCATGCTATAGAAAATGACGACTTTAAACGGTTGGAGGAATATATTGATCAACATATTGATAAATATAATGTTAATCGTGAACTTTTAGATAAGTTGCCTTTGCTGTCCTGGGCTGCCTGTAAAAATAGTGTAAATGTAGCTCAACTTCTTCTTAGTATTGGTGCTGATATTGACATTAGATGTGACCAAAATTGGACACCTCTACACTATGCTGTTAGTGCAGGTCAATACGATATGGTTAGATTTCTTGTTGATCAAGGTGCCAGCATTTTAGCTAAGGATAATAATGTTAAGACACCTTTACGCATAGTAAATGAGCTTGGTAACACAGAAGTAGCAAACTTTTTGAGAGCAAAGCTAGATAAATATTTATTTTCTGCTATAGAAAGAAAAGATATTAGAAAGGTTAGTGATTTTCTTGATGGAGGTGCTAATATTGAGGCTAAAGGTATAAACAATCAAACGCCTTTGTGTGTAGCTTCTTGTAAGGGTAATTTGTATGTCCTTAAACTTCTTCTCAGTAGAAATGCTAAGGTTAACGTTCAAGATGATAGTAGAAAAACACCTTTACATTATGCTGCTAGGGAAGGTCATTCAGATGTAGCTGAACTTCTTCTTGGCCGTGGTACTATGATTGATGCTGAAGACTGTTTTGGTATGGCTCCTCTACACTATGCTGCTTACCACAATAGAAAAAATATGGTTAGCTTTCTTATAAAACAAGATGCCAAAATTGAGGCCGTGGATAAAGAAGCTAAAACACCTTTACATTATGCTGCTGGGAAAGGTCATTTAGATGTAGCTGAACTTCTTCTTGACCGTGGTGCTATAATTGATGCTGAAGACCGTTTTGGTATGACTCCTCTACACTATGCTGCTTGCTACAATAGAGAGGATGTGGTTAGCTTTCTTATAAGCCGAGATGCTAAAGTTGAGGCCATGGATGAAGAAGATAAAACACCTTTACATTATGCTGCTGGGGAAGGTCATTTAGATGCAGCTAAACTTCTTCTTGACCATGATTCTATAATTAATGCTAAAGACCGTTTGGGTATAGCTCCTCTACACTATGCTGCTTACTACAATAGAGAGGGTATGGTTAGCTTTCTTATAAGCCAAGGTGCTAAAGTTGAGGCCATGGATGAAAAAGCTAGAACACCTTTACATTATGCTGCTAGGGAAGGTCATTTAGATGTAGCTAAACTTCTTCTTGAATGTGATGCTATAATTGATGCTAAGGACTGTTATGATCGGGATCCTTTATATTATGCTGATTCGTATAATAAATTAGATGTAGTTAGACTGCTTGAAGGTAGGAATGGTGTGAACACTTGTAACCCTCTTACTAATTTTTTAAGTGCATGTATCCATTCCCCTATTGCTCGTTACTTCGGAAGTGTTTGCGTAGAAGGAGCGCCAATTTTATACAGAAGGCAACGTGCCTCTGCAATTGATCACAATGCTTTGGAAGGTAGTTTACGACTCTTCAGTATCTGTAAAGGAGGAAGAGAAGGTATAGATAAAACACGTTTCAATAAAGAGATTAGTTATCTACATGAAAATGCTTATTTGTATGATGTTTTACTGTTACAAGATGAGGAAAATCAAAACACACTTTTGCATGTGGTTATTAAAGAAAATCAGGTTGATCTTGTAAAAGAACTTTTGTGTATTCTTAAGGAGCCATATCGTTCGAATAAGGTGTATGAGTGCAAGTATTTTGAAGGTAAGCAAGAAAATGAAAAGCCGCTTTCTAAAGTTATTAATTCTAAGGATAAAGACGGAAAAGATGCAATTACTCTGGCTATTGAAGGTAATGACCCAGAATGTATTTCGGCTCTTTTCAAGTATTTAACTTATGAAAATATTAACAGAAGGAAAGATGTTAAAAGCGATTACACACCTCTACATGAAGCTGTGCGTTCTAGAAGTAGTAACGCAATTAGTGCGCTTCTAAAATCAGAGCATGTAAACGTTGAGCTCATAGATGGAAGATCTTACAGAGCATGGAAATATGTTAATAATGAAGAAACAAAACAATTGTTTATTAGGTATTATAGTGATAAAATTAATGATTTGCGTAAAGAATTAGCACATTGCAATGAAAAATTAGCGCAAGTCGAGTATTTCCTGTGCAGAACAAAACTTGCTTTTGTATGCTCTGCAGCTTTTGGCTCTTGTCTTAATATGTATAAAAATTTTCATGATGCAAGAAGTGGAGATATGCCAGGTGTTACCATTCATCCTCTCTTGTTGTTATTTTCTAGTGCTACAGGTCTAATAGTGTTGTGTAATCATTTTATCGATTTAACACTTTCAAAGTATAAAGAAGAAAGTGTTAGCTTGCAAAAAAAATTGGACAGTTTTAGAGAAGCAAGAGATAAGTTGGAAAATAAATTACTTCATTTTCAAGAAGGTACATTTCAGGGTATTAGGACGAATTCAATTTCTACGCAACTATCTGATTACGATGACGTACCTGGAACATTAGAATCACCTACCTCTATAAAGAGCTTTGAAAGCTCAGCAAAGGTATCCGTTTATAACCTGCCTAAGGAATTTAAGTAGCCTAATTTAGTAAGTACATAGAAGTAATCATATTAAAGAAGATATTGGTTTTTGAAGTAAGAGGAGAAAGCTCACAATCTTTGCTCATGTGTCTAAATTGGAGAACCAAGAGAAAGTTTGTTCCACAATAGAGATGTTCAAAAAAGTGTGTCAAATCAAAAAGAAAGTAATAAATTGATATAAAAAGGTGAAATAGAAAACCACTTATTGGCTGAAAGTAAAGAAAATAATAGAAAAAATGGGAGAAATGCAAAGGCTTTACGTACAAGTGCCGATTCATTTAACACCAAGAGATAGAGAAGGAATCCCAAATAGTCAAAAAAAGGCAAACAAACTTACATTCAGGGCTTGAAACGAAGATTTTAAGCACATTTGCAAGACCAATCGATTTCCAAAAAAGTCTTCTCATGCTAGCTGGTTTTTATTGCTGAAAGTGGTTGTATTATTTAGGTTCTTAGTAATATTTAATATTAAATTAATAGTAATTCATTAAAAATTTTCATCAAAAATTATTTCAAAAAAATTTTAAATTAGGGGTTGACAAGTTTTAAAAGTGGAGTACTATTCCTGAAATACATTAGATTATTAATTTTTTATGGTATGTAAGTGTGTGATGGCTAAGGTAATTTTACTTTTGTGAGCGGGCTATGTTATGTGAGGGCATTCCAGAATTCTTGTTTGAGGGAAGATGGTCCTTTCTGTGTTGCTTGAGGAAAGAAAAAAGCTCAGGGTAAGAGTGGCTTGTTATAGCGTGATTGCTTAGTTAAGTTAGGTAAGTTTTTATAAATGTGGAGGGACAAATGACTTTAAACAATGATGATTTATTAGTTAGTGCTGCAGGAGCAGGACGCCTTAGTGACGTTAGAGAACTTCTTGAGAAAGGGGCTAATATTGAAGCTAGAGATAGTGATGGTTACACATCTTTGCATAGGGCTGCTGAAGGAGGTCATTTAGAGATAATTAGATTTCTTATAGATAAGGGGGCTAACATTGGAGCTAAAAATAAGGATGGTGGAAAACCTTTAGATGTAGCAAATACCTCTCGTCAGTCAGAAGTAGTAAACTTTTTAGGACCAAAGCAAAGTGAGTATGATAGACTTTTATTTGCTGCTGTAGAAAGTGGGAATGTTAGTGAAGTTACAAATCTTCTCAATATTGGAGCTAGTATTGAAGTTAAAGGTGTAGAAAATGCGGAGTTTAGGTTAGCCCGTTATGTAAAAAGAATTATGGAGATGAGTAATTACCATAATGTTCATTCGGAAAAAAAATCTGAGCTTGAAAGGATAAAAGGAGAATTACCAGAGTCAGTAAAGAATGCAGTATTTTCATCGGAGGTATGTATTAAAAGTGTTTACTATAGTAATGAGTATTTATATCCTGCTAGTGATTATCTTAGCCATGATAGGGATAGAAGGAGAGTATTTACTTGGAGGCCAGGGGGCAAAGATAGTTCATGTCAATGGAAATTTGAACCTGAAGGTAACAACATATATATAAAAAGCACTTATTTTAATGAGTATTTATATCCTGCTAGTGATTATCTTAGCCATGATAGGGATAGAAGGAGAGTATTTACTTGGAGGCCAGGGGCAAAGATAGTCCATGTCAATGGAAAATTGAGGATTGTGGATCTACTCGCAAGAAGCGTGATGTACAATATAGTATTACAAAAGAAGCTAAGTGTGATCTATCTTATGATAATGCATCAGACAATTCATCGCAAAGTGACGAAATAGGCTATAACAAAATAGGAGCTACAAGCGGAGCAAGTAAGCCGTCTTCATGGATAGATGCTGTTAAAGGTGTTTTTCAGTTTATCTCTTCCCCTTTAAGGGCTGCGTTGCCTTCATTTTCAGAAAATAGCTCTAGCCGTTCTGGTACAGCAGGAAGTAGCTCCAATCATTCTGATACAGTAAGAAACCCAAATATCCAATATACTAGCCAATTTAGTCGTGAAGTTTGTGCGAGTAATAATGCTAGCTTGATGTTTTTCTTGTTACAAGCTTTTCTAGATAAAAAGTGTCCTCTTCCTAAGTTTTCTGATGTTAATCCTGTAAAGGCTCTTTTTTACACATCGGATATTATAAAGTCGTTCAAGGAAGTATTAGAGAAGCAAGCTGAATCGAAAGGTGGTATAAAAATGCACCGCTTAGATATTAATTTTGAGAAATTATTTGAGAAGATTAATGAAAAAATTAGGAGTGGTGAATTTAATGAAATTTCAGGGATTTTAAAATCATACGCAGAGGAAGCATTGCCTGGTAGAGAACCCGGAGATCCCGGTAGATTAAGTCCGAAAAAGTTTGATAAGTTTATGGCTGAATTTAATAGAAGAATAGACCCAGTAATAAATCAATTAATGCAACAAATGTTAAGCAGATTAGAAGTGAGTGACGTAAAAGAACAACAAATAAGCTTGGAGCCTAAAAGTTATCTAAATAATACTTCTGTTCAATGTCATTTAACTCAAGCTAGAGGTCAAGGTAAAGTATTAATTCCTTAATTTTTGAATTTCATCTATCGAAAGGCCGGTAATTTGAGCGATAACATCAATAGAGACACCGGCCTTAAGTGAGTTCTTTGCCACTTCGATTTTCTCTGCTTTTCTGCCTTTTTCATGTCCGATTTGGATGCCTTCTTCTTTACCTTCTTCTCTACCTTTTGCAGTAGCATCATCAAGTTTTTGAGCGAGGACAGCCTGTTCATCAAGAATACGTTTTATTTCCTGTTCATAGGCAATAAATTCTTTTTCTGACCAGTTGAATCTATTTAGCTCTTCATAGGCCTTTTTAATTATTACATCACTACCTATTATTTTTTCCAGCTCTTCTTCACTAGTCTCATCTGCATATCGAAAAAAATAAACCCATTTTTCAACTATATTTTCCAACTGATCTTCCTTATTCTTTGGAAATTTTGGCAACTCAATAAATATAAAATAGAAATCTTTTAGATCATGCTCATTAGTGTCTTCATCTCGAATAGTATGCTTTGATTTGTACTCAGATTTATTAGGAAACAGTACACAATCTGCTATAGCAATGAAGATAATTTCCTTAAGGTTATGATACTGGTCACCTTTATCAGCTTGCCTTGAGTAAGCTTTAGCAGCATAGTATTGGGCACGTTTTTCAAAGCCTTTAGTTTTAGCGACCTGCATTTCGCAAATGTATTGAGCACCTGTAGAATCTCTACAGAGAACATCAACAATACTTTGCTTTTTAGCGGCGATATCGGGGTCTTGAATAGTACTTAAAAACTCTATATCCTTTATTTCATTTTTACCAGTAAAGCCAAGAATATCATTGAGGAAGTGAATAAGGATATCTCTATTTTTTTCAGTACCGAAGATACGCTTAAACGATACATCATTTTTGGGATCAAGAAACTTAGAAAAAGTCATAAGAAAGAACCTTAAAAAGCATTAATAATTATACACAATTCTGAAGAAATGTTCAAGTTTTTTATTTTTTTAAGTTTTGAATGCGTTGATGAAAAAAATGTCTCCCATAGATGGCTTTAGAATGCTACTACGCACCTTAGACGTCCTTTTGTACATCTTTTATTAACCCTTCTATAAAGCGCCTTAAAAGGCTGGCAAATGGATGCTATGAGTTTGGAGCTGTAGGAGACATCAAAGATACCCTTTTTGGTGTATAAAAATACGAATCTACGACAACATCGTTTAAAGAAATTAGCAGCTATTAATATCTTCTACCTTTTCATAAAAAAATAAACAAAAAAAAATTGAAAATTTGATTTGACTTCACCCAAAAGCTATGGCTTTATGCCAATACTGCTAAGAAAATAACAGTAAACATTTAAAAATAATTTATTATTAGTGAAGGGTATATTATATGAACAATAAGAATAAAAGTAAAGATCGTAAAAAAGAAATAGAGTTCCGAATTGACCTTACCAGAAAAAGTGGAGAGAAAGAAAGGAGTTTTTTTGGGTAAAATAAAATTTTGGAGGATTAGAAATGGCAAGAGAATATACGGCAGAATTCAAATTGGAAGCTGTTAAGCTGACAAATGAACAAAGAAAGGTAGGTCAACCAGTTGCAAAAGTAGCAAGAGATCTAGGAATAAGGGATAGTGTATTAGGAAAATGGATGAAGAAATATAACGAAAAAAGTCAGCGGCAAATGCATTTCCAGATGTAGCACCTTATGACAAAGAGAGATTTGATTTACAGAAAGAGTTAGCAAAAGTAACAAGAGAAAGAGACATTTTAAAAAAAGCCCTGGCCAGTCAAAAAGAGTAAAATATTTTTTTATATAGTAACTGCTATAAAGTACAGGAATTATGTAGGATTTTCTGCTAGTGGCTACTATAAGTGGACCACAAGAAAAATAAGCAGTAGAGAATCAGCAAATAAAGAGTTATTAGCAGATATTCAAAAAATATATCAAGCTTCTAAATGTAGATATGGAGCTCCTAAAATTCATGCTGAATTAAAGGCTTTGGGTAAAAGTTGCAACTTAAAAACAGTGCAAAGTATTATGCAGAAAAATGGTATTCAGGCTATATTGAGAAGAAAATTTAAAATTAAGAAACAACAAACGGACAGTAGCTCCCAATATATTAGACCAAAACTTTATTGTCGATCAACCAAATAAAGTATGGGATTACTTATATAAAAACCAAAGAAGGATGGCTATATTTGGCAACAATAATCGATCTATATTCACGCATGGTAGTTAATGAGCAGTTCAATAAATAAACAATTGGTTATGGACTCTTTATTAATGGCCGTTAACAAGCGTAAACCTGCCAAAAATCTACTATTACATAGTGATCAAGGTTCACAATATACTTCGCAAGGTTATCAATATCTCTTATCCATAAAAAACATAGATGAGTCATAAAGGTTGTTGTTACGACAATTCTGTTGTGGAAAGCTTCTTCAGTTCTCTAAAAAGGGAGTTACCAATAGACACCTCTCGGCACTCTAAACAGCATATCAAAACTGCTATATTTGAATATATAGAAATTTTTTATAACAAACAACGTCACTATTAACTATTGCATTCCAGAACAATTTGATGCATCATTCTTTTTGTAAAAAACATTCCAAACTTTCTCTCCACTTTTTCTGGGTAAGGTCATCATAGCATTAGTTAGATGCATTAGAATTGATCATGATGATGTACATATAATGTTTAGGTTTCAAGAACTTGCTCTGGAAATGCAAAAAAAAATGTTCAACATTATGTCGCGAGTCAAACTTAGGGTATTTGGCGTCTCATGTTTAATTTTTCGCACTACGTGCATCGCATGTCTTAAAAATTTCTGGGTTTTTACCTATATAAGCCGAAACGCGCTTATAAAGCGTTACAAGACATCAAAAAATGCCAATACTCGACAGAGATAGTAAAAGACTAGCTAACTCGGGGATTCTTTGTCTTTTTTTCTGCTTAGTAAATTTCTTAAACATTTGCAGCGTAGGTTAGTTGCAATTAAAAGCAGCTGAATTTCGTTTGTCAAGCGTTTAAAACATAAAAAACGCCAATATTTTAAAGCGGATAATAACCCCAGGGCTTCTTTTGCCTTTTTTTTTATTTGGTAAATTTCTTAATGTTTATGGCTAAACGACAATCGTCATCCCGCTACTTGTTAGCGGGATCTATGCTTTGAGATACTGCGAATGAATCGCGGTATGATGGTTAAGTAAGGGATCTATGCTAAGAGATGCCAAAGACCTTCATGAAACTTTGCCCATTTGGCTTCTCTAAAGATTTCGTTTACAGAATCTAGTAACTCAGCTATGCAGAATAAAAAAAGTTTGTATGGTATACAAATAGTGTGTTTTTTTTATAATTATTTTCTATAATACATAAACCTTTGGTCCAAGCTGTAAATGCCACCATAGGCATTAAAAGTTAATTAACAAACTGCAATGTATAATGAAATAAAGAAACTTGTAAGACTTTGATCTTACATATTATAAACTTGTCATAAAGTTTAATAGTGTCTGTTACTGCTTTTAGGTGTGAGGCTAGAGGGTTATTAGCAGTAACAGACACTATTAAACTTATTATAGAATTTACTTAAAGTAAATACTTAATTTAAAATATTATAATATTTTTACTTACAATAGATTTATGTAAATGCTTTTTTCCTCAATTAGTATTGTACTATTATACTTGTTGAATGCTAAAAAATTATTAACCATCACTAATCTCTATTTGCATAGTAAGTTTATATATACTATTATACAGTATATCACTTAGTTTTATAGCAAACAAACAAAAGATATGGTGAAGTTATTTGCACTATTGATAATATTTTACTCAAATATATCTGTTGCCTCTGCTCCTACTTCCTGGCAATTTGGATTTCCTGCTCCTGCAACTGAAGTAATGGAGGCTGTAGTTAGGTCACATTCGTTTGTGATGCTTGTGATGGTTACAATAATGCTTTTTGTGTGGGCGCTGCTTGCTTATATAGCGTTTCGCTTTCGTAAAAGCAAAGTAACAAACATAAGTAAAACTACCCATAGTGTTCCTTTAGAAATTATTTGGTTTGTTATACCAACTATCATTGTTGGAATATTAGCCTTTGAAAACGCTAAATTACTGAAGCTACAGGAAGAAATACCGAAAGCTGATATAACACTGAAAGTTATTGGCCATCAATGGTATTGGAGTTACCAATATCCAGAATATCAAGGTGTGTCATTTGATAGTTATATTAAGGGAAAAGAAGACTTTATCGAAGGAGATTTAAAGCTATTCTCTGTTGATAACAACATCGTTTTACCCATTAATACTAATGTTCGTTTACAAGTTACAGCAGGAGATGTGATACACAGCTGGGGAGTACCGGCTTTTGGTGTAAAAATTGATGCGATACCAGGTAGGCTGAATGAGGCGTGGTTTAATATCAAAAAGTCTGGTGTTTATTACGGGCAGTGCTATGAATTGTGTGGTCAAGGCCATGGATTTATGCCAATTGTTGTTGAAGCAGTAAGCAAAGAAGATTTTAATAAGTGGATTGAAAATAGAAAATTAGTGAGTTAAATTTGGAGTATAGATATGAGTGACGTACCAAGGGGCATAAAGCGTTGGTTGTTTTCCACTAATCATAAAGACATAGGGACACTGTACATTATTTTTTCCATATTAGCTGGAATTATTGGTGGATTATTATCGGTGATTATTCGCACTCAGCTAATGCACATTAATATACTTAACAATAACTATCAATTATATAACGTAATGGTTACAGGGCATGCGTTGATAATGGTGTTTTTTATGATAATGCCAGCCCTCATGGGAGGATTTGGTAACTGGTTTGTACCTCTCATGATTGGCGCACCAGATATGGCATTTCCTCGTATGAATAATTTAAGTTTTTGGTTATTAGTGTCATCTTTTATTTTGCTCATTCTCTCAGTGTTTATTGGTGAAGGTCCAGGTACAGGTTGGACTTTATATCCACCTTTATCACAGGTAATGTCCCATCCAAGTGCAGGAGTTGACATTGCTATACTTGCACTTCATGTTGCTGGTATGTCGTCAATTGTTGGGGCGATCAACTTTATAGTTACTATATTTAACATGCGTGCGAAAGGCATGTCGTTGACTAAGATGCCACTATTTGTTTGGTCTGTCTTGCTAACAGCATTTATGTTGATTGTTGCCTTACCGGTGCTTGCCGGTGCTATAACTATGCTTCTTACTGATCGCAATATTGGTACTTCCTTTTTTGATCCTGCAGGTGGTGGTGACCCTGTGTTATTTCAACATTTATTTTGGTTTTTTGGTCATCCAGAAGTTTACGTAATTATTTTTCCTGCATTTGGCATCATAAGTCAGGTTGTATCAACTTTTTCTCACAGACCTGTATTTGGTTACATAGGGATGGTTTATGCAATGATAGGTATAGCAGTATTTGGCTTTATGGTTTGGGCTCACCATATGTTCACTGTTGGGCTTAGTGCTGACGCTGCTGCATTTTTTAGCACTACCACAATTTTTATCGGTGTTATAACTGGTGTAAAAGTCTTTAGCTGGATTGCAACTATGTGGGGCGGAGCAATTGAGTTTAAAACCCCTATGCTATTTGCACTAGGTTTTATTTTTATGTTTGTTGGCGGTGGCATAACGGGAATAATTCTTTCTCATGGTGGAATAGATAAGCTCCTGCACGACACCTATTATGTTGTTGCTCACTTCCATTATGTCATGTCACTTGCTGCATTATTTGGAGCTTTTGCTGGCTTTTATTATTGGATTGGTAAAATGTCGGGTAAACAATATAATGAGCGCTTAGGTCAAATCCACTTTTGGCTTACTTTTATTAGCACCAATATCACTTTTTTACCTCAACATTTCTTAGGATTAGCTGGTATGCCAAGGCGTATACCTGATTATCCTGATGCGTTTATCCCTTGGAATTATATATCCTCAATTGGTTCGTATATGTCCTTTGTTTCAGTTATGTTTTTTGTGTTTATAGTTATACATCTTTTTAAATGGGGCAAGAAAGCTGGAGATAATCCTTGGGGAGGTGACACCTTGGAATGGACGGTATCTTCACCACCGCCTTTTCATACTTTCGAAAAACCACCAGTGGTAAAATAGAATGTACACAAGTGTTTTGCTAAATGTTGAATCAACAATACTGGATTTTTGGCGTTTGCTGAAGCCAAGGATAATGTATCTTGTGGTATTTACTGCAGTTGCTGGTATGGTTACTGCACCAGGTAGTATGCACCCTTTTCTAGCACTAATATCTCTTATATGTGTTGCTCTTGGCTCAGGATCTGCAGGTGCTATAAATATGTGGTATGACAGAGACATAGATCTGCTCATGGAAAGGACAAAAAACCGCCCTATACCCTCAGGTAGAGTTTCTGCAGAAAGTGCGCTTGAATTTGGTATAACTCTTGGAATATTGTCAGTATTTATCATGGCAATAGCAGTAAACTATATTTCTGCTGCTTTGCTTGCTGTTAGCATATTATTTTACGTTTTCATATATACAATTTGGCTAAAAAGGCGTACTCCGCAGAATATCGTTATCGGTGGTGCAGCAGGTGCTTTCCCTCCAATGATTGGCTGGGCAGCTGTGACTAATTCTGTAAGTTGGGAAAGTTTCATTTTATTTTTAGTAATTTTTATGTGGACTCCACCACACTTTTGGGCCCTATCTTTAAATAAGTCTGAAGACTATGCAAAGGCATCAATTCCAATGTTCAATATTGTTTATGGTCCGGAAAAAACAAGAAAATATATATTAATTTATAGTGTTTTGCTGGTGCTAACTAGCTTGCTTCCGGCTCTATTTTTGAAAAAGGCTTTACTTTATCTAAGCATGGCAACCTTTGAAGGTTGCGTTTTTATTTGGTACGCTGTATCTGTTATGAAGTTCAAGAATCACAGCTCACAGAAAAAAATGTTTTCTTATTCAATTTCTTATCTATTTTCCCTATTCGCCAGTATTATTTTTTGTTCTATTGATTTATTTTAGTTATGAAAGAACGGCAGAAGCATAAAAACTATTTTTTACTTTTCCTTTTGGTAATGCTCGTTGTCACACTTTTTTTTGTTTCTATAATAAAATTTAAAGTAAACTACCTTTAGAAATTGTGCTTTCATAAAAGCAACTATATACTTTATTAATTCATATAGTTAAAGATGAATAAAAAGGAAGTGATAATATACACGGATGGAGCGTGTTCTGGTAATCCTGGAGCGGGAGGATGGGCAGCTATCATATTATTTCAAGATTACAGAAAAGACATTTATGGTAGAGAAGAAAATACCACAAACAATAAAATGGAGTTAACAGCGGTGATCAATGGGCTGAAAGTATTGAAATTTTCTTGTAATATTAATTTATATACGGATAGTCTTTATGTTAAGCATGGCATAACAGAATGGATAAATAAGTGGAAAATGAATGGCTGGAAAACAAGTAATAAAAAATCAGTAAAAAATATGGAATTGTGGAAAGAGCTAGACAACGTTGCTTCACAACACGAAATTGATTGGAAGTGGGTTAAAGCACACAGTGGCGATAAGTATAATGAGGAGGCTGATAGTTTAGCAAGAAAAGCAATAATCGATGCTTAAAAAAATTACTATATTATTTTCCGTAGCTTTATTATTCATATTGTGCTTCTTTATTTTTTTTAAGCCTTTAGAAATCAATATTAATTATATTGATTTTTATGTTAAACATAAAATATCAAAAATATTTGTTGGCTCAAGCGTTAATATGGAGAATACCTCAGTTGTTTGGCAGAAAGATGGCAAAGATCCGTATTTAGTCATTACGGATTTGGCAATAGCAAACCCTAATTTTACTATAAAAGTTCCTGAGCTTTTTGTACATTTTAAGTTAAGTTCCTTATTTAAAGCTAGCACAAATCTCTCTCAGGTTTCAGCTGATAATGTGCATGTATGTATCAAGAGAGAAGAAACTAATGTTAATCCGCAAAACTCATTAGACCTTTTGGATAATCATTATTTAAGTAGTAACCGCCTTCCTTCGGTGTCATTCCAGCGCGTGACGCTGGAATCTAGAAAAAAAGAAACAAGTAGTCAAGCTACTTGGATGACAAGGACGAGTGCTGGGATGACAGGAAAAAAAGATACTGGGATGACAGGGAAGAATTTCAAGATGACAGAAAGTAGTGCAAAAAATCTATTAAAAACAATAAGGGAATTTTTTTTTGACTTAAATGCGGATTCAAAAATTGAATTTACTAACATCGCTATTGATAAAAGCACAGAAGATGAATTTTTTATTGATAAATTATATATAGGGAAGGGGGAAGATTTTAATGTTTTAGATATTCATGTGAATACAAAAGATGGAAAGGGATTTTTGGATGATTTATCAATTACGATAAAAAATCGCAACAATTTGCTAAATGTGTACGGGACATTTTATGATCTAAAATTGGGACTATTGAGCAAGTTTTCTACATTAGTTAAAAGCTACAATTTGGACAAAAATATAGGATTCAAAGGAAGCTTCTCAGTGAAAATTAATAAAAAGGATGAAATTGTAGATGGAAATATATACGTATTAAATACAGAAAATTATTTGAACAAAAATTTGGCCTTAACTAATGTAAATATAAATTTAACATATAGTAATGGAATTATTAGTGTAAAAAACTTCCATTTTAAGTTAAATGACACGTATCTCTCTTTAATAGGCAAAATGAACTTTGGTACAAGTCATGCTTTGCTTAGAATTAATATTAGTAAGTTTGCTGCAAAGGATTTATGTACTTATATACCAGATAGTGTAGTAAATAGTAAATTTAAAAGCTGGTATTGTGATAATATTGATGGGGATGTTTTAAATACCATTATAAGTTTCAATGGCAAATTGGTTGATGGCGATCTGTCAGACATTGTAATTGTTGCTGATATAGAAAACGGTAGCGTAAAATTTGATGAAGATTTTGAGCAAGTAAAGGAATTAAAGGGTGATTTGATCATCAAGAATAACGATCTTAAAATTACTGTAAATAGCGCTAAATTTCAGAGTTTCACTATTAATGGCGGTGATATTGAAATGAAATCTCTCAATAAGGAAAATTCAGTTCTAACCATTAATGGCCAAGCTGTAAGTGATGCTTATGGTTTATATGAGCCTATAAGATTTAAGCTGGATGATGTAGTGAAGGTTGAAAGGGATAAAGTAAGTGGAATGGCAAAATCTGTATTCAGTTTTCGCATTTTTAATCTAAATGCTGATGACAAAAAAGTAGATTTTTCGGCCAATTTTCATTCTGAAATTGACAATTTGGCTATCTATAATGCAAGTCTTGGTAAATATGATATTAAGCTTAGTTTTGGCAGTGACTTTATAGATTTAAATGGTAGTGGTATGGTAAATAACACACAGCTATTATTTGACCTGAAAAGTAGCAATAGGAATGAAAGTTTCGCCTGGAATTTGACCGGAGATTTACCCGCTCAAATACTTAATTTTGATAGTGGCTATGTCAGTGCAAATTTAGAGTCAGTGATAAATCAAGATAAGACGGGGTATGTTAATGGTGATATAGATTTATCAGAGCTTGAATCACGTTCAAGCTACTTAGGGTGGAAAAATCGTTTTGAAGATCACAATAAAATTTTGTTTTCTACAAGGTTAAAAGGAGCAGGTGAATTGTTAATAGACAAATTAGATGTTGTAGGAAATGACCTAGATATAAAATTCAGCGGAAGAGTAGAAAATGGAAATTTATATTTAAATTCTAGTAGCTTTAAATTGCCTGATAATGATTTTAGTATAGAAATTGAATCAGGTAAGGAGAAAAATGCCATAACTATTTATGGTGAGGAAATTAACTTAAGTGATATTTTAGGCTTGCTTGGCAAAAACAGTAATGGATTAAATAAAGATATAGAGATTAGTATGAATGTTGACAATGTAATTATGAAAGAAGGCATCGTTATCAAAAATGCTAAGCTGAATGTAACCTGTACTAAAGGTAATTGCAATGGAAGTCAATTTACAGGGCAGTTTCTGGAAGATAGCAGCAACATACTAGCAGAATACAGTGGAATAGGGCTCGAAATATATGCGGATAATTCAGGTATGCTTTTGCGTTCCTTAGGCATTAGTAAATCAATTAAAAACGGCAAATTGTCTTTTTATCTCTCTCCTCAGAGAGAAAGTGGAGAACATTATGGTACGTTATCCATTAGCAATTTCTACATCAAAGATGCTCCACTACTTACTACTTTATTGTCGATGTCTTCATTGCCTGGCATTGTAAATGCCATAAAAAATGAAGGTGTATACTTTTACAAATGTAATGCACCTTTTTCATACAAAGATGGCACTATTGAAATTGAAGAATCTTGGCTTGAAGGGGCGGAGTTAGGTATTAGCACTGGTGGTAAGCTCGATATTAGAAATTATAAATTCCAGGTTGCAGGACAAGTAATACCAGCATATTCAATTAATAAATCTTTGTTAAAAATTCCTATAATTGGAAAACTTCTTACTGGTGGGAAAAGTAGGGGAATCGTTTCAATAGACTATAAAGCAAGTGGTGATGACAAAAACAATAACGTATCTGTTGATCTTATCTCTTCGCTAACTCCAAACCTATTAAAGAGGTTATTGGGAGTGTTTGATCGCATTATGACAAAAACTAACGAAAGTGGCTTAAAAGGTGGTGTGAAAAAGAAATTCGGTTCGATATGACCAAAAGGGAAGTTATTTAACAAAATTATGGACAAAAATGCAAGAATTTCAGAATGATCTACCTGGTTTTTTATTTAGTTGTTTAAGTAATACCACTCCCTTTAACCTCTCTATATTTGCTGAACAACTAAAAAGGGTAGGGGGGTGGTTGTAAATTGTATCTGTTCAGCAGAGTGGCAAAATAAGGTAGACGAGAAAAGACAACTATAGGAACAAATGGGTGTCATGCCAGTGCGTGACACTGGTTTCCATCCAAAAGGGTGTCATTCCAGTGTCAGCTATAGTACTTCCCAAAGTAAATGATAAAGGTATAATAAGCTATTTGAGTTATAATGGCGTATAGTGTGGATTTAAGGGAAAGGGCAGTATCGATGATAGAAAAAGGGAAGTCAAAGGTTGAGGTGGCAGAGCTTTTGGAGATAGGAATAGCAACTCTGTACCGCTGGTTAAGAAAGAAAGCCGCTGGTGAAAGCCTAAGGCCATCGAAAAACGGCAGCTTTATTCGAAAAATAGACCCAAAAATACTCGAAGAATATGTTAAAAAGAATCCAGATCATACGCTGGCAGAGATGAAACAAAATCTTGGATTTGGAATAAATTCAATTTGGTATAGGCTGAAACAGCTAAGAATTACTTTAAAAAAAAGTTACACTATATCAAGAGCGCAATCAAGAAGATAGGCAGCGATTTACCGATAAAATCTCAAAAATAGACCATTCCAGCATCTTATATATAGATGAAGCAGGAGTTGATAATAGGTTATACCGAGAGTATGGACGTGCTCCAATAGGAAAGAAAATTTATGCAGATATTCCAGGAAGAAAACGAGAGAGAATCAGTATAATAGGCGGGTGGATTGGAAAGAGATTTATTGCACCAATGACTTTCAAAGGTGGGTGTGACAAAGAGGTATTCAATACATGGTTAGAGAAGATGTTATTACCTAAATTGCCACATGGTACTACAATAGTTATGGACAATGCCACATTCCATAAAACTCCCAAAACAAAGGAGTTAATAGATAATGCTAGATGCCGTTTGCTCTATCTACCAACATATTCACCAGATTTGAACCCTATAGAGCATTGTTGGAATACCATCAAAAGCCGCCTCAGACCTTTAATGCATAAATATACAGACTTACAACTTTTGGTTGGTAATACCATAATGGAAATTTATCATTCATTTTAGAAAATACTATACTTTCATGACATCGTTTACTATGTGCCATATTGTAATGTTCGTACAGTTGTGGAATGAATCGCGGTATGACGTGTTGCTTGGGTCAGCTATAGTATAAATATACTAGGGGTTATAGTTTTCTTATGCTGCCTTTTGTTATTAGACAACCACAATATAAAGGAGTGAAACGGATGCAAACAGTAGTGCATTTCTGCACCAAACGTATTACCTTTAACGAATAGTAAAATGTGAGATTTTTTGGAACTACCGTGGAGCAATTGCTCCACGGTTTCATTCTACTTAGAATCCACCCATGCCACTCATTTCTCCTGCACCCATAGGAGATGAAGCATTTTCTTTGCTTGGTACATCAACTATCATAGATTCAGTAGTTATCAGCACACTCGCAACAGATACCGCTGTTTCAAAAGCAATACGCACCACTTTTGCTGGATCAATCACACCAGCTGTAAATGCATTAGCGTAATTCATAGCCTCAACGTTGTATATAAGCTCTTTATCATTCTGCTTAATCAAATAGTCAATTATAACAGCAGATTCAAGACCAGCATTTTTGACTAACCTTCTAATTGGAGCACTGAGAACTTTCTTGATAATGTTTATGCCTATTTGTTCCTCGTCACTTGCACCTTTTAATTTGTCGAGAACAGATGAAGCATAAAGAAGCGCAACTCCACCACCTGGAACTATACCTTCTTCAATTGCAGCTCTTGTTGCATGCAGCGCATCTTCGACTCTATCTCTACGTTCTTTAACTTCCACTTCAGTTGCTCCACCAACTTTGAGCACAGCAACGCCACCTGATAATTTCGCTAAACGTTCTCTTAGCTTTTCTTTATCATAATCAGAAGTTGAAGTTTCAATTTGAGATTTAATCTGCTCGATTCTAGCTTTCACACTGTCAGAATCGCTATTTTCGCTGACAACTGTGGTATTATCTTTAGTAATTTTAACATTTTTAGCCGTACCAAGATCATCAAGCGTGAGATCTTCCATCTTGATTCCAAGTTCATCTTTTATGACGTACTTAGCACCAGTTAAAGTTGCTATGTCTTCGAGCATCTCCTTTCTTCTGTCACCAAAACCTGGAGCTTTTACTGCAGCAACTTTTAAACCACCACGCAATTTATTGATAACTAAAGTGCTTAATGCTTCACCTTCGATATCCTCTGCAATAATAACCAAAGGTTTACCAGATTTAACAATAGCTTCAAGAATAGGAAGTAAAGGTTGAATAATATTTAATTTTTTCTCTGTAATTAATAGATAAGGATTATCAAGCTCCACGATCATTTTTTCATTATTTGTAATAAAATACGGAGAGAGATAACCGCGATCAAATTGCATGCCAGTAGTCAGCTCAACTTCTAACTCTTTTGAACCTTTACTCTCTTCAACAGTTATTACACCCTCTTTTCCAACTTTTTTCACGGAATCAGCGATACTGTTACCTATATCCTTATCACCATTTGCAGAGATTATTGCAACTTGTGCCACTTCGTCTATTTTCTCTAGAGAAATTGTACGAGACATTGACGCAATTTCCTTTAATATTACATCTTTTGCCTTCTGTATTCCGTTTTTAATACCAACACGATCGTTTCCAGCAGCAATTGATTTTGAAGCTTCCATTATCATGTTGCTAGTTAGTATTGAGCACGTTGTTGTACCATCACCAACTTTATCGTTACATTGAGAACAACTTTGTGCAAAGATGCTTGCTATTACAGCGTTTAATGGTTTTTCAGGCTTGATACCCTTCATCACCTTATAACCATCTTTTGTAATTTCTGGTGCTCCATAGGGCTTATTAATCCCTACTGTTTTTCCTCTAGGTCCCGCAGTTATTGCTACCGTTGAATCCACTATTGCTGCGACTTCACGAAAGGCTTCTTGCAACTGCTCACCTGATACTACTACATTAGTCATTTTTATCACCTCTTGTTAATAAAAAATTTAGAAAACTATAATAAAACCATTTACAATGCGCTATGTTGCGCTTTGTTTCAGTTTAGTAAAATAAAGACTGCTACTTAATGACAGCAAGTATATCGGATTCCTTCATCACGATAAGCTTCTCATTATTATGTTCTATTTCTGTACCAGCCCATTGGCGATAGAACACTTTATCACCAGCTTTCACAGTTAAAGTTACGCGTTCGCCACTTAAATTGCGTGAACCTTCACCAATTGCTATAACTTCACCTTTAGTAGGTTTCTTTTCAGCACTTGATGGAAGCACAATTCCACCTTGCTTTTCTTCGCTAATAGGCTTGATCAGCACGCTATCATCTAATACATTTAAACTTATACTTGACATTTGTTTTTCCTCATCAACAAATTAACTTATAAGTTTATATATATATACTCGTAAGTTAGATTTCAAGGGCTGGAGCTTGTAAAATATGCACGCCATTATAAAATATGCACGCCAAAAGCAGTTTCTAAAAGAGCCTAATGTTATATAATAAAATTTAGATTTATTTATAGAGATTTCATGAGTTATATACCATTTTTAAGTCGTGGTGTGATAGTGCTATATGGGCCTGACACTAGAGATTTTCTGCAGGGTATTATAACCAATGATATTAATAAGTTGGATAGCCAAAAAGCCATTTACTCTTTATTGCTTAGCCCTCAGGGAAAATATCTATATGATTTTTTTCTTATTGAATATGGTAAATACACCCTCTTGGAGTGCGAAAACATGCACTTGCAGCAAATAATCGAGAAACTGGATTTGCTTAAAACTTATTTGAAAGTGAAAATTAAAGACGTTAGCGCACTATATAAGGTTGGAGTTTTGTTTAATACTAAATTGGCGGAGTGTAGTGGTAAGTCACAAGTTATTTTTCAAGATCCAAGGCACAAGCTGCTAGGAATGAGGATCATACATAAAGATGAAATAAAAGAGCCGGTTGGGGATTTTACTCAGTATGAAAAAGTCAGAATTCAAAATCTCGTTCCAGATGGAGCGAAAGATATGGTGCAGAATTCATCGTTTCCGCTGCAATTTTTAATCGATAAAGTAAACGGTATAAGCTTTAATAAGGGGTGTTATATAGGTCAGGAAGTTGTAAATCGAATGAGCAGACAAGAAATATTCAGAAGAAAACTTTACCTTGTTGAGGGGGATAACGCACTTCCAGATATTGGCACTAAAGTGACAAATGAAAACAATGAGGAAATAGGGGAACTGCGCTCTAGTGTAGACAACATTGGATTTGCATTGCTTAATACTGGAAAGAGCCATGCAAATTTATATGCAGATGGAGTTAGGTGCGTTAAGACGTTGAAGTCTTAAGGTAGCGCATATAGAAACGAAAAACTTGCTTGACAAACTCCGCCAGCCCCCTTATCATGGTATTGAAGGTATTCAGTTATCTTCATCTGTGCAGATTAAACAGCAAGAAAACAACGTAGTTGGCGTCTTATTTTTAATTTTTTGCACTATGTGCACCTTATGTCTTCACAACATTTCTGGGTTTTTACCTATATAAGCTGAAACGCGCTTATAAGTCGTTTAAGACAGTATAGTACGCCAATTTGCAGGATTAGAGAGTGACAACTAGCTAACACGGGGTTTCTTTTGCCTTTTTTTCTGCTTAGTAAATTTCTTAAACATTTGCAGCGTAGGTTAGTTGCATTCAAAAGCAGCTAAATTGCAGTGTTTAAGACTTAAAAACGCCAATACTGAAAATAGACAATGACTAGGGTTTCTTTTGCCTTTTTTTTCATTTGGTAAATTTTTTAATGTTTATGGCTAAACGACAACCGTCATCCCGCTGCTTGTTAGCGGGATCTCTTGTTAGCGCCGCGGCGGTATGACGGTTCGTGGCGGCGTGACGATAAGCTCGTCATACCGCTGCTTGTTAGCGGGATCTAGAGATACCGCGAATGAATCGCGGTATGACGGTTCGCGGCGGTATGACGGTTCGCAGTGGCATGACGATAAGCTCGTCATCCCGCTACTTGTTAGCGGCTAAGAGATACCGCGAATGAATCGCGGTATGACGGTTAAGTAGGGTGTCATCCCAGTGTCACGCACTGGGATGACATTATAGGAGCACTGGGATGACACCCTCTTGGATGGAAATCAGTGTCAGATAATTTCATGACACCAGTTGTTGTAAACTCACTTTTTCTCGATTTTTTGGTTTATCTTGTCTACCTATTTTGCCACTCTGCTGAACAGATACACTCAACTAATGGTCAATACATCTTCTATTAAAAATTGTACAAATTCATTGCCATTCCAGTAATTCATAGAGATTTTACCCAAAATAGCTTTAACATTACCCTGCATGATAGCAGAGCCAAGATGAGTATTTGCAGAACGAAATGCAATAGCTCTTACCATAACATTATCATCAGCAATAAAACATTTTATATGGTCAACTCCTATAACTTCAGGCTTTCTTATCTTTGCTCCTTGGATAATAAACCTTGGTTCAGGATTTCCAACTCCAAGTGGTCCCAAGCGTTGCAATTGATTCCATAAAGACAAATTTATTGCTTTAGCAGTTACTATACTATCAGCTTTTAAAGTTTTCTCATTTATAGAGTTTGAAAATCTTTCAGTAAAAAAATCATGCAAATCATTTATTTTGTCTTCTTTAATTGAAAATCCTGCCGCCATACTATGGCCACCACCTTCAATAATCAAATTTATAAACTTTGCGGAAAGGACTGCAGCACCGATATCAACTCCCAAAATTGATCTACAGCTTGCTTTTCCTATTCCATTATTTAAAGATATCACTACTGTTGGCAAGTGAAACTGCTCCTTTAGCCTTGATGCAATTATACCAATTATTCCCTGGTGCCAATTGCCACTTATCATTATAAAATTCGCACCTGATTGGGCAGACTTTTCCGCTTGTGCTGTAGCTTCCAAGAGAGCCTCATTTTCTAACACTTTTCTTGCATTATTCAAATCTATTAATTTTAGCGCGATTGAATGTGCCTCTTCATCATCATCGGTGGAAAGCAACCTTGCACCAAGCGATGCTTCTCCAATTCTTCCTCCAGCATTTATGCATGGCCCAATACTAAACCCTAATCGAGAAACACTTGGTTTTTCAAGGATTCCCAAAGCATCAAATAAAACACGCAAGCCAACGTTTTTTCTTGTTGACATAACTTTTAATCCTTGTGAGACAAGTGCTCTATTGAGGCCTGTGATCTGCATAACATCACAGACAGTTCCCAGGGCAACCAAATCCAACAGATCAAATAAATCTGGTTCTTTTTTGTTGGTAAAAAATCCTTGCTCACGTAGGCTTTTATTAAGAGCAACAATTAGCAGAAATGACACTCCAACTGCTGCTAGGTTATTATAAGGAGAGCTCTCATCAAGGCGGTTTGGATTCACAATTGCTACGGCGCTTGGTAATTTTTCCGTACCAAGGTGATGGTCAACAACTATAATATCAAGACCAAAAGCCTTTGCATCTTCTATTGGTTGATATGCAAGCGTACCACAATCAACGGAAATACATAAATCAATTCCATTCTTTTTAAGTTGTAATAAAGCATCTGTGTTTAATCCATAACCCTCATCAACACGATCTGGAATGTAGATTATAGAGTGTATATCGATTGCTCTCAGGTACCTGTTAATCAATGCTGACGACGTTGCACCATCAACATCATAGTCACCAAATATTGCAAGGTTTTCATCATTTTTTATTGCCCGTATTATACGAGAAACAGCTTTATCCATATCAAGAAGGTGAAAGGGATCTGGTAATAGCGATCTGATTAGTGGATATAAGAAGTCGCTTGCATTTTCTATGTTAACACCACGAGTAACCAATATTCTTGCTAATATTTCTGGTAACTCAAATCTCTGTGTAAGAGTTAAGATTTGCCTTTGATCTGCTTCTTGCAACTTCCACAATGCATTTGTTATGCTGCGCTTTTCAATTTCAAGTAGCATATTCTTTCTTTGTAAATAAAACTACTTTACCAGAATTTTTAAGCTTGTTCTATAATTGTATTAGACTTCTGCATAACCTAAACTAAGTAGAAAAAAGGTATCATCTAAGTAGCTGACACTGGTCTCCATCCAAGAGGGCAGTAGCCCCTTCGGTGTCATTCCAGCGCGTGACCAGGTCTTTTTAGCTATCATAGGATGACAGAAGCAGACACTCCACTTTGTCGTTCCAGTGCCTCCTTTTTTTGTCATTCCAGTGCCTTGACTATTTGGATCCAGGAAAAAGAATGGTGTCATCCGAGTAGCCTCCCTCTCCTGTCATCCCAGTGCTCCTTTTTTTGTCATCCGAGTAGCTGACACTGGGATCCAGGAATTTTATTAAGTTGGTAAGCATAAAAGTGTTATGTAAAATACAACGTTCTTGATGGGATTGCGTGAAATGCTGGATCCCAGTGTCTGGGCACTGGGATGACAAAGGAGGACAGTGTCAGCTACTCGGATGACAAAAAAAGGAGCACTGGAATGACATCATCCTTTTTTTGGGGTTCCAGCGTCACGCGCTACCTTCCGTATAAATATTAAAAAATTTACCAAATGAAAAAAAAGGCAAAAGAAGCCCCGTGGTTGGCTAATTACTTACATTATACTTTCAAGTATGGCGTTTTTTTATTCTAAACGCTTAATAACCGCGATTTAGTTGCTTTTAAGCCGCAACTAATCTAAATTATAAACATTAAGAAATTTACTAAACAGAAAAAAAGGCAAAAGAAACCCTAGGGTAGCTAGTTATTCACTATCGATTTTTTAAATCGGCGTTTTTTGATGTTTTAAATGCTTTATAAGCGCATTTCAGCTTATATTAGGTAAAAACCTAGAAATTTTATAAAGACATAAGGTGCACATAGTGCAAAAAATTAAACATGGGACGCCAGATACGTGAGTTTTTTTGTCATTTAATCTGTACAGAGAAGATAAATAAATAGCTTCAGTTTCATGATAAGGGCGCTGGGGGAATTTGTCAAGGAAGTTTTTTTTGTTTCTATGGGTCAGTTGGTACGCGCTTTGCCTTTTAACAGATGTAAAAGCACAATTATTACGAACAACATTCCACCAACAACTGATATAGCGCCACCTATAATGAAGCACGTGCGTGCTAACATTGATGAAATACTTGGCAGATCTGCAACCTTCCTTAAAGCACCATACCCACCAAGCCAAACAAGGCCAGTAATATGGAGAAAATGCCCTACACTGTAGGCATAAATCTGTAATCTTACCATGGAACCTTTTATCTCTTTAAAGTTTAATTTGGGTAACAGCCAATAAATGAAATTCATAAAAGCTATAGTGATCCCAACTACAGAACCGTGATAATGAGCAGGAATCGTGACATTACCTTCAATAGTCAACACTCCGAGCACATCTCCATAAGTGAACAACAAAAATGAATGTAATAAATAGTTGCTTTTATCATTAATAAAAGTTCTGATGTTGTAGCACACTAATATTATCAAAAAGCACGGCAAAACTGCTCCAGCAATCCTCATATGCCAAGTAAAAAACTGTATTAACTTGGCACTATCAACTGGATAAACAAAATATACAAACGGTGCGCCTACAGCTAAAATCGTGTTTATAAATAGTGGTAAAATAGTAATTTTATTGTTTGAAGCTAAACTAATATCATTGGAACTTAGCATTATTAAATAGACTAAAAACATTCCTTGAGTAAAAGCAAACTGCAATAAATGTCCGCCTCCCCAAAAGAGATATTCGTAAAACAAATTCTTATCTGAGTGATATAGACCTGGAGGCATATTATTATATGCTAAAACAAAGCAAAGAAATGACGATACAAGTATAATAACCAGTCCAATTTGTCCCACGCAGAGGTATGAGGCTTGCTTATTTGACATATATGCAAGAACCGCATTTATTAATATGCTGGCAATAAATAAACTGAGTCCAAGTAAAAATAATTTGTTTTGTAACACGGGAATATAGTTACTTTTGATAACTTCAGTGTTTGGAACAAATGCAGATACAAACATGAGCAGCATCGAAAGGGTTGATAGAACCCATGAAAAGTTAAACCAACTGTTGGTATTTTGTAGGTTTATGATAAAGAGCAGAGATATTATAGAGCACATCCACACCAAAATTGACAAGTTCACGTGTATTACCAGCGCATTATCAAAAATATATTGTGCAGAAGGAACAAGAGAGGAGATAAAAGGCAATCGTAGAAAAATAACAATTATTGACAGTAACCCAGAGCAAGCAAGAGCACATACTGCCAAGAACATCCATTTTCTACAGAGCGGAGCGTTGTCTTGTATATTAAGCACAATCTTTTTTCTCAATTTTGTTCAATACAATATATAACACTGCAATAATACCTAAAACATAGCAATAGTATACGTGTGGCATGACTGCCAAAGGTGAAACTCCAGCAATAGTGCTAGCCAAAAGCAATTGAGCGCCATACGGTATTAATCCTTGAAATACACAAGAAAATATGCCTAGCCATGCTGCACTATAGTGAGGCGGTATTTCATATTTCTTAGCAATATCTCTAGCAATTTCACCGCTAAAAATTATAGCGATGGTATTATTTGCAAGTAAAATATCAAATATACTGACTATTTTTGCAATAAATAATTGCGCAGTTTTTTGTCCACCACGTTGTATCATAACCCAAGATGAAAGTTTATCTGCAAGCTCCTTAGAATTTTTACCTACTAGTCCTGAAAGTCCGCCAACCATCAATGACAGTAGCATAATTTCATGCATACTCATAAACCCTTTGGTGATGTTTTGGCTTAAAAACAATAAACCATGATTGTTGTTATTTATAAATCCAATAATTCCAGCAAAAGTTATGCTTAAAACCAATGCCGTAAATACATTAGACTTCTTTCAAAATTGTTAGAGGGAGTGTAAGATGAAGTATTTGAAAGCATGAAATATAAGGAAATAGAAAAGTTAGAAGGAGAAAAGTTTCGACGTTTAACAGGGGTAAAAAAAGCAACATTTGAGCAAATGGTAGAAATTCTAGAAGTGGAGGATAAAAGAAAAAAAGCTAGAAGTGGAAGAAAAAGTAAACTTTGCATAGAAGAAAGGCTACTTATGGCACTGGAATATATAAGAGAATATCGTACATATTTTCATATTGGGCAAAGCTATGGCATGAGTGAAAGTAACAGTTTTAAAATAATAAGATGGGTAGAAGACATATTAATAAAACATCCAGATTTTGCATTACCAGGAAAAAAAGAGCTATTAAAGAGTGATGTAGAATATGAAGTTTTAGTAATAGATGGAACTGAAACGCCAGTAGAGAGACCAAAAAAAAGCAAAAGCCCTTCTACTCTGGAAAGAAAAAAAGGCATACTATAAAAACACAAATAGTAACAGAGAGGAAGAGTAAAAAAGTCATATGCACATCTTTCTCGAATGGTAGAAAACACGATTTTCGGATGTTTAGAGAATCAAAGGTAGCAGTATTGCCGCAAACTAAAATCTTAGCTGATGCCGGCTACAGGGGAATGCAGAAGATACACAAAAATGTTGTATTACCGCACATGAAAACGAAAAAGAATCCGTTAAGCAAAGAACAAAAAAAAGAGAACAGAGCACTTATGAGCCAAAGGGCAATTGTTGAAAACGTAATTGGCTTATTGAAAAGGTTTAAAATCATCTCGGACAGGTATAGAAACCGACGAAAACGTTTTGGTTTAAGGTTTAATTTGATTGCTGCAATTCACAATTTTGAGCTCCCTACATGAATTTTGAAAGAAGTCTATTGATTCCAAAGTTTGCAAGCAATATAAGTATGATGTAAGGAGCCACAAGCAATAAAGAATACTCCTTAACTGAAATAGCAGCACTATTGCTTGAGCTATAAAATAATATAATTATTGTGAATATAGAAGCAATTAGTGCCACTTTTGCATTCAGTTTTAATTTTTTCTTTATATCAGCCTTTTGAGACATCACAGATGCAATTGTAGTATCAGAGATAATAGATAAATTGTCACCAAACATTGCTCCTCCTACAACGGTTGCCACTCCTAAGGAAGGAGAAATCCCAGCTTGTGTCAGTTCAACTGCAATAGGAGCAATTGTTGCAATGGTGCCCATTGATGTACCAATAGCAGTGGAGATGAAAGCTGCTACAAAAAATAATCCTATGAGTAAAAATCGTGTTGATATAAATGAAAGAGCCAAATTAACTGTGGCATCAGCACTACCGATTGCTTTAGTTACTTCACTGAATGCACCTGCAAGTAAAAAAATGATGCACATAGTGATAATATTACGATCTCTTACCCCATCTAGAAAGGCATACATTTTTTCTTCAGTATTGCCCTTGTATAAAACCCAACCCAGAGCTATGGCAGGAACAATGGCTACCAGTGGAGATAACTGATAAAAAGCATTTGACACGCCAAGAATAGTAAAATATATACCACTTCCTACAAAAAGAAATAGGAACAGTAAAATAGGCAAAAAATTTGTAAGATAAAACATACCTCAGCTCTGATAAACGCAAATCAACTATGATATAATTTATATTATTATAAACCACAGTTGGCACCTTGACCAAGGTTTTTCTAGAAAGCAATCTACCAGAAAAGGTTTCCATGAAAAGGACTATTATAATATATCATCTACTTGAATAAAACTGGGAGATAGAATAAGTAAAAAATATGAATGACATAACAACAAAGCAAGTCATATCCTTATGGGACACACAAGTTGGTGGGTTTTTGCCGGATAAAAGAGAAATGGAGATTGATAATATTTTTTTAATCTAATGCTTCAATGTTTCCGACATAGGAAAAGTATCATCTTTACTTTCTATAGAGGAAGGCACACTATTTTGATTATCATCACCATCAATTGGAGTAGTAGGGTGCATTAAAGCAACTTTCATAACTTCATCAATATTCTTAGCAAAAACTACGTTGATCCCCTCTTTGATGCTTGCCGGAATCTCTTGCATATCTTTCTCATTTTCACTTGGTATAATCACAGTTTTGATTGATCCTCTGAGCGCTGCAAGCAATTTTTCTCTTAAGCCCCCAATAGCTAAAACTCTACCACGCAATGTCACTTCGCCTGTCATAGCAACATTTTTGTTAACTGGTATATTCGTCATAAGAGAAACAATAGACGTACATACCGCGCCGCCAGCAGAAGGGCCATCTTTTGGTACTGCACCCTCAGGTACATGTAAATGTATATCATTATTTTGGAATTTTTCGGGCTTTATACCAAAAAACAAACAATTTGATCGAATATAACTATACGCAGCTTTTATAGATTCTTGCATAACCTCTCCAAGCTTTCCTGTGTATTTTATTTCTCCCTTGCCCGGAATTAGGACTGATTCTATCATCAAAATATCACCACCTGTTTCAGTATAGGCGAGCCCAGTTACTATTCCTACTAAACTCTCATTTTCCGCAATGCCAAAGGTATATTTACGCACCCCTAAATAATCTTGTAAATTGTCAACCCCTACGGATATTTTCTTATTTTTATCAGTCAATATTTCTTTAACTGCCTTTCTCATGAGCTTTGCAAGCTCCCTTTCCATACTCCGCACACCACTTTCACGTGTATATAAACGTATCAACTCGTATAACGCCTCATTAGTTATGTCCCATTCCTTCTGATACAAACCATGCTCCTTCTTTAACTTCGGAATAAGGTGGTGTGTAGCAATACTGATTTTTTCATCTTCAGTATACCCGGACAATTGTATAATTTCCATCCTATCACGCAAAGGATGTGGTAAATTTAAGCTGTTTGCCGTAGCTACAAACATTACACTTGAAAGATCAAACTCAACTTCCAAGTAATGATCCGTAAAGTGTTTATTGTGCTCAGTATCTAAAACCTCAAGTAATGCAGACGCAGGATCGCCACGCGAATCAGAACCCATCTTATCTATTTCATCAAGCAGAAAAAGCGGGTTGCATGAATTAGCTTTTTTCATGTGTTGAATGATTTTACCAGGCATTGAGCCAATATAAGTTTTCCTATGCCCTCGTATCTCAGACTCATCACGCACACCACCAAGAGCTATGCGAACAAAATCTCTTCCTACTGCTCTTGCCATAGACTTAGCTAAAGAAGTTTTACCAACACCTGGCGGTCCAACTAAGCAAAGTATAGGACCTTTTATCTCTTTTACTCTTTTTAATACCGCTAAAAATTCTATTATTCTATCTTTTACTTTCTCTATGCCATAATGATTTTCATCTAAGATTTTCTTAGCTGCATTTAAGTTAATTTTTGCATCTTTGTACTTTCCCCATGGCAACTCAAGCAACCAATGCAAGTAACTAGATATAACTGTAGCTTCAGGAGAAATGGGATTCATTTTCTTGTATCTCTTCAAATCAGTTATAGCTTTCTCTCTTGCTTCCTGAGAAAGCTTTGTTTCATTTATCTTTTTTTCAAATTCATTGAGTATATTCCCTTCATCACCATTCTCAAATTCGCCTAATTCTTTCTGTATAGCTTTCAATTGCTCGTTAAGGTAGTAAACTTTCTGAGTGCTTTCAACTTGCGATTTAATTGTCTTATATAAACGGTTTTGTGCGTTCAAAATACTCATTTCTCTCTCAATAAAAGCAAAAGCTTTTTTTAAACGCTCTTCTGGGTCATAAGCCTCAAGTATGCTTTGTTTATCTGATACTTTTATATTTAAATGTGAAGCTACCGTGTCTACAAGTTGATCAACTTCTTTGATTTGATCAATGGAGTTAATGGCAACCTCGGGCTGATTTTTCTTGTTTAGCTTACACCAGCTATCGAACGCGTCTACAACAGATCGCCTTAAAGCTTCTAAGTCAATATTGTCTTCATCTTCTTTATAATGACTGTCTAACTCTACCCTGGCTTGTAATAAAGTATGAGAGCTAATATATTCTACAACTCTTCCCCTTCTTATCCCCCGGATTATAACTTTTACTGCATTGTCAGGTAATTTTATTAACGGTTGTACAATGCTTGCTAACACACCTACTTCATAAAGATCTTCAGGCTCTGGATTATCAACAGAGCCATCTTTCTGTGCTACAAGAAAAATCTCATTTTGGTGATTACTACTACTTATTGCATACTCTAGTGCATTAACAGATTTTTCTCTGCCTATGAATAAAGGCACCATTATATTTGGAAAAATTACTACATCTCTTAAAGGTAATACTGGCAATGCAGTAAAACTAGAGCTTACAGCACGTTCAATGTTCATAATATATGCCTCAAATTAATCATTAACCGTTATAACATTGCCATTGTTATTATGATTAACCGTTGCTTTTCCTAATTCTACCATTTTCTTAGTGATTACTATAGTGCTACCTTCAAAGCCTCCGTTTCCAGATGTATACATAATGTCAAGCAAAAGTGACTCCAAGATAGCACGTAACATTCTTGCACCTGTTTTGTAGCTTATAGCCTTTTTAGCAATAGCTGATATTGCTTCATCTGAAAACTCAAGGTTTACTTTGCTAAATGCAAGCAATGCTTTGTACTGTTTTATTAGTGCATTCCTTGGCTCTGTCAACACATGTATTAAATCTTCATGATCCAGCTCATCTAAAACAGCAGTTATTGGAACCCGCCCTACAAATTCGGGTATTAAACCGAATTTGATTAAATCTTCAGGTTGAACATCATGTAAAGCATTCTTTTTCTTTTGCTCTTTAGACTGACTTATATCTGCTCCAAAGCCAACTGACGTTCCCTTTTTTCTCGCTTCAATAATTTTATCGAGGCCTTCAAAAGCTCCTCCACAAATAAACAGTATGTTACTAGTATCCACTTGTATAAACTCTTGTTGTGGGTGTTTTCGCCCTCCTTGTGGCGGAACATAAGCAACTGTACCCTCCATAATCTTAAGCAGAGCTTGCTGGACCCCTTCACCTGAAACGTCACGGGTTATTGAAGTGCTTTCAGATTTTCTTGTAATCTTGTCTATTTCATCTATAAACACTATACCACGCTGTGCTTTTACAACGTCATAATTTGCAGCTTGTAATAAACGCGACAACACGCTTTCTACATCATCACCCACATAACCTGCCTCAGTTAAAGTTGTCGCATCAGCCATAGCAAATGGCACATCTGAAACTTTAGCAAGTGTTTTGGCTAGCAAAGTCTTACCAGAACCAGTGGGACCAATAAGCATTATATTTGACTTCTCGATTTCAATATCACTTATAGCATGAAATTGTACCATGGATTGACAATGGTTATACATAGCTACAGATAAAACGTGTTGCGCGTGTTCTTGACCTACAACATGCTTGCTGAGAAAGTTTTTTATATCCTCAGGTTTCTTTAGTAATAGCTTCATATCAGATATACGATCTGAATTAAAAGATCTATCTTTCTTTTGACTTATTGCTTTATGGGATAATTCTATGCACTCATTACAAATAAACACCTTTAAACCATCCGAAGAGTTAGTAATCAATTTATCTACTTCATCTTGCGCCTTGTTGCAAAAAGAACAGTAGTGTAAATCATTATTGTTATCCATTAACCCACCTTTTGTTTAACTTTAATATTTTCAATTTCAATATCTGTACGCTCAGCTATCACCCTGTCAATTAAGCCAATTTTCCTTGCTTCTTCAGGATCCATGAATTTATCTCTTTCCATCATTCCTTCAATTTTCTTCAGTGAATTTCCAGTATGTTTTTCATAAATTTGATTTAGTTTTTTCTTAACCCGCAAAATTTCATTAGCATGTATTTCTATATCAGTTGCTTGACCATGATAACCACCAGATGGCTGATGTATCATAATTCTTGAATGAGGTAGAGAGTAGCGCTTACCTTTTGTACCAGCTGCAAGCAATAAAGAACCCATAGACGCAGCTTGACCTATACATAAAGTTGAAACGTCTGGGTTTATATACTGCATTGTATCGTAGATCGACAAACCAGCAGTTACAACACCACCTGGTGAGTTGATGTACATACAAATGTCTTTATCGGGATTTTCCGATTCTAAAAATAAAAGCTGTGCTACTATTACACTGGCCATATTGTCTTCAATAGGACCTGTTACAAAAATTATTCTTTCTTTCACTAGTCTTGAATATATGTCATAAGCGCGCTCACCGCGACTAGTTTGTTCAACTACAATTGGTATAAGAGTCATACCTTTTCCTATTAAATATTATCAAATAATTCCTTTAATTCTTTCACAGAAACAATCTCCTCTTCTTTACTAACTTTTTCTATTATATAATCTGTCACTTTATACTCAAGCGCTTGCCCTCTAACTAATTCTTGAAATTGTTTATTTGATTCAAAATGCTTAAGTACTCTGTCAAATTGCACATCTTTACTGACATATTGATTTACAATAACACTCAAAACATCATTTTGAGTTAATGATATTTTATGTTCTGCACTAAATTTCATAAATAACATAGCAAGCTTTACACGTTTTTCAGCTTCTTTACGAGAATCATTTTGAGCACCCAATTCTCCTTCCATTCTTTGTTGCTCCTGTTTTACTATGTCTGTGGGTAAATCAAAACTATAATTAGCATCCAAATAATCAAACAGCTCCTTTTTAATTAAGAGATTTCTCATTTCGGTGCACTGATCACCAATCATTTTTTTTGCATGATTTATTAGCAAAGAATAATCTTTAAACCCAATACTCTTAGCTATTTCATCATCATTTTCAAAATCTTTGGCAATTTGAATCTCATTAACTCGCACAGAAAAATCAGCTTCCTGTCCTGCAAGGGAAATGGCTTGGTAATTTTCAGGAAATTTCAACTTAAAGTTCTTTGTTTCTCCCTTTTTCATACCAGTTAATTGATCTTCAAAACCATTAATAAATGTGCCAGACCCTAAATTAACGGCAAAATCTTTGCTACTTCCACCTTGAAAGAGCTTATTCCTAATCCGCCCTTCAAAATCAATTATCAATTTATCCCCATCTTTCGCTTGATAAGAAGCATCATCAACAGAGGCAAAATTGGGGAACTTTGTTTTGATAGAATCAATAAATTCTTTTATATCTTCCTCTTCAATCTTTGCTTCAATTTTCTTTAAGTTTATTTTGTCAAGATCTATCATCGGTACTTCAGGCATCGACTCAAAAGATAGCTTGTATACAAAATTGCCCTCCTCATTTTCTTTGCCCAGATCTGGTAATGATATAACATCAACCTTAGGATAAATGTGAGACTTGACTTCAATTTTTTTCATCAAATCACTTGAGCAATAATCAATTGTATTATTTATCACATATTCCAAAGCCTCGTTTTTATAATTTGCAACAACAAGGTCATAGGGCATCTTTCCAGCCCTAAATCCAGGTGATTTTGCATTTTCTGCTATCTCTTGCAACCTGGAATTTACCTTTTGTTTTATATAATCACTACCAACTGTGATTTCATACTCATACTTTAGTTTATCTATACTAAGCTCTTTGTAGGTATATACGCTACTTACTTCGACTGTATTTTGAGGTATATTATTAGACATCATAATTCATTTATTAACATTTTAATTCATATCTTAATAGAGTCATTTTACCAGAATTTAAGTTAAACACAATCCTTAAGAACAGGTTTTTACACAAACAAAAGTGTATTTAGTGATTATAAATTTTCCCTTAAAACCTAAGTTACATGACTTTAAAGTGCGGATAGAGGGACTTGAACCCCCACGAGCAAGCTCACCAGGACCTAAACCTGGCACGTCTACCAATTCCGCCATATCCGCAAGAAATTTTCAGTACCCTATTATAGGTATTCCATTAAAAATATTCAAGGTTTAAAGTCTTACTTAATTTATGGTATTTACACAATCAAAAAAGCTTATTAACATTTCTTAATGAAAGCTCTAAACCCTGAAAATCAATAATGAGATTAATAACAAGCTTCTTACTCGCAATTTTTTTGATTACACAAAGTGGTTGCACAACCCTTATAATAGGTGGTGTGGTGGCTACAGCGACAGCAACAGCAATAACAATGCAGGACAAATCCTTGGGAAATATCATTGATGATACGACTATGGTCATCAGAATTAATAAGGGGCTCTTAAAACATGGGCTATTTTCATCCATAAAGGTTAAAGTAAGTGAAGGAAGAGTATTGCTCATTGGAAGTGTTGACACTCCTGAAAAACAACTTACAGCAGAAAAAATAGCTTGGCAGCAAAAAGAAATTAAAGAAGTGATAAATGAAATAAGAGTAATACCAATTCAAATGGCTTCCATGCTAGACACCACTGTAGATGGCATGATAACAGCGGAAATAAGAACAAGACTCCTGGGAAAAAGAAATATTAAGTCAATTAATTATAGCGTTAATACGGTTGATAGAGTTGTTTATTTGATGGGTATAGCCCAAAATAAAGCGGAATTAAAAGCTGTAATAGCAATTGCAAGAAAAGTAAAGGGAGTAAAACAAGTTGTAAGTTATGTACGATATAGGTACAGTAAATTACGCCATTAGGCAAAAATCGCTTTCAAATTATAACATTTGTACAATTGTGACAATAGGTAGAGAACATAAATGAAAGTTGCCTTTCAGATGGATGAAAATATAAATTTTGAAACTGACACTACATTCGTGCTAATAAAGGAAGCACAAAGGAGGAAGCACGAAGTTTTTGTCTATGCTCCTAACAATTTAGCACTAAAGCTAAACCATCCAATTGCTCTGGCTCAGAAAGTCAGCGTTGATGATTTTAGTTTTATCTCTAAAGAGGATGTAGCAATCAACTTGAATGAAATGGACATCATATTTATCAGACAGGATCCACCCTTTGATATGCGTTATATTACAACAACATATATCTTAGAAAAAACCAGCGCATTGGTAATTAACAATCCAACAGAAATAAGAAATTGTCCTGAAAAATTGATAACTTCATTATTTCCAGAGCTAATTCCGCCAACTTTGATTACTGAAAATATATCAATGATTAGAGATTTCTACTACAACTATCAAGATATTATTCTGAAGCCATTGTATAGTTATGGAGGAAACGATGTGATAAGAATACAAGATGAGAATAGTATTCAAGTAGTAGTGGATCTCATGATAGCAAAATACGAATGCCCTGTGATTGCACAATCATTTTGTAAAAACATAGATAAAGATAAAAGAATATTGCTACTTTATGGCCAACCAATTGGTGTAATGAAACGAATTCCAAAAATCAGTGGAGAGATCAGAACAAACATGCGACTTGGAGCAAGTTTTGAGCCCGCTCAAATGAACGATAGAAACAATGAAATATGTAACAAAATTGGTCCTGAATTAAAGAAAAGAGGGCTAATATTTGTTGGTATTGATATTATAGATGACTTCCTGCTCGAAATTAACACAACTTCACCCACGGGAGTAGTTTATATCAATAAATTGTATAATATATCGCTAGAAAAGGATCTTTGGGACGTGTTTGAAGAAAAAGCAAGCAGCCATCAACTAAACCTGTGAACAATCACCTTAACAAACTCAGTAGTCCCATTCTTTATCCCTGTTTTTTCTGTACTATTGGTCATATCACGCAATTTTTGAGAATTATTTAATAGATCAAATAGTACCTCTGTTAGATTTTTTTTTGCTTCACTATTCTGCTTAACTATTATAGCTGCTCTCGAGTCTTCAATATATTTTGCGTTATAAAATTGGTGATTATCTTTTGAGTAAGGGTAAGGAATATATATAGCAGAACGCCTAGCAAGAGTGATCTCTGCTATTGAAGTTGCTCCTGCTCTGCTAATTACCAAGTGAGCATTGGCCAGTCTATTCTCCATATCATCAAAAAATTCACTCAATTCACAATCGATCTTTTCACTTTTGTATAGACTTTTGACCTTGTTTACATTTTTCTTCGTACATTGCTGCGTCACTCTAATTTTCTTTTTCATTTTAATAGGTAAATCACAAATTACGCTGCTTACTACATCATCAAAAAAATTTGCACCTTGGCTGCCTGCTATGACCAATATATTTAGGATTTTCTCAGTGCTAGAATGGCTCTGTGCTTTTATATCAACAAAATTTCCTGTAAAAATACATTTATTGCCCTCTGCATATTTAGTCTCCGGAAAGCTGGTTGCAATTAATTTTGCACTCTTGAAAAAGAATCTATTTACTCTCCCTAAAACTGTGTTTTGTTCATGTAAAATTATAGGTATAGAAAGAACTCTTGCTGCAAGAAGAGTTGGAAAAGAAGCATAGCTACCAAAACCAATGACCGATTTTGGTTTTAATTTTCTTACTTGATACAGTGCTAACATAGAGCTGTATATCAAGAAAAGGAAAAACTTAAATTTGTTGCTGCTTGGTTTACATAATGGCAAGGTGTAGTTTCCCACGTCAGTATTTTTATTTGTTTTTTTATCAGTAAATACTATGCAACTATATCCTTGTGCCTTTAGTGCTCTTGCTAAAGTTATAGCTGGAAAAATGTGTCCGCCTGTGCCACCTGTTGCTAAAATAATATCCATCTGTAAATAATAAATCCTAGATTGTTAACTGTTATTTAACAATTTGCACGTAGAATTTTATTAAGCGTTATGATAGTTGAGTTAAAAATGCCTAAAATTAATAGTAAAAAAGAACCTAATGAGAAAAATAAACCTCAAGAACAAAGAGAAGGCAGAAGCGGAGGTTTTTTAGAACTGCTAAAAAATATAATAAAAATTCTTTTCAATTCGGTCGTTGACCTACCTGAGCACGAGCAGCATAATAAAATGAAAAGCACTAATCTACAACAAGGTTTGGATACTAAAGGAAAAGGCCCAGAAGATCTTCATCCAAAGGCAAAGCTTGAAGTTAAAGAAGCAGCTAAGGGATTGAAAGAAGAGTTACAGAATTCTGATGCTGGTGGTAATCAATCTATTGAAACTAAAGTGCCTAATCAAACTACTACTCAAGACATTGACAACTCTAAAACGATGGAACGTTAGTTCAACTATTTAACATCTGCAGCAAGCACTGATTCATGTATCATCTCTGAAATGGTTGGATGAGGAAAAATCGTAGATTTTATGTCGAAGTCTGTTCCTTCTAGTTGCTTTGCAAGAGCAAAATTGCTAATTAACTCCGTTACTTCTGCACCTATCATGTGGCTACCCAGAATTTCTCCGGTTTTTTTATCTATAATCGTTTTCACTAACCCTTCAGTTTCACTGAGTGCAACAGACTTACCATTAAAGTTAGAGTGAAATTTTCCTATTTTTATATCATACCCACCTTTTATTGCCTGTTCCTCAGTAAGGCCGATGCTCGCTATTTGTGGATGAGAATAAGTGCAATTTGGTATGCATTCTTTTTTTAACGCATGAGCATTTTTACCAGCAATCTTTTCAATGCAGATCACGGCTTCATGGCTCGCTTTATGTGCTAAACATGGTGGGCCAGCTACATCACCTATTGCATACACATTTGATTCACTAGTTTCATACCATTCATTCGTTTCAATAAAGCCAGAAGGGCTTAATTTAATTTTTGTATTTTCTAAACCTATATTTTCAATATTTGCTTGAATTCCAACCGCAACAATCACCCTCTCAAATTCTTTGCTCTCACCACTACTTAGTAGCACTTGAGCAGAGTCTTTACTTTTAGTAAGAGCTTTTACGCTACTGCTTGTATATATTTCTATCCCCTGTTTTGTGAATATTTCTTGTGCTAAATCTGAAATGTCCTTATCCTCCAGCGGCAAAATAGTGCTCTTTATCTCTATGATTGTTACATCAACACCCAAAGTACTATAAAAACTTGCAAATTCTATTCCAATTGCACCAGACCCTATAATTAGTAGCGATTTTGGTAATCTCTCTGGAGTCATAGCGTGCTGCGCATTCCATATTAAATCTCCATCTGCCTCTATTCCAGGCAGATTCCGTGCCCTCACGCCTGTTGCTAAAATGATATGCTTGGAAACAATTTCTTGTTCTTCCTTATCGCTAACGACTTTTATAGTACCATTGCCTGCAAGTTTACCAAAACCTTGATGAACTTTGATATTATTTTTTTTCATCAAATATGCAACACCGCTTGACAATTTATCAACAACGTTTCTTGAGTATTTCACTATTGATTGTATATCAAAATTCGCTCCCTTTACTTCTATACCAAACTCTTTTGATCTTTTTATTAGCCTATAAACCTCAGATGCTCTAAGCAGTGATTTTGTTGGTATACATCCCCAATTTAAGCATATACCGCCTAAATTTTTTTCTTTTTCCACAATTGCAGTTTTAAACCCAAGCTGTGCCGCCCTAATTGCCGCTATATAACCACCAGGACCGCTACCTATAACCGTAATATCATACTCATTCATCAGTTTTCTTCGTATTCAAAAAGATTATATATAACAGATGGAACCCATACAATCAATGGTCTGTCATCTACCGTCTTAAGAGTCAAGATAAAAGTTGTTATTTTTTATCATGGCATTTAAACAAACGATAATTTTTCTCATGACAGCAACTAATGCAACCTTAGCAGCTTTGCCAGAATCAACCAAACGCTGATAAAACGCTTTCATTTTTCTGTTGTGGCGCATAGCAACAAGAGCTGACATGTATAGTGCTTTCCTTGCATAAAACCTGCCTCCTTTGATTTGAGCTTTGCCAACTTTTCTTCCACTTTCACTAGTTTTAGGTGCAACTCCAACTAAGCATGCAATTTCTCTATTCTCTAATCTACCAAGCTCAGGCACCTCTGTCAGTAGAACGCTCGCCGTCTTTGATCCAATACCTTTATAGCTGATTAAAAGCTCATTTTTTCCTTTCAATTCAGCTATTGCGTCTTCTATGTCTTGCCTAATTTCTTTCAATTGTTTTTCAGCAAACCCTATCTGTCTTTCTATGTATTCTCTAGCTTTTCCCGTCGCACTTTGCAGGCGACACTTGTTTGCATGAATTGCATCATTTAAATTACGCTCAACTGCCCCCAGCTCCTTTAATTCCTCTTGCTTTTGTGAAATTATACATCCTTTTACTTCACCGTCTTTACTGACAAATTCAGCGTATTTTTCCAGTAATTTAGCATCTAACTTGTCAGTTTTTGCAAAATGATTGCAAGCTTTGGCAAATGCATATACCCGATTCGGGTGAGCTTTATGGACAGTTATCTTGCAACAATTTTATAATGAGCTTTTCATAGCCACCAGCTTACACATAACTTGATGGGTAAATCGACTATATTTGTTTCTATAAACTTAGATATAGCATCACTCACGTTTGCTATGCGCTTATGCTTGCCATTAATTGAGATGTCCAATGCTTCCTTGGAAACATCTACTCCCATGAAAATTATTCTAGCCATTTTTGTACCTATAAATATAATCAAACAATAATGCAAAATGCTGTATACAGGATTGTAATTCGATCTTTTAGATCCACCTACCGTTCGTACTACATTTTGCTTTAAGCCTTACTATTACCCACAAATAAAAACATAGTATTGTATTTACTCAAATAATTTAATTTTATTAACCTGAAAGCTTATTAGATTAAAATTATTAAACTAAGAGTTATAATTTTAGCAACTAAAAGCTGTAAATTGCACCATATAAACAGTTATTTCAAGCAAAAGTTATGCCATTAAGAGCTATGCAACAAACATTTATATTTGTGGGTAATAGTAAGATCTAAATCCGATAGAGCATTGTTGGCACACCATCAAAAGTCGCCTCAGACCTCTAATGCATCAATGTACAAACTTACACCTTTTAGTTGGTAATACCATTTTAGACGTTTATCATTCGTTTTAGAAAATACTATAGTAGCGGAATGACGAATTTTTGTTTTTCAAATTGTCAGTAAATCTAAGTCAGTTTAGCTATATAAAACATAGTATAAAAAGAGCTATTTTAGCAAAATTTTAAACAAATAAAGTTAATTACTTCACAATTGATACCTTACGAGAAAAGCACATTTGATACAGATTTAAAATACAAGTTAACGAATTATTATGATTTTTACCAAGATAATAATATAGTAAGGTTTGGTAGTGAGGTATCAAAATGGAAAAATACACCAACGCATGGTTTAATAAGAAAGATAATCATGATTGTGCAAATGATGGCACTTGCGGGCAATCTATAAAGGATTTTAGGATTGGTAATTCTGATATTTCTTTTTTTGATAGTAACAAAAACTTAATTGCCAAAGTACCTAAACTACCAAAGTATTCTAGGGATAAATATGGGCATCAATTGTATAAGGAAGCTGAGTCAAAGCAGTTCAATTATTTTTCCACAAATATACATGATGTTTTGTCTAACAGCTTTACCGTTAAATACGGGTATATAAATTGTACTATAAAATACGACAACTTATCTGAGCAGGAACAAAACCAAATAGAAACAGACATTAAAACTGCCTATGAAGCATTTAAAGAAAAGTTTTGCTTGAAAAATAGTAATGCAAGTTACAATATAACGGTTCACATTTTTAATAATAGAAGCGATTATACAAAGTATAACAATCTTCTCGGCATAGATGAAGATGGTGGTCCAGGATATATTACACGAGGAGTAACAGATTGTCAGAATATTCTGACATATAAGCAAAGTGCCATGGATTTTGTTCTAGGTCATGAGCTAGGCCACATATTTCAATTGCGTTTTTCACCATCGGCAACAGTCCAAACTTTGAATATTCTGGATACTGAACTCATAGCGAATGTCATTGGACGAGAGGTAGAAGAAAAAAATTATAAAGCTATTTGCAAGCAGATGGGTGTAGATGAATATGAAGGCCATGGATGGATGTTTAAATTTAAATATAAAGGTACACTTTATAAATATCACAAGAACCTTTCAGAAGAAGAAAAATTTAAAGCTATACAAAATGTCAAGAATATTCGTGAACTAGTAGATGAATATGAAGATCATGGATGGATGTTTAAATTTAAATATAAAGATACAACTGGTAGTATATACCTCAAGGACCTTTCAGAAGATGAAAAATTTCAAATTATACAACGTGTCAAGAATTCTGGACTAGATGAATATGAAGACCATGGATGGATATTTAGTTTTAAATACAAAGGCACCACTTATAACGTAAGATACAAGGACTTTTCAGAAGATGAAAAATTTAAAGCTATACAAAATGTCAAGAATATTCATGAACTAGTAGATGAATATAAAGACCATGGATGGATATTTAGTTTTAAATACAAAGGCACCACTTATAACGTAAGATGCAAGTACTTTTCAGAAGAAGAAAAATTTCAATTTATCAAAGACATTAAGAACTCTCATGAATCGCTCGTTAGTGAATGTGATGGATTGGGGAATGAGAATACAGTTTTATCGATTCACGTTGATGAAAATAAGGAGATAAGTCGAATGTATTTTCGAAACTCCGACAAAAATATATTCAAACAGCTAGATAAGACACTTATAAGCAGAAGTAAGTCTGAAGAAGAGGTAAATGAAAACCGCACGAATCCAGAGCCAGAAGAAGAACAAAAAGGTGATGACTACACAGAGGTTACAGGAATGTTGCAATTTAAGTACAAAGGGACCAATTATGCTATACAACACAGAGGTTACCTTTTAGTAGAAGAAGAAAAACTTCGATTGATTCAAGATATAAAGAACTCTCATGAATCGCTCGTTAGTGAACGTTATAGATTAAATGAAGGGTCATTAAGTCAGAATGCAACTGTAGTAATTTTTGTTGATGAAAACAAGGACATAGAGAAAATGTATTTTCATAATCCAGACAAGAATATGTCCAAATGGTTAGATAAGACACTCATAAGCAGAAGTAAGCCTGAACAAGATGTGGATGACACAGCAGGAAAAGAGCCTGAACCAGAATCAGCCGAAGAGGATACTCAGCAACCCAGTAATTTCTTATCCAATATTTTTTCAGCAATTAAATCCATTATTGATTCTATCTCATCACTCTTTTCATGGTTATTTGGGTCGAAAGAGAAAGAGTCTAATCAACAATCTTATGATAATCCTTCTTTGTTTAAGCTCGATGCTAATGAGTTAGATCACGAAGTTAAGCCTGATGCCAATGAGTTAGGTCACGATGTTAGAGATCACTTATCAGACAATTATAACCATTACAACTCATCTGATGGGCTAATGTAATATAGCTAATTTACAGTATCTGTTCAGATGCATGGCTAATGTACAAATATTGAAACAAAAATTCCAGTGCCCCTGTGATGTCATTCCAGTGCTTGACACTGGAATCCAGCATTTCCATAATCATCAAAACATTGTATTTTAACAAAAAACAGCTATTTTTATGCTTGCCAACTTAATAAAATTCCTGGATCCCAGTGGGCTTTGTTGCATCGCTCAAGTGAAAAGAACTGGCAGTTACTGACAAAATTCATTATAAATAGCCATTTAACTGTTGAAGAAAAAATATGCCACAAAAAATGAGAGTCAGTAACTGCCATGAATATAACAAATTTCTCCAAGAAAGAGGAAGCATTTTTTGTTATATCAATGACGCCATAGAAAATTGGTACGAGAATTGTCCAAAAATGCAGGGCGGCAACTATATTTATAGTGATAAAGTTGTGATTTTGGTGCATATAATCGTCAGTTTCTTTAGAATTGGTTTAAGACAAACAGTCGGGTTTATAAAAGGGTATTTGCAACAAATAGGAAGAGATTTGGCAGTTATCAGCTATTCACAAGCATCAAGAAGGTTTAAGAAACTTAATATTAAGATAAATGATTGCAGAATTGATAAAAATAATATGGAAGATATCGAAATTGCTATAGACAGTACAGGAATTAGTATATACAACAACACACAGCAAGGAAAATAGCACTGACAGAAAATATCGTGGCTATGAGCAAACGAGAAAATTGCACGTAATGTTGAATATAAACAACAAAAAAGCCATAGCTGTAAAATACAGTAACGGCTGATCACTATGGAGCTTGTGATTTGCTAAAAGAAGTTGATTTTCAGCATGCCATAAAAGCACTATATGCAGATAGAGCATGTGATAGGCACAAGTTTTATAAGTTGTGTAACGAATATGATATAAAGACAAAAATTCCACCAATAAACAATGCGGCAGAACATCCAGAAATAGATTATATGTCTGACAGGAATGCTGCTATTAGGTTAATAAAATTATACGGTGAAGATGGCATGAAAGAATGGAAAAAAGAAGTAAATTATGGGAAAAGATCTTATATTGAAGGGTTTTTCTCAAGATTAAAGCAAATATTCGGATTTAGTTTTAGGAATAAATCTGAGATAAATCGAGAAAAAGAACTGCTAATCAAATGCTATTTGCTTAATAAATTCACTGATATTGGTATGGCTAAATTTGAGATAGTTACATGAATTTACCATAAATCACCATCTCATAAAGTGTGATGCAACAAAGCCATCCCAGTGTCAAGCACTGGGATGACACCCTCCTTATGGGCCAAAATCACAATGTTCGTACAGTTGTGGATTCATTCGCGGTATCTCGGCATAGATTCCGCTAACAAGTAGCGGAATGACGAATTTGTCGTTTTTCAGATTGTCGTAAGTCAGTTTAGCTATAGCATAATGCTATATTAATAAATAATCTATATAATACTATTAAATATAATAATTAAAATCTAAATTACTTTCTCTATAAAAGGAGAAATTTACCTTAATGAAAATACATATATATTTAATATTGTTTTTATTTTTTTCTTGCACTCAACTATATGCTGACGAGGAAATTGCAAAATTTGATTTACTTATTGGCGAGATAAATGAAGCAAGCTTCACTCTTAAAGGTGCAATAAAGGTTACAGTAGAACCAGGCTGGCACATATATTATAAAGATCCTGGAGATTTTGGCCTTCCCACGTCTATTAGTTACAAAGGTAATGCATCAGATATAAATATTCACTGGCCTATTCCAAAGGAACATAAAGATAAAGTAGGGAGAGAGACGTTTGTAAGTAACGTATATGAGGGTATGGTATTATTTCCCTTTAAGATGAATATATTTTTAAATCAAGGGTATATTGACCTTAACTTCCATATAAATTATGCGATATGTAAAGATAGGTGCATCCCTAAAAATGTTGAGATAAAAATCAGGCAACCATTAAAGGATTTTATAGATTCTGATATCAATAAACTTATAAATGAGTGGTATGAAAAATAGAGTTCTCATGGGGTAGGTGTCATTCCAGCGCGTGACACTGGAATGGCTTTGTTGCATCGCTACTTATGAAAGGCTAACTATAATTAGGATTATAAGCAACTTATTGAAAATCTTGTTTTTTTGCAATCAATCTGATCAAATTTAAGAATAGTAATTTGTTATTTATATTAATAAATTTAATTCTATTGAAAATAGCTAAAGCATTGAAATTCTTGAATTTTAGCCGGATTAGTGAGTGGTAGTGAAATTTCTTTTACTCAAATTTAGGTATTCACTGACCGTTCTTGTTATAAATACCAGAATAATAAGCTACTGATATTCCCTATCTTTTTTATCTTTAATCCATCATAGCTAGCGATGCAACAAAGCCATCCCAGTGTCTGGGCACTGGGATGACATCTTTTTTCTTGGTACAAATTACTCTTATATCTCAATGTTCGTACAGTTAGTGCGTGACACTGGGATCTAAATTTTTTATGCGAAACCATTATGTTTATATACTTGTAGGCCCAAGTTCCTCACATAGTGAACAAAAAAGTAAATGAGATTCCAGTGGGCTTTGTTGCATCGCTAGCTATGATGGATTAAAGATAAAAAAGATAGGGAATATCAGTAGCTTATTATTCTGGTATTTATAACAAGAACGGTCAGTGAATACCTAAATTTGAGTAAAAGAAATTTCACTACCATTTACCAATCCGGCTAAAATTCAAGAATTTCAATGCTTTAGCTATTTTCAATAGAATTAAATTTATTAATATAAATAACAAATTACTATTCTTAAATTTGATCAGATTGATTGCAAAAAAACAAGATTTTCAATAGGTTGCTTATAATCCTAACTATAGTTAGCCTTTCATAAGTAGCGATGCAACAAAGCCCACTGGGATCCAGATTGGACACTAAGTTGGTGAGTATAAAAGTAGCTAACCTTATGTTAAAACACAATATTTTTGGTGAGGGGTTGCATTAAAAGCTGGATTCCAGTGTCAAGCACTGGAATGACATCGTCTTAACATTGTACCATATTACAATGTTCGTACAGTTATGTGTCACGCTACTTGGATGACAAGAAAAGGTTTCTAGAATGACGGAAACGAAGTCATACATAGAAAATAGGTTAGGTATTTTCAATTTTTGTTGTATACTCAAATAAAAATCTCACTTTTACAGATGGATACAGTAAAGTTTGTTTTATTACTGCCAACAATATTACTCATGCTAGTTGCTGGTGTTTACCTATCGATTAAACTAAAATGGCTACAGGTATTTAGATTACCATACGCCCTTTCACTCCTTGGAGCTAAAAAAGGAGAAAATAAATTTTCTTCTATAGCCGCTCTGTTTACAATTTTAGGGGGAAATTTAGGAGTAGGAAATATTTCAGGAACTGCTGTTGCTCTAAAAACCGGAGGACCGGGCTCTATTTTGTGGATGGCGATAATTATTGTTATCACTTCTGTGATAAAATATGTCACTTGTTATCTAAGTATAAAAACCAGAAAGGAAAAGAACGGACGGTTTATAGGTGGCCCTGTAGCCTACATGGCTGATGCATTTAACTCTAGAAAAGCTACAATTGTGTTTCTAGTTGTTATGATAATGGTTTCAATAACAGTTGGTAACCTTGTTCAGGTAAATTCTCTATCAATACCACTTAACATGATAGATGTGCCTGTAGTCATTGGTGGCATTGTAATGGCCATAATATTTTTTGTTGTTGCAGCTCTCAGCTTAAAAAAAATTAAAATTTTTATATCGGCTATGATACCGATAATGACGGTAAGTTACCTCACACTTTGCGGTATCATATTATTTAAATTTAGTGAAAATATTCTTCCTTCTCTAAAACTAATAACAAGCAGTTTTTTTACAACTAGTAGCTTTAACTCTGGTTTATCTCTAGGTTTGATTTTAGAAATGTTGACTATTATTCAAGTTGGAACTTTGCGAGGTATTTTTGCAACAGATATAGGGCTTGGCCTCGAAGGAATCGTACATTCTTCAATTGTTCCTAAGAAAAATAATAATAAATTTATTATTGAACAGAGCCTAATCACAATAATATCGCCTTTTATAGTTGCATTCATAGTGTTTATTACAACAATGGTACTGCTTGTCACAGATTCTTGGGTCACTGATTTAGAGAGTACTAACATGTGCATATTTGCTTTTAGAAAAGCTATGAATTGGCCCTATATTGACTATTTAATTATGGCCATAATGTTTTGTTTTGCCTTTACTACTATTTTTACTTGGTTTTTTTGCTCAAAACAGACAATACGCTATGTGTCTATGGATAATAAATACACTAAAATCTGGGTTGTAATTTTTACCTTGATTATTCCGCTTGGTGCGATAGGTAAAGTTCAATTGCTATGGGATGTTGCTGATATTTCGATCGCCGCTTTGTTGTTTATCAACATACTCGCCATACTCAAACTAACTTCTCAAGATCCAGAAGTGTTTACTATGAGTGACAGATATTTGAAATTAGGCGCCAATTAAAAGTTGCCATCTGAGTAACAACACAACCTCCTTAATAAAAATTCAACCAATGCTTGTGATAATTATATTAGCTAGTATTAGCTAGAACTAAAGGCAGAGGGTTATTAGTGAGAGATATATGGGCACTAACGATACACAACAAGAACACATTTATAATGAGCGCATTCAAGAAATTTTTCCTTTATTTGATAAAATAAAAAAGGAAGACGACCCAATTTATAATGCTAGAGTTGATTTTAACACAGCAAAGTTTTTAACAAAACACGCCAACTGGAATTGGGACGAAGAAGAAAACAAAGATAAAGCATATGGAGTTATTCTTCAGAAATGCGACAAGACAAAGAAAGCTGGACAAGAGCTTGAAAGTGAAGTTAAAGAAAGGTTGAAAGAGTATGTTGATGATGTTGCAGGAGTTTCAATATACGGTAATCACGCAAGTATTACGCTGGGAGATGACAAAAAAGAGTTTAAAATCAGCGAATTTTTAAATAGTGATTTTTGTGAGAAGAATGAAATCTCGGGATTTTCAACATTGCATAGTGATGGAAAGAGCGGAATGCATGGTTTTGTTGCCGAGGAAGAAGGGAAAAAAATAAGACATTATGTCGTAACTGATGGTTCATATGAAATGACTTTAAAGTGGTATGCGGAGGGGAAGGAATGTAAGATCAAAATTAAGATTGATGCTAACGGTGTAGACCTTGTTAAAGGTGATGATTTTTCTCTAGAACGGTTAGAAGTAAACAGAGATGTAAAAATAGGTGGTTTATTCTTGCATGAAATACAATTCAGGGAGAAAGGACAAGGAAAAGTGAATGAGATGCAACATAGTAAAGACAGTAACGAGCTATCATCTGAAACTACGACAAGAATTGATGTTAATAGAGATGTTAGTGTTCAAGCTACTGATATAACTCGAAAAAAAGAAGATCACCATTCACATTTTGGACCACAATCTAACAGCAGAAGGCAGTCTTACGATAGCGGAATTGGAAAAGATTTTGACGATAAAATTAATTCTCAGGAGGCTAAAGAAAAGCGTGAGCTTAGACAAGCAGCACGAGAAGCAAATTCGGGAGGTCAAGTTTATAACCTACAATCGCTTTTTGAGGAGAATCCTCAGAACAAAAAAACTCCTCCGCCACTTCCACCTAGAACTAGTTCACTACCACCTAAAAAAGGTGTTTTCGATGAGCAAGGGGGAGCCAAATCTGGAAGCCAAAAACCAGATGACTTGCGCGAAAATGAGCAAACACCTAATAATCAGCAAAAAGGTGCAACTTCTGATTCTTCAGATAGTTCTACTTTCACCAAGTCTGTAAGCCACAATCAAGATAATAGGCAAGAAGATGAACGGTATGACAATCCTACATTTGGACATGCTGTACCTGGAAGCCAAAAACCAGATAGAAGTGAGCAAACACCTAATGATCAGCAACAACCTAAAACCCAGCAACAAGAAGGAAATAGCAAAGGCGATCTGTTACAAGACATCAGAAATTTCAAGAAAAACAACTTACGGCACATTGATGTTGATGATAGAAAAGCATCAATTGCAGGAAGTAGAAAAAATAACCCATCACCGTTAGAGACATTAAAGGACATAATTCCTTATTCATCTTCTCCAGATAACAGTGATAACCAAGATGCTAGTGATGCTAAGTGGAAAGAAAGTGAACAGCCGCTCTCTGCTACAGCACTCAATAATAAAAGTGACTCGGGCTATTCATCTCCAACTCATGACAATAATGAACAATCTCAAGTAAATCCTGAACAGTTAAAGAAGAGCTTAGAGAACATTGAACAAAGTGATCAAACTCCACCTGAAAATCTTCTTAAAGAAATCAGAGATAGATCACAGCAGGATAATAGAGGATTAAGGCAAGTTGATCCTACTGATAAACTGTCACAAGATAAAGAAGATGGATTGCAAAAAGACGATTTAGCAGATGTAAAAATAGTGGAAGGTCCAACTATTAGTGTCTCTGCTTCAACACCAAATAGTATAAGTGATTCAGGCTATATATCTCCAACTAATAGTGATAGTAAATCTCAAACAGATTTAAAACAGGTAGGAAGGAAATTAGAAGAACATATTAGACAAAGTAATCTAACTCTATTTGAAGAACTTAAAAATACATTAGGTCAAGAAAATCTCGGGTTAAAACCAGCTGATCAGAGTCAGATTAGCGAAGAAACTAAAAAACGCTTGAGAGAAGTTGGGTTGCTAAAAGACAGCTCAACAGACATAAAAGCAAACGATTCGGGCTATTCATCTCCAACTCATGACAATAATGAACAATCTCAAGTAAATCCTGAACAGTTAAAGAAGAGCTTAGAAAACATTGAACCAAAAGAAATCGGAGATACGAGTGAGTTAAAAGGAGCATTGGGAAACCCGGATAAAGGGTTAAGAGAACCGGCACAACAGGCTACTAAAGAAAATATTCCTAAAGATTCATTCTCAGAAAACATTTTAGAAAAGATAGGAGAAGGTAAACAATATGACCCTATACGTAAGTGGTTAGAAAAAACAGTGGCAGAACGAGAAAATAATGACACTAATCCAACTGTAGATAAAAATAGCGAACTATATAAATTACTAGAGAAAGATGAAGCACAACTGAAAGCTGGAGTAATAGAAGAAGAAAGAGGAGATACTTTAACAGAACACACTGATGGTTATGATCGCAATAGAATTGCATTAGCTAACAGAAATAAAAGACCACTAGATTGGGCTAAACAGGTTGCTGAGTCACAACAAAAAAAAGATACTAATAAAGGTATTTCAATATAAATTGAAGTTAAAATAATTGCTTAGCAAACAATAGGTTTCATGTAATGGTAACCCTATAACGGAAGAGTAGGAGCCGCGTAAGAACAATACGAACACTCCAGCTAGGCCTTGTATATTGCATCCCCCCGCCCTATTTTTCCACTCTTCTGATGCTAAATAATACTTAATTTCTTGTTCACTGAGACGTTTAAATTTCACTATTGTAACCACAGTCCTGATATGTTGTTTAGATTGATCGGGAGTTAATAGACATACACTGGTGTATACTCTATGCCTTCTTCCTGATAACAAGCGGATACATTTTTCTGCTTGCTCAACGTTTTCAGCTTTGAGCAATATCCTTCTACCACAAGCAACAACTGTATCAACACCAAGCACAAAATAATTTGGATTTAAACTTTGTATTTTCTCCGCTTTACTTTTTGCCATACGGATTGAGTAATCCTTCGGAAGTTCCTTTTTTAAAGGGGCTTCATCTATATCTGCTGGCAAAATTAAACCTGGCTCAATGTTTATTTGTTTTAGTAAAGCTATACGCCTTTTCGATGATGAAGCAAGAATAAGATTATTTAGAGATCGTTCTGTCACTTGTACCTTTAAGCCTTCTAATGATCCTACCCTTTCTCGCATTCCTATCGTAAATGCTCATCTCAACTAACACCCTATCCCCTATAATGATGCGTATTTTACTTCTTCTCACTTTCCCTGATACATGACAGATAATCTCATGTTCATTGTCCAGTTTCACTCTAAATTCTGCTGCAGGTAGTAAAGCAGTTACTGCCCCTTCCACTTCAAAAATTGTTTTCGATTTCTCGTCTTTTATCATATGTTATATTATAATTTAATAATCTTTTTTAGTCTACTATAGATTTTAAATTATTATCAACACAAAAGACCTTTTGCGCCCCACTTAAGTTGCAACTTAACCCCAACCATCTTCACAATGATACCCTACCTACGTTTCTACTCTCTGCCACCTTCTCAATAGAACTTATAGGACTTATGTTGAAAGATAAATCATTATCACAATTTTCTTCATCGCTATCAAGTCCACTATCAACGCTTAAAGATCTGAGTAATGTTGTCTTCTCTCTCAGTGGAACATAAGACTCATTATCAACGCTTGAAGATTTGGATAACCTTTTCTTCTGTCGTGGAGCATTACCAGACTCATTAGAAATTTCTCCCGTTAATTGATTGTTGGAGCTCCTTTGTTCATCAGCACGAATTTTTTCTTCCAGTCCATCAAGCATTCCTACCAATTCATCACCCCATTCATTTTCTTCTTCTAATAATTGTTTACACTTTTCTTTCTCACGCTCTAGCTCGTTTCTTAACTCTTCGACTTTATCTTCATCTTTAGTGAGTTCAAGTGTAAGCACCTTATCTCCTGGAAATTCCTCGTACTCGTTTTCTAGTTCTTCAATGTTGAGTTTTAGTCTCTCTTCTCCAAGTGTATCTTATATCTTGTAAAAAGCATCTAGTGTTTTAAGCTTAAGCATTAGGTGGAGAAGGGAAGAACTCTGAATCGTAACTTAGATATAAAATCTGTTTACAAGATAAGAGCCCCCTTCTCAAAAGTTTAGGCTGGACGGTATCATAGAAAGACCTCAATGGTTCTAATTCTGTATTCATAAGGTAAGCCTTACTTTTCATTTTAAATAGTAACGTATGGAGTTATATATGATCAACAACTTTCTTGGTATAGATGTTTCAAAAGAACGCTTTGATGTTTTTCTTTCGTTTATAAGTAAAAAAGGAAAACGTGAAGCTAGGAAAAGGAAATTTAAAAATGATGATACTGGATTTCAAGGTCTGCTGGACTTTCTACAAAAACATAACGTAGAAAAAGTAAAAGCTTGCATGGAATCCACCGGTTGTTATAGTGAAGCTTTAGCTGAATTCCTTTACAAGGCTGGATATTTTGTTAGTGTTGTAAACCCAGCTCGCATAAATTTTTATGCAAAAAGTAAGCTCGCACGGCAAAAGAATGACCAGTCTGATGCAGAGATTATTGCTGATTATTGTCAAAGACAAGAACCTACTCGTTGGACACCACCTTCTCCTGAAATGAAAAAATTAAAACATCTTTATCGTTGCTCGGTTGCGTTAAAAGACGAGTTAACATTAGTAAATAACCACTTAGAAAAAAAAGAGAGACTGCCTGAAGAAGTTGCAAATGCTTGGGAAGACCTTGCAATGAATATAACTCAAAAAATAGAAACAATAAAAAACTCCGTACGTGAACTATTAAATCAACACAAAGAATTGTTGGAAAATTTTCAACTTCTATTGACTATTCCAGGCATAGGAGAAGAATCAGCAATAGCTATTTTAGCTGAAGTTTCTGACATAGAGGCTTTTAGAGATGCCAGGCAATTGGCGGCGTATGCAGGTGTTATACCACGAAATATGACGTCAGGTTCCTCTGTATATGCCAAGCCTAAGCTAAGTAAGTCAGGTTCACGGACATTGCGTAAGGCTCTTTATTTTCCTGCTATAGTAGCTAAAAATCACAACTCTATTATTAAGACTTACTGCGAAAGATTAAAGGAAAAAGGCAAGCATAATATGGCCGTTGTGGGAGCTGCAATGCGTAAATTACTCCATATAGTTTTTGGTGTTTTAAGTTCAAGGAAGGCTTTTAATCCAGATCATATCAAGAACTATAGAGTTAGGAGGTTTACTGAAGCTTAAAAGGAAACGTTCAAAAATGCGAGTTCTAGATTAAAAGGTTAAAGTTTATGATACTACTGTACAGAATTTATCTATTGCTTTTTGATTACATTCAATCATCGTTTGTGCTTCTTTTTTTAAACACTTGATATTTTCGTATGTTGTATTGTCCATCTCCGTTGATGCTACTTTTAGCTGCGATTGAATTCTGATATAGCTATTGTTAATAATCTGGTCTAACTGATAATTTACACAATCTAGTCCAGAGGCAAACATTACGTTTATCAATGGCTTAATCCAGGATATTTTGCCAAATCTTTTCGATCTGAGGTATTTAATGGAATGAGACGATCTGCCAGTACCGATGGAAAGAAGTACTACATCATCGTTAGGAAATAGCTTTCTGCTGCTTGCATAGCTACATGCTGCTGGATTATTGGCAAAAACTCCTCCATCTATTAATACCATTTCCTTTTGGTTGACTTTTAAATATTTAGGTGCAAAGTAAGTAGGTGCTGCAGTTGCTGCTCTCAATACATCCCTTAATTTAATAAAATTTCTATCCTCTTTCCAGCTTTTGAAGAAAAATGGGCAGTTATTGTGAATATCGTAACTCGTAATCAACACATTACTTAAAGTGTTTTTAAGGATATCATCGCCAAAATATTTATGAAGTACATACTCAATATTTTTACTGGGGTATTGTGCACCGTTAATCCAAGAAAATATTGATCTTCTTAGAAATGAAGACTTAAAAATATAAGGTCCGTACTCCTGATAAAGATTAACCAAGTCATCAGCTGAATATTGTAGCTTTCCTTTGCTATCTTTTTTACATAGTCCTGCTACAATAGTAGCACCAGTTGAAGTACCCACCAATAAATCAAAAATTTGAGAAATAGGTTTACCCGTTTTTTGCTCTATTCTGGATAATATCATTGCTGGAATAATTCCTCTTATTCCACCACCATCAATTGAGAGAATATATTTTGTCATTTGTACTAAACTTTAGATGTTTTTGAGTATCTTTATTACCTGGTTACTCAAAATTGCTGCTTGTTTTATAAGAGATAGATTCGCTGAACGTATAACTGATGCACTGCCTCTCACATTGACTTTAACAGAGTTGCTTAGTAACTTTGTAAAACAATTCTCATAAAATAAGAAGGCACAGTAAAAAATTGGTGTAACTGTGTATAAGTACGCCACACAAACTGAAAGTACTTATACACAGTTACACTAATTTATAGAAGGTATCAGCCTAAATTAAAACTTTTTGTTATTTTTTATTCTTTTTAGCTAAATAATTTGTTGACAATAAAAACGGTATCTTGTAAATCGCTATCCTGCCTATCTGATTCTTTAATCTTTTGCTCAATTTCTACTTGTACCTTATATTCCTGATCTAATTCTCTTAGCTGATCTTTCAAGCGCTCTTTCTGCTGGCGTCGTTCAACCATTATCTGTTCCGCATCTTCTCGTGCTTGATTTAGCTCTTTTTCCAAATTCTTCTTTCCTGCATTAACAATTTTCAGCTCTTCCTTTAGCTTTCTTTTTTCTTCATATACACCTTTAAGTTCTTGTGCTTTCCCTTGTAGCTCTTTTAACACACCTGCTAATTCTTCATTTTTTTGTGCCAGTTCAGTTTGCAATTCCGTGTTTTTTTGCTCCTCTTTTTCAAACCTGTCTTGTAAATTGCTATTCTGCTTCTCTAACTTTACAATTGTTTGATTAGCTTCTGCTTGGGTTGTTTCTAGTTTCTCCTGTAGTCGCTGATTTTCTTGTATTAATTCATGGTGCTTTTTATTTATCACTTGCAACCCTGCTTCTATTTCTTGCTTCAATTCAACAGCTTCTTTTTTCAAATTTGACATTTCTTGCTTCAATTCAACGTTTTTTTCGGACAGCATCTGATTATTTAAAATCAATTCATCCATTTGTTGTGAAGCAAATTCTGTCTGAGTTCCAGTGTGCTGTAAATTGACTTCCGTTTTAGTTTCGATTTGTTGTGAAGCAACTTCTGTTTGAGTTTCAGTGTGTTGTAAATTGACTTCCGTTTGAGTTGATGCATTGCTATTAATAGAAGGAGGAAGGCTATTGTCAGCATCAACTTTAGGGTCTAATTCCCCCTCTGGTTCCTCGCGATAGGCCGCTATAGACTCATTTTGAAAATTATTATTAGCAGTAGGTACAACATCAGCAGCCTTACCTTTTTCTAGTACAGCATCATATAAGGAGAGACCTTGAATATATAATTCATCGTTTTGCTTTATTAATTCTAAGATCTCATCCGATAGCACAAAATCTTCATCATTAAATTTTAGTACTTCAGTTATGCCATCGCTACTCACATTCATAATCATGGTACACATTTCGGATCCATCCTTTACAGGCCAAGTGCTTTTCATTTCATAATATGCGCCCTCTTTAAATTCATAATATCTTTCCTTACCTTTCCGATGAGCGTGTATTTCATGTTTTTTATTGCAATAGATATTCAGCTCTTTAATATCTTTCTCTTGCTGTAAAATGTCACTAATCCTGGTTTGCTCACTTCTATTGTAATTAATAAGATTGATATTCAAAACTCTATGAGTGTTATCAGTTTCTGTGTAATAAGCTCGAAACTCTACGCCTTTCTCTCCAAGATATTTACTTGCAGCTTCTTTTCCCTGCTCTGCCCACTTTATGCATTTATCTATATCTTCCTTAAAGCTCTTATTAGCAGACTCTGTTACTGCTTTATCTATGTACGTTTTTTTAAAATCTCCATCATTTATTAGGTCATAAAAACTCCACTTATCCCCAAAAGCCCTCTGCACGTAAGTGAAATTCTTTTTTTCCTTTAGTTTTCCTAAGAACCACACCTTTTCTTTCAGATTTTTCAGTTGAAAGCTTACCCTTGCCTTTACACTAGAGTTTTTGGCAGGAATACTAACTTCTTCTAATTCTTTAAGTAATTTGTTATTTTTTATAATTGAGGAGCAAAACTTTACAATAGCAGAATTTGCAAACGAAGGATCTTTTTTTATATCTTCATCAATAATTTCTTTAAAGCGTGCAAATTGAGGTAGAACATAAAAATTGATTATTTCTTTTTCTGATCTTGTTTTATTAGCATAAGAGATATCACCTAATTGTGAATATAACTCTTTTAATGTATAGTAGATAAGCGTAGAGTAATAAACCTCCCCATTCAGTGAAGTTGGTCCAATACACTTTTCAAGTTGATCACCTGTTTTTCCTGCCTCTGCTGTTTTTTCTTCTTTAGCCAAACTTCCAATCATAATACACCTCCTTAACTATATTTATATTATACCAATTAACATATATTAAAAGAAATCAAACTGTATAACCTCGCCCTACACTAACTTTTATGATTACTTAATTGTGTAAAAATAACTGCAAGTGTTAAACTTGAGCTTTTATTTTTCATTATACATTTCTTACTACATGTTTATACTGCTGTCTTGCATAATAGACTATTCGAAGTTACACAAGTATTTTTTTTATTAGATAAGAGTTAGTAAGAGCCTGTTCATAATTTTTTCAGAAGTAAGGCAGTGAAAGCCAGAACTACCATTTGTAGGCTAGTATTGAGTTTTCGCTCACAATTTTTCCACAATCTTCTACATTTTTCTAACCAAGCAAAAGATCGCTCCACAACCCATCTTTTGGGCAATACAACAAAGGAACGTAATTCATTTCTTTTGATCACTTCAACGGTTGCACCAATAATCGTTTTTATTTGAGTTACAAAATTCTCTCCAGTATAGCCTGCATCAACCAGTACATTTTTAACTCCCGAGAGGTTTTCTTTTGCATTTTCGACCATTCTCACAGCACTGCTACGGTCAGTTATCTCTGCTGTTGTTGTATAAATTGCATGCTTGCGTATCTACTGCAATACGGCCCTGAAATCTTCTTGCCTGCATCATAGCTTCAGCAGTATCTGCATTTTTTATACTCTGTGCATCAATTATGCAGAAGCTTTTCCGACCATTGTTTTGTCGCAATTATTTTTTTTTAATACCAGCTCCAGAACACTTTCTTTATTTACATCTGGTTTTTCACTCCACTTCTTAAAATAGTCGTAACAATTGCGCCATTTTGGGAACTCTTTTGATACCATTCTCCACTGGCAACCACTTTTTAACACGTATAACACTCCACAAAATATATCATGTAAATCAAGTGTTCTTGGTTTTGTCTTCTTTCTGCAAGATTCCAGATCTGCTACAATAATCTCAAACTTTTCTCGACTTATGTCACTTGGTTATAAACTTCGCATATCCTACTTTATATACTTTATCCTCTCACTTTATCTCTTTTTTGAGATTACGTACAGGCTCTAAGATACAAAGACGTTTTCAGAAATCTTTAAGCTTAATAACATCCTCTCTCTTTGGACTAGTTGAGATTAGATGAATTGGTACACCTATTAATTTTTCTAACCCTTCTATATATTTTATTAAATTGATAGGCAATGTTTCAATCGACCTTTTACCTTGAGTGTTTTCTTTCCAGCCAGGAAACTCTTCATATATTGGCTCTAATTCCCCTTGTATTGAATGCGATGCGGGTAAATAATCATACATTTTTCCGCTATACTTGTAACCAGTGCATATTTTAATTGTATCAAAAGAATTAAGCACATCTAATTTGGTTAATACAATGCTTGAAACTCCAGAGAGTTGTACGGCCTGGCGCACTAAAACTGCATCGAACCATCCGCAACGCCTTCTTCTATTGCTCACTGTTCCAAGTTCCTTACCTATAGTAAACAAGCTATCTCCTACTTCATTTTTCTGCTCAGTAGGAAATGGGCCATTGCCCACTCTTGTTGTATAAGCTTTTACCACACCAATAATGTAAGCATTGGAGGATAACCCTGAGCCTGTTATTGCTTGCGATGCTACAGTATTACTTGAAGTAACAAAAGGGTAAGTTCCGTGGTCGATATCTAAAAATGCGCCTTGGGCACCTTCAAATATTATTTTCTTACCTTCTTTCATCAAGTCATTTAATATCTTCCACACAGGTTTTTTATATGAAAGAATTTTTTCTGAAATCTCTTGAATTTCCTTTAATATTTCTTCTTTTTTAACCACCTGGTAGTTAAGGCCTTTCCTGATAGCATTGTGGTAATTCAAAAGAGTATCCACTCTTTTATTGAGCTCATCTGCGTTTTCTAAGTCACAAAGGCGTATAGCTCTCCTTCCAACTTTATCTTCATAACATGGCCCTATCCCTTTGTTTGTTGTACCAATTTTGTGATTTCCATTTAAATCTTCAAATAGCTTTTCCTTGTCCTTATGTATGCTAAGTATTAATGGACAGCTCTCGGATACCATCAAGTTGTTATAGTTTACGTCTACTCCTTTAACTTTCAATGACTCTATTTCTGAGATTAGAGCGTGTGGATCAAGAGCAACGCCATTTCCTATGATAGATATTTTGCCTGGCCTCAAAACAGCAGAGGGCAGTAAATTTAATTTATAAACCTCATCATCTACTACTATAGTGTGCCCTGCATTATTTCCTCCCTGAAATCTCACAACTACATCTGCATTCTCAGAAAGATAATCTACTATTTTACCCTTGCCTTCGTCACCCCATTGCAGACCAACAATTACAATGTTATTCATCATTATTTTCTAGATTAATACATAAATATTAATGCAGTACGCTACAAATGGAAAGAGAAATCTACGCCTTTCCTACACCCCTTAAATAAAGAAATATACTGTCGATTTTCTTAATATATTACCAAATTATTCATCATTATATGATATAACTTACAGCATATTTACAGTAAGGTGTTATTTATGAAAGAGACAAAAGGAAAAAATAATAAGAGTCCAGTAGTTAGATTAAAGGCCACAGCTAAAGAGTTCAATTTTAGTAAATTAAGAGCAGATCAAGATAATAAATTAGCGAATTCCGGTGAAACAATGTTCTTAGATTTTCAAAGGATGAATTTTATTATTAACGGAAAAGAAATAGATAAAAATCTTATTATTGCATTTAAGGAAGGAGCTAAGCACCGCAAAAGCGAACTTTTTAATAGTGATGATATATATAATGACGAAATATTTAACAAAAAAGGAACAAGAGAAATAGATACGGATCATGGCAAAGCTTTTGTTGCTTCAGTACTCGAAGATATTGAGAAAGAGCTTGTAAGTAATGCATTGGGTGAGCTATGGAAAAATCACTGTGAAAATTCCAAAACTGCCAATCATCAAAAAACCGATTCATATAAGAAAGAATTTGAAGAATTTTACAATGCTGGCCAAAGGTATATCCATCTATTACCAACAGAGAAAGATGAAAACAAGGATTACCGTTCCTTTGCAAAAGAAGTTTTCAAAAAAATGTTCAGATACGCTGGGGCAGAAGTTCCAAGTGATGCTATTTTAGAAGAGCTAGTTACCAATTGTAATCAAGCAGGGTATGAGGCTGCTCCATTTATACAAACCCAACTTGCACTTGGACAGTCGTTCATAGTAGAAAATCCTAAAAAAGTAATAAATATTGATTGTGCTAACCAAAATAATGTGAGAATTAGATCTGATATGAGGCTACCAATACTCTCTGTTAAAAATCAAGTTATGCATGGCGATAAGATATGTAATCTGTCTAGTTCATTGGAATTTACAATTGAATCTCACAATGGTGAAGACTTTGTAACATACAGAGATGGTAAATTGTCACTTACTATTCCTAAAGAGTTAAAAAATTATAAAGATAATGGCAAGAGCTTGTTTGACATTATTAAAGAATATTTTCAGAAATTCTGTGCAAAATTAGGATTTAAACCTGAGACAAAAATACAAATAGAGCATGGCTTCGGTGCTCAAAGTAACTATTTAGATGGTACAATATCAACCACAGGATCAGATGCAAATGAAGAATTTATCAATCTTTTAAGCGAAAATCTCAGAGAGAGGTTATTGGGGTCAGGAGTTGCTCTAGAAGATGAAGATGTTGATGATGTTGTTGAAGTCAGAGTATCTACCGTTATAGATCTATTGAGTGATTATGCTAAATTGGAAGATAATAAAGAACACAGAGAGTTATTAATAAGTAAAGTAGCAGATAATTTAGGACTTTCCACTCAAGATAAAACAGCACCAGAAGTATTGATGGAATTAGGCTCTTTACCTTCTTTGACAAAAGGTCAGGTTAATCATAATCAAGTGCAGTCTGTTGTAAATACTTTTATTAAGTTAATTATTGAAGGGAAAAGCGAAGTATACAAAAAAGGAGGTGCGATTAATGCAATTGATGCAATTCATAAGGAGATAGATAAGGCAATTGTTGAGCAAGAAAAAAAAGCAACCAACAAACAAGATATAGAAAATGATAAATGGACAGATAGAATCAAAAAACAGAATTATTCTGCGGAATCACATGAACATTTACCTTAAAGATATTAGTAGGCTCTTTAAATATTTTAGAGTTCATGGTTACAACGGTTGCTATTTTACAGTGCATCTCACAACACTTTCTTCAAAAATATACATGTTAACATACCCTGGACGTACAAGATCACACTTATACCCAAGCTTTTCATAAAATACTTTCGCTTTTTGAAAATTCATGGTTGCAACGGTTGCTATTTTACAGTGCATCTCACGACCATAATCATGAACTTCTTCCATTAGCTGCTTTCCCATACCTTTTCTTCTATAATCAGAGTGCACCCAAAGCAAGTCAGTGTAAATTGAACCATAGATAACAAAACCGCTACAACCTACAATAATTTGTTCAGTATCATCGCGAATAAAAAAAGCAAATGGGTTACACGTACCTTTATCAACGGTTTCTTCATTAATCTTTTTGAGTAGGAATTCAATGTCTTTGCTACTTGGTGATGTGGTGTGTTCTATTTTCATCTCTCGGCCTAATACCGCATACTGATTTCTCTCTTTATCTTATATAAATTAATTAAGTAAAGTGAATACAGTATCCACACTACTAAAAAAAATGTGGCACAAAACATAAACATTGCAACCAGTGGCAACAGCAGGGAACTTTCTATTGCTATTCCACCTTTTCTCAAAATGCTTGCTGGCTGATGGAGAGTGGACCATAAATTCACGGAAAATTTTACTATAGGAATATTTATAGCACTAAAGATGGCAAATACTGCTGCTGATTTTTCTGCCCTCGCTTCATTATCAAAAGCGCTCCACAATGAAAGGTAGCCAACATATAGGAAAAATAAAATCAGCATTGAAGTAAGCCTTGCATCCCATACCCACCAAGTGCCCCAGGTTCCTTTTCCCCAGATGCTGCCTGTGATTAAGCATATTGCCGAAAAGACTGTCCCTGCAGGAGCAGCAGCATGTGCCAAGACACTAGCAATGCTATTGTTCCATACCAATGAAATGAAACCAAGTGATGCAATTAATCCATATATTCCAAGAGCAAGCCATGCAGAAGGCACATGAATGTACATGATTCGTACAATTTCTCCTTGTTTATAATCTTCTGGAGAGAAGAATAACGCCAAAGACATTCCAATTAAAAAACATGCGAAACAAATAACCCCAAGCCAAGGTAGAGCTTTCTTAGAAAAATAAGAGAAATTTGTAGGCTTTAATAAAAACATTCGTTTTGAGAATAATTGTGTTAAGAATTTACCAATTAGTTTGAGTTTTATCAACAGGATAGTTTTTCTATATTTACGTAGGTCAACAAATTAGCATAATTTCAGTAGCAGATTGCTAGCTATTATTTTTAGTATATGACCCTTAAAAAGCTTAATCTACACTTAGTATCAGATTCAAGTGGTGAAACTGTTATATCAGTTGCAAAATCAGCTCTGAAACACTTTCGTTCTGTAGAAACGATCGAATATGTTTGGTCTTTTGTAAAAGGAGAAGAGCAGATTGACAAAATTCTGGAGGAAATTAATAGGAAAAGTGATGAGCATAATTTTGTTATATGCACTATTACTGATGATGAGCTAAGAAAATATCTAAAAGATAACTGTATAAAGTTGAAAATTCCCTATAGAGCAATATTATCACATATTATTAGAGAAATTTCGTCTTATCTTGAAATTGAAAAAGACGAAAAGCTTGACTTGCATACTGAGATAAATAACGAATATTTTCAGCGCATTGAGGCAATAAACTACACTATTAATCATGATGATGGACAAAATATTCAAGATATTGATAAAGCAGATATAATTTTGGTTGGAGTTTCACGTACATCAAAATCTCCCACCAGTACGTATTTAGCTTACCGAGGCTATAAAGTTGCAAATATTCCTTTTGTTAGTGGAGTACCCTTTTATGTTGACTTGGCAAAATTAAAAAATAAACTAACGATAGGGGTAACAATAGACGTAAGTAGGCTAATAGAAATACGCAAAAATAGACTTACTTCAATTAACAACGAAGATAATAATATATATGCTAACCCTGAGAAAGTAGAAAAGGAAATTAAAGAAGCAGAGGAGCTCTTTAAACAGAATAACTGGCCAATTATCGATGTCACGCAAAAGTCGATCGAAGAAGTATCAGCAACAATTATACAATATTTTAATAAAATGTTATCAATTGACTAACTCTTGATAAGTGATTATAATGTAAAGTAATTTAATTCTTACTATAGATATGAAAGTCAAAGGGTCGCTAAAATCTCATCGTAACAGAGATAAAAATTGTAAAGTTGTGAAAAGGGGTGGTAAGATTTACATTATAAATAAGGTAAAGCCAAGGTGTAAAGCGCGTCAAGGTTCTTAGCTTTTTGTTCACCTTTTCATGTTATATATTTTTTATATGTGAAAGTACGGTGCTTATATCTAAAAAGAAGCAAAAGTTACTGTGTTTAAGCGCAGCCTTACTCATTTCTTCCCTTACATTATATTTCAGCATTAGCACAATTACAGGTAAACGTGGCTTATTGACGTTAATCGATTTAAAAAAAGAAATCGAGTACAATAAACTTTTGCTAAAGGATGTCTCTTCTGAAAAGGAAAAGTTGGACAACAAAGTATTTGGCTTATATGAAAAAAGCTTAGATTTAGATCTGCTTGATGAGCAAGCAAAAAATGCTTTAGGTTATGTGAACCCTAATGAACTTATGGTTGTTCTTGACGTGGAATAGCAGTAGTGACCTTACCCAGAAAAAGTGGAGAGAAAGAAAAGAGTTTTTTTGGGTAAAATAAAATTTTGGAGGATTAGAAATGGTAAGAGAATATACAGCAGAATTCAAATTGGAAGCTGTTAAACTGGCAAATGAACAAAGAAAGGTAGGTCAACCAGTTGCAAAAGTAGCAAGAGATCTAGGAATAAGGGATAGTGTATTAGGAAAATGGATAAAGAAACACAACGAAAAAAAGTCAGCAGCAGATGCATTTCCAGGTAGAGGTAACATGGCTCCTTACGACAAAGAGAGGTTTGATTTACAAAGCAAGAGTAACAAGGGAAAGAGACATTTTAAAAAAAGCCCTGGCCAGTCAAAAAGAGTAAAATATTTTTTTATATAGTAACTGCTATAAAGTACAGGAATTATGTAGGATTTTCTGCTAGTGGCTACTATAAGTGGACCACAAGAAAAATAAGCAGTAGAGAATCAGCAAATAAAGAGTTATTAGCAGATATTCAAAAAATATATCAAGCTTCTAAATGTAGATATGGAGCTCCTAAAATTCATGCTGAATTGAAGGCTTTGGGTAAAAGTTGCAATTTGAAAACGGTGCAAAGTATTATGCAGAAAAATGACATCAGGGCTATACTGAAAAGAAAGTTTAAAATTAAAAAACAACAAACAGATAATAGAGCTGTAGCTCCCAATATACTAGATCAAAACTTTATTGTTGATCAACCAAATAAAGTATGGGATTACTTACATCAAAACCAAGGAGGGATGGCTATATTTGGCAGCAATAATTCTCACGTATGGTAGTTAATGAGTAGTGCAATAAATAAACAATTGGTTATGAACTCTTTATTAATGGCCATTAATAGGCGTAAACCTGTTAAAAATCTACTGCTGCACAGTGACCAAGGTTCACAATATACTGCGCAAGGGTATCAATATCTCTTAGCTGTAAAGAATATAGATGAGTAATAAAGGCTGTTGTTACGACAATTCTGTTGCAGAAAGCTTCTTTAGCTCATTGAAAAGAGAAATACTTATTGATACTTCACAACACTCTGCTCAACAAACTAGAACTGCAATATTTGAATACATAGAAATTTTTTATAACAAACAACGTCACTATTAACTATTGCATTCCAGAACAATTTGATGCATCATTCTTTTTGTAAAAAACATTCCAAACTTTCTCTCCACTTTTTCTGGGTAAGGTCAAAGGATCTTATGTCTTAAACCTTATCACCAGGCTTAACAAATAGGTGGCCCAATACTATTAACTTTATGGGTTTATCTTCGTTATTTGCTACTATCCAAACCCCATCGCTCTCATGATCAACAATTTCTATTGGTGCAAATACTACATAATTATTGTCATCAACAATCTTTATTCCAAGAGCACCCTCGTCACTTAAGCTCAGGGCTGAAGAAGGAACTTTATATGCAAATCTTTCGCCTGAAGGTAGCCTTACGTTGGCAGTTAGTCCCTGCAAGGATATCATTTTATTATTAGTTACCTTTACTTCTACCCTATAAGACCCAGTTTTAGGCTCAGCAATTTTACTAATAAAACTTACTTCACCTGCCAATTCTTTTCCGTCCAGCAAATTAATTTGAGCTGTGCTGCCTAGCTCTATTTTATTTACTTCATTTTCCGAAACGTATAACACTACAAGAATTTGATCGAAATTAACCACGTCAGCTATTTTTTGCCCAGCATTAACAAAATCCCCTTCGTTTGCATTGATTTTATCAATATAACCATCTATAGGAGATGTGACTGCAGTATTTTCTAAATCCAATTCTAGCCTTTTTAGGTCAGCTTTTGCACTTTGTAACGCAGTAAAAGCTGCTTCTACTTGTATTTGTGCCCCATAGCCTTTTTTATTCAGTTTGTGAGAGGAATCATACTCAATTTCACGCTGCTTTAATAAAGCTTTGGCTTTCTGAGCTTGCTCAATCCTGTCATAATCTTCTATCTTTAACACTACATCATCTCTTTTTACCTTTTCACCATCAGGTAAATAAATAGCAATAATCTTACCACTTATTTTTGAGACAAGGCTAGCTCTATGTAAGGGATTTACTGTACCAGAAAAATTTAAATATATAGTGCGGTTTTGCGGCGCACATTCTTGAGTTTTTACTGAAAAGCTACTAGTTGCATTATCACTATGAACCGCCTGATCTTTTTTTAAAAATGCACTGCTGATAAAAAACAGTAGAATAAAAGCAATACTGGAAATGATGATTACTTTATTTCTCATCTTTAAACAATAGAATTTGTTAACTAATTTTGTTAGAAACAACTGCATAAATTTTCGAATCAGAAATGTAAGTATAATACATGCACCATTGTCACTCCATAAATAATTTTATATGAGAACAAACACAAGATTTTCCTACAATAAGTAAGTTTTTTATTGCTAAAATGCAATTTTTAATCGAATAAAATTGCAAACAAAGTTGTGCATAAGACTGGATTTAAAAAAATCTTGAAAAACATACTAAAACTTTTAAATAATAACTTTATATCTAGTGGCTTTGCCTTCTCCAAGACGCTGTAAGTATTTCATCCCTAGCAGTTTCTTTGTAATTGCCTCTACTGTTCTTGGAGGAAATCCTAGAGCTTCTATAGCATCTTTTCTACTAAATTCTTTATCTGCAAGGCTAAGTGCCCATTCCCAGAAGAACAATTGTTTTCTTGATAATAAATATTCAGTATTCTCCCTCTCAAGAATATAATGCGCCTCATTTGCTTGCGTTTTGAGTACATTAAGAAAAAATATTAACCACGGGGAAATATCTTCTTTGCCACTTTTCCAGCTACTTTGTGTTTTATTAAGCGCTAAATAGTAATCAAGTTTGTTAGTTTCAATTATCTTTTCATGTGATACAATAGATACAAAATCATAACCCTGCTGCAACAGCATTAAATTAGTCATCAATCTACTAGTTCTGCCATTCCCATCTTGAAAAGGGTGTATTGCCAGATACTCAAAAACAAAGTTAGCAACAATAATAAGAGGATGCTTAAATTTATTATTTAAGGACCAGTGATACCAATCAATAAGCTCTTGTACTTCCTTTCTAACAAGGTAAGGTGGTGTGGGATCAAAAATTATACCAACAACTTTTCCATTCTGATCTTTTGCCTCAACTCTATTAGAACTTGCTTTGTATTTTCCTCTATGATACAAATCTTTTTCACTATAAAGTAGCATCTGGTTGTTAATGTGCAATATTGATGACTCACTAATTGGAATATCCGTATAATCATGAAATATTAGTTTAAGCATTTCTAAGTAGCCAGCAATTTCTTGCTCATCTCTATTTTTAAATTTTTTGACACGTAGGTTTTTATATAGATCCTCAACTTCTTTATCGGTTAGACGATTTCCTTCAATACGGTTAGAAGCGCCAGAAGATGTAACAATAACTGAATGAGTTAATCTTTCAATTGTTTGTGGTAGTAGTTTTTTCGTTATCTGCCAGCTATTTTTAACACTATCAACTGCAGTAATTAACTCGTACACTTGCTCAATTACAGGCCTTTCTAGGTTGAGACGTGTACTAAGACGAAAATTCTTCCAGTTCATATTCTTCTCACATGCATATTATGTGAGATAATGTGAGATAATGTGATAAAAGTCAATAGTAAGCTTTATATGCATAGCAGAGCTAACTACAAAAATTATACATTTTCAAGTGATCCTAACCATATCAAAAACTACAGGGCAAAGCTGTTAGAGGAAGGCTTAATTAGTTAAAAATTTCAATCTTATGTAAAATATTGTCTTATTTTGTAATTTTCTTGTTGACTAACGAGACGATATCTACTTTTCAATAAACTCCATTTGCATTTCTTGTATACTACTTTCTATTTGCTCTATTTGTTCTATTAACCTTTCTTCTAAGTCAAGATTACCGCTCAGCCTCGCTTCGGTTCTTTCTTTTCGTAATGCATTTAACTCTTTTAGTAACACTATATTATTCCACACAATTTCTGCAGATTTTCTCTCGTTCAGTTGGCTATTTAGTACACTAGTTTTTTCAAATACATACTTTATAACGTTACACTGTTTTAATTCTTGCTCTTTATCGAGTTTGCTTTTGTTACTTATTACATCAATTATACGCTGTTGTAATCTTTTCATCTCATTAGTAAATTCAAAATGAGAAAATTGCTCAAAAAATATAGGACGGTTCAAGATTTCAGGAAATTCTACGGCTATACGCAAAATTACGGCCTGATTTTGCTCTGCTTCAATTAGCTCTGGAGATTTGTTATGAAGATACTCACCTTTTGTTGCTCCAGTTTTACTATTAAAAATCTGTTTTTTGAAGCTACTTCTTAGTTCACTAGCCTTATTGTAAAAATAATCTCTGTAATACCTTCTAATACTGCTGTTGCTAATAGTATTTACATATTCCATGAACTTGTGCTCAAGAATTGAATATTTTTCCGGAGCAAGTTTTTCATAATTTTGCAAATTGCTATCGATTATGTGATGCCATAAATATTCAGAATGCAGTTTTGTTGAATGGTCAAGAGCAGTCAATACGTCTTCTTTCTTGTATTCCAGTTCGTTACATATATCGTATGGATCTTTATTACTCGGCAAAGTCACAAATTTTAACGTGTATCCAGGCTCTAATATTGGCAGAGCAAGTTCTGCAACTCGAGTAGCAGCATGACGTCCAGCACTATCGCCATCCATACAGATGGAGATTTCTTTAGCAAATCTCCATAGATTTTTTATCTGCTCTGCAGAAATTGCGGTACCAAGCGGAGCAACTGCATTACTAATTCCTGCTTGATGTAGCGCTATAGCGTCCATATATCCTTCAACAACGAGTATGTGCTGTTTTTTACGTATTTCGCTTAAAGCAAAGTTTAATCCGTATAAATTCTCCCTCTTCTTGAAGAGCTGACTCTCTGGACTGTTTAAATATTTCGGCTGTTGCTCAGAACTTAGCGCACGTCCGCCAAAACCAATAACTCTCCCTGCAATGCTCTGTATAGGAAATATCAGCCGGTCATAAAAATAATCATGAAAATTTTTGTTTACTAATCCAATATCAATTAAAATTTTGTCTTCAATACCTGAAGAGTTTAAATACTCTTTCAAACCAGAGCTTGGTGCATAACCTATCTTAAATTTATCTATGATTTTAGGTGAAATCTTACGCTGCTTTAAATAATCTACAACACTTTGATTTTTTTGTGCAAACCAATTTGCAGCTAAATCAAGCGCTAAAAATAGTTTATTGTTCTCTTTTGTAATACTAAGACTTTTGGGCAGTTCAACACCTGTAACCGATGCTAATCTTTCCAATGCTTCTTTAAAGCTTAATCCTTCAGTTTGTGAAATAAATTCAAATGCATCACCACTAGCTAAGCAACCAAAACAGTAATATAACCCCTTAGTATTGCTCACCGAAAAAGATGGGGTTTTTTCGTTATGAAATGGACAGAGCCCAACAAAACTATCTCCTCTTTTTATTAATCTGACTTTTTTACCTACTAGGTCGGATAATAATAATTTTGATTTTATAATATCTATATGATCCATCTTGTTAAATTAGTAGTAGGATAAAAATTATATAGAATTTATACACATCTGACTCGAAATTTATTTCTATAACTAAAGCAATTTAGATTTACCGACAATGTAGCTATACAAATTCAAGAGCAATCCTGTCATCCAGGTAGCCCACAGAAACAAAAAACTTCCTTGACAAACCTCGCCAGCGCCCTTATCATGAAACTGAAGCTATTTATTTATCTTCTCTGTACAGATTAAATGACAAAAAAACTCACGTATCTGGCGTCTCATGTTTAATTTTTTGCACTATGTGCACTCTATGTCTTTATCAAATTTCTGGGTTTTTACCTACACAAGCTGAAATACGCTTATAAAGCATTTAAAACATTAAAAAACGCCAACTTAAAAAATGGATAGTGAATAACTAGCTACCCTAGGGTTTCTTTTGCCTTTTTTTCTGTTTAGTAAATTTCTTAACGTTTATAATTTAGATTAGTTGCGGCTTAAAAGCAGCTAAATCGCGGTTATTAAGTGTTTAGAATAAAAAAACGCCATACTTGAAAGTATAATGTAAGTAATTAGCCAACCACGGGGCTTCTTTTGCCTTTTTTTTCGTTTGGTAAATTTCTTAATATTTATACAGAAGGTGTCATTCCAGTGCTTGACACTGGAATCCAGTTCTTATTATACAGCTATCTGGTGTACTTATTTAAAATTAAGTTTTCTGGATCTCAGTGCCAAAGCACTGGGATGACACCCTTCCTGGCGGAGATTATTCTCAAATCACAATGTTCGTACAGTTGTGGAATGAATTGCGGTATGACGTAGGAAAACCTTAGCTATAGCTTTAGAACTCCCAAAAGGTCAGAAGCATTGAATGACTTGACAGAAAGTTCAAACCCATATAAAATGTCCTTATTTCTTATATGTTAGGTATAGTATCAATTGCCTCAGATCATGCTGGTTATGAATTAAAATCAGAAATAAAACCTTACCTGGAAGCCCTAGGTTACAGAGTAGTAGATCAAGGCTGCACTGCTAAGCAAAAGTGTGTAGATTACCCAAACTATGCTGTTAAAGTTGTAGAAGATATAACAAGCAAAAAAGCAAATTATGGGATATTAATTTGTGGTACAGGTTTGGGCATGAGTACTGTGGCAAATCGTTTTGAAGGAATCTACGCTGCTTTGTGTAATAGTGTTGAAATCGCAAAATTAGCTCGCGAGCATGGCAACGCAAATGTACTGTGTCTTGGTGCAGGATTTACTGCGAGTGGATTAGCAAAAGACATAGTCAAACAATTCCTCGAAACAGAATTTTCAAAAGAAAGCAGACATAAAAAACGCCTTGATAAACTCAGCAATATAACCTCTAAGAAAAAAAAAACAAAAACTTATAACGAAGATGAAATATCAAAATTCGCTAAAATGGCAGGCCAGTGGTGGGATGAGAACGGCAAATTCAAACCATTGCACATGATGAATCCTGTTAGAGTATCTTACATTATTGAGAAAATAAAAGAGTTAAAAAAATGCAATTTGAAAGAATTATCATTGCTTGATGTTGGATGCGGTGGTGGCATTTTGTCAGAGTCAATGGCACGCGTTGGCATTAACGTTGTGGGAATAGATGTATGTGAAGAAAACATAAAAGTAGCGCATTCACATGCAAAAAAAGTAGGGTTAAATATAGAATATATACACACCAGCATTGAAGAGCTAAGCAATGACAAGAAGTACGACGTGGTTCTGTTGATGGAAGTAGTTGAACATGTGGATAATTTAGAGCTTTTCATGAAAAAAGCGATAGAACTGCTAAAACCGGAGGGGTTAATCTTTATATCCACAATAAATAGAACTATTAAATCCTTTTGTCTTGCAATAATTGGTGCAGAGTACATATTAAATTGGCTGCCAAAAGGTACACATAACTGGAATAAATTTCTCAAGCCGTCAGAAATTGCAAATCACTTAAGAGAAAATAATGTAACGCTGCAAAACATGGCTGGCATGGAGTACAACGTAATAAAGCGTGAGTGGAATCTAACTAAAGGCGTGGATGTTAATTATATACTCTGCGGTTTGTTAGATTTAACTCTATAAAAGCACCATTTTCACTTCCAATACTTTGAAGGATCTTGGCCAGCTTTTATACAGTAGCCTTTATTAGTTAGCGCCCAACCGGAACGACAAGCATAACCTGTACCTACACGTTCATATCCAGGAGCAGCAACACACTTTCCATTCTCCAAGGTTTGACCTTTAAAAAGACAACAAACTTCTTTTTCTGTTACCTTTGTTACAATTTGAGGAGCACCAAAAAACACAGCAACAAACATACCCAGTGCGAAAAGTGCAGGCCAAGGCATTCTGCCAAATATTGCAAGTAAGCTTGAACCAATTATTACCACTGTAATCATTGGTCCACCTATTCCATGAACGTAACCTATTACATTACACATTACATCTGTTGCTCCATCAGCGTGTGCATCAAATGCATAGAAAACTATAAATAGAATTACAAGAAAATTTCCCATTGTTCTTTCAATAATCATGCCTGATTGTTTCTTATTTTAATAAAATTTCAGTAAATAGCTTTTTTCAAAAATTATGCTTAACCCAATCAATATTTATTTATTACTGCCTTTTTAATACTATAATTAACTCAGTTGATTTTTATCAAAATGCTAAACCATGGAACAATTCGAGAACTTTTACATCACCACGCCAGTATATTACGTAAACGATAAGCCGCATATTGGTCATGCATACACTTCTCTCTTGTGTGACGTGGTGGCAAGGTTCATGAAACTAGCTGGGAAAAATGTCAAATTTACCACCGGTACAGATGAACATGGACAAAAAATAGAAAAAGCAGCTAAAGCAAAGGAAATGCAGCCAAAAGAATTTACAGATGAAGTGAGCGTTTCATTTAAAGAATTGGCTAAGTTCATGAATTTTGAGTATGACGATTTTATTCGCACTACGGAGGAACGTCACAAAAAAGCAGTTATAGCTTTATGGAATAGACTTGAAGAGAGAGGGCAAATATATTTGGATTCCTATTCGGGTTGGTATTCAGTTCGTGATGAAGCATTTTATCAGGAATCAGAGCTGATAGATGGCAAAGCACCAACAGGCGCAGAAGTTCAGTGGATAAAAGAAGAGAGCTACTTTTTTCGCTTGTCAAACTGGCAAGACAAATTACTGGAACTCTATAAAAATCAGCCAAGTTTTATCTTTCCTGAGAGCAGAAGAAATGAAGTGATATCGTTTGTAAGATCAGGGCTCATTGACCTCTCAATCTCTCGTACTAGTTTTAACTGGGGAATAAAAGTACCAGGTAATGACAAACACGTAATCTATGTCTGGATAGATGCATTAACCAATTATCTTACATCAATAGGTTTCCCTAGTACTGAAGGTGAGGAATATAAGAGGTTTTGGGCAGAACCAGAAACACAGATTCCAGTGTCAAGCACTGGAATGACACCAAACCAAGGGAAAACGCAGATTCCAGTGTCAAGCGCTGCAAACCTAGCTGACAACTCTTTCAACGTTCATGTAATCGGTAAAGACATATTGCGCTTTCATGCTGTATATTGGCCAGCGATTCTCCTTGCAGCAGACCTGCCACTGCCAAAACAAATTGCAGTTCATGGTTGGTGGTTGAACGAGGGAGAGAAAATATCCAAGTCCCTTGGTAATGTCATAGATCCAATTGGCCTCGCTCAAGAGTTTGGTGTTGATCAGCTACGCTATTTTCTCCTCAGGGAAGCAAGCTTCGGCCAAGATGGCAACTTTAGTAAGAAAAATATGATCAGCCGGATAAATTCAGAACTGGCAAACAACATAGGCAATTTAGTGCAAAGAACAATTTCATTTTTACACAAGCAATGTTCTGGAATTGTACCAACAATCGATCAAAGCCTACTTAAAGGTGAAGAAAGTCTTCCAGGTTGCAAAGCTATACTCGATCAAGTGATGAATCACCTATCAAAGTATGAATTTAACCATATCATACTTCTAATCATCAACATCTCTTCTGAAGCAAATGCCTACATAGACAAAAGTGCACCCTGGACACTAAGCAAAACTGACAGAGAGCGCATGAATTTAGTAATTTACAAGTTACTGGAATATATCAGGATAATAGGCATTTTATTGCAGCCAATTGTCCCGAGGTCAGCGGAAATGATACTTGATCAACTGCAAATTCCGAAAGAACAACGAGATTTAAAATCTCTGTGCAACGCATGCGTAAGCTTAGGCATTACGCTGCCTAAACCTACGCCGGTTTTTTTGAGGGTTGATGCTAAAGAGGAGAAATAGTGTAAAAACTATTTCTCCTGGATGGGATTATCTTTAGTTAACAACGGTGCACACCGCTGTCTACATATTCAAGTTAGGTGGCAAGTGCCTTAGTTACTTTAGCACAATATGGTTTAGTAACATCAGCACCTATCACTACTACTTCAGTAATTGCCGACTTAACCTTTCCTAGGCTCCATGCAAACCAGCCTTGACCATTTTCTTCTTTAGTTGGCTGACTTTCTGGGCTAGAAATCTCAGTACCTTTTTCATCACCAGATTCTGCATCATAAAATACATCCTGATCCTCAGAAAGACTCATTAAATACCTTTTAGCAGCATCAACATTTAAATGATCAGGTTGCTTAGGAACGTTATCAATATTCATCTGATTTTCCTGGCTAGGAGTCTCAGTTTTTAAATTTTCTTGTGTAGCCACATTCTTTTTTTCATCAGTTTGCTCTCTTAAAAATTGCCTTACCATCTTCTGTTTTTCTCTAAACAAAAAATCAAATAATATTGGAGAAAGCTCTAGCTTTGCCCCCTCTGGAATAACAATACCATTACCTTGAGATTCACTTGAAAGTTGACTAGCACCACTTGCTTGATCTGCCTTATTACCAAACATCAAGTTTTTAGCACTATCCCAGTATGATGAAAATTTTTCTGAAACCCATGAAAATCCTATTCTAGTTGATGGCATAGCATTATAAACACCTTTTAAGCTATTTCCAACAGCATTAGAAGCATTACTAAGCTTTTCTTTCACTGACTTAGTTGATGGTATATGATTGTAAATATATTTGCTAGAATACAAAACACCATTAACTGTTTCTTTTACAAGCCGATACGATGCGTTCCCAGCAGTGTTCAAACCATGTACAGCATTATCAACAACCGCTACTTTTAATGCGTCTTCTTCTATCTTTTTATCTTTTTCTGTGATAAGTTTTTTTTGCTCAACAATAGTTTTGCCTTTACCTTTTATCTCTTCCACTTGCTTAGCGAGTTGATCATCTTTCTTAGAAATTGTTTGCTTTTGAGCTTTTACTTCATTTTTTAACTCAGAAATTTCCTGCTTTTGAGTTTGTACTTGATTTTTTAACTCAGAAATTTCCTGCTCTTGAGCTTTCATTTCATTTTTTAACTCAGAAATAGTTTTGTTCTTACTAACTGCTGCATACGAAAGTGCAATAGCTACAGCAGAAAATACAGCACCACCAATAATAAATGGAAGGCCAACACTTAATGCTGCAACTGGAGCTAAGAAACCAATATAAGGAGCTGCAGCAAACACTCCAGATGCTAATAAAGTGAAAGTAGCCAGAGTTCCAGCTATATAATAGGGTACATTGTTTTTATTCATCATCTCACGTATTATAAAATATAATACCATTATAAAAGGATTTTTAAGAAGTTGTCAAGCTATCTTTACATAAAAAAAATTTGATAAACTTGGGAACAAGAAGATTGCTGCCAAGCTATGAACTATGCCTTTCCGTGTAATCTTTAAATGCACCTCTGTTAGAGTCAAAATATAGCTTCACACTGCCAATTGGTCCATTTCTCTGCTTTGCAATAATGAGCTCTGCAATGTTTCTAATTTTTTCCATTTTCTCTTGCCATTCCCGATGTTTATTGTTTCCTTCATTTGGCTGTTTTCTTAGTTCATAATACTCTTCTCTATAGAGAAACATTACTATATCTGCGTCTTGCTCTATGCTCCCTGAATCACGTAAATCAGAAAGTTGTGGTTTTTTATCATCCCTCTGCTCAACAGAACGAGAGAGCTGAGATAGTGCAACAATGGGAATATTTAGCTCCTTTGCAATTGCTTTCAAACCCTGCGTCACTTCCGAGATTTCTTGCACTCTATTTTCATTACTCCTTTTTGTTGTTCCTCTGATTAGCTGCAAATAATCAATGAATACCACTTCTACATTATATAATTGATACAGCAAGCGTATTCTGGTGCGAAGGGCACTAATTGATAGCGCAGGGGTGTCATCTATGATGAAAGGCAGTTCAGATAATTCTGTACTAGTATTGATAAATTCATGCAATTCAAAATCACTAATTCTCCCGGTTAATGCCTTATAATAACTAATTCCTGAATCTATAGTGATCAGCCTTGCAGTTAATTGCTCTGCTGACATTTCAAGCGAGAAAAACGCTACATAGTGTTGCTTATCTGCTCTTTTTTGCAACATCTTACAAGCATTAAGTGCGATGTTTAGCGCCAATGCTGTTTTACCCATAGAAGGCCTTGCAGCTAAAATTAATAAATCAGATTTTTGTAGACCACCAAGAAGCTGATTTAGATCTTGAAGTCCGGTTGTAACGCCTAGCGCTTCTGGATTATTTTTCAGTGTGCTGATCTTCTCAACTACATCTTTAATTGAACTTGCAAGTTTTATATATGTTTTCTCACCTTGTTTTTTTACTGCCAAATTGAACAATTTTGTCATTGCTTGTTCAATTTGCGCCTGTGCAGGATTTTCAATATCGTAGTTGTAGCTATCACCAACTATTTCTTGCCCGAGCTTGATTAAACATCTCCTTAAGTAAGTATCACGGATTATTCTAGTCAAACTATAAATATCAAGTGCAATACTTGCCTTCGCTGCAAGCTTTGCTAAGTACTCTACCCCACCACATTCGGTAAACGCTTGGTCGTTCTCAAAAAACATTTTGAGGCTCAGTTCATTGGCAACTATACCGTGTTTCCTGGTTTTAGATATTTGCGTAAAAATACTTTGATGCAGTGGATCATAGAAATTTTCTGCTGTAATTGTGTCTTCAACTGCATCACAGATTCTATTATCACGAATCATTGCACCAATAAGCATCTGTTCAGCTTCTAGATTATGCGGTAATTTACATATTTCCTTGTCTACACTTCTTGAACTGAGGAGATTGGCTAATTCATTCATTTTAAGTTTTGAGAGTAACTGTTGATTATTGTAGAATATTTAGTCCTCATTTGAAAGATGTAAAGGCAAAAAAATTTGACTAATTCCGTGTTGCCTATAGCATTAAAACTTAATGCCCCTGTGGTGGAATGGTAGACACGGCAGACTCAAAATCTGTTGCTTGCAAAAGCATGCTGGTTCAAGTCCGGCCAGGGGCACGTTAAATATTGGAAAGTATATATATGTTACATAAATTTTTTAATCGTTTATTTTCTATTTTTTCTTCTATAAATGTTATTCAAAAGGTAAAGAAAGATGAAAATGGGATATGTTATGTAACGGGCCTCAGGCGCTATATATCAGTATTGCTTGATTTGATTATTATCGTTTTGTTCTTGCAGTTTTGCAGCCAAGCCTTAAATCAGCTCTTTATGAACTCAGAGGATAGCAAAATATTAAGTCAAATTGCTGCAAAATACCAAATGCAAGTGCCACTGTCTATAGAAGAAAAGACAACGCAGAGTAGACTTGGTAAACTATGGATCCTAAATCAAATAGTCCAATTTATTATGCTCTTTTGCTATGTTACATATATGTGGGTAAAGTTTGCTACTACACCTGGAAAACTATTATTTGGGCTTAGAGTTGTGGATGCACAAACTTTCGAAAAGATGACCCTAAAACAAGCAACAAAGAGATTTTTTTCCTTTATATTGTCAATTGCACCATTGTTCTTGGGCTTTTTATGGTCAAATTTCAACAAACGCTGTCAAACTTGGCACGATAAGATCGCAGGCACAGTGGTTGTCACGAGTAAAAGCCTTAGAAGGCAGAGCTAAAAACTACTTGACACCCTTCGCCAGCCCCTTTATCATGATACTGAAGGTATTCATTTATCTTCAATCTGTGCAGATTAAACGACAACAGTATTACGTATTGGCGTCTTATTTTTAATTTTTTGCACTATGTGCATGCACTGGGATGACACCTCTGGGCACTGCCGTCGTAAAGGAACCAGTGTCAGCTACTCGTATGACAAAGGAGGACAGTGTCTCAGCTACTTTCATGACACCATTTGCTGTCTTTAAAAATGAATGTTCTTACAATTGTGCGTCATGCGCTTTATTAAATATTTTACTTAAAAATCTAATTTCTTATTATACAAGAGATAAGCAATTCATTGATGATGAAAAATTACAAAAAGGGGCATAGAAAGCGCCTAAGAGAGAAAATTATTTTAGATAATGGACAATCATTACTTGATTATGAAGTTTTAGAGCACATTTTATATTCAGCATATAGTAGAATTGATGTAAAACCGGTGGCAAAGAGTTTGATAGAAAGTTTTGGCAGCTTAAATAAAGTTTTTAATGCTGACCTGGAAGCGCTGCAAAACGTTGATGATGTCAGCAATGCAGCGATATCTGCCATCTTTTGTGTAAAACAAGCCTTTGTTCGTTCTGCAAGAGAAGAAATAAAAAACCTGCCTGTAATCGATAACTGGGAAAAATTGCTTGATTATTTAAGAATAAGTATAGGAAGCCTCAATAAGGAAAATTTTCGTGTCATCTATATGAATAAAAAGTATCGTCTAATAGCGGAAGACCTGCAAAATATTGGTACAGTAGATCAAACTCCTCTTTATGTCAGAGAGATCATCAAGCGCGCACTTTTGATTGGTTCAACATCCATTGTAATATCTCACAATCATCCAAGCGGAGATACACAACCTTCAAATAGCGATATATCTCTCACTAGACAACTAGCAGAAGCTTGCCAAAGTATAGGAATAGAATTAATAGACCACAGTATTATTACATTCAGTAGCTATTTTAGTTTCAAGGAAAATAGGTTGTTGTGAAAGCCTTTATAGCTACAGTAACTTAGATTTACCGACAATCGTCATTCCGCTACGTGTTAGCGGCTAAGAGATACCGTGAATGAATCGCGGTATGACGTAGATTGCTGTCATCCCGCTGCTTGTTAGCGGCTGAGATACCGCCGCGGTATAGTAACTCGTCATCCCGCTACGTGTTAGCGGCGCGGTGGTATGACGGTAAGATTTATTGTGGCATGATGGTGTAGTATAATGTTGATAAACCTCAGTTACTTTAGCTATAAACGATTAAGATGAAGTTATCATATATCTATATACTTACAAATAAAGCTAATAGCACATTATATATTGGTGTAACTGCAAATTTGATCAAGAGGATTTGGGAACACAAAAACAAAATTGTTTCAGGTTTTACATCAAGATATAATGTAAATAAACTTGTATATTTTGAAGAGTTTGAAGATATAAGTTTAGCTATTGCAAGAGAAAGGCGCCTGAAAGAATGGCCAAGGCAGTGGAAAATTAATTTGATCAATCAAAAGAATCCTAGCTGGGTTGACTTATATTACTTAGCTTTAAGATAGCTATGCTGAGATCCCGCTAACACGTAGCGGGATGACGAGAAAGGAGTGGCGGTATGACGGTTCGCGGCGGCATGACGATAAGCTCGTCCAAAAGAATCCTAGCTGGGTTGACTTATATTACTTAGCTTTAAGATAGCTATGCTGAGATCCCGCTAACACGTAGCGGGATGACGAGAAAGGAGTGGCGGTATGACGGTTCGCGGTGGTATGACGTAGTAGCTATTTCTTGCAATCAAGTTTCGTTAAAAGTCAGATTGAATGGTTAAATCTTCCACCCAAATAACCACGCACTCTACTTGCTTGTTTGGATATATTTCTTGTACTAAGGTTTTATAGATTAACATCTGTTTTTTTATTTCATTTAATAAGGAAACAGAAACGTTACGGTGTGATTTGTAGTCAATTATGATTGCTTTATCTTGCGTTATGCATAGCCTATCTAGTCGTACTAATACTGACTTGCCATCAATTGTTCCACTCAGTGTAATCTCTGATTTGCCTTCCAAGTCAAACAAATAGCCATATTTTTCATTAAAGGCTAATATTTTACTGTAAATTTCATCCTTATCTTCGCTGATGTTATCAAGGTATTTTCTGACCCAATTTTTTCTCCTTTCTTTTTCTATCTTGGGCATATACTGCAATATGCTGTGAATTATTAGGCCTCTTGTATAACCATCTGTCATCCAAGTAGCTGACACTGGGATCCATTCTGCTCCTTCTTTTTCACTGGATTCCAGCGTCACGCGCTGGGATGACACCGAAGAGTGGGCTAAAGCTGGTGGAAGGGAAATGACCGGAACGTCAAAGTAATCACGTTTTTTATAAATGTAAGGGTAGTTTGCATTCACGCATAATACTTCAACTTTTTCTTTAAATATTGGCCGTAAACCCCTTTGTTTCTTTTCATATGGTTCTCCATACTTAGTGATTAGATCATACCAAGAGCCCTTTTGCACTGGCTCTTTACTTAAGATGTATAACTCATCTTCAGCACGCGTGAGTGCTACGTATAATAAACGCAAATATTCATTATAATCCTCTAGTTTTTTCTCTCTTTTTACTTGATCGCAATAAGCGTTGTTGTTTTTTCCACACCAAAATGGTGCTTCCGTTCCATCAAAGATAATGCTTTCACTGTTTCTTGGCACTGTGTTTGTATCAACCAAAAATACTATGGGAGCTTGCAGACCTTTTGATTTGTGAATTGTCATTATTCGCACAGCATTGCGTTCTGATTGCATATCATTCTTAATCTCCGGATTATTCTCCTTGATCCATTGAACAAACGCTTGAAGAGATGGGTTTTCAAATTGCAACACGAGGTTCATAAATTCGTCTAGGACCTCAAAGCACTCAAGACCTAGCCTTGCAGCAAATTTCTTCTTACCTGTGCGCAATATATGTGTAAATAGTGCAAGAGGAGACTCTATGCGAGATAAGTTAATGAGATAGTTTAATTCACTATAGATAACCACAGAATAATCGTGAATTCTTTCCCATAGTGAATGCTCTTTACGGTCGTATGCAATGTTAAATAAATCATCCTCGGTAAAATTGAATAACGGTGATTTTAAAGCATTTGCAAGAGCTAAATCATTTGCTGGAAGGAGCAAAAACTCAGCCAAAGCTATTAAGTCCTGCACGGCTATATAGTCCATAATTCTAAAATAATCTCGGCCTACAACTGGCACGTTTGCTTTTTTAAGTTCGCTTATTATGTAATCAACTAACACGTTTCGTTGTCGTACCAGAACCATAATGTCTCTTGGCTCTATATGGCGATCTTTAGCGACTAAAATCCGCCCTTCGTTTAACCAATTGTGAATTCTGTTGGCTATTGTTTGAGCAAGTAATCGATCTGCTATTGTATAACCTTCCTTGCATGTTAGAGGAATTTGTAAAGCTTGCTGTTCTTCCTCTTTACACTTTGGTAACGCTGGCCAAATTTCAATATATCCTTGATCATTTTCTCTATGTGGAACATGTTTTATTTCATTATCAACAAAAGATATTTCTGCGCGGAAGTTGTTAAATATTCTATCTACAAGCATCAAAACTTCTGGAGTTGAACGAAATGACTTTTCAAGTTGGCATGATACCCAATCTCTGCCACCAGTTTTCGTATGAAAGTATTGTTGCATATAGTTGAATAGATGGGGATTTGCTCCTTGAAATCTGTATATGGATTGTTTTACGTCACCAACTACAAATAAGGTTCGCTTTTCATCATTACCGGCAAAAAATTCATCGCAGAGATTTGTTATAATTTTCCACTGGCTGATGCTATTGTCTTGTGCCTCATCAACAAGGATGTGATCTATTTTTTGATCCAAGTTAAACAATATCCAATCTTTATAGTTTGGATTGCTGAGAAGATTTGTTGCTAAGCCAATTATATCATTGTAGTCAAGCAGTGCATTTTTTGATTTTTCGCTACTGTATAGATCAACATATACTTTAAATATACCAAGTAAGCTACTGGTTCTCTTGAATATTTGATAAGAGTTCATGTCTCTTATATGGGTAAATACTACATTCTGAACGCTCTCTATTATTTGCTCTGCATCTTTGAATTTCTCCAAAATACTTTTTGTTGCAATGGATGATATGCTCTTTTTTTCGTGCGATTCTGATTTTAGAAATACCTTGGCTAGGTTTTCTATTTTGGTGTCATTCCACTTTATTCCGGTGTCATCCGAGTAGCTGACACTGGTTCTTTTTTTCTGGATTCCAGTGTCAAGCACTGGAATGACAGTAGAATAAAGTATTGCACTATAACTCTGATCTCTTTTACTGCCTTCACTTAATATCTCGGCTAGTCTTTCCACGTGCTCAATTGTTTCACTCTGTAAGTCATGAATTTCATCTGGGGCGCTCAATTTATCTTTGATATATTTCGAATCATTTGCTGACGCTGATCTTTTTACACATAAAGTATAAAGCAAATCGCGTAATTTATTTTCATCAATTTCAGTTGCAATAAGATTGATATCATCCTGCACAGTTTCGTTATGAAGCACTTTATTGAATATGATGGAATGTAATTCTTTACATTCACTCAGTGTACAATTTGGAGCAATGCCAGCTTCTATAGGAAAGCTGGAGATTAATTTGTAACAGAAAGCGTGTATGGTTTGTATAGTTAGACCAAGATTTTCCAGTTCAGAGAAAAGCCTTCTTGCTTTTGTTAAGTGACGATCAAGTGCTTCATTTTTTCTGGATCCCTCCGTTATCCCAGCACTCTCCTTTGTCATCCCAGTGCTTGACACTGGGATCCATTCTTCCTTTTTTCTGGATTCCAGCGTCACGCGCTGGAATGACACCGATTCCTCACTTAAATGCAAGAGGTCTAGTTGTTCCAGATCCATTATTAATTCACTCTCTGAGCATATTGCCCACTTACTGAGTATGCTGTGAATGCGATTCTCCATTTCGTTTGCTGCAGCATTGGTGAATGTTAAGCAAAGAATATTTCTTTTGTTTTCTAATAAAAGTCTCAATACTCTGTCTATTAAGATTTTTGTTTTGCCTGTACCAGCGGACGCATTTACCCACACAGAGAAATTAGGATTTATGGCATTTGATCTCATCAGAAGTGCGAGAACCTTATAAAAGTTGACTAGAATAGCATTATACATATAATGTAAAAATAGTGTTAGTGAAGATATATAATGAAAAGTTTTTGTGTAAAGGCGCCTGCAAAAATCAATCTTTTTTTGCATGTTGTAGACAAAAAAGAAACAGGGTATCACTTGATTGAAGGTTTATTTGTCTTTGCTAATCTCTCTAATTTTTTGGAAATAAAAGTAGGTGAGAAGGATTCTAGATACGATAACTCTACAGTTGAATTTATAAACTCCGAGTCTAAAATAAATAACCAATATAACACTGTAATGAAAGCGGTTAATCTGCTGCTTAGGCATGCTCCTGTACGCACTAAAGTCACTGTAAAGGTTGTAAAAAACATACCAATTGCTGCAGGACTTGGTAGCGGATCCTCAGATGCTGGAGCTGTGGTACGTACGCTAGGGAAGCTGTGGGAGATTGATAGGACGATTTTAAATGAAATAGCCTTAAACGTTGGTGCTGATGTTCCCGCAAGCGTAGATAGCAAGCCAGTTTTTGTTAGAGGTATTGGCGAAGAATTATGCCACATTAAAAAATTCTCTTTACCTACAAATGTGGTGCTTGTGAAACCGAAAAAAAGGTTTTTGAGTACACCAGAGGTATTTTCCAAACATGAAGGAAAATTTTCTGAGCCAATTAAATGGAGCGATGACGCTGAAAAGGATTTGTTGAAGCTTCTTAAAGAGACGAGAAACGATCTTCAAGAAATAGCAATAAGCTTTGTACCTGAAATTAAGGATGTGATATCAACACTTGAGTCACAAGAAGGCTCTATACTTTCTCGCATGTCAGGCAGTGGTGTATCATGTTTTGGAATATTCGATAGTGAGGAAAATGCAAAAGCTGCTGCAGTTAATATCGGAAAAAAGCAACCAGAATGGTGGGTATGTGACACTCAATTAATAGTTTGACTTATGCCCTTAATTTCCGAGAATAAAAATCTTATAAATGGTTACAGGGAAGGAAAATTTTTGGTGAATAATAGAGAATATTGCGGCTCAATTATAATTTTTCCTGAAAAGGTGATTAAATTGAAAGAAAGTGATATAAATAGCAAGGAACATTTTAAATCTTTTTTAACAGAGGAAATAGAAATTTTGATAATAGGTACTGGTAAAACACGCAATATACCAAGTTCTTCAGTGAAGTCCTATCTTATGGAACAAAAAGGTTTAAATTTTGAATTTATGACAACCGGTGCAGCATGCAGAACCCATAACGTTTTAATATCCGAAGATAGATTTGTTGTCAGTTATCTAATAGCCATATAGCATGTTTGAAATGTTTACCCAGGACTTTTTCATCAATAGTCTAGTTGCAGTAGTTGTAATTAGCCTAGTAACAGGCGCTTTAGGATCGTTTATGATATGGCAAAGGTTATCTTATCTTGGTGATAGTTTGTCCCATTCTTCGTTGCTTGGTGTTGCACTTGCTTTAATCTTTAAGATTAGCCCATCGCTTAGCATAATGCTCATTGCAATTACATTTGCTATACTACTTTCTCTTAATTTTAACAGATTATATTCTGCTGATACGATATTGAACATTGTTACCAATGTAGTTTTATCATCGAGTTTAATACTTATGTCTTTTCTTCCATCTGGCAATAATAGTATTATTAGCTCACTGTTTGGTGATATATTAACGCTCGATCAAAGTGATATAGTATTGATTTTTTTAACCTCTGCAGTAGTTACTTTGATATTAATATTTAGATGGCGTTATTGGTTAATGATTTCAATTAATCAAGATTTAGCAGTAGTTGAAAAAATTAATGTTACCTTTGTTAGACTAGAATTTTTAATCACTCTTGCTATATTTATAGCAATTGCTGCCCAACTAATAGGAATATTACTCATTGCTGCATTTTTGCTAATACCAGCAGCATCTGCAAGGCTCATTTCGAAAACTCCAATGCAGATGATTATTGTTGCAACAGTTTTTTCTGTGATCTCTGGGATATCAGGTCTCATGTTATCTGCAAGTTTTGATTTGTTAACTGGACCTGCAATTATACTTGTTGCAGCGGTATATTTAATTATCGCTTATTTTATAAGGCTAGTATTAAGCAGGTTGGCTTAATTTTGATCTCGAATGTTAATAATTTTGTAATATACTCATTATAAAACATCACTATTTTAGCACAAAATAGTTTTTGCTATACTATTATTTATATGCTAATGATAAGTTGTTAATTTTATGGAGTAAGCAATATGAGCGAAGAAGGATTTTTTTCCAAATATATATCTCAACCTGTGAAAAAATTTTATAATTATATTACAGGAAAAACAGAAGAGTCGGATAATGTGCAGAGTACGGCAGATGATATTGTACAAGAAAGCTCAGAGTCTTTGGACACTCATGTACAATCAAATGAGAATGATATCATATAGGTGGCATGAGGGTTACACCATCCAAAGTTAAAAGATTCCTAGAGAAACCTGATGCTTTACGTGGTGTGTTAATTCATGGAAGTGATAACAGTAGGGTTGATTTTTATGTACAAGAAATAATTGCTAATTTGGGTGAGTATTCAGTTCAGGTGATGGATTTTGCAATAGTGAATAAGTCACCCAGTTTACTGTTTTCTGAATTGGCAAACGTTTCGATGTTTACCAGCAAAAAATTAATTAAGCTGATAAATGTGAGTGGAGGTATATCCAAGGAGTTAAAAAATGTATTGGATTATAACGCAAGTGGTCATTATGTAATGATGGTAGCAAATGATCTTCCATATAATTCTGCGACTAAAAGTTATATGGAGAGTTCAAAAATTTTTGGTGTGATTGCTTGCTATAAAGACAGCAACAGCAATCTTTATGATATTATATCAAGTTACTTAAAACAAAATGATATAAAATGCACAAATGAGATAATCTACCATTTGCAATCTTACTTTAATCATAGCAAGCTGCCTATATGTTCAGAACTTGAGAAGTTAGTTTTATACTTAGGGGAGAGAAAAGACCTAAAACTTACTGATATAGAATTATGCTTTTCAACTTCCGGCAACGACTATGCTACACTTGATGATCTATGCTCTGCCATAGCAAGTAAAGATATGTCGCGTTTCATTAGAATTTCTGATGCATTGATATCGCAAGAAAATTTTTCACCGATAGCACTAATTCGCATTATATCAAATTATTTCCTACGCCTTGAAAACGTTTTGCTGTCAGTGCAAGGTGGAATGAGTGAGCAGGCTGCGATTGATCAGCTAAGCCCTCCATTGTTTTTTAAACAATTGCAGAGTTTTAAATCTCATTTGAAAAGTTTGCAACTTTCAGAACTTAAGAAGATCTTGGAAAAATTGATAAGCTTAGAAGTTACCTGTAAAAAAACTGATTTAGATCATAAAATGATTTTTCAACATGCACTGACGGGTAGCTGACTACTCGGATCCAGCCTTTCTTATAATTTCATCAAAATGTTGTATTTTAACATAAAATAGCTGCTTTTATGCCTACCAAAATTCATTCTTTAGTGTGTGTCTCACAAGTATTCTTTGCTAATAGGATATTTTCGAATATAATTGAATATAACTAGATAAAAATACAGATATGTTTGACATTTCAAAAATTGTAATAACACCTGAAATGTTAAAATTAGTTGCTGAAATTGATGAATTTAAAGGAGCATGGCAATTGTTTGGTAATTTAGCTCCAGAACGTTTACAAATGCTCAAGAAAATTGCAACAATTGAAAGTATTGGTTCTTCTACTCGTATTGAAGGGGCAAGATTATCAGACCGTGAAGTTGAGCAATTACTATCCAAACTTGATACACGCTCATTTCGTTCTCTAGATGAACGAGAAATAGCCGGATATGCGTATGTGTGTGAAGAAGTATTTCAAAACTTTAACAAGATGCCATTTACAGAAAACACTATAAAACAGTTTCACATCTGGCTTTTACAATTTTCATATAAAGATCAAAGGCACATGGGAGAATATAAAAAATTCCCCAATCATGTTGAAGCGTTTGATGAATCTGGAAAAAGCTTGGGCATAGTTTTTGAAACAGCCTCTCCATTTGAGACAGCAACACAAATGCAAGAACTTATTTATTGGACTAGCCAGCAATTAGAGGTGAAATCGTTACACCCTCTATTAATTATTGGCATTTTTATAGTTACTTTTTTAGCTATTCATCCCTTCCAGGATGGAAATGGCAGATTATCACGCATTCTCACAACTTTCTTGTTACTAAAGTTAGGGTATATCTATGTACCTTACAGTTCCCTTGAAAGTATAATTGAAAGTAATAAGGAGAGTTACTACTTAGCTTTGCGTCGTACTCAACAATCCTTGAAGACGAGCAGCTATGATTTTAATCCATGGCTTATATTCTTTTTAAGGTCACTACAAAAGCAAAAATTTCATCTTGAACAAAAGGTGTCACATGAAAAAGTGTTAAATCTCTATTTACCACCACTTTCTGCTAAAGTATTAGCACTACTCAGCAAACATGGACGTCTTACAATTAAGGATTTGGAAAATATTACTAAAGCAAACTGCAATACCTTAAAGAAGCACGTATCTAATCTCGTAAAGAGTAATCACATCACTCAGCATGGAAAAGGCAAAGCAACCTGGTATGTAATATAGAGCTCAATAGGATATGTATTCATTTTGAATTGTTAAATTATTCAGCTATAGAATATAGATCACAGCTGTACAAACATTGTAGTTTGAGCCCACTAGATCCCAGTGCCCTATTCTTGTCATCCCAGTGCCTTCTCCTGTCATCCCAGTGCCCAGACACTGGGATCCAGAAAAGTTTGCTTGTAAGCAAGCAAATTAGCATAGAAAAACGTTTTCGATGAGATTGCAGAAAGGCTAGATTCCAGACTGGAATGACATCGTTCACTATGTACCATATTGCAATAGTTGTGGTCAAGGCACTGGGATCTGAAATTGCAGTGTTCGTACAGCTATAGAATATAGATCAGAAGTGACAGAGCTTAAAAAAAGGCCTAACATTCTTAATAAACGTAAAAAGCTTTATGAAAATCAGAGTTGGAGTAATAGGCTGCTTAGGCAGAATGGGCAAAAAAATACTCAATGAATTAATTACAAATACCAAAGTGGAAATAGCAGGTGCTGTTGCCCGTTCAGGCAGTAAGTACATAGATTCAGATATTGGACCAATTATAGCCAATCTAGGAATTAAAGTTACAAGTTCTATTAGTGGCATATTTGAGTCATCTGACGTTGTAATAGATTTTACAACTAAAGAATGTATGTTAGACTGCCTTAAAGCAGCTGTAAAATTTAAAACACCGCTGGTTAGTGGCACAACTGGAATAGAAGGTGTCGATTTGAAAGAATATGCTGCTGAAGTTCCAATATTATGGTCAGCAAATATGAGTGTTGGGGTTAATGTGTTGCTGAAATTGGTAAAAAAAGCTGCTGAGCTTTTAGGTAATGAATATGACGTTGAGATTTGGGAAATGCATCATAACTTAAAAAAGGATTCACCATCTGGAACAGCTATAGAACTTGGCAAAACAATTGCTAACGCTTCAAAAGTGGATTTTCAGTCCAATCAATATTTACATAGTGGTTCAAACATAAGGAAAAAGGGGGGAATAGGTTTTGCAGTATCTCGTGGAGGTGGAGTAATAGGAGATCACAGCGTGATGTTTGTTAATTCTGATGAACGGATAGAACTAAACCACAAAGCAATTGATCGCACAACATTTGCTAGAGGAGCTGTTCAAGCAGCAGTATGGCTATACGAAAATAAAAGAGAAATTCCGGGGCTCTATTCAATGCAGGATGTGATATGAGCAATACACGTGCCTCTGTTAAAGATTTAAATCTCTGGTACGGCTCTAAGCAAGTTTTATTCGATATAAATTTGAATATTTATAAAAGAAAAGTTACTACTTTTATCGGACCATCCGGGTGCGGTAAATCAACATTTTTGCGTTGTTTTAATCGTATGAATGACTATGTACCAGGTTGCAAAACTGTTGGTGAATTAGATATCGATGGGCTGGGTGATATATATTCACGCGATATGGATGTTGTACTACTTAGAGCAAAAGTTGGTATGGTATTTCAAAAGCCAAATCCTTTTCCAAAATCAATATATGATAATGTTGCTTGTGGGCCAAAATTGCATGGTATGGCGAAGGATAAGCAAAAATTGAATGAGATGGTGGAAAATAGTTTAACCAAGGTTGGTTTATGGGAAGAATTGAAGGACAGATTGCAAGATAGCGCACTCAATTTATCCGGTGGCCAACAACAGAGGCTATGCATCGCTCGCGCAATTGCAGTGAAGCCAACTATTTTATTAATGGATGAACCGTGCTCTGCTCTTGATCCAATGGCAACCAATGCAATCGAAAATCTTATACAAGAGCTGAAATTAAGATTTACTATAATTATGGTGACTCATTCAATGAAGCAAGCTAAGAAGTTATCTGATAGTGTAATTTTCTTTCATAATGGCAGAATTGTTGAGTCTGGAAGCACTCAAGAAATATTCGAAAATGCTCAATCTCCCTTAACAAAGGAGTATATCCTGGATCATTAAATTTCTGACCTTACCCAGAAAAAGTGGAGAGAAAGAAAAGAGTTTTTTTGGGTAAAATAAAATTTTGGAGGATTAGAAATGGTAAGAGAATATACAGCAGAATTCAAATTGGAAGCTGTTAAACTGGCAAATGAACAAAGAAAGGTAGGTCAACCAGTTGCAAAAGTAGCAAGAGATCTAGGAATAAGGGATAGTGTATTAGGAAAATGGATAAAGAAACACAACGAAAAAAAGTCGGCAGCAGATGCATTTCCAGGTAGAGGTAACATGGCTCCTTATGACAAAGAGAGGTTTGATTTACAAAGCAAGAGTAACAAGGGAAAGAGACATTTAAAAAAAAGCCCTGGCCAGTCAAAAAGAGTAAAATATTTTTTTATATAGTAACTGCTATAAAGTACAGGAATTATGTAGGATTTTCTGCTAGTGGCTACTATAAGTGGACCACAAGAAAAATAAGCAGTAGAGAATCAGCAAATAAAGAGCTACTCGAAGCTATTCAAAAAATATATCAAGTTTCTAAATGTATAGTACTTCCCAAAGTAAATGATAAAGGTATAATAAGCTATTTGAGTTATAATGGCGTATAGTGTGGATTTAAGGGAAAGGGCAGTATCGATGATAGAAAAAGGGAAGTCAAAGGTTGAGGTGGCAGAGCTTTTGGAGATAGGAATAGCAACTCTGTACCGCTGGTTAAGAAAGAAAGCCGCTGGTGAAAGCCTAAGGCCATCGAAAAACGGCAGCTTTATTCGAAAAATAGACCCAAAAATACTCGAAGAATATGTTAAAAAGAATCCAGATCATACGCTGGCAGAGATGAAACAAAATCTTGGATTTGGAATAAATTCAATTTGGTATAGGCTGAAACAGCTAAGAATTACTTTAAAAAAAAGTTACACTATATCAAGAGCGCAATCAAGAAGATAGGCAGCGATTTACCGATAAAATCTCAAAAATAGACCATTCCAGCATCTTATATATAGATGAAGCAGGAGTTGATAATAGGTTATACCGAGAGTATGGACGTGCTCCAATAGGAAAGAAAATTTATGCAGATATTCCAGGAAGAAAACGAGAGAGAATCAGTATAATAGGCGGGTGGATTGGAAAGAGATTTATTGCACCAATGACTTTCAAAGGTGGGTGTGACAAAGAGGTATTCAATACATGGTTAGAGAAGATGTTATTACCTAAATTGCCACATGGTACTACAATAGTTATGGACAATGCCACATTCCATAAAACTCCCAAAACAAAGGAGTTAATAGATAATGCTAGATGCCGTTTGCTCTATCTACCAACATATTCACCAGATTTGAACCCTATAGAGCATTGTTGGAATACCATCAAAAGCCGCCTCAGACCTTTAATGCATAAATATACAGACTTACAACTTTTGGTTGGTAATACCATAATGGAAATTTATCATTCATTTTAGAAAATACTATAGATATGGAACTCCTAAAATTCATGCTGAATTGAAGGCTTTGGGTAAAAGTTGCAATTTGAAAACGGTGCAAAGTATTATGCAGAAAAATGACATCAGGGCTATACTGAAAAGAAAGTTTAAAATTAAAAAACAACAAACAGATAATAGAGCTGTAGCTCCCAATATACTAGATCAAAACTTTATTGTTGATCAACCAAATAAAGTATGGGATTACTTACATCAAAACCAAGGAGGGATGGCTATATTTGGCAGCAATAATTCTCACGTATGGTAGTTAATGAGCAGTTCAATAAATAAACAATTGGTTATGGACTCTTTATTAATGGCCATTAATAGGCGTAAACCTGTTAAAAATCTACTGCTGCACAGTGACCAAGGTTCACAATATACTGCGCAAGGGTATCAATATCTCTTAGCTGTAAAGAATATAGATGAGTAATAAAGGCTGTTGTTACGACAATTCTGTTGCAGAAAGCTTCTTTAGCTCATTGAAAAGAGAAATACTTATTGATACTTCACAACACTCTGCTCAACAAACTAGAACTGCAATATTTGAATACATAGAAATTTTTTATAACAAACAACGTCACTATTAACTATTGCATTCCAGAACAATTTGATGCATCATTCTTTTTGTAAAAAACATCCCAAACTTTCTCTCCACTTTTTCTGGGTAAGGTCACTTTTCCACTGATCATATTTAATCGCCATAACTTTATTCCTACTTTAACAATATTTTAATTATCATATATTATGGCAAGAAAGTCAACCCTACCTAATTTTGCTTAGTAAGCACACTAACTATGAAACAATCTATATTACCATCAAAAACAGAATTTATATTGCCCACTTCATGTCCGGTTCTTAAATCCTTCACCATTTGATATGGATGCATAACGTACGATCTGATCTGATTGCCCCAGCCTATATCGCATTTTTTACCATATTCTTCAGCCATTTTCTGTTCTTTTTTTTCCAGTTCAATTTGGTATAAACGTCCTTTAAGTAATTTCAATGCCTCATCTTTATTTCTGTGTTGAGAACGACCATTTTGGCATTGAACTACAACACCAGTTGGAATATGCGTAATGCGTACTGCACTTTCAGTTTTGTTCACATGCTGACCGCCTGCTCCGGAAGCACGGTAGGTGTCGATCTTTAGATCCTTTTCATCCACAGCAATATCAATTGAATCTTCTATCACTGGAGTTACTCCTACACTTGCAAAACTGGTATGACGTTTACCATTTGCATCAAATGGCGATATTCTAACCAGCCTGTGAATTCCACTTTCACTTTTTGCCCACCCATAAGCTTTTTCTCCAACGATTTTTATCATTGCAGACTTTATACCAACTGACTCTCCTTCTAATTTTTCTACAACTTCAACTTTAAAGTTGTGATAAATTTCTGCCCACCTTATATACATGCGCATCAGCATTTCAGCCCAATCATTGCTCTCGGTTCCGCCAGCTCCTGAGTGGATTTCTAAAAAGCAGTTATTATTATCTGCTTCACCAGTAAATAAGGACTCTGTTTCTTTATACTTGATTAATTTCTCTAGCTTAGCTAATTCATTTTCAACTTCAGAGAAAAATTCTTCATCATTTTCATCAATAGCAGACTTCATTAAGCTGATGGCATCGTTGTAATCGCTTTCCAGCTTTAAAAACGACTCTACGTCATTCTTAATTTTAGAACGTTCTTTTAAAACTTCTTGTGCTTTTTGGTTATCTTGCCATAGGTCATCATTCGACGCTTGGGAGTCAAGCTCTTCAAGACGCAACTTTAATTTTTCTATGTCAAAGACACCTCCTGATAAGAGAAATACTTTTATTTAAGCTTTGAAAGTGTTCAAGAATTTCTGGATAAGTTTTCATTATACTTTAGATTTTAATATATTTACTATCAATAACAATAACAGTAAACAAAATAGAAATTTAACCATATGATAGTTAATTTAAATAATTTCATTATACTTTAATGTTTAAGGAAATCAAGCGCGTATATTTATTAAAAAACAAGGTAAAGTAATGAATATTGAAATAAGTTCCCATTATGGTTTAGACAAAAAGGCTATTGATGACTTAATAGAGTCACTTGATAACGAGGAGCTAGAGAATGTTCGTAATATTGTAAAAACGATAGACAGTGTTCAGTTAGCTTATTTTTTATCTACTTCGATCAGTGATCACAGGGAGAAATTAGTTAATATCCTCGATCAACATTTGTTAAGTGATGCCCTAGTGCATGTAGTGCCAGATTTACAAATAGAGATCATAGAAACATTGGGAATAGAAAATACAGCAAAGTTACTAATGCTCCTTGATGTAGAAGATATAGTAACCATAGTGAAAGATTTAGATAGAAAGTCTGTAGAAAATATACTTTACTATTTGCCCAGCAAAACTCAGAAATCGGTAGAGGAGTTGCTATCATATCCAGAAGAAAGTGCAGGAAGGTTAATACATAAAGATATGGTTATAGCTCCATATTATTGGACAATAAATCAACTGACAGAATTTGTGTGCAACTATAAAAAAATACCAGAAAAATTTCACCAGATATTCATTATTAACTCAAAATTAGAGCCTATAGGCAGTGTTAATTTAAATAAGGTAATATCTCACTCAGGAGACACAATAATAAAAGAGATAATGGATCATGACATAAAAATCATTAAAACTGGAATAGACCAAGAGGAAGTAGCAAGAATATTTAAAGATTACTCTCTATTATCGGCTCCGGTAGTAAATAAGAATGGTAAAATTATTGGTGTGATCTTAATTGAAGATGTGATAAAAGTTGTTCAACAAGAAACAGAAGAGGATGTACTCAAAATAAGCGGTGTATCTTCTAAAGCCGATATAAATGCCCCTATACATAAAACTATAATTAAAAGGCTACCTTGGTTACTGTTTAACCTCTTAGCTGCAACAATGTGTTCCATAGTAGTTGGCTTTTTCGATGATGTAATAAAAAGTTTTATAGTGCTGCCAATAATCATGCCGATAATTGCATCAATGAGCGGAAATGCAGGATCCCAAACAGTAACGCTAACCATCCGGGCAATCGCAACAAAATATCTAACTGAGCAAAATGCAAAAAGAATACTGATGAAAGAATTTTTAATAGGTCTTATAAACGGGGTGATCTTATCTACTATTTCATTAGTAGTGTTAGCAATAAGGTTTCACAACTTCAAAGTGGAGATGATTTTTGTGGTCTCCATGATTATGATGTCAATTATTGCAACGTTCATCGGAACTTTCATTCCTATAATGCTTCACCGTTTAAAGTCTGACCCTGCAGTTTCTTCTTCAATCCTAACATCGGCAACAACTGATATTCTCTCAGCTCTTATATTTCTTGGTTTAGCTACGATCTTTTTATTAAATAGCTAATACTATCTATAGCTATACCGCCGCGAACCGTCATACCGCGATTCATTCGCGGTATCTCTTAGCATAGATCCCGCTAACAAGTAGCGGGATGACGAGAAAGGGGCTACTTGGATGACATTCTTCCTGGTGTGCCCAAATCACAATGTTCGTACATCTGTGGATTTATTCGCGGTATAGATTCCGCTAACGAGTAGCGGAATGACGGTTTTTCAAATTGTCGTAAGTCAGTTTAGCTATAATATCAAATTTTACCAACTATTTCTTTCTATTAAATAAGAATAAATTGCCTATACAAAAATAGATTGGCAATATTTCAAGTCTGCCAAGCAGCATTAAAAACGATAGAAATAATTTTACTTCATTACTGAAAGAGGAATAATTACCCGAAGGACCTATTAAATTACTAAATCCCGGGCCAGAGTTTGTAAGCGTTGCAGAGACTGAACTGATGCTAGTTATAAAGTCTGCATTGCTTAAGTAAGACATCACTATTGATGAAATGGTAAACGTTAACATGAAAATTGCAAAAAATATAAAGACAGAGTGAACTTCATCATTCTCCAGGGTTTTTCCATTGAATTTTACTCCATTGTCTGCATCAGGGTTTAATAAAAGGTAAAAGTAATTTCTTATAGACCTTAAAAGAACAATCAAGCGGAAGATTTTGACACCACCACTTGAAGAACCACTACATCCACCAACAAAGGTGAGAAAAAAAGCTAAGACTGAAATGAAACTCCAATCTATATGATTACAGATTGCATAACCAGTTGACGTAATCAAGGAAGTGATGGTAAATGTGCTGCATCTAAATGATAATGACACTCCTAAATCAACATTTTTATACAACCAAAAACAAGCAAATAAAGATGAAACAATAGCTATCTTAAAAAAGTAAGAGACCTGCTCATCATAGCAAATGTCTAACCGTCTTATGATTTTTAAATAGCTAAGAAAAGGCAGAGAACCCAAAATCATAAAAACGATCGTTATGGCTTCTAGTATGGGATTATTATAGTGCCCTATAGAATCATTATAGTTAGCAAATCCACCAGTTGATACAGCAGACATTCCGTGACATATTGCATCAAATAGTGGCATACCAGCTAGATAATAGGAAAATATACATAACAAAATTAAGCCATAATATATTGCCGTAACATGAATCACTACGCTTCGCGTATTCGGCAACTTCCTTTTGGTAGCATCTGAATACTCAGAATAAAGTAAATTATTTAGGCTGAGAACCTTAAACATAGGAAAAACTGCAATTCCTAAAGTGATTACACCAAAACCCCCCATGCCATGTAGCATTGCTCTCCATAGCAGTATTCCTGGAGATTGTTTTTCAATATCATTAAATATAGTTGCTCCTGTGGTTGTGATGCCAGATATCGTTTCAAACAATGCATCAACATAGCTCAGATTATCAAAATAGAAAGGAATAGCTGCAAACAGAGACAAGGCAATCCAGGTGCAACTAGTAATCGCAAAAATTGCTGGCATTCCATGCAATCTACTTAATTTACCGAGTAAAATAAAAATTGCGCCAGATGTGCAGGTAATTATGAATCCAGCGAGGAAATTTTTCCATTCGTAGCTGAGATACTTATTGGTAATAGCAGGAATAAGCATTGCTAAGCTAAACAGCAATAGGAATATTCCCACAATAAATGCAATTGAACGCAAATTTTGTAAACGTTGATGATTTTTCATAGAATTACTTCCTCGCTATACAAAGCCATAAAAGCTACTCTAACGTCAAGCATTTTGTTGGCTTTTATTAACAGTTATTAACAATATACTTGATTTACTTGTAAATATGTGTGATAATTAAATTTTTATTAGAGGTAAGATATGGTTGAATTAACTGATATACAAACAAACATTCAAAACTCATTAATACAAGCAATCTTGTGTGGCAATCTTCTAGAAGTCCAGAACATGTTCAAAGATAGTGAAGATAGTAATATACAAAAAATTTTGAGACTTGAGTGGATTTCTAATGAACTCAGAAATACCGTTTTAAGGGTTGCTATTGACTCTTATAACATTCAAGATCAAGAGAAAGCTATAGAGATCATTGAACTAATTTGGCAGAAAGCTGATCAAAGAACTCGTGATTTTTTGTGTAGTGCAGAATACGATTCAGCAGAAGGTGGTAGTGTTAGCACAATAAATATGCTTAGAGACCTGCAAGGGCAAGGAAGGACCAACGATTCTAATAACGGATTTGTTCTTGGAGAAGTTATTCAAGAAATGGAAGAGCACAAGAGGGTAATGGGTCTTGATTCCAACTTACAAGAAGCAATAGAAGACCTTGATGTTAATCGAGTTAAAGCAGTATTAGAGAATTGTGGTGCAGATGCAGCAAGGGTTTTAGAGCGATGTGTATATTGGGATGATGGAAGCGTAGATGCCCTTTTAGTTTATCCTCTGCTGGTTAACTATGATAGAGAATTGAACCAAGAAGATGTGGAAAAGATAAAAGAAAGCTTTAAATTAATGTTTGATGCTGCTTCTCCAGGGCTCCTTGGGTTCGAGCCCAATGAAAATAACTATGTAATGGATAAACTTACATGTGCACAAAAACGTTTTGCTAAAATACCTGGAGTAGGTGAGCAATGCTTTCAAGATTTGATTCAAGAATTTGAGGAAAAACTTAGTAAAAATGAACTAGATAATGCCAAGACTGATGATCAGATAGCATGGGATAAAGAGTATGCGACTCGATTTTCACAAGAAATCAATCAGGATCCGTCTGAGAATGATGATCTTAACTTTATAGATGACACTGATCTAGATCAAAACACCGTAAACTCTGCACCAACTGCAGACAACAAAACCCCAGAAAAAAACGATACAAACTTCTGGAGTGAACACAAAGGGAAGATCGCTCTAGGCGTTACTGGACTATGCGTAGCTGGTGCTGTTGCAGCCTATATGCTAGCGTATCCTGTAGTTGCACTGGCTTTAACAGTTTTGGCAGCAGTTATATTAATGGGTGCTGGTATTGCTAAGGTTTTAGAAGATCCAAGTGTAGAAAAAACGTTTACACAACAACAAAAAGCATAACGTTAATAATGTCATCCCAGCGCGCCGTGCTGGGTCTGACTACGCTAGAACAAAGAATATAAAAGAAGTGTTGCCGTCACGTTATATCATAAACTTTTGCTGAAGCTTTCTTTATATCTTCACTTGAAAGTGGAATTAGACCAAGCCTAGATAGGTACCCACCTTCAATACCGATTGAATCTATAATTTCTTTTACGAATTCTCTTAATCCATCAACAGTATCCAAGTGTTCCCTCTTTATGTAAAGGTATAGAGGTCTTGCTAATATATATTTTCCCGATGATATATTTTCGTAAGTTGGCTCAATTCCTGCAATTGTGCTCCCTTGTATTTTATCTTGATTCCTCATTAAAAAGCTGAAACTAAATATCCCTAAGGCGTTCTTGTTACTTTTCAATTTTTGTATTATTATATTTTCATTAATTCCAACTTCTATATACCTTCCATCATCCCTTATATTACCACATGCTTTCTTTCTTTCTTCCTGATCTTTATAATTCTCTTTAAAAATTTTCGAGTTCATACATGAATATTGATCAAGCATAATAGAATTAACCAAAGTTTCGTATGTGCCTGTATTTTGATGTGGACCATAAATTTCAATTTCTGTTTTTGGTAAGGCTTGATTTACATCAGACCAAAACTTCTTATTATTTTTTACTAATTTATCATTTTCTTGAGAATATACAGATAAAGTTTCAAATAAGTCCTTCTTTGTGAAATCAAATCTATGGCTTTGATTTGAATTTGCAATGACAATTCCATCATAGCCAATGATGATCTCTATCACTTCATTAATTTTATTTCTTTTACATAGTTCTCTTTCTACTTCCTTCATAGGGCGAGATGAAGTGGTGATGTCTGGAGTGTCTTCCCCTATTCCTGAGCAAAACATTTTGAATCCTGATCCACTTCCTATCGATTCCACAACTGGAGTCTTAAAGGAGAATACACGATTGAACTCCTCGGCTATAAATGAGATAAAAGGAAAAACAGTTGAAGACCCAACAATTCTGATGTATTTCCTGGCATCAGCATTTGACAGCGGCATGAATAATACGAATACAAAAATCAGGAGAAAGTTTCTAAGCATTATTTTTAGTTAAGAACATAAATCTAATTATTGTAACAAAAAATCAAACTGAAAAGCTTTAATTGCATGACAAAAGCTACAGTTTACATTTAAATTTTATTTTATATTATTGTAAGTATTACACAACTTTAAGGGGCAATTATGGCAGTTATGCCAGATAAATGGATAAGAGAAAAAGCTGAAAATTTTGGAATGATAGAACCTTTTGTGAACCACAAAAGCAGCAAAGGTGTTATATCTTTCGGACTATCATCTTATGGTTACGATGCAAGAGTGGATAATAAATTTAAAATTTTTACTAACGTTAATTCAGCTATCGTGGACCCTAAAAATTTTTCTGAGAATAGTTTTATAGATAAGGAAACAGATGTATGCATAATTCCACCAAATAGTTTCGTACTTGCAAGCACAGTGGAATATTTTCGTATACCAAGGAATGTACTGGTCATTTGTGTTGGTAAATCAACTTACGCAAGATGTGGAATTATAGTAAACGTTACTCCCTTAGAACCTGGATGGGAAGGTCATGTCACACTCGAATTCTCAAACACCACTCCGCTTCCTGCGAAAATTTACGCTAATGAAGGCGCATGCCAATTCGTATTTTTAAGCGGCGAAAGTGAATGCGAGAAATCATATGATGATATGAAAGGAAAATATATGAATCAGCATGGTATCACTTTGCCGCTGGTGAAGTGATTGCCATGAGAGTGGTAATTTTTCACTTCCGTACTTTTTCATTGTTGCTTACAATAATTATAGCTACATCATGTGCTTTTCTTAATTAAAAACTTCAATTATTTATTGTAAATTATTGAATTTGCTACTATTTAGTAGCAAATTGTCATCCAAGTGGCTGTAAAATGACAAATTCGTCATTCCGCTACTAGTTAGCGGAATCTATGCTAAGAGATACCGCGAATGAATCGCGGTATGACGGTTCGCGGCGGCATAACGATAAGCTCGTCATCCCGCTGCTTGTTAGCGGGATCTATCCGCTGCGGCATGACGTAGAGCCTACATTAGCTATAGAAACAAAAAGGAGGATCATTATGTCTACAATAATTTTATCATCAATTTTTGGTCAAGCAGGCAGCATTTTTGGGCCAATTGGCCGGATTATCGGTTCAGAGCTCGGTGCTCTTCTTGGTGCGCAGCTTGATGGTGCGATGTTTAGCCTTGATGCTGAGCAAAAAGTAACGCATGGTGCGAGACTAAAAAATCTGCAAGTTCAAACCTCAACCTACGGCAGAACGATTCCAATTATCTATGGCACTGCTCGTGTTGCAGGGAACATTATTTGGTCACAGCCAATAAAAGAAGAGGCGATAACCACCAAAAGCAAAATTGGAAGAGGTATGAACGTTACATATAATTACTACGCAACGCTTGCAATTGCGATCTGCAAGGGGAAAGTAGAAAAATTAAACAGAATCTGGGCAGATACAACATCACTTAGCTTTGATGAAATAGATTATACTTTTTACAGCGGCAGAGAAGACCAAAATCCTGATCCATTTATGTCATCAATTGAAGGAGAGGGGAATGTGCCGGCTTATAGGGGAATATCTTACATAGTTATCAAGAATTTTCCTTTAGCAGACTATAACAATCGCGTCCCGATATTTACATTTGAAGTGCGAACTGCATTAAAACCCAGTGGATTTTCAATAGCAGAAAATATTCGGAATATCAATATAATACCAGGCTCAGGAGAGTTTGTATATGATACAAAAATACAGAAGAAAATCGCGCAAGAGAAAATAAGCAGCAACCAATATATCCCATATGGGCTGGCACAAAGGGTAAATCATAACAACCACACTAAAAAGAGCGATGCAGTGCTTTCTTTGGATCAATTAAAGGGAGATTTACCAAATGTTGAGTGGGTATCGGTAGTAGTCAATTGGTTTGTGAATGATCTGAACATTAAAGATTGTAAAATATATCCTGCAGTTGAATTTCAAGATGATTCCGCAATATTACCTGATGATTGGCAAGTAGGGGGTGTAACCAGAGATAATGCTCAGCTAATTTCAAAAGATGCGAGTGGAAACCCAAGGTATGGTGGCACAGTTAGTGATGCAGCGCTAATAAGATATATAGAAGAGCTACACAGCAGAGGCTACAAGGTGATGCTCTATCCAATGCCCTTGCTTGACACAAAGAACAAAGAGTGGCGAGGAAAATTGAGCGGGACTCCTGGGGATATAAGTGATTTTTTTGAGAATCAATATAACAAATTTATAGAGCATTATGCAAGCATTGCCAAACAAACTAAAGTGGAAGGGTTTATCATCGGTTCTGAACTTGTGCGGCTTACCAAAATTAGAGATGAACAAGGTAATTACCCTGCCGTTATAGAGCTAGTTAAGCTTGCAAAGCGAATAAAACTTCAGCTTGGAAAAGAAGTAACGGTAACTTACGCTGCTGATTGGAGTGAATACCATTCATATGATGGTTGGTATAATATGGATGAACTGTGGTCTTCAGAGTACATCGACGTTGTTGGCATAGATGCTTATTTTCCACTGACTGATGGTCCAGAGCCTCCTTTTGGTTATTCCGCGGAAGATGTAATGGGTGGTTGGAGCAGTGGAGTGGGGTATGATTATTTCTATGATTACTCAAAGGGTGAGCCTGAAAGAGTAAAGTATAACGACAGCAGGTATGCGTGGAAAAACATAGCAAAATGGTGGAGTGAAACTCACATAAATCCAGGTGGTAGTAAAACGAAATGGCAACCAAAAATGAAAAAAATATGGTTTACTGAGTATGGATTTCCCAGTATGAACGGCTGCACTAATGAGCCAAATGTGTTTGTTGACAAAGGCAGCATAGAGAGCAAATATCCACGATATTCAAACGGAGAGGTGAGCTTTCTTTCGCAAAAAATTGCAATTGAAGGAACGCTAAAGAAGTGGCAAAGCTCGGAAATGGTAGAAAAAATGTTTCTCTGGGCGTGGGATGCAAGGCCATTTCCTTATTTCCCCAATTTGTGTAATATGTGGACTGACTGCCATAATTGGCAGACAGGCCATTGGATTCAGGGAAAGCTTTCACAGCTTAATATTTCCGATGTTTTATCGGATCTATTACAAAAAGCAGGTTTAAAAAGCGATCAGTTTGATACAGGTGGCGTCAAAGGGTTATTGTCTGGATATGTGATAAACGACCAGCAACCCGTACGTTCAATTATTAAAATGCTGCAAAGTTGCTATTTTTTTGATGTGGTTGAACAGGACTCTAAACTGAAATTTGTCCAAAAGGGCAGGGGAGTTACAACTGTAATGCCAATTGGTGAAACGGTTTTCAGTAACAATTCAAAACTTGCTAATATCAGTCAACTGGATTTAAACAATAAAGTTAACATCGTTTACTTTAACCGCAATTTTGGCTATCCAATTGATGTTAAATATGCTGAGTTGCCAAAGCAAGGCACTGCTATAACAGTTGAAATACCGCTCATTATGGAGGAGGGAGAGGCGCAAAATATAGCTGAGGTTTTACTTTATTCTTCGTGGCAAGAGAGAAATATATACAATTTCAAGCTGCCGATAAAATATGCGTGGCTTGTGCCAAGTGATGTAATAACGATTTTAGACGGTGAGAAAAAGCATACGGTGAGAATTATAAAAACAAAATTTGAAAGCATGTCCATTCAAGCAATTGGCGTTGGTTATGATCACTCTATATATAAGCTTTCTTTTCCTTCAACAAGGTCACTTATGCTGAAGGAATACCCTCCTTCTCATATCAGCAAAACCATCGTAGAAATGATAGATTTACCGCATGTTAAAGATAATATTGCAAGCTTTACTTTAATTGGTGAGGAAAGGAATTGGAAGGGAGCAACACTCTTTGTTTCGTACAACGATAAGGATTATAAGCCTATCGCAAGCACAAATAAGCAGTCTACTTACGGATATGTAATGGAATTAACAAATGAGGGAATTACAGTAGTGTTGCGTTTTGGTAAGCTGCGAGGAATTATCGATTCAAATTCAGCATTAATCGGAAAAGAGATAGTGAAATTCCAGAGTGCTGAACTTATAGATAAAAATAAATATAAGCTTAGCAACCTAATTAGAGGGCAAGAGGGCACTAAAGATGCCACAGGTGAAAAATTTGTTCTACTTGATGATTCAATAATATCTTTCGAAGTGCAAAGGGGAAAAAAGTTTTACCTAAAAGCAGTGACTTACGGTGATTCATTGGACAATACGGAGGCGAAGGTCCTAAACAATTGATGCTCAATATTTAAAGCTTAAAGTGAATAATTGAAGATAAGGTATTGAAATTCGTGCTTTTCATGATTTTAGCTTAAGATTTCAGTGTCCGCTACTCGAATGACATCGTTTACTATGTAACATTGTACTTATACTAATGAAAAAAATACATTATAATTAAGTATATTTAATCCAGTAAATCATTAAGTGAAAACAGCTCTTTCGCAAAATATCATTTCTCTTATTATGATATTGTCTGTAGCAATTGTCGATATGGCAACTGACCTATACTCAGTTGCACTACCAAGCATTGCCAATTATTTTAAAGTAGAAGGCAGTGTAGTGCAGCTTACAATTAGCTTGAATCTAGTTGGATTTGCGGTATCTGGATTAATTTATGGTCCATTATCGGACCATTATGGTAGGCGTCCAATGATGCTGATTGGTATGACAATTTTTACTTTGGCAAGTGTCATGTGTTATATAGCCGACAGCATTGCGCTCTTGATACTAATTCGCTTCATACAAGGAACAGGGGCTGGTGTTGCAGGTGTTGTTGGGTATGCAGCAATAAGGGATATGTACTCGGGTAGTGAATACTCGAGAGTAATTTCAAAATTAAATATGGTTGTGGCACTCTCACCTGGGATAGCTCCAGTGGTGGGCAGTTATATAATTTCACATGGTTATCATTGGAAATTTTTGTTTTTTATTATGTCACTCGCGGCAATTGCTATGCTTATTTTTATTTACTTTAAGTTACAAGAAACACTCACTATAAATAAAAATGAAACCAGTATAACTAACATAACTACTAATATCTTCAAGCAATATATATCAATATTTAGAAATTATCGTTTCCTTGGGTTTTCAGCCATTCATGGATTAACTTTCATGTGGCTTTGGGCATACGTTGCTAACTATCCTTTCATATTTGAATCAATGGGCATTGAAGTACAGTATTTTGGCTACCTCATATCGATCATAGTCATATTTTACATAATTGGAACTTTAATTAATAGAAGGTATGTACCAAAAGTAGGGGTTAGCAAAATGCTAATAATAGGTTTGGTGTTACCGATAATATCCGATAGTTTATTGGTATATTTTTATTTCGCGGACAAGTTGAATATATTCATTCTTCAAACTGCTTGGATTCCAGCCAATATCGGACTTGCATTAATAATAAGCAATAACGTAACTTCTGCTTTAGAAACGATCAAAGGTATAGGGCTTGGTAGTGCAGTCCTCTCATTCTGCAATATGATGTTTGGGGCTATTGGAATATATATAGTAGGAAAATTTTTTCGCTATGGTATTTTACCAAATTTACTATTAACAATAGCATGCTCTACAATTGCAATTCTTATGTACAGCCAGCTCAAATGTACTGAAAAACACAGGGAATAACCATTATTTGCGTGATCCAGAGCTCATGGGTTATTAATGACTTTATCATGATAATATAATTTTACAGGGGGTGAGAGCTCATAGATTATTAACGACTTTATCATAACAATATAGTTTTACAGGAGGTATGGGATGAGTAATTTACAAAGTATAAATAATGATTGGTTTTCTGCTGTTATAAAAGGTAATACTAATAAAGTAAAGCGTCTAATAAGTGAAGGAGCTAAGGTTAATGCAGTAGATGAATATAACAACACTCCTTTACATTATGCTGCTACGAATGGCGATGCAGAGATAGTAAAAGATCTATTGGATAATGGGGCAGATGTTAATGCAGTAGGTCAAGATAAAAAGACTCCTTTACATTGGGCTGCTGCACATGGCCGTAAAGATGCAGTAGATGCCCTACTGAAAGTAAAAGGGATCGATGTTAATGCACAAGATAAAGATGGAAAGACTCCTTTACACTTTGCTGCTGAAAGTGGTTATCAGCAGGTGGTGCAAGCTCTATTGGATAAAGGGGCAGATGTTAATATAAAAGATAAAAATGAAAAAACTCCCTTAAATTTAGCTAAGGCAGAAGAAATAAAAACTCTATTGCAAAACGCAGAAAAAACTGATGATGTTAATCCAGTATTGCAAGATGATGAAGAAGAAAGCCAAGTTCCACAAAATGCTGCTTTATTTGAGGCTGTTAAAAAAGGTGAAATTGATAAGGTAAAAAGTCTAATAAGTGAAGGAGCAGATGTTAATGCATTAGATGGAAACAGATTTACTCCTTTACGGCATGCTATTGTCAAAGGAGACAAAGATATGGTCTCGCTTTTCATTGATAACAAAGCAGATGTTAATGCACAGTCTGAAAATGGACGCGCTCTTTTACATGTTGCTGTTGACAAAGCCAACAAAACGCAACCACTCGATACAAGTATAATAGAAGCTCTATTAGAAGCAAAAGGGATCAATGTTAATATAGCAGATAAAAATGGAAGGACTGCTTTACATGAAGCCGCTAAAACTGACGATCAGCAAATAGTAACAGTTCTATTAGAAGCAAAAGGAATTTATGTTATTCCACTAGATAATACTAGCAGCACTCCTTTAAATCTTGCCTCTCAACAAGGCGGGAAACATATAGTAAAAATTCTAGAAGAAACGCAAAAGGATATCGAAGCTTTGTATTCAGCCGTTAAAAGTGATAATTATAAGGAGGTTCAAAGTCTATTAAGTAAAAAAGTAAACGTTAATTCAATAGACAGCAATGGAAAAACTCCTTTACATGAAGCTACTGCAAGTGGCCATAAAGAAATAGTAGACGCCCTAATAAAAGCAGGAGCAGATGTTAATATAGCAGATAAAGATGGAATGGTTCCTTTATTTGAAGCTGCTGCAAGTGGCCATAAAGAAATAGTAGACGCCCTAATAAAAGCAGGAGCAGATGTTAATATAGCAGATAAAAATGGAATGGTTCCTTTGTTTAAAGCTGCTTTCTATGGTCATAAAGATGCAACTGAAGTTTTATTAAATAGTGGAGCAAAGGTTGATACAGTAATGGAATCACTTCTTCAGAGTATGATGGAATATAATTACAATAGTAGCCATAAAGATATAGTTAAAGCTTTATTAAACAAGGGAGCAAATGCTGATGCAGTAGATTCATATGGACATACTCTTTTGCATTGGGCTGCTAGAGAAGGTTATACGGATATAGCAGAACTTTTATTCAAAAAAGGAGCGAATGTTAATATACAAGATAACGATCTATGGACTCCTTTACATTTTGCTACAAAAAATAAAGTGTTTATGGGTTATGCAGATCGTCCAGCAAACGCCTCTGCGGAAACAGTAAAATTCTTAATAAAAAAAGGAGCAGATGTTAATATAGAAAATGAAGATGGAAATACTCCTTTCAAATTAGCCACTGATGAAGGAATAAAAACTCTATTGCAACCAGCAGAAAAATCTGATGATGGTTCAGCGGGTGGATCATCGACAGATAGTGAAGGGGGTCAAGAGGAAGAAAAACGAGTAGGTGATGATACTGAACTACAATCAGATAATAGCAAAGAAGGGGAAAAAACCAGCACCACCAGTGCAGAACAAGGAACTGGTGTAAGCAACGGTAGTCAACCTACTGGATCTACACAAAATAAGGGAGGACAAACCAGCACCACCAGTGCAGAACAAGGAACTGATGTACAAGACAACGATGTAGGTCCTGTTGCTTCCACAGAACCTGCACAAACAGAAGAACAGCCGAGCTCTTTTTTTGGTAGTTTGTTTAGTATACTTATGAAGCCTTTTTCATTAATTGCATCATTTTTTGGTGGTTTTTTTTCATGGTTGTTTGGGTCTGACGAAGAAAAGTCTGACACACAACCTTATGATGATTCTTCTTCACCTGGGGTCGATCAATCAGTTGAATAAAATAATGGTGATCATAATGACCAGAGCAATGTGATTTGATAGTGATCTTCTACCGGAAAAGGTGTCATCCCAGTGTCAAGCACTGGGATGACACCGTCTTGGATGGAAAACTGGATTCCAGTGTCAAGTGCTGGAATGACATCATCTTGGATAACGTCACGCGCTGGAATGACAAAGAAGAGTGGGCTTTCATATGGTTATGCAAGAAGTCTACTGAATGTAAACCAGTTTCTCACACACACATTTTACCACATGATCGGCACTGATATTGAAATGCTCATAAAGTGTTTTATAAGGTGCTGATTCTCCAAAGCTTTTCATGCCAATAAATATACCGTTTGAACCTATGTATTTATGCCAACCCATTTCACTTCCGGCTTCAATTGCAACTTTAATGCTGTCATTATTTAATATTGCCGCTTTATATTCATCGCTTTGCTCGTCAAAAAGCCTCCAGCATGGCATAGAAACAATCCTTGTACCTATACCCTTTTCCTGCAATTTCTCCCTTGCTTCAACTGCAATTTCAACCTCGGACCCCGTAGCAAATATCGTCACTTTTAATTCTTTTGAACATTCACACAAAATATATGCACCAAACTTCGATAAATTAGCAGATTGATCGATATCAGAGTAGAACTTGCGCATGTAACTTACGTTTTGCCTTGAGAGCGCAAACAGTGCTGGAGATTCTTTCTTTTCGAGTGCAATGCTAACACACTCCAGAGTTTCAACTGCATCGGCTGGCCTAAAAACATATAGATTTGGTATAGCACGCAAAGAGGCTAAATGCTCTATTGGCTGATGAGTTGGGCCATCTTCTCCCACTCCAATTGAGTCGTGAGTCATGACATACATAACCTGCTGCTTCATCAGAGCTGAAAGACGTATAGCAGGACGACAATAGTCGGAAAATACCAAAAAAGTGCCGCCATAAGGAAGAATCGCGCCGTGAAGTGCCATACCATTCATACAAGCTGCCATAGCGTGTTCTCTCACTCCATAGTGGACATAAGAGCCACTATAATTATTGCTATTTATTACCTGCATGTGCTTATATTTAGTGCAATTTGACCCGGTAAGATCAGCAGAACCGCCGATTAATTCCGGCATATGTTGTGTTAAAAGTTCCATTACCCTACCAAAAGAAGATCGAGTAGCTTCGTTTGGCATTAGCTCACATATTTGTTTCTTCAGGTCAGCTAAAACACCAGCGATATTGTCTGGTAGATGTTTATCTAACCGTCTTTGAAGTTCTACATGATATCCTGTTACCCCAGCTCCACTTTTTGTCATCCCAGTGCTTGACACTGGGATCCATTCTTTTTCTTCTTTCCTGGTCACGCGCTGGAATGACATCGTGTAATTTTGTTTTGCTCTCTCAACAGTTTTCATCCAGGCGTTTTTCACATCTTCTGGTACATGAAATGGTTCATAATTCCAGTTTAATTTCTCTCTCATCTGTTTGATGTCTTCCTCCGAAAAAGCACCACTGTGAACAGAGGATGTGCCAGCACGGCTTGAAAATTTTCCGATAATAGTTTTGCAGCAGATCATTGTAGGTTTATCAGACTTTTTTGCTTGCTCTATTGCAAGGGATATGGCATCAAAATCATGGCCATCAATTTTGTCAACATTCCATCCATACGCTAAGAAGCGTTTCTCTACATCATCAGAGCAGGAAAGGCAAGTAGCGCCATCTATAGAAATATCATTATCATCAAAAAGAGCTATAAGCTTATTCAATTTAAGATGCCCAGCAAGTGATGCTGCTTCATGGCTTATTCCTTCCATAAGACAGCCATCCCCTAGCATCACGTAAGTGTAGTGATTGATTCTGAATTGCTTTTTAAGGATTGATTCAGCAAGTGCCATGCCAACAGCAGCGGCAAATCCCTGCCCTAAAGGGCCTGTCGTTGCCTCTACCCCGGAAGTCAAGCCGAATTCTGGATGACCTGGGGTCTTGGATCCCATTTGCCTGAAGTTTTTTAGCTCATCTATGCTAATATAACCTGTCAAATATAATATTGAGTATAGTAACATTGACCCATGACCGTTTGATAAAACAAAGCGATCTCTATTGAACCATTTAGAATCATCAGGATTATGATTCAGATATTTAGCAAACAAAACAGTTGCAACATCTGCCATGCCAAGTGGCATACCTGGGTGTCCAGAGTTTGCTTTTTGTACTGCATCAATTGATAAAAAACGGATGGCGTTTGCCATAGATTTTAAATGTGAATGATTCATGTGTTAATAGAAAAACTTAAAAATGAAGTATAAAAGATTATATCAGCAAAAACAAGTTGACACTGAGTGCTAAAATCCTTAATAATCTAGAGTTGAATCGTGAGAGTTTTTATATGACAACTGTTATCACTAGAAAGTATAGGATTAGCCGTAGACTTGGTGTAAATTTATGGGGTAGAGCTAAAGACCCAGTAAACAAAAGGAAATACCCTCCAGGTCAACATGGTATTCTTGGATTCAAGAAGTTATCCGACTTTGGTAAGCAGTTTGCTGCACATAAGAAATTTAAGTTTTACTACGCGATTTCAAGTAAGCAGCTCAGACGTACATTTTTAGATGCTTATAACAGAAAGGGTTATACGGCTGATAATTTTATCGGTATCTTAGAATCGAGATTAAGTTCTGTTTTATACCACTCTGGTCTTGTTCCAACAATTTACTCAGCAAAGCAGCTCATATCTCACAAGCACGTTACAGTTAATGATAAGGTGGTTAACATATCGAGTTATCGAGTGAAGCCAGGTGATATAATAAAAATAAGAGAAAGGGCAGCAAAAATCCCTGTAGTAGTAGAGGCTGAACAAAAACAAGAGCGCAAGGCTCCGGATTATTTAGAAGCAGATAGTAAAGAGCATTCAGTGAAGTATTTGAGGTCACCTCAATATTCTGAGGTTCCTTATTCAGCAGACATGGAAGTCAATTTAGTAGTAGAGTTTTACTCTAGATAGATAAAAAAAGCCCGTGTGGCGGAATCGGTAGACGCAGCGGACTTAAAATCCGTGGGTTTTGCGACCTTGGGAGTTCAAGTCTCCCCATGGGCACCAATTTAACTTAGCAGATAAATACAAAAAAGTATGAAATGGCTTGATATAGAAGATATTGTGGAAGCTCTGGAGGAAAAATTTCCAAATGAGAATATAATTAGTATCAGATTCACTGAGCTTAAAAAAAAGGTCTTGAGTTTAGAGGAATTTGATGATGATGAAAAACGCTGTAACGAAAAAATACTCGAAGCTATTCAAGCAGCTTGGATTGAGGAAAGATTAACCGCATAGCAATAAACCATACGCAAACGTGATTTCTATTACAATTTGCATATTGATTATGCTATTTTTTGGATCTAGCCTGGCAAGTTAATAATAATTTAACTAATTACAATTAAAACAGCTATAAGGTTAATTATGAGGCAAAGATGACAGCACAAAATTTGGTAAATGGAACGATCTTGGCAAGTGCTACGTTGAGATAAGTTTTGCATAAAAATACTGCTTTTACGGTGTGAGGCCAGAGGGTAGAGCCTTTGTAAAGCAGTTAGAAGGTTGTCATCTAAGTAGCGTGACCAGAGCTAGATTCCGCGAACACGCCGCGGAATGACGACTATGCAATATGCGTTGCGGAGTGACGATTATGGTCATACCGTCACGGTATCTCACAAACATGTAGCAGTAATGACAAAATCTCAAGTTATATGTATACTTTTATATTATCTACCTACTAAAAAAACAGAAAAATGCTCAAACGTAGCGGTCCAAAAAAATTAAAGTCTATAATAGAAAACTATGCATTAAAATGCATGAAAAATAAAATTAGCAAAAATGAAATACGTCTTATTTTAAACTGGCGAAATATAGTAGGGAAAGAAATAGCAGAGTGTACAAAACCGAAAAAGATCTCATATGCACAGAATATAAATTCGGGTGTGTTGCATCTGGTAGTAACAAATGGCAGCAAAGCATTGGAAATTCAGCATATGATTTCTCTTATAATAGAAAAAATTACGATATTTTTTGGCTACAAAGCAGTATATGGTATAAAAATTAAGCAAGAGAGTATTGACTATTTGACTATATAAGGTAATCTAAGTACATAGAATAATTTGGTATATTGAAGTGAGTAGAGTTTGTGAATTAACAAATAGAAAAAAATCTTTTGGTAATAAGGTATCACATTCGAATCGTAAAACAAAGCGTACCTTTCTTTTAAATTTACATAAGATTACGTTGACAAGTGATATATTGAATAAAAAGTTTAGATTTCGTGTGGCAACAAGAACTTTGAGAACTATAGATTACAAAGGTGATTTAGATGCTTTTTTGCTCAACACAAGAACGATTAAACTAAGTGAGAAAGCGCAGAAGATAAAAAGAAGGTTGAAAAAAGTTTTAGTAAAGCAAGAGGTAGAGTTAGCCGTTTCAGATGCATAACAAACCTCAATGGCTCAGAGCAAAAGCTCCGACCGGTGAAGTATTCAATGAGACCTTAAACATCGTTAAACTGCATAACTTGCATACAGTGTGCGAAGAGGCTGCATGTCCAAATATTGGCGAATGTTGGAATAAGCGTCACGCTACTGTAATGATTCTCGGTTCTGTTTGCACTCGTGCTTGTGCATTTTGCAACGTTGCAACTGGCATTCCTGATAAACTAGACCCTCATGAACCAGAAAATTTAGCAAAAGCGATAAAAAAGTTAAACTTAAAACATGTTGTCATTACTTCTGTTGATCGTGATGATTTACCAGATGGTGGCGCAAATCAGTTTATACAGTGCATAGAAGAAATTAGAAAGATAACTTCAGAAACAACAATAGAGATTTTAACTCCTGATTTTTTAAATAAGAAAGAAGCATTTGAAGCAATTGCTGTTGCATCACCTGATGTCTATAACCACAATATTGAAACAGTGCCGAGATTGTATGCAAAAATAAGACCACGAGCTCGCTATTTTCATTCACTATATTTACTGAAGATGGTAAAGCAGATTAATCCCAAAGTTTTCACAAAGTCAGGGCTTATGGTCGGTCTTGGAGAGACAAAAGAGGAAATATTTCAGGTTATGGACGATTTGCGCAGTGCTGAGGTTGATTTTATTACAATTGGTCAATATCTACAACCAACTCCAAAACATGCAAAACTTGATAGGTATGTTACCCCAGAAGAGTTTGAGCATTATAAATATATCGCTTACTCCAAAGGGTTCCTAGTGGTTGCATCAAGCCCACTAACTCGGTCATCATACCACGCTGAAGAAGATTTTAACAGGCTCAAGGCTTGTCGTTGACATTTGCGTTAATTCAAATTAATTTTTACTAATTATAAAGGAGTTTTTACGTAATGTCTACTATAAAAATCAAGAAGAAATCGCAATTAGTTAAAGAGGTATTCGATTCCGTGGCAAGTCGCTACGACACCATGAATGATATAATGAGCCTCGGAATGCACAGATTATGGAAAGATAGGATGGTAAATAGTGTGCATTTTACAAAAAACTCTAAGGTTTTAGATGTTGCTGGAGGAACTGGAGATATAGCAATAAGAATAGTAAGAAAAGAGCCAAGTGCTAAGGTTACAGTATGCGATATAAATCAAAACATGCTAAGCAGAGGACGTGATAAAGCTATAAATTCAAACCAAATTAATTTTGATTGGGTATGTGCGAATGCAGAAAGTTTACCATTTGAAGACTCCGAATTTGATTATTGCACAATAGCTTTTGGCATTCGAAACGTTTCTGACCGCAAGAAGGCTTTAAATGAGGCGCACAGGGTATTAAAACCACATGGAAAATTTATCTGCTTAGAATTTGCCCCTATGCACTATCAAAATGAGATATTTACCAAACTTTATGACTTATATTCATTTAAAGTAATTCCTAAAATTGGCAGCATAGTTGCTAAAGACAAGAGTTCTTATGAATATTTAGTGAAGAGCATCAGAGAATTTCCAACTCAGGCTGATTTTAAAATAGAAATTGAAGAGGTAGGCTTTAAGAATGTTGAGTTTCATAATATGAGCTATGGAATAGTGGCATTACACATTGGAACAAAATGAATATTAAACTCTGGTATAGAACGCTGGATTATTATCTCATCCTTCCAGTGTTTTTTTTGCTCACTATAAGCTTCATTCTTGTTTATTCAGCAAGCCCTGTAATTGCGCAGCGTCTTTTTCTACCACAGGATTATTTTATACGGCGCCATACAATTTATATAGTCCTGTCACTAATTACCTTGGTGACATTTTCTTTTCTCAACACAAGAACTATACTTAACCTCTCATTCGCAGGTTTCGCTTTATTTACTATTCTAGTAGCAACTGCGATAATACTTGGTATAGAGGTAAAAGGTGCGAAACGATGGTTACATATTGTCAAAATTTCAGTTCAACCATCTGAGTTCGTAAGGCCATTTTTTTCTGTTGTTATAGCTAGTATCTTGGCCAGCGAAATGAAGTTTAAAATACACATATCAATCATAATATTTCTGTTAGTTTTTGTGTTGTTACTTTTGCAACCTGATTTCAGTATGTCTATGCTTTTAACATATTCTTTTATTGGTCAAATGTTTATTGCATGTATACCACTTTTATACTTTCTATGCATAATAGGAATGGCCACAACTGGAACTACAATAGCTTACTTATGCCTCCCACATATAAAGCAAAGGATTTACAATTTTGTCTTTTTTACGCAGCGCGATAACTTTCAAGTCACAAAATCATTAGAAGCATTCAAAAGAGGTCAATTAACTGGGGTTGGACCTGGTGAAGGTAGCGTAAAAGCCTCTCTTCCTGATTGCCATACAGATTTTGTGTTTTCTGTTTTAGCAGAAGAATTTGGTTTGATTACGTGCTTAGCCACATTGATGTTATTTGGCATCATTTCCGCCCGCTTGCTTTACGTTGCATATAGGGAAAATGAATTATTTAATCTGTTAGTGATTCTCGGTATCTCAATGCAATTCATCACACAATTCATAATAAACATAGGGGTAACATTGAGTGTTTTTCCAACCACCGGCATAACCCTGCCGTTACTTAGCTATGGTGGTTCTTCTCTTTTATCTTCGAGCATTGCACTTGGCATAATGCTGTCTTTTAGTAGAAATCAAGCTATTGCATTAAAGTTTCGTGAGCGTGTTATGCTTGGAAGGTATATGGACTAAACTTGTACCGCTCACAACTATTATTGGTATCCCTCCAAAATGGGTATCTGTTCAGATGAGTGGCAAGAGATATTATGAAATCTGAAAGAGTTATGTGGAAATTTTTCAGAAAATATTCCACTGACATGCTGAACAACAAATACATCACTATGTCGTTTATCGCAAAAACTTATATTTTTCGTAACCATTCACACTTAATTCTGCAATTCTTTGATCTCACTCATAGAAAGACCAGTAGTTTGAGCTATAATATTAAAAGAAACACCTGCTTTAAGTAGATTCTTTGCGACTTCAATTTCCCTCTCTTTTCTACCTTCCTCTTTAGCAAGATCAAGTCTATATTCAAGAATGGCTTCTTCTTTGCGCAGATCCATTATTCTTTCTTCATAAGCTACTAGATCTTTTTCATTCCAGTGAAACTTATCTAATTCATCATATGCTAGCTTTATTATTGGTGATTTTTCCGCAATTTTTCTGAGATCTTCGTCCGTTGTTTCATCTGCATATTTGAAAAAAAATAGCCAACGGTCTACTACACTTTCTAGTTGTTCTTCTCTACTCTTAGGAAATTTTGGCAGCTCTATGAAGATAAATTGAAAATCTTTTAAGTCATGCTCATTGGTTTTTTCATCTCTTATGGTATGGCTAGATATATAGTCAAGCTTATCAGGGAATAAGGTACAATTTGAAATCGCGATAAAGAAAATCTTCTTTAAATCAACGTATTTACCAGATTTATCAGCTTGTCTTGAGTAAGCCTTAGCAGCATAAAGTTGTGCGCGTTTTTCAAAGCCTTTATCACGAGTGAGCTGGTTAGGTAAGGAAGTAGTATTGCTACTACTCCCTCCCTTAGAAACGCAGCATGCAGGTTTCCCCACACTACGCTTGAGCCCCTTATCTAAGTCCTTCTTTTCTCGAACCGGCTTGTCCTTCATGATTCCTCAGAAAACATCATTCTTAATGGTGACACCAACAGTAGAGAACCTTCTCTTGAGAAAGAGCTTGCTAACATTTTTGTTTGTTTCACTCTTTCATCAAAATACTTTTTCCATTTTAAGTCAAGTGGATTTGCATCCGCCCTGATTTTAACATGTCGTCTGATAGGTATATCAATCAACCTAAGCAGTCTTAAATACCTTATCTCTTTCGGTTTGTTCTTGCATATGGGTGCAGCAAAGACCCATTGGCGTTGTTTCATTACCTTGAAGTAACGATTCTTTATCCAACGTAATCCTTTACGAGGATGTCTTTTCTTTGCCCATTTCCATAGAGCACACATAATTTCATGGTCTATTTTGTTAAAAGCTCTTTTCGCACACACATGGCTGTAGTAATTTCCCCATCCCCTTAATAGGGAATTGAGCAACTTGATTAGTACGGCCTGAGTGTTCGCTATGTTTGCCTTTATCAATGTACGTGCTTTATTAAGAAGTTTCTTAATACTTTCTTTTGAAGGTTTTATAATTAACTTCTTATTATACCTGCGTACATTACAACCAAGAAAGTCAAACCCTGTTGTAATAGATGTAATTTTTGTTTTCTCTTCGGAAAGGATAAGACCTCTCTCCTGAAGAAAGGACGATACTAGAGGTTTTACTTCATTTTCCAGTACTTCACGTGTGATTCCTGAAATGATAAAGTCATCTGCGTACCTGATTACATTTACTCCACTTCTGATTTTGCTTCTTCTTTTACTGCCAAGTTTACCAAATTGACTTTCCAATGATTTTTCAAGTCCATTTAGGGCTAGATTTGCTAGTATTGGAGAGATGATACTACCTTGTGGGGTACCTGCAGTTGTGGAATACAGAGTTTTTGATTCTAGGAAGCCAGCTTTTAACCAGCTATGAAGAATTTTCTTCTCCATAGGAATATGCTTCATGAGCCATTCATGGTTAATGTTATCAAAACACCCTTTAATATCACCTTCGAGTATCCATTGTAGTTGGTTACGGCTTGCCAGTAACAAGTGACAAGCCACAGTAGCGTCTGCGCAGGATCTTTTTGGTCTAAAACCATAAGAGTGACGATCACTGATCGTTTCAGCTATCGGTTCCAAAGCAAACAAGTATAATGCTTGCATGGCTCTATTTTTTATCGTAGGGATTCCAAGAGGTCTTCTTTTGCCATTAGACTTACTGATGTATATCCGTTTTAGCGGAGAAGGTTTGTATCCTCTTTGTTTTAATAGCTTTATTCCTTGAAATTTTGTGTTGCAAGTTGACCATATTTGACGATCTACACCTGCTGTGTTTTTTCCTTGGTTTTCAGTTACTCTCTTAACCGCCAAAGCTTTGCCGCTAAAAGAGCGTGTGAGAAGGTGTTGTAAAGTTTTCACCTTACCCCATCTGCCTTGTTGGACAGCCTTAACAATACGCCTCTGTAGCCTCATAACAACTTTTTGGCATTTCTTCCAGGGTAACTGGTTCCATGCTTCGGAGTTATTGGTAGGTGCACTTACAGTTGTACTTGTAATCATCTGCTTTCCTACCTTAAGTGGTTAACAAAGTTTCTTGTCATGAGGGACCAAATGGAAGTCTGCTCGTTTTCACGCGAATTAATGTTACAAATTCTATCCATTTCGTTACAAAATGGCATTCGCTTTCTCCATTATCCTTTACCTGCACATCCATCAGCATTCCTTGCGGGTTGCCTGCCATATAGGCGAAAATACAGGCTTATCCTGTTCCTTTTGTCATACAATAGTGGGTTAGGTGGCTTCTCTATACCGGTGGAATTATTATTTGCGTACATCCAGAAATGAAAAATGTAACTCATCCACATTACCTTTTGGTCGGAGCTTATCAGCATCTTTAGCTCTTTAATCGTTACGATACTTATGAAGCTTCACTTACGTTCACCATACCACTAAGCCTAGCCCTCCAACCACATGATGCTTGTAGTTTATGCTTTCTCTCACGATTGAGCATCTTCTTTATCAAGAGGAGGTTCATTGTCCGCGTCGCTCGGCACCAACTGGTTACCCAATTCGCACTGATGCGTAGACTCAGATGGCAAAACATCTGGTTCAATAAGCTTTAGAATCCTTTCAGTTTCTTTCTGAATGAATTCCTCTCCTTTTAAACAATATGACCGAAGGCTTTCAGGTCGCACCATCTCAATTATATACCTGTTCCCACTAGAATCCCTGCAAAGAACATCAACAATGCTTTGTTTATCAGAAGCAATTTCAGGGTCCATAATGGTGCTTAAGAATTCTACTTCTTGTATAGTGTTGACTTCAGTACATCCTAAAATATCGTTTAAAAAATGGATAAGAATATTCTTATTTTTTTCAGTGCCAAAGATTTTCTTAAATGTTAAATCTAACTTTGGATCGAGAAATTTAGAAAGAGCCATAGTAAAAATACTGAGAAAAGATTAATAATTATACACTATTATTAACAACTATTCAACCATATTTTTAAGTATAGCTATACCGCCGCGGCGCTAACACGTAGCGGGATGACGAGGTTATCGTCATACCACCGCAAACCGTCATACCGCCGCGGCGCTAACAAGAGATCCCGCTAACACGTAGCGGGATGACGATTGTCGTTTAGCCATAAATACTTAAGAAATTTACCAAACGAAAAAAAAGGCAAAAGAAGCCCCGTGGTTGGCTAATTACTTACATTATACTTTCAAGTATGGCGTTTTTTTATTCTAAATGCTTAATAATCGCGATTCAGTTGCTTTTAAACCGCAACTAATCTAAATTAGAAACATTAAGAAATTTACTAAACAGAAAAAAAGGCAAAAGAAACCCTAGGGTAGCTAGTTATTCACTATCCATTTTTTAAGTTGGCGTTTTTTTATGTTTTAAACGCTTTATAAGCGCGTTTCAGCTTATGTAGGTAGAAGTTTGATAAAGACATAAGGTGCACATAGTGCAAAAAATTAAACATGAGACGCCAGATACGTGAGTTTTTTTGTCATTTAATCTGTACAGAGAAGATAAATAAATAGCTTCAATTTTATGATAAGAGGGCTGGCGGAGTTTGTCAAGCAAGTTTTTTGTTTCTGCGAGCTACTACCCTTTCTTGGTGGACTAAAATCACAACAGCTGCAGAACCTAAATTGCTTCATACTACACCTTTCCCCTTTCCCCTGAAACTAAAATCTATATACTTAACTTTAGAAACTTTAAAATAAGATGCGATCTAATATTAGGCAGTTATTTTACTATATAAAGCCTAATCTATCTTATTTCATCATAGCTTTTATTGCAGTTTTATTTTCAGCCTTAACGATCCTCCTCTTTGGCAGAGGCTTAAGCAATATAATTGATTCTGGCACAGAGCACGATTTTACTACCAAACTATTAGTTGCAATACTTATAGTTTTAGCCATTTCTCTCACTGCATTTACTCGGTTATATTTCATTGGCATTGGCAGCGAGAAAGTTATCGCAAGAATCAGATATGACTTATATAGCAGTATCACTAACTTGCAACCAAGTTTCTTTGAGAACACAGGCGTACAAGATGTTATCTCAGCGTTAGTTACTGATACATCTGTGTTGCAATCAATAATAAACAGCAGCTTACTAACCATATTACGAAATTTTGTGATTCTGATTGGCAGTGTTGCTATGTTATTATATACAAATATACAACTAACTGCGTATGCAGCCGCAATAATACCTATACTACTCATTATCATGACCTCACTTGGAAAAAAAGTGCGTAGCTATGCACGCTTTGCTCAGGATAAATTAAGTGAGCTTGCGTCATTTAGTGAGGAAAATTTTAGATCTATAGTGACTATCAAATCGTTTGTACTCGAGGAAAACGAAAAAATCCGTTTTAAGGAACATTTAAACTCAGTATCAAAATCATACGTAAAATTAGTACTCTTGCGTGCTATTTTAGTAACTCTAGTTATCACGTGTGTGATAGGTTCACTAGTTGTTTTGCTCTTTTTTGGTATTAAAGAAGTCTTAAGCAATAATATAACTATTGGAGAACTCTCCTCATTTGTGTTTTATTCAGCGCTTGCGGCAGGAGCTATAAATAATTTGAGCGATAATATCAGTGATTTACAACGAGGTCTTGGAATAGTAGAGCGTTTATTTGAATTTAAAAATATGAAAAGCTCTATAGTAGATGCCGATGATCCTATAAAAATTTATAGTGTTCAAAAAGGAATTTCGTTTAATGGTGTAACATTTTTTTATGAATCTCAGCTTGATAAGCCAGCGTTAAACAATGTATCGTTTTCTATAGAGGCAGGTCAAGCAGTATCAATTGTTGGACCATCTGGCAGTGGTAAAAGCACCATTTTAAAGCTTCTGCTCCGTTTTCATGATCCAAACAAAGGTAGCATTACTATCGATGGGCACAATATTAAGTCAATTGCGCTAAATGACCTCAGATCGTTGTTTGGCTTAGTGCCACAAGATCACATGATATTCTCTTGCTCAATAATGGAAAATATACTATATGGCAAACCAGGTGCCGAATATGAGGAAGTGAAGCAAGCAGCCATCAGCGCTTATGCGATGGAATTTATTGATAAGTTGCCTGATAAATTTGATACATTTGTAGGAAAAAGAGGATTAAAACTTTCTGAAGGACAAAAACAGCGTATTATAATAGCAAGAGCCATACTCAAAAACCCTCAGGTTTTAATACTGGATGAAGCAACCTCTGCCCTTGATTACAAAAGTGAGAACCTCGTGCAAAAAGCCTTGAGCAAGTTAATGCAAAACAGAACAACAATCGTAATTACACACAGGCTATCAACCGCACTCAAGACTGACAAGATTATAGTAATTAATCATGGGAAAGTAGAAGAAGTAGGAACTCATGACTCTCTAATAAGTAAAGACGGGCTGTATGCAAAACTGGCGAAGATACAGTGGAATTGAAAGAAAATTTAAATCATACCGTTAGTTGATATGCTAGATTTATAATTAAAATTATTAAATTTTTAATTTTATTATTTTATAATGGTTCCATAGTTATCCGGAAATTTCGTGATCTGTAGTTTCTTTCATTCACGTTATATTCATAGCTTGTTCTATCTTAATGTAATTCCAATTTTGACTGTATAGGAGGTCTCTATGTTAAAACATAACTATAGTGATAAAATCAATAATCGCTATTCATATACTAACAAATTTTCTTATAGTGATGAGGGTGTAGACGAGACGATCAAGGATAAAATCACAACTGAAGATCAGGTGGTAACTGAAGATCAGGTAGTAACTGATGATGTTGAAGAGCCTGATGCTGGTAATGATGGTTACAGTGAAGGTATGGCTTTCTCTTACCATGGTTACGGCAACGACTTAATATAAACTCTGATCCAGGAAGATAAAATAGTTAAGATAAACCTTCAACTAGCCCCACTTATTCACTATACTGCTATAGATTTTATAGCAATATAGTGAATGAACATTTTTAAGCAGATTTCCTCTCTAATCTTTAGTAAATTGAATGAGTTGAAACAAAGGGGTGTTATAAGCACAAGTGCAGCAAACTTTATCATAGAGCCTCCAAGCAATAGAGTCCATGGAGACATTTACACAAACGTTGCTATGGTGCTCGCAAAGCATGAAAAGAAGAATCCCATTGAAATTGCAGAGGTTTTAGCCAAAGAATTTGAACTTTTTGATGAAGTTGCAAAAGTGGAAATAGCGGGCCCTGGTTTCATCAACATACACTTAAAAATAAAAGTATGGCATGGGATTTTAAAACAAATAAATGAGCTAAAAACAGAGTTTGGCACCCTAGATATAGGGAACAATCAGGCCATCAATGTTGAATTTGTATCTGCAAATCCAACTGGTCCACTGCATATTGGTCATGCAAGAGGGGCAGTATTTGGTGACGTTCTGGCAAATTTATTGAAAAAAGTTGGTTATAAAGTTACTAAGGAATACTATATTAACGATGCTGGAGCGCAGATAGATACACTAATAAAGTCAGTATATCTGCGGTACAAAGAAGCTCTGGGAGAAAAAATCAGTATAGAAAAAGGTTTATACCCAGGTGAATATTTAAAACCGATAGGGGAGGAGCTGGCTAAAAAATATGGCAAGGAGCTTCTAAAAAAGCAAGATAATCAAATAATTAGGGAATATACTTTAAGTTTTATCTTAGAACTCATAAAGGAAGACATGAACTTGCTTGGAGTAAATCATGATGTTTTTACTTCAGAGTATGAGCTACAAAAAAGTGGCAAAATTGAAGAGAGTATAAAGATATTGTCTGACAAGGGTCTAGTGTATGAAGGGTACCTGGAGAAACCAAAAGGCAAAGAAAGCGAAAATTGGACTTCCAGAAAAGAGATGCTATTTCGCTCTACAAAATTTGGTGATGACGTTGACCGTGCATTGAAGAAAGAGGACGGCAGTTGGACTTATTTTGCCTCGGATATTGCTTACCATTTTGATAAGATATCACGTGGTTTTAACAATATGATCGTAGAGCTTGGTAGTGACCACGGCGGTTATGTCAAAAGACTCAAAGCAGTCGTCTCTGCGCTCAGTGATGATCAAGCAAAAATAGAGGTAAAACTGCATAATATTGTGAATTTTTTCGAGAACGGCAAACCTGTTAAGATGTCCAAAAGATCAGGAAACTTCCTCACAGCAAGAGATGTAGTGGAAGAAGTTGGCAGGGACATAACTCGTTTTATAATGCTAACACGCAAGAATGATATGGTCTTGGACTTTGATTTTGCTAAAGTTAAAGAACAGTCAAAAGACAACCCTATTTTTTACGTGCAATATGCGCATGCTCGTGCTCATTCGTTAATGCGTAATGCTCCAAAAGAGCTCCCAACAGCAGATCCTTCACTTTTAAGGACAGGTGGAGAGCTCTTCCTCATAAAAACCTTAGCAAAGTGGCCAGATGTGGTAGAAATTGCAGCAAGGCTTTGTGAGCCACACAGAATTACTTTCTACTTACTTGAAGTTGCAGAAGCGTTTCACGTTTTATGGGGGTATGGCAAGAGTGATTTAAACATGCGTTTCATACTGGAAGACAACTTAAACCTCACCGCTGCAAGAATGTTTCTCGTGCAGGCCTTAGCACACGTCATCGCTTCTGGACTTTCTATCTTTAATATAGAGCCGTTAGAAGAAATGAGTTGATTTTTTTTTGTTACAATATGTAATGATCAAAATATTATTCAAAGTAGGGTAAAGTTATGACAATCAGTTTTAGGGAGTATTCAACTGTATTCACTGAAGTTGCGGAACAGACAGATTTAAATGGAAATAACATAATTGAAAGAATAAAAGGGCATTAGCATAGATCCCGCTAACAAGCAGCGGGATGACGGTTGTCAGGGTGTCAGGCTAGTACCTTCTCTTGTCATCCCAGTGCCCAGACACTGGGATCCAGAAAAGTTTGCTTGTGAACAAGCAAACTAGCATGGAAAGTGGTTACAACATTTTCGATGAGATTATATGGAAAACTGTATTCCAGTGTCAAGCACTGGAATACATCACAGGGGCACTGGAATGACACCCTTTACGGGCTCTTAAATTGCAACTATAAATGTTTAAGAAATTTACCAAATGAAAAAAAAGGCAAAAGAAGCCCCATGGTGGTTGGCTATTTACTATGTACTAAAATATCGGCGTTTTTTTTATTCTAAAACGCTTGATTAAGAGCGATTTAGCTGCTTTTAACTTGCAACTAACCTACACCGCAAGTGTTTAAGAAATTTACTAAGCAGGAAAAAAGGCAAAGAAACCCCGTAGTAGCTAGCATTCAAATTCTCCCTTGTCAATTTGACGTTTTTTGCTGTCTTAAACGCTTTGTAAGCGCGTTTCGGCTTATATAGGTAAAAACCCAGAAATTTTTAAAGACATGCGATGCACGTAGTGCGAAAAATTAAACATGAGACGCCAAATACCCTAAGTTTTTTGTCATTAACCTGCACAGATTGCGAAGATAAATAAATAGCTTCAGTTTCATGATAAGGGGGTTGGCGAAGGGTGTCAAGTAATTCCGTTCCTTATGGGTAAAAAAAGAGAAACTCTAAGTTGCAGCCGCACAATGTTTCTCTTTTCTGCTGTTGATGATTATTTCGCCTATTGTAACTGCCGCTAGAATAAAGCAATAATATACCTGTGTTAATAAAGAAATAGGTGATACAGAGGCGATGCTACCTGCTAGCAATAGTTGGGAACCATAAGGTAAGATACCTTTTGTAGCACAAGCAAAAACATCTAATAAGTATGCGCTGCGATGTGGCGCAATACTGTGTTTTTGTGCAAGCCTTTTTGCAATGCCACCACTTAGTAAAATAGCAATGGTATTATTGGCAACTAAGGTAGTAAACATAGACGCAATTCCTGCTATCACAAATTCAGCTTTAGTTTTTGTGATATTGCTTTCATCGATGAGTTTATGCAACGCTTTTTGACCTTGCTTGTACATTATATGGCTCAATCCACCGATAAATAGAGCAAATATCACTATTTCGTTTACTTTTTTGAAACCGTCATACACGTCATGAGGAAATTGAATGATAGCATAGTCAAAAAAAGTTATTCCTAGCACACCAGCAATAATTATGTTTATAGTTATTGTTACTAAAGTGGCGACTTCAAACAGCCCCATGATTATTAAAGAAATGTAAGGAATAATTTTTATTATAGAATAATAATCTAAATTTGATATAGAAATAATTTTTGTACTATTTGAGGCAACTGCTAGGTAGATGAGTGTTATAATGCTGGCAATAAGTGCAACTTTAGAGTTCATTTTAAGTTTATCTTTTGCTGAAGCTTCCTGTGAAGAAACAGATGCAATGGTGGTATCAGATATCATCGAAAGGTTATCGCCAAACACGGCACCACCTACTACAGTTGCAGTTCCTATTTCGAGACCAAAAGCTCCACTTTTTGCCAGATTAACAGCTATAGGTACCATCAGCGCAACAACTCCCATAGATGTGCCAATTGCAGTTGAAATAAAAGCAGAAGCCAAAAATACTCCAGGCAGCAGTAATCTTGCTGGAAGGAAATTAAGAATTAAATTAGCAACAGTGTCTGCGCTACCGATTGATTGAGTCACCGCAGAAAATGCTCCAGAAAATAAAAAAATTAAACACATAGTAAGGGTGTTTTTGTCACCCATGCCCTTGATAACAGTATCGATGTTATGCTGAGTTTTATTTGTACCACGTGAGACAGCAAAAAATAGTGCTGGTAACAAGCATATTACTGGTGAAACCTGATGAAGTGGATTATCAGTTCCAATAAAAGAAAAATAAGCACCACTTCCAAGGTACAAGATTAAAAAAATAATCAAAGGGACAAAAGCTGTCATTTTACTGTACCTCAAACTTATAACTATAACTAATTAAGTGGTTTTAAGCAAGTTTGGTTTTCACTAGTTCTACAGGAAGTCAATAGCAGAGTTTTAAACTTCATATTTAATCTACTAAATAAATAGCACATGTAGCTTATTGCTTGACAATAGGATCTAATTGTTGTCTAGATTCCAGCATCACGCGCACAACTGTACGAACATTTGTTTGCGAAGAAATGTTATAGCTGGTTTTGCCTCAAACACAAAGATGTCATCCGAGTAGCTGACTACTTGGATCCAGAAAATTTTGCTGCGAGTAAGCAAATTTGTTTGGTGAGCATAGAAAGTGGAATGTGTAAGCGCAGCCTCAACAGGTTGTCATCCAAGTAGCTGACTACTTGGATCCAGCTGAGTTGGTGAGTATAAAAGTATAGCTAACGCGAGCTCTACGTCATACCGCCGCAGAATAATTAACCGTCATACCGCGATTCATTCGCAGTATCCCTTCGCGGTATCCCTTAGCCGCTAACAAGCAGCGGGATGACGAGCTTATCGTCATGCCACCGCGAACCGTCATACCGCGATTCATTCGCGGTATCTCATCCGCTAACAAGAGATCCCGCTAACAAGCAGCGGGATGACGGTTGTCGTTTAGCTATAAATATTTAAGAAATTTACTAAACAGAAAAAAAGGCAAAAGAAGCCCCGTAGTTGGCTAATTACTTACATTATACTTTCAAGTATGGCGTTTTTTTATTCTAAACGCTTAATAACCGCGACTCAGCTGCTTTTAAATGCAACTAACCTTAGCTATAAATGTTTAAGAAATTTACTAAACAGAAAAAAAGGCAAAAGAAACCCTAGGGTAGCTAGTTATTCACTATCCATTTTTTAAGTTGGCGTTTTTTTATGTTTTAAACGCTTTATAAGCGCGTTTCAGCTTATGTAGGTAGAAGTTTGATAAAGACATAAGGTGCACATAGTGCAAAAAATTAAACATGAGACGCCAGATACGTGAGTTTTTTTGTCATTTAATCTGTACAGAGAAGATAAATAAATAGCTTCAGTGTTTATGATAAGGGGGCTGGCGGAGTTTGTCAAGCAAGTTTTTTATTTCTAGCGGTTGTTGCCAAAAACTATACAAGAAGTCTATTGAAATTACGTATATCAATCGTTGTAAAATCACACAATTGCTCTGTAGAGCTATGCCCTGTAATAATTACTATACCATTTTGCTCAGAGCGTATTGAGATTAGGTTCAGCACTAATTCACACGTTGCACTATCAAGATTACAAAATGGTTCATCTATCAGCCAAACGTTTGCATTAGAAATCAAGAGGCGAGCAAGCGCAACTCTCCTTTTCCAGCCTGCAGAAAGTTCGCCATATCTAATATTAAGTACAGGTTGCAACTGCAAGCAACAAATAGCTGCCACAATCAATTCTCTAGTATTTCGTATTCCTGCCCAGAATTCTACGTTTTGAGCAACAGTTAAGCTATCTTTACAGGCATTCTTATGGCCTATATAGACCATAGAAGGTATATAGGATTTTGGATCATCATATATATCTTTTCCGCAGTGCCTTATATTGCCTGATACCGGCGGTAAAAGTCCAGATAAACTTCTAATTAAGCTGGTTTTACCACTACCATTTGGACCAGTGATTAGAATCTTTGATTTTAGCTCAGCTTTAAAACTGAGATTCTTAAATAGTACCTTATTATTACGAGCGCAGGATAAATTTTCACATTCAAGCATGGATTATCTGCCCTTCCCCTTATGTTTACCTTGAGTTGAAGCCTGAGCCTTAACAAACAGCTCCCAAAATCCTTTCTGTCCGCCTTCTCTATGTATCAATTGTGCAAAACGCTGCATTAAACCATTACCCATCATAACCATCTTTGTCCATTTACCTACCGGTTTTGCTATGTCAACTATTTCTGGATCTTCTTTATAAACTTGCACATCTTTTTGTTTCTCGCGTAGCGTTTCTTGTTGTTTCATCAACTCTTTTTGCTTATTTTTTTGATATAATTCATTGAATTTTCTGTCTTCTTCCCACTCTTCTTTAAAAACTTTTCTAGGAAATATGATTTTTCTAATGCGATTTTTGTATATTTTTCTCAAAAAGAGAAATACTGCAGCTACAGCAAGTAATGTTACGCTATATAATATGATCTGTGTAAGTGGCATTTCCTGTATCTAATTCATTAAAAATACCCTTACTATTATACCATAATTATAGAAATTGTGCAATTTTTTTTGCGGGTAAAGACAGTATAAAAGTAATACTGCTCTATTTCGTAAACTGGACAAATATCTGACGAATGGGCTTGTATGTAGTAAGGTTTATTTCTATACTTTTTAAAGAATTTAGAAGTGAAACAAATATGAACTGCTACAAGACTCACACGTGCAATGAATTAAGGAAGAATGATGTAGGAAAGGAAGTTACCCTCTCTGGATGGTTATACCGTAAGCGCGATCACGGTAACCTAATCTTTGTTGATTTAAGAGACTTCTATGGAATCACTCAACTAGTATTTAATAATGACAAAGACTTTTTTGATGAGATATCAAATTTAAAATTGGAGAGTGTAATTACTGTTACAGGAATAGTTGAAGCTAGAACTGAAGATACGGTAAACAGCTCTATTTCTACCGGAGAAATCGAGGTGATAGTCAACAATTTGCGCGTTGAGTCGGAAGTTGAGTTCCACTTTGATGAAGAAATAGCAAAAGAAGAAAGAAGTATATTGGCAAGCATTACCGGCGAGCAAGAATACCCAGAAAACATGAGATTTAAATATCGATTTCTTGACTTAAGACGTGAAAAAGTCCGCAACAATATTATTTTGCGCTCACAAATTATTGCAGAGCTCCGCAAGCTCATGATAGAGCGAGGATTTTTAGAGATTCAAACTCCAATACTCACTGCTTCCTCTCCTGAAGGAGCACGCGACTACCTAGTGCCAAGCAGGCTAAATCCTGGCAAGTTCTATGCATTGCCACAAGCTCCGCAGATTTTCAAACAGTTGCTCATGGTCTCAGGGTTTGATAAATATTTCCAAATTGCACCGTGTTTTCGTGATGAAGATGCAAGGGCTGACCGCTCTCCTGGGGAATTTTACCAGCTAGACCTTGAAATGTCTTTTGTGACTCAAGAGGACATATTTGACGTTATTGAATCTGCTTTATATAAAGTGTTCGCCAAATTTTCTCGCAAGTCTGTCGATAAAGATTTTCCACGCATTACATACAAAGAGGCAATGCTTAAGTATGGTTCTGACAAGCCAGATTTGCGTAATCCACTATTAATCAGCGATGTTACAGAAATTTTTCGTGATTCAGGGTTCAATATTTTCAAAAGCAATATTGAGCGTGGTATGGTAGTGAGAGCCATCCCTGCACCTAAAACAGCAGAGGAACCACGCAGCTTCTTTGATAAAAAGATAGAACATGCGCAAAAAGAATTCGGTGCTAAGGGTCTCGGATATATAACGTTTGATAAAGATGGAACTGCGAAAGGCCCAATTGCTAAATTTCTTGATGAAAATAGGCTAAACCACATAAGAGAAGCAACAAACATAGAGCCAGGAGATAGTGTATTTTTTGCTTCTGACAAAGAGAATGAGGCGGCAAACATTGCAGGAAAAGTACGCACTCTTTTAGGGTCAGAACTCAGTCTTATAGATGATAATATCTTCAAGTTTTGTTGGATCATTGATTTTCCATATTTTGTATATGACGATAAAAGTAAAAAAATCGATTTCTTTCATAACCCATTCTCCATGCCACACGGTGGTCTGAAAGATTTAGAGGACAAAAATCCACTGGATATCCTTGCTTACCAATATGATCTTGTTTGCAATGGAATAGAACTGTCAAGTGGGGCGATTCGTAATAACAAACTGGATATCATGTATAAAGCTTTTGCCATTGCAGGTTATAGCCGGGGAGAAGTTGATACAAGATTCGGTGCACTTGTACGTGCATTCAGATTTGGTGTTCCTCCTCATGGTGGAATAGCACCAGGAGTTGATAGAATAGTTATGCTGCTTGCTGATGAGCCAAATATTCGTGAAGTAATCTGTTTTCCTATGAACCAGCAAGGTGAAGATGTTCTAATGGGTGCTCCTTCCAAGGTGGAGGATAAGCATTTACGTGAATTATCCTTGAAGGTTATTAGACTTCTTTCAAAATTCATGTAGGGAGCTCAAAATTGTGAATTGCAGCAATCAAATTAAACCTTAAACCAAAACGTTTTCGTCGGTTTCTATACCTGTCCGAGATGATTTTAAACCTTTTCAATAAGCCAATTACGTTTTCAACAATTGCCCTTTGGCTCATAAGTGCTCTGTTCTCTTTTTTTTGTTCTTTGCTTAACGGATTCTTTTTCGTTTTCATGTGCGGTAATACAACATTTTTGTGTATCTTCTGCATTCCCCTGTAGCCGGCATCAGCTAAGATTTTAGTTTGCGGCAATACTGCTACCTTTGATTCTCTAAACATCCGAAAATCGTGTTTTCTACCATTCGAGAAAGATGTGCATATGACTTTTTTACTCTTCCTCTCTGTTACTATTTGTGTTTTTATAGTATGCCTTTTTTTCTTTCCAGAGTAGAAGGGCTTTTGCTTTTTTTTGGTCTCTCTACTGGCGTTTCAGTTCCATCTATTACTAAAACTTCATATTCTACATCACTCTTTAATAGCTCTTTTTTTCCTGGTAATGCAAAATCTGGATGTTTTATTAATATGTCTTCTACCCATCTTATTATTTTAAAACTGTTACTTTCACTCATGCCATAGCTTTGCCCAATATGAAAATATGTACGATATTCTCTTATATATTCCAGTGCCATAAGTAGCCTTTCTTCTATGCAAAGTTTACTTTTTCTTCCACTTCTAGCTTTTTTTCTTTTATCCTCCACTTCTAGAATTTCTACCATTTGCTCAAATGTTGCTTTTTTTACCCCTGTTAAACGTCGAAACTTTTCTCCTTCTAACTTTTCTATTTCCTTATATTTCATGCTTTCAAATACTTCATCTTACACTCCCTCTAACAATTTTGAAAGAAGTCTATTGAATGAAAAATTTTATAGCAAGGAGCACCGGTTAATGATATATTAGGTTATGTTAAATTGAAAGACCATGAATAATATCCAAAAAGCAATACTATCGGGCATGATCTGTAACATGATTGTGTGGTATGAACTCACTCTTTTTGGAGTATTAACAGATACAATCATCAACGTTTTTTTCCCATCAGAAGATCATTATTTGAGTACACTCAAATTCCTTGGTGTTTTTGCAATTGGTTTTGCGTTTAGACCAATTGGTGCAGTAATTTTTGGTTATATGGGAGATAAGTATGGCAGAAGAAAGACTTTACTTACTTCAGTAATATTAATTTCAATATCATCCACAATTATGGGAATTATACCTGGGTATAAAGAAATAGGGTTGCTTTCACCTGTATTGCTTGTGTTTTGTAGAATAGTGCAAGGAATAACTGCAGGAGGTGAAACAAGCATTAATACAGCATTTACGATAGAGCATTCAAAAGATAAAAAAAATCTAGGTTTCTTAGGAAGTATGAAGCCCTTTAGCGGAGCCCTTGGAACGCTCTTATGCATAACAATGATATTTATCTGCAAAAGAGTTACAGGTGAGAACTATGAAATATGGGGATGGAAGTTGCTTTTTTATTTTTGCTTTTTTTTGGGGACAATAGGTTTTTTAACTAGGTACATATTAAAAGAAAGCTTAGCATATAAAACTAATAAGTACGCTAATAATTTAGCACATTCACCATTGTTAGAACTAGTAAGAAACTATAAAAGACCGCTTATTATTTCAATCAATCTGGGAATTGCTCAGAATGCAATTGTCTACGCAGCAATAATGTTTTATAATATATCAATAAAAGAGCTAGTTATTTTATCTATTAGTGTTAAAGATTTAATGAGGATAGTAATACAGGTTGTATTTGCAGCATCTGCGGTACTTTTTGCAATTTTATCTGATAAAGTTGGAAGAAAACGCGTAATGATTCCTGTACTGATTATGCTATCTCTGATTGGTACATGTGTATTACCATTATTATCTTCCGTTAACCACTATGTCGTAATAATAACTTACTTATTGATTACTATACCAGTAGGTGCATCTTTTGGAATATATGGTTCTGTTATTTGTGAACTGTTTCCAACAAAAGTAAGATGCACTGGCGTAAGCTTAGCAAATAATATATCTGCAGGAATTTTTGGTGGCCTTTCTCCATACATATGCATGTGGCTTATAGAAAAAACCGAAACAAAACTTGCAGCAGGCATTTATCTTACTGCCTGCGCATTAATTAGCCTAATATCTGTGCTTCAAATTAAAGCCAAAGACAGAAAAGTTGATTGGTGAAATCGTTTCAGTCGAAAAATAGCGCTTCAATGGATTTTTCGATGTGTTTAGTGATAGGAGCGGTGATAGTGATTTCTTTATTGTTTGGCAGTTTTAAAGATAAAGAATGCGAATGAAGGTGAATTTTATTTGCTATCCCATCAATAAAAGCTTTTTTACCACCATATTTACCGTCACCAAGAATAGGGCAATTTATATGAGCTAAATGTGCACGTAACTGATGGGTTCTGCCGGTAATTGGTTGTAATTTTAAATAAGCAACATTGTGTTTGGATTTTGCTATAATTGAAAAATGCGTAGTGGCATTCTGAGGTGAATTTTCATCAACGACCACTTTTTCTTGACCTGAAACATATTTTTTCACCAATGGATAGTCTATTGTTCCACTATCCTTGCTCGGTATGCCAGAAGTTAATGCTAAATAAGTTTTTTTTACTCTTCGTCCTTTAAATTCTTCCATAAGGTATCTGGCAACATTAGCGTTGCGTGCGAATATTATCACTCCACTCGTATCTCTATCTAGCCTATGGACAATTTTAAATGTTTCTCCCTCTCTTATTTGGTCAAGCAAATCACTCATGCTAATCTTTACTTTTACGCCACCTTGAACGATGACCCCTGCGGGTTTGTTTATAGCTAGTATATATTCGTCTTCATATAATATGTTCTCTCTTAGTAGATTCACTAACTTTTCATTATATTTGCGATCAGAATTAGCGTTTTCAATATAATGCAAGTGCTTCAGCGTTATAGTTTGCCCAGAATTTACTCTATCACTGGACTTTGCTTTGCAATCATCAACTTTGATTAATCCTTTCCTTAAAGATTTTTCAATTACAGATTGCTTTAGATCAGGAAAGATTCTTCTGATGTACCTATCCAGCCTAACGTTATCGTCTTCTATTAATATGGTTTTTATACTTTGTAGCATTCCATTATTTATAATGAATATCTAGTGAAATGTCAATTATTGGTGTCATTCCAGTGTCAAGCACTGGAATGACACCGAAGGGGCTACTGCCGTCATAAAGGAACCAGTGTCAGCTACTCGGATGACAGGAGAAGGAGACTACTGAGATGACAGCTAGCCTGACAACCGTCATCCCGCTGCTTGTTAGCGGGATCTAGAGATACCGCGAATGAATCGCGGTATGACGGTTCGCGGCGGCATGACGTAGAGCTTGCGTTAGCTATACTTTTATACTCACCAACTCAGCTGGATCCAAGTAGTCAGAGCACTGGGATGACAAAAAAAGGAGGGCACTTGGATGACGGGAGAAGGAGCTATTTGGATGACATCGTTTACTATACAATGTTTGTACAGTTCTGGATAAAAAAATTAGCTAACAAATTTATAAACATCAGTATACAGCTCATCAACGCTTGGTTCTTTACTATTTTTGGCAAAATCTTCCGACTTTTTTACTAAATCACGTATTTCCTTATCAATTACTTTGCACTCTTCTTCTGAAGCCATTTTATTATCTGTCATGTATTTCTTTAAAGTGCTTATAGGGTCATGATTTTGCTTCATATCTTCAACTTCTTCTTTTAAGCGATAAGTAGCAGGATCTGACATTGAGTGACCGCGATATCGATATGTCTTCATTTCAAGCAGGATAGGCCCTTTTCCGCTGCGTGTGTGTTCCGCTGCTTCGCTTGTAGCCTCATAAACAGAGAAAAAATCCATTCCATCAACTTGTTTTCCAGGAATACCAAAACTTTCTCCTCTTTTATATAACTCTGTTACTAAAGTTGACCTTTGCACGGAGGTTCCCATTGCGTATTCATTATTTTCTATGATGTAAACCACAGGCAACTCCCACAAAGATGCCATATTAAACGATTCATATACTTGTCCTTGATTTGCAGCACCGTCGCCAAAATATGTAAATACCACATTATCTTTTTTCTTATATTTATTAGCAAATGCTATTCCTGTGCCAATTGGAACTTGTGCTCCCACTATTCCATGCCCGCCGAAGAATTTTTTTTCAACGTCAAATACGTGCATCGAACCACCTTTACCTTTCGAGCATCCTGTTTCTTTGCCGGTAAGCTCTGCCATTACAACATTTGGATCAGAATCACATGCGAGCATTAAGCCATGGTCTCTATAACTTGTGATAAAAGCGTCACCTAATTTTGATGCAGCTTGAGTTCCAACTGCAACTGCTTCTTGTCCTATTGATAGGTGACAGAACCCGCCTATTAATCCCATCCCATATAATTGTCCTGCTTTTTCCTCAAATCTGCGTATGAGTAGCATTTTCCTGTAGAATCCAATTATCTGTTCTTTAGTGAAATTTTCTGCTTTCATATCGATTTCTTTTTCATTAAACTAACACAATACCAGGAATTTTAAATTTTTGCTAATGAACTATTACCACTGGCTTGAGGCTTTTCACGTTATCTCTGTTATCATGTGGATGGCAGGTATGCTTTATTTACCCAGGCTTTATGTCTACCATGCAACTGTAAAACCGGGATCGGAAAATGATAGCTTGCTTCAAACAATGGAAAAGAGGCTACTTAGATATATCATAAACCCTGCAATGCTTTTCTCACTTGGTCTTGGAATTACACTAATGGTTATTAGGGAAGCATATCGTGAAGGATGGTTTCATGTAAAAGCATTTGCAATACTTTTGATGTTAATTATTCATATGCTACTTGCAAAATATAGGAAAAATTTTGCAATGGGTTCGAATAAGAAGTCACATATTTATTTTCGCGTTTTAAATGAAGCAGTTACAGTATTGATAATAGTTATAGTTATTATGGTTGTTGTAAAACCTTTTTGACTGACCTTACCCAAAAAAAGCAGAAAGCTCGTATCTGTTCAGATGCATGGCTAATGTACAATACTGAAATAAAAATTCCAGTGCTCCCTTTCTTGTCATCCCAGTGCTTGACACTGGGATCCAGCTTTCTTTACAAATTCACCAAAAGTGCTTCATTCTATAACGCAAAACCCATACTTACCAAACTCAATGCATTACTTGCAATTAAGTTTCCTGGATGCCAGTGTCAAGCTACTCGGATGACACCGTTCTTTTTCCTGGATCCCAGTGTTAGCTACTTGCATGACACCATTCTTTTTCCTGGATCCCAGTGGGCTTTGTTGCATCGCTAGCTATGATGGATAAAGATAAAAAAGGTAGAGAATATCAGTAGCTTATTATTCTGGTATTTATAACAAGAACGGTCAGTGAATACCTAAATTTGAGTAAAAGAAATTTCACTACCACTCACTAATCCGGCTAAAATTCAAGAATTTCAATGCTTTAGCTATTTTCAATAGAATTAAATTTATTAATATAAATAATAAATTACTATTCTTAAATTTGATCAGATTGATTGCAAAAAAACAAGATTTTCAATAGGTTGCTTATAATCCTAACTATAGTTAGCCTTTCATAAGTAGCGATGCAACAAAGCCATCCCAGTGTCAAGCACTGGGATGACAAGAAGAGGGCACTGCCCTCTTGGATGGAAGCCAGTGTTAGCTACTTTCATGACACCCTGACAACCGTCATCCCGCTACTTGTTAGCGGGATCTAGAGATACCGTGATGGTATGACGTAGGGGTTGCCGAGAACTTGTCATCCCAGTGCTTGACACTGGGATCCAGTTTTTCGTATAATTTTGTCAAAATCTATTGTGCTAGCAAGTTCACTAGCGTCACGCGCTGGTCTGTTAGACATTTACGTGTAGGGTGAAGAAATTTTGAAAAAGACATACCAAATATGAAAGGCCTATATATTAAAACTTACGGCTGTCAGATGAACGTTTATGACTCCGTTTTAATGGAAAATGTAATTAAACCTTTGGGGTTCAACGTTGTTAGTGATGCAGGGAAAGCCGATTTAGTGATACTGAATACTTGTCACATTAGAGAGAAGGCAGCAGAAAAACTTTACTCAGAGCTTGGGAAGATTCATTCGTTACGAAAAGAAATGACTATAGTGGTGGCTGGGTGTGTAGCGCAAGCAGAGGGAGAAGAAGTGTTCAGAAGGGCTCCTTTTGTTGATATTGTTGTTGGTCCGCAGAGTATCGCTACCTTACCGGAGCTGATAGTCAAAGCAAGCAGAAGTAAAGGTCATGTAATAAACACTGATTTTCCTGAAGTTGCAAAGTTTGATAAATTGCCAGATGAATGCTATGGCAATAGCCAGGGGTCTTCTGCGTTTCTTGCCATACAAGAGGGTTGTGATAAATTTTGTACGTTTTGTGTAGTGCCCTATACTCGTGGAGCTGAGTATTCACGGCCAGTGAATGAAATATTTCGTGAAGCATTGAAATTAGTTGCAAATGGGGCAAATGAGATCAATTTGCTTGGTCAGAACGTCAATGCTTACCATGGGGAGTGCGAAGGGGAAGTGTGGGATTTAGGAAAATTAATTAGTCATATTGCTAAAATTGAAAAGCTAGAGAGGATTCGTTATACAACTTCTCATCCAAGAGATATGCATGAATCTCTCTACTTGGCACATGCGGAAGAGCCAAAGCTCATGCCGTTTGTTCACCTGCCTGTGCAGTCTGGTTCGAATAAAATATTGCACGCGATGAACAGGAAACACACTGCAGAGGAGTATTTGGAAATAATAGACAGATTTCGCAAATTGAAACCTGAAATCGAATTTTCTTCTGATTTTATTGTTGGTTTTCCTGGAGAAACCGAAAAAGATTTTGAAGAAACTATGAAATTAGTAGAAAAAGTTAGATATGCTCAGGCTTATAGTTTTAAATACAGCCCAAGACCAGGCACACCGGGAGCGGAAAGAAAAGATCAAGTACCAGAAGAGGTTAAAACAGAGCGCCTTCTTCGTTTACAGAAATTAATTAGTAAGCAACAACTTGAGTTTAACCAGAGTATGGTAGGTAAAACTATACCTGTTCTATTTAGCGATAAAAAAGGTAAACACCAAAACCAAATTATTGGTAAAAGCCCATATATGCAATCAGTGTCCATTGATGATTCTGAAGATAAATACAGGGACAAAATAGTAAATGTGAAAGTGTTGGAAGCTCGGCAGAGTAGTTTGCTGGGGTGTGCATTTCACTGATTTTAAGCAGCGTTAAATATAAATCTTAAGCAAAGAGTATTGAAAAAATGCAATCATAATCTTTTTCAAAAGTTACAAAGTTTAATTGCTACCTCTGCTGAACGGGTACCTTAAACCTACAAATTTGAGCTTACCTATATCAATTTTTTGTACAAGATGAGTTAGAGGTTGTCCGGAAACTAGTAAATTCAAGCATATTCCCTCTTTAACATAACCCTACTCATAGCTAGGTATATGAAATTCTCAGTGGATGTTGTGAGTAAATCATACTCCTTCGATAGCCTTCTATTCCTATTAACCCAAGCAAAAGTCCTTTCTACAACCCATCTTCTTGGCTGTACTTTAAACCCTTGTTCTCTTGTTGGTAGTAGCTCAGGTGGCGTATCTTTGTGCACCCAAAATCTACATGGAGGCCTTTTAACAATTTCAATATCTATGTCATATTCTTCCTTTATGTGATTCTTTAAATTTCTTCCTTGGTATCCCATGTCAGCCCACATTTTTTTAACTTTAGTATATTTTGTTCTCATATTGTTTAATGCTATTTTAATACCATCTCTATCATTTTCGTTAGCAGCGCCTACGTAACAACCTAGTATAAAACCCTGAGTGTCTGTAATTATATGCCTTTTTCTACCCTTTACTTTTTTACTTCCATCATAGCCTTTGATCCCCCCTTTTCTGTAGTCTTTACAGATTGACTATCTACTATACAGGCACTCGGCTGCTCATTCCTTCCTATTTTTCTTCTACTATATTTTGTAATTTCATAATTCATTTTCTCAAAAATTCCCTGCTTCTTCCATTGCCTGAACTGCTCATACACAGTCTTCCATAGCGGAAAATCATTTGGTAAATACCGCCATTGACACCCTGTACGCAATACATAGAAAATTGCTTCTAATATTTCTCTTTTGCTATACTTTGGCGGCCTTCCTCCTTTCTTGTATGATACTCTGAAGTGTTTTTCTATTCTTGCCCATTCCCTTTCGCTTAGATCTGTTGGATACTTTTTTCTCATCTTTACCCCGTACTAAAATTTCAGATATTATAGCCTTTTACTAGTTTCCGGACAACCTCTTAGAGGTTGTCCGGAAACTAGTAAATTCAAGCATATTCCCTCTTTAACATAACCCTACTCATAGCTAGGTATATGAAATTCTCAGTGGATGTTGTGAGTAAATCATACTCCTTCGATAGCCTTCTATTCCTATTAACCCAAGCAAAAGTCCTTTCTACAACCCATCTTCTTGGCTGTACTTTAAACCCTTGTTCTCTTGTTGGTAGTAGCTCAGGTGGCGTATCTTTGTGCACCCAAAATCTACATGGAGGCCTTTTAACAATTTCAATATCTATGTCATATTCTTCCTTTATGTGATTCTTTAAATTTCTTCCTTGGTATCCCATGTCAGCCCACATTTTTTTAACTTTAGTATATTTTGTTCTCATATTGTTTAATGCTATTTTAATACCATCTCTATCATTTTCGTTAGCAGCGCCTACGTAACAACCTAGTATAAAACCCTGAGTGTCTGTAATTATATGCCTTTTTCTACCCTTTACTTTTTTACTTCCATCATAGCCTTTGATCCCCCCTTTTCTGTAGTCTTTACAGATTGACTATCTACTATACAGGCACTCGGCTGCTCATTCCTTCCTATTTTTCTTCTACTATATTTTGTAATTTCATAATTCATTTTCTCAAAAATTCCCTGCTTCTTCCATTGCCTGAACTGCTCATACACAGTCTTCCATAGCGGAAAATCATTTGGTAAATACCGCCATTGACACCCTGTACGCAATACATAGAAAATTGCTTCTAATATTTCTCTTTTGCTATACTTTGGCGGCCTTCCTCCTTTCTTGTATGATACTCTGAAGTGTTTTTCTATTCTTGCCCATTCCCTTTCGCTTAGATCTGTTGGATACTTTTTTCTCATCTTTACCCCGTACTAAAATTTCAGATATTATAGCCTTTTACTTGTTTCCGGACAACCTCTTATAGTACTTCCCAAAGTAAATGATAAAGGTATAATAAGCTATTTGAGTTATAATGGCGTATAGTGTGGATTTAAGGGAAAGGGCAGTATCGATGATAGAAAAAGGGAAGTCAAAGGTTGAGGTGGCAGAGCTTTTGGAGATAGGAATAGCAACTCTGTACCGCTGGTTAAGAAAGAAAGCCGCTGGTGAAAGCCTAAGGCCATCGAAAAACGGCAGCTTTATTCGAAAAATAGACCCAAAAATACTCGAAGAATATGTTAAAAAGAATCCAGATCATACGCTGGCAGAGATGAAACAAAATCTTGGATTTGGAATAAATTCAATTTGGTATAGGCTGAAACAGCTAAGAATTACTTTAAAAAAAAGTTACACTATATCAAGAGCGCAATCAAGAAGATAGGCAGCGATTTACCGATAAAATCTCAAAAATAGACCATTCCAGCATCTTATATATAGATGAAGCAGGAGTTGATAATAGGTTATACCGAGAGTATGGACGTGCTCCAATAGGAAAGAAAATTTATGCAGATATTCCAGGAAGAAAACGAGAGAGAATCAGTATAATAGGCGGGTGGATTGGAAAGAGATTTATTGCACCAATGACTTTCAAAGGTGGGTGTGACAAAGAGGTATTCAATACATGGTTAGAGAAGATGTTATTACCTAAATTGCCACATGGTACTACAATAGTTATGGACAATGCCACATTCCATAAAACTCCCAAAACAAAGGAGTTAATAGATAATGCTAGATGCCGTTTGCTCTATCTACCAACATATTCACCAGATTTGAACCCTATAGAGCATTGTTGGAATACCATCAAAAGCCGCCTCAGACCTTTAATGCATAAATATACAGACTTACAACTTTTGGTTGGTAATACCATAATGGAAATTTATCATTCATTTTAGAAAATACTATAGTAACAACTTTATGTATAAAATTGAAGAAGAATAAAAATACAATAACGAGCATTAAATTAAATATTCCCACCTTTAAAAAACCCTCTTTATATATTTCTAAAGATTCTAAATAATTTATTTTACCATTTACTGAAGGAACTGACATAAATTTTGATATTGCAACTCCGGCTAGGTTAGAAAACGCTAATGACAGCATTACTATACCCATCACTACTCCTCTAAGGTTTTTGGGGGCTAGTGTAGTTGCTTGTTCTTGGACTAATGGAGCAATGTTTGGTAGAAGTCATAGTTTTAAATCCTCCTGATTAAGTTTTATCGCTATGACTCCCCCACCAGAACCGTGCTTGCAGCTTTCCCGCACACGGCTCCACAATGTAGTATTCACAGCATTTCCTATTTTGTATATAATGAGTAGCATATTCTTGGTTTTGGTAATGGATTAACTTGTAGATAGTGTATAAATTGCTTTGAATTCATACTCTTCTTCTGACTACGTCGGTTTATCCATTTATACGCTAGCTTGATTACCCGCCAGAAGAATTTATTCAACCACCGGTAATTTCCGCTAACTCCGAAGTAGTTATAGTGTCCTGTTAGTTTTGCTTTAAGTATTGACCACCAATCTTTAAGGTGAACTTTATTTCGGATCTTTTTCACCCATTCTTTGATTTCTTTAAGTTTTCTAGATAGATTTTCTTTCGAGGTTTTATGACCTACCATTACTCTACCTTTACGACTCCTTGTACCATAATGGGTGAATCCTAGAAAGTTGAAACTTTCCGTTTTTCGTTTCTCCCTTATTCCTTGTTGCCACTCCTTTTTGCCAAACTTTACTATTCTTGTTTTGTCTTCAGATATTTCCAGTCCAAATTTTCCTAGCCTTTGTTTCAGTGACTCTAAGAGTTCTCTAGCATCTTTTTCTCTTTCGCAGCAAATCAGGTGATCATCTGCATACCTAACTAGCTCCATATAACCTTTAGATCTTAGCTTGAATTTCTTTTCAAACCACAAATCCAGCACATAATGCAAGTATATATTAGCTAGTATAGGACTTACTATTCCCTCCTGAGGTGTGCCTAGTTCAGTTGCTTCATAATGTCCTGCTTCGACTACTCCTGCCTTAAGAAATCGTTTTACTAACCACAGTATGTTTGGGTCTGTTATCCGTTCTCTCAAGCATCTCATTAGCCATTTGTGCTGGACATTATCAAAGAATTTCTTGATATCAACTTCTACTACATAGTTAGTTGGTCTGTACATAACTGCTTTATTTAGTGCATTTACCGCTTGATGACAGCTTCTACCAGGACGAAAACCATATGAGTTATCCAGAAAGTTAGCTTCATAAATATTTTCTAATATCTTCTTCAGCATTATCTGGACTAACTTATCTTCTGTAGACGGTACTCCAAGCCCGCGTTTCTCTTTGCTTCCAGCTTTTGGTATATATACTCTTTTCACTGGTTGCGGTTGATATCGCTTTCTTTTCATACTATCCACCAGAGTGTTGAGCTTCTCTTCAAGATTTTCTCCATAAGCTTCTACTGTCACCTGGTCTATACCGCATGCTTTGTTATGCTTTAGCTCTTTATAACATTCAGCAAGATTCTCTGCGTTTATCAGATGAATTAACGATGTAAATTTCAATCGTTTATCTTGCCTGGCTCTTACTGCTATCTGATTTAGTTTTCTTTGCACGTTATTCCAACCTCCGTTGTATTGGCATAGCAATTCCTAAACCAGTCACTATATTGCTGACCGCTTCCCCTTGTATGTGGCTTTCCCACACTCTGAGTACTATCAATCAGTCCGACTTCCTTTATATCTTCCGTCAGTACTCGCCTTTGTTGACTTGTTCCAACGTACCTTAATAGGAATACAAAGGATCTCCCAAGTTTACGTAAACTCCATCTCAACACGTGATACGGCCTCAGATCCCGATAGAGTGAGTGATAACTTGCCCTATTGTTACCCTTCTTGCTGTCTTCCACTATATGCAACGTGTCGACCTCTATGACATCGAGAATTTCGGGACTCAATACCTTCACTTTCGTTGTACCCTGTGTTGTCCATTCCACTAGCTTTACTACGCTCGTTACCTTACGCAGCATAGTGGTTTGTTCCAGCCTGCTGGCTAGGCTTTGCCTGGGTTGGATTTTCACCAACTGGACTTTACGCACTTTGCTTGGCGCACACATAATTCTCCCAGTTCCATAAAGGAGATAGCAATTATTAAATATAAGTATTCTACTTTACCTTCAATGTTAGAGTTTAAACATCCTATGTACAGTGTGAAAAAACACATAGCCATTGTCAGAAGGCCAAGGGTAAACATGGAAGTTGCATATTTTTGCTTAAACTTCATGTATGTTCCAAAAAGAAAGCCAAATATTATAATTGACAAAGGATTTATGGCTTGAGAAACTGAAGCTGGGATTGTTATACCTAATACATTGTTAATAACGTTTCTTTCGGTGAATAAGTTAACCAAAGAGCCAAGCTGCATTTCTAAAGCAAAAAAACACAAGAAAAATACCACAAGAATAGATAATGCCACTAATTTTCGTCTTTGTTCTGCTGATAATTTAGATATTATATAAATAAATATGCCCAGAGCTGTTATTCCAATAAATATGAGCATATTAGTAAAAAATTCACTATGTATAAGCATTTTAGCAATTATTGATGATGACAGAAAGCTTCCTATCAATACTATACCAAAAATTTTAATCCCTAATATGCGCTTATTCATAAGCTCTGGATAAGGAGAAAGGCCGCTATCTCCTAAAAGATTCTGAAATTTGAGAAAAAAGATTAGCCCTATAGACATCCCAATACCAGCTAAACCAAAGCCGTAGTGCCAGCCAAACAAGTGGGCTACATAACCACATGAAATAGAAGCCAATATTGCTCCAATATTCACACCTACGTAAAATAAAGTAAAGCCTCTGCTACGTTCAGGATCGTCTTTGCCATAGCATGAACTAAGTAAGTTAGTTACGTTCCCTTTAAACATACCAGTACCTATGGCTATTAGAGATAAACCTAAATATAATAAACCTGGTTCAAACTTAACCAATGACATGCAAGCATGACCTGCTATCATCACTATCCCTCCAAGCAACACCATGTTGCGGAATCCCATCAACTTATCAGCTAAAAAACCTCCAAGTATTGGTATAGCATAACCTGTTGCAGCAAATAATGAGTAAATAGTAAAGGCCCTCTCATCAGTGAAACCTAAGTGAGAAGTCAAAAATAGGACCAAAAGTGCCCTCATTCCATAGTAAGAGAAACGTTCCCACATTTCAACAAAGCACAACATTTTTAAAAATTGTGGAAACTTATCTGTCTTCTGATCCATAAAATACCCCTAAAGCTTGGGTTAATGTTAAGTAAAACAATAAAAACTGCAAGTAAAACTTAAAAAAAGGTATTGGAAGCTCGGCAGAATAGTTTGTTGGGGTGTGAGCTACGGAAATATTTTTGAATTTGTAATTTTTCAGAAAGCCCTATATTCTTTAGTTTTACATAGCGAACATGAAGTCAAAGCATTATCCTGATACAGTAAGTAGTCCTGATTTTTTATCGTTAGAAAAGGAAATCATAAAATTTTGGCAGGAAAACAAAGTTTTTGAGCGGTCAGTTGAAGAACGTTCCAAGGATAATTGTTTTGTCTTTTACGATGGGCCTCCGTTTGCAAATGGACTTCCGCATTATGGACATTTACTCACTGGTTTCATCAAAGACGCATTTGCAAGATATCAAACTATGCTTCAAAAAAGGGTTGAACGTAGATTTGGCTGGGATTGCCATGGATTGCCGGCTGAGATGGGTGCAGAAAAAGAACTTGGAATATCTGGTAGAACTGAGATAGAGAAGTTTGGTATAGATAAATTTAACGATCATTGCCGTACTTCTGTGATGAAATTTTCATCAGAGTGGGAGAAGTATGTAAATAGGCAAGCAAGGTGGGTAGACTTTCACAATGACTATAAGACTATGGATAAATCATTCATGGAGTCGGTCATGTGGGCATTCAAGCAGCTTTATGATAAGGGTCTGGTGTATGAATCAGTGCGCGTTGTACCATATAGCTGGGCATGCGAAACTCCATTATCTAATTTCGAAACAAGGCTTGATAACGCGTATAGAGAAAAAGTTAGCAAAGCTGTAACTGTTGCATTTGAGCTTTTAGAAAACCCACAGCAATTTAAAAGTGTTAAACGAAAGTGTAAATTACTTGCTTGGACTACAACTCCTTGGACGTTGCCGAGCAACTTGGCTTTAGCAATAGGAAAAGATATTAAGTATTGTGCAGTGTCAGTCCACCCTTTGATGTCATTCCAGCGCGTGACGCTGGAATCTATTTCTGGATCCCAGTGTCTGGGCACTGGGATGACAGGGAGTAGTGAAGGAAGTTCAATGGATGGTGAAATATACATTTTTGCTGAAAGCTACTTAGAGAAATTTATCAGCCACTCTGAACAAAACAATATTCCATATGAAAACTGCAATATAAAACTTAAAGCGAATGATCTTGCAGGTCTTTCTTACAAACCACTGTTTGACTATTTTAAAGACACAAAAAATGCATTTCGCGTTTTTATTGCTGATTATGTGACGGAAGAAGACGGTACTGGCGTTGTGCATACTGCTCCTGGATTTGGTGAGGAAGATTTTTACCTTTGCCAAAGCCATGATATTCCAGTTATTTGTCCAATTGATAACAGTGGAAAATTTACTGCTGAAATTTCAGATTTGGCAGGGGTTCATGTTTTTGATACCAATGATACAGTAATAAAAAAATTAAAAGAGCAAGGGAATTGGTTTAAAACTGAACAATATATTCACAATTATCCACACTGCTGGAGAACTGACACTCCTTTGATCTATCGCACTATGCCTTCTTGGTATGTTGCTGTTACAAAATTCAAAAGCAGAATGGTAGAGCTAAATAAGAGAGTTAATTGGATACCAAACCACATTAGAGATGGTCAATTTGGAAAATGGCTTGAAGGGGCACACGACTGGTCAATTTCACGCAATCGATTCTGGGGTACACCAATCCCTGTATGGAAATCAGACGATGCGAGATATCCAAGAGTAGATGTATATGGTTCAATAGAAGAACTGGAGAGAGATTTTAATGTTAAAATAGACGACTTGCACAGACCATTTATCGATACTTTAACAAGACCAAATCCTGATGACCCAATAGGAAAATCAGTTATGCGCCGTGTACCTGACGTGTTTGACTGCTGGTTTGAATCTGGCTCGATGCCATTTGCGCAAATCCACTATCCGTTTGAAAATAAGGAGTGGTTTGAATCTGCGGATTTTATTACCGAGTACATAGCACAAACCAGGGGGTGGTTTTATACGCTCTTTGTATTGTCTACTGCTTTGTTTGATAGGGAACCATTTAAGAACTGCATATGCCACGGTGTTGTTTTGGATGTAAAAGGGCAAAAATTGTCCAAACGTTTGAATAACTATGCAGATCCAATGGAGGTTTTTGATAGATACGGTTCTGATGCACTGCGTTTTCTTATGCTTTCTGGATCTATTGTTTGTGGTGGTAATTTGCTACTCGATAAAGAAGGAAACTCAATACGAGATGTTCTGAAAAACGTAATAAAACCTATTTGGAATAGCTATCACTTTTTTACCATGTATGCAAATGCAGATGGGATTAAAGCTGAAGTTTGTAAGGATTATCAAAGCACTATTGATCGTTACATGATTTCCAAGTGTTTTGAAGCTGTAGAAGGTATCCAAGCTTCTATGAACAACTATAACTCCCAAGAGGCTTGCAAAATTTTAATGAACTTTTTTGAAGTGCTAAATAATTGGTATATTCGTCGCAGTCGCGAGCGTTTTTGGAAAAGTGATTTGGATCAGGATAAAACTGATGCTTATAATGTTCTATATACGGTTTTTTATTACATACTAAGAGCTGCAGCTCCTTTGTTGCCACTTATAACAGAGAATATATGGCAAGGGCTTAAGTATGAAGAAACATCTGTTCATTTGGCTAATTTTCCACAATTAGAGAAGTTTGATAGTCAACTCATTGCCAAAATGGATCTAGTGAGAGAGATATGTAACTCTGCACTCTCTATTAGAAACACTTTTAACATACGTATCAGACAGCCGCTTGGCAGTATGATCATTTATCATCAGTCTTCCTGTAGTTTTCTTGAAGGTGAACCGCTTTCTGTCATCCCAGAGTTCTCTCCTGTTATCCCAGAGTTCTCTCCTGTCATCCGAGTAGCTGACACTGGGATCCAGAAAGAAAAAAGTGCTGGAATGACACCAAGCATGAATGAATATCAAGAGATGATAAAAGATGAGGTAAATGTAAAAAAACTGGAGTTAGTAAACAGACTTGAAGATATTGCATCACTAGAGTTAAAGCTAAGTTTTCCCCTGCTTGGAAAGAGAATACCAGATAAAATTAAGAAACTAGTTCAATATGTCAAAGAGGGAAAATGGAAGCAAGTTGAAAATGAGCAAGTTTTTTTAGGTAATGAGTCAGAAAATTACATCATAGAAAAAGGCGAATATGAACTATTGTTAAAAGCAAATAGTGGATATTCTGCTGTGTTTGATAACAACAAAGGAGTTGTCATTCTAAATACTGAACTAAATGATGAATTAATTCTAGAAGGGTTAGCGAGAGATGTCGTGAGGCTCATTCAAGAAACCAGAAAACAAGCTGATTTTCATATATCAGATAGAATCAGAGTAATAATCAAAACAGAAGATGAGAAAATTAAGGAAGCAATAAATACGTGGATTGAATATATAAAAGAGCAGACCCTTACCTTATCTTTGGACATTAATACAGAAATTGGAACTAACTTTTATTTTAAGGAGTACCAAAATTTGATAGTTGGTATTAGGTTAAATTATTAGTAGTTGAAAGTTGTCATTGTTTATGCTATACTTAGGTTACTTGAGGTAAGGTTATGGTATGTATGCTGTTGTAGATTGTAAGAAAGTTGTTGACTTAAATAACAATAGTGATGATTTAGGTAAAGTAGAATCTATTTCCAATGTTACTTTGGAAGAGGAAGAGTCTTTTGATGCTATGGAAGCTGTTTCTAATGTAGAAGAAGGGAATGATTTAGGTCTTGCTACTTCAGAAGAGGAAGAAGAATTTTTTGATGCTGTGGAAGAACAAGAGCCGTTAGCTAATTTTAACGTTCCACTCAGTATATTTCATTATAAAGATTATAACTCTGATTTTTTTACTTCCTGGTATAATATATCAAGCGAAATATTTAAGGAAATAAATAGAACTTGCCCAGAAAAGAAAATATTAAATTTAGCTCTGTCAGTTTTAATGCTTCCTTATATTGCTTTTACTGCACTGGGATTAGTCGTATGCAGTAGATTTCAAGCAAACAGCAAGACACAAGACAGTGTAGGGGAAGATAAGACAAAAAAGAGTGAAACTGGCGTGCCAAAAAGATTGGCATATGGTGTTCTTGCTGCAATAGCAATTTTTGTTAATATGGCTGTACTTGTAGCCTTAGTTGTTCCTGCAACAATTGCTTTGGCTACTTTTTATCTTTTAAATAGAGATTTATCTCACTCTTTAGTTACTGCTCTTAAAATAAGTATGGGGCGGTATTCTAATAAGCATCAAAATATTGAGGTGTCTTTTCATGAAAAGGAAGTTACTGGACCAAATATTGCGTGGGATATGGAAATAGAATTTCCACCGCAATTTAAACGATTGCTTAGAGATTTGTATGAAAATGAAAATAACAAGTGGTTTGATGTGACGCGGGATTCAGAGCATAGCATCGTACTGAAATTGTCAACTAACATCAATTTAAAAAATGGTCTTAAGCCCTTACGCAATGAAATCAAGGATGTGCTTGCAACTTCTATTCAGGAATTTGCGAAGACTATGGAAGAACTGATAAAGCTAGAAAAGAAAGAGATTACATATGATAAATTGAAGGAATTATTGAACGAATTCAAGTCGAAAGTGGTAGATAGTATAGGTCCTAATTTGACAAGTCACTTAATACAAAGTGCTTATCAAGTTGCCTTTATACAAGCAATTAAGTTTCAGCGAGATAGACGGGGAGAAGATTTTTCGCTGGAAGATGAGATAAAAAATTCTTTAGTGAGACAGGAATTAGAGAGCCAAGGTAAGGAATTACCAAGTAGAAAAGAGATTATAATAGAAGATTTGAAAAACGCAGGAATGGAAGTAGAAGACTCAAAAGATGATGAATTTTCTGTACATGAGGCGGAATGGAAAAAGCTTATAAAGGAAGGCGAAATAGTTAAAAGGACAGTAATTGATATTTATAAAAATAAGCATCTCCAAGCAACAGAGAAAGCCTTAGGTAATGCGAAAGAAGAAATTGAACGTTTAAGAGGAATAGGTCAAACAAGGTGTAACAATATATATAAGAAATTAAAAGAAATACATGAAAACAGTAGCTTAACAAATGACACCTTAAAAAGGGGGTTAGAAGACCTTTTTAAATTCGAATATGATGATCAAGAGATTGAGCGCAGGCTGATAAAATCAGTAATGAAAAAAGTTCAAGGTAAGTTAAGTCAATCAGATATACCGGATAAGGAGAAGCAAAGCCTAAGGAAGCAGCTTGAAGATTTAGAAAAAAAAGTAAAGGTTCCATCGGATAAGGAAGCTTCAGCTAAAATAAATGACTTTATAGAAAAGATGTATTTAGAAATAAAAAAATATAAAGTGCAAAGGTTACTTCGAGAACAAAAAAAGGGTGTTTTACGTTTATGCAAGAAATTAAGAAAATATGGTGAATCAGGTCTAGCAGAAATAATTGAAGCTTTTCGCGTGCAAGATGAAGGACATTTAGAAAAATCTACATTAGAACAAACACTCAAAGATCAAAATAAGCGTTTACAAGCTGAACAAAATAACAGGGAAAAAGGGCATCCGGGTACAAGATCAATAGAAGTGCTCTTAAAAAGGAATGAAGAAATTCTGAAAGCATTAAAACAGTTAGAATTAGGCAAAAAAGAATTATTGATAAATGAAGAAACAAAAAATGATTATAAAGAAGAACTAACGTCTCGTGAAAAAATAAAATTTGCAGTAATAGAAGATGATTTACTGAAGGTATTCAAGCTTGAAACTTTTGATGAAAAAGAAATCAAGAAGTTATTAGAAAGAGCAGAACTGGAGTACTGTTTAGCAGAAAAAAGCATCAAATATCCTGTAATTAAAACAAAAGATAATATCAAACATTTTAGTCAAAATTTATTGTCTCCTTTGATAGACAATTTGACAAAAAATATAATAAATAATATACCAGGAAATAGTGAAGGTTGTATACAGAAAGTTAAGAACTGGAGTAAAGTTATGTTTGGTGCAATAAAGATTGGAGCATCAAATGCTTATAAAGAGACTACAGAGAGAAAAGCGTTAAATGTGGCACATAATACTTATAAAGAAGGAGAGACATTTCTTCAATGTTTTCAGTCAAATTATGAAGGTATTGGAGCCTTTTTAGGTAATTTATTTTCTGATGATGGGGTAACATTTAAAAATGATGTGTGGCCTAAAATAGAAGAGCATTTGCATGGAATGTGGGATAGATTTTTCAAGGATATTGAATTCAATATTGGAAATAAATTGGATGAAGTAAGTGTGACACAGCAACGGCAGGAAACTATGATTGTGACTCAACGATAAGTTCTCAAAGTTCCTCCGGTATTTTCACATACTAAATTAACTATAGCACTTGATTCTTTTTGGATCTCTTTTTCAGTTAAAGTGTGGATTGGAGAGCAAAAAGTAACTGACAACGCTATAGACATCTTATTCGGTTCTATATTATTTCCATGGTATACATCGAATATCAAAACTTCTGTGATGAGCTCTGAGCTTTTTTTTATCACATTGATTATGTTACCTACTTCCACATCCTTATTTACTATAAATGCAAAATCACGTTTTACACTTTGGTATTTATAATCGATAAATTTCTTTCTACTTACAGGTAAATTTTCAATATTTTCTAGTATTACCTCAAAACCTACAACTTTTTGCTTGATATCAAAAAGATCTAATATATTAGGATGCAACTCTCCAAAATAACCTGCTACTTTATTCTTAAAAGAGAGAGTGCCTGACTTTCCTGGGTGGTAATGTTCTTTTTCTGCTTTCTCTATCGTTAAATTATCACAATTAACGTTAAAAAACTCCAAAGCTGCTATGCAATCAGCCTTTGCGTCAAAAACATCTACTTTCCTATCAGTATTATAATGGTTTCGCGGTAAATTATTTCCTGACCTAATTCCACTTAAAACATACTTAGACTGAGCTTCACCATCGTAAATCGGCCCGATTTCGAAGATTGCAAGATCAGATATTCCATGGGCAATATTATCAGCAGTAACTTGCAATAAATTTGGCATAATACTTGGTCTCATTATATTAAAGCTATTGTTAAACGGATTATCGATGATAAATAACTTATTCGAGTAACCAAATTTTTCAGCTGTTGATTCACTCATAAACGACCAGGTTAGCACTTCATGAAACCCTCTGTTTGTCATCAAAATACGCAAATTGTCGTATGTACTATCTACTTCTTCAACATTATTTGGTAGTGGTTCTTCTTTTATTTTGTCATAGCCGTATATCCTTGTTACTTCTTCGATTAGGTCAGCCGGTATTGTCACGTCCGGTCTCCAGCTTGGTACTTGTACATTCCAATTGCCTTCGGTTTTTTTATCAATACTAAACCCTAGTTTCGTTAAGATATCAAGCACCTCATCAGGCGATACAGACACACTTCCAAACTTGTTCACATCCTGATAATCAAAGCTCACCTTGGTGTCAGCACTATCTAAACTGCCAGCAGACACTACGCTTGAGGTTTCTCCACCACATAAGTCCAGAATCATTTTAGCTGCAAGGTTGAGTCCATCAAAAGTAAATTCAGGATCAACTGAACGTGCAAATCTGTAACTAGCGTCTGTGGAGATGCCGAGCTGCCTTGAAGATTTAGTAATAGAGATGGGATCGAACCAAGCAGACTCTAAAAAGATATCAGTAGTTTCAAGAGTACATTCACTGCACTTACCACCTATAATTCCAGCAATTCCATGAATATTTTTATCACCTGCAATAACGCTTATGTCTTTGTTTAATAAGTATTCTTTACCGTTCAAACCAGCAAATTTTTCTCCGTCGTTTGCTTTGCGTACTGTGAGCTCTCCTTCTATTTTTTTTGCATCATACGCGTGCATTGGGCGGCTGAAAGATATCATAATATAGTTCGTGATATCAACTATTGCAGAAATGGAGCGCATTCCTATCGATTCCAGCCTATCTTTTAACCATTTTGGGCTTTCTTGATTTTTTACATTGGCGATGTATATTCCACTAATAAAACTTTCCCCGTCAGTAACTTCAACATCGATTGGTGAATTTATGGAGCTGGTAAGTTGTGGAATGCTTAAAGTCTTTAATGTCCCAATTCCAGTTGCAGCAAGGTCGCGAGCTATTCCATAAATGCCTAAGCAATCTCCACGGTTTGGAGTAACATTTATATCAATTACAGGGTCACAATTGAAAAATTTATCCCCTACTTTATAATCATCGGAAAGCTCGATTATTCCTTCACTTTCCTCTTGAACCAGCGCAAGTTCAGAAGCAGAGCAGAGCATCCCTTCACTTAGCATTCCTCGTATTTTTGTGGACTTAATTGTGAGATCACTTTCTGGCAACGTGCTACCAAGAGATGCAAGTACAGTTTTCATACCTTCTCTAACATTGTTTGCTCCACAGACTATTTGTAGAATTTTACTTCCATCATTTACTTTACATAATTTTAATTTATCAGCATTTGGATGAGGTACGACTTCTAATACCTCTGCAACAATAAACCCAGTCAATCTGGAATTATCGATCACATCTTCTACTTCTAACCCTATGTGAGTTAATTTATCGGTAATTTCTTCTAAACTAGCATTGGTTTCTAAGTGTTCTAATAACCAAGATAATGTGAATTTCATGGACCTAAAAAGAAGTGAAAAAGTTATTGTAATATAAAATGTAGTGCTTTTAAAGCTTGTTGTAGTGGAATACTTCTACATCATTGTTTATGATGTAGAAGCTTTTGTAACTTTATATCTTCTTGCGAAGAGAAAGAATTTTTTCTATATCACCTTTTAAATCTATCTCCAGAAAGAATTTAAGACTTTCATAATCCCAGGCATCCTCATCAATGTTACCATCAAAAAAGAAGTGTATTATTGCATTGTTGAGTCCTATGTAATAATCGCGAGTATCTTCGTCAAGGAAACAATCTACTGATTCGATGTATCCGTTACCAAATTCCTGCTCCAAATTTAAAGGATGATTAGTGTTAATAAAATCTATTTCGTTCATTATATACCTCACTAAAAATTAAATTATAATCAAAATAAGATATTAAGTCAAGATATTGAATAATTTAACAAGATTAGTAAATTTTAAAATACAGAGCTGACTGTAATTAACATTCTAATTACATATTTTGTTAATATGTTAATGTTATAATAATACAGAGCCTTATCTTAATTCTTGACTTTGTCCTATAAAATTCATACTTTATTTACTGTTTATAATTCAGATTAAAATGGCATTAAATCCGCTGGAACAGTTTAAAGTATATACGGTAATAGAGTTACCTAGGTTATTTGGGTATGACGTAAGCTTTACCAATTCATCTCTTTTCACGATGATTTCGGTGATATTGGTGATACTCTTTTTGCTTTTTGGAATAAAGAAGGGGGCAGTAATACCAGGATATTTGCAAGCTGCAGTTGAGTATGTATATGATTTTGTTATTTCAATAATAGAAAATAACACTGGAAGCAAAGGCTTGCAGCACATTCCATTGATATTTACAGTGTTTATTTTCATTTTATCGTGTAATTTAGTTGGTGTTCTTCCTTATAGTTTCACGGTCACAAGTCATGTGATAGTCACCTTCGCTTTATCGATGGTGGTTTTTATTTATATAACGATTGTTGGATTTAAAGAAAGGGGAGTAGAATTTTTACGCATATTGCTACCAAAAGGAACTCCTTCGTGGCTTGCACCTATAATAATTATTATTAAGTTGTTTGCTTATTTAGTAAGGCCGGTTAGCCTATCAATAAGGCTTGCAGCAAATATGATTGCTGGTCATACAATCATCAAAGTGATAGCAGGGTTTATTGTAAATATGAACATATTTTTCACTCCTGCGCCGTTTTTGTTCATAATTGCATTGATAGGATTTGAAGTATTTGTTGCAATTTTACAAGCTTATATATTTACTATATTAACATGTGTATATTTGTCAGATGCAGTAAAGTAATTGACTTCCTTGTAGAATATTTTACAATTATATTATAAAGAAATAATTAAAGGTAATATATGGATTTAGTAGCTTTAAAATTTATAGCAATTGGTTTAGCTGTGTTTGGAATGCTCGGTGCTGGTTTAGGTATAGCTAATATCTTCTCTGCTATGTTAAATGGGATTGCGAGAAACCCTGAATCAGAAGGTAAAATGAAAAGTTATGTTTATATTGGTGCTGCCATGGTTGAAATCATGGGATTGCTTGCGTTTGTACTTGCAATGTTATTAATATTTGCTGCTTAACAGATGCCACAGCTTGATGTTTCAACCTTCTTTTCTCAAGTTTTTTGGTTTTTAATTTTTTTCTCTTCACTTTTTTTCGTAGTAAGTTGTTTATTTTTGCCAAAGTTAGATGAAATAATAAGCACTAGAAGTAAAGAAGTATTGGATTCTTTTAATAGTTCTGTTCATCTTTTAAGACTCACGGAAGATCAGGTTGCCAAGTATAATGCCGCTTTAAACCAAGCTAGAATACAGGCAAAAAAAATCATAGATGATGCACTTGCTCAGGTAGAAGAAATGAGAGCTAATGTTAAGAATATATTAGAAGAGGAAGATAAAAAAAAGAGCAAGCTTATTGAAAAAAAAGTGGCAGAATTTAAATCTGAATATACTGATCAGTTAAAACAAATGGCTACTAGTATTGCTTTAATTTATTATACTAAATTGACTAATTCTGAAATTGAAGAGGAATTTATTGCTGACTTGGTGTCCAAAGAATTTTAGGGGTTTTTATGTCTACATCACTGATTATCGGTCTTGCCTTCTTGGTAAGTTTTGTCCTTTCGTATAAATTGCTAAAGAAAGTGATAAAAAATGCGCTTAACAATAAGCGTAACAAAAGCAAATTTTCAAGTGAAGAAACTGAAAAATTCAGGAAAGATATGTTGGAGTATTACAAAAAATCTTCTAAAAAATACAAAGAATTAGATGCAGAAGTTAATAAAATGATGAATGAAGCACTTGATAAAGCTAATAGTATCATTAAGCACAATAGACAGCAGCTAGATCAGACATTAGATGACAATGCCCATTCTAACTTGAAGAAAGTCACTGACCAAGTTGAAAAAGCTCTTGGAGATTTACAGGCTAACACAGCGAATGTAGCTGCTGATGCTGTAAAAAAAATAATGCATGAACGTAAAGATGATAAGCGTAGTAGCGAGGTCATATCTTCATTTTCACGTGACTTAAATAAAAAATTGCATTAGGTTCAATGCAACAATTGCCTATACTTCAAGCTGATAATGTAGAAAAAATTAAGTTTGATTCTAGTTTGTGCAAAGAGCCAGAGAAACTTTTTTACTATAAATTTAATATAATTCCTTGGCAAAAATTAAATAATACTACTTTTTTTATGGTTGAAGACACAAGCCGAGATATCAACCGTTGGGTCGAAGCTCATTACGGTATTGACTATGTATTAATAAAAGTGGATAGCGAACAGATTTTAAATCTTCTTAACTCGCACTTTGGTATTTCAGAATTTGCAAGCAACTACTTATATTACAAGAATTCTAATTTTTCAGCTAAAAGCATTAAACTAAGCTCAATATTTTTTGCTTCTTTCTTTATTGTAACTTCAATTTTAACACTAACAGAGAAATATACATATTTTGCTTTGATGTTGATATTTATAATCGGATGTTCTAGTTATTTATTCAAGTTTATAGCTACAATTTTTAACTTATGTGAAACCTCCAACCAAAAAGTGGATTATAGTAAGCTGAATGAAGAAGATTTTCCTATATATACTATTTTATTGCCTGCTTTTAAAGAAAGTGCAGTGATAGAGCAATTGGTTGAAAGCATTGAAAGTTTGGATTATCCAAAATCAAAATTAGATGTGAAGCTTCAGGTAGAAAGTGATGACCAAGAAACGCTAGCAGCTATAGAAAAGTACACTTTACCGCAGTATTTTGAAGTAATAAAAGTGCCTTATTCTTTGCCTAGAACAAAAGCCAAGTCATGCAATTATGCTATGAGCTTTGCTAGAGGAAAGTATGCAGTAATATATGATGCGGACGATAAACCAGACCCATTGCAGTTAAAAAAAGCACTGATTGAATTTAATAAGGGCGACGATAAGTTAGCCTGTGTACAGGCGAAATTAAATTACTATAATTGTGATTGTAATTTTCTCACAAAATCCTTTTCTCTGGAGTATATGAACTGGTTTCAATACTTATTGCCTGGATTCCAAAAAATGAACATGCCAATGCCTTTGGGTGGTAGCAGTAATCATTTTTCAGTAAAAATTCTAAGAAAAATGTTTTTCTGGGATGCTTATAGTGTTACCGAAGATGCTGACCTCGGTTTGAGACTTGCGCAAATGGGATATAAAACCAGGATGATTGACTCAGAAACATTGGAAGAGTCACCAATTGCTGTATTTGCTTGGATTAAGCAAAGAGCGCGCTGGATCAAAGGCTATATGCAAACTTATATTGTTCATTTAAAAAATATAAAGTCTCTTTATAAACACACTGGATTTAAGGGAATTTTGCTATTGAATCTTTTTGTTGGCTCTGCAGCTTTTATATTTTTTACTACTCCATTTTTACTGCTTTCATTGATATTAACTAAAGTTTTAAATGGATTATTTTTGTACTACTTTGTAGTGGTATACGTTACTAACCTGATTCTTTTGGTAATAGCTGTCAAACAGCAAAAGATGCCTTTTTATTTTTATATAGTATCGATATTTTTTCCGGTCTATAGTCTGCTACATAGTGTTGCAGCTTTTCTTGCCTTATGGGAATTTATTCTTTACCCTGAGCGATGGAACAAAACTCAGCATGGTTTATGGAAGCAAAACCTGTAGCTATTTGGCTTTTTCTCTGCTCGGTCATGGTAATTCTCATGGTAGGGATTGGTGGATTTACCAGACTTTCAAAAGCAGGATTGTCAATCACGGAGTGGAAACCAATTACTGGAACATTACCACCACTGAGTGAACAAGACTGGCTACAAGAAAAATTAAAATACGAAGCTACACCTGAATATAAAGCACTTAACTATGGTATTAGTATGGAGGAGTTTCGCGCTATATACTTAATAGAATATGTACACAGATTGGTTGCAAGACTAACAGGTTTAGTTTTTGTCCTGCCATTTATATATTTCATATTAAGAAGAAAAATATCTAAAAAGGTAGTAATAAAGCTATGTGTGGCATTATTATTTGGAGCTTTACAAGCTTTTGCTGGTTGGTATATGGTTAAAAGTGGTTTAGTAACTGAACCTCATGTTAGCCACTATAGGCTTGCACTTCACTTATTATTAGCATTAATTATCTTTGCATTATTGTCATATCAATTTTTTGATTACCAAATATGGATCCCAGTGTTACGTACACAACTATACGAACATTGCAGTATAAGAGTAATTTTCACCAAGAAAGATGTCATCCCAGTGCCCAGACACTGGGATCCAGAAAACTTAACTTTAAATAAGTGGCTGCATAGTAAAAGCTGGATTCCAGTGTCAGCTACTTTCATGACACCATTTGCTGTGCAATTTATTTTCAAAAGTAAGCGTTCGTACAGTTGTGTGTCAGCTACTCGGATGACAGGATTTCAATCTACTAACAGTAGTATATATTACACAATACTTATTCTGATTCTAATTGTAATACAAATAATTTTCGGCGCATTTGTTGCGGGATTAAATGCTGGTTTGATTTACAATACCTTTCCACTAATGGACGGACAAGTCGTTCCAGAAGATTTATTTTTCTTACAGCCTATATGGCTGAATATCTTTGAGAACAGAGCGACAGTGCAATTTATACATCGAGCACTGGCATTGCTAATACTAACTTTGGTAGTAATACTCACAGTAAAAAATGCTAGCGTAAAACCGGTATATATTATGCTGCTCTCCATCATCATTCAGATAATTTTAGGAGTGGTTACTCTTTTGTTACACATACCAATAGCCATTGCCATAGCTCATCAAGTGTTTTCATTTATCTTATTTGGGTCAAGTTTGTACTTCTTGTGTTATTTAAGAAAGCAGACTACATCACCGATCTGCACATTTTTTCCTTCTTGAACGGGAATATTTTTTATCACCATTGCTGCTTCAGCACATATGATATTTTCCATTTTCATTGCCTCCACCACAAATAAAGGTTGTCCTATTTCCACCTGATCTCCTACATTTACGTGTAATTTAACTAATAAACCAGATATTGGGGATTTTACAGCATCTGCTGAAATCCCTTCTGTTTCATTATTTAGCATTAACTTACTTAATTCAGCTACATGAGGTTTTAATATACAACACTCAGCTTTCATACCTGCATGTCTTATGAAGTACTTGCTGCCTTGTCTTTCTATTTTAAGTGCTATATTGGTATCGTCATTAATTGTGATATATAGCAATCTATAACTTGATTTCCACTTGCCTATAACGGAGTATTTATTGTGATTATATACTGTTATTAATATATTATCTTGGTATTTTGCATTTACGGAGTACTCATTGTCATTTATATTCACTATGAATAAATCTCTTGCACGGTCACCTGCCATCCGAGTAGCTGATACTGGTGCCCCTTCTTTTTTACTAGATTCCAGTGTCACGCACTGGAATGACACCTGAGATGTTTCATTCACTGCTTTATGATGGTACCTTTCTTCATTTTCCAAATGAACATATAACGCAGTGAAAATAAATATTTTAATATACTCCTCTGTAACAAAATCGCCGTGAAACCCACTAGGGTAATGATCTGGAATGAATCTCGTATGGAGCTTTGCTGCGATAAAATTTGGGTGATGGAAGATGGATTCTAGAAATTCTATATTATTTGTTACTCCTTCTATATAGCATTCAGACAATGCTTTTTGCATTCTGCTGATCGCTTCTACTCTATCTTTTCCATATGTTATCACTTTGGCAATCATCGAATCATAGAACATGCTAATTTCTGAACCTGCAGCAACTCCATCATCTATTCTTACATAATCATTTTCACCCGGTTTATCGTAATATTTTATTCTTCCGCTGGAAGGGAAAAATTTCTTCGATGGGTCTTCAGCGCAAATTCTACTTTCTATTGCAGAACCAGTAAGTTTAATATCATCCTGACTGAACCTTAATTTTTCTCCACAGGAAGTTCTAATCATTTCTTCTACTATGTCTATTCCAGTTATAAATTCTGTTACTGGATGCTCAACTTGTAATCTCGTATTTACCTCAAGAAAATAGAAGTTTTGGTCTTTATCTACAACAAACTCAACAGTACCTGCTGAAAAATAGCCAACTTGCTTTGCTAAAGAAACACATTGGGCATACATTTTTTGTCTTACTTCTTCACTAATGAATGGACTTGGCGTTTCTTCTATTATTTTCTGATTATTCCTTTGTATCGAGCATTCTCTTTCTCCAAGACAAACTATATTGCCATATTTATCTGCTATGATTTGTATTTCAATATGTCTTGGCAACTCTATATATTTCTCTATAAAGATACTGCCATCCTTAAAACTTTTCTCTGCTTCATTTGTGGCTGATGTAAATGCTAGTTCAATTTCTTTTTTGGAGTTTACAATTCGCATTCCTTTGCCACCACCGCCTGATGCAGCTTTAAGCATAACCGGAAAGCCAATTTCTTCAGCAACTTGAGCTGCGTGGGCAGCGTTGCTAATCTTACCCATATATCCTGGCACTACATTCACTCCAGCTTTTTTTGCCGCTTCTTTTGCTGTTATTTTGTTGGCTGTAACTTCTATTGTTTCTGCACTGGGACCGATGAAGTCTATATTATGCTTCTGCAAAGCACGTGGAAAATCTGGATTTTCTGCTAAAAAACCATAGCCAGGATGAACCGCCTCAGCACCTGTTTCAACTGCTACTTCACATATTTTTTCAATGTTTAAATAACTGAGGCAAGAAGGCGAAGGGCCGATATATCTTAACTCATCTGCTTGCCTTGCATGCACAGAATTTATATCCGCATCCGAATATACGCATACACAAGATATACCCATCCTACGAGCAGTCCTGATAATCCTGCAGGCAATCTCTCCTCTGTTTGCTATTAAAATCTTACTGTACTTCTTTTCCGTCATCGTATGAGTATACTTTCTTAGCTTGAGAAAGTAAATTTCTATATCATTGCCTGCAATTTTTTGTTATATCCTTGCAAGATCCGCATTACTAAAAGTTTCTACTGGAGTGCTTACGTCATGCAAGTCATGTATCTCACTAAATACTTTGCCTGACAGATACGCAGCCCCACCAGAAATTATCCCAGCCATCGAAGCCAATGCAAGAGACTGAGAAACTAAAAATAAAAAGTATAAAGACAAACATAAAGCAGCAATACATGCTATCGCTCCTACTATATATAAGCATAGGCGAAACTTCTGGTTACATATAAAGCTGTCTTTTATGCCTGCGATTTCTTTTATTTCTTTTTTGACTGTCTTACTAACCCAGTCAAGAGGAGTCTTTTTAGATTGATCTAGCGCACATCTATTGCACAATGCCTCTTTAACATAATTCTTGACATTTTCTAATTTTTCCGGATCACAATTTGGGTTAGTTTTTTCAGACTCCAAATGCTTGAATATTCCTTTTACTACACTTGGTAATATCCCCACTTCTGCTGCTATATGAAATGGATTTTCATGATCTTTATTGTACTCTAACAAATGAACATTACTTTCAACACTTTTCTTGAAAATAGATAAAAACTTATCAACCTTTCCTGTTTTTGCAGCTAAATGCAGGAGATTATCTCCCCTAATTCTTTGTTTTGTTTTATCAAAAGGGCCGGTGTAACGCCAATTGATATTAGCTTCATTATCTGAAAGCAATTTTGCTATATCTACAAGTCCATCCATAACTCACCTCGCTATATTCAACCAATACTAAATTATACAACACAATTTATGAAAAATAAATAAAATTTTATCTCTCAGAACAAATAAATTCTAAATTGTTACAAACATAAATTTTAGCTATCATCATTTACATTACTGTAACAGACAAATATGCCAGGTATAGTCACGAGATTTGCTCCATCACCAACAGGATTTTTGCACATTGGAGGAGCTCGTACTGCTTTATTCAATTGGCTCTATGCAAAGCATCATGGTGGCAGGTTTTTGCTAAGAATTGAGGACACCGACAGAAAACGTTCAACGAAAGAAGCAATTGATGCAATTATAGAAGGGCTAAGATGGCTCGGTGTGAGCTATGATGGGGAAATAGTATATCAGTCAAAAAGAATAGAGCGGCATAAAGAAGTAGCAAACCTTTTAGTTGAGAAGGGTAGGGCGTATCACTGTTATTGCCCTGAGGATGAAGTTGCAGAAAAGAAAATAAAAGCAAGAGAAGAGGGCAAGATATACAAGCATAAATGTACTACAAAACCTCCTTCTTGTCATCCAAGTAGCCGACACTGGAAAAATATGTGGTCACGCGCTGGAATGACATCGGGTGTGAGGTCAGTTGTCCGCTTTAAAGTGCCAGATTCGCAAGAGATCGTTGTTGATGATAAAATATACGGCCAAATCAAAGTAAATAGCGACCAGCTTGATGATATAGTGATCTTACGCTCTGACAACACTCCAACATATATTTTTGCTGTCGTAATTGACGATCATGATGCTGGAATAACTGATATAATACGCGGTTCTGACCATCTCACTAATACCTTTAAACATCTGCTAATATACCAGGCTCTTGATTTTGACATTCCACGCTTTGCACATGTGCCGCTTATCCATGGGGAAGATGGGAATAAGCTATCCAAAAGGCATGGTGCCACAAGCGTTTGCGATTATGAAAAGATGGGAATATTGCCAAAAGCGATGCGTAATTACTTGCTGAGACTTGGCTGGAGTCACGGCAACGATGAGATTATTAGCGATGAGCAAGCAATAGAGTGGTTTAATTTAGAAAGTATTGGTCGTTCACCTGCACGGCTCGATTTCAAAAAACTGGAGCATTTGAATAACCACTATATTAGTAATATGAGCAATGAAGATATTCTGACTCTAATGCTTAGAGAAAATACTCTAACTGACAAAAAAAAGAACTATTTATTACAGGGGCTAACGGAACTAAAAAAAAGAGCAAATTACCTGGCTGAACTGCTGGATTTAGCAAAATTTTATATTCAAGATCCGCCACTTGATTTAAGTGAAGAGGCTGAGCAAATTGTCAAATCTAACCTCGATATAATCAAGTTACTCGCGTCATTTCTGTCAAAGATCGGTGATGAAAATTGGAATAAGGGTTTTTTATCTTCTCAGATCAAGGAATGTGCAAAATTGCACGATATGAAAATAAGCGATGTATACCACTCATTACGCGCCCCTATAACTGGAGTAATGGATGCACCTGGAATCATTGATATCATGGTGATTCTTGGTAAAGATGAGTGTATAAGAAGGTTACAAGCAATTTAAATGAAATAAGAAAATTTCTTGACAAGCTTTGCCAGCCCCTTTATCATGACAGTGAAGCTATTGTATTTGCTTTCGCCAATCTGCAGATTAAAAGGTAAGGATTACTTAATGTATCGGCGTCTTATGTTTAATTTTTTGCAGTATATAGATACTGTATGTCTTTACAAAACTTCATCTACATCTAGATTTTTATCTAAATAAGCTGAACGCGCTTACAAAGCGTTACAAGACATCAAAAAATGCCAATACTCGACAAAGATAGTAAAAGACTAGCTAACTCGGGGATTCTTTGTCTTTTTTTCTGCTTGGTAAATTTCTTAAACATTTGCAGCGTAGGTTAGTTGCAATTAAAAGCAGCTGAATTTCGCTTGTCAAGCGTTTAAAACATAAAAAACGCCAATATTTTAAAGCGGATAATAACCACGGGGCTTCTTTTGCCTTTTTTTTCGTTTGGTAAATTTCTTAATGTTTATAGCTAAACGACAATCGTCATCCCGCTGCTTGTTAGCGGGATCTAGAGATACCGCGAATGAATCGCGGTATGACGGTTCGTGGCGGTATGACGGTTCGCGGCGGCATGACAATAAGCTCGTCATCCCGCTACGTGTTAGTGGCTGAGATACTGCGGCGGTATGACGTAGGATTGCTGTCATCCCGCTACTTGTTAGCGCCGCGGCGGCATGACGTCTTAACTATAGAAAACTTGTATAGATTTTTTCTACTTCTGTGATATCATAAGCCTGTAATGATAAAATAAGTAAATATGGATAAGTCAGCGTATGAGATCATAGAACATGAGTATGACGTGGTAGTAGTAGGTGCAGGTGGAGCAGGGCTCAGAGCAACGCTTGGGATGGCTGCAACTAATTTTTCAGTTGCCTGCATTTCTAAAATTTTCCCTACACGAAGTCATACAGTTGCAGCACAAGGCGGAATTAGTGCAGCTTTAGGTAATATCGGTGAAGACGATTGGCGCTGGCATGCATATGACACAATAAAAGGTTCAGACTGGCTTGGTGATCAAGATGCAATAGAATATATGTGTAAAAACGCTGCTAAAGCTGTTATTGAACTTGAAAATTTTGGCGTACCTTTTTCTCGTACAGAAGATGGCAAAATATACCAGCGCTCTTTTGGTGGAATGACAACTCACTTTGGTAAAGGAAAATCAGCGCAGCGCACTTGTGCGGCAGCAGATAAAACTGGGCACGCAATCCTTCACACTCTATATCAGCAGTGTCTTAAATTCAACGCTGAATTTTTTGTTGAATACTTTGTGATTGATTTAATTATGGATAGCGAAACATGCTGCGGAGTTCTTGCTTGGTCGCTATGCGACGGCACATTACATAGATTTCGCGCGCATAGGGTGGTGCTAGCAACAGGTGGATATGGACGTGTTTATTTCTCTGCAACAAGTGCGCATACCTGCACAGGTGATGGTAACGGCATGGTAGTAAGGGCTGGATTACCACTTGAAGATATGGAATTTGTACAATTTCATCCAACAGGAATATATGGCTCAGGGTGCTTGATGACAGAAGGATGCCGTGGCGAAGGGGGATATCTCGTTAATTCTCAGGGCGAAAAGTTTATGGAACGTTACGCACCAAAAGCAAAAGATTTAGCTTCCCGTGATGTGGTAAGTCGTGCAATAACAATTGAAATTAGAGAGGGAAGGGGAGTTGGGCCGAAAAAAGATTACATGTATTTAACTATAGCGCATCTTGATCCGGAAGTAATAAAACTCAGATTGCCGGGCATTAGCGAAACCGCAAGAACTTTTGCTGGAGTTGATGTCACTAAAGATCCAATACCGGTCATTCCGACTGTTCACTATAACATGGGTGGCATTCCAACCAATTATTATGGAGAAGTGATCACGCTGAAGCAAGGTAAGGAAGAAGTGGTAGATGGACTATTTGCAATTGGAGAAGCTGCGTGTGTCTCTGTGCACGGTGCAAATCGACTTGGCTCTAACTCGCTTCTTGATCTTGTGGTTTTTGGTAGAGCTGCAGCGCTCAGAGCAAAAGAGAAGCTAAAATCCGGTACACCACATAAAAAATTGCATTCAGACTGCACAGACTGGATAGTAGATAGATTTAATAAAATGCGATTTGCCTCCGGTGGGCTAAAAGTAGCAAAAATACGCAGTGAAATGCAGAACACTATGCAAAAATACGCATCAGTTTTCCGTGTTGCTGAAGTTTTAGAAGAAGGCAAAAAAGCTATAAAAAAGGTAGCAAAAATGATGCCTGATATTTCACTTGAGGATCGCAGTATGATGTGGAATAGTGATTTAGTTGAAGCACTGGAGCTTGCTAACATGATCCCACAAGCGGTTATTACCATGGAATGCGCAGCTAATCGCGAGGAAAGCAGAGGTGCCCATGCTCGTGAAGACTTTCCTGAACGTGATGACAAAAACTGGATGAAGCACACTATAGCGTGGCTTGAAGAAAAGAAAGGGCAAATTAACGTAAAAATTGATTATAAAAAAGTGGCTGAAAAAACTCTGAGCGGTGAGATTGATTTCATAGCGCCAGAGAAGAGGGTTTACTAGTTACACTATCCCTACACAATTTTTCAACGAGTTTTATTGATATGGCACTCATTTTAGTGTCTGGAGGACTCTCAGTATGCTCTGATTGATTTGATGATTTTTGCACCTCTTGCTCTTCTAAATCGTTGGACTTATTTTCTATATCTTTAACAGAGTTATTGCATTGTGTATCATTTTTTGGTGCATTATCTTGAAGTGTAAGTTGCTTTTCTTCAGTAAACTTTCCTTTAATTTTTCCAAATCCTTCATAAATATTTTCTAAATTCAAGTAAATAAGATAACAAACTCCAATAACTGCTATAATAGATGAGGCAGTTGCAATTGTAATAATTCCTTGAGAAGCACTGAATATTGCTGCACAGGCTAAAGCAGCAAATACAAGCGTTGTCACTGCTTTACAAGCAACATTATTGATGTACTTCACAATATCGCGTGCTTTTAACTTCCTGCCAAAATTGCACTTCAGTTCAGTTCTCATATCATCTGGAATAAGCGCTCTACCCGTTGGTTTCTCTATTCCTTTTATAGTTTTATAATACTCTTTGCTCCATAATCTTTCGGGTAGTATTAACTGCTTTGGGTCAACACCATTTTGCAATAATTTTACACAGAACTTGATCGTGTTATCACGGCTCTTAGGATTGACCAAATTATGTTTATCTTTTGTCGTCTTAGTAATTAGCGCTACTTGTAGTGGTGTGCGTTCTTTTTCGTTAGCGGCGTTTGCAGCTTTACTAAATTTCTCTTTTTCCACCGAATTTAAAATCAACTCTAAACATGTAACTTTTTGTTCTCCTTTGAATGAAGCAATATAGTGCAGAGCATTTTTTTCATCTTTATCTTGCACAGTAATATCTGCACCATTTTGTAGAAATAACTCTAAGGTTTTATACCTGCCAGTATCCTTAAATTCTTTTTTTATTACATTCTTTATTTTATTTTTCAATGAAGGTTCTTTACTCTTTTCTTGTATGCGCTGGAGTACCTGATGGAGCGGTGTTTGCCCTTCCTTGTTAGTAGTATTTACAGCATCATCTTTATTTGAAATCAACTCTAAACATGTAACTTTTTGTTCTCCTTTTAGTAAAGCAATATAGTGCAGAGCATTTTTTCCATCTTTATCTTGCACAGTAATATCTGCACCGTTTTGTAAAAATAACTCTAAGGCTTTATATCTATTTGTTTTTTCAAATTTTCTATCTGTACATGATCGATCCTCATTCTTTTCTTTTATATGCTGAAGCAACTGATGAAGAGGTGTTTGCTCTTTCCCGTTAACAGCATTTATAGCCTTACTAAATTCATCCTTACCTAAAGTCAACTTCAAACATGCAACTTTTTGTTCTCCTTTGAATGAAGCAATATAGTGCAGAGCATTTTTTTCATCTTTATCTTGCACAGTAATATCTGCACCGTTTTGTAGAAATAACTCTAAGGTTTTATACCTGCCAGTATCCTTAAATTCTTTTTTTACTACATTTTTTATTTTATTTTTCAATGAAGGCTCTTTACTCTTTTCTTGTATGCGCTGGAGTAGTTGATAGAGCGGTGTTTGCCCTTCTTTGTTTTTATCATTTACAGCTTTTATAAATTGCTCTTTTTGACCTGCTTTTAGCAATATATTGAGAAGTTCAAGTTTTTGTTTTGTTTCAGGTTTAACAATCAAGTGTAAAGCATTATTACCATCTGTGTCTTTAAGGCTAATATCTGCCCCTTTTTGCAATAGTTCTTTAAAAAGTTTTTTATCACTATTTTTAATTACTGGATGTAATAGATAATTATCATTACTATCTGGAGTATTTATGGTATGTGGTATAATTTCTTTAATTTTTGCTTCTGTATTGATTCTTATTTCTGGCTTTAATTTAGATTGCTTTCCTTGCTCTGCTAATTTTTCTAAGAAATTACGATAGTATGTCTTTTGCTCTTCTTTTAAGTCTTGTAATTTTTTTGTAGATAATCCTAAATTATCAGAGCTGGCCCCATGCTCTAACAATTTTGTAAGAAACTTAAGTGTGTTATCGTTATCTTGGATTGTATGAGACTCATGTTTTTCTTTTGTTATCTTGTTAATTAGTGCCACCTGAAGAGGAGTTTTTTCGTCCTGATTTTCACTATCAACAAGTTGTGCTAAATCTTCCTTGGTGACCGTTTTTATTAGGGTACCCAGAAACTTGCATTTCTGTTTCTTTTCCAACGACGCAATGAGGTGTAAAATATTTTTCCCTTCTTCAGCTTTTATGCTGCTAATATCCGTACAATCTTTTAGATATTTTCTAAATTTCCTGTTATTTCCATTTTTGATCGCTTTTAGTAGTAGAGCATTGTTATTTGTTATTTCGTTGCTTATTTCTACTTCATGATCATCTTCAACATCACTGCCGTAGCCACTCTCTGTTTCGCTGTCCCTACGGTTGTGGGTAAAACAATATCTGCTATTATAAGTAATTTCTGAAATTGCTTGTCCTATTTCCTCTTTTTTTATAGGGTCTAGTTCTTTCGATATTTTTCTATTCAATACCGGAAGAAAGCATTGGACATAATACTTATAATATTTTTCTTGTTCTCTAAGTGATTCTTCTAATTTAGTTAGTACTTCAGAGCTAGCACCTTCCTCAAATAACCTTTTACACTTCTTGAGGGTTCCATCTTGACCTCTTGGTTTTTCACGCTTGTGTTCTTCTTTTTTTACCTTTCTCTCTATAATGCCATATAATTGTTCGTCTTTTCTATCCTGCTCTTGCTTTTTATTTTTATCTATGCATTCACCTAATTTATCTGCATTAGTAGTTAGTGCAGTTATATCTATACCCATACTAAAACCTCAATATTAAAAGCTATTTAAGTTGTCAGCACTAAACTAACAACCAAGAAGTTTGACTTTTAAATTGAGCTAAACGTTGTATATGTGATCAAAATATAGGTGGAAAGGCAGAAAATTAATTTCTGTGAGAAAATTTGCCGTCATAGTTAAACCTCACTTGAACAGTTGCTACTATTTTAACCATTTAATCTTAAAAAATAATAAATATAGCTAAACTGTGAAATGTGCTATTGGCTAAAATAGGATAAGAAACTATAGCTGCAAATATCCAAATTGATGTTTTTATCAGTCTTCCAGGCTTGGTTTTTCTTCTGATTTTTTAAGTCTTTCTTTATTTAGTATGGAGCTTATCTCTTCTACACTTTTATCAATATCATCATTGATTATTACATAATCATATTTATCACGTTTGCTTATCTCTTTTTGAGCTTCGGCTAATCTGCGCTCTATTTCGCTTGCATCATCACTATTACGCTTTTGCAAACGCAACCTAAGCTCTTCCATTGAAGGGGGAAGTATAAAAATACTTACAACTTTTTTTCTCATGAGCTTGAATAAGTGAAATGCTCCTTGCCAGTCTATGCTGAGTAAAACGCTTATTCCATTGCTTAAGTTTTGCTCTATAAAATTTCTTGGTATACCATAAAAATTCTCAAAAACTTTGGCGTATTCAAGCATTTGGCCAGCTTTGCATAACTCGTGAAATTTTTCTTCGGTAACGAAAAAATAGTCTTTTCCATTTATTTCGCCGGGGCGAGGCTTGCGTGTAGTCATAGAAACAGACCTAACTAAATTAGTTGATTGCTCAAGTAATTTTGCTGATATAGTAGTTTTTCCAGCTCCAGAAGGGGAGGATAGAACCAATAATACGCCCTCACTTTTTACGGTCATTTTTCTTTGCATTTTTTAACATGGTGCTTTTTGGATCAGAGTTTAAAAAGCTAGAACCTTCTAAATTAGAATTTGATAAGTTGGTGCCAATAAGAGAAGAATTATCAAAGACAGTATAGCGCAAATCGGTTTTTTCAAAATTTGCCTTATTCAAATTAACGTTTACAAACTTTGCTCTACTCAATGTTGAATTAGAAAAATCGGCATTTTCTAAATTCATATTCTTAAATTCAAAGTAAGAATAATTTACATTAAATTTTTCACCCTGTGATATTTTCTCTTGCAAATCTTTAATCGAAGTTATAGCATTTTCTGAACCTGCAAGTTTTTTCTGTCCTTTATTGTCAATCAAAATTGAATTATCAAATTTGCAACCTGTTAAGTGAGCATCAACAACTGAACTTTTATATATGCTTGAAGAGAGAAAAGACATATCACTAATTGTTGAATTACTCAAATTGCTAAGAAAAAAACTAGTTTTCCTAAAGGCATTAGCGTGAAGCAAAGAAGATCTGAAATCGCTTTCAATAAAATTTGAATTAGTTACTTTTAAATTGGACCAACTCGAATTATCAGCTAATAAATTAAAGAATGTTGAATTTTCTATTTCACTGGAATCAATATTATGGCGAGAAAGTGTACTGTTATAAACTTGAGAGTCTTGGATTTTTATCTTATACATTGAAGTTGTAGAAAGGTCTGAATCTTCTATCTTCGCAGAGGTGAATAGTGAATGGTCAAAAAATGAGCCATTCATGTTAGAATTTGCAACTTTAGTATTATGAAACTTTCCGTGACGAATGTCAGCATTAGAGACATTAACTTGATGCAGTTCACTAAAACTAAAATCAATATTGGATAAATCAGCATCATGAAGATTTGCTTCAGAAACATATGCATGTTTTATCTTGGAACCATTTAGTATAGATTGAACAAAACTTGAATTATCGTCATTCACATAGGAAATTTGTGTGTTGCTTAAATTAGCCTCGTCGAAGTTACTGTTAATTATGATAGAAGAATTAAGGCAGGCATCGGAAAGATTGCTACCTGTAAAGTCTGATTCTTTTAACTCTGCACCATATATGTTAGCATTTTTTAATGAAGAAAATTGTATCTTTAATTTATATGCATCCACTCCAAAGAAACTTGCATTATCAAGGTTGTTTTTCTGCATAACAGTATCGTTTATTTCACTATCACTAAAATTTACGTGGCTAACATTCGAGTTTGATAAGTTGGAGAAATTCATTTTCACATTCGAGAAATTAGTATGCAAACCAATTACGTTGTGCATACTTACTTTTTTGAGATCGGAACTGATAAAATCAGCATAACTAACATTAGACTGATCAAATACGATATCTGTTAAGTTTGCAGAAACAAATTTTGTAAAACTCAAATTTGTACCTTTTATTTTAATGCCATGTAAATTAGCATTGGAGAAATTAGCACCACGTAAATCAACATCAATGAAAGACACGTCGGATAAATCGGTGTTAGAAAAATCAGCACCAATCAGACTTACTCCATCAAAAACAGATTTACTTAGGTACAGTTGGTTAAAATTAGCTCCATTTAAGTTAGAACCAAAACCTTTCTTAAAATCTTCTGGCACGCCCTCTTTGTGGCACTGCACCAAAAATTCAGCAAAGTCTTTTTTACTGTAAGATACGTATTTTGCATCACGCAGAGCATTTAAAAAATCACTAATCTGATTTTTTTCATCATTTATTTCGTTTCCATAACATAAATGACCAACTAAAATTAATATCAAAAATCTAATCATCTTGCTTATCGCACTGTATTTCTTTCGTTTTCACAGCCCAATCGTACATTGCTGAGCTTTCTTTATTGTCTATTTTTCTATCCTCCAAAAGATGTGGCATCATTTCGGCAATCGCATTTATTATATTGATCTGCTTTTTTTCGATTGCTATATCAATTGGGGATTGAAAATTATTGTTAACTACTCTAAGATCAGCACCTTGTAATAAGAGAAAGCGCACTATGTCTACCTCACCTTGTTTAACTGAATAAATGAGAGGAGTATCACCCAATTTATTTCTAAACCTTAGTATCTCTTGAATTGTTAATCCAATTTTTTCTAGCTTACTTATTACTCCTCTTAAGCAAGTTAAGTTGTTCTTCTTAATGCAGTAAAAAAATTGCTTACTGTAATCATCAATAAACACAGTTGTAGGAAGATGCTCATTAAGGCTATCATATTGTCGTTTATATATTGACTTGCTTTGTATGTCTTTATGACCCCATTCTTTTATTGGTTCTCTGTTTAGCTTTGTCCATTTTTGTAAACTTTTCTTTTCACTTTGCTCTTCTTCATCTTTTTTAGTTATAGGTTTTACTCTATTGCGGTCCTTGGAATTACTGTTTGTTTCTTTCACTTTTTTTTCTTCAAACTGATTCTCTACTTTTTCTTTTTTTCCCTCTAATAATTGACTCGCATCACTTTTTGAAAGTTCATTATCTTTTATATCAATCTTCTGATCAGCTTGTAGATTTTTTTGCGGGTTAGCTGTATTCTCATTTAAATCAGCACTTAAAGGCAAAGGCTCTGGTTTCAAATCTTTATTCACTTCTTTATTGGCCACATTTGGTAAATTTTGAGCAAATTTGTCTGTGCTTCCTTCTAGCTGGTCATTTGGCAAATCTTTATCAATCCTTTCACCTTCACTTATAGTTTTTTCAACCACGAAAGCTTTGTTCTCGTTGTGTTGCAGTTTCTCTTTATCGGTAGTGCCGTCTAATCTTTTGCTCTCAGCCTCTTGTGTTTGTTTAGCATCGACGTTGCTTTTCAACTCATCTTTTTGATTTGTGCTATCTTGCTTCCTTACACCTACATTTTCGTTTTTATGAACTGATTCAATTTTCTTTTCTTCAAGCTGCTCTACGGCAAACAGGATGGGTGATCCGAATACGACAGCTAATAATATAAAATATAAAATATTCTTCATAAATATCCCAAGCATAAGCTTAATTAAAATGATACTATAATCAAATGATTAATCTACAGTAAAAAATGCCTTAGGATTTAATTTATAAAAAAACAATAGATTTTTTGTATCTGTTCAGGGGCATCGCAAATATTGAAGCAAAGTGGTCATGTACGAACATTGTGATTTGAATCCGCTAGGGAGGATGTCATCCCAGTGCCCTGACTACTTGGATCCAGGAATTTTGATTAGAGATTAAGTTGGTGAGTATAAAAGTAGCTAACCTTATGTTAAAACACAATATTTTTGGTGAGGGGTTGTATTAAAAGCTGGATTCCAGACTGGAATGACACCGTCATAAAGGAACCAGTGTCAGCTACTTGCATGACACCCTGACAACCGTCATCCCGCTACTTGTTAGCGGGATCTATGCTCAGAGATACCGCGAATGAATCGCGGTATGACGTAGGACTGCTCCCCAGAAAGCTACACATTAAACCTAAAGTGCATTATATCACCATCTTGCACGATGTAATCTCTGCCTTCAAAGCGAATTTTTCCTGCGTCTTTACAAGCCGGTTCACTTCCATACTTTATGTAGTCTGCAAAGCCTATCGTTTCTGCTTTTATAAAGCCTTTCTCAAAATCAGTGTGGATTACACCTGCTGCTTTATCGGCTGTTGACCCTATTTTTACTGGCCAAGCTCGTGCTTCTTTTGGCCCTACAGTAAAGAAAGTTATCATACTCAGCACTTCATACATAATACGCGCTACTCCATCAAGCCCTGATTCTTGTAAGCCAAATTCTGATAAAAAACTCTGTTTTTCCTCTTCACTATCAAGATTTGCAATATCTGCTTCGAGTTTTGCTGAAATGCAATAAAATTTGCTTTTATTTTCCTCTGCCATTCTCTCTACCTTTTTAGATAATTCATTGCCAGTTATAACATTTGTATCTTCAACATTGCAAACGTACATAACGGGCTTTGTTGTCAGCAATTGAAGCAACTTCATCTCATCTCCATCGATATTCTCCAAACTTCTTGCAGGTCTACCTGATTTTAAAGTAGCCAGTACCTCTTGCATTAATTCAAGTTGTCTCTTTAGCTCTTTATCACCTTGCTTTGCTTTCTTTTCCAATTGAGGAAGCCTTTTTTCTATGCTATCAATATCAGCTAGGATTAATTCCATTTCTACCACTTCAGCATCTGATATTGGATCTATTTTACTGTGTACATGGCTGATATCGTCATCCGTAAAGCACCTGAGCAGATGAACGATGGCATCAACTTCTCTGATATGGCTTAAAAATTTATTGCCGAGCCCTTCACCTTTACTCGCACCCTTTACCAGACCTGCAATATCTACAACTTCTAATTGGTTGTAGATTACCTTCTCTGAGCCTGCAATTGCTGCGATTTGTTTCAAACGTTGATCTTTTATCGAAATCTTGCCTATATTTGGCTCGATTGTGCAAAAAGGATAATTTGCAGCTTCGGCTGCACTTGACTCTGTAAGCGCATTAAATAAGGTTGATTTTCCTATGTTTGGTAACCCAACTATACCACAGTTAAAGCTCATATTTGCTATTTAAAGTTATAACTATTGCATAATTTAAAAATTTCTGCTATACTTAATTAGTTGCTTATTAATAATTTTGTTGGTATAGTAACATATAGCTTAAATTAAGGTAAAAACTATGACTACAGCTGAGGAACGGAAACTACCAAGTGATTTCCTTGATGTTGAGAGTGAAGTAACTTCTTTAAGTAGTAGTTCTTACCCTGATAATTTCCATGTAGGACAAGCAATTGGTAATGGAAGCTGCTTTTTTGACTCATTCAGACAAGGTCTAGAACAGCAGAAGGGGATAGAAGTTACTGTTGAGCAGTTACGAGAAGACTGTAAAGAATTTGCGCAAAAGAATCCACCAAAGTGGTTTACAAATGCAATTGTCAATAGTCATGATAACAATGGCCAGCACCGTAGTGAAACTGTAGATGATTATACAGCAGACATTATGCGTAACAGTAGGTGGGGTGATCCTGACGTTGAAGGCAGAATACTTTGTGAAAAGTATAAGGTAAAGCTACATGTTATAGAGAACCAGACTGTTGATAACCAAGATCTGTCTTTGCATGAATTAATAGACAATTCAGGTTCAAAAAGTGCAGGTGAATACAATAAAGTTGATTATGATGATAGTAGTATTGTGCATGTAATAAACAAAGGCGGATTGCATTTCGAACCATTGCTTGATAGAAATAAAAGTTTAGCAAAACAACTGCAAGAGGAAACCAAACTTAAACAAGAGCAAGAACAAGAAGATTTCCTATTAGCAAAAAAACTGCAGCTAGACGAGATCTTAGAATATTGTAACCTTTCAAAGGATATCTCTGAGAGAGCAGAGGTTGAAAAGGGATTTGATAAGTTATTGGCAGAAAATGCTGATGGAAAAATTGGTGATGTTGTAGAGCAGTGCGTTAGTGATATAAAGCAGCGCATAGAGCAGCAAAACCCTTCAAGTTTACTAAGATGTGGTAAGGAATCGATGGCAGAACCATTTCATCAACAACGAGCACCACAACTTGTAAAATCTTAATAGCCCTGTATATTTTTATATAGGGCTTTTGCAAGCATTTCATATAATATGAACTTGCAGTACGTACTAACCTAAATGCAAGTTGACCATGAGACTAGTTTAATTATTGATGCCATAGAGGAATTTGGTGGTGAGGCTAGGCTTGTCGGCGGGTGTGTGAGAGACTCAATTTTGCAGCGTGATGTCCACGACATCGATTTAGCTACTAATTTGCTTCCCAATCAAACGATTAAAGCGCTAAAACTCCGTAATATTAAAACTATTCCAACTGGCTTAAAACATGGAACTATCACTGCGGTTCTAAATCAAAGATCTTTTGAGATCACAACACTAAGGCATGATGTGAAATGTGATGGTAGGCATGCAAAAGTAGAATTTACCAATAATTGGCAAGCGGATGCTTCAAGGCGCGACTTTACATTTAATGCTCTGTATGCAGATAAGCATGGCCATATATATGACTACTTTGGTGGTATAGAGGACTTAAAAGCGCGAAGGTTAAACTTTATAGGCAACGCTGAAGATAGAATTAAAGAAGACTATCTACGTATTTTAAGAGCATTTCGTTTTCATGCAAAAATATGTGTCGGAGATTTGAGTGATGAAATACTAAACGTATGCAAAAAGCATTCGCATATGATTCAAAACCTCTCTGGAGAGAGAATAAGAGATGAAATACTTAAATTGCTGGAGTGCAATGATCCTTTTCCAACACTTAAGAGCATGCAAGAATCTGATGTTTTGCAAAAGATTATCCCAAAAGAAGTAAAATGCGAAATTCTGTCTTCGTCACTTCTTTTCGGCACTGATGCACTAGTAAAATTAGCGTTACTCCTTAGGACCACCAAAAATGACAGGCTAAGTCTTGGAGAATATGTAAGTAAGTTTCTACGTCTTTCAAACAAGCAAAAGAAAAAGCTGTTATTTTTATTATCCAACGATATCAAAACAGAACTCTCAGAAAAAGAGCAAAAAAAATACATATCTTTATTTGGTAGAGAATTATATTGTGATTTAATAAAAATTTGTGGTGTTGAGTCTGGAGAAAATATTGACAAATACATTTCATTTGCTGATACATTCAATATTCCAAAATTTCCTTTATCTGGCGATGATTTAATAAGTATAGGTCACCAGCCAGGAAAAAGTTTAGGTAGAAACTTGGAATTGCTAAAACAACATTGGGAAGATAGCTCCTACACTTTAACAAAAGAGGAGCTGGTGCTTTATGCTAAGAGCCTATTCTAACTGCTTTCTGACTGTTCAATGAATGTATGCTTGCAATATTAGGGGAACTCATAGAGGAATTAGGTATATGTTCTTTTTTAGCTTTTTCTGTTAATTGATATTCGTTTACTCCTCCTTGAGTTTGATTACACATTCCCTGATCTGGAGATAAAAATTTATCTCTTATGCTTAATGCCAGTTGTAACTCTTGAATCTTATTTGAAAAACATTTCATTTTAGCCTCTGTTAATTTTCCTGTAACAATTTCTTTAAGCAATTCTCCTGAGTCGTTATTATTATTATTCTTGCTATTAAAGCTGTGCAAGATAGAGTCTACAATCTTATTTACCCCTTCTTGTTTGTTAAATTCTAATTTTTTTACGCATTTTCTAACAGAAGGTGACAACTTGGCTTTTAACGTGTCATCTCGTAGTTCTTTACCCATATTTTTTCCAATGTTACAATGTTCGTTGACAACTTCTTTAACCTTAGCTTCTATGATCTCCCTTGCGGATTGTTTCAAATTACTTTCTAATAATTCAAGCAGCTTACTGCTTTCAAATTTGCCATCATCTTGATTTGATAGAGACTTTATAGTTTCATTAAGCACGTTATGGCAAAAGTGTTTCTTTTCAAATTCAGAAAAACTTTTTTTCAACTCTTTATTTTTATCAGATAAAAATTTATCGCAATTCTCATTCCCACGAAGCTTAGATAAACCCTTTGGAATTTTTGACTTCATAGAACCAGTAGTTGATTTTGCAGTAGATACTGTACTCACTGTATCTGGCGCTTTAGTTTTTGTTTGCCCTTGTGTATCTTTCTCTGTTAACTTCCCATTTTGTTGTTCATCTTTAGCTGGTGAACTTTCAATTTGTTGATTTTTTAATGTCAGATTTTCATCAAGTGTTTTTGTACGCTCTCCAATAGAAAATATTGCAACATTTCTTGCTCTTTCTAATTTTGCATTCAGATGTTCAACTTGCTCTTGTAACTCTTCTTTTTTTTTCTTCGATTTTTCTTTCCTGACTTCTTCCACCCTTTCAAAAAGCTCGTTTATTTTATTGGTAAATTCTGCTCTGAGTTCAGTTAATTCTCTTCCCTGGCACCCTATCATCTCAGATTTTGCCTTCAACTTTACTAAAAGCTCTTTCTCTTGTTTATCTGTAACTTCTACCAATTCTCTATAATTCTTTTTAAGTCTTATAATTATAGATTGCAATTCTCTATTTTCCTTTTTTAACGAGCTATTTTTTGATTGTAAGTCCGCTTTAAGCCTTATGATTATAGATCGCAATTCTTCAATTTTCACTTCCAATAAGCCATTTTTTGATTGTAAGTCTTCAACCTGCTGTGCTTGATCACTATTTTTATCCGTTGTTTCGACGTATTCGGTCTGCATTGCTATATCGTGAAATGTTACTTTATTAGTTTGAACCTCTCCATCCTTACTTATTACTCCACTTTGGCTCTCTCTTACTGCTACTTCAGGTTTTAAGTCAACTTGAACACTTCCATCTATTGTCTTAAAAGCATCAGTTTGAACTTCATTAGACTTCTTTCAAAATTGTTAGAGGGAGTGTAAGATGAAGTATTTGAAAGCATGAAATATAAGGAAATAGAAAAGTTAGAAGGAGAAAAGTTTCGACGTTTAACAGGGGTAAAAAAAGCAACATTTGAGCAAATGGTAGAAATTCTAGAAGTGGAGGATAAAAGAAAAAAAGCTAGAAGTGGAAGAAAAAGTAAACTTTGCATAGAAGAAAGGCTACTTATGGCACTGGAATATATAAGAGAATATCGTACATATTTTCATATTGGGCAAAGCTATGGCATGAGTGAAAGTAACAGTTTTAAAATAATAAGATGGGTAGAAGACATATTAATAAAACATCCAGATTTTGCATTACCAGGAAAAAAAGAGCTATTAAAGAGTGATGTAGAATATGAAGTTTTAGTAATAGATGGAACTGAAACGCCAGTAGAGAGACCAAAAAAAAGCAAAAGCCCTTCTACTCTGGAAAGAAAAAAAGGCATACTATAAAAACACAAATAGTAACAGAGAGGAAGAGTAAAAAAGTCATATGCACATCTTTCTCGAATGGTAGAAAACACGATTTTCGGATGTTTAGAGAATCAAAGGTAGCAGTATTGCCGCAAACTAAAATCTTAGCTGATGCCGGCTACAGGGGAATGCAGAAGATACACAAAAATGTTGTATTACCGCACATGAAAACGAAAAAGAATCCGTTAAGCAAAGAACAAAAAAAAGAGAACAGAGCACTTATGAGCCAAAGGGCAATTGTTGAAAACGTAATTGGCTTATTGAAAAGGTTTAAAATCATCTCGGACAGGTATAGAAACCGACGAAAACGTTTTGGTTTAAGGTTTAATTTGATTGCTGCAATTCACAATTTTGAGCTCCCTACATGAATTTTGAAAGAAGTCTATTGTTTGCAGTAGTTTTATCGTAGTACAAAATATTTTCTGCCCATCTATTCCATCTCTTGGGCAATATTCGTCCAATCGTTTTTAGAAACAACCAAGCAAATACAGTAGACCAACTGTATTTTTTTTCCTTTCGTTTAACATTAATTTCATAATTAGCCGTATTATTAATATTTGGCATAAAATTACCTTGTTTTTTAACTTTAATTTACAGAAAATTTTAACAGTGATAAAGTTATATATGTTAGTGTAAATGTTAAATAAATACTAACGCAGGTGTCAAATTATGGTAAAGTCTTTGCCCACCTAATACACTTTATAGCTAATCCAAGAAAAGTTTTCCTACGTCATACCGCCGCGGTATCTCTAGATCCCGCTAACAAGTAGCGGGATGACGAATTTTTGTTTTTCAAATTATCGGTAAACCAAGTCACTTTAGCTATAAGCAGAAATACACGTGTTTGTAAGTACAGCATTTGCTTTTTCTATCGCTCTTGCTAACATTTCCTGTTCATTGTTCTGATTTTTCACATTGATTACCTGAGCAGCCAAGTTTGCAGGAAAAGTGACCAAACTGACTTCCCATAATTCCACTTGTTTTAACACTCTAGCTCCACTTTTATGATCAACATCATACTCTATAGGTATATAGCCGATGGAAAGTCCGTTAATTGCCCCAGTTTTGAGCATCAAATACACTTCTTCTGCTTTCTGAATACCCAAAAGTAAATGTGCAATTATATATAGACCAACATCATTTTCGTAAATATCTATGATACTACCTATAGGTTCGTCAGGATTATGCTGCCAAAGGAGTTTTATTTTATTTCTATTTAAATTTTCCTTAAATGCTCCAGGCAATATCAGATCATTTTGTTTATCAACTATATTAAAAACGCTAGCATAACCAGAAAATACACCGTTTTCTCCTATGCTTTTTATTGACAATGGTGAATAGAGAAATTTCTTATTCATAAAGCCTCCTGTAGTATTGGGAATTTTGTTTCGCAATGCACTGCGATATAATTCTATTATATGCAGTGCTCTAAAAGGGGGAAGCACTTTTCTTAGTTACTAAAAACGCTAAATTGTAATATGGTACAATGTTACAACGATGTCATGAAAGTAGCTGAAACTGGTTCCTTTATGACGGCAGTACCTTCTCCTGTCATCCGAGTAGCCTCCTTTTTTTGTCATCCCAGTGCTTGACACTGGGATCCAGCCTTTCCATAATCATCAAAACATTGTATTGTAACGTAAAACGGCTACTTTTATGCTTACCAACTTAATAAAATTCCTGGATCCCAGTGTCTGGGCACTGGGATGACACCCTACTTAACCGTCATACCGCGATTCATTCGCGGTATCTCTTAACATAGATCCCTTACTTAACCGTCATACCTTAACATAGATCCTGCTAACAAGCAGCGGGATGACGAGGTTATCGTCACGCCGCCACGAACCGTCATACCGCGATTCATTCGCGGTATCTCTTAACATAGATCCCTTACTTAACCGTCATACCTTAACATAGATCCCGCTAACAAGCAGCGGGATGACGAGGTTATCGTCACGCCGCCACGAACCGTCATACCGCGATTCATTCGCGGTATCTCTTAACATAGATCCCTTACTTAACCGTCATACCTTAACATAGATCCCGCTAACAAGCAGCGGGATGACGAGGTTATCGTCACGCCGCCACGAACCGTCATACCGCGATTCATTCGCGGTATCTCTTAACATAGATCCCTTACTTAACCGTCATACCTTAACATAGATCCCGCTAACAAGCAGCGGGATGACGGTTGTCGTTTAGCCATAAACATTAAGAAATTTACCAAATGAAAAAAAAGGCAAAAGAAGCCCTGGGGTTATTATCTGCTTTAAAATATTGGCGTTTTTTATGTTTTAAACGTTTGACAAGCGAAATTCAGCTGCTTTTAATTGCAACTAACTTACGCTGCAAACGTTTAAGAAATTTACTAAGCAGAAAAAAAGACAAAGAATCCCCGAGTTAGCTAGTCTTTTACTATCTCTGTCGAGTATTGGCATTTTTTGATGTCTTGTAACGCTTTATAAGCGCGTTCAGCTTATTTAGATAAAAATCTAGATGTAGATGAAGTTTTGTAAAGACATACAGTATCTATATACTGCAAAAAATTGAACATAAGACGCCGATACATTAAGTAATCCTTACCTTTTAATCTGCAGATTGGCGAAAGCAAATACAATAGCTTCAGTTTCATGATAAGGGCGCTGGCGGAGTTTGTCAAGCAAGTTTTTAGCCCTGTCTCCTTGCTATAATGTTCATATCGATAGAAAAGCAAAAGAATAGAATGAAATATCAAGTGATATCCTCTATAATTAAATTTTTTGAATGAAGAGATGACGGTTCGCGTAGGAATTAATGGTCTGGGTAGAATAGGCAGAGGCGTATTGCGTGCTATTTTCGAAATAGAAGAATATAGCAAACAAATAGAAGTTGTAGCTGTCAATGGATCGCTCGGTGCTGAGCAGCATGCACATTTGATTAAATATGATTCTGTTCATGGCAAATTCAGTGGTGATATTGATTTTAATGAGTCTCAAAATTGGATTTCTATAAATGGCAAAAAGTTTTCTTTATATAGAGAACGGAATCCTGAAAATATTCCTTGGAATGTTGATGTAATACTTGAATGTACTGGTGCATTCAATAAACTTGAAGAAGCAATAAGGCACAATGCAGAGAAAGTAATTGTCTCTGCTCCAGTTCCGGATGCTGATGTCACTATAGTTTATGGTGTGAATGACGATATGCTCGAAAAAGAGCATAAAGTGATATCAGCAGGTTCTTGCACTACAAATTGCCTTGCTCCGATTGTGAAAGTCCTACACTCCAGTTTAGGTATAAAAAGCGGTTTTATGACTACTATACATGCCTACACGAATGATCAAAATGTTCTTGATGGTAATCATAAAGATTTGCGTAGAGCAAGGGCTTGCGGATTATCTATGGTGCCAACTACAACCGGGGCAGCAAAAACAATCGGTTCTGTAATTCCTGAATTAAAGGGAAAGCTAGATGGCACTGCCGTCAGAGTTCCGGTTAGCAATGTTTCTATGGTTGATTTTACATTTACGACTGATAAGAAAGCGACCGTTAAAGAAATCAATGAAATGTTTAAGGATGCAGCTCTCTCCTCTACGTCATTCCAGCGCGTGACGCTGGAATCTAATCCAGTGTCAGCTACTCGGATGACATCAGAGGGTACTAGGATGACAGAGGGTTATCCAATGTCAAATGTACTTTCTATATGCGAGGAACCTTTAGTCTCAATAGATTTTGTGCATAACCCTTATAGTGCAATTGTGGATTTAACTGGTACATATGTTACAGGTGATATATGCAGGGTTGCAGCGTGGTATGACAATGAGTGGGCTTTTTCGCTGAGAATGTTAGACATAGCATTATTGAGCTATAGTAAAGTATGAACTGGAACTCAAACAAATACGCCTCATTTTATGAGCACTTTGCGGAACTCAGAAAAAGAGTTATCTTTTGCTTTCTATTTTTTTGCGTTGCTTTTGGTTTTTGTTATTACTTTAAGGAAAATATATACCGTTTTTTACTCGCACCTTTAATAGAAGCAACAAAAGGTAGCGAAGGTTTTTCTTTAATTTACACAGACTTAACAGAGGCATTTTTTGTGTATCTCCAAGTTGCAATAATGAGCGCACTTTTGTTTTCTTTTCCTGTGTTTGCATGGCAATTTTATATGTTCTTAGCACCTGGGTTATATAAAAGTGAAAGGGCAGTGTTGTTGCCATACTTGATTGCAACACCGGTTTTATTTGTAACGGGAGCTACTGTAGTCTATTACTATATATTTCCTTTAGCCTGGAAGTTTTTCATCACTTTTGAACATAGTGGGAAATCTTTCGGTATACCAATAGAGTTTATGCCATCAGTTAGCGAATATTTAGACCTCGTTCTCCAATTTATGTTTGCTTTTGGCACTGCATTTCAAATTCCAGTAATACTCACATTAATGGTGAGAGTAGGGTTACTCACTACACAAAGTTTGTCAAATAAACGCAGAATCGCGATAGTGGTAATTTTTATTATCGCTGCAATCTTAACTCCACCTGATGTATTAAGCCAAGTAGGGCTTGCAATACCTATGCTGATTCTATATGAATTGTCCATTCTGATATGTAGGTATATTGAAAAAAAGAAGACAAAGATTTAAACAAAGGAATCCCTCTTATCTCCTTTATATCACATTTTTAACTTACAACATTCTTATTCAGGACTTAAATATGGAAATGTTTCATAAATTGATTGTAATACTTTGTTAAGTTCAGCCTTACTTTTGATGATCAATAATACTGTATCATCACCTGCTATAGTTCCTATAATTCCTATGTTGTTGCTACTATTTAGCACATACTTCTTATCTAAAAAGTAAGCTAGACTGCTAGCTTGTCCTGGTTGGGTATGTAGTACTATTAAACCAAAATCCGAAATTTGCATATTAAGTATCAATGGTAATTGATACTGGTTGATATCGATTACTTTATATACACCAGCAACTTTGGCAATTTTAAGTTTTTTTAATTTCCTTGATAAAGTAGCCTGAGGAATGTTGTGCCCTCTTTCTTTAAGCAAGGTCTGTAAATCGCTCTGCTCTAAAATTTCATGATTTTGAATAATATTTAAAATATGTTCACCTAGTGTGTTGTCATGCATTATGCATTTTCCTCATATTGAATATGTAATAAGTATATTTGAAATTATATTCATTATTTCTTGACTATTCAATTTTTAATGTCTATATTCATAAGATGAATAAAATATGAATATAAATTAGTAATATGAAAAAATATATTTTAAATGCTATTATAGTGATAAGTATTCTATTAACAGGATGCAAGGAAGATAAACACGATAATATCATTAGATTTGCAATTTCTGCAGATTATCCACCTTTTGAATATTATGAAAATGGTAAATTTACTGGCTTTGACATTGAGCTTGCTCAATTAGTAGCAAAAGAGTTAGGTAAAGAAGCAATGTTTAAAGATATGCAGTTTAGTGCTATATTTGCAGCATTACAAAGTAATTCTGTAGATGCTGCTATATCTACTATTGGTAGTACAGAAGAGCGTGAAAAAAATTTTGATTTTTCAAATAGTTATTATACAGGGGAATTTGGTATTCTATATCACAAAAATAAACCCATAGCCGGTATAAACAATTTAACTCACAAGAAGATAGCCGTTCAACTAGGAACTGTCATGGAAATTTGGCTAAAAGAGCATGTTCCTACAACAGCTCAAATTATTGCTATAGACAATAATAATCAAGCTGTAGAAGCATTGAAGTCTGGTCATGTTGATGGCGTCCTAATTGATGAATTCCAAGGTAAAGTATTTAGCAAAAAAAATCCTGGTCTATCATGGTCAGCCATCGCTAAGTCAGATAATGGTTATTCTATTGCTGTGAATAAAGGATCTGATTTAAAGGATAAAATAAACGAGGCGTTAAAAAGTTTAGAAAGTAAAGGTGTAATACAAAAGATAGCAGAAAAATGGCTAGGAGATAACTGATGCAAGAATTAATTTCTAATTTCTTGTTTGTTGGAACAGGCCTTGCCTTTACTTTAAAATTATTGATTGGAGGACTGCTTTTAGGTATGAGTCTAGGAGGGTTATTTTCAGTACTCAGATATAATAAGATCTGTATTCCATTAATTAATGGAATTATATCTGTAATACGTGGCACCCCCCTTATATTACAGTTAAGTGTTGTTTATTTTATGACTCCAACCATTGCAGGAATTAAATTAAACATATTTAGTGCTGGCATTATAGCATTTGGTCTAAATAGCTGTGCTTATATTGCTGAGATTTTACGAGCTGGTATTGAAACTATATCAAAAAACCAGTTTGAAGCAGCTAAAACTTTACAAATACCTAGTTTCTATATGTGGAGAGATATTATATTACCACAAGTTATTAAAAATATTCTTCCTGCAATGATAAATGAGATCATTGCACTCCTTAAAGAAACGGCATTAATCTCTACTATTGGTGGTGTTGATATTATGCGCTCTGCGCAAATGCTTGCAGCAGAACAATTTACTTATTTTATACCACTTTGTCTTGCTGGGGCTTATTATTACGCTCTTGTATTACTAATTGAATATATAGGCAAAAAGATTGAACAGAAAGGTATATATGATAAAAATGCATAATGTTTGTAAATTATTTAATAATGTTCCAGTACTTAATAATATTAACCTGATTATAGAACAATCTATAGTTGGTCTTGCTGGTCCTTCTGGTAGTGGTAAATCAACATTGTTACGTTGTATACAAAAACTCGAAGTTTTAGATTCTGGTAGCATTGAATGCAATGATAGTACTGGTTTTGTATTTCAGGATTTTCAACTTTTCCCACATATGACTGTCTGGGAAAATCTTACATATGCTCCCAAACTTAAAAACAAAACTCAGGATCAAAGTGATTCACTACTTGAGTCTTTGGGTATTGCCTCTAAAAAAAATGATTACCCTAGTAATCTATCCGGTGGGCAAAAACAGCGGGTTGCGCTTGCCAGAAGCTTAATGATGAATCCAAGGATTCTATTATGCGATGAGCCAACGTCTGGTTTAGATGTAGCAACAATAGTCGACGTTGTGGAACTATTACAATCAGTTAGAGATATGGGTATTACTATGATTATCGCTTCTCACAATTTGGATTTTTTAACAAAAATATCAGATCGGATTATTCTGTTAAAAAACGGAAAAATAATTGTAGATATCAATCCTAAAGAAATTGATGAACCAACAAACTATTTAAAAAATAATTATTAAAAGAGAATCACTCATATCATACTGAGAGCTATAACAGATTTTAGCATCGAAAATTACATAATATACATTATGGAAAACAAAATTACATAATGTAAGAAGCAATGCTAAAAATAAAATCACATAATATAGCAAACTATAGCTAACCCAAGAAAGGTTTTCCTACGTCATACCGCCGCGATATCTCAGCATAGATTCCGCTAACAAGTAGCGGAATGACGAATTTTTGTTTTTCAAACTGTCGGTAAATCTAAGTCAGTTTAGCTATATGTGTCAAGCACTGGGATGACACCCTCCTGATGGGCCAAAATCACAATGTTCGTACAGTTATGGAATGAATCGCGGTATGACGTGTTGCTTTGATCAGCTATAAAGATGATGCTGCGGAAGTTTTTAGTACTTGCTCGCAACTTTCAACAATTTAATAGCACTGGTGTTTACAACCTCTCCGCCGACACGCTTAGTGACAAAAAACCTCACATAAGGTTTATTCGTATAAGGGTCTCTTAATATTCTCATTCCTCTGTTATCTACAATCTTATAAGCTTGTTTAAAATCTGCCATCGCAATTACTGGTAGCTGATTGTTTGGCACTGGTGGCATATCGGCAGACTGGTATACTGGCACTCCCATTAAGGTATCTGGAGCTTCAAGCGACAAACTTGGTTGCCAAAGATATTGACCTGTTTGAGATTTTAGCAGCCTAATGTCCTTCAACGTACTCCTGTTCATCAAAAATGATGCATTTTTGGAATAATATTCATCCAGAGAGTAATACAACATCATTATTGAATCACTATCTAATTTTTCAGTTTTAACTTGCTCTATTTTATTATAACTGTTTCCATTTTCATAAGCTAAAATTCCTTTTGGTTGAAAAGTGCCCTCACCCTTAATGAAGGCTTCGCTTTCTTCCTTACTAAAAGTCTCGGCAATCTTTTCCACCAGCCAACTCTCAACATCGACAAACGCATCATCGAGTAACTTTTGTGATATTTGTGGTTGAGCATATAACTCGTAAGTTGTGACGGAAATCTTTTGGATTTTGGGCGTGTCCGTATCTTTTGCAAAATCATACTTAGACTTATTGCCACCATCCTCATCATCTACTGTTTCACTGCTCCAACCTGCACCGGCGCGGTCAAAATCTTCTATAATGTAATCCAATGTTTCAGTAGAGATTCTTTGACTGGAGCATATTTGTCGCATTGGGGACGAATCAGTTACGCGCTTGTTTATGCGTTTTACAATATGCGGAGTAACTAGATACCCCCCGATATCACTGTTATCTCCACTGAGGGTTTTGTGTGATAAACCGCTTTCCATTCCCTTGCGGATATAATCAGAAAAATATTTATCGCTTGTGCTAAAATCTGTATTTACTTCTGGACGTTGAGCTGCAGTTTCGATCAAGTCTAAACGCTCTTTGCAACTATCAATGGCATTATTTACCTTGCATAGCTGCTCAATTGTTGCAGAATCAGCACGCCCTTTGCTTTCAATTTCTTTTAGTTTGCGATCATTTATTAATTTAAATTGCTCCCATGATGAAGCGAGTTCATTGATACGGTGAGCGATATCGGTGAGTGACATAATAGCCTCCTTTGAAAATGAAATGAAAATGGAAATAAGGTAATAGGAATGGTACTCATAGATGTTTCCCTACATCTGTACGAACATTGCAGGTGGCAGATGCAAGTAGCTGCACTGGAATCCCAAAAAAAGGATGATGTCATCCCAGTGCTCCCTTTCTTGTCATCCCAGTCTGGGATCCAGATTGGGCACTAAGTTGGTAAACACGAAAGCGCTTTACAACGTTTTTGATGGAATTGTGCGAAAGCCAGTGTCAAGCACTGGAATGACATCATCTGTTGTCTTCAAAAATAAATGTTCGTACAGTTATGTGCCCAGGCACTGGCATGATATCATTTGTTTATCTGTTGAAAATGTAAACCGAAAAATAGCGTGGCACTTTGTGCCACGCTTAGTACTGTAAGCTTAATCCAGTAATTAAATTAAGCGAGGTAAAATAAAAGATAACAACACTATATAATGTTCGTTCTTTTATGTCAAGCACTTTTTTGAATTTTTTTGGTGATAATTTTTATCCAGTTATTTTATTATTGTAGTATAATTTCAATGCCAGATACTATCATTATGATCACTATCTAAATTTAAATCGTAATTATCATCAAATTTATATATCCCCTCCATCTCTTCTCTATGCAATTCATGTGAATCACCTAAAGCTTTTTGATTAGAAACGTCAACACAATACTGTAACAGTGCTCTTAATGCTCCAGCACTATCTTGATCTAAATTAAAATTGCTAAAATCAAATTTCTGCATATTCTCCACATGTCCTTCTCTACATAACCTACATATCTTAGCAAAAGCCCTTTCACTTTCTCGACTCCAAGCATTAAGAAAGTAAGGATCTACTACTTTGCTAAATTGTTTCTCTATCTCTTCAAGAGAGCTCTCTGGATTAAGTTCTAATATTACTTTGAAAATCCCACTGCCATGGAATCTATAAAATTTACTAGATAAGCTATCTTTTACAAAATTAACTGCATCATCTATTGTAACACCAGAGCGAGATTCAAATATCATCTCAAATGCTCCATAACAACTATCAATACCAAAATTAATTATTTTTTCCATAAAATCAATTACCTCTTCTAAGGAAATTTGTGGCTTATTCCTCAAGATAACTTCTAAACTCTTGACAAAATTATGCCCATGCTGACCCATAGCATGGGTTTTCCCATTTATTGTATAATGATATAGCTTCTTATTTTCTATTATATGCTTATTGCACTGGTAGATATGTAGCTTATTCAATTTGCCAGAATATTCCTCTATTTCCTTATCTGGTAATTTTGAGCGGAATTCCTTGATTACTTCGCGTATTATTCTATTGATATTACTCATGCTTATTCCTAATTAATATGTTAGTATTTTTATAAATTAAGTTATTATATTAAAATTCTTTCATGGATTTCAATATTAGCTCCGCACTACTTGTAGTTTTTGTAATGGGTCTGCCAATGACGATATAATCAGCTCCTGAATTTATTGCTTCTTTTGGTGTTGCTGTTCTTTTTTGGTCGTCATGACCTGGATCTATACGAATTCCTGGAGTAATAATTTTAAAGTCTTCACCGCACTCTCGGCGCACTTCTTGAGCTTCTAGTGCAGAACAGACTATTCCATGGAGTCCAATCTTTTTTGCAAGCTTTGCAAGCAAAATTACCTGTGATTTTGCCTCTCTTGCTACTCCAAGCTCGTTTAAATCCTCATTGCTCATACTAGTTAGCACTGTCACTCCAATCAGCTTTATTTTTGTGCCTTGCACTACACTTAGCGCTTCTTCAAGCATTTTTGTTCCACCGCTGATGTGCAGAGTTAACATTTCAATGTTCAGAACTTTTATTACTTCAACTGTTTTGGCTACAGTGTTTGGAATGTCATGCAATTTCAGATCTAAAAAAATTGGTACATTGCATTTTGCAACTTCTTGCACTCCAGAAAGACCTTGAGCAGCAAAAAATTCTAATCCCAGCTTTACCATGCCAACTTTACCACGCAGAGCATTAGCTAGAGAAATAGCCTTATTTAAGTCTTGTGTATCCAGTGCGCATATTATTGGGTTCATTATCTTGCATGATTTATCTTATAATAAGACTCATTGTTGTGTTTTGCAAATACTTTCACTCTGATTACGTTCATAAGATTCTGTCAATAGTGAATTTGGCAATTTGATCGGAGTGGATGAGCGACTTGCATATCCAAGATCCTCCAGTAAACAATCAAACGTTTCCTCTGATGGTGATTCACATCTAGAATCTTCACCTAGCGTGAATTGCATAATTTCCTTCAATATAAACTTTATTTTTTGAGTCTCCTGTAATATTATTTTTCTACTACGATCTCCGATCGCTTCATTATTGTTTACCAATTTTTCTACCTTGTCTACCACAGATTCTAACATTTCCGGTAAATAACCCTTTTTCTCTTCTGCATTTCTCAACAAATCTTCTTCAAGTTGTTCTATTTGACTGTCTCGCTCTAAAAGTAAATTTTTTAAACCTTTTACCTCATTGTTACAATCTTTTCTTATTCCGTCTAACTCAAAAGACTGATTTTCAATTAAACCATTTGCTTCATCTAACTCGTCAAATTTCTTTTCCAATTTTTTAGATAAATTTTCCTTTTCTTTATTGATTTTTCTGATTTCACATTTTAGGTCATCTAATTTTGTATGCAACTTTTTTTCTTCCTCATATAATATATCTCTTTCTTTATAAAATATGTCTTCTTTCTTACGTAATATATCTCTTTCTTTATAAAATTTGTCTTCTTTCTCGTATAACTCCCTTATTTCTTTACGTAATTTTTCTACTTCCTCATTCAATTTTTTATTTTCTAATTCTTTGCATTGATTATTGTCTATTTTCCCTTTCAATTCTGTTATACGTTCTTCTTTTTCTTGTAACTGTTCACGTAAACACGAGATTTTAAGATGTAATTCTTCTTCTCGTGCAACAAGCTTATCTATTTCCTCTTTTGTTTTGTCCAATTCATTGTCTATTTCAAACGTACGATTCTTTGCTGTTTCTAATTTTTTCTCTAAAGATTTTTTTTCTTCAAGAAGAGATTCTCTCTCAACTTCTGACTCATTTACTTTCTGATCCAATCTTTTTGCTCTCTTGTCTAAATTTTGCTTCTCTCTAGTTAATTCATGTAATTGATTCTTCACTTCTTTGTTTGCATCTTCTTCAGCTTCTTTTTCCAGAGTTATTTTATTTTCTAACTCTTGCTCTTTCTGAGCGAATTTATTTCTCTCAACCTCTATTTTTTTATTATTACTAATTATTTTATACGAAAGTGCAAGCACCAAAATAGATAATGTAGCTAAAGCAAGAATTAGAGGAAGAGGCACATTAGAAGTTACAATAAGCGCTAAAGATGTAAGTAACGTAAGAGTAGCTAAGGAACTAGCTACAAAATAAAATGCATTAGCCTCACTAAGCAAATTGCTCATTACTCCCCTCCCCCCCACGTTCAGCAGTCTTGTATATATTTATTAAAATTCTCTTATCTGTGGAGGAATTATAGTGCTGCACCTACAACAAACTTTCCTTTTTCAGTCTACTAGCTAAAAATGGCTAAGGTTTTATGTATCCAGTGTACAACTGTACTCAAAATGTCTAGTGGCTATTGATCGGGGTAGAACATCCACTGGTATATCCAGGATCTTCCACAAATGAAGGAACAGACGTTTCGCCTGGCAAATATTGTGCAGCTTCTTCTACTAACACAGACTTTGTTGCTTGAATCACTTGTAATATTACTTTTTTATCATCATCTCTGATCACTTCATTTTCCCTTACTAATTTTTCTACCTCATCTGTTACATATTCTATCATCCGTTGCAAAAAAAGCACTTCTTCTTTTTTCTTTTCCAATAAAGCTTTTTGAAGTTGTTCTATTTGAGAGGATTGCTTCAAAAGTGAACTGTTTAATTCTTTCACCTTATTATCGCGATCATCATTCACTGTTGTTAATGTGTTATCAGATTCTTTCTCTTCTTTTTGTAAAGATAATGACTCCTTTTCCAGCTCCTTAATTTTAGATAAGTACTCTTTCTCCTTTGTACACAATTTATCAACTTTACTTTCAAGATCAGTGCGCTTTTGACGTTCATCACTAACTTTACCTTCTAATTCTTTCTTTTCCTTTTCCGACTGGCATAACTTCTTCTCTAATTCTTCTATGTCGCTTTCTGAGCTCTCATGTTGTTCTTCCGATTCTAAAGTTTTTAATTGTTTTACTTCTTCTACTTCTACTTTTTTTCTTAACATAGTTAATTGAGTACGCAGAGAAGAAGCTTCCCTACTTTTATGTTCTAATTCCAAGTTTAATTCATCTTCATATTCCAATCTTAAGCGTAACTCATCTTCATATTCTGACTTTAAACATAACTTATTCTTTTCACTTTCTAATTTGCATTGACACAATTCCTCCATTAAAGAATCCACTCTTTCATTCAATCTTGTATTTTCATCACGTAACTCTTGGTGTTCAAGAGAAAGCATCTCCTCCTTATGTTCTAACTGACCTTTTACTTTTGCTTCCAATTCTACATTATTACTAATTATTTTACATGAAAGTGCAAGCACCAAAATAGATAATGTAGCTAAAGCAAGAATTAGAGGAAGAGGCACATTAGAAGTTACAATAAGCGCTAAAGATGTAAGTAACGTAAGAGTAGCTAAGGAACTAGCTACAAAATAAAATGCATTAGCCTCACTAAGCAAATTGCTCATTACTCCCCTCCCCCCCACGTTCAGCAGTCTTGTATATATTTATTAAAATTCTCTTATCTGTGGAGGAATTATAGTGCTGCACCTACAACAAACTTCCCATCTTCAGTCTGCTAGCTAAAAAATGACTTAGACCTTGTGTATCGAGTGTACCATTGTACTTATAATGTCTAGTTAGCTATTGATCAGGGTAGAACATATACTGGTATATCCAGAATCACATAAAGCGTCATTCAGCTTATGTGATGGTCTGGATGTGTATTGCTGTGATTCTCCTATAGAATTTTCAATTTTCCTGTTAGTCTGCTTATTCGACACCTTTTTAATATTATGAGTCCTCTTAAAACTTCGACAAATAGCCGCAGTCTTAGTCTTGTCACGTACTTTACTTGCACAACCTTCTATTTCCTTTAATAAACTAATCAGATTTGCTGGTGAAAAATCCTCACTAGTATTGTTTAAAATTGTATGAGCGATACTTTGCAAATTTTCCTTCTGACAATACTCGTTGATTATTTTTTTACGCGTATCTGTACCTAATGTAGGAATCTCAATGTGATTGCATAAACGACCTCCCCTAACAAGTGCCTTATCTAAAATACCTATATGATTAGTTGCAGCAATCACCGTCACACCTTTTACATGGTCAGAGCCATCAATTTTAGTTAAGAAATGTTTTAAATATCGTATATTATCATCAGAACTATACGCTTTGCCAAAGCCTTCAATTTCATCTATAAAAACTATACAAGGAGCGTTTTCTTCTGCTTTTTTAAAAAGATCATTTATATTTTTTATATTAAACAAACTAGAACCAGAAACACTTATAAATGCAGATGTATCTTTAGTTTCACTCGCAATTGCCTTAGCAATCATAGTCTTACCAGTTCCTGGTAGACCATGCAAAATGTATCCTTCTCCTTTTTTTAGAGCCGCATCTGATTCTTTTTGTGATTCATAAATCTCTTTCAGCTTTTGTTTCTTACCATTTGGAAGTATAACATCATCAAATGTTGTCTTATATCTTTTTTTACCTTTTTCATAAAACTTCATCTGCAGCTCTTCTTTTACTTCAACTTCCTTTATGAGACTACTAAGCCTTTCTTCCACTGCATCTTCTATTAACTTTTTCACTTCATCTTTTGCAGCACCATTAAGCCCTGCCATTAGCTCTTTCTTTAGCTTTTCCACTGCATCTTCTATTAACTTTTTCACTTCATCTTTTGTTGCAGCATTACCAATCTTTACCTCTAGCTCTTCCACTGCATCTTCTATTAACTTTTTCACTTCATCTTTTGCAGCACCATTAAGCCCTGCCTCTAGCTCTTTCTTTAGCTTTTCCACTGCATCTTCTATTAACTTTTTCACTTCATCTTTTGCAGCACCATTAAGCCCTGCCTTTAGCTCTTTCTTTAGCTCTTCCACTGCATCTTCTATTAACTTTTTCACTTCATCTTTTGCAGCACCATTAAGCCCTGCCTTTAGCTCTTCTTTTGTTGCAGCACTAGCAAACTCTCCTCTTAGCTGTTCAACTTCATCTTTTGTTGCAGCATTAGCAAACTCTCCTCTTAGCTGTTTAACTTCATCTTTTGTTGCAGTACCATTAAGCCCTGCCTTTAGCTCTTCTTTTGTTGCAGCGCTTGTCCCTAGCTCTTTCACTTCATTGTTAAGCTTATTTAGCTCCTCTTTTGTTGCAACACTAGCAATCTTTACCTTTAGCTCTTCCACTTCATCTTTTGTTGCAGCACCATTAGCTTGCCTTGAAATTTCATCTAATTTTGTTTCGAGATCACTAACTTTCTTATTTAGCCCTTCTTTTGTTGCAGCGCTTGTCCCTAGCTCTTTCACTTCATTACTAAGCTTATTTATCTCTTCTTGTGTTGCAGCACTAGCAATCTTTGCCTTTAGCTCTTCCACTTCATCTTTTGTTGCAGCACCATTAGCTTGCCTTGAAATTTCATCTAATTTTGTTTCGAGATCACTAACTTTCTTATTTAGCCCTTTGATTTGAGGTTCTAAGCTTTGTATTGTATTTTCTTGCTCTGCAGCTAATTCAGTTTTTTCATTAAGCTCCGCTCCTTGAGCAGCTAATTTTTTATTTCGACTAATCATCTTGCATGAAAGTGCGAGTATCAAAGTAGATAGTATAGATAAACTCAAGGCAACAGGAAGAGCTACATTAAAGGCTGCAATTGGAGATAAGAATGCAACATAAGGAGCAACAGCAAGTGTCCCAGACGCAAGCAATACCAAAGTAGCAAGAGCACCAGCTATAAGATATGGTGCATTGGTTTTACTATACAAATCCCTCATTATTCCCTCATACTAATAATGATTACAATAGCATGGATATTAAAGGAAGTAAAGCTATAAAAATCAGTATAAGTCTATATTCACTATGTATTTTCCGTCTTCAGTTTCAAGCTCAGACTGCATCCACTCTATCGTTTCCGCATTGCAAACTGCCTGCAAATCATCCTGTGCAGATTGATTCAATTTATCCTCTCGTAGATCTGCTTTTATCATCAACTTTTTTATCAGATGCTTAACTGATACATTATTATCTGCCTTTATCTTTCTGATAATGTTTAATATCTGAATAACATTATCTCCCATTTCCTCTGAATATTTATCGTAGATAAGTTCTTCTTTGCTCGGCCAATTGCTTTTATTGTGTACAGAATTATAACTATACAATTGGTGGTATATCTCTTCTGTAATGTAAGGCAAGAAAGGTGCAAATAACCGCAAAATAATATTCAGTACATACGCCAAGCTTTGTTTTGCACTTAAACTGCTTCCGTACGCACGTTTTTTTACTAACTCCAAGTAACTATCACAAAAATCCTTCCAAAAAAATTCCTCTATTACGCCCAAAGCTTCGCAGTATTCAAATTGTAATAGGTTGTTCGTTGCTCTTTCTATAACTTTGTATAACTTAGACAATATCCACTTATCCATTGTCTCGTGAGCAGAATTTATGCTCATCACTTGATGCTTTTCCATGAACATGGAAACGAACTTGCTAGCGTTCCAAAGTTTTGTAACGAGGCGCTTGCCAATTTTGAATGTATTTTCAGAGTAGACTGTATCAACTCCAAGCCTTGAGTTCGCTGCCCAATAGCGCACTACATCAGCTCCATAAGTTTCAAGTATTACATGAGGAGTAATGATGTTACCCTTTGATTTACTCATCTTTTTCTTATCATCTGCTAAACACCAACCGCTGATCATAATGTTTTTCCAAGGTAAAGAATTTGCATGATAATGTGCCTTTAAAATAGTATAAAAAGCCCAAGTTCTTATTATCTCATGGCTCTGGCTGCGCAGATCTGCAGGAAATATCGTATCATAGCGATGATTTGGTAAGCTAAACTCACTGTTTACTGCTAGTGCACTTAGTTGAGGAGTAATTGAACTTGTGGCCCAGGTATCCATTACATCTTGATCTGGGATAACCTCTTCTTTGCTATACCCTTTTGGCAAATCTTTCAATGGATCTATAGGCAGGTCCTTTACTTCAGCTAGAATAATTTTACCTTCTTCTCCCTTACGTTTGGAATACCATGCTGGAAATGGCACACCAAAATAGCGCTGCCTTGAGATGCACCAGTCCCAATTTAGCCCTTCTATCCACACTTCCATGCGTTTACGCATATTGCTTGGATACCAATTGCATTCTTTTACTTTATCTAATACTTGAGCTTTTTGCTCTAAGGTCTTGATAAACCATTGATAAGTAGGCAATATCTCAAGTGGTGCACCAGATCTTTCTGCACACTTAACAGAATGAGAAATGTTAGTGCTTTCTACCAAAAGTCCTTTTTCAGTTAGGATTTCGATTATCCGCTTTCTTGCTGCTGTAACTTTCAATCCATTTATTTCATTTAGTATATCGTCTGTCATCCGAGTAGCTGACACTGGGATCCATTCTTCTTTTTTCTGACCATACGCTGACATGATATCTTCCTCTGTCATCGCTGGCATTGGCTCTTTTTCCTGGATTCCAGTGTCAAGCACTGGAATGACATCATCTAGGTCCATCCTTCCATCCTGATCGATGATAATTTTCATCGGTAGATTATGCTTTTGCTGCCAATATATGTCGAGTTCATCACCGAATGTACAACACATAACAAGCCCAGTGCCTTTATCTATTTTAACCTTATCATCTGCTATGATTGGAACTTTTTCCTTTGTTATTGGCACTATGGCTGTTTTTCCGATCAGATGAGTGTAGCGCGCATCCTCTGGATGACAAAAAACTGCAACGCATGCTGGAAGTAGTTCAGGTCGCGTAGTCGCAATATTGATCTGCTCATTTTCTTGAGTAGAGAAAACTATCGTGTTTAAGGATGACTCAAAAACTTTATCTTCTATTTCTGCTTGCGCAATTGCTGTTTTATCAACCGGGTCCCAAAGGATGGGCTGCATTTTTCTATATGCATACCCTTTATTATATAGATCAATAAACGACATCTGTGAAAGCGTCACAGTTTCCTTGCTGATCGTGTGATATTCCAAATCCCAGTCATAACTAATGCCAACTGATTTAAATAATTCCTTGAATTCTTGCTTTGATTTCTCAATAACCTCATGGCACATCTCTATAAATTTTTCTCTGCCAACTTCTTTTGCACGGGTTTTATAGGTTTGTTCAACCAATCTTTCGGTGGGAAGCCCGTTATCATCAAACCCAATCGGATAGAAAACATCTTTTCCCAGCATGCGTTGAAACCTTGCAATAAAGTCCGTGTGGCAATAGCTAAATATATGGCCAATATGCAATTTACCCGATATTGTCGGTGGAGGTGTGTCTATAGTGAAAGTGTTATCCTTTTCACCATTCCATTTATAAACTTTACTGCCTTCCCATAATATGTTGCATTTGTCTTCAACTTCTTTAAAGCCGTATTTTTCTTTTAACATAAATATTTCTCAATTTTAAACCTTAAGCTAGCAACGTTATACCGCCGCGGTATCTCTAGATCCCGCTAACAAGCAGCGGAATGACGATGGTCGGTAAACCTAAATTACTTTAGCTATAGCACAATTACGGCAATTTTACGCCAAAATTTTTTGTTTACGAACATAAATTTTCTATGCTATGATAAAAATATTACTTGACCTTAGGTTCTAAGGGTATTATGTAACGTTTATAGTATATATTGAGGTTTAATATGTCAGTAGAGATTAATGGTGAAATAAAGTTAGTTGGTGAAGAAGGTGGTCAGAAAATACAGCTTATCATTCCAGAAAACGATCGTGAAAAATTTAAAGAGTATAAAAATATAGATCAGAATGGCAAAGTAATTGAAGGGCATTATGCAAGCTTTTGCTTAGAATTAGAAGATGATAAAGAAGTAACATGTGTTGCTACTAGTGGCAAAGATGGTAAGTTTTTCATAGATTAAGTTAAAAATGAGAGTGATAAACAATCTACAAGTGTAATAGAAGAAATGAAAGCTAAGCTTGGTTTTACTGACGGAAAAACAGAACTTGAAGAAGAAAGAATAGAGTTGCTTAAACATCCAAAAATAAATGAGTATCAAAATCATCTTGGAAACTTACAGAATGCAGTAGAAACATTAGAAGATATAATAAAAGGATTAGATCTTGAAGAGAATTTTAAGGGGAAAGCAAAATGCCTAAAGGAGCAAGTTCAGCCGCAAGAAATAAAAGTAGGTGATAATTTGCAAGAAGCAATAGCAGCAAAAATGAATCCATTGAAAGCATTACACAGTGATATTATTGATGGGCTAGAGAAGGGAATACAAGATAAAATGAGCACATTAGCTAATACAAGTAAGGCAGGATTAGAAGAGAAAATGGGCACACTAACTGATATTAAGAGTTTAAAATTTGAAGGTGATCAAGGTATTAATGAGCTCGAAGGAAAAATGGAAGAATTCTCTGCATCAGGTATAGTAATGTCGGGATTAAAACATAAAGTAAATGAAGCACTTATTGTGCAGCTAGAGAAGGAAAAACAAGACTTAGAAGCTGAAGTGGAAAAACTAAAGGCAATAGATTCTACAGCGTTACAGCAGCAGTTAGAAGAGAAAAATGCTAAAATAACAGAATTGGAAGCATTAGATGCTGTGGCGTTACAGCAAAAGTTAACAGAGAAAGAGAATGAAATAACAGCATTAAAAGCTCAACCAGATGCTGCTGTTACGAAGTTAGAGGGTGAAAAAACAACACTAACAAATAAAATAAAAGATTTAGAAGCACAGTTAAGCAACCGACCAGATGCTGCTCAGTTAAAAGATAAAGAGGATAAGATAAAAGAATTAGAAGCTAAAAACAAAACAACTGAGCAACCAAAACAAGGCAATGGAGCACGGTACACTGCTACTGTTGGTATGGGTCTTGCTGCTGGACTGATAGCATTTACTGCACTTGAACGTACAGTGAGATTAGATATTTGGGTAATGGTTGGTATAGCAGTAGTATCTACACTCGCAGTTGGTAGTATTACATATGCAGCATTACCTAGTACTCAAGTGAATGGAGCGGAAGTGCAAGGAGTAAGTGGGGGAAAAACAAGGCAGCTTGACACAATTTGTTGAGCTGAGACGTACGTGTCAAGTAAAACACTTGACGCGAACTTCAGTTTTTGTATTCCTTCATTAGCATAATATAATTTTGTGCTGATTGTGTAATATGTTTAATTTCTTCATTCGACATCTTTTTGAAGAACTTTGCTGGCCTACCAGCCCATATTTCTCCACTTTTTATCACTTTTCCGTGTGTTACCAGTGAGCCAGCAGCTACCATAGCTTCAGGCTCCACAACTGCATGGTCCATCACGGTAGAGCCCATACCAATAAACGCCTTATCATGCACCGTGCATGCGTGCAACACACAAAAATGTCCCACTGTTACCATGCTGCCAATAATTGTGTCACCACCTGGGTTTCTATCCACATGAATTACCGTTCCATCTTGAATATTTGTTCCATTACCTATTTTTATTGATCCAACGTCCCCTCTGACCACACAATTAAACCAGATGCTTGCATCTCTTCCTATTTCAACCTTGCCTATGATATGCGAACCACCTGCGATGAAAGCACTTTCGTCTATTTTTGGTTCATAATCTTTGTATTTTAAAATGTGATACATATTAAGCCCAAAGTCTTATGCATATGTTAATCAAAATAAGGTAGGCAGTAAATACATACTTAGATTTCAAACTACTTGGGTGACAGATGTTCTTGACTTACGTGCTTTGTACTGCTAAAATTTTTATTTTCAGCCCTATCTATAATGTCAGTAGCGGTATTAAGTATATTTCAAATAATATTGGTTGTTGTGTTAGTAATTTTAGTGCTCTTGCAGCCGCCTGGAAGTAGTTCGTTAAGTGGTTTTAGTAATACACAACAGGGGGTCAATTCGATGATTCCGGTGAAATCTTCTGAAAACCCGCTCAGCAGAATAACGGCTATTGTTGCTGGATTGTTTATTATAAACACATTGCTATTGTCAGGATTATGTTCAAAAGACGTACATAAAAAATCGATCGCAGAAAAAATTATATTAGAAAAAAAGCAAGAAAGTGAATCTACTTCTGTTCCATTTGAAAATTAATGAAGGAAGCTAAATTTATCTTTGTCACAGGTGGAGTTGTGTCATCGCTTGGTAAAGGCTTAGTTGCTTCGAGTGTTGGTGCGCTTCTTCAAGCTCACGGTTTTAAGATCCGTATCAGAAAACTTGACCCGTATCTCAACATTGATCCTGGGACAATGAACCCAACTCAGCACGGAGAGGTATTTGTTACCGAAGATGGTGCTGAAACTGATTTGGATCTTGGGCATTATGAGCGTTTTACTGGAATTAAAGCAACAAAAGATGACAATATAACAACTGGTAAGATATATCATGAGTTATTGAAGAAAGAGAGGCGTGGTGATTATCTGGGCAAAACTGTGCAAGTCATTCCTCATGTAACAGATTTGATCAAATCGTTCATTTTTAATGGTACGGAAGGTTTAGATTTTGTAATATGTGAAATAGGTGGAACTGTAGGTGACATTGAAAGCCAACCATTTTTGGAGGCTATACGCCAAGTTAACTACACATTAGGAAAACAAAGAGTTATCCTTATTCACTTAACTTTAATACCATATCTTACCGCAGCGCAAGAATTAAAGACAAAGCCAACGCAGCATTCAGTTCGAGAGTTAAATTCCGCGGGGTTACAACCAGATATTATATTATGCCGCAGTGAGAAAGAAATTTTCGATAATCAAAGAGAGAAAATAGCTAAGCTTTGCAATGTTTCTTTATCCAATGTGATACCTGCTCCTGATGTGAGTCATATATATGAGTTACCGGTGTTGTATAGCCAATGTGGGCTTGATACGCAAATTTTGGAGCACTTTCATTTAAGTAAGCCAAAACCAAGCTTGACTGAATGGGATCAAATAGTGCATTCCATAAGGCACCCAACACAGGAAGTTACTGTATCTATAGTGGGAAAATACACCGAATTCCCTGATGCGTATAAATCACTAGTTGAAGCATTAAATCATGGTGCGATTAGTAATAAAGTCAAAGTAAGGATAAATTGGGTTAACTCAAGAGAGAAGGAAGAAAAACCTATAAATGAAAAACTTATAGGAGAGAAATTACAGAATTCTCATGCAATCCTTGTTCCAGGGGGGTTTGGTGATGACGGAGTAGAGGGTAAAATATTAGCAATAAATTATGCCCGTACAAATAATATCCCATTTTTCGGAATTTGCCTTGGTATGCAGCTTGCAATTATTGAATTTGCTCGTAATGTTGTTAAGCTTGAAGATGTACACTCTGAAGAATTTCGTAACTGTAAACATCCAATCGTTAAGTTAGCTGGCGATCAAGATGACGATCTTGGTGGAACCATGAGACTTGGGGCATACAAATGTAATATAAATGCAAACTCTAAAATGATGGATGCATATAGTAACACTACTATTTCAGAAAGACACAGGCATAGATACATAATCAATTCAGATTATAAAGATGATTTGGAAAAAAATGGGCTGCTATGCAGTGGCATATCAGAAGATGGAACGTGCATAGAGGCAGTGGAGTTAGAGAGTCATCCGTGGTTTATTGGTGTGCAGTTTCATCCAGAATTTCAATCAAAGCCGTTTTCTCCTCATCCTCTTTTCGTGTCGTTCGTTAAAGCAGCAATTGATAAGAAATAAGTGCCTAGTGTTTAAGTATCAATATATGGAGCTTGCCATAGAGCAAGCCAAACTCGCTCAAAAAAATGATGAGGTGCCCATAGGTGCTGTAATAGTGAGTGGAGACAATATCATTTCTTCTGCACACAATATATCCAGCGATCCAACTGCACATGCAGAGATGTTAGCGATCAGACAAGCATTTTCAACTCCCACGCTTTGTGATGCTGATATGTACGTAACATTAGAACCATGTCCGATGTGTGCTCAAGCCATTTCCTTTGCCAGAATTAAACGATTGTACTTTGGAGCTTATAATCCAAAAGGTGGAGGAATTGAAAATGGTGCTAAGATATTTCAATTTTGCAGCCATATACCTGAAGTTTATGGTGGAATATTAGAAACAGAATGCTCTTTTTTGTTAAAGGATTTTTTTGAGAAACTAAGGAACATTTGATAAATCGTCATGCTACTTGTTTTCCGATACAAAATCGTCATCCCGCTACTTGTTAGCGGGATCTATGCTAGGAGATACCGTGACGGTATGGCGGTTAAGTAATTCGTCATTCCAGCGCGTGACGCACAACTATACAAACATTGTCCACCAGCAGGGTGTCATCCGAGTAGCTGACACTGCCCTCCTTTGTCATCCCAGTGCCCTGACTACTTGGATCCAGAAGACTTAATTTTAACCAAGTGGCTGCATAATAAAGGCTGGATTCCAGTGTCAAGCACTGGAATGACATTACAGGGACACTGGGATGACATCATCCTTTTCTCTTGATTCCAGACTGGAATGACAGCAGTCCTACGTCATACCGTCACGGTATCTCTAGATCCCGCTAACAAGCAGCGGGATGACGGTTGTCAGGGTGTCAGCTACTTAGATGAAACCCTTTCCCGGTCTATCAAATCACATAGGAGAAAACTAAGACCAATCAAATTTCTTATCTTGCGGTTTTATTTGCAATATTGCTACCAGGCTGACCAATAAGCAAAAGACTACATAAAGCCCAGCGGCAAAGTTTACTTGAGGAAATGTTATAGTAAACCAAGTGCATATCATAGGAGTAAATCCTCCATGTAACGCATAAGAGATGTTACGTGATAAACTCACTCCACTAAATCTAACATTGGTAGGAAAAAGTTCAGCAGCAACTATTCCTATAGGATTTATACCCCTTTCTATTATAGAAAGAGCCATTACACCAAGCATAATTATAAGATAACTTTTATAGTAGTATGCAGTAGATAACACAGGACAACACAGTACCATTGTGATCACTGTAAATAAGATTGTAGTGCGCTCTTTTCCTACTTTATCAGCTAACATTCCGAGCGCTATTGAAGATACCGGCATTAATATACTGGTTATAATGAGCACAATTTCATTGACATATGTTGTTACATACGTCTCAACCGACACTATTTCTTTTGCAATTGTTCGAAGAAATATGGTAAATCCAACAACAACATTAACAGGTACAGATATTAAAATAGCAAGTATCAGAGCTCTCTTGTAGCGTTTTATAAGCTCTATTATTGGCAAATCAGATAAATTCCTTTGTTTTCGATTTTCTTCATATGCTGGAGTTTCTCCTAATGTGTATACACTATATGCGCTGATTAACCCCAAAACAAATGAAAAAGTAAACGGCAACCTCCAACCCCAAGCGTTAAAATCAGTGTTTTTTTTGCAGATGATCACTACAATCACAGAGAGCAAGATACCAATGGAGCGACCAAAACTTATTATTCCAAAAAACATTCCTAGTTTTTTCTTATTAGGTAAATGCTCTATGAGATAAACAGAACTGCCTCCTTGTTCAGCGCCAAGCGCAATCCCTTGTGTCACATGGATTGCAAGAAGCAATATAGTAGAAGTTATACCTATTTTGCTATAACTTGGAATAAACGCAACGAGACTAGACGGAATCGATATTAGCAAGATAGCAATCGTTAATGCCATTCTCCTTCCATACCTGTCACCAATGTGACCAAATATGAATGCGCCAAGTGGCCTTACCATAGCACCCAGTCCTGCAATTCCAAACAATTGCAGTATTCTGTTGTAAACATCTTTTGCACAACAAAACTCTCTACTAATTATGTTAACCAGATCGATAAAGAGCATATGGTCATACCATATTGCGATTCTGCAGAGAATAGCTGATATCAACACCCTTGTTTGCACTAAATTTAATTTGTAAATGTTTGCTTATTTCATTGTGGCTGCTTTTTGGGATTTTGCAACCTAAGGTGTGGGTTGACTTTTTTATTATGGTGTGTGAAACTAAAATGTTATTAACATAGGGACAAAGTTATGGTGGGTGTAATTTATTTAGCGATGCTGGGCGTGGCAGCAATAATAGGAGCTATAATAGGCACTTTAATAGGTCTCTTACTAAGTTTCACTAGTCTTTCACCTCTGATAATAGGCGGAACTGTTGGAGCCATCTATGTAGTGCCATTAATTGCAGCTTTCATAACAATTCTTTTGTATCCAATTCCATATGAGCGTCATAGCGGGTTAACATTAAAAGAAACTGCGTGTCTAGCTGGCTTGTTTATTGGAAGTGTTGCAGCCGGAGTTGGCCTTGTTGCATGTGGCTTGACTCCAATAATTAAAGTAGATTCTTTATCGTCTTTATCAACTACAGTTAGTTCTTTGTTAGCTATGGGAGCTACAATACCAGTACTTCTGATTGCAACTGCAATTGGAGTAGCTATTGTAATCGAGCTCGCTAAGCAAGCTAAGGAGTACATATCAGGTAAAATAATGCAAGCAGAAAAAGAACCTGTGACTGATACACATGAAGAACCAGGCTCTAAAATGGAAGAAGCAAAAGAAGAAAAAACTGCTAGAAATAAGCAGGCAGTACGGGAATGTTCAAAAAACTCACCTCAACCTGGTTAAAATTTTCCTTAAAAGACAAATACAGAAAAACAAGAATATCAATAGCTTATTGTTTTAGCATTTACGATAAAGCAGTAAGCATTTTAAGACTAGTTACTAATTTAGTAAAATTCAAGACTTTCAATAATTTACCTAAAATCTAATCCAGAATTCGGGTTAATAATAAAATCTTGTTTTTTGAAAATGAATTTGGTAAACTTTAAAGATGTATGTGACAATATGGTGATATATTGTTTTTAGTATTTAATAAATTAAAGTACGTACTTGATAATTTTTCTGAACGCTCTAATCAAGCTAAAATAGGTAAGCTAGATAAAATTATTCTTAGTTTAAAATTGGTATAAGGTATTAAGATGAAAAAAATTGAAATTTCAGAATTACTAAAAAGAATTTCAATCTGTTTACTATGCGTGGCAACTATTGTCTCTATCGCTTTTTTGTTTGCCTATATGCATACAATGTTGCTTAGTAAAGGGTATGAGTTAGCTGCACATTATGTTAGTGAAGCTATGCCTTGTGTGTTACTTGTCGTTCTCCTTTTTATTGTTTGGTTTGTATATGATCAAGTATTCAGCAAACTAAAGGAAGTAGAGCTGCCTATATCGATAGAATTAGCTAATTCAGATGATAAAAGAATAACATTTGCTGATGCTATAATTGATGACTCCTTAAAACAACGGTTGCAGATGATTTGCTGTGACCAAATGACAGAAGAAATGCGCAAGCTGTTTGGAAATAAAAGTATTAATTCACTAAGAGGTTACATATTATATGGCCCTCCTGGAAATGGTAAAACACTTATCGCTCGTGCAATTGCAGGTGAATCAAATATGAATTTCATAAGCATCTCAGGTCCTGAACTTATTGGAGTATATATTGGTCATGGTGCACATGCTGTACGCGAGCTTTTTAAAATAGCAAAAAAATATTCTCCTTGTATAGTCTTTATAGATGAAATAGATGCAGTTGCTCAAAAAAGAAGTACCGCTAATAACTCAGCTTACCATTGTCGAGAGAGTTTAACACAGTTGTTAACTGAAATAGATGGATTTAAGAGCAGAAAAGATATAATAGTAATTGGTGCAACTAACCTTATCGGTGGTATAGATCCAGCACTTATTAGACCTGGACGTTTAGGTCAGAAGGTTTATGTCCCTAATCCAAACATAGAGGTGAGACAAAAGATATTGGCACTTTATATGCGAGGTACAAAAACTGATGAAAAGCTAAGCCTCCAAGACATTGCAGACAAGACTGAAGGCTATTCTGGAGCTGAATTAGAGCAATTAGTGAATGAAGCAAAAATTAGCGCTGGTGCGCAAAGACGGCTTATAGTGAGTGAGGAAGATTTCAGTTACGCGCTTCACAGGTTAAGTCCAGAACAAGAAAGAGATAGAATAAGGTTAGTTTCAAACGTGAAGACACAGACAGAAGTATCTTATTCTATTTAGAGTATAAAACTATCATAAATTTTTCTGTTATTTCCAAATAAATTGCTATTAATTTAACAACATACATTACTAAAAGCTTAAATAATCCAGCCATTTCCAGCAACAAAAAACAGCAAGCGTGAGAAGATTTTTTTTTGGAATGAGTTGGTCATGATGTTTGTAAAACTTAATTTGTACACTTTACTTACCCCCAGTAATTCTGATATAGTTACTTTAGTTAAAGTCTATAAAAGTTTATAAATGGCAACCTTAAGTGTAAGAGAAGCTTTATGCACAGCAATTAGAGAAGAAATGCAAAACGACTCTGATGTGCTTATCATGGGTGAAGAAGTTGCAGAGTATGATGGTGCTTATAAAGTAACGAAAGGATTACTGAAAGAGTTTGGAGAAAACAGAGTAGTTGATACACCTATTACCGAACATGGGTTTGCTGGCCTTGCTGTTGGAGCGGCATTTGCTGGATTAAAGCCAATAGTCGAGTTTATGACTTTTAATTTTTCTATGCAAGCTATTGACCAAATTGTGAATTCCGCAGCAAAAACAAATTATATGTCAGGCGGACAACTTGGATGCCCTATAGTATTTCGTGGACCAAATGGCGCTGCAGCAAGAGTTGCTGCACAACACTCTCAATGCTTTGCATCTTGGTATTCACATATACCGGGGTTAAAAGTAATAGCACCTTACTTTGCCTCCGATTGCAGAGGTCTGCTTAAAGCTGCAATTCGTGACCTGAGTCCGGTAATATTTCTAGAAAACGAAATAGCTTACGGACATGAACATGAAGTTTCTGATTCTGAGCTATCAAACAAAGATTATCTACTTGAGATAGGCAAAGCTGCTGTTATACGGGAAGGAAAGGATGTAACTATCACTGCTTTCTCACTGAAATTAATGGATGCCTTAAATGCAGCAGATTTACTTTCGAGTAAAGGTATAGAAGCTGAAGTTATTGACCTCAGAACCTTAAGACCACTTGACACTCAAACTGTTATTAACTCTATTCAGAAGACTAATAGGTTAGTTAGTGTAGAAGAAGGATGGCCATTTGCAGGAATAGGAGCAGAGCTGTCAGCCGTTGTCATGGAACAAGGATTTGACTACCTTGATGCTCCAGTTATGCGCGTAACTGGCAAGGACATCCCCTTACCTTATGCTACAAATCTAGAAAAAAAAGCATTACCACAAGTGGAAGATATAGTTGAAGCGGTGCATCAGGTCTGTTTTAGAAAAAAATAAGTTTTAATTTCCAATACGATAAAGAAAGCAACTTATTGACAAAAGGATCTATTTCTTTTTGTCCACTCCACATTGGTCCATCAAAGAAGTATTTCCAGTGCCGCCTATACCACCCATTACTTTTGTCACAATAGTTTTAGCACCGAAAAATACAGCACAAAATACACCGAGTGCAAAAAGAGCTGGCCATGGCATTCTACCAAATATCGCAAGCAAAGCTGCACCTATTATCACTACGGTCATAAGCGGTCCACCTATTCCCCAAACGTAGCCAATAATATTACATATTACTTGAGCAGTTGTATCAGTATTAGTGTCAGCGGCAGCACTCCCAACATGAGAAAAAGAAATAAATAATACTATAAGAAAAATATTGAAAATTCTCTTGATTGTAGGGTTCATCCCTATACCTTAGATTTAGATATTGCAATTATACCTAAAATACTATAATTTTTAGTAAAACTAGCATAAAGATTGAATAACAAACGGTGCCACAAAAGTAGTTGACACACAACTGCACGAACATTGTGCTACCAGGAGGGCAATGCTTCCTTCTCCTGTCATCCAAGTGCCCTCTTTTTGTCATGAAAGTAGCTGACACTGGTTTCCATCCAAGACGGTGTCATCCAACTCCCCTGTCATCCCAGTGCTTGACACTGGGATCCAGCCTTTCTGCAATCTCATCGAAAACGTTGTAACCACTTTCTATGCTAGTTTGCTTGTGAGCAACCTGGATCCCAGTGTCAGCTACTTGGATGACAAAAAAAGGAGCACTGGGATGACAAGAAGAGGGCACTTGGATGACATCTTTATATTTAGGGCAAAAGAGGTACTTTCCGCTCATTTTTAACATTTCCTTCTTTTGCTTCATCCACTTTAGAGTCTGGTTCTTTATGTGTATCAGTCACAGATTCTTTTTCTGCTTGCATTATTTTACCTGATATGTACTCCTTAGCTTGCTTAGCGAGATCGATTACAATAACTACTCCAATTGCAGTTGCAATCGTAAGTGCTAGTGCATGTATTCCTACTGCAGGTAAGGACTCTAGTGCTGCTGATAAAGATGATAAGGAATCTACTTTACATATTGGAAAAACACCACTTGCAGCGATAAAAGCTCCAGCTATGATGTTTCCAATAAACAGTAAAAGAGAAGTTAAGAACAAGTGCTGATAATTTTCAGGCTGTTGAGACAATCCTTTCGATGTTATTGAAAGCAAAATGTAAGCTACTATTAATGGTATTATGGAAATAGCACCAACGATACCACCTACTATACCTACTACCAGAGGTGACGGAGTAGTAAGGCTTAATATAATAAGTGGGAGAGATATAATTGATAGTATTATAGAAATTACACCTACTGTTTTCAGAAGAGATAGAAATCCTTTTGAATCTAAGAGTTCTTCAATTCCCTTAAATAATATAAAGAAAACGCTTATACACATTATAGCACAAAGTATTACTGCTGCTATTTTTATTATAGCTGCTGATATAAGTGCTGCTAAATAGGCTATATCCATTATCATTTTACCACTAAACTTAATAACACTGCAATTATCACATACCATAATAAAAAAGTCAACTCTATAGCTAACCCAAGAAAGGTTTCCCACGTCATACCGCGATTCATTTGCGGTATCTCTAGATCCCGCTGCGGGATGACGGTTGTCGTTTAGCCATAAACATTAAGAAATTTACCAAATGAAAAAAAAGGCAAAAGAAGCCCCGTGGTTGGCTAATTACTTACATTATACTTTCAAGTATGGCGTTTTTTTATTCTAAATGCTTAATAACCGCGATTCAGTTGCTTTTAAACCGCAACTAATCTAAATTAGAAACATTAAGAAATTTACTAAACAGAAAAAAAGGCAAAAGAAACCCTAGGGTAGCTAGTTATTCACTATCCATTTTTTAAGTTGGCGTTTTTTTATGTTTTAAACGCTTTATAAGCGCGTTTCAGCTTATGTAGGTAGAAGTTTGATAAAGACATAAGGTGCACATAGTGCAAAAAATTAAACATGAGACGCCAGATACGTGAGTTTTTTTGTCATTTAATCTGTACAGAGAAGATAAATAAATAGCTTCACTTTCATGATAAGGGGGCTGGCAGAGTTTGTCAAGTAAGTTTTTTCGTTTCTAACGGTTGTTGCCAAAAACTATACAAGAAGTCTTTTAAGATCAATCACTTATCTTCAAGGCTTGAATAAAAGCATTCTGTGGAATATTTACGTTCCCTATAGAATGTAACCTTTTTTTACCCTTCTTTTGCTTTTCAAGTAGTTTCATTCTTCGCGTTACATCTCCACCATAGAGTTTAGCTGTTACATCTTTTCTGTATGGGTTAATCGTTTCTCTGGCAATAATTTTTCCGCCCACTGCCGCTTGAATCGCGATTTTATATTGCTGACGTGGTATTAGATCCTTCAAGCGTGCGCATATTTCACGCCCCCTTTTTTCTGCCCTACTTTTGTGAACAATACAAGCCAGTGCATCTACGGGCTCTCCATTAATTAAAAAGCTTAATTTATCTATTTGGCTTACCAGATAGCTGGAAATTTCCCAATCCAAACTTGCATATCCTTTGGAAATTGATTTTAATCGATCATAAAAGTCAAAAACAACTTCAGACAGTGGTAATTTATATCTTAACAATGCTGTTGTTGTGTTACCAATGTAAGATAAATCCTCCTGTTCTCCCCTCCTTTCTTCACATAGAGATAGAATCTCTCCCAAGTATTGGTCAGGGACCATTATGGTTGCGATAATCCATGGTTCTTCCACAATTTCAATTTTCGTTGGATCTGGCATATCACTTGGGTTATGAATATTCAAAATTTCACCACTTCGTGTTGTAACCCTATATATAACACTCGGTGCAGTTGCTGTTAGGTCTAAATCAAATTCTCTCTCGAGCCTTTCTTGAATAACTTCAAGATGCAACATTCCCAAAAAACCACAACGAAATCCATAGCCTAGTGCATTTGAAGTTTCAGCTTCGAAGGTAAAACTTGCATCATTTAAATGTAACTTCTCTAGAGCTTCCCTTAGATATTTAAAATCATCCGTTTTGTGAGGGAAAATGCTACAAAATACCACAGGATGCACTTCTTTAAATCCAGGAAGTGCTTCACTACAAGGTCTCTTTTCCTCAGTGATAGTGTCTCCTACCTTGCAGTCTGCTACTTCCTTCATTGAAGCAGTTATAAAACCAACTTCACCCGCTGAAAGTTCACCCGTCATCACTTTTTTAGGGGTGAAAATACCGATATTATCTATCTGATATGTAGCATTATTAGACATCATAACAATTCTCATGCCTTTTTTTAGCACTCCATTTTTAACTCGCACTAAAATTACTACTCCTAAGTAAGTGTCATACCAACTATCAACCAAAATTGCTTGCAATGGAGCATTTACATCACCTTGAGGAGCTGGAAGTTTTGCTACTATTGCTTCCAGTACATCTTTTATTCCAAGTCCAGTTTTTGCTGATATTAAAACTGACTCACTTGCATCAATACCGATTATTTCCTCAACCTGGAGTTTTACCCCTTCTGGATCTGCAGCAGGAAGATCAACTTTATTGAGCACAACTATTATTTCATGGTTGTTGTCAATAGCTTTATATACATTTGCAAGGGTTTGTGCTTCAACGCCCTGGCTACTATCTACCACTAAAAGTGAACCTTCGCACGCTGCTAAGCTTCGACTTACCTCGTAAGAAAAGTCAACGTGACCTGGGGTGTCCATGAGATTTAGGCAATATTGATTACCGTCGTTTGCCGTATAATTGAGTTTTACCGTCTGTGCCTTAATTGTAATCCCACGTTCGCGTTCTATATCCATTGAATCGAGTATTTGATTGGTCATTTCTCTTGCTTCAAGGCCGTTACATTCCTCTATTAAACGGTCAGCAAGCGTTGACTTACCGTGGTCTATATGCGCTATTATTGCAAAATTTCTTATGTTGTTCATTTATGGCTATTTTACTTAAGTAGAACCATTTTACATTTTAAGTGTTGTGAGGGCAATCCTTTATTAAGAGACTATTTACTCCTTCAACATAGACGACACTTTTTTCGAGCAGGAAATCACTTTATTAACCATATAGTTTTCATGATTATTATCTATTTTAGGCAACTCATATAGATAATTTACCATCATCCCGGCTGACTGACTAATACCCTTTTCAGAAGTATCCGCCATCCAGTTTAATTGTTTTATTGATGCGCCATTGCTTAAATGAAAATGCGCCACCGGGTCATAAGTATTTCCATTACTATTATTCACTTTTAGTAAATAATATGCACATAGTTTAAGCATGTATTGTTTAGTTTCATTTGTACATTCAACATTAGTTTTTAATTGCTCTGCACTTTCTAAAATTTCTGCACTAGATTGTTTTATATTTAGTTTGCCCAATAAAGTGACATCTTGGTTTAGATTGTTTTTTAGCCATTTCGTAAAGCCAGGTATTGGAGAAAGAGTTGCATATGTTTTTATACTTTTAAACTCCTGTGATAGCTTTTCTACAACCCTTTTGATCAAAAAATTACCAAGGCTGATTCCAGATAACCCTGCTTGAGTGTTTGATATTGAATAGAATATAGCAGTGCTTGCATTACTCGGATCATTTGAAGGTACTGACTCATCTAAAAGGTGTTGAATGCTATCTGCAATCTTATCCACCAATGCAACCTCTACAAAAATTAGAGGTTCGTTTGGTATCTTGTAATGAAAAAAAGCAAAACAGAGACGATCAGAATCTAGTCTGTTTTTTAGGTCGCCCCAAGAGGAAATTTTATGCACAGCCTCATATTTTATAAGTTTTTCTAACAATGATGCAGGTGAATCCCAGGTGATTTGACGAAGATCAAGTAGATCAACATCAACCCAAGTATAGAGTATATTTTTTAATTCGCTTTCTAGTGGATTCAAGCTTCTATATTGGTTCTTTAGCTTAAGCACATCAGAACGCATATCAACAATAAACTTAAGGCCTTCTGGTAAAGAAATAAATTGCTTTAATATTTTAGAACGCGGTGATTCAAGAATTTTTATTAAATCCTGTTCAAATTTATAGTTTAACTCGGGATCTTGGTTTTTCTTATACTCTCTAATTTTCTCATCTATTTCCGCTTTATTCGGATTAAATTTTTCTGCCAGGGTTTGTAGAAATTTTATTTTACCTTTCTCTGATAAGCTTAAGTACAAGTTACCAAGAGATACAGCGTTTTTACGTGCTGAAACCTCCCCTCCCTTTGGATTTAAGCACTCGTTCATCTTCAAGACTAAACTATCGATATCGCGACTGTTGCTTAAATCAGGACTGATGTTACCAATCCACGATCTTACAGCATCTGCCACTCCACCTAGTATTTTAAAAAAGCTTCTTACCGCCTTTTTGTCTTCAACTTTCACTATATCAGTTTTTACCAATGATTCTTTTGTCATAGATTCCCTTTATTATACATAGCTAATGCAAGTCAGGGTCATACCGCCGCGGTATCCCGCTAACAAGCAGCGGGATGACGAATTTGTCGTTTGTCAAATCGTCGGTAAACCCAAGTTATTTTAGCTACATATAGCTTAAGTTAAAGGAAAATTTTAGCTACATAGCAGGCACTATTACTGAATTATTAATAATTCAGTAATACAATAGACTTCTTGCACTACCTCCCAAGCCACAACTGTCATTCAGTAGAAACGAAAAAACTTGCTTGACAAACTCCGCCAGCCCCCCTATCATGAAACTGAAGCTATTGTATTTGCTTTCGCCAATCTGCAGATTAAAAGGTAAGGATTACTTAATGTATCGGCGTCTTATGTTCAATTTTTTGCAGTATATAGATACTGTATGTCTTTACAAAACTTCATCTACATCTAGATTTTTATCTAAATAAGCTGAACGCGCTTATAAAGCGTTACAAGACATCAAAAAATGCCAATACTCGACAGAGATAGTAAAAGACTAGCTAACTCGGGGATTCTTTGTCTTTTTTTCTGCTTAGTAAATTTCTTAAACATTTGCAGCGTAGGTTAGTTGCAATTAAAAGTGGCTGAATCTCGCTTGTCAAGCGTTTAAAACATAAAAAACGCCAATATTTTAAAGCGGATAATAACCACGGGGCTTCTTTTGCCTTTTTTTTCATTTGGTAAATTTCTTAATGTTTATGGCTAAACGACAACCGTCATCCCGCTGCTTGTTAGCGGGATCTATGCTTTGAGATACCGCGAATAAATCGCGGTATGACGGTGTAATGATGGTTAAGTAATTCGTCATCCCGCTGCTTGTTAGCGGGATCTCTTGTTAGCGCCGCGGTGGTATGACGTAGGATTGTTGTCATTCCGCTACTTGTTAGCGGGATCTATGTTAAGGTATAGTAGGGGATCTATGTTAAGAGATACCGCGAATGAATCGCGGTATGACGGTGTAATGATGGTTAAGTAATTCGTCATCCCGCTGCTTGTTAGCGGGATCTAGAGATACCGCGAATGAATCGCGGTATGACGGTTCGCGGCGGCGTGACGATAAGCTCGTCATCCCGCTACGTGTTAGCGGGATCTCTTGTTAGCGCCGCGGCGGTATGACGGTTCGTGGCGGTATGACGGTTAAGCAATTTGTCATCCCACTACGTGTTAGCAGCTAAGAGATACCGCGAATGAATCGCGGTATGACGGTCTGCGGCGGTATGACGGTTCGTGGCGGTATGACGGTTAAGCAATTCGTCATCCCGCTGCTTGTTAGCGGGATCTCTTGTTAGCGGATGAGATACCGTGAATAAATCACGGCATGACGTAGGATTGCTGTCATCCCGCTACGTGTTAGCGGGATCTCTTGTTAGCGCCGCGGCAGAATGACGGTTCGTGGCGGTATGACGGTTAAGCAATTCGTCATCCCACTACGTGTTAGCAGCTAAGAGATACCGCGAATGAATCGCGGTATGACGGTTCGTGGCGGTATGACGGTTCGTGGCGGTATGACGGTTCGCGGCAGTATGACGAGGGAAACCTGACTTGCATTAGCTATATCAAGCTTAAAATGTTGATAATCTTAAATTTCTTTACTAAATTATAATAATAACATAGTTTGGCCTATCAACCAAAAAGAATTAAAAGTATACCTAAGCTAATTATTATCTAAACTAATCGTTGGTTGTGCATCTTGCTCAGAGATTAGGGCAACCAACAAATTATTTATCAATTGAACCTTTTGCTTGCCATCTAATTGTAAGCTTTTGTTTTTTTCAAAATGAGCTATTACTTCCTCGACAATTCCTATTGCATTTTGCACTATATGCCTTCTTGCCGAAGTGATAGCATGTGCTTGTTGACGCCTTAACATTGCTTGTGCAATCTCGGACGAATACGCCAAATGCGATATTCTTGCTTCTGTAATCTCAATTCCTGCAATATCTAATCTTTGTTGTAACATTGACCGCAATTCATCTGAAATTTTATCAGAATTTTTACGTAAAGATTCCTCATTGCTCTCGCTGTCATACGGATAGTTACTAGCTAATTCTCTTATTACTGAGTCACTTTGTACAAAAACAAATTCGTGATAGTTGTTAACATTATAATACGCCTTTGCAGGACTGCTCACTCTCCAAACAATTACTGCAGAAATCTCTATTGGACTTCCATTTGCATCATTCACTTTTATTTTTTCTGTGTTGATATTTTGAAATTTTAGAGAAATGACATGTTTGTTTGTAAATGGGATTGTGATAAACATTCCTGGTTTAAAATAAGTTCCAATATAATGACCAAAAAATTCTATCACTCTTGATTCATTAGGATGATTGATAAAAAACCCTGTAGGTAAAATTATGAATAGGATCACGAATAGGATCACAAATGGGATTATTAATACTAAAGCAGTACCATCCATTGAAACCAGGCTATTGTGTATTAAAGCCAGAGTATCATACATCGCAAGTAGTGATAACGGTATTGCCATTAGTATTACCGCTAGTATTAATGCAGGAAAAAACCGAATTTGACTCAAATTTCTATCGTTTATCGTATTCTTATCCATATTGTCTTTAAACTTCTTTTTCACTTGAACCCTCTCTGTTGATCGTTTTATTTATCTTATTTACAAATAGTTTAAACTCTCTTAATTCATGATCAGGCAATTTTACTTTAGTTTTATGTGCTATCGTAAGCGGATCGATGTGTTTGCCGTTATATATAACTTCGTAATGTAAATGGGGTCCTGTTGCAACACCAGTGCTACCAACATAAGCGATGATCTGCCCCTGCTTTACTTTAGAGCCTAACTTTATATCGCCACTAAATCTACTTATATGCGCGTAACAGGTTGAATATTCATTTTTGTGTCTTATTTTGATGTAATTTCCATAGCCACCATTCTTTCCTATATATTCTATCACACCCTCTGCAGCAGCGTATATGGGAGTGCCAAGTTTAGCTGCATAATCCACTCCTTTGTGAAAAGCAATTTTACCGCGAACAGGATGCTTTCTATTGCCAAATTTTGAGGATATGCGATAATCTCCATTTAAAGGATTTGCAAAAATTTCGCCATTTTTTAAGCTTATTCCTTCTTTATTAAAATATCTTTCTTTGCCGTCTTGCGATTTATAATGATATAAACTAATAGCTTTCTTGTTTATTGTCAGTGAAGCATATAAAATTTTTTCTTCAGTCTTCTGATTATTAGGCAATCTCTCAAAAAGAACCTCCAATTTACTCTTCGGCACAATGTCTTTTTTAAAATCAACACCGAAATCTTTATATATGTTGATCAATTTCACCACTGTATTTGGCGCCAACCCTTCCGTGGCAAAAAAGGAAGATTTTATGGTACTGGATATGAATAACAACTTTCTATCACTTTCTGTCGTCAAAGTAGCTTTTTTTTTTCTGATTCCATGCTGGAATGGCTGTGCAAGATCTGTTGATGTTTCAGTAGCATATGCTGGTAAAATACAAAGCAATACAAATATTACCAGCCTCATAGCTTATCAACAAAAGTAAAATTACCTTCCACATACTGTACATCGTCGTTATCTTCTAGCTCTTCAACCAATGCAGATAATTTATCAATCAACTCTTTATCGCTAATTTCAATCAGATCTTTTGGCTGCCATGAAAGACGAGCAAGTTCTGGTTCTCCGAATTTTGCATAAAAGGCATCGCGTACTTTACCAAAATCTTTTATTTCACAAGTTATAACGTGTAATCCTTCTTTGTCATTTTCCTCAACATTCAATACTTCTAATTCGATTCCATGACTGAATAAATCGTCAAAATTCATACCCTCTGCTTTATAGACGATTAAGCCTACATGATCGAAAAGGTAACTAACACTTCCTGTTTCTCCTAAATTTCCACCTTTACGAGAAAAGATATAACGTACCTCAGAAGCAGTACGGTTGCGGTTATTAGTCAAGGCATGGACAATGAGTGCAGTACCAGAAGGCCCATGACCTTCATATTGTATTTCCTCGTAATTTTCTCCAGCAACGTTACCAGTTGCATTTTTTATTGCTGTTTCTATTTTATCTTTTGGTAGATTTTCCTTGCGTGCAGCAAATATAGCAGAGCGAAGGCGCGGGTTGAGTTCGGGTAGCCCTTGCTTTGCAGCAACTGCTATTTCTCTAATCAGCTTCGTAAATTTTTGAGAGCGCTTTGCATCCTGAGCACCTTTCCGGTGTTTTATATTTGAAAATTGTGAATGACCAGCCATATTCAAATAGTTAAAAACCTAATTATATATCAAAGCATAGAAAAAGCTAAAGCAAATTTTCAAGCCTCTGGCTTGGCATCTTGCAGGTTTTCTGCTAATAACATACTTTCATACTGCTCAGCTTCTAAGTCAAGGCCAAGAGCTGAATGGGCTGCTACTAAATAGTTAATAGACTTAGAAAAATATTTAGAATCCTTATAGCTTGCCATATTCTGGAAACGCTTAATTGCTGCTAAATATTCACCACGCCTCAGGTAAAATTTACCGATAGAATACTCTTTTGTTGATATATGTTCTGTGATTAATTTTGCTCTTTCCTTTATCTCGTCTACATATTCGCTGCCTGGAAAGAGATTAATGTACTCAGTGGCTAGCTCTAAAGTTTTATATGCAGTTTGCTGTCCAAGTTGCACTTTATTAATTTGCATGTAATAAGATAATACTCTTAAGTAGTATACATATGGTAAATCTTCACCATTTGAATAAACATATATATAATCAGCCATATCACTTGCAGCACTGCTATAGTTACCCATATTATAGTGAGAGACCCCAGATAATAATTTTGCTTTCATTGCCCAATAAGAAAAAGGATACAAATCCTCTATCTTATGAAATGCCCTAATAGCTTGTTTATATTTTTTCTGGTCAAAAAGTTCAACTGCTTCTTCATATAGTTCAGTTTCAGTTTTTTCAAGATCATCCGCATACGATTGTGTAAAGGAGCAAATTAGGAAAATAAAGCACGTGATTAAAGTCTTATACATAAGATTTTTTTCGATCAAAATAAAGTATAGACCTAAATATTACTTAAACAAATAAATTTCTTAGGCAATAGCCGGTCCTTCTTCTTTATAACTACGGTCAGAACTACCTGCATTTCTTGATTCACCTCGTCCTTCCACTTTTGGATCTTTCAGCGTCTTACTGTAGGAATGTATAGTTAAGACCTGTACAGCCATAAAAATTGCAATACCTACCAAGCCTAAAGTAGGTCCAACAGCAGGATTTAAGGACGATGCTAATGCTATTAACATTATCCTTCTTATTAAAAATACAGAAGAACCAGCAAGCGCCAATCCGGCTACAGATATATTGCTAGTTTTCTTGCTAGATTTCTCATCAAGATCAGACTTTTCTGTTTCCTTTTTCTTATTTTTTTCATGCTTATCAATATAAGAAACAAGAGTTGCAAGAAAAGCAATTGCATTGGCAAGAAATAAAATTGCATCCTCTGCTGCTTCAAGTGAAGATGTTTCACCCATTATCATACCTACAATAACCAGTGCAGTTGTTATAGCCTCAATATAGATCAAACACTGACCTATATCAGAAATATTGTGCTCTTTTTCCTTTACTTCCTCTCCATTTTCAATAATCTCCAACTCTCGTTCTTTTTGTGCTATCTTCCTATTATTGTAAATTAAATATAGCGTACAAATAAGAGATAAGACTGTAAAAGGTAATATAGTGTGGCTTAGCGCGCCACTTATCACGCCAAGTAATACCTGATCGCTATATGTTTTTTCCAGTTCAATCGCCATCAGCAATGTAAATGGGACCATTGTTGCCAATGATGCACATTTTCTATATAGCTCTCTTTTTTTTAGTGCTAATAGTTCTTGTTCTAGCCTTTCTCTTTTGACTTCTTTATCAACTGTTGGCCAAAAATCCCAAAAAAACTCTTCTAATGGTTCAAAATCTCTTTTTTTCTTATTCTTTCCTGGAACCTTTTTAGTAGAAGAAAATTTGCAACTAGGTATTTTCATAATATTAACCTAATTAGTTGTAAGTTAATATAATTATACACCTTTTTGCTTTCTGAGTCAATATCACTAAGATATTAACTACTCTTGTCTATTAACTATTTCCTAGGAGATTTAACCAATCTGTTTGATGCCGGCTAGGATATAATTATAGCCTGACCACACAGTTACAATAGCTGCAACCCATAAACAAATCGCACCTGTATATTGAATCATATAATAATCGTTCATTATTAGCGCTACTACAGCAACCATCTGCAAAAATGTTTTAATTTTGCCAGCTTTGCTTACAGGTAGACTAACATTTGTAGCTATCAAAAACTCCCGCAAACCCGAGACTAATATCTCCCTACAGATGATGATAATCGATGGTACTATTGTAAAATCATTTATCTTCTGCTTATAAACTAGCATAATTATCGTTGAAACCACTATTAATTTATCAGCAATTGGATCAAATAGCTTGCCAAATTTTGATTGGACTTTCCACGCACGCGCCAAGTAACCATCAAAAAAATCCGTAATGCACGCAAATACAAAGATTGATATTGTTATCAGGCCTGCATATTTATTTTCTATATAAAAACTTAATATTATTGCTGGTACTGCAAGCGCACGAGAAATTGTAAGCAAATTAGGCACGTTTTTCTTAAGCATGTAATACCATTCTACGTAGTAGGTAAACTTATACAGAAGTACACCAGAGTTCACAAGCTAATAGTTTACAATTGAACATTTATAAAAACTCCATATACTTAAAAAATACAAGCTTAAAATATAAGGATGTAATGATGAACGATGATTTAGATAGTACCACAAAACAAGAGGCACTTAATTATCACAGTAGAGGTGGTAAACCTGGTAAAATTTCAATCATGCCAACAAAACCTTTATCTACCCAGTATGATTTGTCACTTGCTTATTCCCCTGGCGTTGCAGCTCCGTGCCTTGAAATAGCTAAAAATCCTGAGGTTGTTTATGATTATACGGCAAAAAGCAACTGTGTTGCTGTCATTTCAAATGGCACTGCAGTGCTTGGACTTGGTAATATCGGTCCTCTTGCTGCAAAACCTGTCATGGAAGGCAAAGCTGTTTTATTTAAGCGTTTTGCTGATATTGATGCAGTTGATATAGAAGTTGGTACAGAAAATATAGAAGATTTTATCAATGCAGTAAGGTACCTTGGGCCAAGTTGGGGGGGGATAAATTTAGAGGATATAAGATCTCCCGATTGTTTTATAATAGAGAAACGTCTGAATGAACTGATGGATATTCCAGTGTTCCATGATGACCAGCATGGAACTGCAGTGGTTGTTGCAGCTGGTATAGAAAATGCTCTTGATATTGTCGGAAAGAAATTAGAGGACGTTAAGATCATTATGAATGGTGCTGGAGCAGCCGGTATTGCATGTTTAGAAATACTAAAGTCCATGGGCGCTAAAAATATAGTGCTGTGTGATAAGCAAGGAGTAATATACAAAGGTAGAAACGAGGACATGAATGAGTGGAAGGAAAAATATGCAATTGATACTTCCGAACGTTCTCTACTTGATACAATAAAAGGCGCTGATGTATTCATCGGACTATCTGCAAAAGATGTGTTAAATGAAGAGATGTTAAAGAGTATGGGCAAAGACCCGATTATTTTTGCTCTTGCCAATCCCGATCCAGAAGTAAGGCCTGAGTTTGCAAAATCTGTGAGGCCAGATGCAATAATTGCAACTGGTAGGTCAGATTACAACAACCAAGTCAACAACGTAATGGGTTTTCCTTATATATTTAGAGGGGCACTTGATGTACATGCAACAACAATAAATGATGAAATGAAAATTGCAGCTGCAGATGCAATAGCAAAGCTTGCCCGTGAGCCAGTACCAGGTGAGATATCTGCAGTCTATGGCGGTCGTAAAATGGGCTATGGACGTGAATATATAATACCTACTCCATTTGACCCAAGATTAATTTCTATAGTAGCTCCTGCTGTTGCAAAAGCCGCAGTTGATTCAGGTGTTGCAAGAAAGGCAATACAAGATTGGAGTAAATATGAAAATCAATTAAAATCTCGTCTTTCTAATGTTCTCAGTACGCTGAATTTACTATCTTCACATATGTAATTTATTGGATAAAGTTAAAAGTGATAAACCAACCCAAACTCTAAGCCATATATGCCAAACCTATTGGTAATGGTTGCAGTTGTTGATTCAACACGTGCAGTTTCATCAACTTTACTTCCTCCACCGGCAGGAATATATCCTTCACCAGCTAGTATCTTTATTCCTGGTACAATATCTTTAAATTGGTTATCAAGGATACCAAAATAGCGTAAACCAGCAAATGCTTGAGTTTGTGCTGTAAGTTGGTGATTGATACCAAGTTTTGCTTGGTAAGCCAAGGCATATCTGGTTTTTCCTAGAAATTTAACCCTAGTTACACCTGCACCAATACCAACATATGGGGTGAATGGCATTTTTGCTATATTAAAATCACGATATACATTGACCATTCCAGCTAAGTTATTAAAACCTTCATTTTTCATCTTAAATGCAGCTCTGAACTCTGCTTCAACACTACAATTTTCTTGAATGTGAATATCAACCTTTCCACTTCTCCAAGGTGAATTGCATTCCGCTCCAGTAGACGCATCATTGTGACGACGAAGTTCAATATATCTTGCTTTTTTCTTATCTGAATAATCTTCATCATACAAGTTAGTCTGAGAATATAAGCCTTCAAACTCAACTCTCATATTTTTGAATAAATACCCTATTGCAGCACTACCGGCAAACCCTGGAACATATTTAGGACTGTATCCAGCTTCAATTCGCTCCTTCTTATTAAAACTAAAAACCCCCTCTGTTATATTGTCACCTGCATCTTCTTTTCCTTCTAGAGAACCTATTGCATTGAAGAATGCTCCAAAATAGTTAGCTTTGATGTAAACATTCTCTAAGTTATTTATTTTATCATCGTAAGATAAGCACCTAAATGAAAAAGTTAGCAAAACCAAAGATATGTGAATTTAAATCTTTCGCCCACCACAAAGCCTCCCTGCATAACTTGTCATTCCATTATTATAGTATGCTTCTATTTTTTATGATAGCAACTTTTTATTGCGCTCAATCGTTTTAGATTTATAATGAAAGTATTGTAATTTAAAGCAAATCAATGACTATTGCAATTCACGAATTAGAGAGGATCATCAAACAATCGTTCCCCGACGCTGATATAAAGATTCATGATCTTGCTGGAGATGATGACCATTATCATTTAAAAATAAACTCCAAGTGTTTTCTTGGAAAGACAAAAATAGAACAGCATAAAATGGTATATAAAGCTCTGGAAGGTCAGTCTATACACGCCTTGCAACTGGAAACTAATACTTTAAAATAAGGTGAATTTATGAGCAATTTTGAACAAATAAAAAAAGATATAACAGAAAATGATGTGGTATTGTATATGAAAGGCACTTCTGATTTTCCTCAATGCGGATTCTCTGGACTCGTCGTGTCAATCCTAAAAAAATTGAACGTGAAGTTTAAGTATATTAACGTGTTGGAGAATGATGAAATACGTGAATCTATAAAAAAGTTTTCTGATTGGCCAACAATTCCACAATTATATATAAAGGAAGAGTTTATTGGTGGTTGCGACATCACTCGCGAGATGTACAAAAAAGGCGAACTGCAAAGTTTATTGAAGGAAAAAAAAATTATTGCGGAATAAGTACCAAGAAACCAGTGCCCAGACGCTGGATAACGTAGTATTGCTATGAAAAAGGATCTTATGTCTTAAACCGTATCCGTTCAGGGGAGCGGCAAAATAAGGTAGACAAAGCAAGATAATAATGTTGATGTTAACACTATTGTCAAGTTTACTGGCCTTTCTATTAGTGAAATTGAAGAATTAAGTGTGAGCGGTTACAAATAATTTACCATTTCTTCTGGTTTCACTATCCTTTCAAACTCTTCCTCAGTGAGCAGTTGAAGTTTTGCTGCTGCTTCTTTTAGAGTGATATTTTCTTTATAAGCAAGCTTCGCTATTTTTGCTGCATTGTCGTACCCTATATGCGTATTTAATATAGTGACCAACATCAACGACTGATTCAGTAAATCTTTTATCCTCTCTTCATTTGCTTTAATACCAATTACACATTTTTCTGTAAAATTTAAACTTGCATCAGCTAAAAGTCTTATAGACTGCAAAACATTGTAAATTATCACTGGCTTAAACACATTCAATTCAAAATGACCGTTTGAACCACTAATGGTTACAGCAACATGATTTCCCATAACTTGAGTGCATACCATAGTCACCGCTTCACACTGAGTTGGATTCACTTTACCTGGCATAATTGAAGAACCAGGCTCATTTTCCGGTAACATTATTTCCCCAATTCCGCATCTTGGACCAGAACCAAGCAACCTTATATCATTTGCAATTTTCATTAAACTGACTGCTACTGTATTGAGTGTTCCACTGAGCTCAACTAAAGCATCATTTGCTGCTAGCGCTTCAAATTTATTGCCTGCTGAAGTAAATGGAAGGTTAGTAATTTCTGCAACTTGGCTTGAAAAATCTTCAGCAAAACCCTTTTTAGTATTGAGTCCCGTGCCAACTGCAGTGCCACCTTGTGCAAGCTCATATATATCACTTAAAGTTGATTTTACTCTTTCTATCCCCTTTTTAATCTGGACTGCATAGCCAGAGAACTCCTGTCCTAGTGTTAGGGGCGTTGCATCTTGCAGATGAGTACGTCCTACTTTTATTATATCTTTAAATTCCTGAACCTTATTATCCAGCACCTTATGCAATTTTTCAAGATTTGGAATAAGCAAGCGGTTTATCTGGTCTGCTGCTGCTATATGCATTGCTGTTGGAAAGGTGTCATTTGACGACTGACCATAATTCACATGATCATTTGGATGTATTGGAGATTTACTACCCAAATTACCACCTAAAATCTCTATTGCACGATTGCTGATCACTTCATTCATATTCATATTAGTCTGCGTTCCGGATCCGGTTTGCCAAACAACAAGCGGAAATTCATTATTAAATTTGCCATCTATTACTTCCTTTGCGGCTGCGCAGATTGCGTCCCCTACCTTATTATCTATGCTACCCTGCTTCATGTTAACATGTGCTGCTGCAAGTTTTACTATTGCTAATGCTTTAATCAGAGGCTCTGGCATTTTTTCTGTGCCAATCTTAAAATTTTCTAAAGAACGCTGAGTCTGCGCTCCCCAGTAATGTTCACTTGGTACTTTTACTTCCCCTAAGCTGTCTGATTCTATTCTCGTCTTTCTATCCATATTTTCCTCCTGGTGTTATGCAAACTGGTTCACTACATAATTTTTTCATGCCTACTTCTTGGTTAATTAAATCATACTAGATCCAAGTAGTCAAGTGTACGAACATTGCAATTTTCAGGTAACTTGCATGGTAGATGTACAACTGTACGAACATTGTCTAGCAGGAGGGTGTCATCCCAGCGCCCCTATGATGTCATCACAGTGCTTGACACTTGGATCCAGAAATTTTATTAAGTTGGTAAGCATAAAAGTAGCCGTTTTATGTTAAAATACAACGTTTTGATGATTATGAAAAGGCTGGATCCCAGTGTCTGGGCACTGGGATGACACCATCTGCCACGCAAATTGCCTGCAAATTGCAATGTTCGTACAGTTGTGTGGTAGATGCAAGTAGCTGACACTGGGATTTGTTGTGTTTAACAAAAACAAATGTTCGTACAAATATATTCTAGTTATATGATAAAATAAATGAAATTCACATCTTAAAAGGATCATATACATCGATTTCCTTAGAATTACTCTTTTTCAATTTTTCACTTAATAATCTTAAAATAGGCTGTAAATCACCATTAATTGATAAGCACAGCACTTCTTTATTGAGATAATTAGCTAGGTGATTCTTCTTTTCCAGAATTTCTGCTTCCCTCAATAAGTCGCATTTGTTTAATACTACAATCTCTTCTTTTTCAACAAGATCACTATTGTAAAGTTCCAATTCATTATGGATACAACTATAAGCCGAAACAACGTCATCGTGAGTTACATCGATTAAATGAAGTAAAATTTGACACCTTTCTATGTGCTTTAAAAATTTATGCCCGAGCCCAACTCCAAGGTGAGCATCAGTAATTATTCCAGGAATATCTGCTATTACAACTTCGCTATCATCCACTTTTACCATGCCTAAATGAGGTCTTACGGTGGTAAATGGATAATCGCCTACTTTTGTATCGGAATTTGAGCAGCGAGTCAAAAATTTTGATTTACCTGCGTTTGGCATGCCAATAATTCCAACATCTGATAAAACTTTTAGTTTTAATAATACATGTTTTTCTTCGCCAGGCTGACCGTAAGTAAAATGTCTTGGTGCCTTATTAGTAGAAGATTTAAAATTAGTATTTCCAAGTCCACCTTTTCCACCCTGTGCTACTTGAAATTCCATACCAGGCTTGTCAAGATCGACTATTATCTCTTCACTTTCTTCATCGATTATTTGTGCACCGACTGGAACTTTAAGTATAACGTCTTTCCCTGCTGTGCCAGATCTATCCCTGCCTGCACCATTTTTTCCACTATCTGCTTTAATGTGTCTTCTATAACGAAAATGAAGCAAAGTGTTGAGATTAGCGTCGCTGATGAAAACTATGTTTCCACCCTTTCCTCCATTACCACCATTTGGACCACCAAATTCAACGAACTTTTCTCGACGAAAACTTGCACAGCCATCACCACCGTCACCGGCTTTTAAACACAATTTTACTTCGTCTATAAAACCCATGCTAACCCACGATAATATTTAGCATCCTTTCCTAACGTGCTTTCTATTCTCATTAGCTCGTTATACTTCGCGAGTCTATCAGAACGCGATAGCGACCCGGTTTTTATTTGCCCACAATTTGATGCAACTGCTATGTGGGATATTGTTGTATCTTCTGTTTCACCTGAGCGGTGAGAAATAACAGCTTTATAGCCATTTGATTTTGCCATTTCAATTGCATTAAACGTTTCTGTTAACGTCCCTATTTGATTTGGCTTGATCAGTACAGCGTTTGCCATTTTTTCCTCTATTCCTTTGCATATCAGTTCACAATTTGTAACAAACAAATCATCCCCGACCAATTGAATTTTATTCCCTAGTTTTGCAGTAAGCAATTTCCAGCCTTCATAGTCGTCTTCACTCATTGCATCTTCTATAGAAATTATTGGATATTTTTCCACAAGGTCACAATAGTATTCAGTCAATTCTTTTGAAGTAAGCTCTTTATTTTCAAACTTGTAAATTTTGTTGTGACAAAAAGTAGATGAAGCAACATCAAGGCCCAGTGCAAAATCACTTTGCGCTGAATAACCTGCTGATTCTATAGCGTATATGATCAAATCAAGTGCTTCTTCAGTACTTTCAATATTTGGTGCAAAACCGCCTTCATCTCCTACGTTTGTGCTATAACCTTTTTTCTTAAGAATGCTACGTAAGTTGTGGAACACCTCCGCAGACATTCTGATTGCTTCACTGAAAGTCTCAGCCCCGACCGGAAGAATCATGAATTCTTGAAAATCGAGCTTATTGTCTGCATGTACTCCGCCATTAATTATGTTAATGAGTGGAACCGGCATAACACTCGTCTGCTCTCCCCCCAAATATCTGTAGAGCGGCACTTTAAAACTGTTTGCTGCTGCTTTTGCAACCGCAAGAGACACACCCAAAGTTGCATTTGCTCCAAGTTTAGATTTGTTTTTTGTTCCATCTAGTTCAATTAATGCTTCATCAATTGCATTTTGGTCCGCTGCATTCATTCCAATGATTTCATCTGCTATTATCCCATTTACAGCTTGAACAGCTTTCAGCACTCCTTTACCACAATACCTTTTCTCATCTTGGTCCCTGAGTTCCAAGGCTTCTAATTTACCAGTTGAAGCTCCAGAAGGTACAGATGCCCTGCCTATTGCTCCATCACAGAGCTCAATCTCTACCTCAACAGTGGGATAACCTCTGCTATCTAAAATTTCTCTTGCAAATACGTTGTTGATTATCTTATTCATCGCATTAAACCTTAACTTCTGCAATAAGTGCTGCAGTTTCTTTTGCCAATTTAGCTATATTACTACCAGCACCAATAAATAATACTATATCACCTGGACTTGTCGAATCACTAATAAAATGTGAAATGAGCAAAGCATCATTCATAATTTTTGTGTTATTAAATCCATTACTGATTAAAGCTTCTTGTATATCATTAATTCCACAACCAGGAATGGGCTTGTCTTCTGGGGGATGAACAGGGGTGAGGATGACATAATCAAACATCATGAAAATTCGTATGAATTCATCAAAAAAATTACGAATGCGAGCAAAACGAAGTGGTTCGATAATTCCTATTATCTTTCCTTTAGTAATCGAACGTGCTGCTGTTAAAGTTGCTTGTATTTCGTTTGGATGATGAGCATAATCCTCAATTAGCTTAACACCCTTAATATCGGCAATTAAAGAAAATCTTCTTGCTACTCCTTTGAATTCAAAAAGGCCTTTTTTAATGTCTGCATCGCTAATTCCGAGCTTTATCGCAACTGATATTGCAGCTAGTGCGTTACTGACTTTATGCATTCCTATTGTGTTTGATAGTACTACGTTTTTTATTCTGTGGTTATTGTCAATCAACACATCAAATTCCATGCTGTTATTATGTTGTTCGATGTTGCTGGCTCTTATGCTACCATTCTCAAACCCAAACGTTATAGAATTACTCGCATCATAATTAATGCCTACAGAATCAGGCAAAACTGCAAAATCTGCTTTGCTTATAAACTGAAAAAACGCATTTTTAATATTGTCGAATGTACCATAATGATCCATATGATCGTCGTTAATACTCGTTATAACAGCAATATTTGCAGGGATTTTTAGCATAGTTCCATCAGACTCATCAGCCTCGATCAGAAAAGTATCACTCTTTCCAAGTTTTGAATTACTCTGATACGAATTTAGTATTCCTCCTACAATTACAGTTGCATCAATATTAGAATGATCAAAAATGGAAGCAATCATAGCTGTTGTTGTTGTCTTTCCGCTTGAACCTGAAACCGCTATCACATATTTACCTTTCATAATTTCAGCAAGTATGTCTGATCTATGCAAAACGGTTTTATTGTTATTTTTTGCCGCAATTAACTCCACATTATCAGATTCTATTGCAGAAGAATGTACAACTATTTGAGCTTGGCTTATATTATTAGCATTGTGACCAATATAAACCTCTATACCTAGCTTTTGTAACTTATTTATATTGTCGTTTGATTGTGCATCACTGCCTTGAACTTTGCAATTGGAATTGTGAAGAATTTCAGCAATGGCACTCATTCCAATTCCACCTATACCAATAATATGTATTATTCCTTCTTGAGTTTTGTTAATATTTAGCAGTAGATGTTTACTCATTACTAAATTTATTATAGTATAATTTAAAATCCTCATAGTATCGAACCCTCTTACCGAATACAATGATAAAAAACCTAGCCTTCCTATGTCTAATATTCGTTTTGATGAGTAGTTGCAGTTTTAGCAACAGGTTTAATTGCACTGCAGGTCATTACAAAATTGGCAGCAGCTACACAATAAATGGTATAACTTATTATCCAAAAAACTGTAAACACTATGAAGAGATAGGGACAGCGTCGTGGTATGGAATAGAAGATCACGGCACGCTTACAGCAAATGGTGAAGTGTTTAACCGCCACTTGATCTCTGCAGCACATAAGACTTTGCCCCTACCCTGCTTTGTTCTTGTCACTAATTTAGAAAATGGAAGAAAGCTTGTTACAAGGGTTAACGATAGAGGGCCTTTTATTGAAGGCAGAATAATAGACTTATCAGAAAAAGCAGCTCAAGTCTTAGGATTTCATAAATCTGGGCTTGCAAAAGTAAAAGTTCAATACCTAAGAAAGATGTCAGAACAATTGATACAAAATACTCCTCATTACAGAAAGCAATATGAAAAAGAAATGCAGAAACGTCATCCGAAACAAGACAGTGCAGAAAGTAAGGGATATGTTGCATTTTTTAAAAGTGCTCAGGCTGCTAAATCAGCTGCATCAAAGCTTCGCAATCAAGGAATAAAAAATGTTAGATTGCTTTTTAAGAACGATCAATATTGCGTGAAAGTGAGTTATAGGTAGTGGTGAGTGCAGAATTTGAAAGATTTGGTTAATGTAAGGAACGCTGGCTAACTATTGTAAGTTAAAAATGTGATATAAAAAAGATATCAACAATTTATAGCTATACCACCGCGATATCTCTTAGCCGCTAACAAGTAGCGAAATGACAGCAATCCTACGTCATGCCGCCGCTAACCGTCATACCGCGATTCATTCGCGGTATCTCAGCCGCTAACAAGTAGCGGGATGACGAGCTTATCGTCATGCCACCGCGAACCGTCATGCCGCGATTCATTCGCGGTATCTCAGCCGCTAACAAGTAGCAGAATGACAGCAATCCTACGTCATACCGTCACGGTATCTCTAGATCCCGCTAACAAGTAGCGGGATACTTGACCTTTACAGGAATGACAGTTGTCGTTTAGCTATAAATGTTAAGAAATTTACCAAATAAAAAAAAAGGCAAAGAAACCCTAGGGTAGCTAGTATTCAAATTCTCCCTTGTCTATTTGACGTCTTTTACTGTCTTAAACACTTTATAAGCGCGTTTCGGCTTGTATAGGTAGAAACCTAAAAGTTTTATAAAGACATGAGGTGCACATAGTGCAAAAAATTAAGCATGATTTACGCCAAATACATTAAGTTTTTTGTCATTAATCCACTGCAGAGGTTGCGAAGATAAATAAATAGCTTCAGTTTCATGATAAGAGGGCTGGCGGAGTTTGTCAAGTAAGTTTTTCGTTTCATCCAATGCGCTGCCAAAAGTTTGTTATGCAAGAATGCACTAGCCATTTCTCACAGATTCATTTAAACTTAATCAAGTAGGAGTATTATTAACGCGAAAAGAGTTTAATTAGAGATTTAAGTGATATGGCGCGTGAGGAAGATATAAACCAATTAGTAGAAAATGGATTTGATATTAACTCAAAAGATGCAAGTGGAATCACTCTCTTGCATAAGTTCACAAAAGAAGGCGATTTAGTTGGAGTAAAGTCATTACTAGAGCACGAAGCTGATTTCAATGTCGTAGACAACGAAAATAGAAACCCTCTGCATTACGCCATTATGCATGGACACAAGAAAGTTGCTAAACTTTTTGTTAACCAACTGACAATTAATTCCAAGGATAAAAATGGATTCACTCCACTGCACCTTGCTGCACTACAAGATGACACGGAATTAATAGATTTTTTGATAACAAAAGGCGCAAAAATTAATGAAAAAGATGTCAAAGAGGGCTATACTCCTCTTCATATAGCTTCACTATACGGTTCTAAAAAAAGTGTTCAAATTTTAATTGATAGCGGAGCAAATCTCGAATGTGAAGATAACAATTTTCGTACTCCTTTGTTTTTAACCATTTATCAATGCACCGCACATTATGACAGCAGAGCAGAAATTATAGAATATCTGATAAAGAAAGGTGCAAATATAGAAGCCAAAGATGCAGAAAATAACACTACGCTTTTCCTAGCAGCGTATAACAACAAAATGCAAATAGTAAAACTTATTGCAAAAAAACAGCAAGCAAGTAACGATAAAATTAAACTTAAAGAGTTTTTTTGCACAAAAAACAACCATGGTTTTGATGCGTTAGATTGCGCTATTGAGCATAATAATAGAAAAATGGTAACATTTCTTGTTTCAAAGGGAATAGAAGCAAACGATCAAGATTTTAATGGTAACGCTAGGCTGCATAAAGCTAGCCATAATGGTAACACTAAAACAGTTAAGCTCTTATTGAAGCTTAAGGTAAACGTTAATGCTGTTACTAAATGTAACAGAACTCCCTTGCTACTCGCAGTTAAAAAAGGCCATACACAAATTGTGAAAATGTTATTGGAAGTTAGAGCCAATATGAACATTTGTGAGCAACAAGGTTTTGCACCTCTACATCTTGCTGTTCAAAAGGATTATTTTGATATAGCTCAGTTGTTAACAGAAAAAGGTGCAGACCTTAACATTAAGTGCAATAACGGTCATACCGCAATAGATATGTTCATTAGCAAGGCTCATAGCAAAAAAAACATCGAAGAAAATTACAAAAAATTTTGTAGATTTTTGATGCTTTACCTGAAAGAGCTACATAGTAAACACAAAGCCTGTTGTATACTTTCAACCCTAGCTCTAAGCTTAACAATTATAGGCTTACCATTTATTTTCAAGCCTATTATTAAATACAGAGAAAGAAGTAAAATATATAAAAAAATTAGGGCTATGCTGGTCTACATTTAAGTACAAGAAGAGTATACAAAAAATACATAGCCAAAGCTAATACACGACAATTATCTGCTCGATGAAAATGAGATTAAATACATTTTTAATATTTTTATAGAAATCTATTAGTATAGATTTTGTATGCTGTTCTAATGGCTATTTTTAAATGCTTAATACTCCTCTTCATTATTTCTTGCACACATCTACCTACCAAGCAATATCCTATTAACATAGACAATTATAAGCACGATTATCCGTTGCAACAATATAACACCTCTTTGGAGATTAATGAACCGGCAATACCAGAAATTATGCCTTTACCAATAGAGTTTCCCGATCTCACAATCAGTAATCAGCTTATTTCTATTAATGTTAGTGAAGAAGTATCAGTAAAGGATTTGCTGATTGAGATAGGAAAACTTTCTGACGTTAACTTGGATATGGACCCAAAAATATCAGGTAATATTATTTTAAAGCTAAAAGATAAGGATATAAACGAAGTAATTCAGAGTATAGCAAATAGCGCCAAACTGCGTTACTCAACAAGTAATGGTGTAATTAGAATTGAGCAGGACTTGCCATACGCACAAAATTATTACGTAGACTTCATCAATATTCAACATTCTGCTCAAAGCAGTTTCGTCATTAATAACAATATTACTAACAGTGATGGAAGTAACGTTGATAGGGACTATAACAATGTTATGAAGTCTCAATACAGTAGTGACTTATGGAATTCATTAGAAAAAGGCTTGAATGCAATAATGGATGTTAACGGGGTGGATGATGGCGAATTCCTTTCATCCAACAGAGAAGCTGGTGTTATTATTTTGAATGCTAGAAAAGATATCCACAAAGCTGTTGAAGAATATATTAATAAGGTTAAGAAGTTAGCGTCTTCTCAAGTAATGATAGAGGCAAAAATAGTTGAAGTTGTGCTAGATGACAAATACCTTTCTGGTATGAACTTAAATGACTTACAAGATGGAACTAAGTCTATAATAAATCAAGATAACTCCATTATTAACCTAGCAATGAACTTTGGTGCAAATGATCTAGGAGATTTAGTAAAAAATTTAGACAAATTTGGCACTTCAACTGTAATTTCAAGCCCCAGAGTACATGCTATAAATAATCAGCAAGCGATGATTTCATTTACTAAAAACCATATTTATTTTACCTCCGATATACAAAAAGATACTAGAAACTCTAATCAGACCTTAATTACCAAGATGAATAGCGTCCCAATAGGTGTTGTGCTAATAATCCACCCAAGCATTAACATTGATACTAGTGAAATATTCATGGATATACATCCAACTTTATCAAGAATTAACGGCTACACTAAAGATCCAGATATAGAGTACGTCGCACAGCAGAGTAAAATGAAATTAAATAGCGACATTCCAATTGTTGAAATCAGAGAAATGAACTCTATGTTAAAAATTAAGAGCGGTGAAATTATGGTAATCGGCGGGCTTATAGAACATAGAGAAGATAAGCAAAGCTTATTGCATCAGAAATCAAAAAGGCTAGCGAATAATATTAGAACAGTAGAAACTGTCATTTTTTTAAAAGCAACAATCGTACCAACATTTGGTTTGTTAGATAGAAAAGATAAGAATTTATATATATATTAAATTATCACTAAAAATTAAATATCAAACCAACTTCAATATTGTGAGTAGATATGTCATCTGCAACAGGTATCGGAACGCTAAAGTAACGATAGCCGAGAAAGGTTTTGATTTCTGGGATTATTGAATAATCAACACCAAGTTTTATTTGATAAGCAAACCAAGGAACATTCAGTGGCATTGAATTTTGGGGTGACCCATTAATCCTTTTTAATCTAAAAACTGTTGGTCCTATACCAAGACCGATGTACGGAGCAAATTGTGTATCCTGAACGCTGGGATTATAATAGAAGTTTAACAAAAACGCAAATATACTTGCTGATTTATCAAATACCGGAGGAGAATTACTATCTTCAATATTGGCTATAGAATACGCGGCTTCAAAATCAATTTTACCATTTTCTCCAGCATAGTAACCTAAAGACATGCTGCTAAACCACTGGAAATCAATTTTACCATCAAATTGCTGTATACTTTTAATTTCATCTGCCACTATATTTTTTATTATAAAACCATAATGACTTTCAACTAAAGTTAGGACTCTTTTTCCTATTTCTTGTATACCCTTTACAAATATTTCTGAATTATCATGGTATACCTTACCACCGTTAGCGCTAACATAAAAATCAAGTTTTTTTGATTTTTCTTTTGTAGGCTCAGCTTGATCTGCAATACGTGACCACATATTTTTCTGATCAGCTACTTGGAAAACAGAAGGTGGACTACTTTCAAGTTCTTGATATTTTATTGGTATTTCTTTTGCAGTAACCTCCTCAGAACGTATCACACTTTTATTATTGTCTGTTTCTAATTTTAAGGGTTGTACTTGCTCAATGTGTGTATCATTACTAATATAAATAATAAAAAAATAGACACATGAAATGAAAATCAAAAATAAAGTAATAGATATTCTAGTTATCATAAATGAATTCACAATTATCATTTACAGTATAATTACTATATCGTATATTTCTTCAATGTACAAAAATTAAGAAAAAATATTTCCAATTAGATAATTATTTTCCACTCCTTTAACATTAACTTTCACAATACTCTTGGCTTGAGCTTTTGATTCAAGCTTTATTAATGCAAAATTTTCTGCTCTACCGACATTATTTTGCTCAACCAGAACACTTTGCTTAGTGTTGATCAAGGATTGACAAAAACTGCTCATAATTTCTTTATTTACTTCTCTTAAATTTTTTACTCGTTCTTTACGCACATTCTCTGGTACTTGTGGCATTCGTGCAGCAGGTGTATTTTTCCGCTCTGAATATGGAAAAGCATGTAGGTAAACTATATTTGTTTTTTTCAGTAAATCAACTGTATCCTGAAACATTTCATCAGTTTCTGTTGGAAATCCAGCAATAATATCAGCGCCAAATGCTATATTAGGCCTCAAGCTCTTCATTTTATGACAAAATTCTATCACTTGTTCTCTGTTGTGACGACGCTTCATTCTCTTTAGTATTAAATTATTACCAGATTGTAGACTCAAATGTAAATGAGGCATAAGTCTTGACTCATTAGCTATTAAATCCATTAATTCGTCGTCAACTTCAGCAACATCGATAGAGGAAAGTCTTAGCCTCTTCAACTCTGGTATATCCTTTAAAACTCTCCTAATCATTGAACCAAGTGATGGCTTACCCAACAAATCTGTACCAAAGTCAGTAATATCAACCCCTGTAAACACTACTTCTTGATATCCATTTTCTACAAAGATCCTGATTTGCTCTATAATACTGTTTATTGGCACAGATCGATTATTCCCTCTTGCCTCAGTAATTGAACAAAATGTGCAGCTATGATTACAACCATTTTGAATTTCAATAAATGCCCTTGACTTATCTTCAAATCCATTAATTAGAACAGGTTCTACTTGGTTATCACTGACCAAGATTTTATCGTCATTTAGTAAGTAATTTTCAGCTTTTAGCTTATCTTGATTACCGAGCACTTTACTTACACCAGGAATGCTACTGTAAACTTCTGGATCCAACTGAACAGCACAACCAACTACGATAATTTCTTTATTTGGATCATTTTTGTAAATCTTACGTATCTTTTGCTTTACCTGACGTTCTGCTTCGTTTGTCACTGCACAGCTATGCACCACAACAACATTTTCTCTCTTTGCTTTTTTTAATGCTTCTTTGATTAACTCGCTCTCGTAAAAATTTAGACGACAACCAAATGTTATCACTTCATTCATGTTAGTATTTTTTGCTTTAATAGACCTAAATTATATCAAATATCCAAGCAAAGTCTCTTGCATGACTATTTTTTTGTAAATAAATGCTATGCAAGCAGCAGACACTGGGATCTCAACGATTTTCACTCAGACACAGTATCACTCCTTTGCTTATTATAGTCTTTTGACCTTTTTAAGATACAATCCGGATTGGATACTGAGTTGGTGAGTATAAAAGTATAGCTTCTACGTCATACCGCTGCGGTATCTCTTAGCCGCTAACAAGTAGCGGGATGACGATTGTCGGTGAATCTAAGTTACCTTAGCTACATTTCTAGCTGTAACTATAAATGTATGGATTTTTTATCGTGCCATGTTATAATTAACGTCTTGCTAAAAATTAAATATTGATGAATGAACTAAGAAAGTTAAGTATTACACAAATGCATGACGGGCTCAAAAAAAAGAGTTTTTCTGCCGTTGAACTCGTAGAGGCGCACATCAGTGCGGTTGAAAATGAGAAATTAAATGCATTTATAACAAAAACCCCAGAGATAGCAATGAAAGCTGCTAAAGCTGCAGATGAACATTTCTCTAGGCAAAAGGATGATTTAATCTCGCCGCTCATGGGTGTACCAGTTGGCATCAAAGATCTATTCTGTACAAAAGGAATAAAAACAACAGCATGCTCAAAAATGCTGGAAAATTTCGTTCCGACTTACGAATCTACGGTGTCTGACTTGCTTTTAAAAAGTGGAGCAGCCATGCTCGGTAAGCTTAATATGGATGAATTTGCTATGGGTTCTGCGAACACAAATAGCTATTTTGGCCCTGTTGAAAATGTGTGGATTAGAAAAAGCGATGGGGAAAAAGTTGTTCCTGGTGGATCATCTGGTGGATCTGCAGCATCGGTGGCTGGATTTTTATGCGCTGGAGCACTAGGGAGTGACACCGGTGGATCTGTGCGCCAACCAGCAGCTTATTGTGGAGTGGTTGGAATAAAGCCAACTTATGGAAGATGCTCGCGTTTTGGTATGATTGCATTTGCGAGTTCTCTAGATCAAGCAGGAGTCATTACTCGTTCTGTCTCTGATTCAGCATTAATGCTGGAAGCAATCTGTGGCTATGATACAAAAGATTCAATATCAAGCGAAAAGCCAGTGCCTAAATTTTCTAGCTTTATAAATGGTGATGTCAAGGGTAAGCGTATTGGTATACCAAAAGAATATAGGATGGATGGAATTTCAGAGGAAATAGTCCATAATTGGGAGAAAGTTGCTTCCTATTTAAAAGAAAATGGCGCTGAAGTTGTTGACGTTACTCTGCCACATACTAAATATGCAATACCAGTCTATTATTTAATTTGTTCTGCTGAAACTTCATCCAATCTTGCTCGTTATGACGGTGTGCGTTATGGGTTCAGGGTTGATGCTGATACCCTTGAAGAAATGTATTCACTAACAAGAGCAGAAGGTTTCGGTAAAGAGGTGAAAAGAAGAATTTTAATTGGCGCTTATGCGCTTTCCTCAGGTCATTACAATGAATATTACGAAAAAGCACAGTGTATCAGGGCATTAATCAGAAATGATTTTATAAAAGCGTTTGAAAAAATAGATTACATACTTGTGCCATCTGCTCCAACAGAAGCTTTTGGCTTAAATGAAAAGCCAGATCCGCTAATTATGTGCATCAATGATGTGTTTACTGTGCCGGCAAGTCTGGCAGGATTGCCTGCTATTTCTGTTCCTGTTGGGCTCTCCAATGAGGGTTTACCACTTGCCTTGCAAGTGATTGGAAATTATTATGATGAAGCTGGAATATTAAATGTGGCAAGTGTGATAGAGCAAAATTGCGGCAGAATAATTAGACCTCTTGCATAATCTATTTTTTGATAGTAATTTTTGCATTAAAATTTGCTTACGCTCCTCAACGTACTCTATGGTTCCATTTTTAGATGAATAGCAAAAACAGGGTATATTAATCTGTTTACAAAATTTTCGTGTAACAGTTCACACTTAATTAAACAGACTGAATTCTGTAATTTTGGGATGTTGAAAAATTTACCTCACGTTGTCATTCCAGCGCATAACGCTGAAATCCAGATTTATAGAAACGAAAAAACTTGCTTGACACATTTTGCCAACCCCCTTATTACGATGTGTAGTACAATGATACAAATTAAGAATTCCCCCATCCTGTGCTGGTTCTTCGATCTGAAATCCTACTTCTACCTGATCACAACCAATGTTAATTTGTCCTATTAATGCTTTAATAATGCCGCGCTTAGTTTGCCAATCTAGCTGTTCCAGGTTCGATTTTACACTAGAATAAAAATTCTTTATGCTATTTATAATAAGACTTATTCCTTTTTCTACTGCCTTCTGATCAACTACCTTTTTTTTCTCTTCTTCTATCCCTTGTAAGCGTTCTTTCATTTTTCTCATTGTCTGTTTAAATTCTTCCTCGCTTATATATCCTTTCTCTCCTGCATTTTCTTGACTATAATAATCTTCCATTAATTTTTCGATACCTTCTTTTATTTGATTTTCTCTTCTTGCAAACTTTTTCTCTGATGATTCATCATTTTTATTTTCTAATACTCTACGTTGGTATTCCTTTTTTATCATCTCTGGGTTTTTTAGTACATCTTTCACCTTTTCCCATACTGACCTTACCCAGAAAAAGTGGAGAGAAAGAAAAGAGTTTTTTTGGGTAAAATAAAATTTTGGAGGATTAGAAATGGTAAGAGAATATACAGCAGAATTCAAATTGGAAGCTGTTAAACTGGCAAATGAACAAAGAAAGGTAGGTCAACCAGTTGCAAAAGTAGCAAGAGATCTAGGAATAAGGGATAGTGTATTAGGAAAATGGATAAAGAAACACAACGAAAAAAAGTCGGCAGCAGATGCATTTCCAGGTAGAGGTAACATGGCTCCTTACGACAAAGAGAGGTTTGATTTACAAAGCAAGAGTAACAAGGGAAAGAGACATTTTAAAAAAAGCCCTGGCCAGTCAAAAAGAGTAAAATATTTTTTTATATAGTAACTGCTATAAAGTACAGGAATTATGTAGGATTTTCTGCTAGTGGCTACTATAAGTGGACCACAAGAAAAATAAGCAGTAGAGAATCAGCAAATAAAGAGTTATTAGCAGATATTCAAAAAATATATCAAGCTTCTAAATGTAGATATGGAGCTCCTAAAATTCATGCTGAATTGAAGGCTTTGGGTAAAAGTTGCAACTTAAAAACAGTGCAAAGTATTATGCAGAAAAATGGTATTCAGGCTATATTGAGAAGAAAATTTAAAATTAAGAAACAACAAACGGACAGTAGCTCCCAATATATTAGACCAAAACTTTATTGTCGATCAACCAAATAAAGTATGGGATTACTTATATAAAAACCAAAGAAGGATGGCTATATTTGGCAACAATAATCGATCTATATTCACGCATGGTAGTTAATGAGCAGTTCAATAAATAAACAATTGGTTATGGACTCTTTATTAATGGCCGTTAACAAGCGTAAACCTGCCAAAAATCTACTATTACATAGTGATCAAGGTTCACAATATACTTCGCAAGGTTATCAATATCTCTTATCCATAAAAAACATAGATGAGTCATAAAGGTTGTTGTTACGACAATTCTGTTGTGGAAAGCTTCTTTAGCTCATTGAAAAGAGAAATACTTATTGATACTTCACAACACTCTGCTCAACAAACTAGAACTGCAATATTTGAATACATAGAAATTTTTTATAACAAACAACGTCACTATTAACTATTGCATTCCTGAGCATTTTGATTCATCATTCTCTTTGTGAAAAACATTCCAAACTTTCTCTCCACTTTTTCTGGGTAAGGTCAGTTTCCATTTGGTTCAAACTCGGATACAATTTCTCCAGAGCTGGGTAATCTCATACCAGAACCATCTGCTGCAATAAGTCTATAGCCTCTCCAACTCAGGTTCATCCTGATAGGCTGTTTGGATGCTTAAATTCTTGAAAGCCTGTATGGCAAATCTTATACCTTGCTTTAGAAAAAGCTTGCTTTGAGGGTACATGTCAATGGCTCCATAAGTTCACATTCTATTCCCAAACTTTTTTTAACTATAGTACTTCCCAAAGTAAATGATAAAGGTATAATAAGCTATTTGAGTTATAATGGCGTATAGTGTGGATTTAAGGGAAAGGGCAGTATCGATGATAGAAAAAGGGAAGTCAAAGGTTGAGGTGGCAGAGCTTTTGGAGATAGGAATAGCAACTCTGTACCGCTGGTTAAGAAAGAAAGCCGCTGGTGAAAGCCTAAGGCCATCGAAAAACGGCAGCTTTATTCGAAAAATAGACCCAAAAATACTCGAAGAATATGTTAAAAAGAATCCAGATCATACGCTGGCAGAGATGAAACAAAATCTTGGATTTGGAATAAATTCAATTTGGTATAGGCTGAAACAGCTAAGAATTACTTTAAAAAAAAGTTACACTATATCAAGAGCGCAATCAAGAAGATAGGCAGCGATTTACCGATAAAATCTCAAAAATAGACCATTCCAGCATCTTATATATAGATGAAGCAGGAGTTGATAATAGGTTATACCGAGAGTATGGACGTGCTCCAATAGGAAAGAAAATTTATGCAGATATTCCAGGAAGAAAACGAGAGAGAATCAGTATAATAGGCGGGTGGATTGGAAAGAGATTTATTGCACCAATGACTTTCAAAGGTGGGTGTGACAAAGAGGTATTCAATACATGGTTAGAGAAGATGTTATTACCTAAATTGCCACATGGTACTACAATAGTTATGGACAATGCCACATTCCATAAAACTCCCAAAACAAAGGAGTTAATAGATAATGCTAGATGCCGTTTGCTCTATCTACCAACATATTCACCAGATTTGAACCCTATAGAGCATTGTTGGAATACCATCAAAAGCCGCCTCAGACCTTTAATGCATAAATATACAGACTTACAACTTTTGGTTGGTAATACCATAATGGAAATTTATCATTCATTTTAGAAAATACTATAAGAGGTTGTCCGGAAACTAGTAAATTCAAGCATATTCCCTCTTTAACATAACCCTACTCATAGCTAGGTATATGAAATTCTCAGTGGATGTTGTGAGTAAATCATACTCCTTCGATAGCCTTCTATTCCTATTAACCCAAGCAAAAGTCCTTTCTACAACCCATCTTCTTGGCTGTACTTTAAACCCTTGTTCTCTTGTTGGTAGTAGCTCAGGTGGCGTATCTTTGTGCACCCAAAATCTACATGGAGGCCTTTTAACAATTTCAATATCTATGTCATATTCTTCCTTTATGTGATTCTTTAAATTTCTTCCTTGGTATCCCATGTCAGCCCACATTTTTTTAACTTTAGTATATTTTGTTCTCATATTGTTTAATGCTATTTTAATACCATCTCTATCATTTTCGTTAGCAGCGCCTACGTAACAACCTAGTATAAAACCCTGAGTGTCTGTAATTATATGCCTTTTTCTACCCTTTACTTTTTTACTTCCATCATAGCCTTTGATCCCCCCTTTTCTGTAGTCTTTACAGATTGACTATCTACTATACAGGCACTCGGCTGCTCATTCCTTCCTATTTTTCTTCTACTATATTTTGTAATTTCATAATTCATTTTCTCAAAAATTCCCTGCTTCTTCCATTGCCTGAACTGCTCATACACAGTCTTCCATAGCGGAAAATCATTTGGTAAATACCGCCATTGACACCCTGTACGCAATACATAGAAAATTGCTTCTAATATTTCTCTTTTGCTATACTTTGGCGGCCTTCCTCCTTTCTTGTATGATACTCTGAAGTGTTTTTCTATTCTTGCCCATTCCCTTTCGCTTAGATCTGTTGGATACTTTTTTCTCATCTTTACCCCGTACTAAAATTTCAGATATTATAGCCTTTTACTTGTTTCCGGACAACCTCTAACTTTAAAATCATAGAAAATACTGTCGAAAAAGCTTGTTCGTGTAAAACTCAACACAATGGATTTTCTGAAAAGTTTTCGAGTATATTGCATTTTTAATTTGTAAGATAAGATCTTTTCCTTTTTGCATGCCTCACCTAAAAAAGACACATTTTAAACTTTTTTGTTGCAATAAAATAGAAACAAAAGTGCTGTCCCTTGCACTCTTTGGATAATTTAATGATAAAAAATTTGGAGAGAAATTTTATACACTATCGCTGATATTTTTCCTTAAGTTGACGCCATTGCCTGAACGGATACATGACAAATCTATCGTTTATCAAATCGTCGGTAAGCCTAAAGCTATAGCCATTAAGCACGATAAAGAAAATCATTCATAATCGCTATAGCAACTAGTGTAGACACTTGACGTTCCTTGTGATTTGATAAATAGAGGTTTTTATCTGACTTCACAACAAGGGCTTCTGGATGACTTTGAAAGTGAACATTACCATGCTTATCTTCAATAGCCTCTATTACCCCCTCACTGGAAAATGCTGCAACTTTATATCCAAGTGACTCCAATTTTCTTCTATTTTCTGGTGTATTACCTACTGCTCCTGAATGAGCATCTGGAAAATATGTTGAAAACCAGCCATTTTCATTAGGTATTAGGAATTTGGCTACTACTTCTGCTAAACGACTATTTGGAACGATCTTTATCTGCTGGAGAGGTACATCCTCTTTCTGTGGATTAGGTGCTGATTTTAAATGAGATCTTTGCTTCTCTTCATCACTCACAACACTCACTACTTCAATTCCCTTTGCATTCATTATGCCTTCACATATGCCAAGTAAATGAATTGCAGGGTTATCATCAACTATTTTTACAATTGCTTCAGTAACAAGCTGGCGATAAGGAGTGGGTGCTGAATGTAAATTATCCGGAATAAATATCCTATTTATTTTGTGCTCTTTAATGAATTGTGCAACTTCAACTTTTATTCGGTCTAATGTTAGCTTTTTTGCCAATGTTTTATCTTGTTTTGCGAGATTAAGTGACTCTGTCTGAATTTTTTTAAGGCTAATTATCTTATTATAATCAATCAGTACAGTCTTAACCACAAAGTTATTAAACATCTCATAGATATTTTGAGATAGCCCAAGTTCATGTGCTTCTTCCGTTTTCAACAAACCAACAACTACGTCATTATTTACTGTATTTTCTGCCGTCAAGACAGTTGACACTGGTTCTTCTTTTCTGGTTACATGTTGAGATGCCGGTTTTTCACTAACGCCAGCATAAGTAATATTGCTTAATAATAGAACTATAATTAATAAGATATTAAATATTCTGCTATAATATCTATACATATAGTTTACCCTCTCAACACTTATATCAATATCATAACATATTATAGAACGTTTTACAACAAAAAGGTAAATTTGGTAAGAAAGAGAAGGTGGCCTGAGCAGGAATCGAACCAGCGACACAAGGATTTTCAGTCCTTTGCTCTACCAACTGAGCTATCAGGCCAACTGTATACTTTTATTTTTAGATAAAAAATGTTATTATGTCTATCAAAAGTTTTTAAAGTAGTTTATAAAAATAAAGGATGAACATTAATGACAAAATAGGAATCTACCCTGGCACATTTGACCCTATAACTTTTGGGCATATTGACATAATCAAAAGAGCGTGTAAACTAGTCGATAAATTAATAATAGGAGTTGCAGAAAACGTTAATAAGCATACTGCCTTTGACACAAAGCTACGCACAAGCATGGCTGAAAATGAAATCAAAGGACTAGGAATTGATGCAGATGTTATATCTTTTAATGGGTTGCTAGTGAAGTTTGCCAAAGAGCAGAATGCTTCTGTTATTATTAGAGGATTAAGAGCAGTGTCGGATTTTGATTACGAGTTTCAAATGAGTTGGGTAAATTATAAACTTCTTCCTGAAATCGAAACCATATTTCTTCCTGCTTCTGAAGATACTCAATTTATCTCATCAAGCTTTGTAAAGGAAATAGCAAGATTAGGAGAAGATGTTAGCAAATTTGTATCAAAAGGTGTTCAAAACGAATTGATTAACCTGAATAGGATAAAAAATGGAGAATAGTGCTTGTTGTTTTTTATTTCTGAATGGGTATATTCAATATATAAAATGTTATAAGCTAAAGGAGCAGCATGTCAAAAGTGAGGGTTAATAATAGAAAAGTTTGTTGTCATGGTGATGAGAATGATGAGGGTTCTGGCCATCCATTAATATATTTAGATATGGGAGAAGAAGAGGAAATAGCCTGCCCTTATTGTGAAAAGACGTTTGTCCATGACTGTACTGTGGAAGCGGTTGGGGAGCTGACTAGGGATGAGCTCTAATGGCACTTCTGCAGACTTAGCTTATGTAAATAGCAATAAGAGGGGCAGTAAAAATGAAACTGTCCATACGGTCGAGCACTCCCCCATGGCCAGGTATCATATTTCCACTATCTTTAACACCGTAAGCTCTTTTAACAAGCGACTCAGTGAAATCGCCAAGTTGCGCTAGAATAGCAATTGCAAGGCCAATGATTGGAGAATAAAAAATTGAAAATAGACCAAAAAATATTGATCCAAAAATTGTACACACTACTCCAGCTAAAATCGCACCAAGAAGTCCTGTCCAAGTTTTTCCAGGGCTAAGAATTGGGCAAATTTTAGCTCCACCAAAATTCTTACCAAATAGGTAGGCAGTAACGTCAATTCCCCAAATGGTTAAGACGAACCATACTAATGCGTATTTTCCCTGTGGTAGATTATATAAATATATTAATGAGGCGCTTGGTAGTGCAATCAATAATAATGCAAAAACGTATAAAATTTTATTTCCTTGGGTTAGATTATACCATTCAAAAGAAGATAAAACTGCTATTGAAAAAATCAATAGGTAAAACGATAAATCACTAAAATATGTAGCAAAGGAAAATATGAATAATATTACTATTGAGGACAACATTCTAATTATAAAATTATTATCTACCATATTTTTTCTCTCTTTTTGTATAATCTTCTAATGCTTTACTCAAATCTTGACAAGAAAAATCAGGCCATAAAGTATCACAAAAATACAATTCAGCATAAGCTGCTTGCCATAATAAAAAGTTGCTTAACCTTTTTTCGCCGCCAGTGCGAATTAATAAATCCAATTTTGGCAAATCTTTAGTATACAGAAATTTTTCAAATTCCTCTTCTGATACATAAGCAATATTTTCTTTTATAATATTGCTTATAGCTTGTGTAATTTCTTGCTTTGCTCCGTAACTGACTGCCACAGTGAGTAATAAACCATCGTTCTTATGTGTCATTTCTTCTGCTTTTTTAATTTGATCCAATATTTTACTGGATAACAGACTTAAATTGCCAATAAAATTCAACTTAATGTTACAGTTGCAAATGAAATTGACTTTATCTTCATTAGTTAAAACGGAGTAAAATAAATCAAATAGACAGTCAGTTTCGTTTTTGGGTCTAAGCCAATTCTCCATAGAGAATGCATACAAAGTTAAGTAGGGTATGGTTAGGTCCGTACAATACTTGGCAATATCGTATGCAACTTCACTGCCCTTTTTATAACCATCAATTTTTACTCTTCCTTGATTGTTTGCCCATCTACCATTACCATCCATAATAATTGCTAAATGTTTCGGTAAAGATTCTTGATTCAACATTTAAATTTAACCTAATTTTGACTTGAGTGAAATTTTTTGGATTTCAATGGACACCTGGAAGGTGTCAGCTACTTGCATGACAGGAAGAGAGTTACTGTAGTGACACCAATAGTTGATACTTGAATGCAAAATTGGTGTCATCCCAGTGCTCCGACACTGGGATCCAGGAAATTTGATTTCAAACAAGTGCATCAGATAGTTGTATAGTAAAGACTGGATTCCAGTGTCAAGCACTGGAATGACATCATTTGCTATGTAAGCTTTCTCCATATCATTTAGTGATTCAGTATATCCTTTTCTTTGATGGACAATTCACCATCAATTTTTTTTATATTATTATCAGTAATATTTTGTATTTCCTTTTTAGCACCATGAAAATCATCTTCTGAGATTTCTTTATTTTCCTTCATTTTTTCTGTTTCTTCCATAATATCTCTACGTATATTTCTAATGGCAATCCGTGCATTTTCAGCAAACTGATGCAATAATTTCACTAATTTTTCACGGGTTTCTTGTGTCAAGTCCGGAAGAGCTATACGTATGGTGCTACCTTCGACAACAGGATTTAAATTCAGGTTAGCATTTAATATAGCGTTTTTCACTTCACCTACAACACTAATGTCCCAAACTTTAATTGATAGGGTTTTGTTATCTATAACCGAAACACCTGCAACCTGATTTAACTTTTGATGTCCACCATAGATATTTACAACTATACCATCAAGCAACGATGCGCTAGCTCTACCAGTGCGTACGCCTTTAATATCATCATGAAAGGACTGAATAGTTTTTAGCATTCTTTCTTTTGTTTTAGCTTTTATTTCATTTAACATAAATTACCTAATGTTTACAATCTGAAACTATAGTATAAGTACCTTGACCCTTAATAATATTGACTATTTTTTCTCCCTTCAAAGAAAAAACTATAATGGGAATAGAATTCTCACGAGCAAGTGAAATTGCTGATGCATCCATAACTTTTAAATCACGAGTCAACAAATCCGTGTAAGAAAGCTTATCATACATTACAGCATCCTCATTTTTTTTCGGATCAGCGGAGTATACACCACTTACTTGCGTACCCTTTAGAATAACATCACAATTCATTTCAACAGCACGTAAAGCCGCAGCTGTATCTGTAGTAAAAAATGGGTTGCCTGTGCCTGCTGCAAAAATTACCACTCTACCTTTTTCTAAATGACGAATAGCTTTCCTTCTTATGTAAGGCTCACATACAGTGGCCATGGGTATTGCAGATAATACCCTCGAAGCTACTAAATTTTTTTCTAAAAAGTTTTGTAAAATTAAAGCATTGATTATAGTTGCAAGCATTCCAATATAATCACTGCTTGCTCTTTCACAACCACTTAAAGACGCAGATGTGCCACGAAAGATATTACCACCACCAACAACAATACATACCTGAACTCCAAGATTACAAACTTCAACTATGCCTTTAGATAACTCACCTATAGTCTCCATATCGTGACCAAATTGCTTTGATCCCATCAAAGCCTCACCAGAGATTTTAAATAACACTCTGGAATATTTTATTTCGCTTTTTTCATTTGTTGAGGGAAACATTTTTTACCATTTAGTTTGCACCACCCAAAACAAGTAACTTGTAATTAGAGAGTTTAACAGCACTCAACTCGCTTGATTTTATAAAATCAGAAACTTTCATTTTATCATCCTTTATGAACTTTTGTTCTAGTAAAACAACTTCTTCATAGTACTTAGCCATTCGTCCATCTACTATTTTTTTTGCTACTTCTTCAGGTTTATTTAAGCCCCTCACTTGCTCTTCAATTATAGAACGTTCATTTTTCAACTTCATTTGATCTAAATCATCTATAGACAAAGCTTCAGGCTTCATAGCAACTACATGCATAGCTATTTGTTTCCCAATCTCTTGTAGCTTCGCCTTATCACCAGATGATTGCAATGCAATTAAAGCACCAATCTTACCTAAGCCACACACATCACCATGTACGTAGCCAGCAATAACTCCATCCTTAGCTTCTAAGTAACAAAGCTTGCTTAACTCTAGCTTCTCACCAAGAACTGACGTACCATTCATAATAGCTTCCTGCACTGTGCCAATGCTTTCATACTTGGCATTTTTTAACTCATCAACGCTAGTACAGCGTTCTTGATGAGCAATTGATGCTAAATTTGAAACTAACTCTATAAATTTCTCATTCCTTGCAACAAAATCTGTTTCGCAATTGAGTTCAACCAATGCACCATAATTTTCAGTCAAACACATAGCAACGAGTCCATCTGAAGCTATTCTATCAGATTTTTTGTCAGCTTTAGCAAGACCTATTGTACGTAACTTATCAACGGCTTTCTTGATGTCACCATCACATTCTTCCAATGCTTTTTTACAGTCACTTAAGCCAAGCCCTGTTCTATCACGTAATTCTCTTATATCATCTGGATTCATCTTCATTTGTTACTACCTCCCTTTCTTCTTCTTTGTAAACTTTACTACGTCTCCTTTTAGTTTGCACAATACCATCTTCTTTTTCTTGAATAAACTCATCACCCCTTATATCATCAATCTTAACTCCAGATTTTGCTAGAGTAGACTCTATTCCAGCTAATATAGAGTCGGTAGCTAATTTACAATAGAGCTCTATTGATTTTCTTGAGTCATCATTTCCAGGTATTAGATAAGTAATACCATCTGGATCAGAATTAGTATCAAGTATTGCAACTATTGGAATTCCTAACTTCTTAGCCTCCTTAACCGCTATATGCTCTTTATTAGTATCAATGATGAATAAGATATCAGGAATTGCTCCCATTTCTCTAATACCGCCAAGCGCCTTATCAAGCTTTTGCTTTTTCTTTTCAATGTTTCCCAATTCTTTCTTTGTTAAAATGCTATCCTCGTCATTTAATATTTTCTCATATTGCATCAAGGTTTTTATCGAAGAAGAAACAGTGCCCCAATTAGTAAGCATACCACCAAGCCAACGATGATTCACATAATATTGACCACAACGAATCGCTTCACTTGCAATAATATCAAAAGCTTGAAACTTTGTACCAACAAATAGAATGCGACCACCTTGAAATGCAACGTCATATAAAGCCTTCATGGCCACCTGTAGCAATGGTAGTGTTTTTCGCAAATCAATTATATGTATACGATTTTCTTGATGCACTCCATATATGTATGGAGCCATTTTTGCGTTCCAGCGACTAATTTTGTGACCAAAATGTACACCAGATTCAGCTAAATCACGCACAGTGACTTTAGGCAAATTTGTCATATATCATTCCTCCAAATAGTTTATCTTCCATGGCATAACCCTAATGGGACTACTTGTACAAGCCATGTGTGAAATTAAATTATTTACATAGTAATAGAAAAGACAGCAAAGCGCAAACAAAAAATATTGACAAAGGGCAACATGTTTATTAGCTTTAAAGTTGAAGCCCGAAAACGCTAAAAAGAAATTAGGGGGGTGTAGCTCAGTTGGTTAGAGCGCATGCCTGTCACGCATGAGGTCGTGAGTTCAAGTCTCATCACTCCCGCCATATTAGTTTTAGCATAACTTAGAATTCGCAGTATTATTGCCGGTATTGAGAAACGCCTTCACCAAACTTGACATGGCATGGTATTGTAATTAATACTTAAATAGGTTTGTTTTTATCATTAACAATTAGGATTAAATATGCTCATTTCTGAAGTTTTTGCAGCAGATGCAACTAGCAATACATCAAGTATCGGCGCATCTTTTGCTAGTTTTACTCCATTGATTTTAATATTTGTGGTATTTTATTTTCTCATTATTCGCCCGCAACAAAAAAAACTAAAAGAACATAGAAAGATGATAGATCAAATAAAACGTGGTGATACAGTCATTACTTCTGGTGGAATAATAGGTGAAGTTAACAAGGTTGATGGAGCAAATGCACAATTTATAATAGAAATAGCACCAAAAGTCGAGATAAAAGTCCTAAAGTCCGCTATATCTGAGGTTTTAAGCAAAGAAACTCAAAAAGTAGCAGCTAAACCAATTAAAAAGGTAAAATCGAAAGAATGATAAAAAGAATATAAATCAACCAGTAATAAAGGCAAAAATGCTTAACATGTTTAGAAAAAAGTTTGTTTGGTGATCCATTTGTGTGCGGAATATTTGGTGTAGTAAGTAGTGGTGATTCAGTAATACCAACCTTACTAACTGGGTTACAAAAATTGGAATATAGGGGATATGATTCCTCAGGTATAGCAATCATAAATAACGAAGGTAAGATAGAAGTCAAAAAATCAGAAGGTAAAGTCGAAAGGTTATGTGAAGTTGTTGATGACAGCAAGATGTCTCACAGTACAGTTGGTATAGCACATACTCGCTGGGCTACACATGGAGTCCCAGGCCTTAAAAATGCTCACCCCATTCGTACAAATAACGTTGTTGTTGCTCATAACGGCATAATTGAGAATTACAATCTGCTAAAAAAGGGCCTAGAAGAAAGGGGCATGTCATTCCATACTGACACTGACACAGAGATCATACCAAACATGCTAACCTTATATCTCGATGAAGGATTGTCGCCAGTTGATTCTCTATTTAAGTGTTTAAACAACCTACACGGCTCATTTGCCTTGGTCTTATTATTTGCAGAATATCCAGACGCCTTATTTGTTGCGAAGAGAAATTTGCCTTTAGCAATAGGCTATAACTGTAACACAGTGTTTGCTGCATCTGACTCTAATGCTTTAAGTGCATTTGTGGAAAGAATATCGCATTTGGAAGATGATGACATTGCAGTGATAAAATCTAGTGGAGTTAGTATATACAACAATGGTACACAAGTTAAACGCAGTATAGAAAATAGTAGTCCAAGTGATTTTCTAATTAGCAAAAATGGTTACCCTAGCTTCATGCTAAAGGAGATTTTTGAGCAACCGCGTGCATTAAACAAAACAATAAATCAATTTTACAAGCAATATAAAGAGGTAATATTTGCTAACAAAAAATTGTTTTCTGAGCTGAGTTACATTACTATAGTTGGATGCGGGTCATCTTATTTTGCTGGGCTAATAGCAAAGTATTGGCTGGAAAATGTCGCTCAAGTTCGAGTATATCTAGAAACCTCATCAGAATTTAGGTATAGCAACGTCAAGCTGGAAGAAGGCAGCATTGGGTTATTTATCTCTCAATCTGGCGAAACTGCAGATACCATAGAAGCGCTGCGTTATGCGAAATCACAGAAGCAAACAATCATAAGTATAACTAATACATTTAGCAGCAGCATTGAAAAGATCTCAGATATTGTGTTACATACTCTTGCTGGGCCAGAAATTGGTGTTGCTTCAACAAAAACCTTTTCTGCGCAACTTGCAACTTTAGCATGCTTTGCCGTGGAGCTTGGAAAAATAAAAGGTATACTGGGTGGAGAGAGAATAAAACAGCTAAGCAACGCTATTAACTCTATTCCCAAGTATGTTGAGCATGTTTTAAATGTGATGAAAATACAACATATATCAGGCAGCATATTAGAACACAATAACGTTATTTTAATTGGCAGAGGAAGTTCATACGGAGTTGCAATGGAAGGTGCATTGAAGATAAAAGAGCTTTCATACATCAATACAATTGGTATTGCAGCGGGAGAAATGAAGCACGGTTCTATTGCTTTAATAGACTCTACTGTGCTTGTTATAGCAATTATCCCTTATGATGATTTATTCTTTAAAACGCTATCTAATATACAAGAGATTATTGCAAGAAAAGGCAAAGTAATTGCCTTCAGTGATAAACAAGGAGCGCCATTCCTAAGGGGAGTTTGCGCAGATGTGGTGCAACTTCCAGACACTGATAATTTTATCTCTCCAATCATCTACAGTGTTGCTATGCAATTCCTTGCTTACTTTACTGCAGCAAAAAAAGGGTTAGATGCAGATTGTCCAAGAAATTTAGCTAAGTCTGTCACGGTTGAGTAGTCCATTTAAAGTTAAAGCTAAACTTCTAATAAGGTAACCAGACTGCATTCTGTGATTTTTAGCAAAACACGATACACAATCGTCATTCCGCTACTAATTAGCGGAATCTATGCCGAGATACCGCGGCGGTATGACGGTTCGCGGTGGTATGACGGTTAAGTAATTCGTCATCCCGCTGCTTGTTAGCGGGATCTAGAGATACCGCGGCGGTATGACGGTTCGCGGCGGCATAGCTATCTTCAAAAATATGGTTGAATAATTGTTAATAATAGTGTATAATTATTAATATTTTTAAGCACTTTGGCTATGGCTTTATCTAAGTTTCTCGACCCTAAGCTGGATTTAACCTTCAAAAAAATATTTGGCACTGAAAAAAATAAGAATATTCTCATACATTTTTTGAATGATATTTTAGGGTTTACTGAGATAAATACTATACAAGAAGTGGAATTCCTCAGTACTATAATGGATCCTGAAATTGCCTCTGATAAGCAAAGTATAGTTGATGTTCTTTGCAGGGACTCTAGTGGGGCTAGGTATGTGATTGAAATGCAGCTCACTCGCGATAAAGGCTTCGAAAAACGAGCTCAACTATATGCTGCTAAGGCTTACTCAAGGCAAGCTGATAAATCTGGTAAGTACATTGATTTAAAGAAGGTTTTCTTTATTGCTATCTCTAATTGTAATTTATTTCCTGATAAGCTTGATTATATATCCAGCCACACTATAAGAGATGAGAAAACCAATGAGCATGACTTAAAAGATTTTCAATTTGTATTTATTGAACTACCTAAATTTCCTAAGAATAAGGAAGAACAGCTAGAAAGCATAGTGGATCGTTGGTTATTTTTCTTCAAATATGCAGATGAAACTACGGAAGAAGACTTAAGGAAAATAGCAGAAAAAGCACCAATAATAAAGTTAGCCTACGATGAATTAGACAGGTTTAGCTGGAATGAAAAAGATTTAGTAGCTTATGAAGAAAGAATAATGGATCTACGGAAAGAAGAAGCCATTCTTGAATACAGACTTGACCTTGCTACTGAAAAAGGCATCCAAATTGGCGAAGAAAGAGGCATCAAAATCGGTAAAGAGGAAGGGAAAATTGAAGGAAAAATCGAAGGAAAAATCGAAGTCGCAAAAGCAATGCTGGCTAACAATGTTGATGTCAACACTATTGTCAAATTTACTGGCCTTTCTATTAGTGAGATTGAAGAATTAAGTGTGAACGGTTACTAATTAAGAACTTTAATTATCAATCATAAATCACTGAATTTCGCTAGTAAATTTGTTGCCATTGTCCATATTGCACAATTGTATATAAGATATAGTATAACAATAGTGTCCGTTCAGCTAATACCAATTCCCACTGCACAATAAACGGATAGATAACAATGGAAAAAAAGCCATACTATTGCCTTTCTTTCTCACTCCACAATTAAATAACTCTACAATATCGCTTATTTGATTCACTAATAATGAGAATTGGTATAACTTTGCTATTTTTCTCTCTAGATTCTTGCAAAGTTCTACAAGATTAACCACATTACCTCACGGTTTCTCTATGATTATTTTTTTAGATTACTTGTTTACCTTATTTGCCGTTCTCCTGAACGAATATACATAAGCTATAAAAACTATCTAATAGCTACCCAAAACCCTTATTTCCCACTCAAGTTCAACATTAAATTTATCCTTTACTGCATCTTTTACTTTGTTGCCAAGGTTTTCCAAGTCAGATGCAGTTGCATTATCGTAATTGAGCAAGAAGTTACAATGTTTCTGAGAGATTCTAGCTCCACCAATATTTAACCCTAGGCAGCCAGATTTATCAATTAACTCCCATGCTCGGTAGTTTTTTGGATTTTTGAATATGCACCCAGCAGTTTTTCCTCTTATTGGCTGGCTTTTATTTTTCCTCTCAATAACTTCCTTTAACCTTTGCAGTATAAGCTCATACTCTGAGTTTACTCCTTTAAACTCAGCTTCAACAAAAATCCAATTTCCTTTTAGGCTATGTCCACGGTAAAAATACCCCATTTCTTCGCTGGAGAACTCATATAGGTTTCCATCCTCTAGATTCACTGCTTTTATGGATTGTACAACACTTGCGATATCACTACCATATGCACCTGCATTCATTTCTATTCCGCCACCAACTGTTCCTGGAATTCCAACTAGAAACTCCAACCCACTAATCTGCTGATTTCCCGCAAAGTGAGCAAGGTTGCTGAGCAGCACAGCTCCCCCAGCTACAATAGAGTTGTTACCCTTACTTTTAATATATGCAAACTCCTTACCTAATTTTACTGTTATTCCTCGAATGCCACTATCTCGCACTATTATGTTGGATGTTGCACCAATAACGCTAACTGGCAGTTCAGTATTTTTAATCAAGTATGTTAAATCTTCAATATCACATGGTTTAAATAATACATCAGCTCGTCCACCAACATTTAACCACGTCGCTTTAGACATTAAGACATCATAACGATAGATTCCACGTACTTTAGGTAAGCTTATAAGCATTTTGATTTCAACTCTAATCCTGCATCCATACCCATTTTCTCCGCATCTTCTATAAATGAAGTGCGCTCAGTGAAGTATATATTTTTTCCACTTGCTAACATACAACGAAGGTGTAGCATATTTTCGCTCACATATTCAGCCAAAGCTGCAAGTGGTGTAAAACATGAACCATTCACTGTCTTCATAAAACTGCGCTCTGATTTCACTCCTATAAAAGACATATTATTATTAATTTTCTCTAAAAGATCGATAATTTTTACATCATTCCTTCTACATTGAATACAAACCGCCCCCTGCCCCACTGCACTTAACATAACTTTTGGTGGCAATACCTCTGTAATCAAGTGATGTTTTTCTAATCTTATGAGTCCTGCTTCAGCTAGAATTATTCCATCAAAACTTTGATTTTGCAATCTGGTTGTTACATTTCCACGTAGCGGTACTATATTTAAATCTGGTCTAACATTTAACAACTGAACTTTTCTTCTTATTGAAGAAGTGGCAATAGTAGCCTGCTGTGGCAAAGACTCAAGGCTATTGTGTTTATGAGAAATAAACGCATCGCATGAACTTAGCCTTTCTAAAACACAAGGAATTGTTAAACCCCCTGAGAAAAACGCAGGCATATCTTTTAGCGAATGAACTGCCATGTCTATATTATTTTCGAGCAATTCAGTCTCAATTTCTTTAATGAATAATCCTTTGCCTCCTATTTCAGCAAGATTTGCGTTTGCATACTTATCTCCAGAAGTTTTTATTTTAACAATTTCAATAGATAAGTTAGGAAAAGAATCCAGCAACTTTTGTTTTGCTTCCAAAGCCTGGGCAACTGCAAGCTTGCTTCCTCTGGTACCTATTTTGACTAGCATGTGTACGACTGTTTGAATACCAAACTTTAACCTAATTAATTACTTAAACACTTTGGTAGCGTGTATCGCATGAACCTCGGTTACCCTCTCTCTGATGTCATTCAAGTACTTGGATCCAGTTTAATTCATCATATGAGCCTTTGCATTTATTGTACTTTAACTTAAAACCAAAAGCAACTTTGACTTTACAAAATAATAACCTTTTATATGCATAAATAAGCTTACTGGATTCTAGTACTTGCATGACAAGGTATAAACCTTATCGTCATACCACCGCGAACCGTCATACCGTCACGGTATCTCTAGATCCCGCTAACACGTAGCGGGATGACGAATTATTTAACCGTCATACCGCGATTCATTCGCGGTATCTCTAGATCCCGCTAACAAGCAGCGGGATGACGGTTGTCGTTTAGCTATAAATATTAAAAAATTTACCAAGCGAAAAAAAAGGCAAAAGAAGCCCCGTGGTTGGCTAGTTACTTACATTATACTTTCAAGTATGGCGTTTTTTTATTCTAAACGTCTAATAACCACGACTCAGCTGCTTTTAAGCTGCAACTAATCTAAATTATAAACATTAAGAAATTTACTAAACAGAAAAAAAGGCAAAAGAAACCCTAGGGTAGCTAGTTATTCACTATCCATCTTTTAAGTTGGCGTTTTTTAATGTTTTAAATGCTTTATAAGCGTATTTCAGCTTGTGTAGGTAAAAACCTAGAAATTTGATAAAGACATAGAGTGCACATAGTGCAAAAAATTAAACATGAGACGCCAGATACGTTGAGTTTTTTTGTCATTTAATCTGTACAGAGAAGATAAATAAATAGCTTCGTTTTCATGATAAGGGAGCTGGCGAGGCTTGTCAAGGAATTTTTATGACTTAGTGTCACACGCTGGAATGACATTTGGGAGTTGTTGTCCACTTCTAAATGATAAGAGCCTCAATGAATTTATTAGTTTATTACATGTCTCTTTTCATGTATAAATCTATAGAAAGTTTTATACGGAAGTTGTTTTATGAGCAAAATTATAGAAATCAGAGCACCAAAAACTCTTGGTGGTGAGTCAGTTACGGAAGGTATAGTAAAAATAAAGAAGGGTATTGGAGAAGCAGTAAAAGTAGATGACTTGATCTTTGAAATTGAAACTGACAAAACAGCACTCGAATTAACTGCAGAAGCTTCGGGGCAAATAACTGAATTTCTTGTAAAGGAAGATGATGTAATAAGTCCTGATCAATTGTTAGCGAAGCTTTCCGTGGGAGAAGTAAAAGAGGAAGCGAGAAAAGAAGATAAAAGCGAAAGTGCTGCTAAAAAAGATGCTCCATCAGCTCGTAAAATTATGGAAGAAAATGCAATCAGTGCAGAAAGCGTCAAAGGAACTGGCATGGGAGGCAGAATAACAAAAGCAGATGTGATAGGCCATATGAACAAAGCAGAACAGCCTGCAATAAAACAATATGAATTGCCAAAAAGTATAGTAAGTGGAGAGCAAAGAGAGGAACGAGTAAAAATGAGCAAAATAAGGCAAGTAATTGCCGCTCGTTTGAAAGCGTCGCAAAATACTGCTGCGATACTGACCACGTTCAATGAAATTGACATGAAAAATGTCATGGATCTAAGAGCGAAATATAAGGACGCCTTTGAAAAAAAATATGGAATAAAACTTGGTTTTATGTCGTTTTTTATAAAGGCAGCGGTGCAAGCACTGAAAGAGATTCCTGAAATTAACGCTGAAATCTCAGGCGATGAAATCATATATAAACATTACTATGACATAGGTGTTGCTGTTGGCACTGACAAAGGCCTTGTTGTACCTGTTATTCGGAGTGCCGATCAGATGTCATTTGCAGAAATTGAGTTGACTTTAGTTGCTCTTGGCAAAAAAGCTCGCGAGGGTAAATTACAAGTATCAGAAATGGAAGGTGCAACATTTACCATCTCAAACGGCGGAGTATACGGTTCGCTTCTTTCCACTCCGATAATAAATCCTCCGCAATCTGGAATACTTGGAATGCATTCAATACAAAACAGGCCAGTTGCTGTGGGCAACTCAATTGAGATCAGACCTATGATGTACATTGCCCTCTCTTACGACCACAGAATAGTTGACGGCAAAGGAGCAGTAACTTTCCTCGTTAAAATAAAAAATTATATAGAAGATCCAAACAGGTTAGTTTTGGAAGTGTGATTATAAAATAAGTGATTATTAATCTAGTGTTGCTAAAAGCCTAAATATCATCTAGCTCTGCCAGCAGTTTAGCAACTTCCGGATGATCAGGGCCATAATGTTTCTTAAAGATGGATGAAGCCCGTGCAAACAACTCCTTTTGTTTCTTATGGTTACCTAGAGCACCATAGGCGTCGCTTAGGTTTATCAGTAGTGTAGCAACTTCCGGGTGATCAGGGCCATAATGTTTTTCAAGAATAGGCAAGGCCTGTTCAAACAGCTCCTTTTGTTTCTCGTGGTCACCTAAGTCCCCATGAGAGATGCCGAGGCTTATTAGTATAATAGCAATTTCTGGATGATCAGGGCCATAATGTTTCTTAAAAACAGGTAAAGCCCGTTTAAGCAACTCTTGATTTTTCTTATGTTTACCTAAAATGCCATAAGTAATGCCAAGGGTTACCAGTAGTTTAGCAACTTCCGGGTGATCAGGGCCATAGTGTTTTTCAAAAATAGGTAAAGCACGTTCAAGCAACTCTCTTGCTTTCTGAGAACTACCTAAAGCATTATGAGCAATACCAAGATTTACCAGCAGTATAGCAACTTCGAAATGGTCAGACCTGTAATGTTTCCTTTTGATTGCTAAAGCCCGTTCAAGTAACCTCTTTCTTTTCTTATGATAACCTAGACCCCCATAAATGACACCTAAGTTTGACAACAGTTTAGCAAATTCAAGATGGTCAGGACCGTAATGTTTCTCAAAAATAGGTAAAGCCCGTTCAGACAGCTCCTTTGCTTTCTGAAGATCACCCAAAGCATAACAAACAAGACCGAGGTTTGCCCGTAGTTTAGCAACTTCGAAATGATCAAGTCCATAATGTTTCTCTTGAATTGCTAAAGCTTGCTCAAACAACTTTTTTGCTCTCCGGGGATTATCTAAATTCTCATAAGCGTGGCCAAGGTTTGTCAGTATGACAGCAACTTTAGGATGATCAGAGCCATAATGTTTCTCAAAAATAGGTAAAGCCCATTCAAACAACTTTTTTGCTTTATGAGGATTACCCGAATCCTCATAAGCGTTACCAAGGTTTGTCAGTGCAACAGCAACTTTAGGACAATCAGAACCATAATATTTCTCAAGAATAGGTAAAGCCCATTCAAACAACTCTTTTGCGTTCCGAGGATTGTCTAAAGCATTATAAGCAATACCAAGACTTACCAGCAGTGTAGCAATTTCATAATCAGGGATAAAATGCCTCTGAAGAATAGGTAAAATCCATTCGATCAACTCCTTTTGTCTTTTAGGGTTACCTAAATCAGAGTATCCATCATTAATCCACATTAACAAATCTAAAAGATAATCCTTTTCTATTGTTTGCTTTTCTGAAGAATTTTTTTCTAGCAAATTATCCATGTGTGATAAAAATGCTTCTAAATGTGGTAATAATTGTCGTTTCTTAGCATAATCTTCTAGTTTATCACTGTGGTAAGGAAAACCCTTTTGTAATAGTTGAAAAACAGTCTTTATGTCTTCTTTAGTTTTTCCACTTTTCTCTGACTTTAGCCTTATAACTTCTTGAACCAAGCTGTGTATTAACATACTATGATCTTTTTTGGTAGTTAACATGGAGTAACTTATTAATATTCCAAACGCTTCATGGAAAGTTTCTAAGGAAGGATTATTTTCTTGATTATCAGCAAAGATTTCTAGTAAAGATTGAGGAATAGGACTACCATCTAAGTAAGCACAAGCAGTAAGCCAGTTAGCTGCCAATAAGGATTCTTTTTTTATTGCTTCTACTGTGATGTCCCATGTAACATACACTATTGCTGCAGTCTCTCTATTAGCGTCGGCTGGAAATGTTTCAAGCAATGTTTCATCAGATAATAAAGCTCGTTTTCTATCGTTATATAATTTCAAATAGTCTGAAATATTTATACCTGTTTTCTTTATATAAGCGCTTGCTTGGGCTAAAGGTAAATGACCTAATGTCTTTGCTAATGCATCCACTTGAATTATATCTAGCTTTGTTCCTTCCACTTCTAGTATCTTACAAATGTAGCTCCTTGATTCTCCAGGTTCAAAAACATCAACAGAAATAGTGTTCTGTGGTTGTGGCCAGCCAAATGTATAACGAGAAGTTAATAATATCTTTCCTCCTTCTATAGGAAGTAAATCTGCTATATCTTTGTAGTTAGGAGCGTTATCGCATATCAGTAGCCACCCAGCACGTTCAGGGTGTTCTAGCCAATACTTAACATGCTTGGCGTGATCTTCTTCACGAACGTTTTCTCTGTAACCATGAATAACGTTTAGTCCACGTCCTAACTTGATGTACTCGTTAATTAAAGTATTTCTATCTCGTGTATCAAGCCAAATTATCCATCTATATTTTTGGAGCTTACTCCAAATAAATTCTAATGCTAATTGTGTTTTACCTATTCCACCTATTCCATGACAAGCAACTAGTGTTGCTGTATCATTAGCTTTCAGGCATTCTTCTATTTTATCTAGCAGCGCTTCTCTGCCGACAAAGTTATAATTTCGAAGAGGGACTTGCCAAAATTCAGGTAGATCTTCCTTAAGTTTGAGACTATAAAGATGTTCTATGGCTTCCTTAAAATAATTGTCTTTTCTTGTTAGATAAGAAACTTCGCTACCCTGTTGTTCCCACCATTTTTCTACCTTCCCGCGTGCAAAGTCAAAAACCATGTCAATGTTTTTCTTGCCTGATATTTTGTATATACTCCCTATTTCTTTCTTAATAATATCATCTAATTTTGAATGATTAGGTTGATTAACTATAGTATTTTCTAAAATGAATGATAAATTTCCATTATGGTATTACCAACCAAAAGTTGTAAGTCTGTATATTTATGCATTAAAGGTCTGAGGCGGCTTTTGATGGTATTCCAACAATGCTCTATAGGGTTCAAATCTGGTGAATATGTTGGTAGATAGAGCAAACGGCATCTAGCATTATCTATTAACTCCTTTGTTTTGGGAGTTTTATGGAATGTGGCATTGTCCATAACTATTGTAGTACCATGTGGCAATTTAGGTAATAACATCTTCTCTAACCATGTATTGAATACCTCTTTGTCACACCCACCTTTGAAAGTCATTGGTGCAATAAATCTCTTTCCAATCCACCCGCCTATTATACTGATTCTCTCTCGTTTTCTTCCTGGAATATCTGCATAAATTTTCTTTCCTATTGGAGCACGTCCATACTCTCGGTATAACCTATTATCAACTCCTGCTTCATCTATATATAAGATGCTGGAATGGTCTATTTTTGAGATTTTATCGGTAAATCGCTGCCTATCTTCTTGATTGCGCTCTTGATATAGTGTAACTTTTTTTTAAAGTAATTCTTAGCTGTTTCAGCCTATACCAAATTGAATTTATTCCAAATCCAAGATTTTGTTTCATCTCTGCCAGCGTATGATCTGGATTCTTTTTAACATATTCTTCGAGTATTTTTGGGTCTATTTTTCGAATAAAGCTGCCGTTTTTCGATGGCCTTAGGCTTTCACCAGCGGCTTTCTTTCTTAACCAGCGGTACAGAGTTGCTATTCCTATCTCCAAAAGCTCTGCCACCTCAACCTTTGACTTCCCTTTTTCTATCATCGATACTGCCCTTTCCCTTAAATCCACACTATACGCCATTATAACTCAAATAGCTTATTATACCTTTATCATTTACTTTGGGAAGTACTATACAAACCTTATTCTAAGTAAAAAATCTTCTATTTCATCTTCACTGCCGCAACTGAAGTATTTTTTCAGTTCAATATGATTTTTTATTTTGTAGCACGTTCCTCTGTGACCTTCATAAATACTTAAAATGTTATCATCTGTTAACTTTGACTCTTCCAGATACTCCTCTAATGTTTCTACTTTGCCTTGCTTTTCTGTACCTTTTTTTAAGTTCACATTAACATTAGCATGAATGACAAGTGTAATATCACTGTTCTTATACTCAGGGTTTTGCTTAATCTCAGGATGAGATTCAAAATATTTGTTTAACCCGAAATCCTCTTTCTGTCGCTTTCTATTGTTTCCATCAATAAACAAATCTTCAAAAGTAATATTCGCTGATGAACTAGGGTCGTTACGGTGTTTAGCTTGAACCAAGATAATTCTCGATTTGTTCTTCTGATCTTTATACTCAAAAAAAATATCATCAAAGGCTCCAAAACCTTCTATGTTTGATGCTAACCAAAAGTCAATTTTACTACTTAACCCATAAAGTAGATACAGCATTAATAATTTTACTTCATACTTGCAACCATGATCACCTGTTGATGTGCCATCTCTCTTCTTAAATATACGATTACTAAGTATTTCAGACTGTTTATTTTCTACATTCATACCCTACTAAACCTACGAATAACTTCTTTCTATAAAAAATTAAAGTCACCAAGTGCCTAAGATAATGCAACAGATTCTTTAATATTTCAATAACAGTGCCTGCAAGAACAGGGTTGGAAGTGTTCCTTTGTTTATTACCTTAGTATATGAATAAGGATTCCCCGAATCTAATATGTAATTGCTGTAGGCTGCATTTAGTAATATAATCTCATATTAAATAAGACGTTACTTAAGTTTATGCTAGATTCTCCGCTAATTTTGACAGCCATTCTTATATTTTTCATTTTTACGTTGTCATTCTTTTTTATAAGAAAGATATTTGGTTCCACAAACAAGAAGATAATAAAATCCTTTAGGAAAATTGTTCAGCAAATAAATGCATTAGAAACAGAAATGCAGAGTTTATCTGATGAGGAGCTTGCTGGTAAAACTGAAGAATTCAAACAAGAATTGAAAAATGGGAAAACGTTAAATGATCTTCTCGTACCTGCATTTGCAGTTGTGCGTGAAGCCTCTCGAAGGTTTCTTAACATGAGGCACTTTGATGTTCAACTGATTGGTGGAATGGTGCTCCACAATGGTATGATATCAGAAATGAAAACAGGAGAGGGAAAGACACTCGTTGCAACTTTAGCAGCATATCTAAATTCCTTAGAAGGGAAAGGCGTACACGTCGTAACTGTTAATGACTACCTTGCAAAACGAGACACAGAGTGGATGAGCAAATTATATAATTCTCTTGGGGTTTCTGTTGCGTTTATTACGAATAACTTGACAGACGAAGAGAGGAAAGAGGCTTACAGTGCAGATATCGTGTATTCCACAAATAACGAGCTTGCCTTTGATTACCTGCGAGACAATATGAAATTTTCTCAAGAAGACATGGTTCAGAGAGGCTTTCACTACGGAATAGTTGATGAAGTGGACTCAATACTCATTGATGAAGCTCGCACTCCGCTTATTATTTCTGGCCCGGTTGAGGAAAACAATCAGATATATAAGCATATCAATAAAATAGTAACCAAATTAGTTGACTCTGATTATGAAGTAGATGAAAAAGGTAGAACGGTATTCTTGACTGAAGATGGTATTTCACGAGTGGAGGAACTACTAAGATCATACAATCTCATTCCTGAAAATTCCTCGCTCTATGATACTGACAGCATGATAATGACTCATTATATGGACCAAGCATTACGTGCACATAAGCTGTTCACTGCTGATAAAGATTATATAGTGAAAGATGGAAAGGTAGTGATTATTGATGAATTTACTGGGCGTATGATGGAGGGCAGGAGATATTCCGATGGTCTTCATCAGGCACTTGAAGCGAAGGAGAATCTTGAAATTCAGCATGAAAACCAAACTTTAGCATCGGTCACATTTCAGAATTACTTTCGTATGTACAATAAACTTTCCGGAATGACTGGAACAGCAGCAACAGAGGCAGAAGAGTTTCGTGATATATACAGATTAAATGTAGTAAAAATTCCAACCAATGTATCTGTAAAAAGAGTTGATATTGATGATGAAATTTACGGTACAGAAAAGGAAAAATTTAATGCTGTATTGAAGTTTATAGAAGAATGCCACAAACGCCTTCAACCGGTCCTTGTTGGCACGGTGAGCATCGAAAACTCTGAGAAGCTTTCTGCGCTTTTGCAAAGCCATTCTCTTAAGCATTCAGTATTGAATGCTCGTTATCATGAACAAGAGGCGTACATAATAGCGCAAGCTGGGGTGCCAGGTAGTGTCACTATAGCAACTAACATGGCAGGACGTGGAACTGATATTCAGCTTGGTGGAAATGCTGAAATGATCGCAAAGGTGGAGCTAAAGAAGATAAAAAATGCTGATGAAAGAGAAAAAAAATATCAAGAAATAGTTGAAAGAGTAAAAAAAGATAAGGAAATTGCTATAAAAGCTGGTGGTTTATGTGTGGTTGGAACCGAAAGACATGAAAGCAGGAGAATAGATGATCAATTACGTGGCCGTTCTGGCCGTCAGGGTGATCCTGGACTTTCTAAGTTCTTTTTATCGCTCGAAGATGACCTAATGAGAATATTTGGTTCTGATAGAATGAGAAGCTTTTTACAAAAAGTAGGGTTAAAGAATAACGAAGCTATTCATCATCCATGGATCAATAAGGCACTTGAGAAAGCGCAAAAGAAAGTTGAAGCTAGAAACTATGACGTGCGGAAATCTCTACTTAAGTTTGATGACGTAATCAATAACCAACGTAAAGTTATTTTTAAGCAGAGAAACAATATCTTAGGCAACGAAATTAATGATTTACTTGAAGTATATAGCGAAGTAAATGAGAGCGTAATAGAAGGTATAGTCCAAAGTGGCTATTATGAGGATTATATTGAAGATATAGTCAAAGAATTCCATACAAGGTATGGAATAACGCTTGATAAAGAAGATTTAGCAAAGTTTTTAAACAAACAAGAAGCTTTGGATTATATAAATGATAAGATACAAGAATTTTTTACTGAGAAAGAAAAATATTTCAACAGTCAGCACACTACAGATTTGTGGAATACGATCGTGAAGCAAATGATGATAATGACACTTGATCATTTATGGAGGGAACACCTTTCAGTTCTAGAGAGCCTAAGACAAAGCATAAGCCTACGTGCCATGGGGCAGAAAGATCCACTGAATGAATTTAAACGCGAAGCTTTCTTGATGTTTGAGTCAATGCTTGAAAAATGGAAGGAACTCACCATTCACCGCCTAGCGCACTTTAAGTTGGCAGATAACCAAGAGATAGGCAATAGGTTACATTCTGCTAGAAATAGCAGACTTCCCAAAGTCTCAAGAAACGACAAGTGCCCTTGTAATTCTGGAAAGAAGTACAAACACTGCCACGGCGCGGTTACTGTGGTGAATTAATAATTATGGTTGTACAGTTTGTTTATTTCCATCAACATTACTGCAGCTAACCTCACTTAGCTTACTGTTTAATGAATACTCTGATGACTTATATGTAACTCCATAGGTAATACTACCAACTATCAGTGCAGATGCTACAGTAATTCCAATTATTGCTAGTGCAGGTAATGCAGTGGCATAGGCAAGTACTAGTGGAACTACAACAGCAGATATAACACCAACAGTAATTCCTGCTGTTATAGCTTTAGGTCTATGAATAAATGATGGATCTGCACCATAATTTAGTAGAAGTTTTGCTACTTTTGGATGTTGATAATTTAGTCTTGGATATTCACCATGAGTGTAATAAACAGCATAATATAAAGGAGTCCTTCCGTCTTTATCTTGTACATCAACACCTGCCCCTCCTTTTAATAGAGCCTCTGCTATTTGTGTATACCCGTTCTCAGCAGTATAATGCAAAGGAGTTTTTCCATCTTTGCCTTGTAGATTAACATCTGCTCCTTTTTCTAGCAAAACTTCTACTACTTGTGTGTGCCCATGTCTGGCAGCATAATGCAAAGGAGTTCTTCCTTTTTTATCTTGCGCATTAACATCTGTCCTTCCTTCTTTTAGTAGGATTTCCACCATTTGTACATATCCACACTCAGCAGTATGATGCAAAGGAGTAAATCCACATCCATTTTGTACATTAGTAGCTCCTGCCCTTAACAGAAGCCTTACCATTTCTATCTTATTCCCAAGGTGAACAGCATAATCTAAGGGAGTGAATCCCTTTCGGTCCTGCATGCTAACGTCTGCTTTTTCTGCAAGTAAGATTTCCGCTACTTGTGTATGTCCGTGCTGAGCAGCACAATGCAAAGGAAAGCCGTCATTAATATCAAAACCATTTGCCACCAAATGCTCTGCTAATTTTGCACAATTAAATTTAGCTGCGAATTGTAGTAAATCACCACATGGAAATTTCTTTAGATCAAAATTATTTTTTTCCCACCGTTTAAGAAATTTTTCTATAGTTCCTAAATTTCTTTCATTGGACTTAGCCTCTATTTCAGCTTTTATTTTATCGGCTATATTATCCTTGTTCAGGTTTTGGCTACAATTGACTGCTATTAGTATTTGACCTAACCCCTGCATTTTTTTCTCCAAGATATAAAATTTTATTATGGCATATGAAGTGGATTATGTCAATGAAAACCTAAGAAACTGGTTCTTCTTTTTTTCTATAGCTTTAGGTTTACCTACAATTTGAAAAACAACAAATTCGTCATTCCGCTACTCGTTAGCGCCTCGGCGGTATGATGTAGGGAAACCTTTCTTGGGTTAGCTATAAAGTTAAAATTCGACCAGGGCAGCCGCAATAAGGTAGCAAACGCCATCATGTCTTTAGGAGAGTTTGCTAATGAAGGCTCTTAAGTTGACGCCATTGCCTGAACGGATACGCCAATTTTTATGTTCATTTGTAACCGTTTATTATTTTACACCCCAGTCTTTTTCAAATATTGCTAGCCCTTGGTCAGTAAGTGGGTGATTAATTAATTGTCTAAGTACTTTTGCTGGCACAGTAATTGAATCAGCACCAAGCCTTGCAGCTTCTATTACATGCGCTGGGCTTCTCACTGATGCAACAAGAACTTTAGTATCAAAACCGTAATTAGAATATATAGTACATATATCTTCTATTAGCGATAAGCCATCATAGCTTATATCATCAAGGCGACCAACAAAGGGGGAAATAAAACAAGCACCGACCTTAGCGGCAAGAAGTGCTTGTCCAGGAGAAAAACATAATGTGATGTTAACAGGTATTTTATGCTCTGTCCATAACTTTTTACAAGAAATTAATCCTTCATGTATAAGAGGTAATTTGATCACAACATTATCAGCAATTTTTGCTAAATTCAGACCTTCTGTGATCATCTCTTCATGGCTATCTGCAACAACTTCAACACTAACAGGCCCTTTTATAATAGAGCATATTTCACGCACTAAATCCTCGTATTTATCTTTACGCCCGGACTTTGCTATTAAAGAAGGATTAGTTGTTATGCCGTCAATGAACTCCTTTAGTTCTTTAATTTCATTTAAATCAACGCTATCAAGAAAAATTTCCATATTAATCTCCTATAAAAAAAATACCCTTGCAAAATCTTGTCATCCTACCGCTTGACTTACAACCGTATGAACTTCCTGCGTTGTAAACATCAAATGGCCGATAACACAACTGTACAAATATTGAGACATAAGAGTAATTTGTACCAAGAAAAAAGATGTCATCCCAGTGCCCAGACCCCTTAGACAATGTACCATCTTTTGATTTTGTCCATTCTGGGCGGGGTTTTCAAGTTCTTTGATCTTAAATACTACATCTACTTTATCAAGATCAATGTTGACTTCTTTTACTAATGTCCTAATAAGACTACGTTTGGCTTGCCAATCTAGGTCCGATTTAACACTAGAATAAAAGCCCTTTATGCTATTTGTAATAAGATTCATTTTCTGCCGTATTCCCTTTTACCTTTTTCTTCTCTCCTTTAATCTCTTTTAAACGTTACTTCATTTTTTTTATTGCCTGCTTAAAGTCTTCCTTACTTATAGTTAGTGCATACTTTGTTGCCGTAAAAACTTCTGGTACCCAAACAATTGTAATAAGTATACACAATCTTTGTCAACTATTTTCGGCACTGGTATATTGACCTTACCCAGAAAAAGTGGAGAGAAAGAAAGGAGTTTTTTCGGGTAAAATAAAATTTTGGAGGATTAGAAATGGTAAGAGAATATACGGCAGAATTCAAATTGGAAGCTGTTAAGCTGGCAAATGAACAAAGAAAGGTAGGTCAACCAGTTGCAAAAGTAGCAAGAGATCTAGGAATAAGGGATAGTGTATTAGGAAAATGGATGAAGAAATATAACGAAAAAAAGTCAGCGGCAAATGCATTTCCAGATGTAGCACCTTATGACAAAGAGAGGTTTGATTTACAAAGCAAGAGTAACAAGGGAAAGAGACATTTAAAAAAAAGCCCTGGCCAGTCAAAAAGAGTAAAATATTTTTTTATATAGTAACTGCTATAAAGTACAGGAATTATGTAGGATTTTCTGCTAGTGGCTACTATAAGTGGACCACAAGAAAAATAAGCAGTAGAGAATCAGCAAATAAAGAGCTACTCGAAGCTATTCAAAAAATATATCAAGTTTCTAAATGTAGATATGGAGCTCCTAAAATTCATGCTGAATTGAAGGCTTTGGGTAAAAGTTGCAATTTGAAAACGGTGCAAAGTATTATGCAGAAAAATGACATCAGGGCTATACTGAGAAGAAAGTTTAAAATTAAAAAACAACAAACAGATAATAGAGCTGTAGCTCCCAATATACTAGATCAAAACTTTATTGTTGATCAACCAAATAAAGTATGGGATTACTTACATCAAAACCAAGGAGGGATGGCTATATTTGGCAGCAATAATTCTCACGTATGGTAGTTAATGAGCAGTTCAATAAATAAACAATTGGTTATGGACTCTTTATTAATGGCCATTAATAGGCGTAAACCTGTTAAAAATCTACTGCTGCACAGTGACCAAGGTTCACAATATACTGCGCAAGGGTATCAATATCTCTTAGCTGTAAAGAATATAGATGAGTAATAAAGGCTGTTGTTACGACAATTCTGTTGTGGAAAGCTTCTTCAGTTCTCTAAAAAGGGAGTTACCAATAGACACCTCTCGGCACTCTAAACAGCATATCAAAACTGCTATATTTGAATATATAGAAATTTTTTATAACAAACAACGTCACTATTAACTATTGCATTCCTGAGCATTTTGATTCATCATTCTCTTTGTGAAAAACATTCCAAACTTTCTCTCCACTTTTTCTGGGTAAGGTCAGATACTATAAACTATAAAAAAATTTCTCCGATAGTTCATATAGCAAGTAAATTCACAAAATGAAGACTATTATTTTTATTACAGGTGTATCTACGGTTGGAAAATCAAGTTTGGCTCATATATTAGGTTCAAAGCTTTTTATGCCTAGAAACTTTGCAATTCCACTAACTATAGCTAACCCAAGAAAGGTTTCCCTACGTCATACCGCCGCGGTATCTCAGCATAGATTCCGCTAACGAGTAGCGGAATGACGAATTTGTTGTTTTTCAAATTGTAGGTAAACCTAAGCCACTTTAGCTATACTTGTAGAGAAAAAAGAATAGATGATGATCCTAAATATTTAATAAATTTGACTACTGAGGAATTTCAAAAATCTCAATTTTTTATTAATTGTGATATGGTACATTCTATCTTCATATAGCTTTCCTCTTCATACCTCAACTAATGAAATCAGAAGCATCAACTCCCTTTTGCAAGCAAGCAGCAATAACAGTGTTCATCATTAGAAATGCAATGGTCATTGGGCCAACGCCCCCGGGTACTGGGGTCATAGCTTTGGCTTTCCCTTTTATTCCCTCAAAGTCAACATCACCTACAAGCTTTCCTACGTTAACGCTATTTATGCCAACATCGATCACTATTGCACCTTTCTTTATCCAGTCTGCTTGAACAAAATTTGGCTTTCCGACTGCTGCAACTACTATATCCGCTTTAGAGCAATATTCAGCTAAATCCTTGCTTTGTGAATGCAAGATGGTGACAGTGCAGTTTTCTTGCAATAGCAGGTAAAACATTGGCTTGCCCACGATATTTGACCTACCAATTACCACTGCGTTTTTACCGGAAAGGTTCTCTTCAATTGACTTAATTAAATGCAAAGAACCTTTAGGAGTGCAAGGTATAAGGCAGTTTTTTTCACCTTTAACTAATTTGCCAACGTTTTCATCATGAAAGCCATCTACATCTTTTTCAACACTTACTGTGTTAATTACTCTGCTTGCACTAATATGATTTGGTAAAGGCAATTGCACTAAAATGCCATGCACAGATGGATCTTCATTTAATTCATTGATTTTTTCAATTAATTCATCTTCTGAAATATTATCAGGCAAAACAATGGTCTCAGAACTTATGCCTATTGATTCTGCTTTTTTCTGTTTGTTGCGAACATAAACCTGACTTGCTGGATTGCTGCCCACGAGAATTACTTTCAGGCAAGGAAAAATGTTATACTCTCTCTTTAAAATATCAATTTTTTGTGATAGCCTCTCACATAGGTCGTTTGCTATTTTTTTACCATCAATAATAATTGTCACTTCCTTGCCACTCCTTAAAGTCGGGTAATTTGATATCAAATAAATCCAATACTTTGCCAACAGAATGATTAATAATATCATCCAACGATTTCGGTTTAATATAAAAAGCAGGCACTGGTGGAGCAATAATTGCTCCCATCTCCGTTAATTTTAACATATTTTGTAAATGCCCAAGATGCAGTGGTGACTCTCGCACCATAAGAACTAACTTTCTTCTTTCTTTTAGCGTTACATCTGCAGTCCTTGTCAATAGATTGGAAGTAACACCTGATGCGATTTCAGACATTGTCTTCATAGAGCATGGTGCTACAATCATCCCTGAGGTTTTAAATGAGCCGCTTGCTATTTTTTCTCCAATCTTTTCTTCAGAATAGTAAAAATCTGCAAGCGATGTAATATCTTCAAGTTTTTCTTTAATCTCGTGAGCTAAAGTTATTTTCCCAGCACGACTTATCACTAAATGAGTTTCATAATCGACGTCTTTCAACGCTTCTAAAATACGCACACCGTAAATAGAACCAGATGCTCCACTTATTCCAATTACAATTCTGCTATTCACTTAACTCTTCTTCGTAGCTCATTCCCAATGCACGTTTATAGGTATCAAGCAATATTTCTTGTTCCTCTCTGTCATCATCATCCATCTTCCTCAGCCTAATAATTTGTTTCATCACTTTTATATCCCAACCTTCATCTGCGGCTTTTGCATATACATCACGAATGTGATCTTGCACATCCCTCTTTTCTTGTTCAAGTTTTTCGATTCTCTCTATGTAACCCTTCAACTCTTCAGCCGTTATTTTTACTGTATCTTCCATGAAACTCCACTAATTAATTGCTGCCACTAATATTACCAGTTTTTACTTGCACTTCAACAACAGTAATAATATTTTTATCTTTTTTTAAAATCTTAAAGCGAAAACCATACATGGAAAACTCCTCGCCTTCGTCAGGAATGCGCTCTATTTCATTCACAATCATACCTGCTAGAGTTGTAGCTTCTTCATCAGGGAGATTCCAGTATAACTGCCTGTTAATGTCCCTAATAGTAGATTTTCCTTCTATGTGATACATATTATCAGATATTTTCTTTATAAAATTCTCCGTAATCAAATCATGTTCATCCGAAATTTCTCCAACTATTTCTTCCAGTATATCCTCAAGAGTTACAATTCCCTGCAGTGCTCCATACTCATCAATAACAAATGCAAGGTGTTTCCTGTTCTTACGGAAGTTATGAAGTTGCACGCTGAGCGGTGTACTTTCTGGTATGAACCAAGGCCTTGACATAACTTGGGTAATGTCAACTTCTTCCGCTTTATTATTCTTTTCACGCAAAGCATTTATTAGAGCTTTCACGTGAATTACACCTACAATGTTATCTGGTTCCTTCTGCCATAAAGGTACTCTACTGTGACTGCTGGTTAAAATCTCTCTTATTAACTCTTCTTTATTCCGATCTATATCAAGAGAAAATAGGTTTCTTCTATGGGTCATAATTTGTGATATCTCTGTCTCAGCCAAATCAAGTATGCTGCTTAGCATATTTAAATCCTGTTGCAACATAGTTCCTTCACTGCGGTGAAGAGTAATCATATTACGCATTGCATCCGCTGCAGATATCACTTCCTTATCTTTATGCAGCCCACATAATTTTAGGATGAGGTTAACAATAAATTGAATACCTAGTGTCAATGGAGAAAAAATCTTTACAAAAAACAATACAAAATAAGCAGAAAATGATGCAAATTTTTCAGGATTTTGAATAGCATAAGTTTTTGGTAGAACTTCGCAGAACAATAAAATACAAAATGTCATTATAATTGTTGATAGGAGAATGCCCTCATTTCCAAAAAGATTGATAAATATTGCTGTAAATAAAGCAGAGCAAGTAATATTAATAATTGTATTGCCGAGCAATACCGTTCCTATTGTCAATTCTTTCCTATTTAATAAGCGATCTATTACCCTGGCTTTTTTGTTACCGTCTAGCTTTAGCTTATTAACTCGAGAACGGCTAATTGAGGTTAAGCCTATTTCTGCTCCTGAGAACAAAAACGATAAAACTAACAAAACAAAAATTGCTGATGATACTAAGACCAATAACCAATCCATTAAAGTACGATGTTATTGTGATAAAAAATAAAATTAATTTTACATGTTATGAGAGGCATTTGCAAGCCTGAATTTATATTGCCGAATTTTATATACCTTTAATCTTAAAAAACAAATCATAAAGCATATTACACGCTGCGTTCACATGCTCATCCTCAATGATAAGTGGTGGGGTTACCCTTACTACTTTGTTGTTTAAAACCCTAGTTATTATTAAACCTTTATCAAGAGATCGACTAATAATTTTATCAGCTACAAGAGTTGCTAGTTCTATTCCCATTAGTAACCCTTCTCCACGAACTTCTAAAATCATCTCAGGAAATTCTTTAGCTAAAAGCAACAGCTTTTCTTTTAAATATTTACTAATTCTTTTAACATGATCAAAAAAGTCTTCTTTTAGCATTATATCGAGCACTGCATTACCAACAGTCATGGCAAGTGGATTGCCACCATAGGTTGATCCATGAGTTCCTGGAGTAATTGCTTCTGCTATATAATCTTTCACTAAACATGCAGCTACAGGAAAACCGTTACCCATAGCCTTCGCACAGGTTAGCATATCAGGTTCAATGCCGACATTTTGATAATGAAATAAAGAACCGATGCGTCCATATCCGCACTGCACTTCATCAAAGCACAAAATTATTCCTTGAGCTTTTGTTATTTCCCTTACTTTTTGAAGATATTCTACGTCTAGTGGATATACTCCACCTTCGCTTTGTATGGGCTCTAAAAATACAGCAGCTATTTCATTGTTGATTTTTTCTTCTAATGCTTTAATGTCATTTCTTGGCACTTTATCAAAACCAGAAAGGAGCGGAGCAAAACCTTCGCGTGATTTTTCATTGCCTCCAGCAGAAATTGCAGCAATACTGCGGCCATGAAAGCCTCCTTCAATTGTAATAATACGATTACGTTTTGCTTGCCCTTTTGAATAAAAGTAACGACGAATAAACTTAATTGCAGCTTCTGTTGCTTCAAGCCCACTTGAGCAGAAAAAAACTTTATCTGCAAAAGTCAGGGTTGTTAAACGCTCGGCAAGCCTTTCTTGCTCGGGAATAGTGAAAATGTTAGAGCAGTGCCATAATGAGCTCGATTGCTCTTTCAGCTTATCTGTAATGTATGGATGACAATGCCCTAAAGAAGTTGTAGAAATACCTGCAGCAAAATCTAAATATTTTTTACCATCTTTATCAAAAAGATATGCCCCTTCTCCCCTGACTATAGGAGTGTCAAGTCTATTATACGCATTAACAACATGATCCATTTTATAAGTATTGTGGTATTATCTATACTATACCTGAAATGAATCCATTAACACAAAGCTTTTCCTTTAACCTCTTATGCTACTTCAACTAAAAATTTGGCTAATGCAAACCTTTTTTGTCATTCTATAGCTAAAGTGACTTGGTTTTACCAACACTTATTAGCCATTGTAAAAGTTTTTGTTTCTATTGAATGATAGTTGTAGCCTATGCAAGAAGTTTATTGACTTTGAGCGCACTTTAGCCTATACAATTTTAATATCTTAAACTACTGGACATGCCCGATCTAAAGACAATGATGTTAAATTTTGGACCTCAGCACCCAGCTGCACATGGAGTGTTGCGTCTTGTTTTAGAGATGGATGGTGAAGTGATCGAGAGGGCAGATCCCCATATTGGGCTTTTGCACCGCGGTACTGAAAAATTAATAGAACATAAAACGTATCTTCAAGCTTTGCCTTATTTTGATCGCCTTGATTACGTATCACCAATGTCACAAGAGCATGCATATTCACTTTGTGTGGAGAAATTGTTGCAATGTGAAGTGCCAATTAGGGCAAAGTATTTACGTGTCTTGTTTTGTGAACTGACGAGAATACTAAATCATTTACTGAACGTTTCTTCTCAAGCACTTGATGTTGGAGCAATGACCCCTCTTTTATGGCTCTTTGAAGAAAGAGAAAAAATACTGGAATTTTACGAAAGAGCTTCAGGTGCAAGGTTTCACGCAGCTTACATCAGGCCAGGTGGAATTGCAGCAGATGTTCCAGAAGATTTGATTGAGGATATTGCAAAGTTTATAGAGCAATTTCCAAAATATATAGACGATGTTGATGAACTTTTAACAGAAAATAGGATATGGAAGCAACGCACTGTAGGCATTAGTGAAATATCAATTAAACAGGCACTTGATTGGGGCTTTAGTGGCCCAATGTTGCGCGCTGCTGGGCTTGCTTGGGATTTGCGAAAAAGCCAGCCATATGAGATATATGATCAACTAGATTTTGATATACCGATCGGCCAAAATGGCGACTGTTATGACCGTTATCTAGTTAGAATGGCAGAGATTAGGCAATCTATCAGTTTGGTGAAGCAGTGCATAGAGAAAATGCCTGAAGGGCAAATAAAAACTGAAGATAGAAAAATTTCTCCACCGTCAAGAGCAGAGATGAAAAAATCTATGGAAGCTCTGATTCACCATTTTAAGCTCTATTCAGAAGGATATCACGTACCAGAAGGTGAGGCTTACGCAGTTGTTGAGGCACCAAAAGGTGAGTTTGGAGTGTATATAGTTTCAGATGGTACCAATAGACCTTATAGGTGCCGAATAAGAGCACCTGGCTTTGCGCATTTACAAGCCTTAGACTTTATGGCAAAAGGACACATGCTTGCTGACGTTGCAGCAATTATTGGCTCACTCGATATAGTTTTTGGTGAGATTGATAGGTAATCATTGGTACCCGTTCAGGCAATGGCGTCAACTTAAGGAAAAATATCAGCGATAGTGTATAAAATTTCTCTCTAAAACTTTTACCATTAAATTATCCAGAAGCCGCAGGAAACAGCACTTTTGTTTCTATTTTATTTCAACAAAGAAGTTTAAAATGTGTCCTTTTTAGGTGAAACATGCGTGCGCCAAGCAAAGTGCGTAAAGTCCAGTTGGTGAAAATCCAACCCAGGCAAAGCCTAGCCAGCAGGCTGGAACAAACCACTATGCTGCGTAAGGTAACGAGCGTAGTAAAGCTAGTGGAATGGACAACACAGGGTACAACGAAAGTGAAGGTATTGAGTCCCGAAATTCTCGATGTCATAGAGGTCGACACGTTGCATATAGTGGAAGACAGCAAGAAGGGTAACAATAGGGCAAGTTATCACTCACTCTATCGGGATCTGAGGCCGTATCACGTGTTGAGATGGAGTTTACGTAAACTTGGGAGATCCTTTGTATTCCTATTAAGGTACGTTGGAACAAGTCAACAAAGGCGAGTACTGACGGAAGATATAAAGGAAGTCGGACTGATTGATAGTACTCAGAGTGTGGGAAAGCCACATACAAGGGGAAGCGGTCAGCAATATAGTGACTGGTTTAGGAATTGCTATGCCAATACAACGGAGGTTGGAATAACGTGCAAAGAAAACTAAATCAGATAGCAGTAAGAGCCAGGCAAGATAAACGATTGAAATTTACATCGTTAATTCATCTGATAAACGCAGAGAATCTTGCTGAATGTTATAAAGAGCTAAAGCATAACAAAGCATGCGGTATAGACCAGGTGACAGTAGAAGCTTATGGAGAAAATCTTGAAGAGAAGCTCAACACTCTGGTGGATAGTATGAAAAGAAAGCGATATCAACCGCAACCAGTGAAAAGAGTATATATACCAAAAGCTGGAAGCAAAGAGAAACGCGGGCTTGGAGTACCGTCTACAGAAGATAAGTTAGTCCAGATAATGCTGAAGAAGATATTAGAAAATATTTATGAAGCTAACTTTCTGGATAACTCATATGGTTTTCGTCCTGGTAGAAGCTGTCATCAAGCGGTAAATGCACTAAATAAAGCAGTTATGTACAGACCAACTAACTATGTAGTAGAAGTTGATATCAAGAAATTCTTTGATAATGTCCAGCACAAATGGCTAATGAGATGCTTGAGAGAACGGATAACAGACCCAAACATACTGTGGTTAGTAAAACGATTTCTTAAGGCAGGAGTAGTCGAAGCAGGACATTATGAAGCAACTGAACTAGGCACACCTCAGGGGGGAATAGTAAGTCCTATACTATAGTACTTCCCAAAGTAAATGATAAAGGTATAATAAGCTATTTGAGTTATAATGGCGTATAGTGTGGATTTAAGGGAAAGGGCAGTATCGATGATAGAAAAAGGGAAGTCAAAGGTTGAGGTGGCAGAGCTTTTGGAGATAGGAATAGCAACTCTGTACCGCTGGTTAAGAAAGAAAGCCGCTGGTGAAAGCCTAAGGCCATCGAAAAACGGCAGCTTTATTCGAAAAATAGACCCAAAAATACTCGAAGAATATGTTAAAAAGAATCCAGATCATACGCTGGCAGAGATGAAACAAAATCTTGGATTTGGAATAAATTCAATTTGGTATAGGCTGAAACAGCTAAGAATTACTTTAAAAAAAAGTTACACTATATCAAGAGCGCAATCAAGAAGATAGGCAGCGATTTACCGATAAAATCTCAAAAATAGACCATTCCAGCATCTTATATATAGATGAAGCAGGAGTTGATAATAGGTTATACCGAGAGTATGGACGTGCTCCAATAGGAAAGAAAATTTATGCAGATATTCCAGGAAGAAAACGAGAGAGAATCAGTATAATAGGCGGGTGGATTGGAAAGAGATTTATTGCACCAATGACTTTCAAAGGTGGGTGTGACAAAGAGGTATTCAATACATGGTTAGAGAAGATGTTATTACCTAAATTGCCACATGGTACTACAATAGTTATGGACAATGCCACATTCCATAAAACTCCCAAAACAAAGGAGTTAATAGATAATGCTAGATGCCGTTTGCTCTATCTACCAACATATTCACCAGATTTGAACCCTATAGAGCATTGTTGGAATACCATCAAAAGCCGCCTCAGACCTTTAATGCATAAATATACAGACTTACAACTTTTGGTTGGTAATACCATAATGGAAATTTATCATTCATTTTAGAAAATACTATAGCTAATATATACTTGCATTATGTGCTGGATTTGTGGTTTGAAAAGAAATTCAAGCTAAGATCTAAAGGTTATATGGAGCTAGTTAGGTATGCAGATGATCACCTGATTTGCTGCGAAAGAGAAAAAGATGCTAGAGAACTCTTAGAGTCACTGAAACAAAGGCTAGGAAAATTTGGACTGGAAATATCTGAAGACAAAACAAGAATAGTAAAGTTTGGCAAAAAGGAGTGGCAACAAGGAATAAGGGAGAAACGAAAAACGGAAAGTTTCAACTTTCTAGGATTCACCCATTATGGTACAAGGAGTCGTAAAGGTAGAGTAATGGTAGGTCATAAAACCTCGAAAGAAAATCTATCTAGAAAACTTAAAGAAATCAAAGAATGGGTGAAAAAGATCCGAAATAAAGTTCACCTTAAAGATTGGTGGTCAATACTTAAAGCAAAACTAACAGGACACTATAACTATAGTACTTCCCAAAGTAAATGATAAAGGTATAATAAGCTATTTGAGTTATAATGGCGTATAGTGTGGATTTAAGGGAAAGGGCAGTATCGATGATAGAAAAAGGGAAGTCAAAGGTTGAGGTGGCAGAGCTTTTGGAGATAGGAATAGCAACTCTGTACCGCTGGTTAAGAAAGAAAGCCGCTGGTGAAAGCCTAAGGCCATCGAAAAACGGCAGCTTTATTCGAAAAATAGACCCAAAAATACTCGAAGAATATGTTAAAAAGAATCCAGATCATACGCTGGCAGAGATGAAACAAAATCTTGGATTTGGAATAAATTCAATTTGGTATAGGCTGAAACAGCTAAGAATTACTTTAAAAAAAAGTTACACTATATCAAGAGCGCAATCAAGAAGATAGGCAGCGATTTACCGATAAAATCTCAAAAATAGACCATTCCAGCATCTTATATATAGATGAAGCAGGAGTTGATAATAGGTTATACCGAGAGTATGGACGTGCTCCAATAGGAAAGAAAATTTATGCAGATATTCCAGGAAGAAAACGAGAGAGAATCAGTATAATAGGCGGGTGGATTGGAAAGAGATTTATTGCACCAATGACTTTCAAAGGTGGGTGTGACAAAGAGGTATTCAATACATGGTTAGAGAAGATGTTATTACCTAAATTGCCACATGGTACTACAATAGTTATGGACAATGCCACATTCCATAAAACTCCCAAAACAAAGGAGTTAATAGATAATGCTAGATGCCGTTTGCTCTATCTACCAACATATTCACCAGATTTGAACCCTATAGAGCATTGTTGGAATACCATCAAAAGCCGCCTCAGACCTTTAATGCATAAATATACAGACTTACAACTTTTGGTTGGTAATACCATAATGGAAATTTATCATTCATTTTAGAAAATACTATACTTCGGAGTTAGCGGAAATTACCGGTGGTTGAATAAATTCTTCTGGCGGGTAATCAAGCTAGCGTATAAATGGATAAACCGACGTAGTCAGAAGAAGAGTATGAATTCAAAGCAATTTATACACTATCTACAAGTTAATCCATTACCAAAACCAAGAATATGCTACTCATTATATACAAAATAGGAAATGCTGTGAATACTACATTGTGGAGCCGTGTGCGGGAAAGCTGCAAGCACGGTTCTGGTGGGGGAGTCATAGCGATAAAACTTAATCAGGAGGATTTAAAACTATGACTTCTACCAAACAAAAAGGAAAAAATTTTATTCTACAAATTAAAAATATAATATACTCGAAAGCTTTTCAGAGAATCCATTGTGTTGGAAAAAACAGTTTTACACGAACAAGAAAACTTCCTTTTTCGACAGTATTTTCTATGATTTTAAAGTTAGTTAAAAAAAGTTTGGGAATAGAATGTGAACTTATGGAGCCATTGACATGTAAAACTCCACCCTCAAAGCAAGCTTTTTCTAAAGCAAGGTATAAGATTTGCCATACAGGCTTTCAAGAATTATTAGAGCTAAGCATCCAAACAGCCTATCAGGATGAACCTGAGTATGGAACTTGGAGAGGCTATAGACTTATTGCAGCAGATGGTTCTGGTATGAGATTACCCAGCTCTGAGGAAATTGTATCCGAGTTTGGCCGCTTTAAACCAAATGGAACAACAGGCACAATGCCACCATTGGCAATTTGTTTGTTGATTTGTGTACTTCGCTGATTTGTAGTGCTCGTCTTGCGGCTTGGAATATAGGTGAACAAACGTTGGCGGAAGAGCAATTACCCGAAGTTATCACTCAAATGCGTTCATTAAATCAAAAGAAATTATTATTTATCTATGATCGTGGTTATCCTTCAGTAAAATTCATTCAGCAGCATTATGATTTGGAAGTAGATTTTATTTTTCGCTTGCAAAAAAGAAATTATAGCAAGCTATGGGAACGAATTGCATCTGGAGAATTAGATTTCGATTTTATATTAGAAAATGAAAAGCTAAAAAATAAAATGAAAGGACAGAAAGTAAGAGTTATAGTGCTGACATTAGCCAACGGAGAAACAGAGGTATTGATTACTTCACTTTTTGACCGAGTAAAATTTACTTTGGAAGATATCAGCAAAGCTTATGTGTTAAGGTGGCATATAGAGGAGTGCTATAAACGACTCAAAATAGGTGCAGAATTAGAGAATTTTTCTGGCGTAAATTTAGAGGCTGTATTACAAGAATTTTGGGCAAACTTAGTCATGTGTAATATATTGTCGCTTCATATGTGTGATGCACAAGGGCCTTGGAATCCAGATCAAATTGCTGAGTATCGTTTAAATTTTTCAGTTTTATTTGGTGTAATGAGGCAGAAACTCTATCAGGTACTTATTGCGCCAAAAAACTTTCAAGCCCTTTTTAAGTATACGCGCTAAAGTTAAAATCCGACCAGGACGATTGTATAGCCGCGATAAGGTAGATAAGCCCAAACGCCATCATGTCTTTAGGAGAGTTTGCTAATGGAGGCTCTTAAGTTGACGCCATTGACCGTTCACTGTTAGACTGCATTCTGTGATTTTTAGCAAAACATGATCTTTCATTTGAGCTTCCTTCAATTTAAAATAAATACAGAAAATTGCTGCCTATAGCTAAACTGACTTAGATTTACCAACAATCGTCATCCCGCTACTTGTTAGCGGCTAAGAGATACCGCGGCGGCATAGCTATCTTCAAAAATATGGTTGAATAATTGTGTGTATAATTATTAATATTTTTAAACACTTTGGCTATGGCTTTATCTAAGTTTCTCGACCCTAAGCTGGATTTAACCTTCAAAAAAATATGTAGGGTCAAGAACTGGCGCGCCTACTTTAGGGTTTGGTGGCTGATCCATTGTTTTCACAATAGGCCTCAATCCAAATTCCCATGTTAACGTTTCCAGCTCCCGCCTCGTCAAACGCAGCATCCGCACTACGCTTTCCTAGCAGATTCTTTACCAAAGTTTATAACATATTGTGCTGGTGATGCTTTCGGTTTGTAATACCTTATTCTGTAGTCTGAATATAGACCCAGCGTTTTGTATATCCATTCGCTACTCCACTTCTTCCAACCAAACCCTCTCTTCACTTTCAGCTAATAAGTGATTTTCTATTTCACCTTCCAAACTTGCCTCCAGCAGCTTTTTTATAAATGGTGTAAATGCTCCATCCCTTCCTGTTAATGGTCTGCCTTCCCTTATTGATGACAGTATATTTGCTTCCAGTTCTTTGTAATCTACCAAACCGGTAGTTCTGTTTACTACTTTCTGACTCATTGTCAAACCTCCATTTTTTTTATATCAATTTATTACTTTTTTTTTGGTTTGACACACTTTTTTGAACCATACGCGTCAAGTTAAGGAAAAGTGTAAGTAAAGTTGATAGAGTGAAGGAAAATAATAAGGTATAAATTCTCTTGGATATATGAATGAGAGAACTTACAATGGACAGAATAGCTTGCTTATCAAAAGACCTCAATGAATTCTTTAATGAAAAAGCAGACGAAATATCAATTGCAGTAGGTTTTATAAAAAGAAAGAGAAAACTTAATGGCTCATCATTCATAAAAGCTATGGTTTTTGGTAACATAGGAGTTGATGATTGCAGCATAGAAACAATGTGCCAATTGCTAAATGAAGACTCGATAGAAATTACAAAACAGGGTTTAGATTTTAGGTTTAGTGAAGAAGCAGTTGAGTTCATGAAAAAAATGTATAACGAAGCTTTGTGTTTATTTAAAAAAAGTCTACAGATTGATTGCAAAATTTTACAGCAATTTGGAAGCGTTAAATTATTGGATAGCAGCTACATTAGCCTGCCCAGTAGCATGGAAGATATGTACAAAGGATATGGCAGTAGCTATAGAGATTGTGAGAATAATACCAAATCAGGAATAAAGCTACAGTTAGTCTTTGATTACCTGAATCAAGCGCTAGATAAGTTAAATTTTATGGAAGGAATAAGGTCGGATCAAGGTTATAGGGATTATCTGAACGGTTTATCAGCCAATGATTTGCTAATATTTGACTTGGGCTACTTTGTGCCTAGTTCTTTTAAACAGATTGATGAAGCAGGTGCATATTTTGTTAGTCGTTATAAGTCTGATACCAATATATATGATATAGAAACAAATCAAAAAATAGAGCTATTGGAGTATTTAGAAGGTCAATTATCTTCAGAAAAAGAAGTATTATTAGGAAAGGAAGTAAAAATTAAGGTAAGAATTATATGTCAAAAGCTAACTGAAGAACAGTCTATGGCTAGAAGAAGAAAGGCTAATAAATTAGCAAAGTCACATGGATATACATCTTCTCAAAAGAATCAAAAGTTATTAGATTGGTCAATATTTATAACTAATGTTCCAGAGAGTAAAATTAATGCTGAACAAATATTGACGGTTTATAGAGTAAGATGGCAAATCGAATTACTATTTAAACTATATAAAAGTCATATCAATCTTGATAAACTAAAAGGAAAGACAAATCCATTTAGAGTATTGTGCGAGCTATACGCAAAATTATGTGCTATTCTCGTATTTCACGAAATGGTTGGCTGTGTAAAACTAAAAAAGAACACGGAGCTCAGTTTAACAAAGGCATTTATTGAATTGAAAAGGCGGGTTAGAGAGCTCTTTTTGATATTAAACAATATTGTCAATAATTTAAAAATTTTTCTAAAAAAGCTTACTATAATCTGGTCAAAGTTTTCTTTGAAAGACAGATATAGGAAGACCAGGGTATCTACTTTAAGCTCTCTACATTCCTTAACTTGACGCGTATGGTTTATTTAACACTCCCCCACTGGACATTAGGTTTGGGACAAAAGGCTGAATAATGGGAGCTGTGTGAGTCGAGAGGGTGCGCCGTGGTACGCATTAAGAAATACTTAGCGGAGCTAAGCGGGGTTCAGAATAAATGGCCTCGAGGTGAACAACTAACTTTAACCCGAAAGGGAAGGAGGACAAGAGCATGTATGTAAAGCGAGAGTTATCTGAAGATGTGTAAGGTAACGGCTTGCAACACCTGATCAATATGGTTAAAGCTAAACTGCTTGAATTCTAATCTTCAGGGGTGGGATTTCACATCCATGGGTATCACATTTAAAACCCCATGTCTACAGTAAGCACAAATTAAACTTTCGTTTGTGTGACATTCTGGCTGTAGAACGATAAGTAGTGAACTTATTTAAGAGCGTCGAACAAGAAAAAAATCTTGTTAAACCGGAAAGAAACTATTTCTTCACTTCCATAGCAATTTTTATATATAATTTATCAAGAAGTACTTCTGCAGTTATAACCGACTGATCAATGGTGCTTAAGTGCCCGTTTAGGAGCGTGGTTTTGGAGGAACGGTTAAACCACTGATGGAGTCTATTATGACTACCTCGATTAGAAGATTGTATAATCTAACCGTCCCAAGCTTAAGTGCTTCTCCATTATAAGTTATAGTAGGATAATTACCATGATAAAGGCAAAAAGTAAACTAGAAATAGTGAATCCTGATACAGCAGGAATTGATATCGGCTCAGCTGTACATTATGTATGTGTACCTGAAGGAAGAGATGAACAACGTGTCAAAAAATTTGGATGCTTTACAGTTGATCTTCATAACTTAGCAGGGTGGTTAAAGAAATGTAAAGTTAGAACAGTAGCTATGGAATCAACAGGAGTATATTGGATTCCTTTGTTTCAAATACTTGAGTCATATGGATTTGAGGTAAAATTGGTAAATGCACGATATATTAAGAACGTGCCTGGTAGAAAATCCGACGTTCAAGACTGTCAATGGTTACAACAATTACACAGCTATGGATTACTCCATGGGTCGTTTAGACCTGATGATCAAATGTGTGTGTTGCGTAATTACGTTAGGCAACGTAGCAACCTGATTGAAAGTGCATCCACACATATTCTACGTATGCAAAAAGCGTTAATTCAAATGAACGTTCAATTACACAAAGTCATAAGTGATATTACTGGAGTGACCGGTATGCAAATTATCAAAGCAATAATTGAAGGTGAAAGGAATCCTGAAAAATTATCAGAATTGAGAGATGTACGGATAAGAAATGATAGATCTACCATGGCAAAAGCGCTAAAAGGCGACTACAGAAAGGAACTCTTATTTGTGTTAAAGCAAGAATTTGAATTGTATAATATTTATCAGGAAAAAATAGCAGAATGCGACAAAAGCATCGAACAATATTACAAAACATTTGAAACAAAATCTGACGAGAATAAGCGATGCAGCAAAATAAAGAATAGGTTTTCAAAAAACAGACCAGACTTTCCTTTACACGAAGAACTGTATAGAGTAACCGGTATTGATTTTACTAAAGTTCCTGGGCTTGATGTGCTAACTATACAAACAATTATCTCAGAAGTTGGTTTGAACCACGATAAATGGCCATCAGAGAAGCACTTTACTTCTTGGTTGGGGCTAAGTCCTGCTAATAAAGTTACAGGGGAAAAAGTATTTGGGACTAGAACTCGCAAAGTTATTGCTCGTGCTGCAAATGCTTTTAGGATGGCTGCCCAGTGTGTGTCAAGAAGCAACAGTGGGATTGGTGCATATTGCAGAAGGTTAAAAAAACGACTAGGAGCACCGAAAGCGATTACCGCTACGGCTAGGAAATTGGCGTGCATTTTTTATAGTATGCTAAAGTATGGACAGGAATATGTAGAGAAGGGCATTGATTACTATGAAAAGTTATATAAGGAAAAAATAGTGAAGACTCTAAGCAAGAAAGCTAGTGAATTTGGTTATGTCTTGATTAAAAAAGAGCTACTAGCAGAAAGAGTTTCTTAGAAGGTTAGTCTCTCACACTGAAAATAAATATTTTTAAGCTCTTAATAGCTCATCAATTCATTTGCTGGGGTTTTAAGGCCTTTTATAAGGCAACTATAAAAAGATGATATCCCCTCTTTCATCTAAAGCCTTAAATGCAATTCTCAGATGATCTCTGACAGACGTTTTTTCATCAACACATTTAAAACAATAAAAAGATTGAACATTTCCTCACAATTGTGTATAATAATTAATGCTTTTTATCTTACTTTCTCATGGCTCTTTCGAAGTTTCTTGATGCACGCAATGATTATGCCTTTAAAAGAATATTTGGCACTGAGAAAAACAAAGATATTCTCATTCATTTCTTGAACGATATTTTAGGCTTTACTGGCTTAGCTGCTATTCACGATGTTGAATTCTTAGCTACCATTTTAGACCCTGAGATTGCCGCTAAAAAGCAAAGTATTGTCGATGTTCTTTGTAAAGACTCTCAAGGTTCAAGATACATTATAGAGATGCAGTTCACTAAGACCAAAGGCTTCGAAAAGCGTGCTCAGTATTATGCTGCTAAAGCCTACTCAAGTCAAGCAGATCAAGGTGATAATTATCATAATCTCAAGGAAATTATCTTCATAGCCGTTGCTGATTGTATTATTTTTCCAGATAAAGCTGAGTACAAATCTAATCATGTCATTTTAGATCGAAATAGCTTTGAACATGACTTAAAGGATTTTTACTTCGTATTCATAGAACTACCAAAATTTACAAAGACAAAAGAAGACCAACTAGAAAATATAGTAGAAAAATGGTGTTACTTTTTTCGCTATGCAGGAGAAACAAGGGAAGAGGATCTAGATAAGATAGTTGGTAGTGACGTAATAATAAAACGAGCTTATGAAGAGATGAATAAGTTTAATTGGTCAGAAGAAGAGTTACTAGCATATGAACAAATGAAAAAACGCATAATGGATGAGGTAGCTGCTTTAGCTCAAAAATTTGACGAGGGCCTTAGGGTTGGAGAAGAAAGAGGCATCCAAATCGGCCATGAAAAAGGTAAAGCGGAAGGTATTAAAATTGGTGCAGAAAAAGGTAAGGAAGAGGGCGAAAAACAAGCTAAAATAGCTGTGGCCAAAAACCTACTTAAGGCTGGCGTGTCTGTTGACTTAATAGCTGAATCTACAGGCCTTTCTCAAGCTGATATTTCACAGCTCAAGGAAAAAGCTTAAGTACTGTAGCTCCCTTAGAGCGCTTTTCAACTTATTATACTTCTTTATCCATTAGTCTAATATATTAAAGCCTACATCTAACTCTTCTGTTATTCTCGCTATGGCCTATTTGATTTTCTCACCAATTCTACGCATCAGTTAAGTGCAAAATAGATGATATTTAAATATAAAAAATGTTTTTCATAAAATTTTTCTTGTCCTTGATAATTTTAGTGTTGCTATTTGATTCTAACTTTTGCATAATGCAGCAAATATTTTTATATAGGAGGTACAATGCCAAGATGGACAGATCGCCATGCTACAATACTTAAGAAATTACAGGATATCATTAAATATTCAGATTCTAATATTGCTGCCGGAAGGCGTTTAGCTATCGAAAAATGGGTAAAAACCTATACTGGAGAAGTAGAATATCTTAAAGATGATGAACTACAATTCTTATACAACGTATTTCGTGATGAGAATTGTTGGTCAGGTACAAGGTTAAACACTGCTACTCTAGGAAGAATGTTAACTGAAGAAAAAATAGGTGAAATAAATAATCCACTTTGTAGATATAATATGGCATGCAGGTACTGCGTGACAGATAAGATTCCTCAGCTTTTTCAGGAACAACTTGAGTCTTACAAAAGTGGCTTCTCTTCTGAAGAAGTAGATGATGATGGCAGGCCTGCAACTAACAACCGCAAATATGTTAGAAATGAATTGTTAAATGCTATGAATAGTGAAGATCCTGTACTTAGCTTTTGGATTGATAAAAAATCTGGAGAATTTAAAAAGCATGATAATGCGGTAGAGGGTTTTAATAAAGCTGTGGAATTTAAATGGAGTGAAGGAGTAGAATACTTCCATCGTCGTATAAATCAGGAAAGAAAGGAAAAGATTGATAACCTGATGGTTAAAGCTGTTGCTAATTTATCTGCTATTCAAGCTAACCATAATGTTGCTACCGTTTTAGATTTTCTTCTGCATGAAATAATCACTGATCCAATAAAGCATAAATTACTACTTGAGTTACCAGATAAAGGCAAAGGAGCTATGTATCAGCCTCTTAGCACATTAATACAGTGTGGTTTCGTTGATACAGTTCAAGATGTAATAAAGCACTTATCTCAGGAAAAGGTTTTAGTGTCTGAGGAGAAGAAAATACTTTCACATTGTGGTTACGCGTTTCTCCTTTCCTCGCTTTCAAATTCGATGTTAGAGGATCCTGAGATAGATATTCAAATTAAGGCAAGAATGATTATTGTGAATCTTTGGAAATGCGATCTTTTTGATGAGCATAAAAAAGCTGTGGTTAAATTTTCCAAGAACATAGATCCGATAACAGATGTGCTTGCAGGGTTAATTGTTGATTGGCAACGTGATAATAGCAGTAATAAAATTGTAAAGAAGCATGAAGTGCTGGAAATTTTGCAATTTGTCAAAGATTTTTGTTCAGATAAGGATTTAAAATTATTTAAAGATGGTATCACTAATGATCTAAAAACGGTTTATGTGTCAGGTATGAAAGATGGTATCGACTATAGCAGGGTAGCAGAGGGATTATTTTCTCAGCTAGGGAGGTCTGCACATTTGTCTCCTGAAGGTAGTGGTTTCAGTGATCCACAGACCGTGTTAGAAAGTGCTGGTGTTAGTGGTGTGTCTAGTCGTAGTTATAATTAGGAGTGTTTATGCGTGCGCCAAGCAAAGTGCGTAAAGTCCAGTTGGTGAAAATCCAACCCAGGCAAAGCCTAGCCAGCAGGCTGGAACAAACCACTATGCTGCGTAAGGTAACGAGCGTAGTAAAGCTAGTGGAATGGACAACACAGGGTACAACGAAAGTGAAGGTATTGAGTCCCGAAATTCTCGATGTCATAGAGGTCGACACGTTGCATATAGTGGAAGACAGCAAGAAGGGTAACAATAGGGCAAGTTATCACTCACTCTATCGGGATCTGAGGCCGTATCACGTGTTGAGATGGAGTTTACGTAAACTTGGGAGATCCTTTGTATTCCTATTAAGGTACGTTGGAACAAGTCAACAAAGGCGAGTACTGACGGAAGATATAAAGGAAGTCGGACTGATTGATAGTACTCAGAGTGTGGGAAAGCCACATACAAGGGGAAGCGGTCAGCAATATAGTGACTGGTTTAGGAATTGCTATGCCAATACAACGGAGGTTGGAATAACGTGCAAAGAAAACTAAATCAGATAGCAGTAAGAGCCAGGCAAGATAAACGATTGAAATTTACATCGTTAATTCATCTGATAAACGCAGAGAATCTTGCTGAATGTTATAAAGAGCTAAAGCATAACAAAGCATGCGGTATAGACCAGGTGACAGTAGAAGCTTATGGAGAAAATCTTGAAGAGAAGCTCAACACTCTGGTGGATAGTATGAAAAGAAAGCGATATCAACCGCAACCAGTGAAAAGAGTATATATACCAAAAGCTGGAAGCAAAGAGAAACGCGGGCTTGGAGTACCGTCTACAGAAGATAAGTTAGTCCAGATAATGCTGAAGAAGATATTAGAAAATATTTATGAAGCTAACTTTCTGGATAACTCATATGGTTTTCGTCCTGGTAGAAGCTGTCATCAAGCGGTAAATGCACTAAATAAAGCAGTTATGTACAGACCAACTAACTATGTAGTAGAAGTTGATATCAAGAAATTCTTTGATAATGTCCAGCACAAATGGCTAATGAGATGCTTGAGAGAACGGATAACAGACCCAAACATACTGTGGTTAGTAAAACGATTTCTTAAGGCAGGAGTAGTCGAAGCAGGACATTATGAAGCAACTGAACTAGGCACACCTCAGGGGGGAATAGTAAGTCCTATACTAGCTAATATATACTTGCATTATGTGCTGGATTTGTGGTTTGAAAAGAAATTCAAGCTAAGATCTAAAGGTTATATGGAGCTAGTTAGGTATGCAGATGATCACCTGATTTGCTGCGAAAGAGAAAAAGATGCTAGAGAACTCTTAGAGTCACTGAAACAAAGGCTAGGAAAATTTGGACTGGAAATATCTGAAGACAAAACAAGAATAGTAAAGTTTGGCAAAAAGGAGTGGCAACAAGGAATAAGGGAGAAACGAAAAACGGAAAGTTTCAACTTTCTAGGATTCACCCATTATGGTACAAGGAGTCGTAAAGGTAGAGTAATGGTAGGTCATAAAACCTCGAAAGAAAATCTATCTAGAAAACTTAAAGAAATCAAAGAATGGGTGAAAAAGATCCGAAATAAAGTTCACCTTAAAGATTGGTGGTCAATACTTAAAGCAAAACTAACAGGACACTATAACTACTTCGGAGTTAGCGGAAATTACCGGTGGTTGAATAAATTCTTCTGGCGGGTAATCAAGCTAGCGTATAAATGGATAAACCGACGTAGTCAGAAGAAGAGTATGAATTCAAAGCAATTTATACACTATCTACAAGTTAATCCATTACCAAAACCAAGAATATGCTACTCATTATATACAAAATAGGAAATGCTGTGAATACTACATTGTGGAGCCGTGTGCGGGAAAGCTGCAAGCACGGTTCTGGTGGGGGAGTCATAGCGATAAAACTTAATCAGGAGGATTTAAAACTATGACTTCTACCAAACGGAATGATGATGAAGATACTGAATTAATTCAAGATTTGTTAAATGGAGATTGTGATGAGCTAAATAGAAAAGTTGGACTTTTTTTAGACCAGTGTCCATCTTTTTTACACTCGGTTGGTAGGAGTCGTTTTTTTCCTGCATTCTTTTTCGGCATGTTTGCTACTGCATTTGATTCTGGTATTATAGATTTTGACCCTGGTATTGCAAATGGTGAAAGAATTTACTTTCGTTTTGATAACTATAATAATGGGAAAGGAAATCTAAAAATTGCTGTTCTAACTAATGACGTAGATGAAGATGGCATAAGAATAGTAAGATGCTACACTATTGCTGATAATGAGAACAGTCCTGGATCAAGATTCAGTGAAGAAGAAAGGCTATGGGTAGAAGAGAATCAGTTACAGCACTTACAGGAGGATCTGGCTTGGGAAGAGTATAAAATATTTCAGCGGGGAGAAGAGTGTGTATTGTTTCCTCAAGGAAGGGATTTTGATGGAAATCATGCATCTCCCATCAATAATTTTAGAGAAATTGTTCCAATCATGCAGCAAGGCAACTTATTAGATTGAGTAAATGGGTTAGCAAATAATAACAGTCTAGAAGTAAGAAGAGACATTAGAAGAATTTTACAATACATCGTCAATGTCTACGATGAATATCGCCAAGAATTGAATTTTGATAACGAGTCTGACGATCATGGTTTTTTATCCGGATTTTTATTAAATTTTAGGTACCGCGCTATGGCTGATATCTACCTAGAATTACTTATAGGTAGAGGATATGCAGATATTACTTTGCTTGTGCGTGGTCAGGAAAAATTAAATAATTCAGTTCCCATTATAATTGAACTCAAAGCAGGTCAAGAACACGCTGGACAAGCATTGGAACAAGCTAGGGGTTATGTTAGAAACTGTCCTATTTCATCTGTATCTGTTCATACCTCGTCAAGAAATGCTGTTTGTGTAGGGCTAAACTTTAACCATAATGCTCAACGTCTGCAGCTTGGTACAGAACACTTTCTAGAGCAAGAACCTTCTTTGGTAAGAAGATTACTTAATCCTACTGAGGGAGAAGTTGCAAGAGATGTAGAAAATTATTTATTGTATCCAGCCTCTTGCACACGTGCAGTACCTGGTTCTAATCCATTTTCCTACACATCTAGGTTTGCGTTTGCAAATATTGCATTTGAAAAAGGTACTGCTCGGATAGGGGGAAATTTGGTAAGAGTAACAAAATACCTATTCAATTACCATAATGACGATAGAATGTTATATCCAGTAAGACAAGGGGCCTCAGGAGTAAATGTTCGAGAACGCGCTCTGACAATGGTTTTGTTTGCACTAAGTATTAACTCACTAGTTGTACTTAACATCCGTCGAATGTTGCGTCACCAGTTTCCAGTAATGGCCTTAGATTTATCACGTCCACATTGGCAAGGTGCTAGAGTGCGTGAAGTATTGTGTGAAATGGTTGATGATAATCCTCAAATAAACGTTATTTTAACACCATTTCAGTCACCTGATGATTATTCAAGAAATCGTGGGCATTTCCACGGTAATCTTTCACGAATAGGTGGTGTTGGACAGGTACACGCAGCTGCAAGTGTAATGATGAATACCGGCTGGCAAGATGTCAATAGGCATACGGAATTATTTCAGGAAATTTCTAATGTGTTGTTTCCATTGTTAGAGCAAAATGCTATACAACCATTAAGGCAAGGATTGGTAACAAGTGAAGCTGAATTTCAAGCTGTATTACATGGGTTATTTTATACTCTTGGCAATCCTGCTAGAGTAGTTATTGAGTTTCAATTAGAAAGAGGTGGAAGAATAGATCTAGTGTTGTCAAGATTTGTGGAAAGAGATGATACTCATCCAATTGGGATAGAGCTAAAATTTGCTGGAACTGCAGGGCAGGTACGGCAAAAAAGTGCAGAAGCGAATCGACAATTACAACGATATACACAATGTGGAGGATGCGAACGTATTACTGATGGAGATCAAATGGTTTTATCATATGCTGTATTCAATAACGGTGCACGAGGACCAGATACTCTAATATCAGTTAGGGATGTTCTTAACGTAAGAGATAACTTAGGACAGTTTTACAGATGATCTTTTATCAATGGAAGTGCTCAGGGTTTGGATGTACTTATAGTGAAATATACATATTAAGTCCAGTAGAGTGTAGGTAAGGTTGAAGGAAGAAAAATAAGATTCTTTGAAGAATAGGGTTTATTTTATGTCTTCTTAAGCTAAAGCCAGCCTTATCAGGTCAAATAAATTTACTGACAAGAGATTTGCCTAATTTAATACCTATTAGCAGCGTGGTAGAAAGTGGTCACGTAGGCAAAGTCGTAATGCTAAGATAGGTTAAATATATAATTTGTCTAGTTTTTAGTACTTTATGCAAAAAGCTGAAAATTTGAACAGCTATCTATTTTTACTATAGACTTACCTCAATTTTTCTTTCTCATATCAAATGAATTAATGTTAATTCAGTAATATATTTTACTAAAAATTTAAATAAAATAACTATTTCCAGTGGTTAAAATCAAGGAACGTGAGAAGTTTTTTCTTTGGAATGCGTTGGTCTACCACTTGTTCTGTGCGAACTTTTCTATATAATAATTCTACTATACCGTAAAACCAGCTATATTAGCCTATTTTGCCACATTTATATACGAACTAATTCGCTTAGCTTTGTTGTAATAATTTTACGTTTTTGTTTTTGAAACACCCCTTTTACGTAAAAAACTCTCACAAATATACGTACTTTTTTTGTGTTTTGTGAAGAAAGTAAATAATTGAATTGCTGTTAACGCTAGTTACTGTAATATTCCTCCCAGAAACGCTCCTGAACAAATATTGCTTGTACCGTTGAAGACGAAAAGATTTATGGTTAATCTTATTAAATTGATAACTTATTTGACTAAATAATTGCATAGTGGTATACTAAGTTAATTAAGCTTGTAGTAAGTAAGAAATATGCCAGGTGTTATTGATAATCAAAATTCTATTAGCGATGATTTTGTAAATATTAGCAATACTTTAATAAAAGAGGTCTTAATTGAAAAGCTCGGACCAATTAAGAGTGAATTAGAAGCTCGAGATGAACATGATCTCGACGCGCTTTTGAATCAAGACATTTCTAGTTTAATTAAAATATGGAAGAACATAGAGCGTTCTGAGAATAGTGAGTTAAATGATGCTTCTGACCTTGCCGATCTGATAACAGGACAAATTGCAGAATTTGATAAAGAAAAATTACTAGAAATGTGTACTCTCAGTAAAATTGCCTATGGTGATGGGGACAGGAAATTAAAGAAAGATGAATATGAAACTAAAAGGCAGTTTGAAGAAGCAGGTTATCAAATAATAAAATTTTATGACAATGAACTCATTCAAGATAAATATTGCTCAGATAGTGATTATAAATTAGAACAACACAATGTCGGCTATGCTTTGACGGGTAGCAATTCATACAATCGAGATGTTGGTTATGTTTTTATTAAAGACAAGGAAGTAACTATAGCTTATCATGGTACTCGCGATTTGAATGATTTGAAGGAAGATCTTCGTGCATCTTTGACTAAGTTATCATTTTTATCTGGAGATAATTATATCCACTCTGGTTTCTACTCTTTATTCAAACGCTCTTGGCCCAGCGTACACAAGATATTACAAGGGCATGCTAATGATAAAGGATTAGAAGGAATCAAAAGTTTAAAAATTAATGTTACAGGTCATAGCATGGGAGGTGCTCTTGCTACTATAGCTGCTTTATGTCTTGATAAAACAGAAGAAGCCAAAGACATTAATGTTGCAACTTTTGGCTCCCCAAGAGTTTTCTACAATGATGCTGCTGAAGTTTACAGTGAGTGTCTTGGAAAGAAGACTATTAGAGTAGCTTGTCAATCAGACCCAGTACCATGTCTGCCACACGGTAATGCTGGTGCGCATTATAAACATGTAGGTAAACCATTAAAACTAGAAACGGATAAAGTTCTAGATTATTTAGAGCCATACTATCATAAAATTGATACCTATTATAAACTTATTCGGGAAGTAAAGCAGGAAAATTTTAAATCAGACAGCAATGCATCTAGGTATTTTTATATTTCTTACGTGCTTAGTCCATTTTACCACTTAATAAATTGTCTACTTAACTTTACATGTATAGATGGCGAGAAATTCTTTGAAGAAGTCAGGGAAGAAAATAAGGATATTAAGCTTTCTGAAATACCGATTGAATATGCCCCAAAATTAGAAGAAAAATTGAAACAAGAAGAACAAGAGTGTGATGAGCTTAATGATAAAGTAGCTCAATTGACTCAAGACAAGAGTCAACTAAAAGAAACGCTAAAGAGTACACAACAAAGCTTGAATGAAAAAACTGAGGAACTTAACAGCAAGGATCAAGAGCTGAATGATGCGAACCAAAAGCTGGAAGAGTTTAAAAATACACAAGCTCAGTTTGCGCAGGAGAAGAAAAAGCTAAATCAAGGCTTGGATGCAAAAGCTAAAGAACTTAAGAGTACAGGAGCTCAGCTTGCAGAGAAGGAGGAAAAGATTAGCAAGCTAAATAATCAAGTAACTAAATTTACTGAAGAAAGCAGTAAGCTTAAAGAGCAATATAAGAACATAAAAGTTAACCTTGAAAACAGCAAGACAGGGCTGGATAATGCAAATGAAAATATTTTAAAATTAAAAGAAGATTTGGAACAAGCAAAACAAAAGATTGATGATGCAAATCAAAAGGTTTCACAATTATAAGCTCAGTTAGAACGAGAGCAAGAGAGTGCAAAGCAAGAATTGGCTAAAATAACTAGGGAATTTGAGAGCAAAGAAGCTAACCTTGAAAACAGCAAAAAAGAGCTGGATGATAAAAATAAAGCCTTGAATGCAGAAATTCAAACATTTAAGAGCACACAAACTCAGTTGGAACAGGAGCGGGATAGTGTAAAGCAAGAATTGGTTGGCAACACTAGTGAAGTAATTCAACTTGCTCAAGAACTTGAGGAAACAAAAAAACAACTCGTAGAGGGGAAGAAAGAGCTAGATGTTGCAAAGAAAAATATTTCACAATTAGAAAAAGATCTAAAGCAAGCAAAACAGCTAGAAGGGCACCTGAATAGTGCAAAGCGAGACTTAACTAACAAAACTGGTGAAGTAACTCAGCTCACTGAAGAAAACAACAAACTAAAGAATGAGCTAAAGCTGAAAAAGCCCAAAAATGAAAATAACGACCTGAAGACAAAGCTGCAGGAATCTGAAACCAAAAGTAAAGAACTAGAGAGTCAAGTTAAAAATCTACATGAACAACTTGAAAGCAAAAATAGGGTGGAAAGTCAAATCCAATGTTTGCAGGAACAACTTGAAGGTAAAAATAAAGAGCTGAATAGTACAAAGAAAAATGTTTCACAACTAAAGCATGAGACATTAAGTAAACAAGCAAGTATTGATTGTCTTACTAAAAAAGAAATTCAACTTTTATCAGAAAATAGTCGGCTCGCCAAAGAAAAAGATCTCAGCCTGGGTAATGAAAACAAAAAACTCTCAGCAGTAAATGCTCAAAGTAGAAAGCAAGTAATCTATGCTTCTGTTTCTTTTTTGTTATCTGTGGCATTTGCTGTTGGTGCAAGTTTAACAATGTTTCATTTAGCAATGTGTATTTCACTTGCTGTAGCTGCATTAACTTTTCTTGCAGTAGGATGTTACTGTTCGTATGAAGCAAATACAGCGCTTAGCAATGTTGAAATTGATCAAACAAACGGTATCGATCTTGCAGATGCTAAAAAATAGTTTTTAAGGTTTTAAATTATACTCGTCCCACCACTTGTACCGTTTGAACTTTCTTGTATAATAGTTTGACTATATCGCAAAACCAGCTATATTAGCCTACTTTTGCCACATTTAGGTACGAACTAATTTGCCCAACTTCGTTGCAACAATTTTACGCTTTTATTTTCACAACGCCGCTTTTATTTAAATTATTCTCACAAATATACTTACTTTTTTGCGTTTTTGGGGAAAGTCAATAATTAAAAATTTTGTGATGCTGAAGAAAGGCATGTTTCTATTGAATTGCACAAATATGCTCCTTCTACCGATCAAGCAGAGCAACTATAGTACTTCCCAAAGTAAATGATAAAGGTATAATAAGCTATTTGAGTTATAATGGCGTATAGTGTGGATTTAAGGGAAAGGGCAGTATCGATGATAGAAAAAGGGAAGTCAAAGGTTGAGGTGGCAGAGCTTTTGGAGATAGGAATAGCAACTCTGTACCGCTGGTTAAGAAAGAAAGCCGCTGGTGAAAGCCTAAGGCCATCGAAAAACGGCAGCTTTATTCGAAAAATAGACCCAAAAATACTCGAAGAATATGTTAAAAAGAATCCAGATCATACGCTGGCAGAGATGAAACAAAATCTTGGATTTGGAATAAATTCAATTTGGTATAGGCTGAAACAGCTAAGAATTACTTTAAAAAAAAGTTACACTATATCAAGAGCGCAATCAAGAAGATAGGCAGCGATTTACCGATAAAATCTCAAAAATAGACCATTCCAGCATCTTATATATAGATGAAGCAGGAGTTGATAATAGGTTATACCGAGAGTATGGACGTGCTCCAATAGGAAAGAAAATTTATGCAGATATTCCAGGAAGAAAACGAGAGAGAATCAGTATAATAGGCGGGTGGATTGGAAAGAGATTTATTGCACCAATGACTTTCAAAGGTGGGTGTGACAAAGAGGTATTCAATACATGGTTAGAGAAGATGTTATTACCTAAATTGCCACATGGTACTACAATAGTTATGGACAATGCCACATTCCATAAAACTCCCAAAACAAAGGAGTTAATAGATAATGCTAGATGCCGTTTGCTCTATCTACCAACATATTCACCAGATTTGAACCCTATAGAGCATTGTTGGAATACCATCAAAAGCCGCCTCAGACCTTTAATGCATAAATATACAGACTTACAACTTTTGGTTGGTAATACCATAATGGAAATTTATCATTCATTTTAGAAAATACTATAGTAAATAAAGTTAGCAATGCAAATAGCTTGTATAAATACTTTATCTTAGAGCTATCTTTAATTTAGCAGCATATTCTACTAAAATTTAATAAAATAACCATTCCCAGAGATCAAGGACTGTGAAAAGTATTTTTCTTGGGATTAGTTAATTTATTAAATATTGTACACAAACTTTTCTTTATATCAATCTATTTCTTGGTTTGACACACTTTTTTGAACATTACCTTAGATTATGGTCATTTTACCTCACTTTTACTTGCTCTATCTTTCTTTATATAAACATTTCTCCTCCTTCCCAGCAAGTCTAATGCTGAACGGAAAATTAGGCATTATGTCATCTACCGTAAAAACTCACATTTTACACAATCACAGCGAGGAACTTGAACAGATAATTTCGTTATACTTAATATGGAAACAAAGCAACCTAACCCTTTTCATAATCTTATATCTATCGTTTCTTAAACCACTCTCCTGAACGGACAATGGCATCAATTTAAGGAAAATATCAGTGATTGTATAGCTGCAATAAAGTTGATAAGCCTAAACGCCATCAGTCTTTAGGAGAGTTTGTTAATGAAGGCTCTTAAGTTGACGCTATTGCCTGAACGGATACCAAATGAATCTCCTACCTCCATATCATTCGCGTTATTTGTCATAACATTGTCATTAAAAGCGTCAGTACTAATAAAATTATATTTATCATAAAGAGAGGTAACTACACTGCTTTGAGTTAACCTAATATCCTCTTTTGCTCATTGATTTCCACGTCCACGACCTCTGGGAACATTACTAACTCCTGGAGATTCTAACTCACTTCTAGGGCTCATACCACGCCCACGACCCCTAGAAACACTACTAATTCCTGGAGATTCTAACTCACTTCTTCTCACACCACGCCCACGACCTCTGGGAACACTACTAATCCCTGTAGATTCTAAAGTCCGCCGATCTTCTCCTTGTTGTTCTACTGTATCAGGATGTATCATATGAATAGAACTGTGAACTACTAGAGCAGGAACAAACTCATCACTTGTTAATATTAAAGAATTTTTATCTTTAGCCCCTATATTAACAACTACACCCATGAAAAACATTTTATCACTATCTGTGATTGCTTTCAGTGCTGCCCCTTTAGCATATCTAATATTTTGTTCTTTTGTTAATTTATCAACTTCCTGTTTCAGCTGATCTTGATTTAAATTTTTATCTATAAGCTTAAATTCCAGCGCTATAGGAGTGTATTCTTTAGTACCCTGAGGTGAAGGACCAATACCTTGTATTACCATATCTACATGACCACCTGTTCCTACTTGAAATTCAGGTATAATTATAATTTTTGCAGAATCTTCTTGGTTTGTAGAAGTCTCTTTTAGCTTCAAATCACTATAACTACTAAGGAAGCCATTAAGCACAGCTTGTAATCTTGCTTCATTTGTAATCAAACCTTTAACAGGGTAAATCGCATCTGCTATCTCAGTAAGTAGACTTTTATAACCTAGCAATAAGTCTGTACCTTCAGAAGAAGTAGCATATTGAGAAGTAATTGCTTGATTAAATTTTGCCTTTAATTCATCAGAATTAGGCATCTTAAGAAAACCACCTGTAAACTGCTGATCGATACTACTTGGCTTATATTTACTTACCTGTTCTATTTCAAAAAGTTCTTCAAAAGATAACCCTGTTTCATATTTTTTAAGACTCATTTTAGTTTCTATGACATTTTTTACTTCTCCTATTCCAGGTATGTTTAGCACTGGAATTTTTTTATCAGCATAGAATGCTCTCGTATTGGACTCTCGTATATGAAAAATGAATGCTGTTTTTTCCTGCCCTTCATTACCTTGAACAAATATTAATGTTGTGACAGGGCTTTTAGATAAAGTGTATTCTGTTCCCTGAGGCCAGTTCAGCGGGTACTCACCATATGAGTATATATATTTTTTTACGTTATCCTGATCTTGACCAATCTCGTTAATTAAAATTGATTGACCTAATATATCTCTACTGAAATAGTAATGATCTTTTGTTTCTTTATTCGCTGGAAAAGTATGGTATTCGCTTGATAACAAATCTTTTACCTTTCGCTTAAAAACTTCCTCAGAAATTGATTGATTATCCCACTCGCCAACTAGTTCGATAAATTCCTCCATCAAAGGAGCTGGTGGTTGTTTAATAGGTTTTACTTCAGTTTTAAATGGTTCTTTGAGATCTAAATTTAACCCAACAGCAATAGCATTCTCCGCATTGGTTAAGATCCTCATCTTATTTGGTCTAAAACCTTCAATGTAACCTTTAGCTTGCTCCAGCGCATCACTTGGATCAACTTGTCCTTCAGTTCCAGCCTTGAGTTCAATAAGAATTGGAACTGAATCAATAGCACGATCAGGTCCACGAACAAGCAAAACAATATCAGCATAACCTCCTCCAGCAAATTGTTCCAGATAGAGTTTGGTATTATCACGATATCGAAAGTTATCAAACATTCCTGCTACAAAACCATGTTGACCAGCTTCACGAGCTTTAATGCCATAAACATTAGCTTGTAAATCTAAATTAGTATGAACTTTTTTAATATAATTCAGAATGGCTTTAAGATTTTCCTGAACTTGATCTATTTCTGCATCTGGATTAGCAAGCTTTTCAATATAACTTTCCAGATAGACAGATTTACCTAGCTTTTTTTTCACTTCCATAAATGGAAATTCTGTTGGAGGAGAGATAGGTATATCCTTGATCTTCTTTTTACTTTCTACCTGAATATTTATTTTTTCATCTTCTCCATCGCTCTTTAAGGTATATCCCTTTTCTGAAGTCATTCTAGATAACTCCTTCCTGGCATCATCACTAAGATCTTTACCTTGCTTACCTAGAAACTGCTTGACTTCATCGAAAACCTTGCCTTTTAATTGGTCACGACTAATCTCGATTGTTTTAACATTACCATATACATTCTTAGCTTTATACTCTAGCACACCATCCCTTTTCAGATATAAGTATAACTTCTTTGATTTAACATCTTTGTCTGATTTAGGTTTGCTTTTTACTAACTCATATTTGTCTTTTAGAATTTTTATCACATCAATTTGAAGCTTACGAGCATCCAATTCATTGTAATCTCTACCTATTACACTCTTGAACTCGCCCTTTGTGAATTCAAAGCTCCTAGTATGGGCATCTGAAGGCTTAGAGTGTTGAGCTTCTATATCTTCAGTAAAAATAAAAACATGTATTTTGGATTCCGTTTCTGCTACAACCTTTAAAGTTCTTGATCCCTCAAAACGAAAGTGTAACTTCTTTATACCTAGCTTGTCATTAAGTTTAGTATCTAATACACTGGAAAAAGAACCTAAAAACCTATGAGGAAAAAAGCCTGGCTTTTCACTAGAATGTAAATAGGATTGTATTTGATCAACCAATGACTGATATCTTGCTTCAAAAGATTTATCCAGTGAATCAGAAATTGAAGAATCTACCTTACTAAAAAGTAACTCCATTAGCTCGAAATCTTGTGGTTTTTCTTGCTGTTGATTGTTATCAACCATAACTAGCCCCCGATTTTAACCTTTTACAAATTTTATCCTCACTAAGCTCTTTTCATGCTTTCGTTTAAGTCTAAGCAACTGAATTCCCTAAACAGAAACACTATACTCTGCTTCTAATATCAGTAACTTCCTGTTTTACAGACTCTACATCTAATGATGAACTTGGCAACTGACTATCACCTGCCCCACGATCCAATTGCGTGTTTCTAACTCTCATAAACAGCTCATATTCTGATTTATCTTCTTCCATAATAGAGTACATTTGCTCTTGGCTAAGGGAGTTAACAATTTTAGATAATATTTCAATAGCTTTATTTGCCTTAATAAGAGAAGCAACCAAATCTCTAGTTGATGAGAGTTGTTCGCTTAGCTTATTTAAATAGTGTTGTCTATGAGCATCAAAGTCAGGACGATTCCACATAGAGGTAAGCATGTCACTACCAGACTTAATAAAACTGTCATCTGGTACAGAAAAAACCGAATCTAACGCTCCAAACATTGATGTACTATAAGCTTCAGGAGATAAATCTTCTGGCTTTAAATGTTCAAATAGCTTTCTGGCGTTCTCGAAAGAATGGTTTCTTCTTAATATACTTAAAGTATAATAACATCCATGTTGTTTAAAATCCCTTTTCAATAGCTCATGATACTTATCTTCAGGAAGGTAACGTAGACAGAAATCAACCATTCCAACATCGTCAGCAGAAAAACGTCCTTTATTATATGCCACTTCCATCAACAAATCTTCTTTCCTTTTCGAAGACACAGAATCAATTGATTGTAACTTATCCCAGAAGAATTCCAAAGCTTCAACATGCTTTTCTAGCATCGCAGATTTAAAAGCATAAACGTATGGATGCTCATTATTTAACTTCAACTGATGTTCCTGGTTATTTATAGCATGTGACCAGTAGATCATTAAAGCCCCGTTATTACATCCCTTAACTAAACTCTCTACTGTCTTATTACCTAACGTTAATTTAAATTCTTCAAAAATAGCTCTTATCTCGTCTTCAAAACAACACCAGCATGCAATCCTGTAGCGATCAAAGGGTCTAATAAGACTTCTTTGCCCATCTAAAGTTTTCAAGGCTAACAATTTTTCCCCGAAAGTATACCTATTGAGTCTAATTTGTCCTGAAGCATCTTCTATCTTCCAACAAGTTTCATCTTCTAAAACTTTCTTAAAAAGGGGTGGTATTATTGTGCTATCCCATTTATTCAGCAATGTCTGATATGCAATACACCATCTTTTAATCTCTAACTCTTTAAGCCCTTTATGAGGATCATCCTCTTTAATGGAAGTTAGTAATACCTTTTGTACATTTTCGTAACCCATACTTACTCCTCCTAACAAGATTTAATATATTTTAGACATGTTGCTCTACCTTTAAAACTTTGTCAATTACCATTATGTATAGAAAAATTTTCTAACCCAAAGTAGTTTTAGGCAAAAGACCCTTAATAGACTCAATACATGACATTTTATTTATTTTGAATTTTGTTTCGTCATGAGCTTGTCTTCATTATTCTTCCGCAAGTAAATCAATATTAATTTAGCAAAACATATTATTAAGATCTCAGGTAAGATAACCGTTTTCAGCACTCAAAACCAAGGGCGGTGAGAGCTTTTTGTTTTGGGATGGGTTGGTCTACCACGTGTACCGTTCGAACTTTTCTTTATAATAATTTTACCATATCACAAAACCAGCCATATTAGGCTACTTTTGTCTTATTTACATATGAATTAAGTTGCTTAGCTTTATTGCAACAATTTTGTGTTCTTATTTTCACAACCCTATTTTTACGCAACGTGTTCTCACAAATATACGTACTTTTTTACATTTTTGAAGAGAGTCAACAATTAAAACTTTTGTGACACTAATTGGTTTACGTTTCTGCTAAAAATATTTTTTCAAAAGTAGTTGTATTATAAATTCATTATGGTATGCTAACTCAATATTATTTTAGGGGGGTTCTTATGTTATTACCAATAGCAGCTGGAGGTGCACTAGTTGGTGGAGTTTATACTATATATAGACAAAGTACAATCATATCAAAACTAGAAGCTCAAAGTAAGCAAATATCAGAAAATCATGAAAATCAGTTAAAAGCAATTGAAGAAAAGTATTCTTCTTTACTTAAAGCAGCAGCCAAAGAGAAAGAAGAGTCAATGAAAAGATCCGAAGAAGAAAAAGAAGGGTTAGCGGTATTAGTAAAAAAGATGGATGAAGAAGGAAAAGAAACAGAGGAAAGATATCAGGAATTATTGAACAAAATGGAGCAAGAAAAAGAAGATTTAATCAAAAAAACAAACAAAGAGAAAGCATAGCTCAAAGAATTAATTGACGCAGTCGTTCAAGACAGAAAAGAATTAATAGAAAGGTCTGAGGAAGAAAAAGAAGATTTAAAAGAATTAATAAAAAGAATGGATGAGAATAATAAAAAAACAGAAGAGAAATATCAAGAATTAATTAATAAAATGGAGCAAGAAAGAGAGGAGTTAGTTAAGCAAATGCATAAAGAGAAGCAAGGCCTCAAGGAATTAATTGAGACAATTGCTAAAGAAAAAAATGAGTTAATTGAAAGAATTGATAAGGAAAGAAATGAGGATAAGCTAGTTAATCAAGAATTACTTGCAAAGATGAATACAATTCTTTGTCTTCCTGGTGTGAATGCTGTAATACAAAAATGGGAAGAAGCAGGAAATATGTATATATCGAACCATATTCAATCTAGTAATGAAGGTGAATCAAGTAAAACTGTTTCAAAATTACAAGATGATAATAGTTCAGAATGTGAATCTGACATAGAGATAATTGAAAATCCAAGTACTGATATAGATGAAGTAAAGCTAAGCAGTAGCTGCCAAGGAATGAGTAAATAGTTTAACCGAGAAAGTAATGCTGCCTTTTTTACTTATAAGCATATTGCTTTCTCTCTTCATTCTACTACTAATCTATTGTTATTTGAAATGGAAAAGAGGAAAAGTTATGTCTGAAAATTTTGAGATTGATATTGAAGTTGATCAACAGGAGCAAGGTTCAACAGCAGTAGATCATATTACGCTCGAGGATACACTAAAGCTACTGAAGTCTGATGGGTTATTATCTGATCTTGATAATGATCTACACAAAATTTGTACGGGAAAGAAAGCTATAACAGATCATAAGGAATATTTTAAAACGCAGGTTGATAGTAAGCTTAAAAAGCTCTGCACGATATATCATCCTGACTCAGTACGAAGGCGAAATGGATCTGAAGAAGAAGTGCTGAAAGCAACAGCAGTGCAGGCAAAAATAAATGCCGTGCGAGAGATACTAGGGCACTTTAATGAAAACTTTTCTCAATATGATGACTTTAAATATAGCTATTTTAGTAAAGTAGAGGTTAATTTGTTAGGTAATGAGGAAAAATTAAGACAAGTAAGCTATACTGTACTAAATAAACTAGGTGAGTTGTCTTATATCAAGCATGAGAAGTTAATACCTAATCTGAATCAATTTTTAAAATCAGGGCAAAGTAGCACGAAAGGATTTATCTCAGGTAGCTTTAATAAATTTCTTAAGGAAAGAAATAATGTTGAATTTTATTTTCGAGAATACTTATATGCTTACAAAGAATTATTCATTGATCTAAAGTCATTTTATGAGCTGTGTAAAGAAGATAATTATATGAAGCCCATTGCAGCTCAAATGTTAAATGAGTGTAGTACTCAGGGTAAAATATTGACTAAAATTGACGACTTTTTAGGTCAAAGTGAATTTCAACACAAGATGTTAATCAACGCAAACAACTTAATAAAATGTGGGTATCCTTATTGCATTAATAATCAAGAAGATTATCAAAAAGCAGATAAGTATTTTACTCTGCCATTTATAGAATATATAAGTATTTTAGCTATATGCCATAAGGTTTATTTAACTCAAGAGCCTAGAAGTATAAATTTACTAGCATCATGGGTGCTATCGTTTACAACAGTTTGTAGTACCTCTAAAAATAGTGAAGTTATATGCAAAGCTAATAATGAAGTTATTGAAAATTTAAACGATCTTTTATCATTACATAGACTTTCTCATCACCTTTTGGCTTATTATTGCTATGGTAATGAAGCAAGTAGGGAATCGGCAGCTAAGTCTTTACATATTGACTCATTGAATAAAGAATATGCACTGCAGTTACTCGTTCAAGTGATCGATGTATACTCAGGCTATCTGGAAAGGGAGTTTCCGCCTGAAAAGGATTTTTATGAAAGGATTTTAGAAGTGCAGATGAATTTTTTAGAGACGATGGATAGTCTATACAACGAATTTTACAAAAAAATGGATAAACATGGTGAGCAATTTCTTAAAGAAGATTTAGAATTTCATAGACAAATCGATGGACAAGATTCAGAGCGTCGTCAGTTAGTTTCAGGACTTCTAGTAAAACGTATGGAACGTAGAAAAGCAACTTTTGCAAAAATAGAAAAAATGACAAATGGAAAAATATCTGAAAGTACTAAAGAAGAACAACAAAACAAAACCAGTTGCAGCTCACCTAGCCAACAATGTCCTAAAAATCAAGCTGGTGACCAGCTAGGTCCAGGTAGCAAATTGAGTGAAGCACAGCCAATATTGCGTAGCCATTCGCTTAACTCTTTACATTCTGATAATAGTGATATTAAAATAGACAGCAGTTCACAATGTCGTTAATCTGGCAGGCATAGCAAGTCAAGAGGAAATGGCAGAAGTGTGAAAGGAGGTAATATTAGGTTAATGATTTAAGGACTTTTCTAAGGAAATTAGCTTCCCCCTCTTGAAGTTTATGGTTTTTCAAGCATACCACTATCTTCAAGATTGTGTAGGCCAGTTGCCTGATGTACTACATTAATAGGAACACCTACCTCAATTTGCCAACTCTTGAAATTCAGCTAACTTTAATAGACTTTAGCATAAAGAAGTTGAACATTTCTTCAGAATTGTGTATAATTATTGATGCTTTTTAGGTTAATTTCTTATGGCTTTGTCAAAATTTCTTGATCCAAAGAACAACTTTGCGTTTCGGCGCATCTTTGGTACTGAGAAAAATAAGGATATTCTGATTCATTTTCTCAATGATGTTCTAGGTCTAACTGGTGAAGCTGAAATAAAGGATGTACAATTTCTAAGTCCCATTCGAAACCCTGAAATTGCCACTAAAAAGGAGAGTATTGTCGATGTGCTCTGTAGAGATTCTAAAGGTATTCAAACGATTGTTGAGATGCAGGTCGCAAGAACTACTGGCTTTGAAAAACGCGCACAATACTATGCTGCTGGAGCTTATTTTAGTCAAGCTGGCGTGGGTGACCAATACCAAAACCTTAAAGAAGTTATCTTCATTGCCATCACTGATTTTGTTCTATTTCCTCATAAATCAGCCTACAAGTTCGATCATGTTACTCTTGATAAGATTACTCACGAACATGACCTGAAGGACTTTAGTTTTACTTTCATAGAACTACCGAAATTTCCAAAAACAAAAGAGGATCAATTAGAAAATATATTCGAAAAATGGTGTTACTTTTTTAAGTATGCAAGTGAAACTAGTGAAGAGGATCTAAAAAAAATAATAGGAAGTGATGTAATTATCGGTAAAGCTTATAATGAATTGGTTGGATACAATTGGACTGATGATGAACGGGCTATGTATGAATGGACTAAGAAAAACGAGGATGATAATGTATCTTGCATCAAACAAAGTAGAATCGAAGGAAAAATTGAAGGAAAAATTGAAGTAGCAAAAACAATGCTGGCTAATAATGTTGATATTGACACTATTGTCAAGTTTACTGGTCTTTCTGTAAGTGAGATAAAAGAATTGCAGAAAGTTTAATAACTTATAGATTCTTCCAAAGAAATTACTTTATTTGAAATTTACTTGACGTTTTTTGAGTATGTCCTTTTATGTTGGATTCAAAGAAGACTCAACAATTGGTTGTTCTATGTCCTCTACTTTTTCGATTTTCGTACTTGGTTTCAGCACATTATACAACACAAAGCTCAGATATACCAATCCAGCTATTCCCACAACCGCTGCTACTACAGGCATTTTCATATGCAACACAATTTGCCAATAATATTGCACCAACAACACCAGCCAGGATTGCTTGCCTTTGTTGCGTTAACGGTTTGTTTTTTTCGTCTACAGAATTGCCAAATCTACTATCAAAACATGGTTCGGAAGTTGGCTCTACAGTAGTTTCTATTTGCGCTTCTCCGCTGCTTTCACTTATAGGTTGAAGATCTTCACTATTTATATTACATAATTTTGTGTCAGTTTCTGTAGCTTTATCAATTATGTGAGTAGTATCTTTATTTGTTACACCATATTTACATACTTCACGCACTTCCTTACTATTTTCATCTTTAGCTGTAGTATAGTACTTCCCAAAGTAAATGATAAAGGTATAATAAGCTATTTGAGTTATAATGGCGTATAGTGTGGATTTAAGGGAAAGGGCAGTATCGATGATAGAAAAAGGGAAGTCAAAGGTTGAGGTGGCAGAGCTTTTGGAGATAGGAATAGCAACTCTGTACCGCTGGTTAAGAAAGAAAGCCGCTGGTGAAAGCCTAAGGCCATCGAAAAACGGCAGCTTTATTCGAAAAATAGACCCAAAAATACTCGAAGAATATGTTAAAAAGAATCCAGATCATACGCTGGCAGAGATGAAACAAAATCTTGGATTTGGAATAAATTCAATTTGGTATAGGCTGAAACAGCTAAGAATTACTTTAAAAAAAAGTTACACTATATCAAGAGCGCAATCAAGAAGATAGGCAGCGATTTACCGATAAAATCTCAAAAATAGACCATTCCAGCATCTTATATATAGATGAAGCAGGAGTTGATAATAGGTTATACCGAGAGTATGGACGTGCTCCAATAGGAAAGAAAATTTATGCAGATATTCCAGGAAGAAAACGAGAGAGAATCAGTATAATAGGCGGGTGGATTGGAAAGAGATTTATTGCACCAATGACTTTCAAAGGTGGGTGTGACAAAGAGGTATTCAATACATGGTTAGAGAAGATGTTATTACCTAAATTGCCACATGGTACTACAATAGTTATGGACAATGCCACATTCCATAAAACTCCCAAAACAAAGGAGTTAATAGATAATGCTAGATGCCGTTTGCTCTATCTACCAACATATTCACCAGATTTGAACCCTATAGAGCATTGTTGGAATACCATCAAAAGCCGCCTCAGACCTTTAATGCATAAATATACAGACTTACAACTTTTGGTTGGTAATACCATAATGGAAATTTATCATTCATTTTAGAAAATACTATACTTTCCAATGCAGAAGGCTCGCTCAAAAATAGCAAATAAGATCAAAGATATATTGGAGTCATAAGGATCTGCAGAAGAGCAATACGAATTCAAATAGTGACTACCACAGCAAAATATAGAAACTGAACATATTTCTTCTTTTATCAGTAATTTGCAATTATTTTATAACCAGTAAAAAATATGCTAAAAAAAATCCCAATTACAGTAATTATTACCATATTAATCCAAACCGTAGCATTGATATGGTGGTTATCCAAGCTAGACTCAAGGGTACAATTTCACGATAAACTTATTGAATATGGTTTAATGGAAAAAGTATTAGTACTTGAGGAAAGGGTAAAAAATCTTTCTGAGGAATTGGATGAGCTTAAAGCTGATTTTAAGTAATTATTCTTCTACTTTTGGTGTATAAGGATCAGATTGAGATTTACGATCCTTCCAGTTTTCGATGTATTGCTCAACTAGTGGAGGATCTCCTGTTATGATCAATAGGTTTTCAGCATTTCTTTGCTGAGCGGCATCTGAAAAGTTAAATGATCCGGTTATGATTTTTTGCTCATCAATAATCATAATTTTGCTGTGTGAAATTGCAGACGCCGTCTTGTCAGTCAACAAAAAAATTATAAAAATTGTCTCATTGCCTAGGCTGTATTGTAAAACTAAAAAATACTTCCAACTCACATCCTGTATAGCGGATACAGATTATAGTTATGTTGATAAGTAAATTTCTGCTGTCTTGTATATATAAAACTAATTTACTTATCAACATACCAATTACATTCAATGAATTTGTGTAAGATGCCATTTTACATAAGATAGAATGGAAGCATTTTTTGATTTTAAAGTACTAAACCTTCAGTTAACCTCCTGGCCCTGTAGTTTTTGATATGGTCAGGATCAAAAGCCTTTTTTGATCTTAAAATACCAAAAACAATATGAAGTAACTTACGCATTGCAGACCCAACTATGGCCATATTATGCTTACCCTTTTCCTTTAATCTCTGGCAAAAGCTCATAATAATAGGATTGTGATTCTTAGCTACTATGGCAGGAAAGAAAAGTGCCTTACGTAATGGTTGTGAACCGGATTTACTTAATCTGGGTTTGGCATATACAGATGAACCTGATGTTATATTTCTCGGTATAACTCCTGCATATGCTGCCAATTGTCTGGCATTTCTAAAAACTTCTATGTCAGGAACCTCAGCTAAAATAGCTACTGCTGATTCCTCTCCTATTCCTGGAATAGTCAGTAGAAGTTGAAAATTTTCCAACAACTCTTTGTGTTGCTTTAATAGTTCACGTACGGAGTTTTTTATTGTTTCTATTTTTTGAGCTATATTCATTGCAAGGTCTTCCCAAGCATTTGCAACTTCTTTGGGCAGTCTCTCTTTTTTTTCTAAGTGGTTATTTACTAATATCAATTCATCTTTTAACGCAACCGAGCAACGATAAAGATGTTTTAATTTTTTCAGTTCAGGAGAAGGTGGTGTCCAACGAGTAGGTTCCTGTCTTTGGCAACAATCAGCAATAATTTCTGCATCAGTCTGATCATTTTTTTGCCGTGTAAGCTTACTTCTTGCGTAGGATTTTATGCAATAAGGATTTACAACACTAACAAAATGTCCAGTATTGTGTAGAAATTCAGCCAAAGCTTCACTATAACAACCGGTAGCTTCCATGCAGGCTTTTACTTGTTCTACATTATGTTTTTGTAGAAAGCTCAGTAAACCTTGAAACCCATGATCATCGTTCTTAAAGCTCCTTTTCCTAGTTTCACGTTTTCCTTTTTTACTTATAAATGAGAGAAAAACATCAAAGCGATCTTTTGATACATCTATGCCAAGAAAGTTGTTGATCATATATAACCCCATACGTTACCATTAAAAATGAAAAGTAAGGCTAACCTTGTTAATACAGAATTAGAACCATTTAGGTCTTTCTAAGACGCCGTCCAGCCTATACTTTTGAGAGGGAGCTCTTATCTGCAAAACAGATTTTATATCTAAGGTTTATATCAGAGTTCCTCCCTTCTCCAACTAATGCTTAAGCTTAAAACATTAGATGCTTTTTTCAAGATACAAGGTTTATAGTCTATGTATATCGGTATTTTTTGCCTAAATAATTCATTGATGACGCTGTATTTTGAGCTGACCTGTGATTCATCTAGGATAACCCTAATATCAATACCACGTTTTTTTGCTCTAATTAAAGATTGTGCAATAGGCTTTGAAGTAAATTGATATGCCTGAATTAATATGGATTTTTGAGCTTGATCTATAGCATTGGTTATTTGTTCGGCACAATTTTCTCTAGGCGTGAAGCAAACTGTAGTTTTTGGACAAGAAACACACCCTGATAAAAGTGAGCAAGTTAATAGAACTAATAAATATCTAATCATGAAAAAATACATCCTTTCAGTTGACGGCGGAGGCATAAGGGGCATAATACCAGCCATTATTCTAGCAGAAATAGAAAAAAGAACAAGAAAGAGAGTAGCTGAAATCTTTGATCTTATGGCAGGAACCTCAACTGGTGGAATTGTTATAGCAGGATTATGTAAAAAAGATAAACCTCAATATTCTGCTAATGATTTAGTTGAGTTCTATCGGGAATATGGACCATATATTTTTAAATCTTCATTTTTGAGAAGATCAATATTTTCTTGGCTTAATTGCGCACAATACCCACATAAAAATATTGAATTTGTATTGGATAAATATTTTGGTGATGATACTTTACAAAGCACCTTAAGTAATGTACTGCTTACCAGTTATGATATTCATAACAATCGTCCTTTCTTTTTTAAGAATTGGAAAGAAGATAGAGATTTTGTCAAGTTAAAGGATGCACTCAGAGCTACAACTGCAGCACCCACTTATTTCATACCAAAATATCTAAAAATTGACCAGATAGAAAGAGTATTAGTGGATGGCGGAGTATTTGCAAATAATCCAGCGGCTTGTGCATATGCAAGTGGTAAGAGGTTATTTCCAAATGATGAGATTATACTGTTATCAATTGGTACTGGCAGGACAGATAGAAGCATAGCTAATTCAAGAAGATTAGGAAAAATAGGCTGGATAAAACCACTATTACATGTGATGTTTGCCTCAAGTTTAGATTCAGTAAATTACCAACTTGATCAAGTTATAGGTGATAAATATATACGCATACAATCGCAATTAAAAATAGCATCACCTGACATGGATAATATTACATCAAAAAATATCAAATTTCTTCAGCAAGAGGCAAAAGCAATGATAGAGGACAATCAGAAAGTGATAGAAAAATTCTGTAATATTATATCTTGATACGTCAAATTCTGCAGAGCTAAATAAGGATTTAGAATAGATAATATATTAACCATTTTTACTTATATCTTAAATACAATTCAATTTTTACACTCATCAGCAGTTAGGCCACTTGCTCGCACAATAATATCAATAGCAATACCTGCCTTAACTAGATCTTTTGTAATCTTGATTTTCTCTGCTTTTTTAACCTTTTCTTTACCAGTTTGCATTCCTTCAGATAAAGATCTAGCTACTGTATCCAGTAATTCTTGATCCTCACTTTTTTCGCATTTACCTACAAACCGCAAAACTGGCTCATTTTCATATTCTGTTAGTCCAAGAGCTTTAATGTTAACTGATAATGTCTTTGCTATCTTATATAATATTTCAATTGGAATGTCTGTATATCCTCGTTCATAGTCGTGTATTTCTTTAGGTGTTGAACCGATTTTATTTGCCAAGTCCTCCTGAGTGTATTCCCGTATTAATCTCTGCTCTTTTATCCTTTTCCCCACTTTGTAGAGTATAGAATCAGTACAAATTTCTTCCTCTATATCATCATATTCGTAAGTAGATAAGCGAGTCACTTGGGAAATAATATCAACTGAAACTCCTTCTTTCACTAGATTCCTTGCTACTTCTATTTTTGCTTCTTCTTGACTAATTTTCTCGCTAATATATACAAACCTTACTAATGGATACAGCTTCTTGCGTAATTCCTGATCCTTAATTTCTCTATGTATTTTTGTTAGATAGACTATTTCTTTATCCTCATCTTCATACCAACTGTTTTCTCTTAGTACTGTTGGTCCTGGAAGTAGATCTACAACATTGACTGACAATGCTCCTGCTATTATATACGATTCTTTGATTGCAATAGCCTTGCACCCTAGTTCAAAGTTATGTATTTCCTTATGTGTTAAACCAATTTTGCTTGCTAACTTTGCCTGAGTATACCCTTGTACTATCCTACAACCTTCTATTTTTTCCCCTAGCTCGTAGCTTACTGAGCCAACATGCTCTGAATTATCATAGATAAATCCTCTAAAAGCTGTTTTTCCTACAGAAGCAAACATATATTCTATCACAAAAAAATCCACTATTGGCTAAGTTTTTATGAAATCACAAAAATTTCTCAATCATATAATTTGATAAGCCTGTCGCTTGCAAGATAATATCAACAGAAATTCCTTCTTTCACTAAATTCCTTGCAACTTCAATCTTCTTTTCCTCTCTGACCTTTTCTCTACAAACATGTATACCTTCAAATAAAGACTTGATTAGCATATCGCGTAATTCCCGACTCTCAATCTTTTTGTATTCTTCTATCAAGTTTGATAGCTTTTCTTCCGCTTCACTATCCTCATCTGATTCGGGAAGTAGATCTATGATACTGATTGATAATACCTTTGCTATTTCATCTAACATTTCAAGTGAGACAGCAGCTCTCCCTTGTTCATACTCGTATATTCCTTGATTTGTTATGCCAACTTTATCCGCTAAATCTTTTTGTGTATATCCTCGTATCAATCTCCACTCTTTTATCCTTTGCCCTACTTTGTATGGAACCGGAATTTTGTTCTCCTCATACTCACCAATAGATAAGTTAGTTATTCGAGAGATAACATGAGCAGAAACTCCTACTTTCATCAAACCCCTTGCTACTTCTATTTTTACCGCTTTTCTGCTTCTTTCCTCGCTTAAACGAATAAATTTGGTTAATAAATAAAATACCTCGCTTAATTCTTCATCCTTATACCCCTTTACTAAATTTAATATTTCTTCATCTTCAAAATATCTTTTTTCATTTGGTAGTGTCTCTCCACAAACTAGACCTTTAACATTTACTGATAATGCTTCTGCTATGGCATATAACTTCTTAATTGGAATTTTACGGTTCCCTTTCTCATATTGCAGTATTACCCAGTACTTTACACCAATTTTCTCAGCTAAACCCTTCTGAGTATAACCTCGCTCTAACCTCCAACTTTTTACTTTTTGTCTTACTTCATAATCTAGACTTTTTTCCACGCAAAAAACCATATATATAATACTTTCTACTATAGCTCAAAGGCTCCAGTAAACTCTGGAACCTTAAAATAAATGAATTAAAGTTCCCTAAAGGTTTCTTTACTACCTCCACATACCCTATTTACCCATGAAGACAATACTTCATCATTGCTAATCTCTTTTATAGCATACTTTTCACTCCATATGCCACATCTAGTGAAATTACCTCTCTCTACTGCTTCTTTAAGTTTTACTCCACCGAAAAGGCAATTTTTTCCTATTTTTTCCCCCCTTTTTTGTAATTCAGCCCATAGTTCCTTATCCGCTACTTTTACTTGTACTTGATTGCAATTTTTTACATCCTGGTACAATATAATATTTAGCTCACCAATGCTTGTAGGAAATTCTAATACAACAGAACTTCCATCTGACATATCGGTATAGTTTCTTACACCTCCTTTCTCACTTTTAACCTCAACTGCATCATTGCCAATTTTTACAATATTACTTCCTAACTCTCTCAGTATTTTGGCTACCTCTACCTTGCTATCCCCAGAAAATTCTATATACGATGTTGTATTATCTATCTCAACATCTATTAATTCTCCTTCTTGCACAGCACTTTTGCCAGCTTTCTCTAGCTCTTCTAGTCTCTCATCTATCTGTGGCTGAACTTCTGGTTGTAGCTCATTATAGATTTCACCTATCAATTTATTCTCCAATAAAGTATCATGAAACTCTGCACCGTTTAGCATTAATTTACGTATTAGCTTTTTACGATCAGCCTTATCAAATTTATGAAAATGTGTGCCCAGTATCACATATTCCGCGAAGCTCCACTCTCCATCATTACATGCATTTAGCCTTGCTCCAGCAGCTAGTGCTTCGTCTACAACCTTGTGCAGTTCATTTGGACTTTTTGCTCTTACCACAGCACTCTTAAACCAGCTCAACTTTTCTGCACTTGGCTTTATTTTTTTCAAAGCTGAAGCAAATGGATTTTTATCTTCTTGATCACTTACAGGTTTTGTGCCATAAACATATTCAAATCCTTTCCCATAGTTGATTTTGTTTTCGCGAACTTCTCTACCAGGGAAAGGTGCTATTTCTTCAGGCTTTTTAGCCTTATTAATTTTGCTTACAAAGGTGGATTGCTCCTTAGTACGGCCAATTCCTACAATAGCATTTAACACCTCACCTTTTGATAATCTATCAAGATCAATGTTTAACTCGTAAGTACCTCCTTCTTGATCATCAAAAGGTACAATTATTTTATTACTCATATTAGCCTCCGCTATTAAATATATTTTACTAAGTCTATAACTGACTTTATTACTTTATAATTAATTTAATATATACTTTCTCATTAATTATAAGCAATGATTAATGTATTTGCAAATACTTTCTTCATTCAAGTAGTTAAACAACTCATGAAAATCTTCAAATATCTGCTTTATAACAGTCCTTGCTCTTTAAAACTAAAATATCCAACACTTGTAATGATAATGTGATCCAGTAACCTAATTCCTATAGTCTGACAAGCTTTAGCCAAGTCTTTAGTTACAGCTTCATCCTCATCAGATGGCTTTAACCTTCCTTCTGGGTGGTTATGCGATATTATTATTGACGTCGCTTTTCTTATTAATGCCTTTCTTGTTACTTCTCTTATGTAAAAAGGTACCTTATCCACTGTACCAGTAAACACTTCTTCCCCCTTTAAACGGCACTTTTGATCAAAATATATTATTTTCATCTTTTCCTCCTCTGAATAACCAATACTCACCCTCAAATATTTTACGATGGTTTCCAAGTTATCCATTACAGGTCCTTTCTTTAACTCTTCTCTTGGTACCCTCTTTGCAGCTTCCTTTAGGCATAAAATTACTGCTACTGTAGAGTCAGTTATCCCTTCTATAGTTTTCAAGTCATCTATTTCCTGGCCTAAAACTCCTCCTATTCCAAAATTATCTATTAGCTTTCTAGCAATAACTCGAGCTTCTTCCCTGTCATGCACTGCACTTAGAAACGTTTCTATTACTTCACGATCAAGTAGTGCTTTACCGTTGCTTTCTAATGCTCTGAATTCTATTTCTTCTCTACGATCTTTCTTATTATTCATAAAAATTACCCTTCACTAATAACAAAATGTTTTTATATATTTACTGCTGTTTTTTTGTCAGCATTGGCATAAGGCCATAGCTTTTGAGTGAAGTCAAATCAATTTTTCAATCTTTTTTACTTATTTTTTCATCAAAAAGTAAAGATATTAATAGATACTGATTTTTTATTTTAAATTTGTTGAATTTCGTCTAAAGAGATGCCCACTGTTTTTAAAATAATATTGATAGAAATTCCTTCCTTAACTAAATTCTTTGCAATTTTCATCTTTTCTACTTTCTTCACTTTCTTTTTGCAAATTTGTATGCTTTCAAACAGAGATTTTATTAGTACATTACGTAGTTCTTGGCTTTTAATCTTTTTGTATTCTTCTATTAACCTTGATAGTTCCACTTCACTATTCTCATTTTCTCTTGTTTCTGGAAGCAGATCTGTAATATTAATTAATAGTACCTTTGCTATTTCATCTAACATTTCAAGTGAAACACCAGCTCGTCCTTGTTCATATTCATATATTCTTTGATTTATTATACCCACTTTACTTGCTAAATCTTCTTGAGTGTATCCTCTTCTCAACCTCCATTCTTTTATTCTTTGACCTACTTTATACGGAATGGAAATTTTTTTCTCATCATTATCATATTCATCAATAGATAAACTGGTCGTTTGATAGATAACATGAGCAGAAACTCCTTCCTTAACTAAACCCTTTGCCACCTCTATTTTTACTGCCTTTCCACTTTCTTCCTCACTAATACGGATGAATTTAGTTAATAAATAAAACGTCTCACGTAATTCTTGATCCTTAATCTCTTTATGTCTTCTTACTAGATTTAATATCTCTTCTTCCTCATACCTTTCCTCATTTGATACTTCTTGTCCGCAAGCTAGATCTCTAGCAGTTGTTGATAATGCTTCTGCTAATTCATATAATTTCTTAATTGAAATTCTGCGTGTTCCTTTTTCATATTGCAGTATTACCTGATATGTTGTTCCGATTTTTTTTGCTAAATCTTTTTGAGTATACCCCTTTGCTATCCTACAACTTCTTACTTTCTGTCCTACTACTTTATAATATAAAAAATTAGAGTAATTATTCTCTTTTTTCACATTTTATACTCCATAACCAGAAGAGCTGTTACGTATGCTTAATTGAGAACCTTTTTGACAAACTGAACTCATCTCCTTTCAAACAATTTTTCTATATCACTTAGTTTCATTTCTATATACGTTGGTCTTCCGTGATCAGCATACGGTGTTTCCTCCATTTGTCTCATCAACTCATTCATCTCCTCCAACTTCATTTCCCTTCCAGCTCTATGGCACACAATGGTAGCTAGTATCTTGCTCACTTTTTCTTCTATAGGTAGCGTATCTCCTATCTCCATTAATCTATCAATTATATTCATCACCATCTCTCTCACATTTATTGTTCCTAAAATTGCAGGTATTTCTTTTACCCTTACTTTATCTTCTGATTCTATTTCAATAGCAAAACCCATTTCAAAAAGCTCATCTTTATAAGTTTCAATCATCTCCATTCCAGCTTGGTTTTTGATTTCAACTGTTTCAGGAAGAAGAAGTTTCTGTCTTTTTATGCTTGATTTTTGCTTTAAGCACTCGTATATCAATCTTTCATGAGCTGCGTGCTGATCTACTATAATTAATTTGCCTTTAGCCTCAGCAATAATGTAAGTACTGTGGACCTGACAGCGTGCATACCCTAGAGGATGATCCTCTATTAAATCAATTTGCTCCCTTTCTAAAACCATAGTCTCCGCTTGTAGTGGTAATCTCTGTATACCAGTATAGTCAAATGATTCTGACCGTTCTGATAAGCCTTTCTCTCCTGCATTTGGCAAGTTGAATTCTTTCATTAGCTGATTCTCAAAAGGACTTGGCCTTCTTTCGTAAAATTCTTTTCGACCCTTTACTTCTCTGCTTTTTCCATTATTAACACGCTCATTATTCCTTTGACTTTCACTAACATCAAAAGACGAACCACCCAGTTCTTCTCCAATACCTTGACACCTAGATCCATCAATATCACTCACTGAAGAGGTACCTATTCTCATTGACAACGCTTTTATTAGCCCTCTTCTCACTATTTCATATACTAGCCTCTTGTTCTGAAACCTTACCTCTGATTTATTTGGATGCACATTTACATCTACTTGATCGTATGGTATCTCTAAGTGCAGCACTGCAAAAGGATACCTCCCACTTGGAATAAAGTCCTGATACGCATATCGAATTGCACCAATAAGTAGATTGTCTTTTATTGGCCTTCCATTAACAAACGTATAGATCTGAGTTGAATTACCACGACTAATAGTTGGTTTACAGATGTGTCCCGTAAGTTTGATGCCGTCTTCTTCCTCTTTAACTTCCAGCGAATTGCTCTGAAATTCTTCTTCTGTTTCACATAATCTGTTAAATAATGAAGTTTGCTTAACATATTTTAAGAGCTTTTTATTACCGGAAGCGAGAGTAAACCCAATACTATAGTTAATCATTGCTAAGTTATTTACAATGTCAACAATGCTTTGTGTTTCTGCCCTCTCGGTTTTTAGAAATTTTAATCTATTTGGTGTGGCAAAAAATAAGTCACGAATTTCAATATATGTACCTTGCAACAAAGAACAAGGGGTAATCTCTCTTATTTTTTCTCCTCCCTCATATCTTATAGACCATGCTTCCTTTGCTCCACTTGCCTTGGATGATAATTTCATTCTGCTTACTGCTGCAATTGAAGGCAGAGCCTCTCCTCTAAAGCCAAGATGTCTGATCTCTATTAACTCACTATCACTTAATTTTGAAGTGGCATGCCTCATAAGTGCTAGTTCCAGATCGTTCTTTTCTATTCCATTTCCATCATCTATCACAGTTATAAGGTTACGTCCACCACTTTCTATTTTAATCTCTATTTCTGAACTTCCAGCATCTATTGCATTTTCTACTAATTCCTTTACTACACTCGCTGGCCTTTCTATTACCTCTCCTGCTGCTATACGGTTTATAGTTTTTGTGTCTAAAAGAATTATTGCCATAACACTCCCTCCAATCTATGAAACTTAGAGCTCCCTCTATTTTTTTGTGATTTCTTGATCTCACAATCTCTATATTTTAGCTTTTTAGATTCCTTTCTAGCAAGTCTATCTGCCTCTTCATTATAGGTATTACCACTGTGAGCTCTAACCCACTTCCAATTAACATCATGCTGTAAAGCAACTTCATCTAGCTCCTGCCATAATTCCCTGTTCTTTACTGGCTTTTTATCAGCTGTCTTCCAACCATTTGTTTTCCACTTGTTGATCCATCCTGTTATACCTTGTTTAATATACTGACTATCAGTGTGTACAATAACTCTGCAGGAAATTTTTAACATCTTTAGCCCATTAATTACAGCCTTTTTGTTATTTGTTGTGTTCTCTTCACCTCCAGAGATACGTTTTTTGATAAAGACACTTTTATTTTCATACATTACCACGGCTGCCCATCCACCAGGCCCTGGATTTCCAGAACATGCTCCATCTGTATATATTATAACCTTCTTTTTTTCGCCCATACTTACAGGATATAGATTCAACGTAAATTTGCTACCAAAATATGTTGATATTATTTTTTGAATATTTTAAAATATAAGGTGTGAGAGATTGACAAACCTGTCCTCACGATGTTAGGTAATTGAGCTTTTAGGCTCGTATTTTTATTAGGAGCGTCGAACAAGAAAAAAATCTTGTTAAACCGGAAAGAAACTATTTCTTCACTTCCATAGCAATTTTTATATATAATTTATCAAGAAGTACTTCTGCAGTTATAACCGACTGATCAATGGTGCTTAAGTGCCCGTTTAGGAGCGTGGTTTTGGAGGAACGGTTAAACCACTGATGGAGTCTATTATGACTACCTCGATTAGAAGATTGTATAATCTAACCGTCCCAAGCTTAAGTGCTTCTCCATTATAAGTTATAGTAGGATAATTACCATGATAAAGGCAAAAAGTAAACTAGAAATAGTGAATCCTGATACAGCAGGAATTGATATCGGCTCAGCTGTACATTATGTATGTGTACCTGAAGGAAGAGATGAACAACGTGTCAAAAAATTTGGATGCTTTACAGTTGATCTTCATAACTTAGCAGGGTGGTTAAAGAAATGTAAAGTTAGAACAGTAGCTATGGAATCAACAGGAGTATATTGGATTCCTTTGTTTCAAATACTTGAGTCATATGGATTTGAGGTAAAATTGGTAAATGCACGATATATTAAGAACGTGCCTGGTAGAAAATCCGACGTTCAAGACTGTCAATGGTTACAACAATTACACAGCTATGGATTACTCCATGGGTCGTTTAGACCTGATGATCAAATGTGTGTGTTGCGTAATTACGTTAGGCAACGTAGCAACCTGATTGAAAGTGCATCCACACATATTCTACGTATGCAAAAAGCGTTAATTCAAATGAACGTTCAATTACACAAAGTCATAAGTGATATTACTGGAGTGACCGGTATGCAAATTATCAAAGCAATAATTGAAGGTGAAAGGAATCCTGAAAAATTATCAGAATTGAGAGATGTACGGATAAGAAATGATAGATCTACCATGGCAAAAGCGCTAAAAGGCGACTACAGAAAGGAACTCTTATTTGTGTTAAAGCAAGAATTTGAATTGTATAATATTTATCAGGAAAAAATAGCAGAATGCGACAAAAGCATCGAACAATATTACAAAACATTTGAAACAAAATCTGACGAGAATAAGCGATGCAGCAAAATAAAGAATAGGTTTTCAAAAAACAGACCAGACTTTCCTTTACACGAAGAACTGTATAGAGTAACCGGTATTGATTTTACTAAAGTTCCTGGGCTTGATGTGCTAACTATACAAACAATTATCTCAGAAGTTGGTTTGAACCACGATAAATGGCCATCAGAGAAGCACTTTACTTCTTGGTTGGGGCTAAGTCCTGCTAATAAAGTTACAGGGGAAAAAGTATTTGGGACTAGAACTCGCAAAGTTATTGCTCGTGCTGCAAATGCTTTTAGGATGGCTGCCCAGTGTGTGTCAAGAAGCAACAGTGGGATTGGTGCATATTGCAGAAGGTTAAAAAAACGACTAGGAGCACCGAAAGCGATTACCGCTACGGCTAGGAAATTGGCGTGCATTTTTTATAGTATGCTAAAGTATGGACAGGAATATGTAGAGAAGGGCATTGATTACTATGAAAAGTTATATAAGGAAAAAATAGTGAAGACTCTAAGCAAGAAAGCTAGTGAATTTGGTTATGTCTTGATTAAAAAAGAGCTACTAGCAGAAAGAGTTTCTTAGAAGATTAGCCTCTCACACCCAAAATAGGTATTTTTGAAGTTTTTTATAGCTACTAAATTCATGAATTCATTTGCCGGGGTTTTTAGGCGCTTTATGATGGGGATATAAAAAGATGTACAAAAGGACGTCTAAGGTGCGTAGTAGCATTCTAGGATCATCTATGAAGGTAGTTTTTTGCCAACTCTTGAAATTCAGCTAAATTTACCACTTTAATAGACCTCAGCATAAAAGAGTTGAATATTTCTTCAGAATTGTGTATAATTATTAATGCTTTTTAGGTATTCTTGCTATGGCTCTTTCTAAGTTTCTCAATCCAAAATTAGACTTAACCTTCAAAAAGGTCTTTGGTACCGAAAGAAATAAAAACATTCTTATTCACTTCCTCAATGATATCTTAGGATTTACCGGGATAGATACTATACAAGAAGTTGAGTTTCTTAGCACCTATATGGATCCTGAAGTCGCCTCTGATAAACAAAGCATTGTTGACGTCCTTTGCAAGGATTCTAGTGGGTTCAGATACGTGATTGAGATGCAGCTCGCTCGTGATAGAGGCTTTGAGAAACGCGCTCAGCTATATGCTGCTAAAGCTTATTCAAGGCAGGTTGGAAAAGGTGGCGAGTACATCGATTTAAAAACAGTATTCTTTATTGCTATTTCCGATAATACGCTATTTCCTGAGGAGGTTGAGTATATTTCCACTCATAATATACGAGATATAAAAACCAACGGACATTACTTAAAAGATTTTCAGTTTGTCTTTATTGAGTTGCCTAAATTCGCAAAAAACAAAGTAGAGCAGCTAGAAAGTACAATAGAGCGCTGGTGCTTTTTTTTCAAGTATGCAGAAGATACTACAGATGAAGACCTAAAAGATATTGCAGAAAAATCGCCAATAATAAAGCTAGCATACGATGAGTTAGACAAGTTTCGCTGGAATGAGAAAGATCTGATAGCGTACGAAGAAAGGATAATGGATCTGCGGAAAGAAGAAGGCATCCTCGCTCAAAAACTTGATGATGCTAGAGAAGAAGGTAGAGAAGAAGGCATCCAAATCGGGCATGAAAAGGGCAGGGAGAAAGGGAAAGAGGAAGGCAGAAAAGAAGAAAAAATTGAAGTCGCAAAAAACCTACTTAAGGCTGGTGTTTCCATTGATATCACCTCCCAAATAACCGGCCTTCCTCAATATGCTCTTTTATGAAAAAATATTTTACTCTTTTTGACTGGCCAGGGCTTTTTTTAAAATGTCTCTTTCTCTTGTTACTTTTGCTAACTCTTTCTGTAAATCAAATCTCTCTTTGTCATAAGGTGCTACATCTGGAAATGCATTTGCCGCTGACTTTTTTTCGTTGTGTTTCTTTATCCATTTTCCTAATAAACCACCCTTTATTCCTAAATCCTTTGCTATTTTTGTAATTGTTTGACCTGCCTTTCTTTGTTCATTTGCCAGCTTAACAGCTTCCAATTTGAATTCTGCCGTATATTCTCTTGCCATTTCTAATCCTCCAAAATTTTATTTTACCCGAAAAAACTCCTTTCTTTCTCTCCACTTTTTCTGGGTAAGGTCAAGAAGCCTATTGTCTAATTATGTACCTAAATTTTATTACGGCACTTTCACTACTACTTTAACGAGTGAGCTACCTTTCTATAAAAGACCTATCGACTGTTGCAATTATAGGCGTAAACAAGAATGATAAAAGAGTACGAGATTGAGTAACTATGTACACTTCTGCTGGCATACCAGGGTATAGGTATACGTTTTTAAACTGAGCAAGCTCTGGTTTTGGTATCACTACACGTACTGAATAATAACGCCCTAGCCTTGGATCATCAAGGGCATCGGGAGAAATATTGCTTACTATACCATTAATTAAACTTAAACGACGTGCACTGTAAGCACTTAAACGAACTTTAACCTTTAGCCCTTCTAGCCCATCAATAGAGACTATGTTGCTATCTTTCTTTTGTGCTGACAGTATCTCTTCTATGTTTCTGGTCTGAATTTTAGCATCTATTATTAGGTCATCATCCGATGGCACTACGCTCATGATCGGAACTCCAGATTGTATAACACCACCTTCAGTATGGTATCTTATATCTGTGACTATCCCATCTTGAGGCGATTTAATTATTGTACGTGCTAATGAATCTTCAGCAACCATCAGTCTCTCTTTCAAGTCTGCAATAGACGTACTAACTTCCTTAAGTTCAGCGTTTGCTCTTTCTTGAGAATCATTTCTCACGTTTATAATTTCTAATTCGTTCTCTCCAATTTTTTGCTGCACTTGAGATATTGCAGAACGGTAATGTCCAACTCTGCCTTCAATTTCAGCAAACTGCTTTTCTAAAGCTAAAATGTGTGGTTTGCTTATATGGCCACTATCAAGTAATTGTCTTTTTGTTTCCAACTCCTCAGTTATCAAGTCATATTGCTTATGAGCTGCATTTAGTTGAAAGTTTAGCCCCGCTAATTCATCATTTAACTGCTTTATACGTTGTTGCAGTATGTCTGTTTTTCCCAATATGCTCTTTCTCTGAGAGTTGAACAACTTTACTTGATTCTTTATCGCTTTATTTACAAGTTCATCGTGAGATAATTTTTTAACCTCATCAGGAAACTCGAGCGTGTCCAAATCTACTCTGATTGCAAGAAGCCTTGCTTCTGTTGCTAAAAATGATAAGAGCTTCTCTTTGATGATACTTAAATTCGCCTTCTCGTTAACATCACTCAACAAAACTAGAGGCTCATCTTTTTTAACTGCTTGACCCTCTTTTACTAAAATTTTGCTTATTATTCCTCCGCCCAAGTGTTGAACTATTTTTCTATTTGAAGATACAATAACTTCTCCACTTGCATGCACCGCACCGTCAATTGGAGCTATAGCCGACCAAATACCACCTATCCCAAAAAAGATGAGTATTACTACCAGACCAAAAAATAGTGGTCCCCATGTTACTTTCAGGACTTCATTTACGTTATTACTTTCGCGTTTTAAAATAAAATTTATCACTGCATCAATCAATGCAAACGTCTTATCCAAAAATTTTGGGTACTTCTTCTTTTTATTTTTTGCTCCTTGCATATTTATATTATCACCATGGCCAATCAAGCCTGTCAAAGAAAATCCAGCGCTAAGCTTTTTTAACTTACTTATCATAATACTACTGTGAATTTGTGTTAACTCAAGATAACACACAAAAACAAAGAATCTATAATTTAAGCATTCCATTTAGACTGTAGAGCACCAGAATAAACTATTTAGTAACAATTCCTGCATCAACTATGTTTTTAAAATTTTTTGACGTTTAACTTTATTATAACTTTTTCTTTATTTTGTGAATATCTGAGTTACTTATATTATGTAAGAAATCTATTGCCAACTAGTCAATATTCTGTTAGGAATTAAGATAATATAAAGTTATTATGCTTAAATTGGAAAGCAGAAAGTTCCTGATTACTGGCGCATCAGGCGGAATAGGGCAAGCAATTGTAAAAATTATGCACAAAGCCGGAGCAACTTTATGTATTTCTGGCACAAAAAAAGAAGTGCTCGAAGAAGTTGCTAAACAATATGAAAAAAACATGCATGTACTCCCTTGTGATTTATCAAATGCTGAGGAAGTAAATCAACTAATAAATAGAGCAAGTGAGCTGATGGAAGGCTTTGACGGGCTCGTATGCAATGCGGGTATTACGCGAGACAGTTTATTATTGAGAATGACAGATGAAGCATGGCAAAAAGTAATTGATATTAACTTGAGCTCTACATTTAAGCTGAGTAGAGAAGCATGCAGAAAACTAATTAAGAATAATTGGGGAAGAATTATAAATATTTCCTCAATAATAGGGCTGACAGGAAACGCCGGGCAAGCAAATTATGCGGCGTCTAAAGCTGGAATAATAGCTATGAGCAAATCCATAGCAAAAGAAGTTGCAAGTCGTAATATAACAGTAAATTGTATTGCTCCTGGGTTTATAGATACTAAAATGACTGAAGTTTTAAATGAAGGACAAAAGGGAAAAATATTAGATAATATTCCAATGAAAAGAATGGGAACAGGGGAAGAAATAGCAGCAGGGGTCTTGTTTTTAGCAAGTGATGAAGCAAAATATATAACAGGGCATGTGCTCAATATTAATGGTGGGTTATTTATGTAGCAACACTTATGTATGGACAAATTATAATTTTTACTTTAAAATAAAAAATGTGTAGGTGTAGGTTTAGGTTAATTTATTACTTAGAGGCAAAAAAATGAGCTCTATAATGGAATTTTTTAGTGTTTTTTGCGTAGTATTGCTTTTCTCTTTCTCAGGTTATGCAGCTGACCCTGATATGGATGACACAACTAAAGTAATATGCAATATTATTGGTTATGTTTGGGGGATAGGCGGTCCACTTATGACGGTAGTAATAATTGGTGCAGCTTTGCTTGCAATATTTGGCAGGATGCCGTGGCCAGCCCTCTTTGCTCTTGGCATGTTCTGTGGTGTATTTTTTGGCGCTAAAACTATCATAACGAAAATTATGCCCAACGTAAGCGATGAAGCAAAAACTATGTTGGAAAAGTGTGGACAAAAATAATCCAAAAAGTGCAGAAATGCTTTTTTGTTATCCATTAAACCGCTTCATATCTTCAACTTGCAACAAATAAGGGCTATCTTTTGGTAAAGTTTTAACAGCTAGCTCAGCATATTTTGTAAATTGCTTTAAATCACCTTCAATACAAGCCTTTTTTGTCAAGGCAAAATAATGCATTGCCGTATCAGCTTCACATTTATATGCAATGCTTAAATACTTCCAGAAAAAAGCGTTATCTGGTTCTACATTCAAAATCTGCTCCAGGTAAAAAATCGCCTTTTTTGCATCACCGTGTAATAATAAAGTATGAGATAATGCAAGTTTCACTAAATAACTGTTTTTCTCAGATAAATACCTAAGCGATTCCTCATACATTTTTATTGCTTCACTTAAATTTCCGGCCTTGTATAGCATTTCTGCTTTTAATTCATATAGGTATGGGTCATTGCGTGACTCTTGAATCAATGAATTAACTTTAGCAATAGCCTCTTCTATCTTTCCTTGCCTATAGCAAACTATAGCATTTACATACTCAGAATTATTTTCATATTTATTAGATAACACATGAATAGGAGCAAAGAAAGAGTCTAGCTTGGCAACCACACGCTCAAACTTTAGTAACTTATCCGCAAAAATTGGTTTTACGTTGTTTTTAACCTTATAATTTTGTACAGCAAATATACGTTTCTCACTAAGTGGGTGAGTGCGGAAATATTCCTCGGTGTTCTCATGCTCAATACTTTTAAAATAATCAAAAATCTCTTTCATACCTGAATTATCATAGCCAGATTCATCAAGATACCTTAAAGCATAGCTATCTGCTACACTTTCTTGCTCTTGAGAATAGTTAAAAAATAGCCTTGAACTAAACGCTACACCACTAAGCAAAATTGCACCAGCAACCTGAGGGTTAATGATAATACTAGAAACTAATCCTACCATATAACTAATCATTGCTATCGATTGAAAATAACCCATAGCACTACTCATTTGCAATATATGACCAGCAGATATGTGAGCAATCTCATGTGCTAATATACCAAGCAGGACATAAGGTTTAGCCGAATATTGTAAAAGTCCTAAATGAATGAAAATACTGTTATTGTTAATTACAAAAGCATTAATCGAATTGTCATTAATTATAAAAACTTTTATTTGCTCATGATCAATATCCGCAGCAGAAAATAAAGGTTGCGCTAGCTCTTTCACTATTGCTTCCACTTCACTATCTCTAATAATGTTAATAGAGTAAGCATTATTACAATATGCAAAAAAGAACAATAAGGTCAAAAACTTAGCAACTCTAAACATGAAAATTCTGTGCTTGTATAATTTATAGAAATTCTATATTTTAACACTTAAATTATACAAATTTATAAACGCTAGTTTAAATTTTTAACGTAACTGATAAGTTTGTCGATGGTAGTTAACTTAATTTTATGTTGTTCAGCAAATTTAAGTAACTGAGGTAAGCGCATCATAGAGCCATCATCATTCACTAATTCACAAATAACTGCTGAATGATCAAACCCTACTAACTTCGCCATTTCAACACTCGCTTCAGTATGACCAGCACGTTGTGCCACCCCACCTTTATGTGCAATTACAGGAAAAACATGACCTGGAGTTATGATGTCATCCTGAGTACCATCCTTGTTGATAGCAGCATGTATAGTTTTCGTTCTATCCTCTGCTGAAACACCGGTTGTAATGCCATAACGTGCATCAATTGATGTAGTAAATGCGGTATGATTTTCACCAATATTTTTCTTTTCCATGAAATTAAGGCCCAACCTTTTCATGTGAAATTTAGTCATTGCTAAGCAAACAACCCCTGTACCGTACCTAACCATAAAAGCCATATGTTCCGGCTTTATTTTCTCAGCTAAGACAATCAAATCGCCTTCATTTTCTCTATTTTCATCATCAACTAAAATGAATAATTTACCGGAACGAGCATCCTCTAATACATCTTCCACAGAAGAAATACCTGGTAGACTCATTGAAGCATAAGTGGCCTGTACCATAATAATTTACTTAAATTCAATCTTAACTATTTTATACAATTTCTCTCCATTTGGCACTGTCACTTCCACATATTCACCGACTTTTTTGCCGATTAAGGCACTCCCAAGTGGTGAACTAGTAGATATTAACTGCTTTGAAACATCAGCTTCATATTCGCCTACAACCTTATAAACATATTCCACTTCACCGTTATTATCACTTAACATGCTTAATGTCACAGTTGCACCAAACATTACTGAATCACCAGACAAATTTTTTACTTCTATTACTTCCGCATGTGAGAGCTTACTTTCTATCTCCATTATACGGCCTTCAATAAAACCTAACCTTTCCCGTGCTGCATGATACTCTGCGTTTTCAGACAAATCACCTTGATCACGAGCATCAGAAATAGCCTGTATCACAGAAGGTTTTTCTTCCTTTAATTTTTCAAGTTCGGCTTGCATATTCTCAAAACCTTCCCTCGTCATAGGAAATTTATTAATAATGGATGAAGCCATAATCACCACCTAAACGCAATTAAATTGAGTAACGAAATTACTCACAATGTTAAAAATATCACCTTTTATATCATCACTCATGTCATTTGACAACTTTTTTAAAACCCCAGGGTGTACAGTATGAAAATAATTAATAAGATCATGTTCAAATTTATTAATGTAACTTATTTGTATTTTACTTAACTGATTATATAGGTTAGAAAAAATATACATCAGCACTACTTGCTCTTCTATTGACATAGGTAAATGTTGTTTTTGCTTTAATAACTCGACAAGATATTTACCCTTATTCAAGGATAATTGAACACTAGCATCAAGATCAGAACCAAATTTTGCAAAATCTTCTAATTCTCTATACTGAGCTAAGCTTAGCTTTATAGAACCAGCAACTTTCTTCACAGACTTTAGTTGTGCAGCAGAACCAACCCGTGAAACTGACAAACCTATATTTACTGCAGGTCGAAATCCTTTATAAAATAATTCAGACTCAAGAAAGATCTGCCCATCGGTAATTGAAATAACATTTGTTGGCACATATGCAGATACATCACCAGCTTGAGTTTCGACAATTGGCAAAGCAGTTAAAGAACCCTGCCCTTTTTTATCAGACATTTTAGCAGCTCTTTCAAGCAAGCGAGAATGTACATAGAATATATCTCCAGGGTAAGCTTCACGACCAGGAGGACGTCTGAGCAATAAAGACATCTGCCTATATGCCACAGCATGCTTAGATAAATCATCATATATAATCAAACAATGCATTCCATTGTCACGGAAAAATTCCCCAATAGTGCAACCAGCATAAGGTGCTAAAAATTGCATAGGCGCGCAGTCAGATGCACTAGCCACAACTACAGTTGTATACTCTAATGCTCCGCTTTCTTTCAGCTTATTTACCACTTTTGCTACTGTTGAAATTTTTTGCCCAATAGCAACATAAACACAGTAAACTTTTTGATTTTCGTTTACCTCATCGTTAATCTTCTTCTGATTGATAATAGTATCAAGCGCAATAGTAGTTTTACCAATTTGTCTATCACCAATAATTAATTCACGCTGCCCTCTACCTATTGGAATTAGCAAATCTATAATTTTAATTCCTGTTTGCAGTGGCTCATGCACAGACTTACGATCAATAATGCCTGGCGCTTTAGATTCTATATCCATTCTGTTTTTGGCTCTAATTTCCCCACCGTCGTCCATAGGATGGCCCAACGCATTTACAACTCTCCCTAACAATTCATGCCCTACAGGCACCTGCACAACATCACCACTACATTTTACAACGTCCCCTTCTTTCACATCACGGTCATTACCAAGCACAACTATTCCAGCCGTATCATGATCTAAATCGAGAACTATTCCTTCTACACCACTTGCAAAAAATACCTTTTCACCGAATTTTGCTTTTTCCAGCCCATAAACCAATGCGATACCATCTGTTACTGAAATTACTTCACCTATATTTTCCCGCTTTATAGGATTATCAAACGTCTCAACCTTTTCTCTTATTATACTTGCTATCTCAGAAACATTCATACTGTTCTTCATACAAAATTCCTTACTTTTAATATTTCCATTTTACTTAAGTCAACTAACCTATCCAAGTAACTTTTTAGCGAAGCATCGATCAAATTAAAACCATACCTAACTACGAAGCCACCTAGTATAGAAGGGTCAACCACATTGCTTACTTTTATTATTTTACCAAGAAAGCTCAAAGATTCAGTAATTATTTTTATATCAGATTCCTTTAAAGTTTCTGCTGACTTTATACTAATTTCGAATTCATTTTCATTTTCTCTTGCAAGACTTAAGAATTTTTCTAATATAAGGATCAATAAACTAGAGCGTTTATTTGCAAATATAACCATAATAAATTTTACTAAATTCTCACTCAAGTGCTCATTTATAGAAAGCATCACTTCTTTTTTGTGTGCAAAAGAAATCATAGGATGAGATAGGTACACAAAAACATCACGTTGATCCTTAAAAAAAGCCAACAAAAATTCTACTTCTTTCCTTATAATACCTAACCTGCTTCCTGAGACATGAAATAGCACTCTAGCGTAAGATGAAACTAAATTATTGTATTGGGTCTTTTTCATATTAAATCCAGTAAATCTAAATTAATTCAGCTACAAATCTTTCATTCTTCAATCCAAGCATTTTTTATATAAACAGGTCTTCTCTTTAAGGAAAGAAAATATAAATCATATCTGACTGAATAATCTAAAAAACTAAGGTTTTTACTTAAGAAATACTTAGAAGAATTTATAATAGACTGACATTGAAGATGAGATATCGGTATTTCTTTTCCAAGTAAACTTGTTTTAACTTCTATAAAAATCAGCTCCTTTTTTTTAGATACAATTAAGTCAATTTCACCGAACTTACAACGGTAACGGCGTTTTATAACATTATACCATTTCAGTTTTAAATATACTAAAACTAATAACTCGCCAAAGTAACCTACAAAGTAGCGTAACCTACTTACCACAAGAAGAACAATTATGATAACAATTAACTTTGTGTAACTACTTTGCCTCCTTCTTTATTTTTACTATAAACCTTACCTCTTGCTGCAATATCCCTATCAACCAGTTCTATCACTGCCATTGAAGCGCAATCACCCTTTCGAGTGCTAAATTTTATTATTCTAGAATACCCACCTTTACGATCTTGATAACGGCTGGCTAAGACGTTTAATAACTTATCAACTGCTAACTTACTATTATGAAGGCGTGAAAGCAAAAGTCTTCTACCATGTAAAGTATTCTTATTCTTAGCAATTGTAATAAACTTTTCGACATATGGACGAAGTTCCTTAGCTTTTGGTAAAGTAGTTACAATCTGCTCATGGTTAATTAATGAGATAGATAGATTCTTTAACGTCGATAATCTATGTTCAGTACAACGAGATAGTTTACGTTTTTTTATTCCATGTTTCATATATCACCTAATCTTCATCAGTATGTTGTTTAGCCAACTCATCTATATCCTTAGGTGGCCAGTTTAGCACATTCATACCCAAAGATAAGCCAAAATTAGTCAAAACTGCCTTAATCTCATTCAAAGACTTCCTGCCAAAATTAGCAGTTCTTAACATTTCACCTTCTGTCTTTTGCACAAGATCACCTATATAAGTGATGTTTTCGTTTTTCAGACAGTTATGAGACCTGACAGATAATTCCATTTCATCTACCTTACGCAATAAGACAGGGTCATAACCCAAATCTTTAGCACCACTAGACGAAGAAACCTGCGATTTTTTATAACTTACATCAGAACTAATAAAGGGCTGAAGTTGCTCCTGTAATATTCTTGCAGCAGAGTCAACAGCTTGACTCGGAGAAATTGTACCATCAGTTTCAATTGACAATATCAGCTTATCCTTATCAGTCACTTGGCCAACACGACTGTTCTCTACCCTGTACGAAACCCTGTTGACAGGGCTATACAAAGCATTAACTGGAATAAAACCAATTAAATCCTGTTCACTCATAAGCTTCAAAAGTTCGTTTTCTTTATACTTAATTACAGGAAGATAACCTTTTCCGCTAGCCACATATATGGTCATGTTAAGCTCTACATTTTGCCCCAGCGTACATATTAATAAATCCTTATTAACAATAGAGCATTGATCATCAGTTTCTATCATCCCAGCTAATACCTGGCAAGGCCCTTTAGCGTTTAAATTTAAGCATTTATTAGAAGCACCATTTAATTTACACCTCAACATGCCCATATTTAACACTATATCAGTTACATCTTCTCTCACCCCTTGAATTGAAGTAAACTCATGAGTTACACCTTCAATTTTTATTCCATAAACAGCACTACCTTTAAGAGAAGATAACATTACACGTCTTAATGCATTACCTAATGTTAAAGCAAAACCACTTTCCAACGGTTCTAGCACTATATCACTTTTTTCACTTGAATCATCTGATATTACCTTAACTGAACTAGGTTTAATCAATTTATCTAAATTGCTACAGAGAGACACATCATTATTATAATACATAAAACAACCTTTTCAAATATCCTATACTCTTCTTTTTTTTCTTAACCTGCACCCATTATGAGGAATTGCGGTTTTATCTGCAATTGAAGTCACAGTCAACCCACAGCTCTGAAGTGCTTTAACCGCAGCTTCAGTACCAAAGCCAGGACCACGAATTATTACAGAGACAACCTTCATACCAAATCTCTCTATTGCATTCTTCGCAGCAGCCTCCGCAGCCTTACCTGCAGCATAAGGTGTGGATTTTCTCGAACCTGAAAAACCACATGCACCCACAGAAGTTTGACATAGCGTATTACCATGAACATCAGTTACATTTACAAAAGTATTATTAAAAGTTGCACGAATATGGACAACACCAGTAATAAACTCCTTCTTACTCTTACTAACCGTTTTGACTTTTTTCATTAAAACTCACAATAATAATAAATTTTATTTTTTCCCAGCAATAGGCAACCGAGATCTACCTTTACGAGTCTTAGCATTAGTATGAGTCCTTTGCCCTCTCACAGGTAAACCTTTTCTATGTCTCACCCCTCTATAGCATCCCATTTCCACTAAAGATTTTATGTTCATAGCCACTTCTTTTCTGAGCTCACCTTCTATAACATAATTTTGTCTAATGAAACCGCTGATCTTTTCTATATCTTCATCTCGTAATTCTGAAACACGTTTGCGCTTATCAACTTCGCAAGCGTGACAAATTACATTCGCAGTAGCAATACCTATACCATATATATAAGTTAATGCAAAAGGAACACATTTCCTCACTGGAATATTTATGCCTGCAATACGTGCCACTGGTACCTCGATACTTTATTAATAACAACTCTTAATTTATACCATAAAACAACTCAGAGTCAAACCAAATTACAAGAAATTTTACTTTCAATCTCTTGCGTTACCTCATCAACACTCAAATTAGCGTCAATTGTTAATAATTTGCCTTTATAATACTCGCGTAAACCTTTCATTTGAAGGTGATATTCACTTATTCTCTTATTAATTGCAGACATATCAGCATCATCAATTCTTTTCTCTAACCTCGTACTTTTACATTTAGCACAAGTAGTACTCTTAAAAGAAGATACACTATATATGCTTTTACAGTCCAAACACGCGAGACGATTTTTTAACCTATCGATTGCAATATTATCGTCAAGCTGCAGCTCAACTACAATGTCAACATCCCTATTATATTTTTCTTGCAAAACTTGAGTCAAAAAATGAGCCTGGTTTAAATTTCTCGGAAAACCATCTAATAAGCAATTATCATCCACTAATGCAAGCTGGTCACGTAATAATCCACATATAATTTCATCTTGAATTAAATTACCAGATTCCACGGTACCCTTTATTTTTTTACCTAACTCACTACTGCTAGATATAATATTCCTTAATAAATCCCCTACTGAAATTAATTTTAAATTATATTTTGCTATTAACAAGCTTGACTGAGTACCTTTACCAGAACCTGGAGGACCAAAAATCGTAATGATCATCTTACTTTCCTCGTTTTAGACTCATATTTCTTTATCCAGTTGTCGTACCTATTTGAAAAAATATAAGATTGTATTTGCATAATAGTATCAGTAATAACGTTCACTATAATCAGTAAGCTCGTCCCACCAAAAATAAATGGTATATCATAATAATATCTCATAACTTCAGGTACAGTACATATGACTACCAAATACGCAGAGCCAATGAATGTCAACTTAAAAACTATATCTTGAAGGTAATCAGAAGTATGTTTCCCAGGCCTTCTACCAGGTATAAAACCACCATTTTTTTTAAGAAAATCTGCGTTTTCCTCTGGATTAAATATAAAATTGGTATAGAAAAAATTAAAAAATACTATCAGCACCAAATAGGCTACAATATATACTACTTTATTTGCCATAAAGTAATTCAAAATAAAATCAGAAAAAGCGTGCCCCTTATAGAAATTTGCAATTGAAATAGGTGTCAATAAAATTGCATTAGCAAAAATGGTTGGTACTACACCAGATAAATTAATCTTCAATGGAATATAAGTAAAATCGTCATTATGTAATCTTTTAAATTGCTTTTTAGGATGTTGAACAATAACCTTTCTATAAGAAGACTCTACAAAAATGACTAAGAGTAGCAGCAAAAAAAACAATACCAAAACAAAAAGGATAATAAATAACGATACGCTACCGTTTTTATTTAACGTTAACAAAGATGACAAAGCGCTGTGTAACTCTGATATTATACCCGTGAAAATGATTAATGAGATACCATTGCCTATACCGCTAGCGCTGATTCGTTCACCAAGCCATATTAAAAGCATAGTTCCACCTAAAAGGCTGAAAACACCTATTGTACGAAACATAACACCAGGTTCGATTACAACCAATACCCCTTCCCTATTCATCCCTTCCAATCCAACCAAAATTGGAATTGATTGAAATACACAAATTACTATGGTCAGATAGCGTATATAAGAATTCATCTTTCTACGGCCTGACTCTCCATCATTCTTAACTTCCTTCATTCCTTTAATCGCAGAAGAAAGTAACTGAATAATGATAGAAGCCATTATATATGGCATAACGTTCAATGCTAGAATTGTCATTCTAGCCAATGCACCACCAGAAAATAAATTAAATACTCCAAAAACGCCTGAGCCATCTTTGGGAAATATATCATTAATTACATCAAGATTAATTCCAGGAATAGGCACATAAGTACCCAAGCGATAGCAAATTAAAGCTATTAGCGTAAAAAATATACGCTTTAATAAATCGCCTTTATATAACAACGTAGGATCCAAGCTATTAAATGCTGATTTATTGCCCATGACTTACGATAGTATTTCCACACTACCACCAACTGAAGCTACAGATTTTTTTGCAGCTTCTGACGCAAAATCAACATGAAACACAAATTTTTCGCTCAACTTACCTTTATTAAGAAGTTTAATTTTATCCTTAATAGACTTTATAAAACCTAATTTATACAGCCTCTCCTTATCTATAACAGAGTCTTTCACTATTTTTTTAGCTTCCATTAAGCGCTGTATATCGCCAACATTAATTATAGAGTATATGCTCCTACGTATAGGCTTAAAACCTCTTTTAGGCAAACGAGTATATATAGACTGTTGTCCACCCTCAAAACCATTTATAGAAACTCCACTTCTAGCCTTCTGCCCTTTATGCCCTCTACCGGATGTTTTACCTTTACCACAACCGATACCTCTACCCAGCAACTTAGGCTTCTTTTTCTTAGATAATTTAGTAAATATAGAGTTTAATTTTACAGCATTATTCATACTTTACCTGTTTCCAACTATCTCGCTAATCTTTTTGCCTCTTTTGCTTGCTACCTGACGAGGAGATAACATACTATCAAAAGCCTTAAACACCGCACATATAACGTTATGAGGATTATTTGATCTAGTGGATTTAGCTACCACATCCTTTATACCTAACACCTCAAAAACTGATCTAATCGCTCCACCAGCAATAATACCTGTTCCGGCTCTTGCGGTTCTTAAAACTATCTCACCAGAACAAAATTTAGCTTTAATATCATGATGCAAAGTTCTACCTTCACGCAAGTACACTCTAATCATTGATTTCTTTGCAGCATTTACAGCTTTGACTCTTGCTTCAGCAACTTCTGCGTGCTTACCTATTCCACACCCTACCCTACCCTTCTCATCGCCAACAACAACCAAAATTGAAAATGAAAATCTTCTACCACCTTTGGTAACCGTTGTCACTCTTCGTACCGAAACTAAAAGCTCTGATAAATCATTATTATTTTGTAAATTCTTTATAGCCATATTCAAAACCTTCTAAAATTCAAATCCAGAACTTCTTAAAGCCTCAGCAAATTGAGAAACTAATCCTGTGTATTTATACGCTCCACGATCAAACGTAAGCTGCTGCTCTAATTTCATGCCAGACAGACGCTCAACCATTAAAGAAGAAACCTGTTTTATAGTTTCAGCGTTGACTTTCCCTTTACATACATCCTTAATTTTAGCATCCAAAGTAGAAGCTGAAGTGAGAGTTATTCCTTTTACATCATTAATTAACTGGACATAAAAATGCCTATTAGATTTAAATATGGATATACGTAAACGTTCAGCGCTCTTGTCAAGCTTCGCTCTATTACGTAACTTCCTTTTTTCAGAATTACTTAAAAAATTATACGATCTTTTCATTTTTATTACTTCTTTTTACTTACAACCTTACGCAGCATAAATTTGCCTTTTATTACAACACCCTTACCTTTATAAGGATCATATTTTCTAATTTTGCATATATCAGACGCCACCATATAGACCTTCTGCTTATCCATACCACTAACTACTAAGTGAGTTGGCTTTATGCACTTAATCTCAACATCTTTAGGCACTTTATATTTAACATTATGGCTATAACCAAGATATAAAGTCAAATACTTACCATCACACTCTGCCTTATATCCCACACCGTTAATCTCAAGATTAACAGAAAAACCATCAACCATGCCGTTAATGATATTATTAATATTACTCCTATAAGTGCCCCACATAGGCTTTATTTTATCATAATTATCTTTATCTTGATCAACAGAAAGCAATAGCTGATTATCAATAATCTGACACACAACATCCCTGATCAAGCTAACTTCCTTTTCAGCCTTAGCACTCTTTATTAACATACTACCATTATTATATTCAACTGAAACACCAGCAGGAATATTGATAGGAGCAGCACCTATACGAGACATGAATTTCTCCTATTATTTAAAACACACGACACAAAACTTCTCCACCAACCTTTAACTTATGTGCATTATAATCAGTCATCACTCCTTTGGGTGTCGATATAATAAAAATACCAAGACCATTATATGCTTTAGAAATGTCCTTATACTTAGAATAACGACGACAACCAGGCTTTGACACCCTAACTATGTCACTAATTACAGGTAACTTCTCATAATACTTCAATTTTACAATGAAAGAAGGTAAATTACCTACAACTTGCTTTTCATAATCAAGGATATACCCTTCCTCTTTTAAAATCTCCAATATAGAAGAATTCATCTTAGAAAATAGTACCCTTGTTGCCCTATGCATTGCCAATTGAGCATTACGTATCCTTGTTAAAAAATCACCAATACTATCAGATAACGCCACAATATACTCCTTATATTATATTTACCAACTAGACTTTGTAACTCCTGGAACTTGCCCAAAAGAACATAAATCACGCAAAACAATTCTACATAAACCAAATTTTCTATATACTCCTCTTGGTCTCCCAGTTAAAGCACACCTATTTCTAATTTTGGTTTTAGAAGAATTTCTAGGCAATTTTTTAATTAATTTATTTTGAGCTGTAAACCTTTCTACAATAGACAAATTCTTATTATTTATTATAGATTTCAATTTTTCTCTTTTTTCTTTATATTGATCGCACAACTTTATTCTGCGAAGATTTCTTTCTATCATAGATTTTTTTGCCATATATTTCTCCTCTCAATTAATCAAAAAAAGGAAATTTAAGAGCCAGTAATAATTCCTTTGCTTCCTTATCACTAACTGCACTTGTTATAATATTAATATCCATACCTCTAATTTTACTTATTTTATCATAGTCTATTTCTAAAAACGAGATATGTTCCTTTATACCAAAGGAAAAATTACCATTACCGTCAAATTGCTTCACACTAAATCCTCTAAAATCTTTTTCCCTTGGCAAAGCAATATATATCAATCTTTCTAAAAACTCATACATTTTATCTCTACGCAAAGTTACTTTGCAACCTACTGTAGCACCTTTTCTGATCTTGAAGCCAGAAATAGATTTTTTTGCAAAAGTTGATAAAGGCTTCTGCCCAGCAATCAAATATAGGCTATCAAGTGGTTCATTTATTGCTTTACTATCTGTAGCAGCATCTCCAACGCCCATATTGATACACACCTTGACAAGTTTAGGCACTTGCATTATATTGCCGTAATTAAACTTATCCTTCAAGGACTTTACTATGCTATCTTTATACAATTCTTTAAACATATCAACCTAATCTATCACTTCTCCAGAAACTTTTGCAAAACGCACTTTTCTACCGTCTATAACCTTAAACCCCACTCTAGTTGGAGTTTTATATTTAGGGTCCAATGTTGCAACGTTGGATATATCAATAGCTAACTCTTTATTTAATATACCACCACTACTACCAGCTTTTGGTTTAGTATGTCTCTTATGCACATTCACTCCAGAAACAATTACTTTCTTTTTAGCATCACGTGCTATAACTTTGATTACCTTACCAATTTTTCCCTTATCTTTACCAGTTAAAACTATAACGTCGTCACCACTTTTTATTTTAGCACTCATTATAAAACCTCAACAGCTAATGACATTATCTTCATAAAAGAACCAGATGATAACTTTTTTACCGGACCAAACACCCGAGTGCCAAGTGGTTCACCTTGATCGTTAATCAAAACTACAGCATTGCTAGAAAAACGAATTACAGAACCATCAGATTTTCTAATAGGGCTTTTCACCCTCACCACAACTGCTCTATATACTTTTCCCTTCTCAACTTTCCCTCTTGGAGTAATAGATTTAGTAGATACAATAACTGTGTCACCTATAGATGCAGACTTTCTACCACCCAATAAACCAATACAAAGCACTGCACGCGCGCCAGAATTATCAGCTACTTCCAACAATGTATTTTTTTGAATCATATAAATATCCTATTCAATGTGAGCTATTAACAATAACCCATTTTTTAGTAGTAGAAATAGGCTTGTGTTCTTGTATTAAAACCTTGTCCCCTTCTTTACAACTATTATTCTCATCATGTGCTGTATACTTCTTGTATTTTTTTATAACCTTTTTATACAGCTCATCCTTATACACTTGTAATACCGAAACCTTTACAGTCTTATCACACTTAGCCTTAGTTACAGTACCACAAAAAACCTTTTTAGGCATTCTTTTCCTCTCTTCTTCTTTTATTTAATGTAGTTAAAATACGAGCTATGCTCTTTCTTATTAAGCTAAAACGCGAAATATTGTTGCACTGGCCCAGCTTCTTTTGAAAAACCAAATTAACAAACTCTTTTCTCAAATTCACAAGAATTTCATGCAATTCTTGCGAGGACCTCGATTCAATGTCAGCTATATCCATTGCAACTCCATTTAATTATGATTAGATACAAATTTACACTTCATAGGAAGCTTAGCAGTTGCCTTTTCAAGCGCCAATCTTGCTAAATGCATGGGAACATCACTGCTAATTTCAAACAACATTCTACCGGGCTTAGCTTTAAATACCCAAAACTCAACACTACCTTTCCCTTTACCCATACGCACATCCGCCGGCTTTTTACTAACAGGGGTATCAGGAAAAATTCTTATCCACACTTTACCAGAGCGTTTTAATGTTCTAGATATTACACGCCTTGCAGTTTCAATATGCTTAGATTGAATCCTACCTGCTTCCATAGCCTTTAGACCATAATCTCCAAAAGATAATGTGCTACCACCTTTCGTGTTACCCTTAATTCGTCCTTTAAATACTTTTTTATATTTACTTTTTTTAGGAATAAACATTTCAATATACCTAATTAGTTACCAATATAAACCCAGACCTTAACTCCTATGATGCCATATATAGTTTTTGCTTCAGCAAAAGCATAATCTATATTAGCACGTAAAGTATGCAAAGGCAAACGGCCTTCTTTATACCACTCAGTACGAGCTATCTCAGCTCCGCCAAGGCGCCCAGAACAACTTACTTTAATACCTCTAGCACCCATCCTCAAACAACTTTGAATAGCTTTTTTCATCGCTCTTCTAAATGAAACCCTTTTTTCTAACTGCTGTGCAATGCTGTTTGATATTAAAACTGCATCTATTTCAGACCTTTTAACCCCTACTACATTCACTTCCACATTATTTTTTACTTTTTCAGCTATCTTTTGCTTTATCTTCTCAATATCCGAGCCTTTCTTACCTATTATCACTCCAGGTCTAGAAGAATGTATTATTACAGATACCAAATCGATCGTACGCTCTATAATTACTTTAGAAACACCAGCATGCTTAAAAGATTCATTTATATAACTGCGAATAGATAAATCTTGATGCAACCCTTGTTTATAACCCTTCTCAGCATACCAAATAGATGACCAAGTATTAATTATTTTTAACCTAAATCCTTTAGGATTAACGTTTCCCATATTTTTGCACTTTCCTTATTAATTTTCTATTTTTATGAATCATATAATTTCCCCCAATTTTACAGTTATATTACTATAACGTTTACTAACTCTATTAGCTCTACCCATAGCTTTTGGACATACCCTACGCAAAGTAAGAGACTTACCTATTAAAATTTCTTTTATATATAAATTATCGATATCCAATCCATAATTTTGAGCATTAGCAATCGCAGAATTTAATACCTTCCTTATAAGACCTGCAGCTTTCTTTTCACAAAATCTTAATTGCACAGTGGCAAAAGAAACTTTTTTATTACGTACTAAACCAGCAACCAAATTCAATTTACGAGGAGTTGATTTTAAAACCCTAGAACCAGCTTTAACTATTACATCTCTGTTTTTCATATCAATTACCTTCTTGTCGCCTTTTTATCACCACTATGCCCAGTAAATTTACGAGTGGGTGAAAACTCACCAAACTTATGACCTATCATATTCTGATCATTAACATTCACAGGAATGTAATCCTTACCATTATAAACAGCAAACTTTAAACCTAAACAATTAGGAAGAATTACAGAAGCCCTGGAATGAACTTTTATAGCCATGTTAACAAACCCCTTGTTTAAAGCATTATTCACCGACTTTAATATAGAAGGATGACAAAAAGGAGGCTTCCATGCAGATCTACTCATAAACTAACCTTTCAATTGTTTTATATACTTATCACTAGATTTATTTCTCCTTCGAGTTTTCTTTCCTTTTGTTGCAACACCCCAAGGAGTAACAGGATGACGACCACCAGAGGTTTTTCCTTCCCCGCCTCCATGAGGATGGTCAACCGGATTCATTGCAACTCCACGTACAGTAGGTCTAATCCCAAGCCACCTACTTCTCCCAGCTTTACCCAACTTTCTATTCTTATGGTCAGGGTTAGATACTACACCAATAGTAGCCTTGCAAGAAGATAAAATCAACCTAATTTGACCAGACCTGAGTCGTAATAAAATATATTGGCCATCACGACCAACGATTTGTGCATAACAACCAGCAGCTCTAGCAATCGCAGCACCATTACCTGGCTTCAGCTCAACATTATGAACGAAAGAACCAACAGGTATATGCTTGAGTAGTAAACAATTCCCTGGCAAAATATCAGCATCATTCCCAGCTGTAACAACATCACCTGGCTTCATACCTTGAGGAGCTAATATATAAGACTTAATATCATCTTCCTTATATGATATTAACGCCAAAAACCCACTTCTATTTGGGTCATACTCTATTTTTTCAACTATACCTTGACCACTTCTATTACGCTTAAAATCTATCACTCTATACTTCTTTTTGTGACCACCACCCCTATGACGAGTTGTAATTCTACCATGATTATTTCTTCCACCACTGGACTTTTTACCGGATGTAAGAGACTTTTCTGGCTCATCTTTTGATAAACCAACTTTACTTACTAACACAGTCCCACGAGAAGACGGAGTAACAGGATTAAAAAATTTCATACCCATACTAAACGCTCATTATATCTAATTTTTGACCATCCATCAAAGAAAAATAAACTTTCTTTTTCTGTTTTTCACAACCAATCACACCCCTAAAACGCCTATATTTAGGCTTAATTCTAACAACATTTATAGAAGAAATTTTAACATCAAATAGAGACTCTATTGCCAACTTTATTTGACGCTTATTTACATTTACAAAAACATACAAAGAATATTTATTAAACTTCTCCCTCAAAAAAGAGGCCTTTTCTGTAATTATAGGAGATTTTATTATATTATTATATTTGATCATAACAATCTACCTTCAAGATGCTTTAAAGTATCCTTTGTCAACATCACGCATTCGTGATTCAATATATCAAAAACATTTAACCCAATAGGTTTGATTAAGTCTACATAGTGCAAGTTTTTAGCCGCACGCAACAAATCATCTCCATAATCACCAACTATCAAAAAGGAAGAAAATTTAAAATTTTTAATACATTTACACATTTCAGACGTTTTCTTCACATCAATATTTAAATTATCCAGAATAATTACTTGATTATTTAAATACTTTAGAGATAAAGCAATTTTTAAACCAAATTTGCGTACCTTCTTATTAAGAGAATAAGTATGACTCCTCACAACAGGGCCGAAAATAATCCCACCACCTCTAAATTGAGGAGATCGCAAGCTCCCTTGTCTTGCCCTACCGGTACGTTTTTGACCATAAGGTTTAGCTGTTGTACCAGAGACATCACTAATACCTTTTGTTTTATGAGTACCAGCTCTTCTCTTCGCTAATTGCCATCTCACTATATCATGCAAAATACTCAATTTTTGCTTAGCAGAAAATATCAAAGGATTAAGCTGAGCAGTACCTACATTATCATTAGATAGATTAACTAAATTACATTCCATAACTAACTTACCAAATTACTAGCATCATCATTTACATCTAACAGTAAACCTACCGGAAAAGGAACATCTTTATGTAAAGATTTTTTAACTGCATCTCTTACAAAAACATAGGAATTTTTAAACCCAGGAACATTATTACCCTTCACAGCAATTATACTATTTTCATGATCAATGGATAATATCTTCATATTTTGTGCAGTTATCCTGCTGTTACCTAAATGACCAGCCATTTTCTTTCCTTTGAATACTCTACCAGGATCCTGACATTGGCCAGTGGAACCTTGTGATCTGTGAGCAATAGAAACACCATGAGATGCCCTAAGCCCACTGAAATTATGCCGCTTCATCACACCAGCAAATCCTTTACCTATAGAATAACCCGTAATATCAAGATATTGACCAACCACAAAATGATTGATTCCCACTTTTTTACCACATTCTATTCCCGACAGGTCATTTAATCTACTTTCGTATAACTTACATTTATTATTTATACCCTTTTTCTTTAAATATTCCAACTGAGGTTTTGCTATATTTTTAAAATCTCCTGTGCCTAAAATGACTGAATTATAGCCACATTTATCTTGTCCTTTTATATCAATAATATAAGTTTCGCTGAGATGCAATAAAGTTACAGCCATGCGACTATTGTCAGAATACATAGCAGTATGACCAATATTCATCATTAGTAAACCAATTCTCCTCAGCGAATTTATTCTCTTCATTTCCTTCTCCTAAACCTTAACTTCCTTGACTTTTAAATCCACTTCTACGCCAGCAGAAAAAGATAAACCTGTAAGCATCTGCATCATAGTAGGAGTAAGATCATGTAAAACAATCAAACGCCTAGAAGTTCTCATTTCAAACTGTTCACGAGATTTTTTATCAACGTGAGGAGATCTATTAACAATAAATTTAGAATCTTTCCTTGGCAACGCAATCGGACCAGATAATTTTGCACTGGACCGCTTTAATTCATCAACAAATTTTCGAACACACTCCTCCAATAAAGAACAATCGAAAGCCTTAATGTTAATATATATATCTTGCTTCATCTTAGTTACTACACTCACTCCAAAATTTCAGAAACAACACCAGAACCAACAGTTCTACCGCCTTCTCTTATCGCAAAACGCAATCCCTTATCCATTGCTATCGGTACTTGCAATTCTACTTCTACACTCACATTATCTCCTGGCATTACCATCTCCTTCCCATCTAGCAATTTTATGCTCCCAGTTACATCCGTTGTCCTTAAATAAAACTGTGGCTGGTAATTCGCAAAAAATGGTGTATGCCTTCCTCCTTCCTCTTTCTTTAATATATAAACCTCCGCCTTAAACTTTCTATGCGGTGTTATCGTCCCCGGTTTCGCTAATACTTGCCCTCTCTCCACTTCTTCTCTTTTTGTTCCTCTTAACAATATTCCTACATTGAGTCCTGCACTTCCCTTATCCAGCAACTTCTTAAACATCTCAACACCTGTGCATATCGTCTTTTGCGTCGCTTTCAGACCTATTATCTCTATCTCTTCTCCCGTCTTTATCTCTCCCTTCTCTATTCTTCCTGTTACCACTGTTCCTCGCCCCGATATCGAAAATACATCTTCGATTGGCAATAAAAATGGTAAATCCACAGGCCTTGGTGGAACCGCTACATATTCATCTAACTTTTCCATCAATTTGTCTATTGATTTCTTTCCATATTCGCTGCTGTCATCCTCCAGCGCCTTGAGCGCTGAACCAACCACCACAGGCACTTCATCCCCTGGAAATCCGTATTTACTCAGTAATTCCCTCACTTCCATTTCTACTAAATCTATCATATCAGCATCAGCAACATCAGCTTTATTTATATACACCACGATATATCCAACACCTACCTGCTTCGCCAGCAATATATGCTCTCTCGTTTGTGGCATTGGCCCATCAACCCCCGACACTACCAATATCGCCGCATCCATCTGTGCTGCACCTACTATCATGTTCTTTACATAGTCAGCGTGTCCAGGACAATCAACGTGTGCATAATGCCTTTTTTCCGTCTGATACTCAACATGCGCTGTTGCTATCGTTATCCCCCTCTTCCTTTCTTCTGGCGCTTTATCTATCTGATCGTACGCTACAAAATTTCCATAATGCTTCGTTATCGCCGCTGTTAACGTCGTCTTCCCATGATCCACATGTCCTATTGTTCCCACATTTACATGCGGCTTTCCAAATGCTTCCACTATTGCTGTCATAATTTAAACTTTTCTACCTAAAATACAAATACATCAATAAATAATATGTTGATTTTATAAAAATACAACAAAAAAAAGAGCGGATAGTGGGAATCGAACCCACGTCACTAGCTTGGAAGGCTAGAGCTCTACCATTGAGCTATACCCGCACAATGGAGGAGGTAGGATTCGAACCTACGTACGCTCACGCGGACAGATTTACAGTCTGTTACCTTTAACCACTCGGTCACTCCTCCGCAAAAATTTGTTAAGAGAATACTATTTTAGCATCTTAACTTAAGCTCTTATTGTATTTAATACTAAACGCCTAAAATTAAAAAATCAAGCAATAAAACCTACCCTGATTAAAATCATGCAGATTTCATTTTATACAACACAATATTGCCAATAAAACGCCTAAACAAATAATGCGAATCATGCGTACCTGGCGCTTCTTCTGGATGATATTGCACAGAAAAGACTAGGTAATCCTTCATCATTATTCCCTCTACACTATTATCAAATAGAGAAATGTGAGTAATTTCAACATTACTTGGAAGAGAAGCTGAATCAACAACAAAACCATGATTTTGGCTAGTGATCTCAACTTTTCCACTAATTACATCATAAACTGGATGGTTACTCCCTCGGTGACCTATATCCATCTTGATGGTCTTTGCCCCCAAAGTAATCGCAAGTAATTGATGGCCCATGCATATGCCAAAAATTGGTATTTTAGATTTTATAATAATGTCTATTTCTGAAACTACACTTTCTCCTATTTCTTGCGGATCACCAGGACCATTTGAAAGCACTATACCATCTGGATTCATACTCAACACTTTTTGAGCAAAACCTGTGCTTGCTCTGATTAATTCAACTGTACAACCAAGTTCTATTAAGCGTGAAACTATACTGATTTTTACGCCAAAATCAACGATTACAATCCTATATTTTGCATTAAGGTCAATAGCTCTATCTGATGTCATTCCAGTGCGTGACACTGGAATCCATATATTTTTTGCTGGATCCGAGTAGTCAGCTACTTGGATGACAAAGTGCTCCGCTAGTCTATTATTTTCAAAACTGTTATTTAAGCTAACCTTATTAGTTATTTCTATCCCATTTACAGGTTTGTATTCCTTCAATTTGTCTAATGCATGCGCCTTACTCGATGAGCATATCATTCCATTTTGAGATCCATGTTCTCTCAAATGTCTTGTTAAAGCTCTAGTATCAACTCCTGATATCCCAATCACGTTATTTTTCTCTAACCAATCATTTAAACTGATATATGAAGAAGGGTGGGACATAGAAGAAAGTTCACGCATAACCACACCACTTGCAAAAATTTTCTTTCCTTCATTATCTTTATGGTTTATTCCAATGTTACCAATATGAGGAAAAGTGAACGTTATAATTTGATCGGCAAAAGAAGGATCAGTTATAGTATGCTGATAACCGGTCATACCAGTGGTAAAACAAACCTCGCCTATGCACTTGCCTTTTTTACCTACTGATTTTCCCCAAAAGCACTTGCCATCTTGTAAAATTAAAACTGCGTCCTGCACTTCATTATCTATTTAACTGATTCAAAACAGTATACAAGAATTTCAAATAATACGTAACTCTTTCTAAAATTCCAAATTTAACCACGAAGCAGCAAAAAATAACATGAAAAACTTTTAATACAATCTTTCATATAAAATATATAGTTGACTACCTTCATATTTCGTATTAGATATAGGTAAATCATAAGTAAAGTGGAGGGTAATAATGAACATTGGTACAAATCAATCAAAAAAAATAAATGAGAAGTGGTTAGCTGGAGGAATTGGCGCGCTATTATTTGTAATGATGCTACCGTCGATTCTTCTTTTAGCAAAAATAGCTATAGGGCTAATTATGGTTTCAGTTGCAGCAATAGCGATAAAAGTTGCCTTAAAAACAATATCGAATGCTTTAGAGGATAAACAGGCAGATCAAAGCCAAGCGACGCAACAAACAACACAAAGTAAAATTATAAACCTGGCTATTGGATTAACATCTATATTCGTAGGAGGATTATCACTATTCATTATAGCACAAACTGGCTTAATTGCAGCATGTGCAGCTATAACTGCTTTAGCTCTACACGAATATGTTAAAAATCAAGAAATAGGAAAAGAGATAAATGATAAATTCGATAAGGTAGCTGACGATACAATCAATTTTATTGTTAGCAGTGTTGAAAAACTTATTCCAACAAAGCCGCCAGGCATAACAGCCTAAACTGTCTCCGTTCAGGGCATAAGTGTTACAAGTAGCATTATATAAAGCGATTAATGGCATCCTCCTGATAATAGAATAATTGTATCTGTTCAGGGGCATCGCAAATATTGAAGCAAAAGTGGTCAGTGCTTACTATACGAATATTGTGATTTGAATCCACTAGGGAGGATGTCATCCCAGTGCCCAGACACTGGGATCCAGGAATTTTGATTAGAGATTAAATTGGTGAGTATAAAAGTAGCTAATCCTACGTTAAAATACAACGTTTTTAATGGGACTGCGTAAAAGGGCTGGATTCCAGTGTCAAGCACTGGAATGACACCTTTGTGTTTGAGGCAAAACCTGCTATAACATTTCTTCGCAAACAAACGTTCGTACAGTTATGTATCAGCTACTTTCATGGCACCATTTGTTGTAAACTCACATTTCTCTATGATTATCTTTATTTGCCGCTTTCCCGAACGGATGCTCTACAGTTATTTCCTCATTAATAGAGCGAGGTGCACCGGAACCAGGTACAACGATATTCTCGTGCGATTGCATATCCTTCTTTTCCTCACATGGTGTTTGCTTAATGAAATGTGCTGCTAAAACTTCATGTAAAGCTTTACCTTTTATAAGCACAGCCTCGTTTTGCTTAGCTAACTCTAAAATTTTCTTTGGTTCAACATCTTTACCGTCAATAGTTGATTTTTTAATACTAACTTGACCTAAATTTATATTTAGAACAACAGTACAGTTAAGGTCTTTTCCAGATTCATCTTTTGCACCCCAACTAATTTCGATGTCACATATTGCAAATTTTGTAAAGGAGTAGTTCCTCTGTTGTTTCTCATTCTTCTCAATTGTTACTATTCTTTCACCATTGCTGTATATTTTTGCTCTTTTTACCTCGCTTTTCTCTTCTTCCATTCTTTTAGTTTTTTCAGTGAAAAGACGACTGGTTTCTAAACTTTGTTCAGGTTTAGTAATGTTGATATTAAGATGGTCATAATGATTAAGAAGACGGTTTGCATATGGAAATGGCACATAACACCCATCAAAGAAAGCAATTGCACTACCAGTTTTTAGAAATTCTTGTCCATCGCTCATTCCTTCACCAATTCGAATAAGATATCTACCCAACCTCTTTTTAAAATTTTCTTTTAACTCCTCCTGATCTTTAGAAGTAAGCTTCTTATCCAATATACCCATTATTTCTTTTCGCTTACTCAATACCACATAATTGAAAAGGAAAATATCATCCTCTCGATAATAATTTGCTATCTTGTCAAATGGATCTGCCGGCCAACCGTTATTATAATTTACGAAATCAGAAGAATCTTCACACTTATTATCCTTAAAATCAAAATTCAATCTTTCAAAATCTGATAATACTTTTTCTGCCCTATCTTCAAAAGACCGAAGTCCATCTTGAAGTTCTTTTCCATAACTCATTCCTTTGTCAATTTGAAGAACATATTGACTATATTTCTTTCTAAACTCCTCCTGTTCTTCGAGGAGAGGAAGATTCCTATCTAATATATCGATTATTTCTTTCCGCTTATTCAATATTACATAGTTAAAAAGGGCACTCTCCCCCTTCTTTTCATAATCGTCTGCTATTTTGTCAAAACACTTATTATCCTTAAACTCCAATTCCTCAAAATCTGAGAGCACACTTTGTACCTGAGTCTCATCGAATTGAAGATTTGCTTGAGGAGATAGAAGAGTCAACTTTTCTTCACTTTCCTTGGTACTCGAATTTTTGTACAAACCATTAAATAGATTTATAATACTAGAAAACATTTCACACCTCTATTGTTATAAGTAAACTTGATTATATCTTAATGCTAAATGTTGTAAAGCTAAAATTAGAAACTAAAAAAGCTAACATAAGTTCTGCATTGTTTGCAGCTTTATCAGCCTATTAGGCAGAATTATTAAAGAATTAGTTGAATAGGTATTATGATTCAATTTAACTCCATCCACAAGTTCTCCGCTTGTTACTCCAGTTGCAATGAACACTGATTCACCTCTTGCCATATCTTTTACGGCGTAGACTTTTTCTGGGTCATCAATATTTAAATTTTTTGCTCTTTCTCTTAACTGATCCGTATCAAGTACTAATCTTCCCTCCATCTGTCCGTCGATAGAGCTTAGCGCTGCAGCCGCAAGCACTCCCTCTGGTGCTCCTCCTATACCGATATACATATCATGATTGCCATTTACTAGTGAAACTATGGCCGCAACATCACCATCATCTATTAGTTTAATTTTTGCTCCTAATTTCCTGATTTTCTCTATTAATTCACTATGCCTTTCACGTTTAAGTACAGTTACCACGAGATCATTCACTTTGCACTTTTTTGCCTTGGCTAAATTGTCTAGATTCTTTTCAATGCTATTTTTTAGTGAGACTACACCCTCTGGAAGATTTTTTCCTACCGCTATTTTTTCCATATAAACATCAGGTGCATGTAAAAAATTACCTTTTTTCGTTGCAGCAAGAACAGACATTGCCCCTGGTTTGTAATGAGCACAAATCGTAGTGCCCTCAAGTGGGTCAACGGCAATGTCGATTTCAGGACCATTTCCAGTGCCAACCTTCTCGCCAATATATAGCATCGGCGCTTCATCTCTCTCACCTTCACCAATTACGATAGTACCATTTATTTCCATTGAATTTAATACTGTACGCATTGCATCAACTGCAACCTGATCAGCCTTTTTTTCATCGCCGAAGCCTGCTAGTTTATATGCAGCAAGTGCTGCAGCTTCGGTCACTTTAACTAATTTATAGGCTAAATCTTCCATCATTTGCTTTAAGAACTATATTCAATATGTATCATGATATATCATGCTGCTTGAAACTGCAATATGCCTTGACTGGTTTTGGGAAAGTTGCTATAATAAATTAGATAGTAATAGTGGTAAAATTTGACATGACTTATGAAAAGATAAAGGAAATTGTAACTAACAATCCTAATATAACTGCTGAGGAGTTTAGTGAGAAGCTCAAAGAAAATAGGATAAACATAAAAAAAACAAATAAATATCATTATACTTTACTTGGGCATATTGTTAATTCAAAGGGACCTAATATTACAGACAACACCAATGATCGTGCTATATTTCTACACATTATTAAATTACTCACAGAGTTGAAAACTGAAGGCAATACTGGTCAATTCAAACATGTAAAAGCTGGATTGAGCGAAGCTATAACGACTAAGCAAGCTGATGTTGTAAGAATACTCCTGGATAGTGGTAAGTTTAATGAAGAAGAAAAATTTAACGCTTTGCTCTGTGCTGTTACTCAAAAGTATGTCCAGGGAGTTAAATTATTGTTAGGTCATGTAAATGATGAAAACATGCAAAAGGCTTTAAAGGTGGCCATGGATAAAGAACAAACTACACAAGTTGAAGAAATTACTCAGATACTATTAAATTTTATTACACCAGAAACATCCAATGTAGAAGAAAATATAGTACCAGCACCTCCTATAGTAACAGAAGCAAATGCTAACCAACCTGTGTCAAGTAGTGTTAATGATCAGCCAGGTCATAGTAACGAAAATGAAACGCCTGTATTAACAATAGAAACAAATACCGGCAAAACTACTATATCAGATTGTGATAATAATAAAAATGTCTTCACAAATTCTCAATTTTCTATGCCAAATGAACAAGAAACTAAATATAAAGAGAGCAAAAAGGATTTTTACACCTCATTGACAAAAGATGTTGTTGGAGTTGTTATTACAGGATTATTCATTACTGCTGCTGTGATGGTTCCATTTGTAGCTGGTGCAGTAGTTTGCAGTGTCATAGCTGCTTTGATTGCAATATATACCGGGTTGCATGTAAAAAATTCTACATTACCAAGTTATAGGGAGATGAGAGAGAATGAAGTTGAACGTGTAACAGGATGTCATCCCAGTGCCCAGACACTGGGATCCAGAAGGTCATAATAAAAACTAGATTCCAGCGTCACGCGCTGGAATGACACCCTCTGGTGGGCTCAAACCATATGAGTAGCCAACACTGCCACTATACTTACCTAGCAAATTTAGATCTAACACTAAACTGTGCTGCCACTAACTTTGCAATCGGTACTCTATAGGGTGAGCATGAAACATAATCTACCCCTGATTCGATGAGAAACTCTATAGATTTTGGATCTGCTCCATGCTCTCCACATATACCCAGTTTTATTTCTTTTCGGGTTTTTTTGCCTCTTTCAATGGCTATCTTGATTAACTCCCCTACCCCTTCGATGTCCAGCACTTCAAATGGATCATTGTCAAATATGTTGCTTTCCTTATAAGAATCGAGGAAATTAACTGAATCATCTCTTGAAAGTCCCATGGTTGTTTGCGTTAAATCATTAGTGCCAAAACTAAAAAACTCTGCATGTTTTGCTAACTTATCAGCAATCAGTGCTGCTCTTGGTAGTTCTATCATCGTTCCAATTGAGTACGCCTTGTCTGATGTCATTCCAGCGCGTGACGCTGGAATCTGCATCTGTGAGATGACAGAGGATTCTTTCTTTGCTAGCTCGCATATCAGAACAAACTCTTTCTCACTCATGATAAAAGGAATCATGATTTCAGGTTCCACTTCTATCTTCTTTTCTTTCTTTAATTCACTTGCAGCACTAAGTATTGCCCTAATCTGCATGCTATATATTTCAGGATGAGAAATAGCAAGTCTACAACCTCGATGGCCAAGCATTGGGTTCTTTTCTGATAACTGTGCTATTTTATTTTTTACTGACTCAACTGACTTACTAAGTGATTTGGCAATTTTTTCTATAGTAGACTGATCATTGGGTAAAAATTCATGCAAAGGTGGATCAAGCAACCGTATAGTGACTTCCTTGCCCTCCATAATAGAAAATATTTCTTTGAAATCAGACTTTTGCATTTCTTCTAGTTTAATGAGCGCATTTGCCCTTTCATTTTCATCGTCAGCTATTATCAATTTTTGAATGAATTCGATTCTATCACTAGCGAAAAACATATGTTCTGTGCGACATAAGCCTATACCTTCTGCACCGAATTCTTTTGCAATTTTTGCATCTTTTGGAGTATCAGCGTTCGCTCTCACTTTGATCGTTTTGATTTCATCTATCCAGTTGATTATCGTTTTGAATTCTTGCGATAATTCAGGCGAAATTGTAGGAAGAATGCCAAGCATAACCTCCCCTGTTCCTCCGTTGATGGTAATTGGTTCACCTTTATTTACTTTTGTATCCCCTACAGAAAAGAAAATTCCATCTTTATCGATATAAAGTCCACTTACACTGCAAATGCATGGCTTACCCATTCCACGGGTTACAACAGCAGCATGCGAGGTCATCCCTCCCCGTGCTGTTACTATGCCGCTTGCAGCATTCATTCCATTAATATCTTCAGGACTCGTTTCTGACCTTACTAAAATCACTTTTTTACCCTGCTCTGCAGCTTTTTCAGCATCACTTGCACTAAACACTACATATCCAGAAGCAACACCTGGAGAAGCAGGTAGCCCCTTCCCTATTACTTTTTGGTCACTCTCAACGTCAAGAACTGGATGCAATAAATTGTCAAAGGTTTTTGGATCAATTCTCAATATTCCTTCTTCTTTTGTAATCGTTCCTTCGTTTACCATATCAACTATTATGCGAATAGCAGCTTCAGCCGTGCGCTTGCCAGACCTAGTCTGCAAAATCCATAATTTACCGTCCTGTACAGTAAATTCGATATCCTGCATGTCTTTATAATGCCTTTCAAGTTTTTCACATACCACACATAATTCTCGGTAGACACTTGGCAGCAACTTCTCCATGGTGTTTTTTTGCTCTCCGTCAATTGGCATAGGAGTATAAACACCAGAAACCACATCCTCACCCTGAGCATTAATCAGAAATTCACCAAAGTATTTTTTTTCTCCAGTTGAAGGATTTCGTGTAAATATCACACCAGTTGCAGAATTATCATTTAAATTACCAAAAACCATTGCTTGCACGTTGACCGCTGTTCCAAGGTTTTCAGGAATATTATGTATTTTTCTATAGGAAACAGCCCTATCATTTTTCCAAGAAGCAAATACTGCATTCACTGAGCTGAGCAATTGCTTTTCAACGTTCTGCGGAAAATGTTTTCCTATTTTTTCATGTACTATCCTTTTGAAATTGTTAACAATTTCTTTTAAAACATCAACATCAAGATCAGCTAAGCTTTTTGCTCCACTCTTTTGCTGCTTATTATCAACAACATCTTGAAATAGGTGATGATCAAGCTGTAGTACAACATTGGAGTACATCATGATGAAACGGCAGTAGCTATCGTAAGCAAAACGTTCGCCACTTTTTTTTGCAAGCCCAACAACGGTTTCATCATTTAGACCAACATTTAAAATAGTATCAAGCATGCCCGGCATTGAACTAACACTACCAGAGCGTATTGAAACTAATAAGGGATTATTTAAATCCCCAAATTTACAACCGATGTCATTTTCGAGCATCGTCATGTAGTTTTTAATTCCACTACATATGTCATTCCAGTGCGTGACCACATTTTTTTCTGGATCCGAGTAGTCAGCTACTTGGATAACAGAAGATCTATTGTCTTGATAATAGACTTTGCAAGCAGAGGTGGAAATTGTGAAACCAGGTGGAACAGGAATGCCAACATTGCACATTTCTGCTAAATTTGCCCCCTTTCCTCCCAGCAGATTTTTCATTTCTGCATTGCCTTCGCATTTACCCTGGCTAAAGTAATGTATTAACTTTTCCCCCATCATTTTCTCCGGATTTTCACTGATAAACACATTGTACATATAGCTCCAATAAACCTGTGAGAACTTGAAACCTTAGGATAATAAATTTTACAAAATTTGGCAACAACGTTCCTTCTGGCAACATCAGTAAAGTTAACAAAAAAGATGACAAATTATTGAATTATTATCAATAAGAATATATAATATAAAGATACATTTAAAAATTTTTTTATGGCTCTTTCTAAATTTCTCGACCCCAAGAATGATGTTGCGTTCCGGCGTATTTTTGGTACTGAAAAAAATAAAGACATCCTCATTCACTTTCTCAATGATATTTTGGGGTTCACTGGCAAAGATGAAATAAAAGAAATAGAATTCCTCAGCACTATTCAAGATGCTGAAATTGCCTCTAAAAAACAAAGTATCGTTGATGTTCTTTGCAGGGATGAAAATGGGGTGCAAGTAATAGTCGAAATGGTGCGACCTGAAAGCCTTCGGTCATATTGTTTAAAAGGAGAGGAATTCATTCAGAAAGAAACTGAAAGGATTCTAAAGCTTATTGAACCAGATGTTTTGCCATCTGAGTCTACGCATCAGTGCGAATTGGGTAACCAGTTGGTGCCGAGCGACGCGGACAATGAACCTCCTCTTGATAAAGAAGATGCTCAATCGTGAGAGAAAGCATAAACTACAAGCATCATGTGGTTGGAGGGCTAGGCTTAGTGGTATGGTGAACGTAAGTGAAGCTTCATAAGTATCGTAACGATTAAAGAGCTAAAGATGCTGATAAGCTCCGACCAAAAGGTAATGTGGATGAGTTACATTTTTCATTTCTGGATGTACGCAAATAATAATTCCACCGGTATAGAGAAGCCACCTAACCCACTATTGTATGACAAAAGGAACAGGATAAGCCTGTATTTTCGCCTATATGGCAGGCAACCCGCAAGGAATGCTGATGGATGTGCAGGTAAAGGATAATGGAGAAAGCGAATGCCATTTTGTAACGAAATGGATAGAATTTGTAACATTAATTCGCGTGAAAACGAGCAGACTTCCATTTGGTCCCTCATGACAAGAAACTTTGTTAACCACTTAAGGTAGGAAAGCAGATGATTACAAGTACAACTGTAAGTGCACCTACCAATAACTCCGAAGCATGGAACCAGTTACCCTGGAAGAAATGCCAAAAAGTTGTTATGAGGCTACAGAGGCGTATTGTTAAGGCTGTCCAACAAGGCAGATGGGGTAAGGTGAAAACTTTACAACACCTTCTCACACGCTCTTTTAGCGGCAAAGCTTTGGCGGTTAAGAGAGTAACTGAAAACCAAGGAAAAAACACAGCAGGTGTAGATCGTCAAATATGGTCAACTTGCAACACAAAATTTCAAGGAATAAAGCTATTAAAACAAAGAGGATACAAACCTTCTCCGCTAAAACGGATATACATCAGTAAGTCTAATGGCAAAAGAAGACCTCTTGGAATCCCTACGATAAAAGATAGAGCCATGCAAGCATTATACTTGTTTGCTTTGGAACCGATAGCTGAAACGATCAGTGATCGTCACTCTTATGGTTTTAGACCAAAAAGATCCTGCGCAGACGCTACTGTGGCTTGTCACTTGTTACTGGCAAGCCGTAACCAACTACAATGGATACTCGAAGGTGATATTAAAGGGTGTTTTGATAACATTAACCATGAATGGCTCATGAAGCATATTCCTATGGAGAAGAAAATTCTTCATAGCTGGTTAAAAGCTGGCTTCCTAGAATCAAAAACTCTGTATTCCACAACTGCAGGTACCCCACAAGGTAGTATCATCTCTCCAATACTAGCAAATCTAGCCCTAAATGGACTTGAAAAATCATTGGAAAGTCAATTTGGTAAACTTGGCAGTAAAAGAAGAAGCAAAATCAGAAGTGGAGTAAATGTAATCAGGTACGCAGATGACTTTATCATTTCAGGAATCACACGTGAAGTACTGGAAAATGAAGTAAAACCTCTAGTATCGTCCTTTCTTCAGGAGAGAGGTCTTATCCTTTCCGAAGAGAAAACAAAAATTACATCTATTACAACAGGGTTTGACTTTCTTGGTTGTAATGTACGCAGGTATAATAAGAAGTTAATTATAAAACCTTCAAAAGAAAGTATTAAGAAACTTCTTAATAAAGCACGTACATTGATAAAGGCAAACATAGCGAACACTCAGGCCGTACTAATCAAGTTGCTCAATTCCCTATTAAGGGGATGGGGAAATTACTACAGCCATGTGTGTGCGAAAAGAGCTTTTAACAAAATAGACCATGAAATTATGTGTGCTCTATGGAAATGGGCAAAGAAAAGACATCCTCGTAAAGGATTACGTTGGATAAAGAATCGTTACTTCAAGGTAATGAAACAACGCCAATGGGTCTTTGCTGCACCCATATGCAAGAACAAACCGAAAGAGATAAGGTATTTAAGACTGCTTAGGTTGATTGATATACCTATCAGACGACATGTTAAAATCAGGGCGGATGCAAATCCACTTGACTTAAAATGGAAAAAGTATTTTGATGAAAGAGTGAAACAAACAAAAATGTTAGCAAGCTCTTTCTCAAGAGAAGGTTCTCTACTGTTGGTGTCACCATTAAGAATGATGTTTTCTGAGGAATCATGAAGGACAAGCCGGTTCGAGAAAAGAAGGACTTAGATAAGGGGCTCAAGCGTAGTGTGGGGAAACCTGCATGCTGCGTTTCTAAGGGAGGGAGTAGTAGCAATACTACTTCCTTACCTAACCAAGTTGCCAAAACTAAAGGCTTTGAAAAACGCGCTCAATATTACGCTGCTAAAGCTTATTCAAGGCAAGCTGATAAAGGTGATCAATATCAGGATCTTAAAGAAATCATTTTTATAGCTATTGCTGATTGTATTCTCTTTCCTAATAAATCTGAGTATAAGTCAGATCATGTAATGTTAGACAAAGATAGCTATGAACATGATTTAAAAGATTTTTATTTTACATTTATTGAGTTACCAAAATTTCCTAAAACTAAAGAAGACCAATTGGAGAGTATAGTTGAAAAATGGATCTATTATTTTAAATATGCAGATGAAACTAGCGAAGAAGAATTGGAAAAGATAATAGGTAGTGATGTAATAATTAAAAAGGCATATGAAGAACTAAATAGATTCAACTGGTCAGAGAAAGAATTTATTGCCTACGAACAGGAAATAAAACGTATTCGTGATGAACGGGCTGTTCTTGAACAAAAACTTGATGATGCTAAAAAGGAAGGAAAAATTGAAGTTGCAAAAACAATGCTAGCTAATAATGTTGATTTCACCACTATTGTTAAGTTTACTGGCCTCTCCATGAGTGAGATCAAAGAATTGCAGAATTAAGTGGACCCGCAAACGGTTACACGAAATAATGCTGCAGCCTGACCAGATGATAAGTACATTTAGCCTATTTATCTTTATACTTTCATGTCAATTTTATAAATCAAATTTATTTCTGTGAGTAGCTACAATTTAAAGACCTTGCTTCATCAATGTAATGGAACAAAACCTTTTTAGTAAGTTCAAAACCCTCTAAAGTCTCTCCTTCGCATCTTGCTGTAATGCAGTTTTGCGTATTTGATACCCTAAGAAGCCACCAACCTTTATTATCGGTTACCTTAACACCATCAAGATCTGAAAATACAATATTTTGCTGCTCCAGTGTTTTCTTTATTGACTCAATTATTTGAAACTTTTTCTCATCTTTCACTACAATCTTCACTTCATGAGTGATATATAACTTCGGTAAATCCTCAATCACCTGAGATAGGCTTTGGTTTTTCTTAAGCAAAATGTCAACTGCTTTAACAGCAGAATATAGCCCATCATCAAAACTTAGCTCAGAAAAGAAGAAGTGCCCGCTTAATTCACCAGCAAACTTTGCCTCTTCCTCTACCATCTTCTTCTTAACTAGTGAATGTCCAGTAGCACAGGTGATAACTTGCCCTCCTAACTTGCTAACAAAATCATGCACTTTCATACTCATTTTTACGTTAGCAATAACTTTGCTTTCTGGATATTCCTCCAACACTTCACGTGCAAAAATTATAAATAAATGGTCATTGGAAACAACGTTGCCTTTATTATCAATTAAGCGCACCCTATCGCTATCGCCATCTAGCGCAATGCCAAGATCACATCCATATTCCTTCACAATGTCAATTAATTGAGCAAGATTTTTTTCCTCTATGGGATCTGGATCATGCAGTGGAAATGCCCCATCTATAGAGTTATTGGTTACGATGTGCGTATGACCAGGCAAGATCTTTTCAATATACCTTATAATTCCACTTGCTGGACTATTTCCACAATCCCAGGCTATTTTTAATTTCTGTGTAGTATTATTCTTCACTGCACTTTTCAATATGCTAATGTACTCACTATATATATTTATGTTAATTAAGCTTCCAATTCTTGTGCTGTTTTTAATTGGACTGCTTATAATTTCCTTCATTTCTTGATCTGAGAAGACTTTTTTATTACTAAAAAATTTAAAGCCATTATATTCGCTGGGGTTATGAGAGGCAGTTATTATGATACCAAGATCCGCCTGTGTGATTTGTGTTGCAGCGTAAAGCATAGGTGAAGAGCATAGTCCAACGCGTATAACATTTGCACCGGATAAAGTTAAGCCCCTAATTAATTCTCTTTCTATACCTGGTGAATCTATTCTGCTGTCGTAGCCGACACAAACACTAACTACGGTTTGGCCAAACTTTCTACCTATCTCGTACCCATCATTAATCTGCAAGTCTTTGCCTATTATACCTCTAATATCGTATTTTCTTATAATGGTATTGTCCATACTGCACTGCTTAAGGAGTAACTACTATATAACATAATGGACAAGTGTTCAAATTTCTTCTTTATTTACCCACATAATTAGTTGATTTTTTAATTAAAATTGTTAGTATTATAGTATATTTTCTAAAAATGTAAAATTATGCCATGGGAGAACGAAAATGTATTTATAGCTGAAAGTCAAAGTTTAGATGTAGATGAACAGCAGAAAAAGGATATTTTAGATGTGATTGAATCTTGTAGCAGCTTTCAAGAGACTATAAAACAATTGGAGGAAAAAAATTTAATCTGGTATTTTATTGGCCCTTTACGCAAAGATGAGAACATTACAGGACAGATAAATTTAAAGTGGGAAAAGGAGTTCCAAAAATTTGAGCAATCAATAAATGAAACACATAGAGAATTTGAAGCATCTTTACCAAATCAAAATTTCTTAGCGTATTCAACAAAAGATGATGACTTCAAAATTAGATTTGAAAATGAAGAAAAACCAATAGAAATTAGCAATATTTTAAGAGCTAGCAGTGAAGGTAAGGTTTATAACATATCTTTAGGGAAAGATAGTCAAATAACTGCAACCAAAAAAGGCAGCGAAAGGCACTATGATTTTACTGGTTCAAGCTCATGTGAAATGACCATTAATTGGCAGGCTAAGGATTCTGAAGGTAACAGCATAGACTGTAGCATGACCGTAAAATTGGATTCTGGTGGTATACAGAGTGTTATTGGTGAGCCAAAATTTGGAGGAATAACGAGTTCAGAAGAAGTATTAAAGTTAGTTGGACAAAATAAAGAAGTTTTTATCAACGGAAAAACTCTGTATCAAGCTTTTACTGGCATATCCAAGAGTGTAGACGATCAGCAAGTACCAGCAGAGGAAATATTTACAAAAGATCTACATATATCACCACAGTCACCTACACCAAGCAGCAGTGGGTATTCCTCTCCTAGCACACCTTCTTCACGTAGAAGTTCTATATCCACCAGCAGTGAATTTAGTGATGAAGATGAAATATTTGAGGATGATATGTCTGGTGATGAAGAAGAGTATGAGCAAGAAGGATTAAAAGATGAAGTTGAGGAATTAGAGGAAGAAAAAGAAACATTTGCTAAATATTTTGCAGTGCAGGCAAAGCAGCTTGAGGATCTAAGATTAGAACGTGACTCCTTGAGAGATAAAGTCAATGAACAACAGCGAGCGATATTTGAAAGAGGTCAAAGAATAAAGGAACAAGAGGAAGAACTACAGGATAAAAATGATGTAATAAAGAACTTAAATGATCAGTTGAAAGATAAGGAAGGTGAAACAAATGAGGCAAATAAAGAATTACAGAGAAAATTGAAGCAAAGTGAAGCTAATTTAACTGTACTAAAGGAAAAGAATGCAAATTTGGAGAATGACCTGAAGAAAATAGTGGAAGGTTTAAAGGATGATCATAAAAAGCAGTTGGCAGAACAGTTAATGGAAACAAAAAAGGAAAACAATACATTGGCTGAAACGGCGAGCCAATTGTCTAAAGAATTAAATGAATTACAGAGAGAAAAGGAAGATTTAGAGAGGGAAATTCGACAACTTGAACCTGGAAGATCACTTGCAGATGAGCTAAGCGAAGAAAATACGAAGAGGGAAATAGAAAAACTTCAATATCAACTTAAGGAAAAGGAAGGGATGTTAACGTGTACACAGGAAGAGCTGGCATCTGTCAAAGAGAGTCTAGAGCAACTGCAGAACATATTACAGCAGGAAAAAGGTCAGGCAGCTACATCAACTCAAACTGAAGTTGAATATGAAAGTAGAGGAACAAGCATGCAGCAGCAAGACCAAGGTATACAAGCTGTAAACAACAACTCAAGCAGAACAGCTAGTGGGTTAAGACAAGAAAACAAAAAATTGACTAGAGACAAACTAACTATATCTGAACAATTAAAACAAAAAATAAGAGAGATTGACGAGTTAAAGAAAAATTTAAAGCAACTGCAAGAAGAAAATAAACAACTAAAACAAGAAGTTACCAAAAATGCAGGAGTTGATGCATCATCTTCAACAGGTCAAAAAGAAGCTAAAGAAGCAGAAGTTATACCGCAAAACATTATGGATTGGCCTGTTCCAATTCCAGATGATAAACCGGAAGAGCAGAAAACTCCATTAGAGCCAATCAAGGTAAATACAGAATTATCAGATCCAAAATCAATCCCTGCTGAGGGTCCGGAAAAATCTCCTCCTCTTTCAAAATGATGAGTTTTGCTTCTATAGCTGACCCAAGCAACACGTCATCCCGCGATTTATTCGCGTTATCTCAGCCGCTAACACGTAGCGGGATACTTAACCGTCATACCGTGATTTATTCACAGTATCTCTTAGCCACTAACAAGCAGCGGGATGACAGCAATCCTACGTCATGCCGCCGCGGTACCTCTAGATCCCGCTAACTAGTAGCGGAATGACGAATTTTTGTTTTTCAAATTATAGCTAAACATACTGTAATTGCTATTGAATGATGGAGAGACATACTCCATTATTTTAGCACGAAGTAACAAATTCAATGAATTGGTTCTTCAAAAATAATTTAAACTTTTACAGTAGGTCATGAAATATTATAGCGATCTCATTAAAAGAAACTTTTATAAGTATCGTTGATGAGAAAGGAAAAGTTGTTAAGGAAGAAGTTGTTGCAAGCGAAAGTAAGGCAATAGCAGATTAGCCAAGGCAAAAAATACGAACCCATAGGAATAGAAAGTGGATAGTTGTCAATATCAATGTGCAAAGAGTTAAGGAGTTTTGGATTACCAGTAATTTGTGTAGATGCAAGGCATATGGCAGCAGCGTTGTCTGCAAGAATCAATAAGAATGATAAAAACGATGCGAGGGGTATAGCGCAGATGATGAGAAGTGTTAGTAAAATCAGTTGTCAAATTAAAATAGCGCTTGGAAGCAGAAGACAGCTAATGTGTAGCAAACAGCAGGTTATTGGAACAATAAGAGGGTTGTTGAAGATACATGGTCGATAAAGGATCAAAATTTGAAACTTTCGCTTTAAGAATACAAGAGGCAATAAATAATTTGGATGAAATCAGTAGGAGTTCAATTGAAGCGTTAGTTTGTAGTTTGGAAGCAATAGAAAAGTCATTAAGAAAGCTTGACAAAATGCTTTCAGAACAAGGTGAAAAAGACGATGATTGTAAATTGTTAACTGCTGTTCCAGGAGTGGGGATTATAGTAGCAATGACGTATAAAGCTGCAATTGATAACCCACATAGGTTTGAGAAATCTGATACAGTTGGAGCATATATAGGGTTGACACCAAGGCAATATTCTTCTGGAGAAGTTGATCGGCATGGCAGCATATCAAAGATGGGACCAGCGGAATGTAGAAGTATGTTATATGAAGCTGCACAAACAATGCTTACAGTTACCAAGAGGACATTTAAATTAAAAAACTGGGGTTGCGAAGAAAAAAGGAATGAAAAAAGCAATTGTAGCAGTAGCAAGAAAATTAGCTGTAATTATGCATAGGATGTTGGTTGATAAAACAGAATTTTATTATCAATAAACATCAAAAGAGCATAGGACAATAATTTTATTGAAAATAAAGATAGCAATGCCGATGGAAGGGACAAGCAAGAACTTAGTTAGACTTCGTGGTAAATATGTTGCCGTCCACTTCCGCCTAACAAGTATAATGCGGCTTGACAAATTTATTGTCATCTCAGACCGCGGAGAGAACCATATGCTACTTTTAACTTATGTAAAATTACCAAGGATTATGGAGAAGATATGCTGTTTTGATTTGTGTGAAAATTATTGTTGACTTATGTGCAATTAGAGAACCTAAGTCACTTTAGCTATAATTCAGAATTGAGAGCTTTTAATAACTCTCTAACTCCCACTTAGGTCTTGGTGCAAAATTGAGAGAATCTATATAGCTTTTCTGTAACATTTCAATTCCTGCCCATCCAACCATTATTGCATTATCTGTACATAGGTTGTTGGGAGGAAAAAATATGTTTAAGTTTATGTGTTGTTTTAATTTTTCTCTCAAGAAATTATTTGCTGCAACTCCGCCGGTAATCACAAAGTCATTGATTTTGATATTTAAAGATTCGGCCATAATAATCGCATTACTAACCCTGTCCAGCAGTATGTCACTAATACACTCTTGAAACGAAGCACATACATCACACACATCTTGCTCGCTCATTTTAAGTTCTTGTACTAAGTTTTTTACTGCTGTTTTAATCCCAGAAAACGAAAAGTTACATCCAGAACGTTTTATCATTGCCCTTGGCAGTTTGAATCTTGTGCCATTGCCTTTTTTAGCCAACTTTTCAATTAATGGGCCTCCTGGGTAGCTTAAACCCAGCATCTTAGCAACTTTATCAAATGCTTCTCCTAGTGAATCATCGAGCGTTTCTCCAAGTTTAATGTATTTACCTACATCCTGTGCAATTAAAAATTGACAGTGACCACCTGATATTAGTAGGACTAAAAATGGAAATTTTACCTCATGCAGTAACCTAATAACCAATGCATGCGCTTCTAAGTGATTCACTGCAATGAACGGTTTTTGTGCTACATGCGCAATTGCTTTAGCCATCATTGTACCAACTATTAATCCACCTATGAGTCCTGGTCCTGATGTTGCTGCAATTGCATTGAGGTCACAAAAGTTAAGGTTAGATTTTTCCACGGCGCTTTTTATTAGACCACTTAAATGCTTCATATGAGCACGTGAAGCTATTTCAGGGATCACCCCACCACGTTTTTTGTGTTCTGCTTGGGAGAGAATTTCGTGAGCAAGGACTTGCTTGTCACTATTTACAATCGCTACTGCAGTTTCGTCGCAGCTTGTTTCAACAGCTAAAATGGTTTTCATGTATATTCGAGCACTTTATTATCAAAACTATATCTTGAAACGCTGTAGAAGTTAACTGCAAAGTTAACTTCTACAGCTAAAAGATTTACCGACAACCGTCATCCCGCTGCTTGTTAGCGGGATCTATACCGCGAATGAATCCACAACTGTACGAACGTTGTGATTTGAGAGCAATTTCCACTAGGAAGGTGTCATTCCAGTGCCTCTATGATGTTATCCCAGTGCTTGACACTGGGATCCAGCTTTTTCATAATCATCAAAATGTTGTATTTTTACATAAAATGGCTATTTTTATGCTTACCAACTTAATAAAATTCCTGGATCCCAGTGTCTGGGCACTGGGATGACACCCCACTGGTAGGAATTGCTCCCAAACTACAACGTTCGTACAGTTGTGGAATGAATCGCGGTATGACGATTCGCGGCGGTATGACGTCTGGCCTGCACTATAAGCTAATCATCATCTCCAAATATAGAGCTAATTTTTTTGCCCCCAGGAGAAAATTTATTAGTCCAACTGCTTTGCACTTTGGTTACGTCTTTAGTGGCAGTTTTATTGCTGTATTCCTTGATTTCCTTATCTATTCTCTCCATCATTTGTGAATCAAGGTAGCTCTTTTTCCATTGGCCAGTAGCAAGGAACACTTTGTTTAAGTCTTGAGTGCGGATTAAGTATTCTTTATCTTTAGGGTAAACCTCCTGCGCCCAAGCAAATAGCTCAAAATAGCGTGCAAATAATTCAGATGCACGTGATTTTGCAGTTTGATAAGCCTGTATCTCCTTAAATATAACTTGGCCGATAATTTTCTGCACAAGAATATTTGCTTGCTTTAGGTTCTGCTCAATATCTTGATAAACTTTATGGAGAAATTCCTGTTCTAAACTTAAGTTCAGTTCATTTTCAACCATATGTGAAAGTTCATGCACTATAATATATGGGTTTGACCTTCTTAGCACAATAACATATCTATTTACACCGGAAGACCTGATTGTCTTACACACTCCCTCTTCCATATCCACTAATCCCTCTTGGTATATTTCAAATGAGAGCCTGTTTTGCTTTATTAGTGATAAAGTGAGGTTTAATGTGTTCCTGAACTTCTCAAATTGATAGAGATATTCGACATACCGTATTGCATTTTCACTGCTTCCTACTTGAGTTGCTTGTTTTATTAAATTCCTGATTAGCATACCTTATTATTAAAGGAATTTTTTTTATACTCAAGAATTGATTGGCTACAAAGTGTTTTTAGGAAGCCTGATTGCATAGCTAAAGTAATTCATGTTTACTGATAACCGTCATACCGCTGCTTGTCAGCGGGATCTATGGTGAGATACCGCGAATGAATCCATAGCTGTACGAACATTCATTTTTGAAGGTAAATTGCACAGCAAATGGTGTCATTCCAGTGCTCTTTTTTTGTCATCCCAGTCTGGGATCTATTTTGCATGTAACTCCAATTGTGTTTTGGCATAAAACGCGACACGTATTAGACTTATTTGCAAGCAAAGCTTGCTAGATCCAAGTAGTCAGGGCACTGGAATGACACCATAGGGGCACTGCCGTCATAAAGGAACCAGTGTCAGCTACTTGGATGACAGCTAGCCTAACAACCGTCATCCCGCTGCTTGTTAGCGGGATCTAGAGATACCGCGGGGTTGTAAAGTAATTTTTTACATCTAATGCTCGGCCAGTGCCTGCATGATACCACGTATTATCTATACCAAGGTGTTCTGCTTGTAGATATTATACCAACAATCCACTATTTTTTTTATGTCTTGTGGTTTAGTTTCTGGACCTATACTGATTCTAATTGAACACTCTGCTTGCTCTTTTGTTGCCCCCATTGCAAGCAAAACATGGGAAGGCTCAACTTTTCCAGAAGAACATGCGGAGCCATTACTAACTGCAATATGATTCAAGTCAAAATGCATAAGCTGCACATCACTCTTTACTCCTGGCATATAAATAAAACTTGTGTTTGGCAGCCTCTTAGAGTTTTTACCGAAGATTCTTATGTCACTGGCAAGATTTAATAATTCACACTCTAATTGATCACGTAGCTCCTTTACTTCATCCATTTTTGATAGAAGGTCTGGAATATTTTGCAGTGCAGCAGAAAGGCCTGCAATCGCAACAATATTTTCCGTACCACCACGAAATCCCTTCTCTTGTCCACCACCTATTATAATAGGTTCTATCGCAAGTTCTTTATTGAATATTAAAACTCCACTGCCTGCTACACCGCCAAATTTATGGGCGGATAAAGTGAGTAAATCCACTCCTAGATCTTCCATATTAACTTTAATTTTCCCAACACTTTGAGCAGTGTCAGTGTGGCAAATTGCTCCAAACTTGTGTACTATTTTAGCTATTTCCTCAATAGGTTGAATAACTCCGGTTTCGTTATTTGCCATCATAACTGAAACTATTGCTTTGTTTCCTTTAAGTTCGCTTAGAATTTTTTCTAGCTCTAAAAAGTCAACAATGCCCTCCTGATTAACAGGTATTATATATGGATTACATGCAGAATTAAGAATTGAAGGATGCTCTATAGCTGAAATTATATGCAGGTAGCCTGCTATTCCTCTCATAACAAGGTTATTCGCTTCAGTTGCACCAGACGTAAAAACTATTTCTTTATCACTTGAGACGCCAATAGCACCACGTACGTTATCTCTTGCATCCTGAAGAATCTTCCTCGCTTCTTGTCCTCTTTTATGTAGTGATGATGGATTGAGCGTTTGTTTTAACAAGACCTCAAATATACTTTTTTTTACATTTTCACTAATTGGAGCAGTTGCATTGTAATCAGCATATACGCAACCACTATTTTCTAAAGAGAATGGACTCATCTGTCACTTAAATAAGTTTACCATCAACTATAGCCATAACTATGTACGTTAGCTTTAACACGATAAAAAATTTATTGCAAAAACAGCGAAATTAATACATAATTAATAACTCACGTCATTAATACCTGTCAAGCGGGTTCTTATTAGGGGTTACCATGGTTGAAGTTTTTTTGAATAATGCAACAAGAAAGATAGAAGGTGAATACCACCAAAGCAAAGATGCCAACGCGCCGGTTGTGCTGGTTTTACATCATCATCCTCAATATGGTGGTAATATGGATAGTAAAATTGTACATAGTACATATACGTCTTTTATCGATAACAATTTTTCTGCATTGAAGATTAACTTTCGTGGTGTGGGAAAATCTACCGGAACTTTTGATAAGGGTATAGGAGAATTAACTGACGCTGCGGTAGCCATTGATTGGCTTCAGGAACATAATCCTAGCAATGTTCCAATTTGGATCGCTGGTTTTTCTTTTGGAGCATGGGTGGCTATGCAGCTAACAATGCGCCGCCCTGAGATAGTGGGTTTTATTGCTCTTTCTCTTCCGGTAACTAAGTACGATTTTTCTTTTCTTTCTCCCTGTCCAGTTTCTGGGCTTATAATACAAAGCAGTAATGATACAATCTCAGAAGAAAGCGATGTAACAGAATTAGCAAAAAGGTTGATAAATTCAGTAAGAAGTGATCACATGAAATACCATATAATAGATGATACTAATCACTTTCTAAAGGATAAAGAAGAGGAAGTGACTCAAATCGTGGACAATTATATAAAACTGCGCTTGAATAGTGCAACTATTTCTTTTCAAAAGGTCAAAAAAGAGGTAAGGGTAAAAGAATATGCCTAATCTTTACAAACAAGAGAAATGAGTGTAGTAATATAAATGAAAAGGTTTTGTTATGTTTAAAAAGCTATTATTTTTTGTTTTAGCTGTGTTTATGTTATCGGGGTGTTCCCTAAGTAAACAGCGTAAGTTAAAAAGTCCGTGTATAAAAAGCAATGAAAGCATTTCATGCGAGTTGTACTCTGTTAATGATCATTGGTTAGATAAGTATAAGGCATAGAAATTGTGCTATTTTTCCTATTCACAACTTCACTAATGATCGATCTCTCAATTGGAAAATGCAGTCTGCCTTTTCTGCAAGGAGATGATTGTGTGTTACTATAAGCATAGAGCTGTTATTTTCCTTTACGTATGAATGTAGCAGTAAAAACACGTTAAAAGAATTTGTTGGATCTAAGTTTCCTGTTGGCTCATCTGCAAGTAAAAGCTTTGGAGAATTTACAATGCTTCTTGCAATTGCAACTCTCTGCCTTTCCCCACCCGAAACTTCAGATACCATGCTACTTGCTTTGTTTTCCAGACCAAATTTTTCCAACATTGCTTGCGAATTTTTTTTTGCTTCAGCTTTGCTTTTTCCTGCAATGAGTTGAGGAAGCATAATATTTTCCAACACCGATAACTCTTGTAACAAATAGTGAAATTGATAAACAAAACTAAGAAAATTTCTTCTTACATGAGTTTTATGCTTATTACTGGCTTGTGCGCAATTTATTCCATCTATCGTAACTATACCTGAAGTTGGCTTGTCCAACAAGCCTGCGATTTGCAATATAGTTGTTTTCCCTGCACCTGAATCGCCAATCAGCGCTACTACTTGCCCTCTTGTGACACTTAAGTTGATATCCTTTACAACAGCAGAATTGTTCTTGAAGCTTTTATCTACGGAAGTTAGTTCTAGTGCTACATTACCACCCATGTTTAAAAGATCCAGAAGGCATCTAAGTTTTAGTAATAATTAAACCGAAAAACTGTTACCACAACCACATTGAGACTTAGCAAAGGCATTCTTTATTTGAAAACCAGAACCACTGAGATCCTCAGTATAATCTATAACTGAGTTATTTAAAAATTTTGCTGAACAATTATCAACCATTAATACAGGGTTTCCATTTTCATCATTAATTACTATATCTTTACCTTTTTCGCTAAAACTGGAGTGGCTTCTATAGTCCTCACTTTCTTCATAGTCATCATCTTCGTCTTCGTCATCAAACTCATCATCGTAATCATCGTCTTCATCATCCAAAGATAGATTTTTATTCATTTGATCCATAAGAAAATTGTATTTGAAGCCAGAACATCCACCACCTGAAACTGCAACCCGTAAAATGGAACTCTTATCCCCTTCCTGCTCTGCAAGAGAGTGGATTTTTTTTAGTGCATTATCAGTTAAGTTGATGTTGTAATTTGTTGACATAGTAACCACCGTTTATTATTGATAACTTATTATAGTAGAAATTTTACATGTCAAACAATAATTTTCTATTAAATTATGCATGTTTTCCAAGCAAAACAAAAGGGAGATACTTCAAAGAGCCAGAAGATGAGAATCGCAGCTGCTTTCAGCGTGATAGGGACCGTATCATTCACTCTAATGCGTTTAGAAAATTGGAGTACAAAACACAAGTTTTTATCAATTATGAGCACGACTACTATCGCACTCGGCTTACTCATAGCCTTGAAGTTGCACAAATTGCAAGGTCCATTGCGCGTAGACTTGGCTTAAATGAGGATATCACTGAATGCATAGCGCTCGCACATGATCTTGGTCATCCTCCATTTGGTCATGCAGGTGAAGATGCTCTAAAGAAATCAGTTCAAGATTTGAATCTTGATAATGAGAAGTATGAGTTTGATCATAATGTTCAAGCTATAAGGATTTTAACTTATCTTGAACAAAAACATGCTGATTTTGATGGTATGAATCTAAGTTGGGAGGTGATTGAAGGAGTTGCAAAACATAACGGTCCCTTGCTTGGTCAAAACGCGGAGTCTTCTACAAGTAATCAGCTGTTATTAGAATACAACAAAAAATATGATCTAAAACTTGAAGAATTTTCAAGCATTGAAGCGCAAGTTGCTTCAATTGCCGATGATATTGCTTACAGTGTTCACGATCTTGATGATGCACTCAGGGCGAATTTAGTAACCATCGAAGATTTGCTGAATGTTCCTTTAATTGAAAAAATGTTTAAAGACATAAGGAGCAGATATTCAGAATTGCCTCAGAGCAAACTCATACATGAATCACTGAGTGGAACTATAGGAACTATGATAAGTGATGTTGTTTCTCAGACTGAAAGAAATATTGAAGATCACAAAATAAAAAGCGTAGAAGACGTAAGAAGTCTAAATAAAATGCTAGTCACATTTTCACCAGAAGTTGCGAATGCTACAAAAGAAATGAAAAGATTCAACATGGAGAAAATATACAGAAGCTATAAACTGAGTAGAACGATGAACAAAGCAAAACGCATAATACAGGAACTCTTTCAATGTTTTTATGAAAACCCAGGATTACTTCCCACAGAGTGGAGCAAACTCGCTTGTGAATCTCAGCGTTCAGTAATAATATGTGACTATATCTCAGGTATGACAGATAGATTTGCTATACACGAGCACAGAAGAATTTTTGATACCTCATACGAAATGACTTCTTTCTAATGACTGATGATCATTTCATGTCAATTGCATTAAGGCTTGCAGAAAAAAATCTTGGAAATGTTGCACCAAATCCTGCTGTCGGGTGTGTTATTGTAAAGGATGGTACAATTGTTAGTGAGGGATACACAGGGATTGGTGGGCGTCCGCATGCGGAGGTAGTCGCTTTGCAAAACGCTAAAGATTCAACTCATGGCGCAACTATATATATCACTCTTGAGCCATGTTGTCATCACGGAGTCACGGGGCCTTGCACTGCAAAAATCATAAAAGCTAGCATAAAAAGAGTAGTAATTGCAACTATTGACCCAGATAGTAGAGTTTCAGGCAGAGGCATGAAAGCTCTGAAAGAAGCAGGAATTGAAGTTGAGAAAGGTATTATGCAAAAAGAGGCAAAAGAACTGAATGTCGGTTTTTTCACCACTAAAGAATTACATAGACCATTTATAGCTTGCAAAGTCGCAACAACTCTTGACGGAAAAATCGCAACATTTACAGGCGATAGCAAATGGATAACAAGTGAAAATACGAGAAACTGGGTGCATGAGCTCAGAACGAAATATGATGCAATTATGATTGGCAGCAATACTCTTATTAATGATGATCCACTCTTAACTTGCAGATTACCAGGACTTGGAAGTAGATCGCCAATAAGGCTAATTATAGATAGCCAAGGGAGATTAAAGGAAGAGCATAACATTGCAAAGACTGCAGACAAAGTAATAACTTGGGTCATCACAAATAAAGAAGTAGAGAAAAAAATAAAAAACATTAACTACTTAGTAGTTAATTCAAGCAACGCAGGTAAGGTTTGCCTAAAGGACATGGCATTAAAACTTGTTTCAGAAATTGGTATAACAAGATTATTAGTTGAAGGTGGAGGAGTGTTAATCACAGAACTATTAAAGTGTAATTTAATCGACAGGTTGATAATATGCCGCAGTGGTAAAATTTTAGGCAATGATGCCACTCCTTTTGTAGGAGATTTAGGGATTCAATTCATTAACAACTGTTATCAGTTTAAAAAAACAAAGATAATAGAGTTTAGTGAGGATATAGTTGAGGTTTGGGATAGGTCGTCATAATCCTTACATACTCAAACAGTAAAAAAAAGGTATCCGTTCAGCGGAGCGGTAAAATAAAAAGTAGACAAGGAGTGCTAAAAACATAATATCACAAGTAGTATTTGTGGTAAATATGTCTGATCTACTAGCTAGTCTTCTCAAGCTCTGTGAAAGCTTTAAAATAGAGATAGAGCAACTAAAAGCAGAGATAAAGAGGTTAGAGATAGAAAACGAAAATTTTAGATCTGAGAATAAGGCGCTAAGAATCGAAAATGCTGAATTGAAAGAAAGACTAGGTCTGAATTCACAAAATTCATCGATACCGAGCTCAAAAGAGTTATACAAGCTAAAGAAGAAAAAGAAAAAAAGTGACAGGAAAATAGGGGCACAGATTGGGCATGAAGGAAAGTATCGCCCCAAAATGGAAGCAGATGAAGTGGTGAAAATAGAGTTCTTGCGAGTGCGGAGGAGAAATTGCGATATCGAAAGAGCCATACATTCATCAAAAAGTTGATTTGCCAGCTTATGTTGTGGAATACCAATGGCCGCTGTTGCAAGTGTGGAAAAAGAAAAAGTAGCAGGCTACCAGAAGGTGTTACTGCGGATACATTTGGTCCAAAAGTTAAGTCAACAATTGCGGCGCTGAGCGGATTTTACAAGAACTCGAAAAGAGAAGTAGCAAATATTATAAAAAATATTTTCAACCTGGACATCAGTGTTGGTAGCGTGTCAAATAGCGAGGCTAGAGTTGCAGAAAAATGCCAAGAAGCATATGAGCAAATCGAGCAAGAAGTAAGTAAAAGTGAAGTTCTGCATATCGATGAAACGAGCCATTATAACAAAGGTAAACTTGGTTGGTGCTGGATGTTTGCCAGTAATACAGCAAGTTTTATAAAATTGACAGAGTCAAGAGGAATGAAGGTTTTACAAAATAGTAAGTTCTGCAATCGCAATAGCTTACGACAGGTACGCAGCATACAACTACTTTGCCGATAAGAACAGGCAAATCTGTTGGGCACATTTATCAAGAGATTTTGAAAGATTAGCACATAGTTGAAGTTAAAGTTCTGGGCTGTTACTTAAGAAACGTAGCCACTGAATTATTTGCACTAAAAAAGGCCTTGCTAAAAAATGAGATAGATGTTTTTAGATTTACCAGACGTGCCAGAAAGTTGCAAAAACGTACAAGGTATTACTTGAAGCCGTTTACCTGAAGCAATTGGAGCTTCTCGAGTTGCAAAAAATATTTTGAAATCTGAAAGAATAATGTGGAATTTTTTAGATGACCCAGAAAACATTCCGCTGACAAACAACCATGCTGAACAGCAGATACGGCATTATGTCGTTTATCGCAAAAATTCATATTTTACCCAATCGAAGTGGGGAACTTGAACGGATAATTTCATTATACTTGACATGGAAACAAATGGGCTTTCCAAAACCTCTTATCTATCATCTCTCACACCGCTTAGCTGAACGGATACAACCCAAGAAAGGTTTTTCTACGTCATACCGCCGCAGTATCTCAGCATAGATTCCGCTAACGAGTAGCGGAATGACGAATTTGTTGTTTTTCAAATTGTAGGTAAACCTAAGCCACTTTAGCTATATAGGGTCACAACAATAGATTTTTAAGATCGTTTACGGCCTTCTTAATATCTTCAGCCTTGAATATCGCCGATCCCGCAACTAAAATATCTGCACCTGCTTTTATTATATCAGCTGCGTTAGAAAAGTTAATTCCACCATCTACTGAAATTTGTGTTTTAAGGTTACGCTCTTGTATCATTTTTTTTATAGTAGATATCTTGTTCAACTGTGAATGAATAAATTCCTGCCCTCCAAAGCCAGGGTTGACTGTCATAATCAGCACAATATCTAGCTCATGTATTATATATTCAAGCACACTTGGGGAAGTTGAAGGAACAATTGAGACTCCAGCTTGAATCGGTTTTTTTGCATCGTTTACATTTTTGTATGACTTTATCTTTCTTATCAACCTCTCAAGGTGTATCTCTGCTTCTGCATGTACAGTGATAATATCAGCACCAGCATTTATAAAGCTTTCAATGTGGTTACCAGGAGATTTGACCATTAAATGCACATCAAAAGGAAGATTGCTATATTTACGTATTGCAGAAACAACGCTAGGACCAATTGTAATATTTGGAACGAAATTCCCATCCATAACGTCTATGTGTATGTAATCCACACCTAAATCGCTAATTTTTCTTACTTCTTCCCCTAATTTTGCAAAATCTGCTGAAAGTATAGAAGGTGCAATTTTAATACTCATGAGCTGCCTTTTTTGCTAAAAAATAACTTATTTTTAAAACTCTGTCACCCTAAGCACCATCTGAGTAGCTAGAGACCGATATCGGTATGCCTATTTAACTAGATCTTAAATTAGATAAAAAAAGGTAGTCTTGATAAAACTTATTTACAGCAAGTTTTTTTACATTTGGACTTTCTGTTTGTTCTTTTTTGTACCCTAATTTATAGCTTATTGAATCCTTGTATAAACTGATCGTTTTGTATGCTTTGTTCATCTCTCTAGGAAAGATGCCGTTAGCAATTACGACGCATAACCCTGTAGCTGTTGCAAAAGCTAGAGTGGTAAATGCTAGATTTTGTAAAAAATTCCTTCCACTAACTTTTTTTTCCTGTATATTAGCAGAGTGCTGTTTGTTTGACACTTCTTCTAGATATTGATACCATATGTGATTGCAGTTCGTACATTTTACCTTTCTTCCAGATGCACCTATTTGCTCGTGAGATACTAAATAAGTCTTAGTACAATTATAACATTGTATTTTCATAGTACTTACGTATAAAGTAGTAACAAGCCCAAATGATACGAGCTACAAATTTAATATCAATATATATATAACAAATGGAAGGTTTGCAACTAAAAAAAGCACAGAGTGAGATAGAAGATATTTGGAAAAATAGAGAAAAATTTAATGACTGTAATCTAAAGAAAACAGCAAGAATAGCAATTAAAGAGGTAATTGAGCTCCTTGATAGTGGCAAAATTAGAGTAGCAGAAAAGCTATCAAGTGGAGAATGGGTAGTACATAAGTGGATAAAGCAAGCAATATTATTACATTTTCTCACTGAAGAAAACAAAATAATAGACAATACCAATTGCTGGTTTGACAAGATCGGTAACAAATTTAGTGAATGGAATGAGGAGAAATTTCGCCAGTTAAAAATTAGAGCAGTTCCTGGGTGTTTTGTCCGCCGATCTGCTTATATAGGTACAAATGTTGTTCTAATGCCAAGTTTTATCAACGTTGGTGCATATGTTGATTCAGGAACAATGATAGATACCTGGTCAACGATTGGTAGCTGTGCGCAAATAGGAAAAAACTGTCATATTTCCGGTGGAGTGGGAATAGGTGGAGTTCTTGAGCCTATTCAAGCTTCACCTGTCATTATAGAAGATAATTGCTTTATTGGAGCACGTAGCGAAGTGGCCGAGGGTGTGGTAGTGAGAGAAGGATCAGTCCTTGGCATAGGCGTGTTTATTGGGGCATCAACAAAGATTATTGATAGAGAAACTAGCAAGGTATTTTACGGCGAAGTGCCACCTTATTCTGTAGTGGTACCAGGGTCTATTCCATCTAAAAATAATATTTCAACCTATTGTGCAGTCATAGTAAAAAAAGTGGATGAAAAGACGAGATCGAAAATCTCTATAAATGAAATATTGAGGGATTAAACTATCTTACTCCTTGTCGTCACTTTTTTTATCATTATTACTAACCACAGTAATGGCATACGCGCATAACTCTGAGAAAGAGACTCCATTTTCTTGAGATAGTTTATATAATTTTTGTAGACTTTCTTTTACTTTATTAGGAATATTCCCTCCACGTTCTTTTACAAGCCAGGAATCTTGATGATGAATTGGATGAGCATCACTTTTTGGATTTCCTATGTATATTGCAAAAGGTGAACTTTGCCCTTTGAAGTCACATTGTACAGTAAATTTTTTTATAGATTCGGCCATTTAAAGACCTCTACTTTTCTTTTTGGTCGATTTTATAGCAGGTGGAAGAGGTGGTTTCTTTATAAAATCTTGTCTATTGACAACACTTTCTCTACCTTCCAAAGCTCGGCGAACATCAGCTCTGCTTAATTGCGACTCTTTTGCTACCTTCATTCCATGCTTTGCCATAATATTAGCACATGCTAGTACTTTTTTTACCAATGCTAGATCACCATCTAGCATTTGAACTAGCACTTGAAACACTTCCGCTAAAGTTAGTCCATCAGCATTTATAACCTTGTTTTCTATAAAATTGACAGCTTCTTCAAATTTGTATTCAATACTATCATCTTGAGGTATAAGGGCAACATAATCGGTGTTTTTGTCGTCCATAACTGAAGCACTATTACTCACAAACTTAAGTTTATACTATATATATAAATACTCTACTATTTTATATTATGGCACGCTATAGTTAAACATTTATTAATAACATGCTCACTTATATACACGAATTAATTGACAAAAGTCAAGGATCAATATCCATCAGTGATTTCATGAATGCCGTTTTGTACCATGAAAAATACGGCTATTATACAAGTAAATTACCGCTTGGTAAGGATGGTGATTTTACTACCGCACCTGAGATCAGCCAATTATTTGGTGAAGTAATTGCAGTTTGGATAATGCATACATGGGAAAAATTAGGAAAGCCATCAAAATTTTCTCTAGTTGAACTTGGGCCAGGCAAAGGAACACTCATTCACGATATAATAAGAGTCACTAAAAAATACAGCAGCTTTTTTAATTCAATGTTGATCCACTTAGTTGAAATAAGCCCTACTTTACGGAAGATACAAAAGGAAAAATTAAAAAGCTTAGATGTTAATTGGCACAAAAATATTGACAACCTACCAGAACAACCAACCATTTTTTTAGCAAATGAGTTCTTTGACGCTCTTCCGATAGATCAGTTTGTATATCATGATGAGGGGTGGTATGAAAATATGGTGACAAAACAAGATGATGGCAGTCTCTTGGTGTCATGCCAGTGCGTGACACTGGAATCCAGAAAAAAAGAATCATGGATTCCAGTGTCAGCTACTCAGATGACAAATGGAAAATTTTTTAATGGTGCAGTGGTGGAAATATGTTCAGTTGGGGTTGAAATATTAAAAAAACTTGAGAAGAAGATATATAATAATAAAGGAGCTGCTTTGATTGTAGATTACGGTTATGTATACCCCGCATATAAGAGCACTTTGCAATCGATAAAACAACATAAGTATGCTAATTTTCTTGAGAATGTTGGTAATAGTGATATTACCGCACTTGTGAACTTTCAAGCGTTAAGAGATTCATTAAAGCATGTAGATTGTGAGATTTTAACTCAAAGGGAATTTTTATATCTTTTTGGCATAAAAGAAAGAACCCAGGCTTTAATGAAAAGCGCAAGTGATGAACAAAAGAATAGGATCTTTAGTGAATTCCTAAGGTTGACTGAAAATATGGGCACTCTTTTTAAAGCAATGCTATTGATATAGCTAACCCAAGAAAGGTTTCCCTACATCATACCGCCGCAGCGCTAACGAGTAGCGGAATGACGAATTTGTTGTTTTTCAAATTGTAAGTAAACCTAAGCCACTTTAGCTATAGCATAGCTAAAGTAATTTATGTTATTGGGTAAGTTAAAAATATGATATAAATAAGATAGGAGGGAGCTACTCACTATAGGAATAGAGTTGTGCACGACCCACAACTGTACGAACATTTGTTCGCGAAGAAATGTTATAGCTGGTTTTGCCTCAAACACAAAGATGTCATACGAGTAGCTGACTACTTGGATCCAGCCTTTCCATCCAAGACGGCAGTGCCCAGACACTGGAATAACAGCAGTCCTACGTCATACCGCCGCGGTATCTCTAGATCCCGCTAATAAGTAGCGGGATGACGGTTGTCTCCTAGCTGTCATCCCAGTACTGGTAGACTCAAATCACAATGCTCGTATAGCTGCAACCCTGGAGGTACTGTTTCTCACCCACTGGAGATATTGCACGGTACTATCTACTTGATCATCGTGTCGAGTTTCAGGAAACATTAAAATCTCATACTCAAAATCGTTCAGCCATACTGCTTGATGTGGCAGAAAAACCTTGCCAGACTCTATAATCGGAACAATTTGATGAAATCGAGTGAGCTTGTCATCATGTGGCACTATTTCAATAATCGGTAAATCACTGTTTGTCTTTAGCTCTTGCACCAATTGTTGACCACTTGTTTTTGCTTCGATTAAAATTGCGTGTGGCGTCCATCTTGCAGCTAGTGACAAAACCTGTTCTTTAAGCTTTGGATACTCAAGCTTTGCGCGATATACGTCGAGTAAATAGAATTTATTATCTATTTTTGCCCAGGTGGTGCAGACACTAAAGTTGCTCATGTTACTTGTTGAAACCGCAGTATCCCAACTTTGTGTTACATGCGAGAGATTATCAGGAACATTTTTATAGCGCTTTAGCCACTCTCGTTTGACTATACCACTTGAAAGCGGCAGAGGGTTTTGTTGATATTGAGCAGCAAAAGCGTAACTCCCAAGTTCAGCTTTTATTATCTCAACTTCTTCTTTTCCTCCATCGAGGGGATATAACAACTGACCTTCTTCTCTTGAATATAATATCCTTACAGGTGACGCTGGTTTATTATATAATCGCCTGGTCGCACAGTGCTGAGCTACTCGGATGATAGGAACGGGAGGTATTGGCTTTTTGATTGAATAAATAACCTGCTTATTTTCAGAAATCATTGGCAAACAAATATGATGCCATATGTTTTTTGGCTTGGAGAGAAGGTGTCCAGTTAAGTCCTCCTGGTGTAGCCTGTGCATTACAAGAACGATGACTCCTTTTTTTCTATCGTTCAGCCTGGTTACTAAAGTCTGATCAAACCAGTTTGTGGCACGCTTTCTAAGCGTTTCACTCAAAGCTTGAGCAGAACTGAGCGGATCGTCCACAATGATAAAATCACCACCTTCACCAGTTAGTGTTCCACCAACTGATGTTGCGATTCTGTATCCTCTCTGCACTGTTTGAAATTTATATTTTGTATTCTGGTCTTTGGATAGTTCTATCTCTGGAAATAGCGCTCTATACCAACTAGACTGCATCACGCACCTGGTGTCGAGCGAGTGCTTTTCGCTGAGCCGCTGAGAATAACTTGCAACTATTATTCTCGCAGTTGGTTGGTTTCCCAGTATCCATGCGGGCCACGCAACGCTTATGCACATGGACTTCATCGAGCGCGGAGGCATATTGAATATTATTCGTTTCACTTCACCAGCGCTCGCCGCTTCCAGCCTATCTGCTATGACTTTTATATACTGATAATCGTTATACTCACACCCCGGCACTACCGTTTGAAAGCACAGTTCAATGAATTTTAGAAAGTTCATGATATAATGTTGAAACCAGCGCGTGACGCTGGGATGACAAAAAAAGGAGCACTGGAATGACACCCTACTTAACCGTCATACCGCGATTCATTCGCGGTATCTCTTAACATAGATCCCGCTAACACGTAGCGGGATACTTAACCATCATTACACCGTCATACCGCGATTCATTCGCGGTATCTCTAGATCCCGCTAACACGTAGGGGAATGACGAGGTCATGCCGCCGCGGTATCTCTTAGCCGCTAACACGTAGCGGGATGACGGTTGTTGTTTAGCTATAAATATTAAGAAATTTACCAAATAAAAAAAAAGGCAAAAGAAGCCCCGTGGTTATTATCCGCTTTAAAATATTGGCGTTTTTTATGTTTTAAACGCTTGACAAGCGAGATTCAGCCGCTTTTAATTGCAACTAACCTACGCTGCAAATGTTTAAGAAATTTACTAAGCAGAAAAAAAGACAAAGAATCCCCGAGTTAGCTAGTCTTTTACTATCTCTGTCGAGTATTGGCATTTTTTGATGTCTTGTAACGCTTTATAAGCGCGTTCAGCTTATTTAGATAAAAATCTAGATGTAGATGAAGTTTTGTAAAGACATACAGTATCTATATACTGCAAAAAATTGAACATAAGACGCCGATACATTAAGTAATCCTTACCTTTTAATCTGCAGATTGGCGAAAGCAAATACAATAGCTTCACTATCATGATAAGGGGGCTGGCGGAGTTTGTCAAGTAAGTTTTTTCGTTTCTATTTCCAATAAAAGTTCGTTATATGGTTATGCAAGAAGTTTAATACTCATAGTTTCAAGCATATACTGAAATATCTCATTAGCAATTGCAACATCTTGGCGTGGGGCTTTGCCGTGTTCTATAAACACAGAGATTGCATAGCGCGGGTTATGGTAAGGGCCATAGGCGATAAATAACTTATGACTTTCGCCCTTAGAGTTTATTTCTGGTGTACCGGTTTTGCCAGCAATTTGTATACCGCTTAGCCCTTTCTTATAGGTTCCAGTTTTAGAATTCACCACATCAAACATAGCTTTTCGAACTATGCTAAGATGCTCACAATCCACATCAATATCGGGAAAATCTTGTATCGTTTCATTCATCTTAATGCGGGGAATTACCTCTTTTCCTGTTGCAATCCTCGCTGCAAGAACTGCAAGCTGTAGTGGTGTTGTAAGCATATACCCTTGTCCTATAACTAAGTTGATAGTGTCACCTAAATACCACTGCGAATATAGCTTTCGTGTACGCCAATCTCTATCTGGCAACAACCCTGGAGCTTCTTCTTTAAACGTTCCAATCAGTGGCCCACTTCCAATACCAAATTTTCTGGCCATTTCTACTAGAGAGTCTACACTTATTTTTTTCCCTATATTATAAAAGTAAGTGTTGCATGATAATGCCATTGCTTCATTTAAAGATACATATCCATGGACTTTGCTTTTCAGGCAACGAAATTTCCGCTCACCTATTTTCATATAGCCCTTACACGAGAATTTTTCTTCTGGTGTGATTATTCCGTCTTTGAAACCCGCAAGCGCAACTATTACTTTAAATATTGAACCAGGTGGAATTTGATATGATAACGCACGATTCACGAGCGGCAATGAAGGAGCATTCAAGCTCTCCCAAGTCTCATTTGATAGCCTGCTAGCAAAAAGATTATTATCGTAAGAAGGTGAATTATATAATGCTAAAATTTCTCCATTATTTACATCAATTACCACTGCGGAGCCTTGGTGATCTTTAAATACCTCTGCGGTTTTCTCTTGCAGATTAATATCAATTGTCAGTTGTACATCTTGTCCGTCTTGTTGTGGTATGCTTGATAATTCTTTTATGACGCGTTTTTTAGAATTTATTTCCTGCTCAGATTTTCCTGACTTGCCTTTCAATATATGATCATATGTATATTCAATACCGCTGATTCCTACTTCGCTTATGCCTTGCTGTCTTTTTGTATATCCGATTACATGAGAACACATTGAACCAAACGGGTAATAACGTTTATAAAGAGCAGTTATTTTTTCTGACGATTTTGCTATCTTAGACTCGACTTCTGATAATGTCTGCAAATCAACTTCCTTACCAGAACCATCAAACAAAACAACATACGAAATTTTGTTTACCGCAAGTTCAATGCTATTCCTATCTAAAATTTTGCCCCGCTTAGGCATAATAGTAGCAACTCTTATTCTATTACTATTAGATAGTGCTTCGTACTTTTGTCTGTTTCGTATTTGTAAATTATATAACCTGCAACTAAAAACCGCAGAAATGGTAAGCTGAATACCACCTAATATGAATGCTCTGCGGTTAAAGACTTTGTTTTTTGTCCACATAACATTCCTTCAAAACACACTTTTTTCCCCTCTTTTATTGTTACACTTCTGGCTTTTACCGTATTACAAACCCTTTTTTCCCACTCACTTAAGGTCACAAACTTATAACCTGATTTTTTTAGTATTTTAATAATATGAGGTAAAGCTTCAATTGTGTTTGACCTGTTATTGTGATCATGAAACAGTATAACTGCTCCATTATGTACATTACTTAAAACTCTTTCAACTAAAGTTTCTGGCTTATCACCTTGCCAATCTAGCGAATCAACTGTCCATAATATTGAATACATATTTAATTGATCAGTATTTTCAATCAGATTATCGTCATAACATCCATATGGCGGACGAAACCATTTTACATCTTGTTTTATTGCATTTTTAATTGCTGTATTTGTCTTTTCCAATTCTTGCAATTGTTCCTCACTTGAAAGTGATGTCAACTTCCTATGCGACCAAGAGTGATTGCCTAACTCATGACCTGATTCATGAATTTTCTTTACTATTTCAGACGTTTTTTCATTTATACGTTCACCAAGCACAAAAAATGTTGCTTTTGCTTCATAGCTTTCCAGAACATTAATAATATCGTTTATTCTATTGTTGGAAGGTCCATCATCAAACGTAAGCGCAACAAACTTATCGTCGTTATTCAATAATTTTTTTATATTACTTAAATTTCTATATGATAGATCTAGATTACAACTGAGCCCACAGTATGGTAAATTAAAATTACAATCACTACAAAAAGCCGTACTTGAATATAGTAAGAAAAAAGTGATTATCCTTATAAACATTTGTAATCAGCAAAGTGATAGAATACTACACTTTTTTGCTAAGTTAAGCCATCTTTAATTGCTGTAGCCTTTACTTCATCGCTTCTTTAATATATTGTATTAACAATTTTATATAATATATTATGATTGCAAATATAAATACCGTTGCGCTTCAGGGAATTAGCACAGTAAATGTCAATGCACAAATTCATATGGCAAATGGTATTCCAGCTTTTAATATTGTTGGCTTGCCGGATAAAACTGTTGCAGAATCCAGAGAGCGCATCAGAGCAGCGTTAAATTCAATCAATCTACTACTACCTCCAAAAAGAATTACAGTTAATCTCTCCCCTGCGGATTTGCTGAAAGAAGGCAGTCATTATGACTTGGCTATTGCTATTGGACTACTTGTTGTAATGAATGTGATACCAGTTGAAAAAGTTCAGTCTTATATAATCATGGGTGAACTGGCTCTTGATAGCAGAGTTATTCCAGTTTCAGGTGTGCTGCCAACAGCAATTAATGCAAAAAAGGACAATAAAGGAGTAATTTGCCCGAGAGGAAATGGTGTAGAAGCTGTATGGGTGAAGAATGTTTCAATTCTGGCTATAGAGAAATTAACTGATATTATCAGACACTTTAAGGGTGAGCAATTAATTCAGCCAGTAATTTTTAATTATAGTGATGCACCCAAAGAAAAAAGATTGGTTCCCGATATGAAGGATATCAAAGGCCAAGTTGTTGCAAAAAGAGCAGCTGAAATTGCAGCAGCAGGTGGGCATAATATGCTTCTTGTTGGCCCTCCTGGTACTGGAAAGTCAATGCTTGCTAAACGCTTTATAGGGTTGCTGCCTGATTTGACCGAACAGGAGATGATTGATGTTAATATTATTTCCAGCATAACAAAAACTGGTAACGAAATATTCAAAGTAACTCGTCCCTTTCGTGAACCTCATCACTCATGCTCTATGCCAGCAATGATAGGGGGAGGAAAGAATGCAAAACCTGGAGAAATTACCATGGCTCACAATGGCGTGTTGTTTCTTGATGAGTTACCTGAATTTCCAAGACTCGTGCTTGATTCTCTGCGCCAACCACTTGAAGATAGAAAAGTTACCGTTGCAAGGGCAAATGCTCACATAACCTACCCTGCCAATTTTCAACTGATAGCTGCAATGAACCCTTGCAGGTGCGGTTATTTAGGTGATGCAAGCAGATCGTGCAACAAAGCTCCAAAGTGTGGCACAGATTACAAAAACAAAATATCAGGCCCATTGCTTGATAGAATAGACATATGCATTGAAATGCCAAACGTTAGCATACTCTCTCCTGAAATCTCTGTGGAGGGAGAAAGTACTAAAATCATAAGAGGAAGGGTGATAGCAGCGAGAAAAATTCAAACTGAGCGTTATAGTAAATTGAATGTTCGTTGTAACGCAGAAGTAAGCGGTGAAGCATTTAATAAATTTACTGAACCAGATCAGGCAGGGTTAGAATTGCTAAAATACGTACTGAAAGAAAATTACATTTCCAATCGAGGCTATACACGTGTATTAAAAGTTGCAAGAACCATTGCAGATCTTGCAAAAACTGAAAAAGTAAAAAGAGCACACATTGCTGAAGCGCTGAATTACAGAATCAGATTATACTAATAAATTAAATTACTTGACAGGCAGCTTTTTTTTACTATATATTATTCTTAATGAAATTTTAATATTCTATTTAAGGAGTAGAGTTATGGCAAGAATTGAAGTAATAAAACAGAAATATAGTCAAGAGGGCCTTTGGTCAGCAACTAAAGAAGTTCCTGTGCAAGGTTGGAATCTTGTAAAAGAAAATCCATACAAAACGGCCGCGACTTTTGTAGCAATTGCAGCAGCAATTTCGCTTACAGCTGCTTATTTTTTGAGCCCAGCTTATGCGGCTTTCGTTGGTACAGTTGGAACAAAAGCTGCAACACTCGTTAGTCCTGCTATTACTGCAATGTCTACATTTGCAGTTGCTCATCCGCTAGTTGCTAGTTTGATAGTTGTTGCTGCGGTGGCGGCTTTAATAGCTGCACCTGTGTATGCATATAAGAATAGTAGTAAGGCAAATCAAATTGATGCAGTGAAAGAAGAGATTCTTAAGGTCTGTGAAAAAGATGGTGATAAGCCTAAAATTGATAATGATAAGCTAAAATTTATTGTTAGTGATGTATCAACATCCTTGAATGATGTTGCGGTAGCAGTTGGATTGGTACCAGCAAAAGCATAATAAAGTAGCTTAAACAGAATAAAAAGGGATAGTCTCTGTCCCTTTTTATAAACATTTTCTATTTTTTTGCATCAGTAGAATGATACCTTCTAAAAATATAAAGTTATTATCTGTTATTTTAAATGTTATTAAGAATAAGTAAATCCCGTTTACTGTTTACGCCTATAGAAGTGAAAAGTATTTGCATATTATTAAAAAAGCAGTAACTTATTATCAAGTGAATTCGCTAAATTTGAGTAATTTAAATGTCTATTGATCTTAGTCTGCCGGAGTTACCTATATTACACCCAAGGATTACCGTTGTGGGAGTGGGTGGTGCTGGTGGAAATGCTGTGAATAACATGATCCAATCTAATTTGCAAGGAGTGAATTTTGTTGTCGCAAATACCGACGCTCAAGCACTAGAAAAGTCGTTATGTGATAAAAAAATTCAGCTTGGCATTAATTTAACTAAGGGTCTTGGTGCTGGTGCTTTGCCTGATGTTGGCAAAGGTGCAGCAGAAGAATCAATTGATGAGATTATGGAGCATATAAAAGATAGTCATATGCTTTTCATCACAGCAGGAATGGGCGGTGGTACTGGAACCGGTGCTGCACCGGTAATTGCAAAAGCAGCCAGAGAAGCAAGAGCCGCAGTTAAGGATAGAGCGCCAAAAGAAAAAAAGATATTGACTGTTGGAGTTGTAACTAAACCGTTCGGTTTTGAAGGTGTGCGCCGTATGCGCATTGCAGAGCTTGGACTTGAAGAACTGCAAAAATACGTGGATACACTTATTGTCATTCCAAATCAGAATTTATTTAGAATTGCAAATGAAAAAACTACATTTTCTGATGCATTTAAACTTGCTGACAATGTTCTGCATATTGGCATCAGAGGAGTAACTGACTTGATGGTCATGCCAGGGCTTATTAATCTTGACTTCGCTGATATAGAAACAGTAATGAGCGAGATGGGCAAAGCGATGATTGGCACCGGAGAGGCAGAAGGAGAAGATAGAGCAATTAGTGCTGCAGAAGCTGCAATATCCAATCCATTGCTTGACAATGTATCAATGAAAGGTGCGCAAGGAATATTAATTAACATTACTGGTGGCGGAGATATGACTCTGTTTGAAGTTGATGCTGCAGCCAATAGAGTGCGTGAAGAAGTAGATGAAAATGCAAATATAATATTTGGTGCTACTTTTGATCAAGCGATGGAGGGAAGAGTTAGAGTTTCTGTTCTTGCAACTGGCATTGATGGTCGCAATAATAAATCAGAAACTTCACCTATAAGTCAGAGCGAAGACTCAGAGAAAGAGAAATTTAAGTGGCCATATAGTCAAAGTGAAAGTACGCAAGACAAAACACTGGAAACAAAACCAGCTGAACAGGTAAGCGAAGGAGCTAAGTGGGGCAGCAATATCTATGATATACCAGCTTACTTAAGAAGAAAAAAATAATGCAATTTTGGCTACTCAAGTCAGAGCCAAGTGAATACTCATGGCAAAAAATGGAAAAGGATCAGGTAGTTGAGTGGGATGGTGTGCGCAATTATCAAGCTCAAAATTACATGAAAATTATGAAAGCAAGCGATCTTGCGTTTTTTTATCATACAGGTAAAGAGAAAGCAATACTTGGAATCGTTGAAGTATTTAAAGAGTATTATCATGTTAATGATCCCAAGTTCGGATTAGTGAATGTAAAGTTTTTGAAACCTTTAAATAACCAAGTAACGTTAAATAATATAAAACAAAACCCACTTTTGAAAAATATGACTATATTAAAACAACCACGTTTATCAATTGCCCCAGTTTCGGAAATTGAATGGAATGAAATAATAAGGATGAGTGATGTGTAATACCTGTCATTTCAGTTCCTAAATGATGTCATCTCAGCACACAACGCACAGCTGTATGAATATTTGTCTCGAAGGCAGTGCATTAAACGTTATAGCCGATTTTGCATCAAACACAAAGGTGTCATTCCAGTGCTTGACACTGGAATCCAGCCTTAATGCAACCACATTAAAGCCGTTGTGTTTTAATATAAGATTAGCTACTTTTATATTCACTAACTTGATGTCTAATCAAAATTCCTGGATCCCAGTGTCTAGGCACTGGGATGACATCCTTCTAGTGTACAATATTCGTACAGTTGTGTACATGACACAAGGGTCTATAACTCTTCTTTTTTGGATTCCAGTGTCAGCTATTTGCATGACACCCTTACTGATGTGTCACTCATGTTAGAAGTAAATATTCTTGACAAGAAATGGTGCAGCATTATAGAAAATCCTAAAAATTTTGTATTAGGTGTCATCAATGCTTCTCTAAAAGAATTAAAAATAGACCACTATAAACCAAATATATCAATAGCTCTGGCTGATGATGACTTGCTACATCAACTTAATTTAAAATTTAGAGAAATGGATAAGCCAACTAACGTACTATCATTTCCGTATGAACAATTGTCTAATGAGTGCGATTTAGGAGACATAGCAATTTCAATAGACACAATAAAAAGAGAATCGCATGAGTATTATATACCCATTCTTGCTCACATTGCACACATGTTAGTGCATGGATTACTGCATTTACTTGGTTATGATCACCAAAAAAAAGATGAAGAAATTATAATGAAAAATCTAGAAAGAGAGATTTTAGCTTCGCTTGGCTACAATATGTGTGCGATTTAAAAGGAATTTAATAAAAATATAGTAGATGATAATAAAATATGTTATCTACAAAGGGTTTTAGCTATAAACAATAAAAGGTAAGTGATATGGTTCAGTTTTCTTTGCCAAAGAATTCTAAAATTAATCAAAAGGGCAAAATTTATCCTATTCCTGCTAGAGCAAAAAACATCAGAAGATTTCAAATTTACCGTTGGTCTGCTGATGACGAGAAAAACCCTAGAATAGACACATTTTTTATTGATATGGATAGTTGTGGCCCTATGGTACTTGATGCATTAATAAAAATAAAGGATGAAATAGATTCGACTTTAACTTTCAGACGTTCTTGTAGAGAAGGCATATGTGGATCTTGTGCCATGAATATTGACGGAACCAATACTCTTGCATGTACTAGATCTATACATGATATAAAAGGTGACGTAAAAATATATCCATTACCTCACATGTATGTAATAAAGGACCTAGTCTCGGATTTGAGCCAATTTTATGAGCAATACAAATCAATTAAACCTTGGTTACAAGCAGATAAGCCTGCCCTACCAAATAAAGAATACTCTCAATCTTCTGAAGATAGAAAAAAATTAGATGGCTTGTCCGACTGTATATTATGTGCTTGCTGTTCGACTGGTTGCCCAAGCTACTGGTGGAATAGTGATAAATTTTTAGGACCAGCAATACTATTACAAGCTTACAGATGGATTGCTGACAGCCGTGATAATAAGACAGGTGAAAGACTTGATGTTTTAAACGACCCATTCAAGTTGTATCGTTGTCATACAATAATGAATTGCACAAAAACTTGTCCTAAAGGACTTAATCCAGCAAGAGCAATAGCGAAAGTAAAACAGCTCATGGTAGAGAGAGAAGGAGTTTAAGTATTATCTTTTGCATTCTTCGTAAGAGAACAGCAAACCTTCCGAAGCGTAGGGTATTGTTAATACCCTGAACGCTTTTCCGTTTGTGAAGTGCATCGTATCATCGTACGATTCAAATAATTTTTTGAACAACTCATGTCTTTGGTTACTAATAGTTTGAAAATCCTCTTTTTCTAAAAGCTTTTTAGATTCGAAGAGGTAAAGCATAACTTCGTGATAAGTTGGGTAAGATGCCAAAAATTTTGGGTCAAATTGAAAGGTTTTTATAAAAGCATTATTATAAAATTTTAGCTTTTGATTCTTACTATATATTACTATAGCAACCGGTAACCTCTCAAGCAAATTTTTCTGTGTAGCTAAATAACTGTTTAATTCAGTATATAATTTCTCTGCATCACTAACATCTTTCCCATACATTACTATGCTACCAGAACCTTGTATTGGAATTTTAACAAAATCGAAAACCTTAGGTTCGTTCTTATAAGTTATGACATGTCTTCCTGGTTTTGTGCTATGAGCGCTACCGGTAATAGCAAATTTCTTAGAACCATCTACATATTTATCATAAAACAAGTTATAAAATTCCACCTTTCTACTCTTGTTATATCTTAGTATTGGAAACGGTAAAGAGTTGAAAACGTTTTTATAGCTCTCCACTTCCTGTGTAAGCTTACTATTTTCTAACTCAAGTCCGTTAGCCTTTATCTTACAGTCTGAGACATTCCTTATCCATAACAGCACACCTATCACATTGTTAGAATCATCTATTATGCTTCTACCGTAACATATGCAATAAACCTCACTGTCTTTTGACTTTAAATCTAGAGTAAAAGATTTATTTATTTCCTTTGCCTCAACAAAATTTTTGATTAAGCTTTCTGATTGCTCAAAAAAATTCACAAACTCATTAAATGAGTAAAAAACAGTATTAAGCAAAATTAGTAAATTGGGAGAGAACTTTTCTATACGTTTTTTTGCATCCCAAATATAAAACCCATCATTCACAGTATCAATTAAATTATTTATGATAACATTTTGATGCTGTAAGTTCTTAATCTTATTACTAATTTTTAATTTAGAATAAGAGAGAAAGAATAATATTAGAATCAATATTAAAACCACTTCATACAAAAAAAACATAGCACTTTTAAAACAAATGTAAAAATTTGTAACCGCTCAGAATTATGCTGAAGAGGTATATAAGTAAAGATTGCCTAACATTTGAAAGCCCAATCTCTTATAAAGGTTCACAGAAGATTTCATACAATGTGCTACTATATATTTGCATTCAAGCTGTTTAGCTATCTTTATTCTTTCTAAAACCATTTGGGTACCTATTCCACGATTCCTGTAAATTGGTAAAACTCCATCACTATAAAAACCAGCTACGCTATCTTGAACATAAAGACCGCATGTCCCAATAATTTCATTATTTAGTGTTACAAGAAAAAATCTTAATCTTGAGTTCTTATCATCATAATTTGATAATCCGCGAAAAAATGTGCTGACAATTCCAACGCCATGATAAAAAATTTTAGAAGTGTGTAGATCTAACTGTTCTAAGAGGTTGCTACCATTCACAGCATTTAACCTCAAGTTTGGAATAACATCAGCAGGTAAAAAGTAATTTTTCATATTAAGTAAAGCTTTTTTTGGTGTGCTAACGTGTTTTATTTCACACTTTTCTAAAATCTCTCTTATTTTCATATGTGAATTTATTACCCATGTTGCTTCTATATCTCTTGTTCTGAGATAATCTAGAGTTTTTTGTATAGAAAGCTCGGTACATTGATCTCCACAGAACACAAAATTAAATAATGACTCCCTGGTACCATTTATTGTAAATATGATGTTATCAAATTCATCGTGTACTTCCCACTCAGATAAATTCGCTGTGTACAGTATATAATCCTTTAGATTTTGAACAATTAAGCTTGAATAATAAATTTTTTTATCCTGCATACACCAACAATAAACAATAAAAGGCTCCTATAAGAACACAGGCTAAAATTGCAGCTATAACGTCATCTAGCATAATACCTAAAGGACCTTTGGTATTTTTATCGATTAAATTTATAGGCCACGTTTTTATTATATCAAAAAACCTAAAAGAAAAAAAGCACAACAACAATGAAGAACAATTCATCTCTTGGCTTAACAATATCGAAACTAAAAGTATCGTCAGCAATTGACCAACCACTTCGTCAATTACTACCTCTTTTGGATCACATGAAGTCTTGTAATGTTTTATATAATTACCTGTAGACCATAATCCAATTAAGAATAAAAAAGAAATAATTGCTGCACCTAAAATTTTGTTGCTCAGGATTACAGGAACAAGCGGAAAAGAAGCCAAACTACCCACAGTACCTGGCATTTTTTTTACTGTTCCAGACAGCCACCACGTTGATATTAATTTATATAAAAATTTCACAATATATCCAAATACAAAATTAACTTATAAGAACAGAAAGAGTATCCTCTATAGAGGCGCTTTCATACAATAATCTATAGACCGCTTCACATATAGGCATTTTTATCTTTAGCTTTCCTGCTAAATTAAATATGGACTCAGCAGTGCTAAAACCTTCAATCACTGACTTGCCTTCTGACAAAATCTGCTGAACATTAAAGCCATTGTCACTATTACCTATTTTAAACCCAAAAGATAAGTTTCTTGAATTCAAGGATGTGCATGTCATAATTAGGTCACCCAGACATGCTGGCCCAAGTAGTGTATTTATATCCACACTACCGTCACCAATTTTTGCTGAGTATAAAGCCTTAATTTCGCTCATACTTTTCGTAATCAATGCTGCATGAGCATTAAACCCAAGTTTACTACCTAGAACAATCCCACACGCTATAGCAAAAACGTTCTTTAACGCTGCACAAATCTGTACTCCTATAATGTCGTTACTAAACTCCAATTTAACATTTTCTTGTTGCAGCTCTGATACTAGCTTTGAACCTAATGTGTTATTTTGGCATGCAAGAACCATTGAATAGGGTAATTTTCTTGCAACTTCTACAGCAAAGCTAGGACCTGAAAAAATAGCAATAGGATTGTTAGGTAAAATTTCATTTACTATTTCACTAGGTAATTTTAATGTAGACTTTTCTATTCCCTTACAAGCTAAAATTATTGCTACATCTTTTTTCAGATTACAATTATGCAATTGCTGACATACCTTCCTCAGAGACTGAGTGGGAACAGCGAGGATTGTTACTGAAGCATTAATTATGTCTTCAATAGCCAATTTTACTGACACATTATCAGAAATTCGACAACCGGGTAGCTTGTCACTTTCTCTTTTCCCGTTGATTGATTCAAATGTAGTTTCATTGTGAGTCCACAAAATCACATCTTTCTTACTACCTAATGAAATTGCGATTGCTGTACCCCATGCACCAGCACCTAAAATTGATATTGCCACACAATATTCCTGAAAATATTACTTATACTTTAAAATAGTAGGATAAGTAAATTAAAAATATAACACAGACATATAGAATAGTTAAATATTTATTAACCGAAGTATTCTTTTAATAATAGTAACTTTAATTCAATATTTACTAAAAATATTATTACTATCATGGTATGTCTATTATATTTTAGATCTATTTATATAACTTTGGAACAATATATTTACTATTAATTAATAAGTGTAATTTTGATCATTTGTTAATAAAAATTTGATTTATTACTTTCCTTAGTTATATATATTACTAAAATTATAAATTATTTATGGGGTGTAAAATATGCGTATATTATTAATTGAAGATGATCAAGTAAGTGCAAAGACTGTAGTTAACGCCTTAACTTCTGATGGACACTTCTGTGACGTTGTTACTTCTGCACAAGATTATAACAATAATATGGTTTCCTCAAACGGAGATTACTATGACCTAGTTATTTTAGATATACACTTACCTGGTGATATTGACGGATATGATATATTGTTAAGACTAAGAAGTGCAAAAATCAAAGTTCCTGTCTTAATACTTTCATGCATATCCGCTGTCAATCACAAAGCTAAAGGACTCGGGTATGGTGCCGATGATTACTTAACCAAGCCATTTCATAAAAGCGAGTTATTAGCTCGAATTAAGGCCATAGTGCGTCGTACTAAAGGCCATCCTGAATCGGTGATAAAGATTGGTAATATAAATATCAATTTTGATCACAGGGTTGTTGAGGTGAAAGGTAAAACGGTTCACCTTACTAATAAAGAGTATTCTATGATAGAATTGCTAGCACTGCGTAAAGGAACAGTACTAACAAAAGAAATGTTCTTAAATCATCTTTACAATGGCTTGGATGAACCTTCAGATAACAAGATAGTTGATGTTTTTATGTGCAAATTACGTAAGAAACTTGAAAGTGCAAATGATGGAAAAAGCCACATAGAAACCGTTTGGGGCAGAGGGTATGTTCTGAAAGAGTATATTGATGATGATGAATATTCTAATGTTAATGTAGGCGAAAGTAGTGATGGCTATCAAGCAGAACAAGTGAAGGACAACGCATGAAATGCCTACACATTTAAATATAGCATGGCTTATATCGCACGTATCATGTGAACGCCTAGGTGAAATATAAGCCGAGTTCTGTTTATGTAGCTATTTATCTGGAGTAAATGTTACCATTTACCGCATGCGATTTACCCGAGTAGATATGAGGAAAACATAAAATCTACTTCTATTTAATCTTGCTCCTAGTGTTGGTTACTCGACTACCAATGTTGCCATTGCCATGGTGTGCTCTTACCACACCTTTTCACCCTTACCTAAAAATATTTTAGGCGGTAATTTTCTGTAGCCCTATAACTGGAGTTACCTCCGGCGGGCATTACCCGTCACTATTTTTCCTTGGAGCCCGGACTTTCCTCTGCTATGTTTATCACACAACAGCAGCTACTTATTTCACCTAGGAATTATACTTTAACATGAAAATCACAAAAGCAAAAGACAATTTCCTAACAGTCTACATATTAAAAACATTTAGACAAATAGCTAAAGGTGATATTCCGGCACATCATCACTATCCCAAGATAAGCTTTTTTCACTTTTAGACTCCGCTTCAGTTAGTCAAGAGCCTGGTCCACCGCTTGAAGACGATGAGCTACTTCTTGATCGACTACTACTTTCTACTGATATACTATTTAGCACTGTTTCAGATTGATATATAGTTCGCATTCTGTTACCAGTGGTAAAAATTTCTTCATCGCTACTTGAAGATGATCGCCTTCTATAACCCAAATCAGTTAGTTCTAATACAGGAGCAGCATTACGACCCTTAACATATCTATATGCTATGAATCCTATAATTCCAACAATACCTATTGCTCCAACCAAAGATCCCCCTATCATTCCTGCCTTATTAGACCCTATAGCAAGTTGAGTAGGTTGTGGTGAAGAAGTAGACTGAGGAAGTAAAGTCGTGGTGAATATAGGAGTTGTTGACTCTTTTGTTCTAGTACTTGGTATACTAAATACTGTTTGTGTAGTTTTCTCTGAGCTTGTTGTTGGCGCAGTTGGTTCCACTGTTACTGTGCTTGTTTGAGTCGTTGACTCTGTTGAAGGTTTATTCGTTGTAGAAGTAGGTGCAACGGCTTCTGTTGTTGGCTTCACTGTTACTGTACTTGTTTGAGTCGTTGACTCTGTTGAAGGTTTACTCATCGTAGAAGTCGACGCACCAGTCGCTGCTGTAGGTTTTACAGTACTTGTCTCAGTCCCTGAAGTTACTATCGGCACACTAGTTGACGTTGTAGCAACCGTGGTCGCTTGTGAAGTAGTAGTTGTTTTTGCTACTGTCGTTGACTCCGTTGAAGGTTTACTTATTGTAGAAGTAGGTGCAACGGCTTCCGTTGTCAATTTAGTAGTCTTCACAGCGTCGGTTTCTGCTGTGCTAGTAATTGCAGCAGTCGGCGTTTTCTTAGAAGTCACAACCGTTTCTGCAACAGTTATAGGAGCCACGGTACTACTAGAAATAATATCTGGCGTTAATCGACCGTTAATGATATTAACAAAATCACTGAGAGTTTTGATGCTATTTGCCGGTATTATTGTTGCTTCAGAAGATTTTCCAGAGCCGTTTTGATTAAAAGTTACAATATTTTCTCCACTTACCGCAGTTACGATAAAACCACCCTGACCGTTGCCTTTAATATATAATTGCTCTATAGGATCTGTAAATTGATAGATAGGAAAATCTGACACTGATCCATTTTTAAGTAGAGTTGCTATATGTAACCTCTGCTCATTAGCTGATTGGTCATTTTCAAGAAAAGCAACTAGATCATTTCCTTCCGTTTGTTCAACATACTGCAAAAAGCTTATTTCATGTTCTCTAGAAAGAGATAGTGCTTTATTATCTATTTGACCTTTTCGATTACCAAGTAAAAAGCCATTAACTCCATCCTTCAGACCCTGAATCACTTTAGCCATATCAAATTTAAAAATACGTGTTTTTCTCACCTCTTGATTTTCCTTAGTAATCCTTTTGCTCACTTGCGAATAAAGCATCGTGTTTCCATTTAATGCCAATTGCCCCTGATTATCAAAATTGAACAATTTTCTTTCTGTAACACCTTTTTCTCCAGTCAATACCTTAAATTTTCCGCTCTCGCTTGACTTTAAGTACCAAGAAACTAAAGTTTGATCCTTTAAGTTATGGGCGATTACAATTACTTCACCATTACCAACTTTCACTGCTCTTGGTTGAAAGTAACTATTGCCCACATTTGCAAGACTATTATTATCAATATTCTTTTGTAATTTTCTTTTATCTAAATGTTCAACTGAAGGAGTATTAACTGATTGTTTAATTCCGTAAGTGTTAAAAGATAAGCCTTTAACGCATTTTTCTCCTTCTTCGCTAATTCCTTCTTCAGGAAAGATAACTCCAACTTTATCTATTTCAGCTGAATCTTCTATTAATGTGAGAGATAATTGATCTTTGAATTCATTTGCTACGCTGATATTTGTACCACATTCGTATGTTTTTGATTGATATAATGGACTAATAAGTAATTTTACTTTACTGCTCCCATTACCATTATCTTGATAGCTGAGTCCGTAAGCAACTCCATTCCCCTCAATTAATTCTACGTTTGTTGGATTAAAACCTATCGCTTCTTTAATTTCCGGTGTATTTGAGTTGATCCCGAGCAATCTTCTTAATATAGACATAATTTTATTTAAAATATTAATAAAATGCTATTATGATTACTCCTGTGTGTTAATGTCAATGAAAATTTTAACTAAAATTAAAAAATTAATATAATATTTTATACTAAAAGGTAAATATAAGCTTGAAGAGGGCTAAGAAGCTTTATGCTATTTCTCAAAAAACCAACAATTGCAATCATTGGTTCTACAGGTATAATCTGTTAAAGTTTACACGAGTCTCATGAATGATAGAAAAAGAAGAGCAGTTTAGTTTTACATCAGAAAACCTCAAGAAAGCGGGAAAGTTTATAGAGATGTATCCCAAAGGTAGAGAAGGTAGTGCTGTTATGCCTTTACTATATCTGGTTCAAGAGCAATGCGGATGGGTTTCTGAATCTGCTATGCGTTATGTTTCTGATATGCTGCATATTCCACATATTCGTGTATATGAAGTGGCAAATTTTTACACCATGTATAATTTAAAACCAGTAGGCAAATATCTAATACAAATTTGTAGAACAACTCCTTGCTGGTTGTGCAATAGTGAAGAAGTTTTAAATACCTTTAAAAAAAAACTTGGAATCAATATCGGTGAGACTACTAAAGATAATTTGTTCACTTTAAAAGAAGTTGAATGCCTAGGTGCATGCGTTAATGCTCCCGTTGTGCAGATCAATAATGACTTCTATGAAAATCTTACTCCTGAGAAAGTAGAAAACATCATAACAGAACTTTCAGGCAAATAGATGAAAGAAGAATTTTCATTCAAGAGAATCAAGCAATCAGGTTCTGCAAGAGTTGGAACAATTAAAACTCCAAATGGAAGCGTAGAAACCCCCGCTTTTATATTCTGCGCAACAAAAGCTGCAATTAAAGCTGCAGATATTGAAAGAATAAGTGAAGCTGGTACCCAAATCATACTTTCCAACACCTATCACCTAATGCTTCAACCAGGAGAGAATACTGTTGCAAAACTTGGTGGTTTGCGCAAGATGATAGGATGGAATGGGCCAATGCTAACTGACTCAGGTGGATATCAGATATTTAGCTTAGGCCACGGATCAGTTTCGGAAGAGATAAAAGGAATAAGAAAAAAACAAAAAACTTTGATCAAAATTAATGAGGATGGGGCAATTTTTCGTTCTTACATTAATGGTAAAATTTATTGCTTAACTCCTGAAAAATCTGTACAAATTCAACAGAAATTAGGTGCAGATTTAATCCTAGTTTTAGATGAATGCACTCCATTTCACGTAAGCAAAGAATACACAGCAAAATCAATGCTCATGAGCCACAGATGGGCTGAACGTTCTTTAAATGAATTTGAAAAAAACAATAATGGCAAGCAGGCACTGTATGGAATTAGTCAAGGCGGAGTGTATCAAGATTTACGTAGAGAAAGTTGTGATTTTATCAACGATTTGCCATTTTTTGGTCAAGCAATAGGTGGATCACTTGGTCAAAGTAAAGAGCAGATGCATGATGTAGTTTCTTTCACTATGGACCACCTGAAAAAAGACAGGCCTACTCATTTGCTTGGTATTGGTGGAATTGTGGACATCTTTCGCGGAGTAGAGCTTGGAATTGACACGTTTGATTGCGTGCATCCAACCCGCTTAGCAAGGCATGGTGGCGCACTTGTTAAAGTAAAAAACAGAAATTCTATTTCTTCAAAGTGCAAAGAGCATATTAATTTGCGGAATCAACGATTTGAGCTGGACAACAACCCAATTGAAAGTGACTGTTTATGCTTTACCTGCAGAAAACATTCAAGAGCTTATATACACCATTTACTGAAAGCTAAAGAGCTCCTGGCTTACACGCTCGTTACCATTCATAATATTTTCTTTATGAATAAGTTAATGGCATCAATAAGGCAGGCTATATTAGATGATAGGCTAGATCGGGAGAAAAATAATTGGATTAGTGAGATACCACTACACTGTGAATTATACACCTAGTTCATATTTTTCTACGCTTATTTTATATTCCCTAAAACAGAAAAAGCCTTCCTCTTCCTACTCTTTCTTCCTTGGCTAATCCATAGTTAGCGTCTTTTGCACATGTGCGTTGCATTTTTTAATCTTCTTTAAAAACTTGACAATACATGACAACACTGGTATGTTAAAAATATAGTTTTTGTGAGGTATTTATGGTTAACAATAAAGAAAAACATCAAATAGCGTTTTGCGTTTCAGCCGTTACATTCTTAGCTGGGTTATCATTAATCGCAACTGCAATTGCAGTGGGTACCGTACCTGCTATAGCTGCTTGTCTAGTGATAGGAGGAATTTTGACTGTCTTGTCTGGTGTGCAAGCAGTAGAAAGCTATTTATTTTTACGAAACAGCGAGAAAACTTTGAATAAACTGATAAGTAATATACGCGATGAACCAGAAAGTAAACTTTTTATAGAAAGGATTTTGCAACCGTTCATTGAACTTTTTAGTGAGCTTAAGCAACATAATTAAAGTACACTAAGCTTTAAGCATAGAAACCACTTTATCGTAACTTGGCAATGATTCAATTTCTCCAATTGCAGCTAGAGTGGTTTTTTCATGCTGAGATAACAATTCTTCTGCTGCTTTTTTTACGTTAGCAGTGGTAACTGCACTAATTTTTTCTATTAATTCATTTTTACTGATGTACCTATTATAGTTACCGTAGTAGTGTCCCAATGTTTCAGCACGTGAGCTAACACTTTCGCGTGACATTAAAATTTGGGATTTTACTCGCTCTTTCACTCTATTTACTTCTTCTTCCTTCAGATCATCTGTAGACAACTTCTTCAACTCTGTCGTTATAGATTTTAAAAGCTTATCTAAGTTACTACTGTCTGTACCAGCAAAAATGGAAAACATTCCTGTATTAGTATAGCTGGAATTAAATGAATAAACAGAGTAAGCTAATCCCTGCTTTTCCCTTACTTCCTGGAATAAACGTGATGACATTCCGCTCCCTAATATAGAATCAAGCACTTGAAACGTGTGATATTTATCGTCATGGCGAGAAACACTAGGTAGACCAATTAGCAAGTGTACCTGATCTAATTTACGATGTTCTAAATACTCACCACCAGTACAGCTCGCATTTTGGCTTTTTTTCAGCTTTTTAGAATGAATCTTTGAGAGAAAATCTTTGGTTAATGCAACAACTTCTTCATGTTCAACATTTCCTGCAACGGCAAATAGCATATTCTCACCAAAGTAATGCTCATTTATGTAATTATCTAGATCTCCTCGAGTAAAAGATTTTACAGTATTTTGCGTGCCTAAGATTGACCTACCAAATGGTTGGTCTTTATAAGCTGCCTCAAAATATTTGTCGAAAATAATGTCACTTGGTGAATCATTAGTTTGAAAAATCTCTTGTATTACAACACCCTTCTCACGTTCCAATTCATCTTCTGGAAACGTGGAATTCATCAATATATCTATTAATATATCAATACCAGTTTTTATGTCTTTCTTGAGGACTTTTGCATAATAGGTGGTGCTTTCCCTACCGGTGCTAGCGTTGAAAACTCCACCTATGTCATCAAAAGCTTTTGCAATTTCAAAGGCAGTTCTTGTCTTCGTCCCTTTGAAAGCCATGTGTTCTAAAAAATGGGATATTCCATTTTGCTTTGCACTTTCTGCTCTACTGCCAACACCAACTCGTATGCTTAAAGCTACGGAATCAATATCACGCACCTGCTCAGTTATTATGCGCAGACCATTATCTAATTTTGTTACCCGGGGTATATTCATCTCATATATTCTTCTAAGTTCTCTTCTGCAAAATCCCAATTAATCAAATGATCAAGGAAAACTTTTATGTAGTCAATTCTACGGTTTTGACAATCTAAATAATAGGCGTGCTCCCACACATCCATAGTGAGTAGTGGCACTTGGCCATAAATTATTGGCAAATCTGCATTTGGAGTCTTGGTGATTTTGAGCTTTCCTAACCTACCTTTTTCGAGCACTAACCATACCCATCCACTGCCAAACTGGCTTACTCCATGACTCGAAAATTCTTCATAAAATTTATCAAAGCCACCGATATCGTCTTGAATTTTTTTTGCTAGAAGACTACCATCTTTAGGCTTACCACCACCATTTTTTTTCATTGAATTCCAATAAAAAGTATGGTTCCAAACTTGTGCTGCATTATTAAATATAGGCAAGTTGCCGCTATTACCATGCACTTTTGTTATTAATTCCTCAATTTTTACATGTTGATAATCCGTATTTTCAACTAGCTCGTTGAGTTTATTTAAATATCCTTTATGGTGCTTATCATAATGAAAATCTAAGGTTTTTGCAGATATATAAGGCTCCAAAGCTGTTTTATCGTATGGTAATTCAGGTAAAGTAAAACTCATAAAAACCTCTTTATTTCTAACCTACTTGGATGGTAGGGCAATATATGCTTTTGTGCAACATATAATTAATAGCTAAAACATTTAGGTATCTATTGCATTATTCTAAATTATACTACAATAACGATTATTATATAAGCCATAGAAATGGATTAAATGCAAAAGTTACTTGACACCCTTCGCCAACCCCCTTATCATGAAACTGAAGCTATTTATTTATCTTCTCTGTACAGATTAAATGACAAAAAAACTCACGTATCTGGCGTCTCATGTTTAATTTTTTGCACTATGTGCACCTTATGTCTTATAAAATTTCTACCTACATAAGCTGAAACGCGCTTATAAAGCGTTTAAAACATAAAAAAACGCCAACTTAAAAAATGGATAGTGAATAACTAGCTACCCTAGGGTTTCTTTTGCCTTTTTTTCTGTTTAGTAAATTTCTTAACGTTTATAATTTAGATTAGTTGCGGTTTAAAAGTAGCTGAATCGCGGTTATTAAACGTTTAGAATAAAAAAACGCCATACTTGAAAGTATAATGTAAGTAATTAGCCAACCACGGGGCTTCTTTTGCCTTTTTCTCCGCTTGGTAAATTTCTTAATGTTTATACGGAAGGTGTCATTCCAGCGCGTGACGCTGGAATCCCAAAAAAAGGATGATGTCATCCGAGTAGCTGACACTGGGATGACAAAAAAAGGAGCACTGGGATGACATCATAGGGGCGCTGGCCTGACAATCGTCATTCCGCTACGTGTTAGCGGGATCTAGAGATACCGTGACGGTATGACAAGGGAGAACAGTTGTATTCCTGCACAATTTATTCTCATGACAAAAACGTCTTAACTTTCTCTCTACTTTTTCTGGGTAAGGTCAATTTTGTGAAAAAATGGATTGAATTATAGGCAGATTTGGCTATTATTTGTAATACATGGGTATTAGGTAAAATGTTTAAATTTGATCCTTTATTATTAGCTCGAATTCAGTTTGCCTTCACAATAGGCTTTCACATTATATTTCCTGCTTTCACGATCGGGCTTGCAAGTTTTCTAGCCTTTTTGGAATGGTGTTGGCTTAAGACTGGTGATACACGTTTCCGTGATGTTTATAAATTCTGGATCAAGATTTTTGCCGTTGCTTTTGGCATGGGAGTGGTATCTGGAGTTGTAATGTCATATCAACTTGGTACCAATTGGTCGATTTTTTCTGACCGCATAGCCAATGTTCTCGGCCCTCTATTTTCCTTTGAGGTTTTAACAGCCTTTTTTCTGGAGGCATCTTTTTTGAGTATTATGCTATTTGGATGGAATAGAGTAAGTTCTCGTATGCACTTTGCTTCTACTTGTATTGTTGCAGTGGGAACGCTTATTTCAGCTTTTTGGATTATTGCGGCCAACAGTTGGATGCAAACACCCGCTGGATTCACGATTGGTGAGAATGGTCTCCTATATCCAACCAATTGGTTAGAGATTATTTTTAATCCTTCTTTCCCTTATCGCTTTATTCATATGGTAACAGCAGCCTATCTTACAACAGCTTTTGTGGTTGGTGGTGTAGGAGCATTTTATCTTTGGAGAAAACGACATGCTCCTCAAGCAAGAATTATGCTTGGTATGGCAACCATTATGGTAGCTTTAGCTGCACCATTTCAGCTGTTCATGGGAGATAGGCATGGATTAAATACACTAAAGCATCAACCTGCTAAGATTGCTGCAATGGAAGGTATATGGGAAACCGAAAAAGGGGCTGGCTTACTTTTATTTGCTTATCCGGATCAGCAAAATGAAATTAATCACTACGAGATAAAAATTCCTAATCTTGCCAGCTTGATCTTAACACATGATTTTTTAGGAGAAGTAAAAGGATTAAAGGAATGGAAAAAAGAAGATAGACCACCTGTAGTATGGGTATTCTGGTCCTTCCGTATAATGGTTGGAGTTGGAATTTTAATGATCATAATTGGGTCAGTAAGTGTTATACAGTATCTTCGTGGCAAATTATTCCAAAGTTGTTTCTTACATGGATGGTGGATATCAATGATGCCGTCTGGGTTCATAGCGTTACTTGCAGGTTGGTTTACTACTGAAATTGGCCGTCAACCTTACACTGTATATGGAATTATGCGCACAATTGAATCATTTTCATCTGCGATTACCGGTCCTCAGGTTGCATGGTCTTTGATTGCATTTATCGTTATGTATACCCTTATATTTGGAGCAGGTAGTTACTATATTCTGAAACTTATATACAAAGGAATTCCTGTCATTAAAGAAGAAGAGCAATTTTATAAACACGGTATTGGAGCTTCAGTGATTGATGCTGGTACATCTGGAAAGGACAACAATCATGTTTGATTTTTCTTCCTTAATTAATTTACCCCTAATCTGGGGATTACTAATTGCCATAGCTGTTTTACTGTATATTTTAATGGATGGGTTTGATTTAGGTATTGGTATTTTACTTCCTTTTGCACCGTCAGATAAATGCCGTGATCACATGATAAGCTCAATTGCACCATTTTGGGATGGAAACGAAACATGGTTGGTATTGGGTGGTGGAGGGTTGTTTGCTGCTTTTCCTCTTGCATATTCAATATTAATGCCTGCTTTTTATATTCCAATCATTATTATGCTGCTTGGCCTTATAGTGCGCGGAGTATCCTTTGAGTTTCGTTTTAAGGCAGAAGGAAAATACAGGCGATTATGGGATTATGCCTTTCATTTTGGGTCACTTGGTGCTGCATTTTGCCAAGGCATGATTTTAGGTGCATTTATACATGGTGTAGAAGTAAACGGACGCAACTTTTCTGGTGGCCAATTTGATTGGGCAAGTGCTTTTAGTGTAATGACAGGCATTGCTGTGATATTTGGATATGCACTTTTAGGTTCTACATGGCTCATAATGAAGACAGAAAATATAACACAAGAATGGGCACGCAAGGTTGCTTCTTATACGCTTGGTTTTGTAGGTATTTTCATGGGACTAGTGAGTGTAGTGACACCATTTTTAAATGAACGTATTAAAAACTTTTGGTTTAGCATGCCAAATTTTTATTATTTATTTTCTATTCCATTACTCACATCTTGGCTATTTTTCATGCTGTGGTTTGATCTTCAGAATACTAAACGGGAGTACCGTCCATTCTTTCTCAGTATTGCTATTTTTTTTATGGGATATTTAGGTTTAGGAATTAGTATCTACCCATGGATTATACCTTTTCAATATACCATTCTGGATGCAGCCGCTTCTGGGCCAAGTTTATCTTTAATGCTCATTGTTATAATACCGCTTTTACCAATCATTTTAACTTACACTGGTTATTGCTATTATGTCTTTCGTGGAAAATCAAATTATGAACACACATATTAAGGAGTTAGTGACCTTATGGTTAAAACGTTACCCTTAAATCAAGCAGTCGTTCAGGCAATGGCGTCAACTCAAGAACCTTCATTAGCAAACCCTCCTATGGATTTTCTGAAAAGTTTTTGAGTATATTGTATTTTTAATTTGTAGAATAAGTTTTTTTCCTTTTTGCATGCTAACCAAAAAGGGTTCTGTCATCCTTCTTGTCATATAAGTAGCTTGACGCGGGCATTCAGTTTTCTTTATAATTTTCTTTGTGAAAGAACAAAAATGCTTATTTGTAACCATAGCTGGCTTACCAAATGCTGGGAAGTCTACATTAATTAACAGCATCATAGGCAAGAAAATTGCAATTGTCACCCCTAAAGTGCAAACAACAAGGACGCAAATAAGGGGTGTTGCAACATGCAACAACACACAAATTGTCTTTACTGACTCCCCAGGAATTTTCTCAGCAGAAACAAAACTTGAAAAAGCTTTAGTCAAATCTGCATGGTCGGCAGTTAAGGATAGTGACATCACTTTGTTGCTTGTTGATGTAAGCAATTATTTGAAAAATATAGAAAGAATTAAGACTATATTTATGCGGCTGCAGCGCACAAAAGGCAGATGCATTTTGGTTATCAATAAAACTGATTTGGTAAAAAGGCCTGAATTAAAGATGGCGCATGAGCATCTGAATTTGCTTTATAAATTTGAAAAGGTTTTTATGATATCAGCATTAAAGAATGATGGACTTTCTGATTTGATGAATTACTTGTCTGAAGTTGCATCGGTGAGCCCCTGGTTTTATGAAGAAGATCAAATAACCGATTCCTCGACAAATTTTTTATCAGCAGAAATTACGAGAGAAAAATTATTCTTGAACTTGCGTGAAGAATTGCCATACTCTACAGCTATTATAACTGAACAATTTGAGGAAAAAAAAGATAAGAGTTTAGTCATCAAACAGATCATATTTGTGTTGAAAGATAGTCATAAAAAAATAGTGCTAGGGAAAGATGGCAGTAATATTAAAAAAATTAATATCGAAGCGCGTGCTGAACTAGAAAAATTATTTGAGTGCAAGGTACACCTCTTTTTATTTGTGAAAGTGCGACCTTGGATCGACCGTCCGGAGGAGTATATAGGCAATGCTTAATTCTTTATTGGTATTTGATATTGAAACTATACCAGATGTAAATTCCTGCAAAAATTTACTCAATATTAGTGATGATAGTAGTGTAGAAGAGAAGAGGGATGCATTAACAAAATATCATCTCGAAATAACAAATGGGCAAAACTCTTTTCTGCGTCAGCCTTTTCACCTTGTTGTAGTTATTAGTTTTTTACTTTGCAATATAAGCTACCAGAGTGGTTATGAGGTGTTCACACTGCAAGAAATAAGATCTGGAGGCACACTAAATTCCAGTGAAAAGGAGCTAGTGAAAGGATTTTTTAACTACATATCAGAGAAAAAGCCAAGATTAGTTTCGTTCAACGGACGCACTTTTGATATACCAGTGCTGAAGTATCGTGCTATGGTCCATGGCATTCAAGCAGAATATTTTCATAAAGCTGGCGATAAGTGGAATAGTTACAATCAGAGATATAGCAGTGATTGGCATTGTGATTTGCTTGAATCCCTCTCTGATTTTGGAGCTTCTGCGAGAGTAAAAATGAACGAAGTTTGTGCAGCATTTAATCTTCCTGGTAAGATTGGAGTTGATGGGTCACAAGTTATGGACTTATACGATAGCGGCAAGATACAAGAGATTCGAGATTATTGTGAAACAGATGTAATTAACACTTATTTGATTTACTTAAGGTTCATGCATCATCAGGGAAGGATTACTACTGAAAGCTACAACAAAAGTGTGGAAGAGCTGCTTTTAGAGTGCGAAAAAAAAGAATACCTAAAGAAATTTAAAGAAGAATGGCAAATAACTTGTGGTGGAAAATTTTACTTCCATAGAATAAATAGTCGAGTTATAATGCACTAACAAGCGAACCTCTGTACTAAATTTTGGTTAATATACACGTTGAGCATATTAAGAAAGTTGCTTTTAAGGTATTGCATTTTACTTTTATTTTCGTTATAAGGTTGCTTTAAGTTGAATTTTCAACATTTTTATACTATTTACATTTAAGATATGATTTCGAAATTTTTTGGGGGCACTTCATGAAAAAGTCTATGTATACTAGAACTGCTCTAGTTTCTTTATTAACTTTATGTTCTTTCAGCAGTTTTGCAGCTGACTTTCCTGATGAGAGTATGAAGGAAATAAAAAAGCAAGAGAGCACAAAAACTTCTGGAAAAGTGGAAGTTATGAAAACATCAAATAAAAAACTGAAAGAAAAGATGGACAGAATATGTAATGCTGATCCAAGAAAAAAAGCTGAAGAGCTTAAGAAAAAAGAGGAGCTAAGATTAGCAGCCGAGCAGAAGAAAAAAGAGGAGATCAGGCTAGCAAATGAGAAAAAAGCAAAGCTTATAGAGGATTCAAAAGCGAAAGCTCTAAACGCTAAGAATTCTAATATAGAAAAAGGTAAAGTTTCAAAAACTAAGCGTTCTAAAACTAAGAATGCTAAAGTTGAAGCTAAAGATGTAAAGAAGGATATAAAAGTTGTTAACAAAAATACAGAGGAAAAAGGTAAGGCAAGTCCTGTTGTTTCAGTTGGTGGAGTTGATATTATCGATACCAATCAAGGGCAAAGTAATTTAAGAATAACTTTTGGTGGTGTTGTTGATGCTCAAGGTTATGGCAAAGCTGGACCAAGTGGCGCAGATTATAAACGTTATAACGTTATGCCAAACAGATCTACAGAGTATTATAATGCCACTCCAGATATAACAAAAGGAGCAAATCCAATATTCTATGAAGGAATAGGAAATATTGGTGATTACAGCAACGATATGGGTATGATTGCTGATGCAATATTGCACCTCAGAGCAGAAAATAAGAATGAAGATTTAGGTCTTCTTTATGGTGCTGACGTGCAGTTTCATGTCCCAGTGACCGAAGGTAAGGGAGCTTCACAGGGTGTTTATGCTGCAAAAGGCAGAAGTGCGCATGTGTTTGTTAACTCAAAATATGGTGACGTGAAGCTTGGTTACCAATTTGGTCCTGAGGCTCTGATGAGGCTTGATGCAACAAGAATTGCGACTGTTGACGGAGCTGCAGATAGTGACTGGTTCAGAAAAGTGAACTTAGAAGGAAGCGCTGCTAGCTTTCCATTTTATGTAACACCACGTCTTTACACTGAAAGTTTTTCGAGTGAAAGTGAAAAATTCTCTTTCCGTATGGCAGGGAAATATAACAAAGGCGTTATGACTACACTGCCATTTAGAGTTGCTTACTACTCACCAAATTATATGGGCGCAAGATTTGGTATCAGCTACTCACCTCGTTATGATAGTAGTTTGTTTATTGTAAAAGAAACAGTTCCTTTTAAGGAGACTATAAGTGGTGCCGAGGTGATAAAGCATAAAGAAGAGATAAAGCATGTCGGTCCAGACTATGAGCACATAGTAAGCGCTGGCGTATCATATGAATATGACTTTGATAAACATAAGGTGAAAGTTAAAACTTCTGCAGTTGGTGAGTATGGTCAAGCGAAAAAACTAAGTAAAGATAAGCATCTTTATAAGGAATTTGTAGAGTATAATGACCTGATGGGTGTTAATTTGGGTGTAAGCGCTGATTATAAGATTAATGAAGATCAAGGCGTAAAATTTGCCGCTTCTTTTGCATACTTGGGCAAATCTGGTCAACCGAAGGGTATTAAAAAATTAATTGGTGATACCTATACGGAAATTGATAGTAAAGATGCTACTGATGGCAAAAGAGTGGAAGGGCTGAAAGCTCAATTTGGTAAAGATAGTATAGATACCATGTATTGGACTGTAGGAGCTGGGTATCAACATGAGAATATCTACACAAGTTTGACGTATTTTGGCAGCAGAATGAATGACAAAGATATGCTTCATGATGGTGCACTTGGCGTTCAATATGATCTGTCTCCTGCATGCAGTAAGAACAAATTTGTTCCTTACGCAGCTCTCCATTATTTTATGACTAACAAAACAGGTAAGCTGAAAGATGAGTCTGATGCTGATGTACCTTCTAACCAAGGAATTCTCCTTCTTACTGGTGTGAAGTTTTCTTTCTAACCAGCCAGTACACACCACAGTTAACTGTGGTGTATTCTTGTCTGTTAGTGTTTATTTGTCGATCAAATAAACATATGGTGTCCTCTCTCCTGTCATCCCAGTGCGTGACACACAACTGTACGAACATTGTGATTTGAGGACACTCCACCAAGAAAGCTGGATCCCAGTGCCCAGACACTGGGATCCAGCTTTCCATGCAACTTCATCAAAAGCGTTTATTCAGCATAAGATCAGCCACTTTTTATGCTCACCAAATCAGTTTGCTTACTTACAAGCAAAATTTCCTGGATTCCAGTGTCAAGCACTGGAATGACACCCTATGGTCACCGGAATAACGCTTTATGGCTACTTATACCAATTCTCATTATTAGTGAATCAAATAAGCGATATTGTAGAGTTATTTAATTGTGGAGTGAGAAAGAAAGGCAATAGTATGGCTTTTTTTCCATTGTTATCTATCCGTTTATTGTGCAGTGGGAATTGGTATTAGATGATGAGAAAAGAACACACTGCCCTTATTCTACTGGCCGTATAGCTACTTTCAAATTTAATCAATTAAGCAGGAGGCCCCTATGCAAACCACACTAAAAAATCATTTAGCTGGAGAATTACTTACCACTGCTACGTGCTGGAAATTAAAGCTCGCAGGTGGAGAAGTAATGGGATTCACTGACTATGATAAAGATTTAAATATTGATAATATACTCTATAAATCTTCAAGTGGATTTACAGCCAGTAGTATAATATTAAACAGCGATTTAAAAACTGATAATCTAGAAATTGAAGGGATATTAAATAGTGCTGATATTAAAGAAGAAGATGTTTTATCAGGAAAGTACGACTTTGCAAATATTGAAATATTTCTTGTGAATTATAAAGACTTGACCCAGGGAACAATGAATCTACATTCAGGAATTTTTGGTAAAGTGACATTAAGTAGTGGAAGATTTATTGTTGAAATTAGAGGGCTTTCAGCAAAGCTTGAGAGAAGCATAGCAGAATTATACTCTCCTGCATGCAGAGCACAATTTTGCGATGATAAATGTAAAGCCGATACTAAAAAATTTAGTAAAATAAGTACAATCACTAAAGTAATAGACGAAAGAAGATTTGAAGACACGAATTTAACTGAGAGTGATGAATATTATAAGCACGGAGTAGTAAAATTCTTTGGCTCAATAGCGTTTGAAGGTGTAGTAAAAGAATATAAAAATAAAGTAGTTACGTTGTTTACTTCGCCTCCATACCAAATTTTTGCTGGAGATAAATATTCAATACTCGCAGGTTGCGATAAAACATTTCCAACTTGCAGAAGCAAGTTTAACAATACTGTGAATTTTCGTGGTGAACCCTATATACCAGGTTTTTATATTGTTTAGCAGTACAATTTTCAATATTATGAATAAGCATGGAAAGGTGGCTGAGTGGTCTAAAGCACACGCTTGGAAAGCGTGCACATATGAAAATATGTCGGGGGTTCGAATCCCCCCTTTTCCGTATGTTACTTCTAGAATAGTATAAAACCCCCGGTCGCGCACACAACTGTACGAACATTGTAATATGGTACAATGTTACAACTATGCGGTGGTAATTTACGATAAATTCATGTAGCCATTTCAAATTTAGCCATACCAATGTCAGTAAATTGATTAAGCAAATAACACTTGAGTAGCAGTTCCTTCCCACGATTAATTTCAGATTTGTTCCGAAAATTAAACCCGAATGTTTGTTTCAGTCGCGAGAAAAAACTTTCTACATAAGATCTTTTTCCGTAGTTTGTTTGCCTTTTCCACCTCTTCATTCCATCTTCGCTGTATGACTTTATTAGTCTAATTGCAGCATTTCTCTCTGCCATACTTTGGATGCTCTGCTGCATTGTTTTTTTGGAGGAATTTTTGTCTTTATGCCGCATTCATCACACAATTTATAGAGTTTATGTCTGTCATATGCTCTGTCTGCATATAGTGCTTTTATGGCATGCTGAAAATTAACTCCTTTAAGTAAATCGCAAGCTCCATAGTGATCAGACCGTTACTGTATTTTGCAGCTATGGCTTTTTTGCTGTTTATATTCAACATTACATGCAATTTTCTTGTCTGTTCATAGCCACGATATTTTCTATCAGCGCTATTTTCCTTGCTGTGTGTTGTTATAAATGCTGATGCTTGTGCTATCTATGGCAATTTCGATATCTTCCATATTATTTTTATCAATTCTGCAATCATTGATCTTAATATTAAGTTTTTTTTGAAGCTTGCGAATAGCTGATAACTGCCAAATCTCTTCCTATTTGTTGCAAATATCCTTTTATAAACCCGACTGTTTGTCTTAAGCCAATTCTAAAAAGATTAACGATTATATGCACTAAAATCACAACTTTATCACTATAAATATAGTTGCCGCCCTGCATTTTTGGACTATTTTCATACCAATTTTCGATAGCTTTATCGATGTAACGAAAAATATTTCCTCTTTTTTCTAGAAATTTGTTATATTCATGGCAGTTACTAACTCTCATTTTTTGTGGCATATTTTTTCTTCAACAGTTAAATAGCTATTTATAATGAATTTTGTCAGTAGCCACCAGATTTTTTCAGTTGCTATGCAACAAAGCTATCCCAGTGTCAAGCACTGGGATGACAGGAAAAGAGGCTATTTGGATGACATCTTTCTTCTTGTTATAAATTATTTTATATCTCAATGTTCATACAGCTATGCACGTTGCTGCATAGTGGATGAGGTGTACTACCTCTAAGAATATACATTATCTCACATAATAATATAATATTTCGTTCATAAATCAACGTTTTTAACATGCAGCAAGAACATTTCCGTTGTAATTAAGGTTCTTAAGATGTATATTAATGAATCTTGTTTTCAATAAATAATGAAAGTAATAATTGTCATGATAATGTTATTGTGTAGCAGTTACACAATGGCAAGCGAGAGAATAAGTCTAGTGGATAAAAAACTATCTCAAGGATATGTAGCTCCAGTGCTTATAGAAAATAGCGTTATTTTATCAGACAAGCACGGCGCTTTATATTCCTTTGATATTGATAACTCAAAGGCTATGAATTGGAAATTACACCTCTCACATAGGAAAAAAATTGGTAACATGAGCCTATCACATTATGAAAAAAATGTTTTCTTTATAGTGGATAACACTTTACACGCAATAGGCGCAAAAACTGGCAAGATTGAGTGGGAAAAAGAATTGAGAGCTCCAGTAAGAGGAAAAGCAGCAGTAATAAATAATAAATTGGTAGTATTGACTATTGATAATTATCTGTACGTGTTTGATATAAAAGATGGCAGCTCCGCTTGGGCTTATCAAAACGGTATCAATGAGGTTCGAGGTTTGTATTCCATATCGCCAACAATTTCTAACGATAAAATAATAGCACCATTTTCAAATGGTGAGTTAATAGCTTTTAATGAAGATGGTAAAAAATTGTGGAGCCAAAAATTGGCTACAAACCTTTTGGATACACAGCTCACAGATGTAACTACTACACCGAGAGTGCTTGGCGATACTTTAATAGCTACAAATAATTCTTATATTTATGGTATTGACGTAAAATCAGGAAATATTTTATGGTCAAAGTCACTGCAAGTAAAAAGTGTATCAGACATTGAGTCATATTATAGTCCTCTTATTCCTGCAGAGAAACAAAAAGAAGGCGGCAGAATTTTTATAGTTACTAAAGACGATAAAATAATTGGCCTGGATATAAAAAATGGAGAAACAGTCTGGGCATCTGATTTAATAGAAAATACGCAATTGTTTGCTCCAATTATGCATGCCCATACACTGTGGGTGACAAGCAATAAAGGTTCAATGTTTGCTTTTCCGGGATCTGAAAGTGCAGGAAAGGTAGTCAAAGTACCTGGTAATGTGTTTCACACTCCAGTGTTTACTCGCAATAAGATATATGTAACAACTGAGGGAAAAGGTGTTTATTCTTTAGAAAATAGGTTTGTTTTTTATGACTGATTATGATTTAATTGTTATAGGTGGTGGCCCAGGAGGCTATAAGTGTGCTATCGCTGCTGCAAAACTTGGATTGAAAGTTGCCTGCATAGATAAAAATAGCATTTTTGGTGGTACGTGCCTGCGGGTTGGGTGCATACCCTCCAAAGCATTGCTCCATTCTTCCTATCAGTATGCTCACACGAAAAATGATCTGTCGAAGCTTGGCATAAAAATTAAGGACGCAAGTTTCGATTTAAAAGAAATGCTAGGCTATAAGGACGCCAGAGTTCAGGAACTTGGAAAAGGTATAGAATATCTGTTTAACCTTCACAAAATCACTAAAATCAATGGGCTTGCTTCTTTTGACCAAGGTAATCTTGAAGTTTCAGTTGAAGGTAAGGTGCTGAAGACAAAAAATATAGTAATTGCAACCGGTTCTGACGTTATTTCTTTGCCAGGAATTAATATCGATGAGAAAGACATTATTTCTTCCACCGGTGCACTATCTTTAACTGAAGTACCAAAAAAACTTGTCGTAATCGGAGCTGGGGCAATAGGGCTTGAAATGTCTTCTGTATGGAGGAGGCTAGGGTCTGAAGTCACTGTAGTAGAATTTTTTGATAGAATCGCTGCAGCAATGGATGGAGAATTAAGTAAGTCTCTACTTTCTAGTCTACAAAAACAAGGAATAAAATTTTTACTTAGCACTAAAGTTGAGGAGATAAAACAAAGTAGTAATTCTTTGAGTGTGAAAGTTTGCTCTGTAAAAGATAATCAAACAAACACTATAGAGGCGGATAAGGTATTGGTGGCAGCAGGACGCAAACCATGCACTGAGAATCTTGGTATTGATGAAAAAGTAGAAAAAGATAATCGCGGTTTCGTTCAAGTTAACAACAGATATGAAACTAATGTGAAAGGAATATTTGCTATTGGTGATGTGATTGGTGGAGCAATGCTTGCTCATAAAGCAGAGGAAGAAGGAGTGGCAGTTGCAGAGATAATAGCAGGACAGTCACCTCACGTTGATTATGGAATCATACCATCTGTCATTTACACTCACCCTGCGGTTTCTTCGATTGGTAAAACCGAAGAGGAACTCAAAAATGCTGGCCGTAAGTACAAAGTTGGTAAATGTCAATTTGCTGCAAACGGCAGAGCAAAAATCACTGATGATGCTGAAGGATTCGTGAAAGTGCTGACTTGTAGCAGAGCAGATACAATACTAGGTGTGCATATCATAGGAGCATACGCTGATACGCTAATCAACGAAGCAGCGGTTGCAATGGCATATGGTGCAGCAGCAGAGGATATATACAGAATTTGTCACTCTCATCCTGATATAAATGAAGCCTTTCGAGATGCGTGCATCGATGCTTTCTTTAAAAAATAATTGTGGACCTCGGTTCAATCATTGAAAAATGGTATGAGTGGCTGAGGTGCAACAGATCTTATTCACCAAACACTTTAGAGTCATACATGAGGGACTTGAAGGATCTTATAAGTTTCCTAAATACTCACATTGGTGGAGAAGTAAATGTCGGCACTTTGGAAAAATTGAGCGTACCTGAGTTAAGAAGTTGGCTTACCTCTCGTTACGCAAGAGGTGTAAACGCAAGATCCAACACTCGAGCACTCTCAGTAATCAGAAATTTCTTCAAGTACATAAAAAATAACCACAATATAGACAATGAAGCTGTATTTTCCTTATCAAGGCCAATTCAGAGAAGAACTCTGCCCAAAGCATTATCAATACCTAATATAAAAACTTTATTGAAAGAAATGAAACTATCCGATCTGGGCGAATCTTGGGTGGTAAAAAGAGAAATTGCGATTATCGTCCTGCTATATAGTACAGGCTTAAGAATCAGTGAAGCGTTGAACCTTAGGGTTAGTGATATTAACAATGAAAGTTTAATAGTAACAGGTAAGGGAGATAAACAAAGGCAGGTATTCATTCTTCCGGTAGTAAAAAAATGTATACAGGAATATGTAAAAGCCTGTCCTTATCTTGGCATTAATGATGAAGCACAATATCTTTTTTTGGGAGTAAGAGGAAAAAAATTGGGAAGAACTTATGTGGCCAATCGTTTGCAAAAAATAAGGAGAATGTTAAATTTACCAGAAATTTTATCTCCACATGCATTTCGCCATAGTTTTGCTACTCATTTGCTTCAGGAAGATATTGACATAAGATCAATACAACAACTGCTTGGTCACTCAAGCCTGGAAACTACTCAAATTTACACTCACCTCAATTATCAAGATGTTTTTAACATGTACAAAAATTTTCAGCAGGGCCTGGAGAAGAAATCAAAACTTTAACTTCGTTCTAAACCACCAAGCTGAGTGCTTTCAACATCACTAAGTATTGTGTTTGCTTTATATAAATTACAACATCCTAATAAAAAAAAAGCCAGTGCAACTGCTGTAAAGAAAGCACTTATTATCCCTGGATAATCTTCTATTACTAAACATGCAACAACAGTATATACTCCAAGCAATATAAAACATGCAGAAGCGTAGTTGCTTAGTTTTCTACCAGAAGAAATTGCTTGCGAGGATTTTTCGTTTTTATTACTACGGAGCAGTCTATTTTCTGATAAAAGCCTATCTCTTTCTTCCCTTACTTGTTTCAAATCTCTTTTTAATCGTGAAATTTCGACAGTGTCGCTTGCTCTTCCACACACAATTCTATTAAGTCGAGTTACTTCACTATTTAGATCATTGATTTTTGTTTTTTGAGCCGATTTTTCCTGCCTTAAATCTTCTTCTAACTGTGAAATTTTGTCAATGCCTCTCGTTCTTTCGCGTACGACCCTATCCAGCTCTCGTTCTTTTTCTATGAGTTGAGCTTTCGTTCTTTCAAGTTCACCTTTAAGTTCTTGTATAACTTGCTCAGAACCTACCGGTATATCATTCGTACTTGCCAAAGGTTGTAATGTATTTGCAGGAAATTTTTCATTTAGATAATTTACAATAGACTCGATTGGATTATTAACATTTCTCCATGCAGCAATAATAATTGCATAATTCATGAAGTCATTATCTTCTACTAATTTTTTTACATCATCTAAATCTTTTTTATTAATAGTACCGGTTAATCGCTCTGTAATAGCTTGTTCAATTGTTTGCTTTAATTGTGCATACTGCTCGTAACTAAAATCTAGGTCTTTATGTTTTAAAAGTTTTGTCAATACTTCTTTTTCATCTTCTGTTATCGTTCGTAAACATAATCGAATAATTAAGCTAAGTGGTGTTTTTATTCTTCCATCTTGGGTTCTTCTCCAGCAATTAGGATGAAGCTCTTGATTCAATAGTGTTTTCGCTTGGCAAATATTTCCGCTAGAAAGAGCAGCTAATAATTCTTTTCCTTTCTGTGCTTTTTGTATTTCTATTATCAAATGCCCAGCACGATTTTGTCTAGCACATTCCTCAGGATTTTGATGGTTTTTATTGGTTAGATAAGTGTTTATGTTTGGATGACTTAGTAAGAGTTGTAAAGTTTTCTTTTGTTGAAAGCACATTGCTAGATGCAAAACTGTATTGTTATTATTTTGTTCAGAAATATTAACATCTATGCTCCGGTGCAGTAGGAGCAACCTAATCATATTCTGATATTCTTTTTCTGTTTCAGAGCCTGCAGACAAATTAGTAACTATGGACATCAAAGGTGTCATGCCTTCTTTATCAAACGCATTAACATCCGCACCCTCTGCCAGAGCTTCTTTAAAATCTTCTAGGTTTCCATCATCAATAGCCTTAAATAACAGCAATGTAACCATTTCCTTTAGCACAGGTTGCTGCCTATCATAGACACGGGCCCTAGCAATAATCATTAAAGGTGTCATGCCCTTCTCATCACGTGCATAAACATCCGCACCTTCTTTTATAGCTTGTTTAAAATTTTCTAGGTTTTTATCACCAATAGCTTTAAATAACTGTTTTGTAGTGAGCAATTTAGTCATTTCCTTTAACGTAGTTTTTTGCTTATCACTGCTAACAGCACAGGCACTCTTATTAGATAAAACATTCACTAACTTATCCTTTATAGACTCCAAAGGTCTCATGTTCTTCTCATCACGTGCATAAACATCCGCACCTTCTTCTATAGCCTGTCTAAAATCTTCTAGATTTTCATCATCAATAGCTTTAAATAACTTTTGTGTCGGTGCATCTAGAGTTCTCTGATATCTGTAACCATTAGTATTTGTCCTATTCTCTCCATAAAGCATATTAAACCCATCTAATAATTTACTAACATAATTATGTAAAAAAAAAGGAAAATTGCAAGCAATTTATCTATAGCTAACCCAAGAAAGGTGTCATACCGCCGCGGTATCTCAGCATAGATTCCGCTAACAAGTAGCGGAATGACGAATTTTTGTTTTTAAAATTATCGGTAAACTTAAGTCACTTTAGCTATAAAATCCTAGAATTAACTACGACTCCAAAAACTTTTCTGCATCAAGCGCAGCCATGCATCCTGTTCCTGCTGCAACTACTGCTTGACGATATACCTTATCTTGAACATCACCTGCAGCAAACACTCCTGCCCTACTAGTTAAAGTTGTTCCAGGTTTTGTAATGATGTAACCCTGCTCATCCATTTCAACAAAGCCTTTAAAAATACCCGTATTTGGTGCATGCCCAATTGCAATGAACACTCCATCGACTTTCAATTCTTGAGCTTCCGTTGATTTCACTATAATACCAGTAACTTTCTTCGGATTTTCTTCTCCAAGAATCTGCTCTACGGTATGGTTCCACATTACTTTTATTTTATCATTTTTAAAGAGTCTATCTTGCATTACTTTTTCCGCTCTTAATTTATCACGCCTGTGTATTAATATCACTTCTTTGGCAAATCGAGTTAAAAATATTGCTTCTTCAACAGCAGTGTTTCCACCACCAATCACAGCTACAACTTTATTCCTAAAAAATGCACCATCGCAAGTCGCACAAGCTGAAACCCCATAACCCTGAAATTTCTTTTCACTTTCTAAACCAAGCCACTTCGCTTGCGCACCGGATGCAATTATAATTGCATCTGAATAGTAGTCATTAGTATTACCAGAAGATCTAAATCTATACTCATTAAAATCCTCAAGTTGTTCAACGCTTTTTATCTCATCATCTATTATTTTTGCTCCAACCTTTTCTGCATGCAACCTCATTTGCTCCATTAGTTCTGGACCCTGTATTGAAACAAAACCAGGATAGTTTTCAACATCTGTAGTAATTGTAAGCTGACCACCAGGCTGCATTCCCGTTACTACAATTGGCTCTAAGTTTGCACGTGCTGCATATATAGCGGCAGCATAACCCGCTGCCCCAGATCCAATAATAAGAACTTTTGTACTAAATTTATAATTCTTCACTGTATGAGTTTAGATAATCAGCTACTCCTTCATCGCTTGCCTGCATTGCTGGCTTACCTTTCTTCCACCCTGCTGGACATACTTCACCATGCTCCTCATTATGTTTAATTGCATCAACGATTCTAACGAATTCATCGATATTACGCCCTAAAGGCAAATCATTTATCGATTGATGACGTACAATAAATTTATCATCAATAACGAAAGTTGCTCTCAGCGCAATTGAGTCATCATATAAGACCCCATAGTCTCTTGATATAGACTTTTTGATATCAGACACTAAAGTGTAGCTAATCTCTCCAATACCACCATCATTAACTGGAGTGTTTCGCCATTTATAATGTGAAAATTTTGAATCTACACTTATTCCTATCACTTCAACACCACGCTTTGCAAACTCATTTATTCTATTATTGAGCGATATCAATTCAGTTGGGCAAACAAAAGTAAAATCAAGTGGATAGAAAAAAAGGACAGCATACTTATTTTTTATGCGCTTACTCAGACAGAAATCATCAACAATTTCTCCGCCGGAGAGAACAGCTGGAGCAGTAAAATCGATAGCAGATTTTGTTACAAGATTCATAATTAACCTATTCTTTTAAAATAACTTCAATTTTACATCTTGATAAACTTATATGCAAGTTTTCTTTGGTTTTAGTCCTATAAAAACTTCCTAAAATAGCTCTTCTTTTTTACCGATAAGATACAATCCAGGTTGGAATACTGAGTTGGTGAGTATAAAATTCTACGTCATGCCACCGCGAACCGTCATACCGCCACGGTATCTCAGCCGCTCACAAGTAGCGGGATGACGAGCTTATCGTCATGCCACCGCGAACCGTCATACCGCCACGAACCGTCATACCGCCACGAACCGTCATACCGCGATTCATTCGCGGTATCTCTAGATCCCGCTAACAAGTAGCGGGATGACGGTTGTCGTTTAGCTATAAATGTTAAAAAATTTGCCAAACGAAAAAAAAGGCAAAAGAAGCCCCGTGGTTGGCTAATTACTTACATTATACTTTCAAGTATGGCGTTTTTTTATTCTAAACGTTTAATAACCGCGATTCAGTTGCTTTTAAGCCGCAACTAATCTAAATTATAAACATTAAGAAATTTACTAAACAGAAAAAAAGGCAAAAGAAACCCTAGGGTAGCTAGTTATTCACTATCCATTTTTTAAGTTGGCGTTTTTTTATGTTTTAAATGCTTTATAAGCGCATTTTAGCTTATATTAGGTAAAAACCTAGAAGTTTTATAAAGACATAAGGTGCACATAGTGCAAAAAATTAAACATGAGACGCCAGATACGTGAGTTTTTTTGTCATTTAATCTGTACAGAGAAGATAAATAAATAGCTTCAGTTTCATGATAAGGGGGCTGGCGGAGTTTGTCAAGTAAGTTTTTCGTTTCTATAGCTACTTGAATAACGGCTACAATGTTTGTACAGCTATGTACATAGTGCTGGAACCCAAAAAAAGAACCAAGTAGCCTTGGCTACTTGGATGACAAAAGGTAATACAAGAAGTCTATTGGCTCTCGTATACCTTAGTGAAACTTAACAAGTTTATCTATAGTTTTAGTGATGATTCTTGGAGTATCCGGAGAAACTGCTGAGCTCAGCCTATTTAACCGCTCTATAGCGAACTCGCTATTCTCATTTGCTATGAAATCACATAAAATATTTTCTATATCCTTAGTAACACTTTCATGCTTTCTCAGAGGATGATTATGTGGATACCTACTGATGGTTTTGACACTGGAATACTCAACAAAAGCTTGATCCTTAAAAGCAAGTTGTCTCAATTTCTCTTTGAATTTTCCTTCTTCCTCTTTTGCTAAAAGGCGAGACTTTATCAGTGATTTTATAATCAAATTTATAGCTTGATGTATTTCAGAATGCACTATAACTTTAATGGTATTTTCTTCTACTATACAATCATAAATATTTTTTTCGCTCTGTAACGACTCTATTAATTTCTTGCTACTTTGTGAATTCAATTCCAAATTCTCCTCACTCATAGGAGTTATTATGAAGGTGTTCTTACTCACTCTGATGTTAAATTGTGGAGAGCCTTCAGAAAAGGAAAATGCTACATCCTTAAATTCAAGTGCATGATTGTATGCAGCAAAAAGGGTGTGTGCTATAACACTGCTGGGCACCTTCATTCCATGTTTACTCAGGTGGTTCAATACATTTTCAACCTCATGATATGTAAAGTCTGTATCTTTTAGCAATTCAACAACTTCTATGCCGTTGTGTTGTTTATACTCTATTCTCACTTCTTCTGTAAAAAGTGTTTTAGCTGCTATATGTTTATCAAGCACTGTGAAAATCTTGATGAAATTCTCTAAATCTTGTTTGTTAACTAATTCGATACTAATTAAGTTTCTGCTAATAATTGAAATATTTTTTGTCATTTTTTCCCACTAAAAAAACTCACTGAATGAATTGTATTTTTAATTCATTAAGAATTGTTTAAAGTGAGCATACTAGTTTTCATTTACGTATTACACGACAAAACAAGATAAAAAGTTACATAAAATCATCATGTGGTATAACACACTCTCCACATTCATCATTGCTGTTTGTGTAGGTTGTGACATCAGTGTGATTGTCATTATTATTTAGCATATCATCCAACTTTCCTTCTTTTTCAAGATCCATCAATTTGTCACACCCCCCAATGTGCTTATCGTTGATAAAAATCTGTGGAACTGTTCTAACGTTATACTTTGATTTTATGTCGTTAAATAGATCTGAGTTTTTGAGCACATCAATTTCTTCATACTTCACACCTTTTTTATCTAGTAAATCCTTTGCCCTTATGCAGTATGGACAGCCCTTCTTTACATATATCACAACATTTTTCACAATTTATCTCCGTAGCTTACTAAAATATAGTTATTATATATAAGAAACATGTAAAAACATCAAATTGTATGAAAATTATTTATAATTGTGAGCAAGGAATAGAAAATAATATAGCACTAACCTTCGGAAATTTCGATGGCACTCATTTAGGACACGAGTTTGCAATTTCTACTCTAAAGAAGGTAGCACAAGAAAGAGGATTACCCTCTGCAGTTTTAACTTTTGAGCCTCACCCATCAACTGTTTTATTTGGTAGAAACAATTTTAGGTTAATAGACCAAGAACAAAAAAAGGAACTAATCAGCAGCTATGGTATAGATTACTTATATATTATTAATTTTAATAGAGGTTTTTCTGAGGTTAGCTGCGATGACTTTATCAGTGAGATTTTAATAGATAAATATGGCGCTAAACACATAATTGTCGGAGAAAATTGCACTTTTGGTCATAAACGATTGGGTAATATATTAACTCTAGAGAAATATTCTGAAATATATGGATACTCTTTGACTAAATTAGAGCCATTAACAATTGACGGCAAAATTTGCTCTTCTTCTTCAATAAGGGAGTATGTACAAAGGGGCGAAATAGAAATTGCTAATAAATTGCTCGGCAGGCCTTATCAAGTTTCTGGTGTTGTGACAAAAGGTGCATGTAGAGGTAGAGAAATAGGATTTCCAACCATAAATATTCCTATAGAAGATTGCATGATAAAACCTAAGTTTGGCACATATTACGCTAGAGTGACTTTTCCTGATAGTAATCCAAATTGGTTATATGGAGTAGTCAATATTGGTATGAGACCTACTTTTAAGGATCTGAAAAAGCCTATAATAGAAATGCACATATTCGATTTTGATGAAGACGTATATAGTCATAAAGTCAATATACAACTTTTAAAATTCATAAGGTCAGAAAAAAAATTCCATAGTATTGAGGAGTTAACAAAACAGATAAATTATGATATACTTAAAGTTTATAGGTTAAAGGCAAATTTATGAAAAAGTTATGCTTAGTTGTTATATTAATTATAGTATTGATTGACCAAACGAGCAAATTGTACATAAACTCATTGATTGATGAAGGAGAATCAATTGAGATCGCTAGTTTTATAAAACTAGTTGAAGTTTGGAATTCAGGTATTAGTTTTGGAATGTGTAGCGCTTTACCACATGGCGGTTTCTTTTTTTCAGCATTTTCAATACTAATAATTGGTATACTTGCATATTTGATATACAAGTCTGACGATCAGTCAACTTACCTTGGTTTTTCTCTGATGATTGGTGGAGCAATCGGAAACGTAGTTGATAGGATCTATTGGGGAGCTGTATATGATTTCATATATTTTCATATTGATGATTGGTATTGGCCAGCCTTTAATTTAGCAGATTTATCTATAGTTTGTGGAATGTTTACATTGTTATATAAGTGGTATATATACGATATGCTTATTTCTAAACAAAATGAGGAATAAAATAATTGTTTTTATATTAGGTCGAAATAATGCTTCACAAGTTTTTTAGTTTTCTTATACTACCTGTACTTTTTTTTACTTGCTCAATTTCTTTGAAGGCTTTGAGCATAGAGCACAACATAAAATATGCTAAACTCAGTAACGGACTAGATGTTTATGTTGTTCCTAATCATCGGATTCCATCTGTTTTACATGCAGTAATATACAAAGTTGGGGGAATGGATGATCCAATCGGCAAAGCAGGATTGGCTCACTACTTTGAACACTTAATGTTTAAAACTACAGGAAAGTTTAAAGACATAGAAGCCACTATGAGTAGCATTGGGGCTAAATTTAACGCGCTTACCACTAAAGAATATACCTGTTATTATGAGTTGGTCCCCAAAAAAGATTTACCACTGGCAATGGAAGTTGAAGCAGATAGAATGGGAAACTTTAATGTTACTCAAGATAAAATAGATAGAGAAAAAAACATTGTACTGGAAGAAAGAAAAATGAGATTTGATAACCAACCTCATAACTTGTTGTGGGAAGAAATGGATAGTGCATTTTACCGTAATGGCTATGGTAGATCTGTTATTGGCTGGGAGAGCGATATCAAAACTTACAATCAGGATGACATAGTGAGGTTTCACGATAGTTATTATCACCCTGGTAATGCAATATTGCTGATTGTGGATGATGTGGAGTTTGATGAAGTAGTGAAATTAGCAGAAGAAAAATATGGCGAAATTAAAGCTAAGCCTGTAATGAGACATTACCCAAATCAGGATCCAGTGCATAATGCAGGTCTATCGGTGACCTTAGAGAGCACTGAAGTAAAAGAATCAGTTTTATATTTTCGTTATCGTGTTCCCTTATTTGATCACATAAATGAAGCCTCTGCTGCTCATTTAGCGGTTGACATTTTAGGTGGCGGCAAATCCAGCAAACTGTATAAAGATTTGGTTTTAGATAAAGATGTGGCAGTATCAGTGTTTGCTTATTATAATAGCCTAGCTTTTAGTGATGGCTACATTGATATTATGATAATTCCAAAAAGTGGCGCTAATTTAGATATTGTTGAAAGAGAGTTAGATAATGCTATTAATGGCTTCGTATCTAAAGGGGTGACGAGCGAGGAATTACAAAGCTCAAAATATAGGTATAAGGCAGCACAGTTTGATAATCTATCTGACTTAACTCATATAGCGATGTTCTATGTGCCACACCTTGCACTTGGTATTCCACTTGATGAAATAGATATTTCATATAGCAAGATTAATGATGTCAATCTAGAGGATGTAAATAATAAAATCCGTGCTATTTTTTCTGCTAATAAGTTAATTGGTCGTTTATTACCAAAAGGAGATAATAATGAGAATAAGTAAAATTATATTTCTATTTTTTTTCTGTCTAGGCTTTAATTTACAAGCAAGTGGTAACCTAAATATAGAGGAGGTCACTACCCGTAAAGGATTTAAGTTTTTATTTGTAGAAAATCATGATTTGCCAAAAGTTTCACTAAATATATCGTTCAAGGATGCAGGTTATGTGTATGAGAATAAGGAAAAACAGGGGCTTGCTTGGTTTACTTCTCTTGTAATCCAAGAAGGGGCAGGAAAAAATGATGCCAAAGATTTTGCGAAAAAGCTTGAAGATAAAGGGATTAGTTTAAATTTTATTGCTGATTTAGAAGCATTTAGGGTTTCATTAAATACTTTGTCTGACAATCTAGAGGAAGCAATTTCATTACTGAGCGATACTATAATGCGTCCTAAAGTTGACCCTGAAGGGTTGAATAGAGTTTTCGAGAAAGCCAAAGTTGATTTTAATAATCTTGAAAAAAATCCTTATTTTGTTGCTGGAAAAGAATTAGATACGTTATTGTTTAAAAAACATCCTTACTCAAAAAGTGTGTACGGTACTCTTGATACTATAATGAGCATTACTAGAGACGATGTTTTAACATACATAAAGCGTAATTTTGCTAAAGATAACATAGTTATCAGTGTTGCTGGTTGTACAAAAAAAGAAGAAATTATTACGCTATTAGATAAATATTTATCTAAATTGCCGTCAAAAAGATCAAAAGTTAGAAAAATACCTGTAAAAAATAATTTTGGTTCTGCAGAAAATAAGAATATTTTTATGGATATACCACAGAGTGTGATACTTTTTGCTCAAAAAGGTATAGCTTATGAAGATCCTAATTATTATAACGCTGGTGTCTTAATTGATGCACTTGGTGGCATGAGGCTGAATTCAATATTAATGACAGAACTGAGGCAAAACTTGGGTATTACTTATGGTGTTTATGCAAGTATTATTTCCAATAAACATGGAAATATTATATCTGGATTTATAAGTACTGATAGTTCTACTGCTGGCAAAGCTATATCAGCAGTAAAAGATACATTTAGCAGAATAAAAAAGCAAGGAATTGACGAACAATTGTTCAAGGATGCAAAAATTGGCTTGGTAAATAATCTTGTCCTTTTCCTGTCCAATAACACAAATACAGCAACGCTGCTAGATAATATGCAGATAAATGATCGTGATGTTAACCGTATAAATAATTATGCGAATATCATTAATGATGTTAAATTAGAGGAAGTAAACGAACTGACAAGTTCTTTACTGGAACCTGAAAATTTATTTTTTGTTGAAGTTGGAAAAAACGCTCAAGGTCAATAATTATTACAGTCATATATCTTCTGCTATTGACCTTACTGCTTCTACATAACACTTATGCTCCTCAGCTAGAATGCGTTCTGAGAGGCTTTGAATATCATCAGCTGGTAACACTGGTACAACAACTTGAGCAATTATGGCTCCAGCATCAACTTCAGGAGTGACATAATGTACAGTACAACCTGTAATTTTTACACCTGCTTTTAGAGCTTGCTCTTGAGCGTTTAGGCCTTTAAAAGACGGAAGTAAAGAGGGATGAATATTTATCACCTTGTTATGCCATTTACTCAGAAAATCAGCTTTGAGAATTCTCATAAACCCTGCAAGGCAAATTAAATCAACCTTATGTTGAACAAGTATTTCGTGAATTTTACCAGCATCAAGCGGTTTATCTTTAACAATAAACGCTGAGATTCCTGCTTGCTCTGCTATTTTCAGACCAGCAGCTTCGCTATTATTTGTGATAACACATGCAACTTCTGCGGAAAAATTCTGATCTTGACATGCTTCTATTAAGGCCTGCATATTCGACCCCCTACCTGAAATTAGTATTCCGAGTTTTATCTTTTTCATTATAGCACAGTTAGTTTAGAATTTAGTTAATACTAACAAAACAGCTCAAAAGGAAAACTTATTTTATAGCAAAGAAGGCAGACTAAACTCTTTATATAAGTGGACCTCTAATTTTGGACCTCACTGGACAACACAAAATAACGAATAGCCCCATGTACCCAGCTAAAACTAGCTTTAATGCTTAGATATTGTGCTATTTTTGTATAATATACTACTATAAGTATATATTTTTGTAATCGCGTTATTATTTATTTAACAAAGTATTAGTATAATTTATTACACTGGATTAAATGGAGAAAGTTCAATGAGTAAATTACCGAACAATGCAAAAATAGGTAAATCTCAGGTTACTCAGTGGGAGGTAATAAAAAATTGTGAATATGCTGATAATTGCTTGTCAAAAATAGTAACTTTGTACGTTATTAGAATAACTCAGCTATCAGATTTTTATACGAGTGACGAACCTGAAATTAACACTGTTTTAGCAAGAATAAGCGTGACAAGTGAAAATGTATTTTTAAACAAGGCTACTACTATTGAAGTTATGGAAGGTATTTTTCCGTATAAATTCAACAGCAAGAAGAGAAATAACGTATTAAGGTTAGAAGATTTGTATAATTATTTATGTTCTATTGTTAACAATAGCCTTCCAAAAGAAATGCTTGAAAGTCTTGTAAGGGAATATAAGGATGCTGTTAACTTATTTAAAGCAATTACTTAACTGAACGTAGTATTTTTAAGATTTTATTTTCTATTTCAGAAATGCCGCTTTCAAGATCTTTATCTATCAAATACATGGTAGAGAAATATGTTTTCTGCTTACTTTCAACATTGATAGTTAAAGTTCCGGGAGTGATTGTGACTGAATTGGCAAATAACGCAATGCTTTCGTCATTATGCCCTTTGCATTTTCTTAGGATAATAATCGGTTCAAGCTTAGATTTGAGTTGTAGCACCTTTTTTGTTACATAAACACTTGATAAAATGATTTGGTATATTAACCATGGTATATAACTTACTAACTTATAAAACGACAGTCTACTCGTACTATTTAAAATCTGGCTAAGAGCTCTTTCAGCGTTTATCAACCTTCTAAAGATAAACGATGTGAATATACAGGAAAACACTCCACAAAAAATAAAAAACGGCTCAAAATAACCAGACAATACAGTCCATAGAACAAATAAAATTATAAATGACAGAGAAAAAAACTTGATTTCCTTCCTAAAGTTGAGGTTTTTCATAGTCTGTAATATAACTAAAATGACTCTTTAAGGAAAGATAATAACGAATATTTAGGTTCTTGACTTCTATGTTAAAAGATATAACAACTAAGTTATGTATTTTAAGTGAGGAAGTTATGGAATATGATAAATTTATGGAAATATTAAAAAAAATAAATGACCTTTCAGATTTGAGCAAGGACAATATAGTTGAAAAAATAAAAGCTAAGTTACAAGAAGAAGATCCAGATTTATGTCAAGAGTGGGAAAAGAGTAAACCTGACAATGATAGTGGATCTGGCATAAATTACATATTTACTATATCTCGTGGTCAAAATTCTAAGGAAGTCAAATTGTTACATCTTGCTTCTTATTGGAACTGTGCAAATGTAGCAAAAGCTCTGATTGAAAACGGGGCAGATATTAATGCAGAACATGATAATAAAATTACTCCTTTACATATTGCTGCTCACTATGGCCACGAAGATGTAGTAACCATTCTAACTGGAAAAGGAGTAATTGTTGATGCAAAAAATGGTGATGGATGGACTTCTTTACATTTTGCTGTTGAAAAGAACCACGAAAATGTAGTAAACACTCTAATTGGAAAAGGAGCAAATGTTAATGCAGAAAATGATAAAGGATGGGCTCCTTTACATCTTGCTATTACAAATGGCCACAAAGAGATAGTACAAGTTCTATCAAAAGCAGAAGGAATCAACGTTGATGCAAAAAATAGTGATGGGTGGACTCCTTTACATCTTGCTGCTGCAAATGGCCGCGAAGATATAGTAGAAACTCTAATTGAAAAAGGAGCAGATGTTAATGCGAAAGATCATTATAAATGGACTCCTTTAACATTTGCTTCTCAAAAAGTCCATGAAGTGGTAAAAGGAGCTCTATTAAAGGCACAAGAGAACATCAAAGCTTTGCATTCAGCTGTTAAACATAATAATGAGGAGGAGGTGAAAAACCTATTAAATAAAGGAGTAAACGTTAATGCAAAAGATGATGATGGATGTACTCCTTTACATCTTGCTGCCAGAGAGGGCTGCGAAGATGTAGTAAAAACTCTCATTGCAAAAGGAGCAAATGTTAATGCAGAAGGTATTGTGGACGAGACTCCTTTACATCTTGCAGCCAGAGAGGGCCATAAAGATGTAGTAGACATTCTAATCAAAAAAGGAGCAAAGGTTAATGCAGAAAATGATGATAGATGTACTGCTTTAGATCTTGCTGCTGAAAATAACCACATAGAGGTAGTAAAAATTCTAGTTGAGAAAGCAGATGTTAATATAAAGGATGCTGATAGATGGACTCCTTTGCATGTTGCTGCTGAAAATGGCCACGAAGATATAGTAAAAACTCTAATCGCAAAAGGAGCAAAGGTTAATGCAAAAAATGGTGATAGACGTACTCCTTTACATCTTGCTGCTGAAAATGGCAAAATAAAAGTGGTGGAAGTTCTGCTACACACTGAAGCAGACCCTTCATTAAAAGATGTTGATGGAAAAACGCCAAGAGACCTTACTAAATATCAAGGTATAATTCAGCTTTTAGAGGAAGCGGAAAAAAAGCAAACGTTAAAAAATGAGAATAAAAAAACGCCAAAGGATCTTACTGAAAATAAAGATGTAATGCAGCTTCCAGAGAAAAAGGAAGAAAAACAAATTGGAAAAAATGCAATTGTGAAAGAAAAAGAACAATCTGCAAAAAATGCAATTGTAAAAGGTGTTATTGTGTGTTTTGTAACTGCAGTGATAGTTGGTGTTGCACTTGCATTTGCTACTGCCCTATCTGTACCAGCAATAATTGGACTAGCTGCAGGATCTGCGCTCATAGTTGGTGCTGGTCAATATATAATGTCAAAGCCTAAAACTGAAATGAAAGAAGTAAAGGAACTTGTGCCTAGAGAGACAGAAAAAGCACTTACTTGATTTTTGTTATCCTGTTGCTATCAGACTAGCCTGGCACCTTATATTTATTGGGATAACTGTTTTATTATGAATTAAGTCAAAAACTCTGTAATATATTGAAGCTTAAAGATATCTTTAGATATGGAAGTTATTGCAGAAAATAGGAAAGCAAGGTTTGAATATTTCATCTTAGAAGAATTTGAAGCGGGTATGGTCTTATTAAGCAGTGAAGTTAAATCGCTAAGAGAAAGAAAAGTAAATATTTCCGACGCCTACGTTGTTGAAAAGAATAGCGAAGTATGGCTGCACAATATGCATATTGCAGAATATAAAGCTGCGAACCGAAAAAATCATAAACCAAAAAGGGAACGTAAATTACTCTTGCATAAAAAGGAGATAAATAAACTAATTGGTCAAATCAAGACTGCTGGGATAACTGTTGTGCCGCTTTCGGTCTATTTTAACGATAAAGGATTTGCAAAAACTAAAATTGCCATTGTAAAAGGAAAAAAACTCTACGATAAGAGAGCAACCATAAAACAGAGAGAGTGGGATCGTGAAAAAAGTAGATTGTCTAAGAATAATTTATAGCAAAATATGTCTTTAAATCCAGTAATTTTCAGCATCGGTCCTGTTTCTATATATTGGTATTCCTTAGCCTACGTTTTGGGTATAGTGTTTGCATATTGGTATTTACATAAGCTAGATGACCAAAAAATATTTACTAAGAATTTTTACGATTCGTTATTAACAGCCACTATTGTAGGTATTATCCTTGGAGGTAGACTTGGCTACGTATTGATATATGATCCAGTTCTTTATATAAGCAACCCTATTGAGATATTGAAGACCTGGGAAGGAGGGATGTCATTTCATGGTGGTGCTATAGGAGTTTTGCTTGCAGTAATAATCTCCTGCAGAAGACATAACATTCCTATATTTTATGCACTGGACCTAGTTTCTTGCGGAGTTCCCATAGGTTTATTTTTAGGTCGCATAGGCAATTTTATAAACGGAGAGTTATTTGGCAGAGTTACAACTATGCCATGGGGTATGGTATTTCCAGAGAGTGGTGATAATTTGCTGCGTCATCCAAGCCAGCTTTATGAGGCACTTTTTGAAGGACTGCTACTTTTTGCAGTTGCAAATTCACTGTTTTTCTTAACTAGAATAAGACTGTATCACGGTGCGTTAACTGGTATTGCAGTTATGTGGTATGGAATAGCACGTTTTTTCGTTGAGTTTTTTCGCGAACCAGACTATCAAATTGGCTATTTGTGGCTTGATTTAACTATGGGGCAGTTGCTTTCTATACCTATGGTTTTGCTAGGAATGCTTGTATATCTAGGCGCATTAAATTTAAAATTTAATACGAAATCTGTCACATAGAGAAAAGGTGAGTTCAATAGAAAAATGTAGCCAGAAGCCCCATATTATGCACAATTGTACGAATTTTCTGCGTTGCAGTAGAATGAATCGGTGGGCTTTGTTGCATCGCTAGCTATGATGGATTAAAGATAAAAAAGGTGGAGAATATCAGTAGCTTATTATTCTGGTATTTACAACAAGAACGGTCAGTGAATACCTAAATTTGAGTAAAAGAAATTTCACTACCACTCACTAATCCGGCTAAAATTCAAGAATTTCAATGCTTTAGCTATTTTCAATAGAATTAAATTTATTAATATAAATAACAAATTACTATTCTTAAATTTGATCAGATTGATTGCAAAAAAACAAGATTTTCAATAAGTTGCTTATAATCCTAATTATAGTTAGCCTTTCATAAGTAGCGATGCAACAAAGCCATCCCAGTGTCAGCTACTTTCATGACACCATTTGCTGTGCAGTTTACCTTCAAAAATGAATGTTCGTACAGCTATGGAATGAATCGCGGTATGACGTAGCTTCGCTATAGGCAATGAAGGAAATATTAACTATACTTCTTTTTACCATTGTTTATATTTCCTATTCACATATATTAATATTTTACTCACTTAAAGTAAGCTAACTACCGTTATTAATATTTTTGTAATAAAAATTGTATATGGTGCATGTAATCAAATTAAGAGGAAGATTGTGGAAATTACGCCATCAATAAAAAAAGAATTGAAGCAAAGTACTCTATATGTTTGCCTAGAAAAATGCAAAAGTGCATTTTGGTTTATCTTTTGGTTTAGTGCGGGAATCAATTTATTAATGTTATTCCTACCACTTTATACCTCTCAAGTGCTTGATCGGGTGATATCGAGCGAAAGTGTATCAACACTAACTATGCTGACAATTATCACTTTATCTGCATTTGCATGTTCTGCAATGCTTGAAACTTGTCGATATTTAGCCATGGCAAAAATAGGTGATTGGATCGATAAAACTGCAACACCAGATCTGATAGTAAGGTCAATCAGGCTAACGTCAGTGCAGAGCTCAACTTCAAGTGGTGAAGCAATACGAGATCTCGGAGTGATAAAAAATTTCATTACAGGAAATGGTATATTCTCACTGTTTGATACTCCATGGTCGTTAATTTACCTTGTTGTGATTTTCATGATACATACCTCCACGGGGTTTATAGCTATTACTGGAATTATTATATTAGTCTCTATGGCAATATGGAATGAACTTGCCACTAAACGAATATTACAAGAAACCAACGAAGAAACTATACGGAATATCAATGCTATAGATGTTGCAACAAGAAATGCAGAAGTGGTTGAAGCTATGGGCATGTCAGAATTCATAGTCTCTGATTGGTGTAAACGAAATGATCAGAATCGAGCAATGCAAATTAAAGCACAAAATCGCTCTAATGTAATTACTGGAATCACTAAATTTTTGCGCTCAACTCTGCAAATATCAGTGATTGGAACAGGTGCATTACTTGCAATCACAGCTCATAAGACTGCCGGTAGCATCATCGCTGCTTCAATTTTAATGGGTAGAGTATTAGCACCATTTGATGCTGCGGTTCATACTTGGAAGTTTTTAAATCAGGCTAGAATGTCATATGGAAGGCTACAAAGACTTATATTAACATCGCCAAAAAGAGAGCAAACGATGGCTCTACCAGAACCTGAAGGAAAATTGGAATTTGATAGAGTATTTTTTACTCCTTATGGAAGCAATAAGCCGACAGTAAAAGGAATATCATTCATTATAGATCCTGGAGATGTAGTTGGTGTTATTGGTGCAAGTGCTTCTGGTAAATCCACTATCGCAAAATTAACTGTTGGTGTATGGAAGCCAATATCTGGTGTAGTCAGACTAGATGGCGCTGATGTATATACTTGGAATCGAGAAAATTTTGGTAATTATGTTGGCTACTTACCTCAGGATATTGAGTTATTTAACACTAGTGTCAAAGCTAATATTGCTCGCATGAGGCCAGATCCAAATCCTGAAGAAATAATCAAAGCAGCAAAAATTGCAGGAATACATGAACTAATACTAAGCTTACCAAATGGATATGATACAACAATAGGAGGTCCTGGAGGAGTAACGCTCTCTGGCGGCCAAAAACAGCTTCTTGGACTTGCCAGAGCTTTTTATGGTCACACAAAACTTTTAGTACTTGATGAACCAAACGCTAACTTAGATAGCAATGGAGAGGCATGCTTAATTAATGCAATTGGCATTGCAAGAAAACAAAATACTACTACTGTTATCATCACTCACAAGCTACCGTTATTGTCCGTAGTTGATAAGGTGATCCTCATGTCAGATGGTGTCATTTACGCTATGGGACCAAAAGATGAGATTTTGAGCAAATTAGTTGCTCCATCATCAAGTACCACAGAAGATGAGCGCTCTTCAGCAAATGGTTAGTTTACTTACAATAAATTCTGTATCTGAAATAACAACTGTTCCAGAAAAATATATATTTCTTTACCATTAGAAATAATATTACAAGAATAGTAAATAGATTAATATAGTACTTCCCAAAGTAAATGATAAAGGTATAATAAGCTATTTGAGTTATAATGGCGTATAGTGTGGATTTAAGGGAAAGGGCAGTATCGATGATAGAAAAAGGGAAGTCAAAGGTTGAGTTGGCAGAGCTTTTGGAGATAGGAATAGCAACTCTGTACCGCTGGTTAAGAAAGAAAGCCGCTGGTGAAAGCCTAAGGCCATCGAAAAACGGCAGCTTTATTCGAAAAATAGACCCAAAAATACTCGAAGAATATGTTAAAAAGAATCCAGATCATACGCTGGCAGAGATGAAACAAAATCTTGGATTTGGAATAAATTCAATTTGGTATAGGCTGAAACAGCTAAGAATTACTTTAAAAAAAAGTTACACTATATCAAGAGCGCAATCAAGAAGATAGGCAGCGATTTACCGATAAAATCTCAAAAATAGACCATTCCAGCATCTTATATATAGATGAAGCAGGAGTTGATAATAGGTTATACCGAGAGTATGGACGTGCTCCAATAGGAAAGAAAATTTATGCAGATATTCCAGGAAGAAAACGAGAGAGAATCAGTATAATAGGCGGGTGGATTGGAAAGAGATTTATTGCACCAATGACTTTCAAAGGTGGGTGTGACAAAGAGGTATTCAATACATGGTTAGAGAAGATGTTATTACCTAAATTGCCACATGGTACTACAATAGTTATGGACAATGCCACATTCCATAAAACTCCCAAAACAAAGGAGTTAATAGATAATGCTAGATGCCGTTTGCTCTATCTACCAACATATTCACCAGATTTGAACCCTATAGAGCATTGTTGGAATACCATCAAAAGCCGCCTCAGACCTTTAATGCATAAATATACAGACTTACAACTTTTGGTTGGTAATACCATAATGGAAATTTATCATTCATTTTAGAAAATACTATAAGAGGTTGTCCGGAAACTAGTAAATTCAAGCATATTCCCTCTTTAACATAACCCTACTCATAGCTAGGTATATGAAATTCTCAGTGGATGTTGTGAGTAAATCATACTCCTTCGATAGCCTTCTATTCCTATTAACCCAAGCAAAAGTCCTTTCTACAACCCATCTTCTTGGCTGTACTTTAAACCCTTGTTCTCTTGTTGGTAGTAGCTCAGGTGGCGTATCTTTGTGCACCCAAAATCTACATGGAGGCCTTTTAACAATTTCAATATCTATGTCATATTCTTCCTTTATGTGATTCTTTAAATTTCTTCCTTGGTATCCCATGTCAGCCCACATTTTTTTAACTTTAGTATATTTTGTTCTCATATTGTTTAATGCTATTTTAATACCATCTCTATCATTTTCGTTAGCAGCGCCTACGTAACAACCTAGTATAAAACCCTGAGTGTCTGTAATTATATGCCTTTTTCTACCCTTTACTTTTTTACTTCCATCATAGCCTTTGATCCCCCCTTTTCTGTAGTCTTTACAGATTGACTATCTACTATACAGGCACTCGGCTGCTCATTCCTTCCTATTTTTCTTCTACTATATTTTGTAATTTCATAATTCATTTTCTCAAAAATTCCCTGCTTCTTCCATTGCCTGAACTGCTCATACACAGTCTTCCATAGCGGAAAATCATTTGGTAAATACCGCCATTGACACCCTGTACGCAATACATAGAAAATTGCTTCTAATATTTCTCTTTTGCTATACTTTGGCGGCCTTCCTCCTTTCTTGTATGATACTCTGAAGTGTTTTTCTATTCTTGCCCATTCCCTTTCGCTTAGATCTGTTGGATACTTTTTTCTCATCTTTACCCCGTACTAAAATTTCAGATATTATAGCCTTTTACTTGTTTCCGGACAACCTCTAAGAGGTTGTCCGGAAACTAGTAAATTCAAGCATATTCCCTCTTTAACATAACCCTACTCATAGCTAGGTATATGAAATTCTCAGTGGATGTTGTGAGTAAATCATACTCCTTCGATAGCCTTCTATTCCTATTAACCCAAGCAAAAGTCCTTTCTACAACCCATCTTCTTGGCTGTACTTTAAACCCTTGTTCTCTTGTTGGTAGTAGCTCAGGTGGCGTATCTTTGTGCACCCAAAATCTACATGGAGGCCTTTTAACAATTTCAATATCTATGTCATATTCTTCCTTTATGTGATTCTTTAAATTTCTTCCTTGGTATCCCATGTCAGCCCACATTTTTTTAACTTTAGTATATTTTGTTCTCATATTGTTTAATGCTATTTTAATACCATCTCTATCATTTTCGTTAGCAGCGCCTACGTAACAACCTAGTATAAAACCCTGAGTGTCTGTAATTATATGCCTTTTTCTACCCTTTACTTTTTTACTTCCATCATAGCCTTTGATCCCCCCTTTTCTGTAGTCTTTACAGATTGACTATCTACTATACAGGCACTCGGCTGCTCATTCCTTCCTATTTTTCTTCTACTATATTTTGTAATTTCATAATTCATTTTCTCAAAAATTCCCTGCTTCTTCCATTGCCTGAACTGCTCATACACAGTCTTCCATAGCGGAAAATCATTTGGTAAATACCGCCATTGACACCCTGTACGCAATACATAGAAAATTGCTTCTAATATTTCTCTTTTGCTATACTTTGGCGGCCTTCCTCCTTTCTTGTATGATACTCTGAAGTGTTTTTCTATTCTTGCCCATTCCCTTTCGCTTAGATCTGTTGGATACTTTTTTCTCATCTTTACCCCGTACTAAAATTTCAGATATTATAGCCTTTTACTTGTTTCCGGACAACCTCTAACTCTTATTAATTAAAGTCAATCGGCAGATATAGCTAAAGTGGCTTAGGTTTACCTACAATTTGAAAAACAACAAATTCGTCTTAATGAATTTTCTTAATTTGTTATCTAAATAACTTAATATCAGTGGTAATTTTATAAAAAAATTATAATATAAATAATGTTGCTGCGAAAATTTATAACAATATTTCCCTCTAACGTTTAATGAATTTCAATAAATTGCCTTTTTAATTCTAGATAAGTATATGCTTTGTTAATATGTTTAGTTCAAAATCCAAAAGTAAGTTTATGCTTTCTATTGGAGAAGAAGGCATAATGTTACTATATTTTAAAAATAATACTTTAAATAAAAGGTATTTTGTTAAGGGCAAAAACGATAAAGCAGTTTCCGATTTAATTTCATGTCTTTCGTCAGATAAAAAAGCACCTTTATACCTGGTGCTTAATCATGCAGATCAAAATTACTCGCTACAGTTTATTACAAGGGCAAACAAGATTAGTGCCTATCTATCAGCAAAAACAAAGATGGAGCATTTTTCTCGTAATAATGACATAAGTTCAGTTTTTTTGGTTGAGAAGCCAAACAAATTCAATCAAAACTGGTGCTATCTTCTTGTTTCATCAAAAGCAAAGCATTTAGTAGAATATTGGTTGAATGTGTTTATTGAGATAGGCTCCAACTTTAAGGGAATATTAATGTTTCCTATAGAAATAAGTAATATAACAAAAAAGATTCTACATAAAGATCCTAATAATTGGAAAATTATAGTTGCTGCAACTAAAACGGGAGGCTATAGACAAGTGGTTCTTAAAGAGAATAAAATGGTATTTACGCGCTTAACACCATTTACTAATGATAATTTACCAGGAATTATCGCTGGTGGAATATATCAGGAAGTGCAAGATACTATTCGATCCTTAACTAAGTTTGGGTTTGAAAAAAATAACCCTATCGACCTTTGTATCATAGTGTCAGAAGATATCAAAGCTAGTTTATCAGTCATAAATTTTTCAGAGAACAGTGTGAACATATTAACTCCATATGAGTTAGGCAAACTATTAGGAGCAGAACTAGCTATAAGTGAAAAAGATAACTTTTGCGATACCATAATTTTGTTTCATAGCTTTAAGAATAAATTAGCAGCTATTTTTAATACAAAGGAAACTAAAGAATTTTATCTATTCAATTACCTTTATTTAAACTCTCCTCGAATTTTTCTATACTTCGCCCTGGTTTTAGTTATAACAAACACCCTTTGTTTGCTAAATTTGTATTCAAATTTCAATGTCGCTGATAATTTATCAGCAAAGCAGAACACCTTAAATAACCAATTAACAAAACTTAGCCAAAGCTATAATGTAAAAAAAATAGATGAAATTTATGATTTTATTAATATCAATAATATTTTATCAAAAATAGAATACTCTCCTCTTACACAAGTTAAGTATGTAGAAAAGTTAAAAATACCAGGTATAGAGCTTCGATCATTTGAATGGAATTATAATGAGGCAAAAAGTTATATTACCACAACTTTAAAGTTTAATTTTCAATCCGGTAAAAATATTTCTCATCAATACGAGAAACTACGAAAAAATTTAAACGATAATTTTCGTACCTATGACATTAATATTTCTAGCTTACCTGCTGCTAAAGAGCAAAATCTATCTATTGATGTTGAAATAGGAGAGGCAATGTAGATTAATGACTATCTCTCAATTAAAAAGAAAAGCTACAATTCAGTTTATATCGTATTTGTTATTATCTGTTGGATTAATAGGGTTATTAACATATGTTGTTATCTATAACGAAAAGATTTATAATAAAAACCAAATTGCGATTGATAAAATACGTTCTATTAATTTACAGATTACTGGAATTCAAAAAAAGGAAGTTGTTCTAAATAAAAACCTAGATTTATGGAAAAAAATTTCTTCTTCAAATTTACATAGTAGCAGATACATTGCAAATTTAAATTTCGAGCTTAGCAAGTTATATAAAAAGCACTATATATTAGAACCTGAAATATCAATTTCTATACCCGAAGAAGTTGAGCTCCACAACAAAAGTGAACGCACAAAAGTAATAAAAAGTGAAGTGGTCCTAAATTTAAGCTCAATCAGCGATAAGCATATTTTTTTATTTCTACAGTCTATTCCAAATCTGCCCGGTTATGTTATGATCAAATCTCTTATTTTAAATAAGCAGAGAAATATTGATGCTGCAACTATGAATCAGATTTTGAATGGTAATATGATAGAGATAGTGAGAGCTAATATAGTCTTTGATTGGTATACTATATTAAGTAGATAAGGTGATGAACATAAAGCTGTTTTTTATTTTTACGCTACTCATTTCCAATGTTAATGCATATTGCAGTTGTGAAGATATCATAGAAAGCATAGAAATTTGTAAGGAGTATTCTTGCCGACAATATATTGGCAATGAAGATTTTATTGAGCATAAAATATTAGGATTAAATAGTGGAAATTTATGCGTATATATAGAAAAACAAGGTAATGATGAAATGGTTTGTCATCATTCTCAGTATGGAATGATGATAGAAAAAAGATATTTTGAAAGTATTCTTAAAGTTGGCAATCAAGAAATCGACGATTTTATTGATATAGCAAATTTGCGTGCAAAAGAGTGTTTCTTTATCAACAATCAAAAACTAAGCTATACAGATCGGGACGATATAATAAGAGAAGCAGTGGAAAGTGACTTTGACGTTTTGTCACAATATAGTAACGTAAAAAGCATTTTTTTTGATGAAGAGCCAGTTAATAGAATGGTCAATGAAATGGAAAAGTTCAATTTACGATCTTCAAGAGCTGCAAAAGAGGAGGTATCAGATAATTTCAACGGTAAGGTAGTGAGTTTAGACTCAATTTTATATCTTTCTCCCGATACATGGAAAATATGGGTAAATGGAAAACTGTTTATAAATACCAAGGATTTAAAAGTGCACTCAGTCACTGAAAATTATGTAACTTTTGTATGGACCGTAGATCAAAAAGCAATAAAAAAGCATGCGAATGATTCTCAAAATGTATATTTTGGATATGGGAGTATTATGTTTACGCTTTATCCAAAACAAAAATTTGACTTGGATGGCTTATCTATTAAATAACTTAAATATATATGCGCTTGTAGCTCAGTTGGATAGAGCGTTGCCCTCCGGAGGCAAAGGCCGTGGGTTCGAATCCCTCCAAGCGCACTTTTAATTAAATTTGACAATAGTATTTTCACATAAGATAATAAAAGGATTTATTTAGAGCATAATTATGTCTGGTGGTACCATAAACAAAGTCATACTAGTTGGTAATTTAGGAAAAGATCCTGAAATTAGGACTACACAAAATGGAAAAGAAATGGCAAGTTTTTCAATAGCCACGTCTGAAAGTTGGACTGACAAACTTTCCGGTATGCGCTCTGAAAAGACAGAGTGGCATAATATCGTAATTTTTAGTGAAGGATTAGTAAAAATCGTCAAAGATTTTGCACGCAAAGGCAGTAAAGTTTATGTTGAAGGTTCTTTGAGAACTAGAAAATGGACTGACCAAAACGGTGGTGAAAGATACACAACAGAGGTGGTTCTATATAATTTTAATAGCGCTCTTACTCTCTTGGATTCACGAAATAGTGCGCCAAATCCTGATTACAAGCCAAGTGAATACAAACAAGGTGAAACAGGACAAAAAGATAAACACGAAAGTTTTGACAACGATATAAAAGATGAACTACTCGATGATGAAATACCATTTTAACAATTTAAATTGAAATCTACATTTTTATGGACTGCTTGTATTACTCCTTTTAATTGCAATGGAGATAGCATAGATTATAGCAGTTTGCAGCGTTTACTGACAATGCAAGTTAAAGCTGAAAATGGCGTAGTGTTGCTAGGTAGCACAGGTGAGAGCCTATCGCTTACTGATTCTGAAAAGCGTACATTAGTTGAATTCGTATGTAAGCTAAAATTAAATACGAAAATTATAATTGGCGTACCAGGAGTGAATCTATATCAGACTCTTGAATGGCTTGATTTTTGCAAGGGTATGCCTATTCATGGCTATCTAATGACAACTCCCATTTATGCAAAGCCCGGAATTATGGGGCAGACTTTATGGTTTGAAAAGCTACTTGAAAAAGCACATGTGCCGGCTATGTTTTACAATATTCCATCGAGAGCAGGAGTGAGTCTTCATGCTGAAACTGTACGCAACTTATCCAGTCACGAAAAATTTTGGGCTATCAAAGATTCAAGTGGCACTGTTGATACTTTAACTCAGTATAAGAAAGTTGCACCAAATATTGAGGTCTTTTGCGGAGATGATAATATGATATCTGATATGGCCGCTTATGGTGCGGCTGGCCTGGTTTCCGTTGCTGCCAATGTTTGGCCACGCATAGCGCATGAATATGTTAAGAAGTGCCTCAATGGCAGGAACCCTCAGGCAGATATCTGGCAACAGGCTTGCGAAGCGTTATTTATTGCCAGCAACCCAATACCCACTAAAGCACTTTTGCATGATATTGGGCTCATAGAACATCAAACTGTCCGCCTACCACTCAGCACAGAAGACTTGCCTTCTGTTGAAAAATTGAGGCAAGTCAATAAAATGATTCTTGGATGGAAAGAATTGGCTACTCTCTAAATAGTCTTGCAACTTTGATTTAATATACAATCCAAGTTTCATTTGAACACTCCCAAACTTATCACTTTATGCCACTGGTCTTCATCTAAAATTTCTACACCTAATTCCACTGCCTTTTTATATTTGGATCCTGGTTTTTCTCCTGCAATTAGGTAGTCAGTTTTAGCAGAAAGATGTGAGCTGACCTTTGCTCCTAGAGTTTTGGCTCTTACTTTTGCCTCTCCTCTACTCATAGCAAGTAGCTTACCAGTAAACACTATAATTTTATTATTTAAAACAGAGTTACTAGAGTTGGAGCTCACAGGAAGAATTTGAAGACAAGCAGTAAGATCATTTAACATTTTGATGTTATGTTCCTTAGAAAAAAATGATTCCAAAGATTCAGCCACTTTTTTTCCTATGCCGTCTATACTGACTAGCTCAGTATTATCTGATGACAGTTCAATCATCGAATTATACCAGTTATTATAAGAAACATAATAATCTGCAAGCAATTCTGCTGCAACTTGACCAATAAATCTAATACCTAAAGAAAATATAAACCTATCTAGAGTTATTACCCTTCTGCTTTGTATAGCATTTAATAAATGAGCTATTGATTTCTTGCCCCAACCAGACTGTTCTTCCAGATTAAATTCATCCAATCTTTCTTCTAAAGTAAAAATATCGGGAATTTGTTTTATCAGACCAAGGTCGTAAAAAAACTCTATCTGCTTATCACCAAGGCCAACAATGTCAAATGCATCTTTCGATACAAAATGCTTTAGTTTTTCTATTATTTGAGCTTTACAGGCAAATTCCTCAGGACATCTTACTGCAGCCTCTCCCTCAACCTGACGTACTTTACTACCACATTCAGGGCATACTTCAGGAAACACAAATTCAGGTGTATTTGGAAGACGAGAATCTCTGCTTACTTCAACGATCTGGGGAATTACATCCCCTGCCCTTTTGATTGTTACAATATCTCCCTCTCTTATGTCTTTACGTTTTATCTCATCTTGGTTATGCAGACTTGCTCTACTAACTAGCACCCCACCAACATTGACTGGCACTAAATCTGCAACTGGAGTTAAAACCCCTGTTCTGCCCACCTGTATAAATATCTTGTTTAACTTTGTTTTTGCATAAACCGCAGAAAACTTGTATGCAAGTGCTGAGCGCGGTGCTTTGTGAGTATTCCCTAGACGATTTTGTAGTACCAAATCATTTACTTTATAGACTATTCCATCAATATCATAATCCAAGTTATAGCGACAGTTATAGACTTCATTATAGAACTTCAGCATTCCATCTAAACTACTCGTTAAGGACTGATGCTCATTTACGCAAAAACCAAGTGCCTCAAGCTTATTTAGTACCTCACTTTGACTTTTCTCTGCTCCACCAATCAAAGAATAAGCAAAATATCTAAGAGGTCTGCTTGCTGTAATGTTTGCATCCAATTGCTTTAGAGAACCAGCGGCTGCATTTCGAGGATTGGCAAATTCATCGTTTTCATTTAACTTTAAAAAGTCGCTGTTACTGATGTATATTTCACCTCTTACTTCTAGTCTTCCTTGCACACCTTGCAAAAACTTAGGAAAGCCTTTTATTGTTGCAACATTGTGAGTGACATCTTCTCCTACAAAACCGTCACCTCGAGTTGCAGCTTTAACAAATCTTCCATCCTCATAAATTGCAGAAAACGACAACCCATCAATTTTTGGTTCACATAATATCTCTATTTTGTCCTCAATTAAAAACCTCTTTATTTTAGACAAAAATTTCTCTACACCTTGTTCATCATAAGCATTCTCAAGGGAAAGCATAGGTTCTTGATGTTCCACCTTAGAAAACCTCTCATCAGGTGGAGCACCAACACTATCTTGTGTTGCATAAATTTCTGGCTCTATTTCAGCTAACTTTTTCTTCAGTTCATCATATTCAGCATCACTTATTTCTGGCTTATTTTTTTGGTGATACAAAACATTATGATAATTTATTTGATCTTGCAGTTTTTCTCTCATCTTTTCTAAGTTAGTCATGATACCAATATAATGCTACATTAGCCTTTGTCGTCAAGCCATGAATTTTCTTGAATTCATCATATGGTCTCAAACATCAAAGGTGCCACAATGCTATAGCCATACTTATTCTTCTTCTGCTCAATTGTATTAGCAGATCTCGCTTGCTTTAGCCGTACATTTATATAAAATTAAAATAAATTAGAGTAAACAATATTGCTGTTTAAATGCTAACAAGATTCGCTCCAAGCCCAACTGGCTACCTCCACGTAGGAAACGTACGAACTGCCTTGGTTTGTTGGATGTACACACGCAATCAAAATGGAAAATTTTTACTCCGTTTTGATGATACTGACCTTCAGCGTTCAGATGTCAAATATATAAATGATATCATACAAGATTTGAAATGGATTGGTATCAATTGGGATGCAAATTTCAAGCAATCAGAGCGCTTTGAGCGTTACAATGAGGTGTTTTTGCAGTTAATAAAAGAAGGGCATATTTATGCATGCTATGAAACAAGAGAAGAGTTAGACATTAAACGAAAATTGCAGTTAAAACAAGGACTTCCCCCTGTATATGACAGAAGCGCGTTACTTCTAACTGAGCAAGAGAAAATTAGTTATGAGCAAGAAGGAAGAAGACCACATTTTAGATTTAAGTTGGATAGAAATGAAGTTGTTAAATGGAATGATGAAGTTAAAGGTGAAATAAATATTGCAACAAGTCACATCAGCGATCCTGTGGTAAAAAGAGAAGATGGAATTTACACATACATGTTACCTTCTGTTACTGATGATGTTGACTTTAATGTAACTCATATTGTACGCGGGGAAGATCATGTAACTAATACCGCAGTGCAAATCCAAATGATTAAAGCATTAAAAGCGAAAATCCCTACATTTGCTCACCTTTCTCTGCTACATTTTGATGATAGCAAAATATCCAAGCGAACCGGCGTGCTGGACATTAAATCTATAAAAGAAGATGAAATTGAACCGATGGCACTAGTTAGTTATTTAGTGAAGCTTGGAACATCCAATCCAATTGAAGCTTGCGCCTGTATGCAATCTTTGATTGATTCATTTGACATTAAAAAATTTAGCTCAGCATGTACGCAATTTAGCTTGAGTGAAGCATACAAGCTAAATAGCAAAGTGCTGCAACAAATGCCATTTGAAATTATACAAGAACGTTTAAATCAAATTGGAGTGGACTCCTCAGAGTTTTGGTATTTTATAAAGAACAATATAGAAAGGTTTTCTGAGGTGGCCAAGTGGTGGAAAATATGCAAATCCGATATAGAGCCTGTGATTCTTGATAAGGAGCTTATAAAAATTGCGTTCAATGCATTGCCCCAAGGTGATTGTAATGAAAACACGTTGTCAGAATGGGTCAAAACTATTCGACAAACAGTGGATATAAAGGCAAAAAACCTATTTACGCAGTTGCGTTCAGCTTTAACAGGAACAGAAACAGGACCAGAGCTCGCTAAATTATTAATTTTTATCGGCAAAGAAAATATCATTGCAAGGTTAAAAGAAAAGTGAAAACTAAAGAATTATAGCTAATGCAATCCCTACGTCATACCGCGATTCATTCGCGGTATCTCTTAGCCGCTAACAAGCAGCGGGATGACGATTGTCAGGGTGTCATCCAAGTAGCCTCTTTCTTGTCATCCCAGTGTCTGGGCACTGGGATGACAAAAAAAGGAGCACTGGAATGACAGCAATCTACGTCATACCGCGATTCATTCGCGGTATCTCAGCCGCTAACAAGAGATCCCGCTAGCGGGATGACGGTTGTCGTTTAGCCATAAACATTAAGAAATTTACCAAATGAAAAAAAAGGCAAAAGAAGCCCCGTGGTTATTATCCGCTTTAAAATATTGGCGTTTTTTATGTTTTAAACGCTTGACAAGCGAGATTCAGCCGCTTTTAATTGCAACTAACTTACGCTGCAAATGTTTAAGAAATTTACTAAGCAGAAAAAAAGACAAAGAATCCCCGAGTTAGCTAGTCTTTTACTATCTCTGTCGAGTATTGGCATTTTTTGATGTCTTGTAACGCTTTATAAGCGCGTTCAGCTTATTTAGATAAAAATCTAGATGTAGATGAAGTTTTGTAAAGACATACAGTATCTATATACTGCAAAAAATTGAACATAAGACGCCGATACATTAAGTAATCCTTACCTTTTAATCTGCAGATTGGCGAAAGCAAATACAATAGCTTCACTATCATGATAAGGGAGCTGGCGGAGTTTGTCAAGTAAGTTTTTGTATTTTAATTTTAGAATTTTATAGGCTTTTGTTCTCATGAAAATTATGTTCTCATGAGTAAATTAATGTTATCCTTTTTTGTTGATCTAAAGTTTCTTATGTTCATACACTTACGTGTTCATAGTGTTTATTCGCTGCTTGAAAGCTCGGTTAAAATTGAGGAGCTGATCGGCCTTTGTTTGCGAAATAAAATGCCAGCGGTTGCAATTACTGATTCAGGTAACTTGTTTGGTTCACTTGAGTTTGCAGAATATGCAGCAAGTAGAGGAATACAGCTAATAATAGGATGCAATATTATAGTTAAACATTCAGAACAAAATTTACCTATATTATTGCTTGCAAAAAATGAGCAAGGGTACACTAATTTAGTCACTTTGGTGAGTGAGTCTTTTAGAAAGCGCAAGAATAATAGCGATATTCCTTACGTTGATTTTGATGAGCTATTAAATTTAAGTGTAGGTCTGATCGCTTTAACCGGTGGATGTTTGGCTCAACTATTGTTGGGGCAAGATAAAGAAACGGTTGAAAAACTGCTTTCAGCATTTAATGGTCATTTATATGTTGAATTGCAGCGTCATGGGCTGAATAAAGAGCTAGAGCTTGAAGAAGCTTTGATAGACTTTGCTTATCAGCGCAATATACCACTAGTTGCAACGAACGATGTGTTTTTTCCAAATAGGTCTGACTATGAGGCTTATGATATATTAACGTGTATATCGGAGGGGAGTTATGCCCTGGAGAATAACAGAAAGAAGTTAACTACCGAGCATTACTTCAAGTCTGTGGCAGAAATGGAGGAGCTGTTCAGCGACATTCCCGAAGCAATTCATAACACTTTAGTGATAGCTAAGCGGTGCTCTTACATGCCAAGAAGCAGGCAGCCTATTTTGCCTAAATTTCCTTGTCGAGAAAATAAAACTGAGAATGAAGAACTGAGGGAGCAGGCAGTTGCAGGATTAGAATTCCGTATTGCGAATGAGACAGACATAGACCTTAAACAATACTACGATCGGCTGAATTACGAACTGAGTGTGATAACTTCGATGAACTACGCTGGCTACTTTTTGATAGTTTCTGATTTCATTCGTTGGAGCAAAGCAAATGGCATTCCAGTTGGTCCAGGAAGAGGCTCTGGTGCAGGCTCAATTGTTGCTTGGGGCTTACAGATTACAGACCTTGATCCAATAAAGTTTGGCCTAATATTTGAAAGATTTTTGAATCCTGATCGTATATCGATGCCTGACTTTGATATTGATTTTTGCCAGGAAAAAAGAGACCTGGTTATTGATTATGTTCAGAAAAAGTACGGTTATGTTGCTCAAATAATCACTTTTGGAAAATTGCAGGCAAGGGCAGTATTGCGTGATGTTGGGAGGGTATTACAAATGCCTTACTCTCAAGTGGATAAAATATCTAAAATGGTTCCATTTAATCCAGTAAATCCTGTAACTTTATCGCAAGCGATAGAGTTTGATCAAAATCTGCAGAAAGAACGGGATAGTGATGAGGTAATTGCAAAGCTTCTTGATATATCTCTTAAGCTTGAAGGAATATATCGTCACGTTTCAACCCATGCTGCTGGAATTGTAATATGTGATCAAAAGTTGGAAAATTTTGTTCCTGTGTATTATGATCCAAATTCAGCTTTGCCAATCACTCAATACAGCATGAAATATGTGGAGAAAGCTGGGCTAATAAAATTTGATTTTCTTGGGCTTGGTACGCTAACGCTAATAGATCATGTGTGTCGTTTAATTAATCGTGATAGACAAAAGATCGATATTTCTTCAGTTCCTTTAGATGACCAAAAAACCTATGAGATGCTCTCAAGCGGTGATTCAATTGGAGTGTTCCAGCTTGAAAGTTCGGGAATGAGAGAAGCTTTAATTAAACTAAAACCGGACTGCATTGAGGACATCATCGCTTTAATCTCTCTTTATCGTCCAGGACCTATGGATAACATTCCAACTTATGTTGCAAGAAAACATGGACTTGAAAAGCCAGATTATATTCATCCATTACTTGAGGGAATATTAAAAGAAACGTTTGGGGTAATAATCTACCAAGAACAGGTGATGGAAATAGCGCGTATTCTCTCTGGATATAGTCTCGCAGAAGCAGATTTGCTAAGACGTGCCATGGGTAAGAAAATCAAGGAAGAGATGGATAAACAACGTGAACTTTTCATCCAAGGGGCAACGAAGAATGGCGTTGATTATGACAGGGCAAGTTATATTTTTGACCTTGTTGCAAAATTTGCTGGTTATGGGTTCAATAAATCTCATGCTGCAGCATATGCGGTTATATCTTATCAAACGGCTTACCTTAAAGCTAATTATCCATTAGAATTTTTTACAGCACTAATGAATCTGAATATTGATGATAGAGATAAACTGAATTTATTTTATCATGCAGCAAAGTTTAGTGGCGTTACCGTTCTTTCACCTGATATAAACAAGTCTCAAGCTGAATTCTCAATAGAGGATGAACGCATACGTTATGGTATTGCTGCCTTGAGGAATGTTGGTTTTTCTATAGCGGAAGGAATAGTGAACGTACGTTCAAGCGCTTGTAAGGACATATGGGAATTCATTCAAAATTCAGGTCATATAATAAATAAGAGAGCGCTAGAAAGCCTGATTAAATCCGGAGCATTCGATAGCGTGCATAAGAACAGAAAGCAGCTATATGAGTCAATGGACATGCTGATTTACTTTGCAAATAAAAACAAACAGGATAGAGAATCAAGTCAAGCTGCTTTGTTTGGTAGTCTTGATGTCCTCAAACCGAAACTTGAGAATGTGGAAGATTTTGATGAGGAGGAAAAATTAGAACATGAGTTATTTTCACTAGGATTTTATTTAACTAATCATCCACTTGAAAAATTTAGAACTCTTCTGGAAAAGTTAAATATTGGGTTTATCGGAGAAAATAGAACAGCAAAAACTGCTGGGGTAATATTAAATGCACGTATGAGAACTTCAGAGCGTGGAAGGTTTGTTATCCTTACACTTTCTGATCCCCATAACGTTTCTGAAATAGCATTCTATAATAATGAAATAATAGAAGAAAAAAGAGATTTATTTTCACCAGGAACATTTGTGATAATTGATCTTGAAGCTTCGGAAAATACGACAAGATTAGCAGGCAAGGATATATCTGAGTTTACAAAAAGAGTCACTTCTATAATAAAAGAATTAGTTCTCACCACTGAGTGCACGGATTCGCAAAAAGCCGCTATGGAATTAAACACAATATTGAAAGATGAAGGCAGAACCAAAATAATGCTAAAACTTCTTCTCGAAAAACATAAAGTGAGCATCTTATTACCAGGTGCATACTCAATTGCTCCTCAAGTTATTTATGAAATATCTAACTTAAGCTGGATTAAAGGCGTAGAAATTAATACAAATAACTTGCTTATATAAAAAAGCTTTATATAATGAAATATTTAATCGGTATTAAAGGAAGATATAGTGAATCTTTATGAATTTACTTTTATAGCACAACAAGGATTGTTACAGCAAGAAGTAGAGGAGATGGTCCAAGAGCTAGCTGTTTCATTGAAAAATATTAAAGCAGATGTTATGTTCCAGCAAATCAGGGATATTCTGAAAAAAGGAAATGACAAGCTTACAACACAAGAGTTAGAAGTGCGTGCTGAAAACATTAAAGAAGGTCTAGTTGCTTACTCTGATTTCTTGGAAGATCTTACAAAAATTTTATGGGTTGAATTGGAAGAAGATCTTTCAAATTTGAAAGAAGTGAAGTCAAAAATCGATAAAGAGTTGAAAGATGACCTAAAAGATTTAGGAATAATGCAAGATTTTACAAAATTTCTAGGAGGCAGTACTAAAAGTGCGTTTATCCATAACGCAGTAAATGCTTTGAAGAGAAATATTTCAGAACATCTAATAAAGATTTTTCAAGATATTTTGAAAGATTTTAGAATAAACGGTCCAACTCAATCGAGCAAAGCGTTGGAAATGCTTTTGAAAAACATTGAAGCATCAGGATTAATCAAGTATGAACATTGGGGTCTTTTGGATTTTGCATATCACAAAAATAAAATGAAGAGCGGTCATTATTGTATAATGTGCATAAGTTCTACTGCAAGCATTCTGGATGAATTTATGCGTAGAATGAAACTTAATGAGAACGTTATTCGCCACTTTCCTGTGCAGGTTGATAAAATTTTTGAAGGTAAATCTCATATGATGAATAAACAAATTGAGGAGCAAAGCGCATAATGATGAAAAGACGAAATAGTTTTAATAATTCTTACGTATCTGTAAATAATAGGACTGGCTTTAGGCGTTCTAAAGTTTGCCCTCTTGCTGCGTCTAAAGATGAAGACATAGATTATAAGAATATAGATTTATTATCCAAGTTTACCTCTGACTATGGTAGGATATTACCTAGAAGATTAACAGGCGTATGTGCAAAAAAACAAAGGAAGTTACGCTTAGCGATTATAAGGGCACGTTTTTTAGCTCTTATTCCTTACTGTACTAAAAAAGTTTAGGTAATTTATGTTGATAATTTTAAAGGAAAATATAAGGACTTTAGGTAAGCTTGGTGAAGTTGTCAAAGTTAAACCAGGTTATGCACGTAATTTTCTTTTTCCACAAAGAAAAGCGGTGAAAGCTACCAAGGAAAATTTAACAAAGCTAGAGGAGCAACGTTTATTACTGGAAGAAGAGAATATAAAAAGATTAAATGTAGCAAAAGAGCTTGCGTTGTCACTACATGATAAGTTTGTGGTATTAATAAAGCAAGCTTCAGAGGATGGTAAAATTTTTGGTTCTGTAACAACACGTGAAATTGCGAAAATTTTACTACAAGAAGGACATGTGATAGATCACCGTAGTTTATCTTTTGGTGGAATAAGCATCAAAAACTTGGGTGAATACCAAGTAAACGTAGAATTACATAGTGAAGTAGTAGTACCAATTACTATATACGTCGTGAAATCCGAAACAGATGCAAATGAGCTAAGGCAAGTAAAATTGCAAAATCAGAAATCTGAGCAACAAGAGGCAGAGCAAGATGCGAATAAAGAAGCTGCTGATGGTGATGATAGCTGATCCCTTGTTATAGCCGAAAAGAAATGTCTGCCATGGCTAAGCTGGTGTCATCCCAGTGCTCCCCTCCTGTCATCCCAGTGCGTGACACTGGGATCCAGTTTATTTCATCATGGACATTATTTTATGCTTCTAGAATCCGTTGTCCATTGAATAATTTGCAAATACTTTTATATCTGGATTCCAGTGTCACGCACTGGAATGACACCATTATTGGAATAAATCAAAAATGATTCCCCGCTATAGCAGAAAAGAAATGTCTTCCATTTGGGAGGAAAATAATAAATTTAATATATGGCTTAAAATAGAAAAATTAGCGTGTGAAGCTCAAGCAAAGTTAGGAGTGATTCCGAATAATATTGCTGAGAACCTCTCTGGTGCTATTGAATTTGATGTTGAATGTATCAACGAAATTGAATCCATTGTAAAACATGATGTTATAGCTTTTCTGACATATGTTGCTGAAAAAGCGGGAGTTGATGTTCGTTATCTCCACTATGGAATGACAAGTTCTGATGTTTTGGATACATGCCTTGCGGTGCAACTGAAAGAGTCCTGTGATATTTTGCTCGAGAATCTAAAAAATTTACTTGCAGCATTGAAAAAAAAAGCTGAGGACTATAAAGATATTGTTTGTGTTGGACGCAGTCACGGAATGCATGCAGAACCAACAACTCTTGGAATAAAATTTGCCAGATTTTATGCTGAATTTAAACGCAATTATCAGAGATTAATTAGCGCGCAAAAAGAAATCTCAATTTGTAAAATATCAGGTGCGGTAGGCAATTTTGCAAATGTTGATCCGTTTGTTGAAGAGTATGTAGCGAAAGAAATGGGACTCATACCTGAAACCATATCATCTCAAATCATTCCTCGTGATAGACATGCCATGTTCTTTTCAGTTTTGGGAGTGATTGCAAGCTCAATGGAAAATATTGCAATTGAAATTCGTCATTTGCAAAGAACTGAAATCGGCGAAATTTCTGAGCATTTTTCCACTGGGCAAAAGGGGAGTTCTGCTATGCCGCATAAGTGTAATCCTATTTTAAGTGAAAATTTAACTGGGCTCTCACGTTTAATACGCAGCTATGTGTTTCCTGCGTTAGAAAATGTTGCATTGTGGCACGAACGTGATATATCACACTCGTCTGTGGAAAGATGCATTGCTCCTGATGCTTGTATAACAATGGATTTTGCTTTAGTGCGATTAACAGATTTGATAGATAAATTGGTGATCAATAAGGAAAACATTGAAAAGAACTTAAATTCTTCAAAAGGTTTAGTTTTCTCACAGCGTGTATTGCTTGAGTTAGTAAATAGTGGTTTGGCGAGGGAAGAGGCGTATAAAATTGTTCAGAGCAATGCAATGAAAGTGAAACAAAACAACAGTGATTTTCTGGCCGAATTGAAACAAGATAAACTCTTACTTAAGGTTATTAACTCGGAAAAACTTGAATCTTTGTTTGATTTGAAATACTATACAAAACATGTAGGTCACATGTATAGCAAGGTTTTCAATTAGGCTGAGTAGCTCAGTTGGTAGAGCAGGAGGATCATAATCTCTTGGTCGGGGGTTCGAGTCCCTCCTCAGCCACTCGCACTAAACTATGTTTAGCAAGATAGTGCTATTGGTGAAACCCAGTGTCAACTACTTGGAGTGAGTTGTGTATCCACTCAGGTGAAGAGACAATGGATAAGAAATTGTGAAAAGGGTTTAGCTTTTGGCCTATGATCTCTTTAAATGACAGAATTTCACTACAAAACTTAACTTTCTTCTATGCAGTTAGCTAAGTCAAGAAAGGTGAATCTATCTCTTGTTGTAAACGCAAGATCGACCACTTTACAATATTGTTCTTTATTCCAACTGAGGTGCTCTGGTAAGTGTGGAATTGATAGATCTTCAAATATTTTTTGCAGGTGTTTTGCAGGTAGTAAATTTTGCTTAATTAAACTGGAAATATTATGCCATTCTTTACAAATAATCTCTTGGATTTTTTGCTGCATAATTTGCTTCTGTTCAAAAGTTCTTACAAATTCGATATTATCAAAGCACTGAGTTATATGTTTTACATCTAAAGTGGTCGGTTTGATAATCGGGTTTTGTATTGATAATATCTTTTCCTGCAAATTAGCCATGGTAATCGTCGTAACAGCAATTTTTTCGCCATGTAGTAAGGAATGATCTCTTGTTACCATTTCCATTGCGTGAGCTATCATATGCTCTCCTTGGCTTGCAGAATAGCTGCCTTTTGATATTACCATTCCAAGTCCTGAAATTAGTAGAACTTCCATAAGTAATAGGACCACTTTTCTACTTCTTTTAGTAAGCGCCGTATACTCTCTTAGCAAAATTTGCTCCAAATCGCGAACAAGTGTAAAAGGTAATTCATTGTATTCTGTGCCAAGCAACAAATGAGATAGTAGCCAGTCAGCCTGAACTGTTGAACGACAAATGAAATCTGCAAATCCGCTTAATGTGAGACGCAGTGGTGCATTGGCAAGTATGTCTATATCTATATATACTGCTCTTGGAAGATGTGCTTTGAACGATTTTTTATATCCATTTACTAATATTGAAGCATTTGCAGAGGTATATCCATTCATAGAAGCGGCTGTTGGGAACGATATATAATCTTTTTTCTCGAGGTAGCTTGCATATTTGCAGATATCGTTAACAGTGCCGCTACCAAATGCAACTATTAAGTCACTGTCTTTTGCTTTGTTTCTAACTAGATTTACGGTTTCAAGAGAGGCAGCTCTGCTTGGTGTCATTTCTCCACCTGGTGTCATTCCAGCGCGTGACACTGGAATGACAGGTGGGGCTGGAATAATTAAATGAGAAATTTTATTAAATACGTTTTTGTTTAAAAGTTTTGCTGTATTTTCATCTGCAACTAGAAAGATGTCATTTCCGTGTCGTGTGCATATTTCATAGATATCATCAGCAAGGTGGTAATCTGTTATTACTTCCCTTAGAAAAGTTTGTTCGGCTTGATGTAATATTTGTTTTAAATAGTGCATAGAGTGTTTACAATATAGCAATATAAGTATTTTAAGATTGACATGAAAATTGACCCTGTAGAGCTAACTAAGAAATTGATCTCTTTTGAGAGTATAACACCAAGGGACGGCGGGGCAATAGAGTATATAGCAACAATCTTCAAGAAGAGTGGCTTTGATTGTGAAATTTTAGAGTTTGGTGATAAAGTTAAAAATCTTTATGCGAAATATATAAATGGAGTACCAAATTTGTGCTTTGCTGGGCATGTTGATGTTGTACCACCGGGTCAGTTAAAAGATTGGGCATTTGGTCCATTTAATCCAGAAGTGAGGGATGGTATATTATATGGAAGAGGGGCGGCTGATATGAAAAGCGGAGTAGCTGCGTTTATTGCTGCTATGGTAAATTTGATTGCAGAGAAGTTTCAATTTAATGGTTCGATAAGTGCATTGATTACCAGTGCTGAAGAAAGCACGGAAGAATATGGAACAAAGGCAGTTTTGGAATGGATGAAAAGTAAGCAAAAAAAGGTGGATTTCTGTGTGGTTGCTGAACCAACCAGTAGTGAGAAATTAGGTGATACCATAAAAATAGGCAGAAGAGGTTCTGTAACATTTGAATTAATTTGCCATGGAAAACAAGGGCACGTTGCCTATCCAGACCTAGCAGATAATCCAATATATAAGGTAATATCGATATTGAGTAAGGTAAAAAATACTACTTTTGATCATGGTAATAAATATTTTCAGCCTTCACATTGCGAAGTTACTACTATCGATGTTGGAAATAATACTAGCAATCTAATACCTGGTTCAGCAACTACACGTTTTAACATTCGATATAACAATGAACAAACACCGGGTGGCTTATATAAGCTGATTGATGAAATATGCTCCAGTGTAACTAACGATTATAAACTTTCTGTGCATAGCAGCAGGGACGTTTTCCTCTCTACTCCCGATAGAAATACTGATATTATGCTTGATGCGATAAATAAAGTTACCAGTATTGATGCTGCGCTGAGCACAAGTGGTGGCACATCTGACGCTGCGTTTATCAAAGATGTTTGTCCAGTGATTGAATTTGGTATAATCAACAAAACCGCACATCAGATAAACGAATGCGTATTAGTAAACGATATACACAAGTTAACAGCTATATATAAGGAATTTATAGAAAATTATTTCAATCCCACTAATAAAATATTAAATCAGGTCAACGTGATTAGTAATATATCTAGTGGTCCATTGTTAGCTTAGATGTAATCAGATCTCTTGCATAACTGTTGTTTGAATAATAACTTATATCTTGTAAAAAGCATCTAGTGTTTTAAGCTTAAGCATTAGGTGGAGAAGGGAAGAACTCTGAATCGTAACTTAGATATAAAATCTGTTTACAAGATAAGAGCCCCCTTCTCAAAAGTTTAGGCTGGACGGTATCATAGAAAGACCTCAATGGTTCTAATTCTGTATTCATAAGGTAACCCTTACTTTTCATTTTAAATAGTAACGTATGGAGTTATATATGATCAACAACTTTCTTGGTATAGATGTTTCAAAAGAACGCTTTGATGTTTTTCTTTCGTTTATAAGTAAAAAAGGAAAACGTGAAGCTAGGAAAAGGAAATTTAAAAATGATGATACTGGATTTCAAGGTCTGCTGGACTTTCTACAAAAACATAACGTAGAAAAAGTAAAAGCTTGCATGGAATCCACCGGTTGTTATAGTGAAGCTTTAGCTGAATTCCTTTACAAGGCTGGATATTTTGTTAGTGTTGTAAACCCAGCTCGCATAAATTTTTATGCAAAAAGTAAGCTCGCACGGCAAAAGAATGACCAGTCTGATGCAGAGATTATTGCTGATTATTGTCAAAGACAAGAACCTACTCGTTGGACACCACCTTCTCCTGAAATGAAAAAATTAAAACATCTTTATCGTTGCTCGGTTGCGTTAAAAGACGAGTTAACATTAGTAAATAACCACTTAGAAAAAAAAGAGAGACTGCCTGAAGAAGTTGCAAATGCTTGGGAAGACCTTGCAATGAATATAACTCAAAAAATAGAAACAATAAAAAACTCCGTACGTGAACTATTAAATCAACACAAAGAATTGTTGGAAAATTTTCAACTTCTATTGACTATTCCAGGCATAGGAGAAGAATCAGCAATAGCTATTTTAGCTGAAGTTTCTGACATAGAGGCTTTTAGAGATGCCAGGCAATTGGCGGCGTATGCAGGTGTTATACCACGAAATATGACGTCAGGTTCCTCTGTATATGCCAAGCCTAAGCTAAGTAAGTCAGGTTCACGGACATTGCGTAAGGCTCTTTGACTATGCATGTTGATACTCCTATAAAAAATTTATATTGTTGAATTTGCCATTTTTAAAATCCATCAGAATTTTAATAGTTTCTGGTTTATCCTCAAATAAGTATTTGCCCTTGGCTTTACTATCATCTTTTCGTATTTTAATTTGACCACTATTGATTTTATGGTAAAGCCAATTCCTAGAAACTTTGAGGATCTTTGCAACTTGTGTAACAGTAAGGTAGCCAGGTGCAAGGAGACGTGGTTGATGTCTTTTTCGAAAAATATCATTTTTTAATCGAATACTTTCGACTGTACTTCTTAAAACAACATTTTTCTTTGGAGAGCGATATCCTTGTTTTTCTAAGTACTTGGCGATTTCTATATCTGATTTACCCTCCTTACTTAACTTTATTATAAGCTGTTCCATTTCTGTTGCTGTGGTTAATTCATAAAAGGATTTTACTGGAATAGGGACATGAAAAGTAGTAGTTTCTCCACCATGCCATACAATACGTATTTGTAAGCAATCGCGTTTGATCCGGTGTGCTACTACCTTATCAATTATGCAACGAAGAAAGGATTTTTGCTGCTGACTTGACAGAACTGACTTATGCCAAATTTCAGGTAATTTCCTACCCACATCTAAAAATACTGTTTTCAGCTCTTCAGATAATTGAAGATTAGGTTTCTTTGGATGTTGACGTTCGAATGTAATTTCTGCTTGCTTGAGTTCGTTCAATGCTTGTTCCCAACGTTTTTCAAGTTCTGCAGCTACAAGACGATTATCAGGATCAACTTGATTAAATTGTCGTTCTGCCAACTTAGCTTGATATCTCAGACGTTCTAATTGTTGCAAATGTACTTTATTAAGGGCTTGTTCAGATTGTGACTGTGAATCAATAGCATTAGTATAAGCATCTAGTTCAATTTGACTAAGTGCTGCAAAAAATTTAGAAACCACTGCACAATCGATAATATCAGTTAGTAAACGCTGACATACAGGTTCATGATACTTTCGTTGCAGGTAATTACACATATAATAGTTTCTTTCTTTATATCGCATTGTCATTTTGTATCCACATTCTCCACAATAGATTATTCCCTGCAATAATGCTTCTCCTGATCTAGCTATGCCACGCGTGCTATTGTATTCATACTTTGCATAATTGTCTTTTAGTGTCATCTGAATTTTTATAAAGCTTTCCCAATCTATATAAGCTGGATATTTATCTTTTATTAAAATTTTCCATTCTTCCATTGGCATGCTTTTTGTTGTTTTTTCAGCAGAGGATATTTTATGACTTCTAGTACGACCATAAACAAATGCTCCAGCATAAGCTGGATTTTTAAGTATCGAGAGAATTTTTCCACGTGTCGGTTTTTTCCATTGCAACTCTTTAAACTTATCATACCTAGGAATAGTAAGTTGATGGTCATTAAAATGCTTTAGAACTTTTGATGCTGCTCGTTTCTCTAGAAAAGTTTCAAAAATAAGCTTAATACGATGCTGAACTTCAAGATTATGATCCTTATGTACTGAACCATCGGTATGACGAATAAGACCAACTGGAAGAGATAAGGCTAAATCACCTCGTGCTGCTTTATTCAATAATCCAGCATTTAGTCTAGCTCTTATAGTAGATAACTCCATTTCAGCAAGTTGCCCTTTTAGACCCAGTAATAATCGACCATTAATGGTACCAGGATCATAGATACCATCACGATCAGCTATTAAACACTGTTTATAGCCACATATATCTAGTAACGGATACCAGTCAGAACAATTGCGTGATAAACGGGTTACATCATAGGAAAGTATGATCCCTACCTTCGCTAAAGTGACTTTAGTAACAAGTTCTTTAAATCCTTCACGCTTTTCAGCACTAGCACCAGTTATACCAAGATCAGTGTCAATTATAATAATACTATCAGCTTTCCAGCCAAGATCAATTGCCTTTTGTTTCAGCGCATACTGCAACTCTAGACTTTCTTGATTGCTTAATATTTGATGATGTGTTGATTGTCTGATGTAAATTATCGCTTCGCGTGCTAAATGTTGTGCTGTGATTAGCTCTGATGTACTCATGGATAACCTCTTTGGATACTAATAATATATTTTCTAAAACTTCTGACTTAAAACGTTGTGGCATTTTCTGCCACACTTGACATGATTTACATGGCATAATTTATACTCCTTTGCTAGAGAAACAAACTCGTATAATGAAGTCCATGTTAACTTGCTGGTGAGAAAATCTTGCTTACTAGCTAAGTTAGTAGAAAAAAATGGAATATGTAGAGTGATGTCATCACGATAAATAACAGATACATTACCACCTTTGTAGGCTGTTGAACTGAAAGATGATACGGGAAAAGTTCTGCCAAATAGTGGATGTGTTGGATCTGTAACTGTAATTTCTTTGGCTACTTGATTGTTGAAGGGGGTATTAAGGTGACTGATCGTTTATTTTCCTGCTATAGTAGCTAAAAATCACAACTCTATTATTAAGACTTACTGCGAAAGATTAAAGGAAAAAGGCAAGCATAATATGGCCGTTGTGGGAGCTGCAATGCGTAAATTACTCCATATAGTTTTTGGTGTTTTAAGTTCAAGGAAGGCTTTTAATCCAGATCATATCAAGAACTATAGAGTTAGGAGGTTTACTGAAGCTTAAAAGGAAACGTTCAAAAATGCGAGTTCTAGATTAAAAGGTTAAAGTTTATGATACTACTGTACAGAATTTATCTATTGCTTTTTGATTACATTCAATCATCGTTTGTGCTTCTTTTTTTAAACACTTGATATTTTCGTATGTTGTATTGTCCATCTCCGTTGATGCTACTTTTAGCTGCGATTGAATTCTGATATAGCTATTGTTAATAATCTGGTCTAACTGATAATTTACACAATCTAGTCCAGAGGCAAACATTACGTTTATCAATGGCTTAATCCAGGATATTTTGCCAAATCTTTTCGATCTGAGGTATTTAATGGAATGAGACGATCTGCCAGTACCGATGGAAAGAAGTACTACATCATCGTTAGGAAATAGCTTTCTGCTGCTTGCATAGCTACATGCTGCTGGATTATTGGCAAAAACTCCTCCATCTATTAATACCATTTCCTTTTGGTTGACTTTTAAATATTTAGGTGCAAAGTAAGTAGGTGCTGCAGTTGCTGCTCTCAATACATCCCTTAATTTAATAAAATTTCTATCCTCTTTCCAGCTTTTGAAGAAAAATGGGCAGTTATTGTGAATATCGTAACTCGTAATCAACACATTACTTAAAGTGTTTTTAAGGATATCATCGCCAAAATATTTATGAAGTACATACTCAATATTTTTACTGGGGTATTGTGCACCGTTAATCCAAGAAAATATTGATCTTCTTAGAAATGAAGACTTAAAAATATAAGGTCCGTACTCCTGATAAAGATTAACCAAGTCATCAGCTGAATATTGTAGCTTTCCTTTGCTATCTTTTTTACATAGTCCTGCTACAATAGTAGCACCAGTTGAAGTACCCACCAATAAATCAAAAATTTGAGAAATAGGTTTACCCGTTTTTTGCTCTATTCTGGATAATATCATTGCTGGAATAATTCCTCTTATTCCACCACCATCAATTGAGAGAATATATTTTGTCATTTGTACTAAACTTTAGATGTTTTTGAGTATCTTTATTACCTGGTTACTCAAAATTGCTGCTTGTTTTATAAGAGATAGATTCGCTGAACGTATAACTGATGCACTGCCTCTCACATTGACTTTAACAGAGTTGCTTAGTAACTTTGTAAAACAATTCTCATAAAATAAGAAGGCACAGTAAAAAATTGGTGTAACTGTGTATAAGTACGCCACACAAACTGAAAGTACTTATACACAGTTACACTAATTTATAGAAGGTATCAGCCTAAATTAAAACTTTTTGTTATTTTTTATTCTTTTTAGCTAAATAATTTGTTGACAATAAAAACGGTATCTTGTATCATTCCAGCAAAATGTGTCAAGTAAGTTTTTTCGTTTCTATAGCTACTTGGATGACAAAAGAAGAAATACTAGACTTTATACCTTTTGCACTCAAATTCACATAAATCATGAATTATGCACGTTTCACACGAAGGTTTCTGTGCTTTGCAAACATATCTACCATGCAAAACTAGCCAATGATGAGCATAAAGCAGGTATTTTTTGGGAACCACATTTAAAAGAGATTGCTCTGTTTTAAACACATCTTTTTCTTTCACAAGCCCAATTCTATTGCTCACTCTAAAAACGTGAGTATCAACTGCCAATGTTGGAATGCCAAGCCCTGAATTTAAGAACACATTAGCGCTCTTTCTCCCCACTCCAGGCAAAGACACCAAATCATCAAAATTAGTAGGTACTTTGCTGTTGTATCGTTCTACCAATATTTTACTAAGCCCGATTATATTTTTTGCTTTGGAATTATATAAACCAATACTGCTTATGCATTTTTTCAGCTCACTCTGCCCAAAGCTCAGCATTTTTTCTGGCGTATCAGCGATATTAAATAGTTCTCTTGTAATTTTATTAACGCTTACATCAGTTGTCCGCGCTGATAAAACTATCGCAACCAGTAACGTAAAATGATTGGTATAATTTAGCTCTATTTTTGGCGCAGGATTTGATTGTTGAAACTTTTCAAATATTAGTTCTACTTTTTTTGAGTCCATGCATAGAGCTAAAAGTTTATACTATACCGTAATATTCTACTATGCAAATTCAACCGCTTGAGGTCTAGGTGGCTGTTCAGTGTTAACATCAGACATATTAGTGTTCACTTCATCGAAATTCCTCTCAGCAAATTCGCTTGCCACCTCTGTAAAACACTTTCTAACAAGAGGCATAATTATTGGCATTAATAGCCTTCGTGGATCATACCGTCCTAACAGATCAGTTTCCTTTTGCACTCTATCTCTTAGATCTTCCTCAAGTAAATCTTTCATGTGTTTTTCAGTGTATATTTCACAAGCCTTTGAAAATGTAGGACTAAATATCTCAGTAGCTAGCAGTACTAACAATGACAAAGTACCAAATATTGTCACATCAACATAAAAACTGCCAGAGATAAAACCCTCTATCATTAAAGAAGTAAAAAAGACAGGCAAAGGGTAAAAAACAAAAAGCTTATAGCATAAGTAAATACAATTTATTCTATTTACATATTGATCAGTAGAAATTTCAGAGTTTTTGTATTTTTTTTCGTAATGTTGTGTTAAAGCAGATAAAATCTCTGTCATAATAAGATTTAATGCTACTAGTGGCAAGCATAAACACATCAAGGTATCACTGGCAATTAACCAAGTAGGCAAGAAACAATAGCAATAAATTGCTTCAGCAAAAGCTAAAAAAAGTAAATACTTTACTTTTTTCTTTAAAGTACTAGATAGCAAATCGTCTCTACGCTTTATAAACTTTTGCATTAGCGCTTGTTTGTCTTCCCTTATTAAACTTCCATTCTTTGTTAAAGGGGCGATATAACTAAATAATTGTATGTTAGGTTTAAGCAAGTGTTCGTCAAGCTCATTTCTCAGCTCTTTGACTTTATCATCGAAAAGTGAGCTATATCTTGGCCAAGAATTTATATAATGGATTAATTTATTTTGGTGTTGCAGATCCTGTATTAGCGAGCTGCTTTTTTTTTCAAGTATAGAAGCAAGCTCAGCAAAATTCCTTCCTCTAACTTCCTCTTCAGTGATATTCAATTTTTCAAATAATTTCTTCCTATAATGGAATTCACGCGCTGTTAAATGCCCATCACTTTCAGCATCAACGCTAATTTTAACACAAGGGTCCCCTGACTTTAAAGGTTCAATATATGCATTTAATTCTTTATAAGCTTTGTCAAGATTTTTAAATCTTTCTTCATTTCCACCTTTATCAGGGTGGTGTACAAGAATCAATTTTCTATATTGTTTTTTTAAAACGCTACTAAGCTCTTGATGATCCTTACCTATAACTTGCTTAGCTTCTATTTCCAATACGTTGAACAGATCAGCATTATCACAAAACTCCTGACCAGTTAACTTAAAATGTTGACCCATTACTACATCTCACATAAATAAATTATATCTCTAGTATAATCTATTTAAATGTTTTATGCAATCATAAGAATGTCAAACGATCATTAAGAGAAAAACCCCTCTTTCCCATCATACAAATACAATTTGTCCATTCTCACCACGTCAAAATTGTGTTCTTCGAGTTTGATTAGCAAGTTATTTACATCACTATTTGTAATAGCTTGCTTTTCATTATTTGCGATAAACCTATAGGTTATTTGGTCACTTGAAGGTTTTGAGTTTCCTGGCCAAATCGCAAGTCCTTTTGAGTATATTGCTATCATTTGCAGATTACTTGATTCAAATAATCCTACTATTTGATCAACATTACTGGATTTGTCCCAAGCGAGAGTTATATCACTACCCACTAGCTTTTTAACTTTGTAATCTTGTTCGTAATTGTCTTGTACTTTATTTATTTTACTATCCAAATTTATTTTACTATCCGAACCACTGCCAATTATAAGCTCAGCAGGTTTCTTTCCTAAATTATCTATAACAGCTTCTGCAAATTCTTTGGTACCAACTTTCTGTTTACTTCTTTTCTCCTTATATAAATCGGCAGTGTGTATTCCATCCTCCAAAGTCTTGAGCCATGCATCGTAGATTAGTTTTGCAGTACCCACTTGACCTATGTAAATTAGCATATGCACTGCAGCATTTAAAAGACCAGAAGGATTGGCTATGTTTTTTCCTGCAATATCAGGGGCAGAACCGTGCACTGCTTCAAACATTGCGTATTCATTCCCGATGTTGCTACTTCCGGCAAGCCCCACAGATCCAGAGGTTTGTGCGACTATATCTGATAATATGTCGCCATATAAGTTCTCGGTTACTATAACATCAAAATTCTCCGGTTCTGTTGCAACACGCGCCATTCCAATATCAACTATATAATGTTCTGCCTTTATATCTGGGTATTCCTTTGCAATGCGATCAAACGCGGCATGGAAAGTTCCGTCAGTCATTTTCATGATGTTATCTTTAGTCAGGCAAGTTACTTTTTTTCTGTTGTGTTTTTTTGCATATTCAAAAGCGTACCTGCATATCTTCTCTGAGCCAGATCTAGTAATAATTTTAGTGCATTGGTAAGAGTCACCAGTGAGCCTATGCTCTATTCCGGTGTAAACGTCCTCTTCATTTTCACGTATCACTACGATATCAAACTTATCGAATTTATTTTCTATAACAGGATGATATGAAATGCATGGTCTGATATTTGCATACAACCCTAGATTTTTTCTGAGTGCAACGTTTAAGCTTTTGTGCCCTTTACCTTGAGGAGTTGTTGTCGGAGATTTTAAATAAGAAGCGATTTATTGCAATTAGTTTCGACCTAATTTTAGGTAATTTTACCCTTATTTTATTTTAATTGAAGCCAAATAGAGGCTTATCACTGTTAATGATAAAATTGAATATAAATTCCAATTAAAGAAGTAAATGTTTAAGTAAAAGCTGCTAACTTTTTTCTTTAATGGTTAAATTCCATTTATACTTCTATTTATAATTATATATATATATATATATATTTAAAATTTATATAGTTTAATAAAACATTACATTTTCATTGTAAAATTAAAAATCTTTTTTTTATAAATTACTAAAAAAAATTCATTATATTCATAGATTAATTAATCTCCCTAATATCTTCAATATTATACTCTAATTTATAAGCTATTTGAATAAAAAAAAATTATATAAGATATAAAAATAATAATAAAAAAAATAAAACTTAATAAATAAATTTTCAAATTATTATCTTGTAAATTTTGATTTAACTGAGAATTTTTTACTAAATTATAATAAATTTGTTGACCCCCAAAATATTCTGATCAACCATAATCAAAACACTTAACTATTATTTTTCCTATAATTAAAGAATAATTAATTAATCCATAAGTAGAAATATAAGGTATAAATCATATTGATCCTAAAAAATAAGTAAAATTATAATTATTTAAAGCTTTATTATAAAAATATAAAGAAATATTTGAAGTTAAATATCCAATTATTCCCCCAATAAAACATGTAAAAATTGTAAGTAATTTTAAATAATAAGGAAGAATAATAATAATAGGAGAAGGAAAAATTAATCATCTTAATATTCTACCACCTAAAATAACTAAAATTAATAAACCTATTATACTTTTTAATATAACTCAACTTTCATCATTTAATATATTTAAAGAAGAGAAATTTGAATTACCTGTTATTGTATAATAAACTAAACGAAAAGAATAACAAACTGTTAATCCAGTAGAAAAGAAATATAAAAAAAAAGAAAATAAATTAATATAAGACAAAGAAACTATTTCTAAAATTAAATCCTTTGAATAAAATCCTGCTAAAAAAGGTATACCACATAATGCTAAATTAGCAATATTAAAACAAGAAGAAGTTATTGGTATTATTATTCTTAAACTTCCTATTAAACGAATATCTTGATTATTATTTATATTATGAATAATTGCACCAGCACATATAAATAATAAAGCTTTAAAAAAAGCATGAGTTAATAAATGAAAAAATGCTAATTTTAAATAACCTATAGATAAAATTCTTATTATTAAACCTAATTGTCTTAAAGTTGATAAAGCAATAATTTTTTTTAAATCAAATTCATAATTAGCTCCTAATCCAGATATAAATATAGTTAAACCTGATAATAATAATAATAAATTACCTAAAAATGAAGATCTTAATAAAATATTAAAACGAATTAATAAATATACCCCCGCCGTAACTAAAGTTGATGAATGAACTAATGCAGAAACAGGAGTAGGTGCTGCTATTGCAGCTGGTAATCAAGAAGAAAATGGAATTTGAGCTCTTTTAGTTATAGCTGCTAATATAACCAAACAACCAATTATTATTATTTCTATATCATTTTTTATAAATTCTAAATAAAAAATATAATTTCATCTACCATAATTTAATATTCAAGCAATTCTTAATAATAATGCAACATCTCCAATACGATTAGATAAAGCAGTTAATATTCCTGCATTATAAGATTTTACATTTTGAAAATAAATTACTAATACATAAGAAACAAGTCCTAATCCATCTCATCCTAGTAAAATTCTAATTAAATTAGGACTAATAATTAATAATATTATAGATATAACAAATATTAAAACTAATATAATAAATCGATTAATCTTATAATCACTTGATATATACTCTTTTCTATAAAAAATTACTAAAGAAGAAATTATTAAAACAAAAGATATAAAAATTAATCTCATTCAATCAAATAATAAAGTTATAATAATATTAAAAGAATTAAAAGATACAACCTCTCATTCAATAAATATTATATAATCAAATATAATAAAATAAATACTAAATAAAAAACTTAATAAACTAAAAAAAAATAAACTAATAAATCTAATTTTACAAATTGATATATATTTCACAATTTAAAAAGAAATTTCTTATCATTGACACCACAAATCAATATTTTTATTAAACTATTTAAATATAATCATAATAAACACATATCACTTTTTAAAATTAATAAATTTAATGGAAATCAATGTAATAATAAAATCAAAAATTCCCGAATTAAACCTCCTCTAAAAGAATAAATTCTTGTAAAAATTATTCCATGTTGTCTATAAGAATATAAATATAAAGTATAAGCAGCACTAAAAAAAGATAATAAAGATAATATTAATATTGATAATCAAGATCATCTAACAATTCTATTAATTAAAGAAATTTCTCCTAATAAATTCAATGAAGGAGGAGCTGCTATATTAGCAGAACTTAAAAGAAATCATCATAATGCTATTGATGGTATAAAATTTAACAAACCTTTATTAATTAATAAACTACGACTTCCTAATCGTTCATAACAAATATTAGCTAAACAAAATAATCCAGAAGAACATAATCCATGAGCAATTATTAATGAATAAGAACCACATATTCCAGTATAAGTTATAGTTATTAAACCAGATAATACAATCCCTATATGTGCAACTGATGAATAAGCAATTAAAGCTTTTAAATCAGTTTGTATTAAACAAATAAATCTAATTAATACTCCTCCAATTAAACTAATTCTAATTCAAATAAAATTAAATTTTAATCCTATTATTTGTAAAAAACTAAATACTCGTAATAAACCATATCCACCTAATTTTAACATAATTCCTGCTAAAATTATTGATCCAGCAATTGGAGCTTCAACATGAGCTTTAGGTAATCATAAATGAACTAAAAACATTGGTATTTTTACTAAAAATGCTAATAATAAAGAAAAATATAAAAAATTATATAAAAATATATAATTACTTAATAAATAAAAATTTATTCTACCAATTAATTTATATAAATAAAAAATTCCAATTAACATTGGAAGAGAAACTAATAATGTATAAAATAATAAATAAATACCTGCTTGTAAACGTTCAGGTTGATAACCTCATCCTAAAATTAAAAATAATGTAGGAATTAAACTTCTTTCAAAAAATAAATAAAATATAAATAAATTTATTCTACAAAATGTAAGAATTAATAAAATTATTAACATAATAATATTTAATAAAAATAAATTTGTATAATTACTATATTTATAAATTGATTCACTAGCCATTAATATTAATGAAATAATTCAAAAACTTAATATAATTAATCCATAAGAAATTATATCACATCCAAATAAATAAGAAATTGATATAAAATAATTTCTATATATATTTATTAAAACAAAAATAAAACTTAATATAAATAATAAACTCTGTACCATTCAATAAATATTATAAATTAAACATAATGGTAAAATAAATAAAATTCTAATAATAATTTTTAACATTATAATACATTAAATCTTTGAAAATAATCATTACCATGAGTACGAATTAATGAAACTAAAATAGAAAGACCTAATGCTCCTTCACATACTCTAAAAACTAAAAATATTATTCTAAAAAAAAATTCAAAATTTATTATATTTAAATAAATAAATAATAATAAAAATAAACTTAAAACAATATATTCTAATCTCAATAATATTGATAATAAATGTTTACGATTAAAAACAAAAGTAAATAATCCTATAATTAATAAAATTCTTGAAAATCCTCAATTCAAAATTATCATTAGTTTTAATAGTTTAATAAAAACATTGGTCTTGTAAATCAAAAATAAGATTAATCTTTTAAAATTTCAAAAGAAAAGAAATTCTTTATCATTAATCCCCAAAATTAATATTTTAATTAAACTACCTTTTGATATTATTCAATGAATTTTACTATCTATAATATTAATTTTTAATTTTATTTTCATAAATATAAAACATCCTTTAGCAATAGGATTAATTTTATTAATTCAAACTACATTAATTTCAATATATTCAGGATTAATAACTAAAAGATTTTGATTTTCATATATTTTATTTTTAGTATTCTTAGGAGGAATACTTGTATTATTTATTTATGTAACTTCTTTAGCATCAAATGAAATATTTTCTTTTTCAATTAAATTAACTTTAATTTCATTTATCCTATTAATAATAATTTTAATAATATTTTATTTTTATAATAATAATTTATTATTAAATAGCAAAAATTCCGAAATACAAACAATTTATAACTTAAATTCTTATATTAAAGAAAATTCTTTATCTTTAAATAAATTATATAATTTTCCAATTAATTCATTAACAATTTTATTAATAATTTATTTATTAATTACATTAATTGTAGTAGTTAAAATTGTAAAAATTTTTAAGGGACCTTTACGACCTATATTTAACTAATGAATAAACCAATACGAACAAATCACCCAATTTTACAAATTATTAATAATGCTTTGGTAGATTTACCAGCTCCAATTAATATTTCAACATGATGAAATTTTGGTTCTCTATTATTTTTATGTTTAATAGTTCAAATTTTAACAGGATTATTTTTAGCTATACATTATACAGCAGATATTAATTTAGCTTTTAATAGAGTTAATCATATTTGTCGTGATGTAAATTATGGTTGATTATTACGAACTATACATGCTAATGGTGCATCATTTTTTTTTATTTGTCTTTATATTCATATTGGACGAGGAATATATTATGGATCATATTTATTTAAATCTACATGATTAGTAGGAGTAATTATTTTATTCTTAGTAATAGGAACAGCATTTATAGGATATGTTTTACCATGAGGTCAAATATCTTTTTGAGGAGCAACAGTAATTACTAATTTATTATCTGCTATTCCATTTCTAGGAACAGAATTAGTACAATGAGTATGAGGAGGGTTTGCAGTAGATAATGCAACATTAACTCGATTTTTTACATTTCATTTCATTTTACCATTTATTGTTTTAGCTACTACATTAATTCATATTTTATTTTTACATGAAACTGGATCAAATAATCCAATAGGATTAAATTCAAATATAGATAAAATTCCTTTTCATCCTTACTTTACATACAAAGATATTGTAGGATTTATTATTATAATAATAATTCTTATTATATTAGTTCTTATTTATCCTTATTTATTAGGAGACCCTGATAATTTTATTCCAGCTAATCCATTAGTTACCCCAATTCATATTCAACCAGAATGATATTTTTTATTTGCATATGCAATTTTACGTTCAATTCCAAATAAATTAGGAGGAGTAATTGCATTAGTATTATCAATTGCTATTTTAATAATTTTACCTTTTTATCATTTAAGAAAATTTCGAGGAATTCAATTTTATCCTATTAACCAAATTATATTTTGAATAATAGTAACAACATTAATTTTATTAACATGAATTGGAGCACGACCTGTAGAAGAACCTTATGTATTAATTGGACAAATTTTATCTGTTATTTATTTTTTATATTATTTAATTAATCCAATAATTATTAAATGATGAGATAATTTATTAAATTAGTTAATGAGCTTGAATAAGCATATGTTTTGAAAACATAATATAGAAATTAAAATTTCTATTAACTTTTTATTTTAAATTACTAAAATTAATTAACTAAATAAAATAAATTAAAAAAATTTTTAAACCAATAATAAATAATAAAAAATTTAAAGAAAAAGGTAAAAATCTTTTTCATGCTAAATATATCAATTTATCATAACGAAAACGAGGTAAAGTTCCTCGTACTCAAATAAATATAAAAGATACAAATATTAATTTTAAATAAAATATAAAATTAAAAATATCTCTTCCTAAAAATAATATACTAAATAACATTCTTATAAATAAAATACTAGCATATTCTGCTAAAAAAATTAAAGCAAATCCCCCTCTTCTATATTCAATATTAAACCCAGAAACTAATTCAGACTCTCCTTCAGCAAAATCAAAAGGTGTTCGATTAGTTTCAGCTAAAGAAATACTAAATCAAACTAATGATATAGGAAATATTAAAAATAAAAATCAAATAAATATCTGAAATTTATAAAATATTAATATATTATAACTACCAATTAAAAAAATAAAACTTAATAAAACTAAAGCTAATCTTACTTCATAAGAAATAGTTTGAGCAACAGCTCGTAAACCTCCTAATAAAGCATAATTTGAATTAGAAGATCACCCAGCAATTATTAATGTATAAACTCCTAATCTAGTACAACATAAAAAAAATATTAAACCTAAATTAAAAGAAAATAATTTCACAAATATAGGTATACATATTCAAACTAATAAAGATAAGAAAATAGAAAAAATTGGCGAAAAATAATAAGAAATATAATTAGATAATAAAGGATAAGTTTGTTCTTTAGTAAATAATTTAATTGCATCACAAAATGGTTGAGGAATTCCTATAATTCTAACCTTATTAGGTCCTTTACGAATTTGAATATAACCTAATACTTTACGTTCTAATAAAGTTAAAAAAGCAACACTTACCAATACAAAAATAATTAATAATAATATTCTAATAATTAATAATAAATTTTCTATAAAAAACAAGTACTATTTATAATAAAAATTATATAAATAAATTCTAAATTTATTGCACTAATCTGCCAAAATAGTAATTATTAATATTCATATTAAAAAATAATAATTTATTAAATATTAGGTCCTTTCGTACTGAAATATTTTATATATTTAAAGATAGAAACCAACCTGGCTTACACCGGTTTGAACTCAGATCATGTAAGAATTTAAAAGTCGAACAGACTTAAAATTTAAGCAACTGCACCTAAAATTATATCTTAATCCAACATCGAGGTCGCAATCTTTTTTATCAATAAGAACTCTCCAAAAAAATTACGCTGTTATCCCTAAAGTAACTTAAATTTTTAATCGTTAATAACGGATCAATTATTCATAAATTAATGAAATAAAAAATTAAAAGTTAATTAAATTTTAATATCACCCCAATAAAATATTTTAATTTATTATTTTAGAAAAATTCTATAAAAATATAATATAAAAAATTATAAAGATTTATAGGGTCTTCTCGTCTTTTAAATTAATTTTAGCTTTTTAACTAAAAAATAAAATTTTATTAAAAATACTTTTGAAACAGTTAATATTTCGTCCAACCATTCATACCAGCCTTCAATTAAAAGACTAATGATTATGCTACCTTTGCACAGTTAAAATACTGCGGCCATTTAAAAATTCAGTGGGCAGGTTAGACTTTATATAAATACAAAAAGACATGTTTTTGTTAAACAGGCGAACATTATATTTGCCGAATTCTTTAATAAAACTTATCATATAAAATTACTTTTACATAAATATATATATATATATATATATATATATATATATTAAAATAAATATACTAATTTTATCATTATTTTTTTATTTAAATTATTTAAATAAATACTTTAATAAAAATTTAAAATTATAAAAAATAATTAATAATTAAAATAAATTATAACACTTTTGTTAATAATAACTATTTCTAAGCTTATATTTAATAATTTATCTTTAATTTTTAAAATTTTATTTTATAGCTTATCCCATAAAATATTAAAATTAAATATTTATTTAATTTATTTATTTAATTAAATAATATAAAATTTATAAATTGAATTTATTTCTTAAAGAACTAGATACCTTTAAAAACGAATAACATTTCATTTCCAATATATTATTAAAAATAATTTTGTCACATTATATTTTATAATATATTAACTCTTTTAAAATCGAGAAAATTAAAATAGATAATTTATATTTAATAAACCCTGATACACAAGGTACAATAAATTAAATTTTCTTTTAAAATAAAAATTTTTCAATTTATTTCAATATTATTTTACAATACTAATAAACTATAATTATTATTATTTTTTCTATATAAAATACTAAAACAATTAATTATATAATTATTTTTAATAATATAAATTAAAAAAAAAGAAATTAATAAATAAATACTATTCAATTTATATTGATTTGCACAAAAATCTTTTCAATGTAAATGAAATACTTTACTTAATAAGCTTTAAATTGCATTCTAGATACACTTTCCAGTACATCTACTATGTTACGACTTATCTTATTTTAATAATAAGAGTGACGGGCGATATGTACATATTTTAGAACTATAATCAAATTATTTATCTATATAATTTTACTATCAAATCCACCTTCAATAAATATTTCAAATTTATATTCATCTAAATAAATTTATTGTAACTCATTTTTACTTAAACATAAGCTACACCTTGATCTGATATAATTTAAATATAAAAATTATGAAAATTTTCCTTCTTATAAAATATTCTAATAACGACGGTATATAAACTGATAACAAACTTAAGTAAGGTCCATCGTGGATTATCGATTATAAAACAAGTTCCTCTGAATAGATTAAAATACCGCCAAATTTTTTAAGTTTAAAGAATATAACTATTAATACCTTAATTTATTTTAATACATTTTAAATAATAGGGTATCTAATCCTAGTTTATAATTAAAATTTGCAAGTTTCAATTTTTTATTAATAAAATTATAAATTTAAAATTTCACTTAATAAATTTATTTAAATTTAATTAAATTATAATTTAACTTTAAATTGATATAATTTATTTGCATTATTAGTTTAACCGCAACTGCTGGCACAAATTTTGTTAATACTTTTTTTAATATTACTATTTCTAAATTTCTTAAATTAAAAATAATATCAATTATTGCGAATAAAATAATATTAAATATTTTTAAAATAAATAATAAACCATACAAAAATTTACATATAAATTAAATTAATAATAAATTTTTAAGCCAAAATAAAACTTTATAAATAAAAATAATAAAAATAATTATAATAATAATATTATTATTATAAAAATAAATAAATAAAAAAAGTATTTATCTTATTTAATTATGATTATGTGTATATATATATATATACAAACAATTATTAATTTAAATAATTATAATTTGGTAATTACTAACAAATGAAATTAAAAATTACATATATACACACACACATATATATATATATATATATATATATATATATATAAATAAATTTATAAATAAATTTTAATAAAATTAAAATAATAATAATAATAAATAATAAATTTATTTATACCCCTATATAAAATAAATAATTATAATATATTTTATTAATAATTAAACTTAAAAAAATTTTTTATTTATATTTATATATATATATATATATATATATATAATTAATTATTAAATTTATTTATTAATACCCCTATTTAATAAAAAAATTAATATTAATATATATATATATATATATCTCTCTCTAATCAAAAATATATTATAAAAATTAAAATAAATAAATTTGTATACTAAAAAAACATGAAAAATATATTATAAAAATTAAAATAAATAATTTTTTATATATTAAAAAAAAGAAAATGAAAAAATTTAAATAAATAAATTTTATTAATATAAATAAATAAAAAAAGTATATATATATATATATATATATATTATAAAAATTAAAATAAATAAATTTGTATACTAAAAAAACATGAAAAATTAATTAAAAATTTAATGAATTATAAAAATATAAAAATTAAAATAAATAATATAAATAAATAATTTAATCTAAAATAAAATAATAAATAATTTATAAATAAATAAAATAAATTTATATAAAAATAATTAAAAATAATAAAAACGCAAAAATTCCGAATTTTTGTAAATTTAAAATCTTTAATTTAATTAAAATATTTTATAAAAATTAAATATATTATAAAAATTATACTAAATAACAAAAATAAATAATTTAACTTAAAATTAAAAAATATTAAAATAATTTATAAAAATTAAAATAAATTACATAAAAATAATTAAAAATAATAATATAAAAAAAATTCGAAAAAATTCCGAATTTTTCGAGAATTTTAAATATTTAATTTAATTAAAATATATTATAAAAATTAAATATATTATAAAAATTATACTAAATAACAAAAATAAATAATTTAACTTAAAATTAAAAAAAAAAATATTAAAATATATTATAAATATATAAAATAAATTACATAAAAATAATTAAAAATAATAATATCAAAAAATTTGCAAAAATTCGGAATTTTTGCGTTTTTTTTTTTTTTTTTCGCCATGTAAAATTTTAAAAATTAGTTAAATTTGCATTCTAAAAAATTTTTATATTATAGAGTGCAAAATTTTTCATTCAATACTATACTAAAGAGATTAATAGATATATATTAATATATAAATATTTAGTTAATTAATATATATCTATTAATTTATATTCAAAAAAAAAAGAAATTCAATGAAGGATAGCCTAAGTTAAATTCTCATATATAATGATTTATCTAATAATTGTGCAGAAATGTAGTTATATAATAAATTTGATAATAATCCCATATATATATAAATGTATAAAATAAATTATTTATTAATTATTAAATTATATCACATGAATGACATAATTTAATATTTATATAAATAATGTATATGTATATATAAATTATATATATATATATATATGCAATTTTAAATTATTTAAATAAAATTTATATTTATTAAAATATTAATTTATAAATTAAAAAAAAATGCAAAAAATTCCGAATTTTTGTAATATATTAAATTAAATAAATAATATATAAATATAACTAAATTTTATAAATAATACTATTTTTAATTATATAAATATATTATAAATTATAAATTCAAAATTTATATTATTATAAAAATTAAAGTATAAAGAAAAAAAAAAAAAAAAAAAAAAAAAAAAAAAAAAAAAAAAAGAAGAAAAATATATTATAAAAATTAAAATAAATAAATTTGTATACTAAAAAAAACATGAAAAACTAATTAAAATTTAATGAATTGCCTGACAAAAAGGGTTACCTTGATAGGGTAAATTATGTAATATTATTACATTCATTATTTTTATATTTAATAGAGTTAAACTATTTCTAAAAGTATCAAAAACTTTTGTGCCTCATACACTAAAATATATTAATATTAAAAAAATAAGCTAATTAAGCTATTGGGTTCATACCCCACTTATAAAGGTTTTAATCCTTTTTTTTTTAATTTTAAACAATTCATCTAAAATTATATTCTTAACTATTTTAATAATGGGAACTATAATTTCAATTTCTGCTAATTCTTGATTAAGAGCTTGAATAGGTTTAGAAATTAATTTATTAACTTTTATTCCCCTAATAAGAGATAATAAATTAATATCAACAGAATCTTCATTAAAGTATTTTTTAACTCAAGCTTTAGCTTCTTCTATTTTACTATTTGCAGTAATTTTACATTTATTAAATTCTAGAAAAATTAATTCTAATTATTTGATAGAAATAATTATTTCTTTTTCCCTTCTTTTAAAAATAGGTGCAGCTCCTTTCCATTTTTGATTTCCTACTGTAATAGAAGGATTATCATGATTAAATAGTTTAATTTTAATAACATGACAAAAAATTGCACCTTTAATATTAATTTCTTACATTATAATTAAACCAATTATTATTATAAGAATTATTTTTTCAGTAATAATTGGTGCTTTAATAGGATTAAATCAAACCTCTTTACGTAAATTAATAGCTTATTCCTCTATTAATCATTTAGGATGAATATTAATAGCAATATATAATAGAAATTTATTATGAATAATTTATTTTATATTTTATTCATTTATAACAATCAGAACAATTTTTATTTTTATAATATTTAAAATTTCTCATATTAATCAATTATTTTCAATTTTTTTTAATTCAAAAATTAAAAAATTTTTTTTAATATTTAATTTATTATCTCTAGGAGGATTACCTCCATTTATTGGATTTTTTCCTAAATGACTTGTTATTCAATCTTTAACTATAAATAACCAATTTTTTTTATTAATATTTTTAATTTTAATAACATTAATTACTTTATATTTTTATATTCGATTAACTTATAGAGCTTTTATACTTAATTATTATGAAAATAATTGAATATATTATGTAAATTTTAATTCAATAAGAATAAAAATTTTTATAATATTTTCATTTTTTTCAATATTTGGCTTATTTTTAATTACTTCTATATATATATATTAATTTAAAGGTTTTAAGTTAAAAAAACTAATAGCCTTCAAAGCTATATATATAAGAATAATCTTTTAAGCCTTAGTAAACTATTACTCCTTTAGAATTGCAGTCTAATATCATTATTGACTATAAAGCTAAAATATTGATATTGATTAAAGAGAAAAATTCTCATAAATAGATTTACAATCTATTGCCTAAATTCAGCCATTTAATCGCAACAATGATTATTTTCTACTAATCATAAAGATATTGGTACTTTATATTTTATTTTAGGAGCTTGATCAGGAATAATTGGTACATCTTTAAGTATTTTAATTCGAACTGAATTAGGACATCCAGGTGCATTAATTGGAGATGATCAAATTTATAATGTAATTGTAACAGCACATGCTTTTATTATAATTTTTTTTATAGTTATACCTATTATAATTGGAGGATTTGGAAATTGATTAGTTCCATTAATATTAGGAGCCCCAGATATAGCATTTCCTCGAATAAATAATATAAGCTTCTGACTTTTACCTCCTTCATTAACTTTACTTTTAGTTAGAAGTATAGTGGAAAATGGAGCTGGAACAGGATGAACAGTTTATCCACCTTTATCATCTAATATTGCTCATGGGGGTTCTTCTGTAGATTTAGCTATTTTTTCATTACATTTAGCTGGAATTTCATCTATTCTTGGAGCTGTAAATTTTATTACTACTGTAATTAATATACGATCTGTCGGTATTACTTTTGATCGAATACCTTTATTTGTATGATCTGTAGTTATTACAGCTTTATTACTTTTATTATCTTTACCAGTATTAGCAGGAGCAATTACAATATTATTAACAGATCGAAATTTAAATACATCATTTTTTGATCCTGCAGGTGGAGGAGATCCAATTTTATATCAACATTTATTTTGATTTTTTGGTCATCCTGAAGTTTATATTTTAATTTTACCTGGATTCGGAATAATTTCTCATATTATTAGCCAAGAATCAGGAAAAAAAGAAACATTTGGTTCTTTAGGAATAATTTATGCAATATTAGCTATTGGATTATTAGGATTTATTGTTTGAGCTCATCATATATTTACTGTAGGAATAGATGTTGATACTCGTGCATATTTTACTTCAGCTACTATAATTATTGCTGTTCCTACTGGAATTAAAATTTTTAGTTGATTAGCAACTTTATATGGAACTCAATTAAATTTTACTCCTGCTACTTTATGAGCTTTAGGATTTGTATTTTTATTTACAGTTGGAGGATTAACTGGAGTAATTTTAGCTAATTCTTCACTTGATATTATTTTACATGATACTTATTATGTAGTAGCTCATTTTCATTATGTTTTATCTATAGGAGCTGTATTTGCTATTATAGCAGGATTTATTCATTGATATTCATTATTTACAGGATTAACTTTAAATAATAATCTTTTAAAATCTCAATTCTATATTATATTTATTGGAGTAAATTTAACTTTTTTTCCTCAACATTTTTTAGGATTAGCAGGAATACCTCGACGTTATTCAGATTACCCAGATGCTTATACAGCATGAAATGTAATTTCTACAATTGGGTCAACAATTTCTTTATTAGGTATTTTATTTTTTTTTTATATTATCTGAGAAAGTATAATTTTACAACGTTTAGTATTATTCCCTATTCAATTAAATTCATCTATTGAATGATTGCAAAATACACCTCCTGCTGAACATAGATATTCTGAATTACCATTATTAACTAATTTCTAATATGGCAGATTAGTGCAATGGATTTAAGCTTCATATATAAAGTATTTTACTTTTATTAGAATAAATTTATGTCAACATGAGCAAATTTAAATTTACAAAATAGTTCCTCACCTTTAATAGAACAATTAATTTTTTTTCATGATTATACTCTTCTGATTTTAGTAATAATTACTATATTAGTAAGATATTTAATAATTATATTATTGTTTAATAAATATACTAATCGTTATTTATTACATGGACAAACAATTGAAATTATTTGAACTATTTTACCAGCAATTATTTTATTATTTATTGCACTTCCTTCATTACGATTATTATATTTATTAGATGAAATTAATGAACCAGCAATTACTTTAAAAATTATTGGTCATCAATGATATTGAACTTATGAATATTCAGATTTTTCAAATATTGAATTTGATTCTTATATAATTCCTACAAATGAATTATCAATTGATTCCTTTCGATTATTAGATGTTGATAATCGAACTATTATTCCAATAAATTCACAAATTCGAACTTTAATTACATCAATAGATGTAATTCATTCATGAACTATTCCAGCATTAGGAGTAAAAGTTGATGGAACTCCAGGTCGATTAAATCAAACTAATTTTATAATTAATCGTCCTGGATTATTTTATGGTCAATGTTCAGAAATTTGTGGTGCTAATCATAGTTTTATACCAATTGTTATTGAAAGAATTCCTATTAATTATTTTATTAAATGAATTTCTAATATATAAATTATTCATTAGATGACTGAAAGCAAGTATTGGTCTCTTAAACCATTTTATAGTAAATTAGCATTTACTTCTAATGAAAAAATTAGTTAATAAATAACATTAGTTTGTCAAACTAAAATTATCATAATTTGATATTTTTTAATACCACAAATAGCTCCAATTGCTTGATTAAGTTTATTTATTATTTTTACAATTTCATTTATAATTTTTAATATAATAAATTATTATTCATTTATTCCTAATATACCTAAATCTAAATTAATTAATAAAATACAATTAATAAAATCATTAAATTGAAAATGATAACAAATTTATTTTCAGTATTTGACCCTTCTTCAAGTATTTTTAATTTATCATTAAATTGAATAAGAACATTTATAGGAATTTTAATAATTCCATCAATATATTGATTAACTCCTTCTCGATTTCATATTTTTTGAAATAATATTTTATTAACTTTACATAAAGAATTTAAAACATTATTAATACCTATAGGAACTAATGGATCTACTTTTTTATTTATTTCCTTATTTTCAATAATTTTATTTAATAATTTTATAGGATTATTTCCTTATATTTTTACAAGAACTAGTCATTTAACATTAACTCTTACATTAGCTCTACCTTTATGATTATCATTTATATTATTTGGTTGAATTAATAATACTCAACATATATTTATACATCTTGTTCCACAAGGGACTCCAGCTATTTTAATACCATTTATAGTTTGTATTGAAACAATTAGAAATATAATTCGTCCAGGAACTTTAGCTGTTCGATTAACAGCTAATATAATTGCTGGACATCTTCTTTTAACACTTCTTGGAAATACTGGTCCTTCTATACCTTCAATTTTATTAAGAATTTTAATTATTACACAAATTGCTTTATTAGTATTAGAATCAGCTGTTGCTATAATTCAATCTTATGTATTTGCTGTACTTAGTACACTTTATTCTAGAGAAGTAAATTAATGTCAACTCATTCAAATCACCCTTTTCATTTAGTAGATTATAGACCATGACCATTAACAGCATCATTAGGAGTAATAACAACTGTTTCTGGATTAGTAAAATGATTCCATCAATATGATATTTCATTATTTTTATTAGGAAATATAATTACTATTTTAACTGTATATCAATGATGACGAGATATTTCTCGAGAAAGAACATTTCAAGGTCTTCATACATTAATAGTAACAACAGGTTTACGATGAGGAATAATTTTATTTATTTTATCAGAAATTTTATTTTTTATTTCATTTTTTTGAGCTTTTTTTCATAGAAGTTTATCTCCATCAGTAGAAATTGGATCAATTTGACCTCCAACTAAAATTATTACATTTAATCCATTCCAAATTCCATTATTAAATACAGTAATTTTATTAACTTCAGGAATTACTGTAACATGAGCTCATCACAGTTTAATAGAAAATAATTTTTCTCAAACAACTCAAGGTCTATTTTTTACTGTTATTTTAGGAATTTACTTTACTATACTTCAAATATATGAATATATTGAATCTCCATTTACAATTGCTGATTCAGTTTATGGATCAACTTTTTTTATAGCAACAGGATTTCATGGAATTCATGTATTAATTGGAACAACTTTTTTAATAATTTGTTTAATTCGACATTTAAATAATCATTTTTCAATAAACCATCATTTCGGATTTGAAGCAGCAGCTTGATATTGACATTTTGTTGATATTGTCTGATTATTTCTTTATATTTCAATTTATTGATGAGGAGGATAATTAATTATTTATATAATATAAAAAGTATATTTGACTTCCAATCATAAAGTCTATTATTAATAGTATAAATAATTTTAATTATTTTAATAACAAGATTAATTATTATATTAATTTCTATAATTATAATATTTTTAGCTTCTATTATTTCAAAAAAAACTATTATTGACCGTGAAAAAGTATCTCCTTTTGAATGTGGATTTGATCCAAAATCTTCTTCCCGTATTCCATTTTCTTTACGATTTTTTTTAATTACAATTATTTTTTTAATTTTTGATGTAGAAATTGCATTAATTTTACCTATTATTTTAATTATTAAATTCTCAAATTTATTATTTTGAAGATTAACTTCAATTATTTTTATCCTAA